>JAHBWZ010000020.1 GCA_019636755.1 Phycisphaeraceae bacterium | reverse complement strand
ATGACTTCGGCGCCCGCGGCCGTGCCGACAGGAACGAGTGCGATCGTGACCGACAGGATCGAGCGGACGATGGTGGTTCTGGTCATGGTTCACCGCCTCCCTGGAAGTGGAAGATACTCTCGATGCAGGCGGACAGGGCGACCGTGTCCAGCCGCGGCCGTTGCGTCGGTCGAGCAGTCAACGCCCGATGCTCGCGCTGGAGCCAGACCGGTTCACCACGAAGCCGGATCAGGTCACCACGAAGAACACGATGGGCACGAAGGGGTCGCCTGAGCAGGAACGGTCGGGATCCTGCTCGACCGGCACGAGCACGCTCATTCGAAGCCCTGTACTGATGCCGCAGGATGGCATGGACCTCGATGACGCTTCCGATCACACCTTGACTCGATCTGATCTGACCTGCTCTGCTCTGCGCCCTCGGTGCCCTCTCTGTCAACTCTTCCGTATGCAGCGAATGCGCGCACGCCGAGGACGGCGCTTCATGCACGCCTTCGTGTCCTTCGTGCTCTTCGTGGTGAATTCATCTGCGTTCGGAGAGAGGCCCCCGGAGTGGATGGCGCGACTGACCGTGGCGCCGTCGGGACCATGGGCGCGTCTCCGGCTCCGAAGGAGCCACGGTCGGTAGCCACGAGTGCAGCGAAGCGGAACTCGTGGACAGCGAGCGACAGAAACAATCCTCCCCCGCGAGGGGGAGCGGAAGCGCACGACGTCGAACGCCTCCGCCGCCCCTCGCGGGGCGGGGAAGATTTCGGCGCCGCAGCGGCCGGGGTGCGGGCCTCATCTCGATCTCCCCGTCATGCGCCGGACATGCACTTGCTGCTCGAGTCAGCGGCTGCAGCGTGCGAGTGCCTGTCCCAGCGCCCGCCAGCGCCCGCCCGATCCCGGGCGCCCGATGACGCGCCCGGCGGCCCCGGAAAAAATTCTGAGATTCTGCGCAAAGCCGGCGCCGGATGGGCATATCTGTCTCTGGCGGGGTCCATCGGCCGCGGGATCCGGGTCGGTCACGTGCGACGGCGCCGGCGGTCGGATCCCGGATGCAGGGTTCCGGGGCCGGAGGTCGGGGTCCGGGGGTCCGGGGGTCCGGGGGTCCGGGGGTCCGGGGGTCCGGGGGTCCGGGGGTCGGGCATGGTTGTCGTGCCCGGGATGGCAGGTGGCGGCATCATCGATCGCGCCCGGCATCGGGCCGACGCGCGGAGCGCCCGATCCCGGCGGTCGGGAACGGGCAGAAGAACAGCGAGGCACCGTTTCACGGAGTCTTCATCCATGACAGCACAGACGGACCTGACTGACCACCGGGCGCGCCGACGGGCGCGCAGCACCGCGATCCGCGATCCGCGATCCGCGATCCGCGATCCGCGATCCGCGATCCGCGATCCGCGATCCGCGATCCGCGATCCGCGATCCGAATTCTACTGGCTGCCGGACTGACCACCATGGTCCCCGTCCTCGCGCTCTCGCGGGCCGATGAGCCGGACTGCGGACCGGCGTGCGATCGACCCGGGTACGCCATCGTGGACCTGGGGCCGCTGAATGAACAGAACGATCCCATGTCTCCCCTTCCCTTCTCACCGGAGGCTGAACGCACCGGTCGCTTCGGCATCAACGCGCACGGCCAGGTGGCGTTCACGCGCCGGATCGATGAGGCGCATCGCCCGTACATCTGGCTTCCGCGTCCGGCGCATGGACTGTCGGCCGGCGTCCACGCCCTGGTCGATCTCTTCCCGCAGTTCGACTTCGGGGATCACGCCAGCGCGGTGGACATCAGCGACAACGGATTCGTCGTGGGCCAGTGCCGCGCGGGATCGGGCACGGGGCCATACATCATTCGTGGACAGGGGCGCGCGTACATCGCCGACCTCTCCGGTTCGATGGGGTGGACGGACAACGCGCGGGTGATCGATGGACTGTCCTCGGGCGCGTGCGAGGAAGGCGGCGGCTGGAGCCGCGGCGTCGCGGTCGTCGACGACGGCTCGGTCCCCGTCATGGTCATGGAGGCGGGGCGTCTGGGCCAGTGCCTTTCGGAGGACGTCTGCTTCTCATCCGGACACCTGGTGACTGACCTGGATCAGTCCACGCCGACGGTGACCGCACTGACCGGCACGGGGTTCCCCAGCGAGTTCGCGTTCGATATCGATCGCGCTGCGGCGGGCGAGTATGAACTCGCCGGGCGCGGAGATCGCGATCCCAGGGTCGGGCACTGTGGCGTGACGATCACCTATTACTGCGAGGTGGAGGATGTGCCGGCCCGATTCAGCGCGGCCGCGGGTTCGCCCCCATCGATCTCGGCGGGCGCTCTGGCGGACTTCGGCGACGACGTCCCAGAGGATCTGCGCGGCTTCGGTCGCGGCGTGGATCGCGGCGGGACGGTGGTGGGGTATGGCACACTCCCGCCCGACCCGCCGTCGTCGCCGGACTGCGACCTCAACGCGCTGCTGTGGGACCCCGCGGACAACGGCGCTTACACGAATCTGCATCTCGTGCTCGGGGACTGTGCCGGGTTCTCCCGCGCCGAGTCGATCAACAGCGCGCCCAGGCGGCGCATCGTCGGGTGGGATCCGCTGAGACAGCATCCCCTGCTCTGGGTCGAGCACGAGACGCTCGACGGCTGGCAGGGTTACCGGCTCCAGGTGGACACGCACCCGGTGTATCCGGGCATCGTCGACGCCGGCACCTGTCCGGGCTGGACGCTGCGCGAAGCGTACGACGTCAACGACGCCGGCTGGATCACCGGCTGGGGCATCCGGACGATCGGCGAGGTCAGCCAGCCGCATGCCTTCGTGCTGGTGCCGACGAGCTGTCCCGCCGACCTGGATCAGGACGGCGAGGTCGATTTCCCTGACCTGCTGATCCTGCTCAGTTACTTCGACGCATCGTGCGGCACACCGACGGGACCATGCGAACTGCCATGGATGGAACTCTGCCCGGGCGACCTGGACGGCAACGGCGTGGTCGAGTTTCCTGACCTGCTGTTCCTGCTCTCGTACTGGGGTCCGTGCTGCAATCCTGGCCAGGGCACACCGCAGGATGTCCAGGACTGCTTCACGCGGTTCGGGTGGGACATCAATGCACTGCTCGCCTGCCTCGAACTGGTGGCCGGCAATCAGTAAGCAAGAGGAAAGGGAGACCCATGCACCAGATCAACAGGACCATCTTCACCATCACCACCATCCACCGGCTCCTCGCGTTGCCGGTGCTTCTCGCGGCTCTTTCGCAGAGCGCGGCTGGCGCGATCACGTACACGGACCAGAAGGACCTCTGGCTGAGCCAGACGACAGGCGTGGAGGTGATCACCTTCACCGAGCACCCGGTCGGCACGTGGCTGGACGACCACTACCACGAGTCGCACGGGCTCATCTTCGCGGGACCGACGGAGTTCATCACGCACGACACGGCCTTCCACGATCTTCAGGGTATGAAAACCTTCACCGGCGTCGCCGACCTGCGCTTCGACACGCCGATCACGGCGTTCGCGTTCGACAACTACTTCGGGACGGTCTATGTACGACTCTTCAGCGGGACGGACATGATCGGCGAGTACCCGTTCTGGGGCCTCATCCCTAACTTCGGCGGGATCCTCTCGACCATTCCGTTCGACCGGATCGTCCTGTGGGACCCGTCAGACGCGGTGCTTGCGATCGACGACATCATGTTCACGCACCAGGCGCTGGTGCCCGGACCCGCGGCGGTGTGGCTGCTGCTCTCGCTCGCCGCAGGGGCGCCCTGCCGGCGGCGGCGCCGCCGCCGTGCATGTGCCGCATCGCCGGCGTACCTCACCTGACCCGATGGCACCGTCTCCCCCGCGCCGGGCGCTCACGCGCCCGGCGCGGGCGTTCTCCTGGAGACTCCACCCATGCACCAGATCACCATGACCATCTTCACCATCACCGCCATGCACCGGCTCCTCGCGCTGCCGGTTCTTCTGGCGGTTCTTTCACAGAGCGCGGCTGGCGCGATCACGTACACGAACAACAAGGATCTCTGGCGACGACGGCGCGTCCGGCGCGGCGCGTCCGCGACCGATGAGTTGCGCGCCAAGGCGCGCCCGGGATCATCCATCCGCCGGGGGGGTTGCAGGGGGGCGCGTCAGCCCCCCTGCGCTCGCGCGTCCAGAAAGCGAAGGCGTGCACGGCACTATGCCCGAGCGCATCGTCAGGGCCGCGGACTCCTCCGTGCATGCGTGCGAGTGCCCGTCCGTTGCA
>JAHBWZ010000002.1 GCA_019636755.1 Phycisphaeraceae bacterium | reverse complement strand
GGGGGGGGGGCGCCGGGGGGGGGGGGGGGGGGGGGGGGGGGGGGGGGGGGGGGGGGGGGGGGGGATGTATCCTCCCGGCATGTTCGTTCCCGGGATGCTCCTCGCCGCCGTGTGTGCCCTGACCGATGGGGCCTCGCCCACACAGCCCACTCAGCCCACTCAGCCCACTCAGGATGATGCGGGCAGACGCCTGACGTCCGCTGAACTGGACGCGTACTTCAACGCCCGGTTGGCGGACGTGCAGGCCGCGCACCCGGGCGCGTCCCGGATCTTCCTCGGGACGATCGATGCGCAAGGCCGGTTGATCGAGATGCCGAAGCCCGCGGAGATCGACACGCGGGTGCGGATCTGGCAGTTAACCGAAGAATCGCTCGAGGTCGCCCTTCGCCGCACATCCGTCGATGACGCGACGGCCGACGCGATGCGCGCCGCGATGCGACGGTACCTGGACAGGGTGACCGCCATCGACGCGGAGCGCAACAGCGAGGCCTCGATGGCGCGGCGCACCATGATCCTCACGCTCCAGGCCCGACTGGAGCCGCCCGATGCCATGATGACCCTGCTCTTCGGCACGGTCAGCACGCGCGAGGAACCACACGAGCCGGATCCGCGCAAGGCGCAACTGGACGCGCTGGCCGACGAGGATCGAGAGGAAGGCCGGCGCCTCCGCGACGCGGCTGCCGTGCTGGCGCGCGACTTCCTGCACGAGGCGGATACGGTCCTTGCCCACCTTGATGCGCCGCGACCCGACGCATGCATCGGGCGGCTCCTCATCGGCAGCCTTCGGACGCTCGGGCGGATCGGCGGGCGCATGCCCATGGAGTACGACCCACCGGACATCGGTGACCTGGTCGAGCACTCCCTGGAATCCGGCGTGCTCTGCCAGGTGGCGGATGCCGTCGCGGCGGCGCGCGGTCCGCTGGACGCACTGGAATTCCGGAGCGAGTGCTACGCGGTCGCGCTGGCCTTCGACGCGGCGATGGCACCGCGCGCGCGTGAACTCTTCACACGCAGGGTCCCCCCGGTCGAGATCTCGATGACGGGCGCCGGGCCGTGGACAGCCGAGTCGCACGGTGATGCCTTCTACGTGCCGCTCGAACTCCTGGGGGCGAACTGGGGGTGGCGGTATGACCTGAGCCGCGCGCATGTCACGTTGATCGCGGATCTCCTCGATGCATGGGCGCCAGACGCGCCGACGGCGGACGCGCTCACACCGGCCGACGCGTGGCGGCGCGAGTGGATCGCCGCCGCGTGCGAGAATCTGAAGGGACCGTGGTGGTCCGAGCAGTTCTTCGACTGGCTGCGCGCGCAGGAAGACGCCGACCGTATCGACCTGGGCGCCGCGGCCCGGCTCCAGGCAGACGCCAGCCAGACGCTCCTGCGACTCCGCCTGGCCACCGTCGACGCGGCCGCGCGGTACTGCCGGCGCGCCGGCACGGTGATCAGCCGGCATCCCGCGTTCCAGCACGAGCACGACGCGTTCCTCGCCGCGCTCAACACGCTTGCCCGGACGTCCATCGACCTGGGCCGGTCGCTTGCAGGCTCGCTTCCCGATGATCTCGGCGCACGTGCCCAGGCTGCCATGGCCCGCGGCATCCCCGGGCCATCTGCGCACGGACGGCCGCTGCTCGAGGGGGGGCATGCAGCGAACAGGTATCAACAGTGACCTCTGGAGACTACCGATGTTTCATCTTCCCAACCGTCGACCAGCCACGACCACGCGCCACGGAGGGCATGATCGCAGCTCACTCGTGATGTCATTCGCAGCGATCGTGTTCGCAGGAGGGATCGGGCTGGCAGTCGCCGACTGCCCGAATCCGGTTCCGCCGGGTTCTTTCAGCACCGCCCAAGTCTGCCGGACTTTCCAGCGATGCAGTGACGCGGTTCTCTTCTGGGGTAGTTCCGGACTGAACTGCCTGAGGTGCACGGCGACGCTCGGAAACCGGTCTGGATGCGTCGGCGGAGTCCCTGAACAGGGATTTGGCTGCGAGCAGATCTACTTTGAGGCCGGATGCGGAGTGGTGGAAGTCGCCGGCGAGGTCTTTGCAATTGACACCAACGGGGACGGAATCCCCGACACGTGGGTGTGTGGCGATTTCGAGCCGACGGAAGACTGCTGCCACCAGGCAATCTGTGGCATGGTACCGGCCCCGCCAACGGGTTCCTGATGTCTCGATCCATGTACGGATTGATCCCGGCAATCTGTCTCGTCCTCGTCGTCGCAAACGACGTCGGGTGTGCGCCCGCGGATGGCGCCATGCGCATCACGGCCGCGGAGTCGATCCGTGCGGAAGCCGTCGCGATGGTGCGCGCGATGGAGCAGGCGTCGGGAGACTGCCGCGTCGTCTATCAGGCACTCCCGCCGGTCCTCGTGGAGTTCACCGGCGGTATCGACTCATGGCACCCGGCGCTCGGCACCCTCGACGCCGAGGACGCGCCCTCCGCACCGACGTTCGTGGCCACCATCGCGCACGGCGGCGTCCGTGTGGCCGCGCAGATCCCGGACCCGCATTCGCCAGGCGCAGTGCAGTGGTGGTGGACAGGCGAGAAGTACTACACGTGGTTCCCGTGGCTCGGGAGGCACGCGCCACCCGGCATTGCGCCGGAGACGCCTGCACTCCACATCCAGCGCAGCGTCGTGCCGGCCATGGCCGATCAGAGGGGCCTGATCGGCATGCTCCTTCACCCGGAGGTCGGGGCCCGCTTCCTGCTGCTGGAGCGGGCGCTCTCGGAGGCCCTTGCCCGCGGCACGGTCGTGGAGTCGGAGTCGACCGGGCAGGGCGGACGGATCCGCGTACACCTCGGGGGACTGGTCACTGGCATACGTGCCGTGGATGTGACGTGGGAACGCATGCCTGCCCCCAGACTTCGTCGCGTCCGCTTCGACACGGAGACAACGCCGGACGACCCGACCGAGGTGCCGGTGCTCCGCGCCCGCAGGGACATGGTGATTCTCGACTGGATCGAGCACAGGGGCGTGCTGCTGCCTGCGCATGTGGCGGTCAACTCAGGCCTGCACCGGCCCGAGCCCGGCCGGAGACAGGTCTACCAGCGCAGCGAGTACCGCCGGCTCCAGACCACGGACGTGCCCGGAGGCGAGCCTGCCGACCATCCGCGCCACCATCTCCACGCGGGGCTCTTCGTCGACGATGAGACGCTCGGTGTCCAGTACCTCCTGGGTTCCCACTGGATCACCGTCAACGGTCGGACGTGGCGGACAGCACGTCCCATCGACCGGTTGCTCGAGGACGGCGTGGCCGACATCCTCGCCGACGCCGAGCCGGTGCCATGAGCGCGCTGCGACGGCTGTGCCACCGGTTCACGGCCCGGCGCCACTGACCTCCGCCGTCCACACGCGAAGAGCGCCCGTCTGGCCCACGGCGATCAGGCTGGTGCCGTCTGCCGTGCACGCGACGATGACCGGATCCCGCAGGTCACGCAGGGTCAGGACCGCGCGGCCGCGCGCCGGATGCCAGAGGCGCACCGAGCCGTCTGCGGACGCCGACGCCAGGCGCGCGCCGTCGGGCAGGAAGGCGATCGCACGGATCTCGCCCTCGTGGGCGCCGAAGGCGCTCAAGACGTCGCCACGGGCAGCATCGATCACGCGGATCATGCGATCGGCGGACGCAACGGCCACGCGATCGCCGCGCGGCGTGATCGCGACGTCCATCGCGGCGCCGCCCGCACCGCGCAGGAGGACGCGCAGGTCGCCGTCGTCGCTGCGGATCAGGGAAACCGACCCGTCCTCCCCGATCACCACCATCCGGTCACCGTCGGCCGTCGACACCTGCGCCAGGTCGCGCGGCGCGCGCATCCCGCGGAACCCGCCGACCACGCGCCCGTCGCGCGGATCGAGCAGCGTCAGGACACCGCCTGCCCATGCCGCCAGGCGACCGGGACCGATCGGCCGCAGCGCGTCGACCGGACCGCCCAGCCGCGGCAGAGCGCGCAGCAGTCGCCCGGTCGGCGCATCGATCAGTGTCAGCGATCCGTCACTGCGCCCGATGGCCAGCCCGGTCGCGCCGGTGAACGCCAGCGCCGTCACCTCGGCGCCTTCCTCCGCCAATGCTGCCAGTCGGTCGCGCGTTTCTGCGTCGTGCACCAGCAGGGGACCGCCTGGCGCCGCGGTCGCCACGAACCGGCCATCCGGACTGAGGGCGATCTGCGCAGGCTGGGCGTCCATGCGAGGCAGCGGCTCCACCGCATCGGCGCGGACGACGTCGCCCACCACCACCGCCGCGCGCTCGCCGTCGGTCATCGCCAGTCGCGGAGCCGACGAGGCAAGCGCGATCACAGGTGCCCCTCGCCGCGCGCGGCGCCAGAGCACGTGCGACTCGTCCGGTCGGATCATCGGCCGCCCCGGGGCGATGCCCGACAGCAGCACGATGCGCTGGTCCGTCACGAACACACACCGGGTGCCGTCCGGGCTTGTGGTCCAGGAGTCGATCCGCGGCTCACCTGGTGGCTGCAGGCGTTCGCGGGTACCGGTCACAAGGTCGAAGACGACGTCCGCGCCGTAACGGGACTGTGCCTTCCCGACGATCACGTCATCCGGCCACCACCATCCCCGCGTTCCCTCGAGCGCGGCGGTCACCGCGCCGGTGGCGGGATCGAAGACCTGCGCATCGTGATCGGATCGCCCGATCAGGACAGCGTCTCCCGCGGCGGATACCTGGACGCTGGTGATCGCCGAGCCGCGCAGCGGCGGCGTCGACTCGAACGTCGCGACCGTGCGGCCATCCTGCGGATCGACCACCCGGGGCGCGTCGAACGCGCGCAGCAGCAGCAGGGATCGGCCGTCGGGTGTGAACGCTGCGGGGCTCTGCGCGAGTCCCGCGATCGGCCACGCCGCGATCCGCCCCCCGGTGCGCGGATCGATCAGCACCGCGCCCTCCGTGCGCGTCAGCACCAGTGCCCGCGTCCCGGAGGGATGGAAGAGCACCGCGTCATTCATCGACGCGTAGTACTCCTGCGGCCGCGGCACCGTCACCCGCAAGGTCTCCGAGCCGCTGCCTGCATCGAGGAACACCACCGTCTCCACCTGGTCGACGACGCCGGCGACACACGCGACACGCCCATCGGGACTGAACTTGGCGACCTCGGGCGCCGCATCGAACGCCAGCGTGGCCATGTCTCCGCCGCTCGATGTATCCCAGAGCCGCGCGGTGCCGTCGGCGGACGAGGTCAGCAGGCGGGTGCCCTCCCGGTTGAATGCACGCCGCTCCACCGCGGCGGTGTGCCCCGTGCACCTGGCGCCCTCCCGTCCGCTCCCGGTCTCCCAGGTCCGGATCGCATGATCGGCGGACCGCGCCGCCAGCAGCGCGCCGTCCGGACTGAACAGAAGACTCTGCGCATCCACCTCCGTCCCGTGCAGCGCCATCACCACCGTCCCGGTCTCCGTGTCCCAGAGGCGCGTCACCTGGTGCGCCGGGGAGGTTGTCAGGACGCGGCTTCCGCCCGCGTTGAACCGGATCCAGCGATCACCGCCCGCATGACCGGCAAGAGCAACGCGCAGGGCACCGGTCGCGCCGTCGAAGATCCGCACCTCGTCGCTGTCGATCTCACTGGTCGCGATGAACCGACTGTCCGGGCTCCACGCCTGCCACGCACGGCCGTGGCCGATCACGGCCACCAGGCGACCGCTGTCGGCATCGTGCAGGCGCACGACCAGTTCGCGCGTGCGTACAGCGACCCGCGCGCCGTCCGGGCTGAACGCCACCCAGCCGGCCCCGTCGTCCTGCGCGGAGCGCGCGACCTGCGCGTCAGGGACCGCCGCACCGGCGTCTGTGCTCCAGGATCGGATGGCGCCGCTGGCCTCCCGAGTGAACACCTGCCGGTCACCCGGAAGGAACCCGCCGGCAATGACCTCGCCACTGTGTCCCCGGAGAACCCTGCGCAGCGTGCCATCCCGCGGATCCCAGAGGCGCGCGGTGCGATCGCTGGACACGGTCAGCACGGTGGCGCCATCCGCACTGAACGCGGCCGCGCGCACCGGTGCCGAGTGACCGCGCATGACAGCGATCTCCTCGCCCGACCTGGTGTCGAAGATCCGGGCGGTGCGATCATCCGACGCGGTCACCACGCGCCGACCGTCCGGGCTGAACGCCGCCATCCACAACTCGTCTGCATGGCCGGTGAACCGACGGATCTCCGCACCCGTCCGTGCATCCCAGAGCCGCGCCGTCCGGTCGCCTGATGCTGTCAGGACCTGGCGCCCGTCCGGGCTGAATGCCGCCGCGAAGAGACGCTCGGTGTGTCCGGTGCAGACCACCGGCTCCGCCGGCGCATCAGTGGACCAGATGCGGACCGTCCAGCGCTCGGTCACCGCCAGGAGACGCGCGCCATCCGGACTGAAGTGCGGCTGCGTGAGCACCTGGACATCCTGTACCAGGGTGACGGGGGCTCGACCGCGCGCGGTGTGCACCAGGTGGAGCGCGTGACGAGTGCCATCCCGCCCGACCACCACCGCTGCGCGATCGCCGTGCCGCGAGACGGACACTGCCGTGATCGACGCGCCATCGATCTGCAGGAGGACGCGCCCCTCCCCGGTCAGGGTGTCCCACAGGCGCGCGGTGCCGTCGTCGCCGCTGGTCACGATCGTGCGGCCGTCTTCGCTCAGCGCCGCGCCTCTGACCCGCGCCGTGTGCCCGCGGAGCACCAGTCGCTCCGTGCCGTCGGCCACGTCAGAGAGCCGGACGGTGTGGTCACCCGCGTCAGCAGTGACCACCGTGCAGCCGTCGGCGTGGGGGCGCACGGCAAGAACGGCGTGCGGCGCAGGATTGAACTCGCCGAGCGCGTCCCTCGCGCGCAACGTGCGATGCGACCACTCCCACCCGCGTTCCCCGGGATCGCACGACGCCAGGTGCCGCTGCGCCGCCACCAGGCTGCCGGCATCCAGCGCCGTATCCGCCGCCAGCACCGCCGCGATGTACGCCTGGTACCGCGCCTCGGCGATCGCCGCTTCCAGTTCGCGGTTGCTCCTGGCCAGTCGCTCATTCGCATCCGCTTCACGGGCCGCGCGGGAGCGCGCCTCGGCGAAGCCGATCGTGGTCCCCACCAGCCCGATCACCATGACGCCGCCCACCGACGAGACGGCCACGACCGGACCACGATGCCGGCGCAGCATCTTCCGCATGAGGTACGTCCGGCTGGGTGGCGCGGCCAGCACCGGATCGCCCGAGAGGTACCGCGTGATGTCCAGCGCCAGGGCGTTCGCGGTTTCGTAGCGGCGCGTCCGCTCCTTTTCCATCGCCTTCATCACGATCCAGTCCAGTTCGCCACGCAGCAGGAGCCTGAGCCGTGCAGGCTCGACGCGCCGGCGCTGCGCGGTCGTGGCAAGCGCGTCGCCGAGCGTGGTGATGCGCTGGCTGGGCCGCGGCGGGTCGACCTCACGGATGATCCGCTGGATCTCGCCGTAGCCCGCCTGCATGAGTTCCCGGGCGCTGAAGGGCGTCGTCCCGGTCAGGAGTTCATAGAGCAGGACGCCCAGCGAGTAGATGTCCGAGCGCGTGTCGATGTCCAGGCCGCTCATCTCGGCCTGTTCCGGGGACATGTACGCCGGCGTCCCGATGAACGCGCGATGCTCGGTATAGATGGTCAGGTCCGTCAGGCGCGCGCTGGTGGCCTTGGCGATGCCGAAGTCGATCACCTTGGGCACCGGCCGGCCGTCGTGCAGCGTGACCAGGATGTTGCCGGGCTTGAGGTCGCGGTGGATCACGCCCTTCTGGTGCGCGTGCTGGACCGCGTTGCAGACCGGGATGAAGAGTTCCAGTCGCTCGCGCGGCGTCAGTGTCGCCGCGTCGCAGTACTCCGTGATGGGCGTCCCGCGGACCAGTTCCATCACGAAGTACGGCCGACCGGTCTCCGTGGCGCCCGCGTCCAGGACGCGCGCGATGTTGGGATGGTCCATGAGCGCGAGCGCCTGCCGCTCGGCCTCGAAGCGGGCGATCACCTGCTTCGTGTCCATGCCCAGTTTGATGATCTTGAGCGCGACGCGGCGCGTGACCGGCCGGACCTGGTCCGCCACGTACACCACGCCGAAGCCGCCCTCACCGATCTGCTCCCGCAGTTTGTACGGGCCGATCACGTCACCCGCGCGCTCGGTGACCGGCGCGAGCGACGACGCGATCGTGGTCCCCTGGTCAGCCTCCGCGTCGCTGCCGTCATGCCGCTCCGGCGCGACCGTCCGCGCGTCCAGCAGCAGCTCCACCTCCCGGCGCAGCGCCGTGTCCTGCCCGCACGCCTGCTCGAGCCACCGGGCGCGCTCCTCGGGCGGCACGGCGAGCGCCCGCGTGAACATCGCCCGGATCTCCTGCCACCGTGCATCACTCATGCCAGGCACTTCCCGGGTCGCGGAACGCTTCGCCCGCGCCCCCCGCGCAGTGTACCGCCCCCGTCCACGCTCTCCCGCCCATCGCGGTGCGCCGGCGGTGGGGACACGTCCACGCGCATCCATCCGTCGCCGCCGGCCCACACCTCCTTTACCGCCCCGGCCCCGTCGCGGCCAGCGCCCAGGCGCCGACCGCCGACGCCGTGGCCGCCGCCGCCAGCACCGCGCGGAGCAGCGCCAGGCGGGAGTCCGCGCCGCCCGGCGCGGGCATGCGCCTGGCCACGACCGCCATGATCGCGCCGGCGGCGATCATGGCACCTGCGCCGCAGAGCGCGAACAGGACACCCTGCACCGGTCCCGCCACGATGACCGTCGGCGCGAGGACCAGGGCCAGGCCGGTCAGCCAGCCGGTCACCAGCCACCGTCGCACCGGCGCTGCATCGCCGGACGCGCCTGCGCGCGGGCCGCGCACGATGCACAGGAACACCCAGTGCACCGCCAGCGAAAGCGCGTGGGCCGGCAGCAGCGGCAGGTCATGCCCCCCGCGCACGAGCATCAGGAGACAGAGGAGCGAGGTCGAGGTCACCGCCAGCATGTGCAGCACGTGCACGTGCGGAGCGCAGCGTGCCGTGACGGCTGCCGTCCTGTCCGGATCCATGCCGCCGCGCAGCAGCACGTGCCGCAGCACGAAGACGCCGAGGGGCGCCAGGAGCCATTGCCAGCCCCCGACCATCAGCGCCAGGTAGCCGTACAGCGCCGAAGCCACGAGCGCACTGTCGTCCATCTCGCTGCGCCGCCGCCACAGCAGCACGAAGGTGACCAGCAGCGTGACCACGCCGAGCCGCAGGAGCAGCGCGGGCACGTCGAGGGATTCGTAGATGACCAGCAGCAGGCACGCCGCCAGCGGCACGAGGAGATTGTCGATCCCGCGCCACGACGCCGCCTCCATGAGGGTGACCAGCAGCGCGATGATGCAGGCGATGAGCAGGCTCTCGGCGCGCCCGACATCCGTCAGCAGGAGCATCGGGACATGCACGGCGAGGAAGGAGACGGCGAACATCGTCATCGATCCCTCGACCGTCCTGAACCCGTGCTCCGCGGTGTACCGGAGACGGCCGTACCGCATGCCCGCCGCCGCCGCGAGCGCATCGCCGATGGCGAGAATCGCGATCGGGATGACGTAGAACAGCGGTCGGTCCCACGTGAGCCATGCCAGCAGTCCCACCGCGATCGGGAAGTAGACCTCGCCGAGCGTCGTGCGCTCCACCTCGACCACGCCCGCGCCGACGCGCCGGCCGATCGCGGTCGCGCGGACCAGGAGCATGAGCACCGCCGCACCCCCCGCGAGCAGGATGACGGGCAGGGCGCGTTCGAAGACCAGGGGCAGCGTCATCGCCACCAGACCCATCCCGACGTGCACGATCTTGCGCGGGACCTCCGGGTGCGGCGCGCAGCGCCGTCGATACCAGCCCGCTCCGGCGAGCATCCCGCCCAGGACCGCGACCACGATCGCGCTCGCCAGCCAGGGATTCAACGGCGCTCCTCCACCACGAACCGGCTGTAGAAGAACGCCATGTCACGCGCGTGGAGCGCTTCGGCGATCGACTCCAGCGGCTCCAGGTCCGCCGCCAGCGACTCCGGTCGACTCCGCGGCACGAGCATGTTCCAGTACGCCAGCCGTGCGCCCGCCGGGCTGACGGCGACGACCCGCCGCAGGATCGACTCGGCGGCGCCTGCAGACATGTACTCAAAGATGTCGCTCAGGTTGAAGCGGTGGATCCACCCGATCGACGGATCGTCCAGGCATGCCTCGACCGGGCACCGGCGGACCTCGATCCGCTGGACGCGGGCGCGGATCGCATCGAAGTTCTCCGGGCGCAGCGCGTGCGGCAGCGCCGTCCCGTGCCGCTCCCGGAGAATCCACGCCAGGTATGGATTGCGCGACGGATCCAGCACGACCAGGGCATGCCGTGCGCGGGCCAGGATGCGATCGGCCACCGACCCTTCGACGTACCTGAAGAAGGCCGGGTCGCGCCCCAGCCGCCCCATGACAGGGCGGGAGAAGAAGATCCGGAAGAGAAGCCGCCACCGCCACGTGTTCCATGTCTGCTCGTAGAACTGCACCCGCGCGGCGGGATCGCGCGGCGCCAGCAGTGATTCGACCGTGGCGCGACCGTGCACCAGCGGCAGCACACGGCGGCGGAACAGGCGGAAGTAGCCCTCGAACTTCCCCGCCGCGCCGATGCCACGTCCGACGTCGTCCGGCCGTGCATCCCAGAAGGTGCGCGCCTCGTCGTCCAGGAGCGTCCGGCAGCGGGCATAGAGCGCCGGGCGCCGCGCGCTGTCGACCGACCCGATGAGTTCCAGCAGTTCATGGTGCTCCAGCGCCTGGAACGCGGCGATGCGCAGCCGCAGGCAGGCCAGTTGGGCGGCGCTCAGGTCGACCGCGATCACGCGCGCGGGATCGTGGACCAGGAGCGAGAGCGTGTTGTCGCCCGCGGACGCGATCGAGAGGCACGTATCGCCCGGCCGGACCGCGAGCGCCTCCAGCAGGACGTCTGCATCTTCCCAGCACTGCGCGTAGCGGACCTGGCTGAAGTCGGCGCGCCCGGCGGCCTCCGTCCCGGTCGCCGTCGGCGCGTTCGGGCTGGCGGGCGCGGGACCGGTCATGCGGGTGACGTCCGATCGATCAGGCGCACCGATCCCAGGGCGCCGTCGAACTCGACGATGTCGCCGTCCCGCAGCCACTGCGTGACCCCGGGGACCGAGACGACCGCCGGGAGTCCGAGTTCCCGCGCCACGATGGCGGAGTGCGAGAGCAGGCTGCCGCGCTCGACGATGAGTCCGGACGCCGCCGGGAAGAGCAGGATCCACCCTGGATCCGTGCGCTCCGCGACCAGGATCTCGCCGGCATGCAGCGCCACGCCGCGCGGATCGCGGATCACGCGGACCGGCCCGCGCACGACACCCGGACAGCAGCCGAGGCCGTGGCGAAGATCATCGGCGGATGCAGGGCCACCGCCCGACTCGATCGCGGCCGGATCGCCGGTGCGCGCCGGGGCCACCTGTTCGAAGCGATTGCCGATCCACACCGCGCCGGACGTTTCGAACCGGTCCGCCGGCGGGATACCGTCGCGATCGGACGCGTCCGCCGCGCGGCGCAGCCGGACGAGCGCCGCGAGGTCGCGCACGGTGCCCGTCCCGTCGACAAATCCGCAGATCTCGTCCAGTTCCAGCATGAAGACGTCCGCGGGATCCGCGAGCACGCCCTCGTCGTGAAGGCGCCGCCCCATCTCGACGACGATGCGCCGCACCCGCCCGAAGACGCGGGTCCGCTCGAAGCGGAGATTCTCGCGGTCGCGGACGCGCTCGCGCGCCGTGCGCAGCACCCAGGCGAAGAGCAGCCGGCGCACCGGCCTGCGGCGGAGCGCCGCGCGGGCGGTGCGCTCCGCCCTGTCGCGCGGCGACGGCGCCGCAACGGCGCCCGCCCGGGCGCTCTCCGGAGACCCCCCGGCGACCTGCGACGCGGCGCGCCGCGCGGCGTGACCGATCGCGCGCACCAGCGGCGCGGGATCGTCGGCCAGGGTGGCGGACTCCAGCTTGAGTTCCTCCAGGCAGCGATCGGCAAAGCGATCCAGGTACGCGTCGAGCAGCGGACCCGCGACGGAATGCGCCCGCAGGTGCGCCATCGCCGGATCGACCGGACCCTCGCAGAGCGCGTCGACGAGGACTGCGTCGTCCCGGATCGCCGCCGCCATGGCGCTCACCCGCTTCGCGGGCTCGGCGCTGATGACGTTCCGGTCCCCGGAGACCAGCGCGTTGTGCAGCCCGGGCTCCCGGACCCAGCGCTCGCAGACGCGGCGCAGCACGCCGAAGAACAGCATGGCGAAGAAGTCGTTGACGATGGGGGCATCCCAGTGATGCAGCAGGCGGGACTCGAGGTCACGGTACGACCGGACCAGTTCGTCGATCCGCATCGTCTCCAGCGGCACCGCCGGAGGTGCCAGGGCCGCCTCCAGGCGCCGCGCAAACCGCCGCTGCGCCCGGGGCAGCATGATCCCGCTGACCGCCACGCCGGCCACCATGCGCACGAAGTCCAGCCGGTCGCGGAAGGCGGACGATCCGGAGACCGTGGCGATCTCCGCCACCACCGCCTCCGGCAGCGCCTCGCGCACGCCCATCATCTGCTCCATGAACGCGCGGTTCGTCCGGAAGCCCGGGAGCATCGCGAGCAGGCGGTACCAGTTGAGCAGGTTGTAGTAGACGCGACCCCGGATGAAGCCGAGCATCCGCGCGAAGATGAAGTCGTTGGCCTCCATCGAGCGGCGCGGCACGCGGAGCAGCTGGCAGAAGCGCCGATAGACGCCCTCGTACGCGGTCCGCGCGAACGAGAAGGTCAGCGGACTGGTGACGCCGCCGTAACTCTCGGCGATGTTGCTGGAGTCCCAGAGCATGCGCAGGCCGTCCGGATCCGGCATCCGCCCGAGCGTGGTCACCGGCCGGCTCTGCAGGAGGTACAGCGTGCCGCCCGCCCACGCCCACTCGATGTCCTGCGGCCGCCCGAAGTGCCGCGCGCAGCGGCGCGCAAGCGCCGCGACGTCGCGTACCAGGTCATCGGGCGGCGGCGGCACACCGTCGATCGGCGCCTGCTGCACCCGGCCGTCGATGATCCGCTCGATGCGCTCCTGCCGGCCGGCGCGGCGCCGCAGGATCGTGCCGGCGCGGTCGATCGCGTACTCGTGCGCATCGACATCCCCGCCCACGAGCACCGTCCCGAGACCGGCGACCGCGCTCACCAGCGCGGTCGAGCGGGAACCCGTCACCGGATCAGCGCTGAAGGCGACGCCGGCAAACGCCGGTTCGATCATCGCCTGGACCAGGACGGCCGGCGGGCTGCCCGGGCCCGCCAGGCCGTGCTCCGCGCGATAGGCGGCGACACGGCGGCTCTCCGCGCTGCGCCAGACGTCGCGGACGCGCCCGATCACGTCCGCCGCGCGGACGCCGAGGAACGACTCGAACTGACCGGCGAAGGAGTGTCCGGCGCCATCCTCATCGACCGCGCTCGAGCGGACGGCGAACGTCCCGCGGTGACCGAGCGCCCGCAGCGCGCCGTCGAGGGCGCGCTCGAGCGCCACCGTCTCCATGAGAGCCGCCGCCGGCGGCACGACGAACCAGGGCGGCACGACCACGCCCGCGTCGTGCAGGTCCGCCAGCGCCGCCGCCTTCCCGCCCAGGCGCGCGCGGTCGACGCCGTCCGCCGCGCGGAGCATGGCGACCTCACCGGCCATCGACGGATCTCCGCGCCGCGTCTTCCGTCGCGAGCAGCCGCGGCACCGCGTCCTCGGCGGGCTCCGCGATCACCACGTCCGCGCCGGCCGCGAACGCGGACGCACCCGGGTCGACGACGATCACCGACGCCCCGGCGCGCTTCGCCAGGTCCACGAGCCCCGCCGCGGGATACACCGTCCCGCTCGAGCCGACGACCAGCATCACGTCGCACGCGCTGCATGCCGCCTCCGCCCGTTCCCACGCCGCCACCGGCAGCGATTCGCCGAACCAGGTCACCGAGGGGCGCAGCGGTCCGCCGCAGTCGGGACAGGACTCGACCGCCGGATGCGATGCGCGATCATCCGGGTCGAACGCCGCCTCCGTCGTGACCGCGGCCGATCGCCGGAATCCGCAGCCGGCATGACAGCAATCGTCAAGAATCTCTCCGTGCAGGTGGATGACCTGGCGCGCCCCCGCGCGCTCGAGAAGGTCGTCGACATTCTGCGTCACCTGCACGATGTCCCCCCGCGCCGCGAGGGCGCGGTGCGCCGCATTCGGCCCGGCGCGCCGGAGCTGGCCGCGGCGCCACCCGTACCACGCGAGCACGAGCCCGGGATCCCGCGCGAACGCGTGCGGCGTCGCGAGCGCCATCGGGTCGAACCGGGACCAGAGCGCATCCGTCCGATTCCCGCGGAAGGTCGCCAGTCCCGACGCCGCGCTGAGTCCCGCGCCGGAGAATGCGACGATGCGCCGGGCGCGGGCGAGCATGGATCGTGCGGTCAGGGTTCCGGACATGCAGAGATCAGCGCGGACGGAGGACGGAATCGGGACGGTGCTTCGCGCGCCGCGGCGCTCAGCGGATCAGCAGCGGCAGCCCTCCCAGGGCAAGGTAGAGGATGATCGTCCAGATGCCGGCCATGCGCTCGATCGCGCGACCGGATCCGGGACGCTCCGATCGAAGGAAGCGCACGGCGACGATGGTCGCCGCGATGGCGACGGCAATGAGCACCACCGCGACCGGGACCAGCGTTCCGATCCGCGCCGCGGCGAGGAGCGCCGCGCCCATCGCGCCCGCCATCGCCGTCAGCCATGCGCCCACGGCCCGCCGCCGTCCCCAGAGCGCCGAGTACGTCGAGACACCGGCCTCCTCGTCGGCGGGCGTCCGGATCTTGCGTCCCAGTTCGATGACGAGGCCGTTGCCGTAGCTTGCCGCGAGGAACCACGACAGGCCGGAAGGCGGGAGCGGCTGATGCGGCGACCACTCCGCCGCCGTCGCATAGAGATCGATGAGGGGCATGATGAGCATGTGGCTCAGCATGTAGAGAACCGGGCGGGCGCGCAGCCATCCGCCCGCGTAGAACTCGCGGCCCATCAGGGCGAGATAGAACCAGACGACCAGGAGCAGCACGAGCAGTCGTGGCTCGTACACGAGGCCGAGCACGAACTGCACCGCCCCGGCGGCAAGGAACACCATCGCCAGTTCGCGCAGCGACACCAGCCCGCGCTGCACCGGTCGGTAGGGTCGATGGGCAAGATCCTCCTCGAAGTCCTTGAACTCGTCGGCGATCCGGAGCTGGAGGAAGAAGAGCATGCACGAGACGAACGCGACGATCAGCGTCACGGGCGCCGGGAAGCCGGTCGCGGTGCTCTCGCCCACGCCGCCGGCCGGCGCGGCGGCCGGCCCGCGCAGGCGCGCGGAGTAGGCCACGGCGCAGAAACTGAACGCGGCGATCAGCGCGCCGTGACCGACGATGGGAAACCGCTCACGCTGGTAGATCCACCAGCGGGCCGCTCCCCGCGGATCCGTCGGCGCCGGAACCTGCGCCATCACGGGGCCCGCCGCTCCCGTGCCAGCCTGGCATGGGCGGTTGCGAAGTCTCCGGCGCAGATCGCCGCGAGAATGGAGATCTCTCCGGCCAGCAGCGCCGCGGCGATGACCTCCGCGAGCGCGCCGGCATGGCCCGGGCCGTCCATGCGAAGGAGGCGCAGGCAGGCGCGCTGCGATGGCAGTCCCGTGCCGCCGCCGACCGTGCCGACGATGAGTCCGGGCAGCGTCACGCTTGCATGCAGCGCCCCGTCGTCGTCCGACTCGAAGCGCGTGATGCCGACCGCCGCTTCGGCGACGCACGCCGCGTCCTGGCCGGTGGCGATGAAGATCGCGGCCAGACCGTTCGCCAGGTGGCCCTGGATGCCGATCCCGCCGCTCATGACGCCGCCGATGGCGCTGACCTGCCATGCCTCGGCCAGCGCCCGGGCCTCCACGTGAAGACGGCGCTTCAGGGTGGCGGCGGGAATCACGGCCTCCGCGATCACCTTGCGACCGCGCACACCGGTGAGCGACTGCTGCGTCGCCTTCTTGTCGCCGCTGTGATTCGACTCGATGAGCCAGCGCCGGATCGGCACCGGCGCGTGCTCGACGATCCACGCGCATCCCGCCGCGGTCGCGATCGTCACCATGTTCTGTCCGGCGGCGTCACCGGTGGTGTACTCGAACGTGATGTAGACCCGGCTGCCCTCCAGGTTGAAGCGGAGGTCGATCAGCTTTCCGTGCCGCGTCGTCGCCTCGGCCGCCGCCCGGATGGCATCGACCTGCTCCGCGCACCACGCGACGAACCGGCCGGCATCGGCCAGTCCGGCGAACATGAAGACCGGCGCGCGACCGATGGCCTCGTTCACCACCGCCGTCGTCGCACCGCCGGATTCGCTCACCGCGAGCATGCCGCGGGTGTAGGACGCGACGAGCGCCGCTTCGGTCGTCGCCATGGGGATCACATAGTCACCGTGCGCGAAGAGCCCGCGCACGCGCAGCGGTCCCGCGATGCCCACCGGCACCCGGACAGCGCCGATGAAGCTCTCGATGTTCGCCGCGTAGGCCGACTGCTGCGCGGCGGTGTGCGCGTCGAGAAGTTCACCGCGGATGGCCGGGTCGTCGCCGAGCACGCGCCATCGCGCGTCGACCGCGTCCGGGGAGATCTCCGCGGCGCGGGTCGCCCGCGGGGAGCGCTCATCGTCGATCGGCGCCGCCCGTCCGGGCCACGCCTCCACCGGGACCCGCTCTGACAGCGCCCGGATCAACCGCATCGCCTGATCACGACCTGCCGTCACGGACCACTCCTTTCGCGGCGACCGCGGTCGCCCGCCGGGGCACCGGCACCGGCGTGCGCGGCGGTGCGTCCCTCACGGCCGCATCGCCGCGACCATCCGCTGCAGGGCAGCGTAATCGATCTTCGCGCCGTGCCGCCGGTCCATCGGGATCCGCGCGACGCGCCGCGTCTGCCCGATGCCGAACGGCTCGAGCACCGGGCGCAGCCGCTGCGCGATCCCGTCGAGGTCGTCCCGGGCGCACTCCACCAGCATGATCCTGGATCCGTCGATCCCGACCACCGCCGCCCGGACGACCGCGGGATCCTGCCGCGCCACGCTTTCCGCCTCCAGCGGATACAGCTCTCCGCGCTCATCGCGCAGGCACGCCGCCGCGCGACCGAGCAGCCAGAGGCGCCCCCGCGCATCGAGCCGTCCGGCATCGCCGGTCCGGTGCCACGTCGAGTCACCGACGCGGACCTTCGTCTCTTCGTCGCCGATGCCGTCGAGGTAACCGCGCAGGACGTGCGGTCCGCTCACGATGATCTCGCCGGCGGTCCCGGGCGGACACGTGAGCGCATCCAGCGCGGCCCGATCGAGCGGGCCGATCGATTCGCCCGCCCGGTTCCGGATGATCCGGAGCGCCACCTGCGGGACCGGTGATCCGACGAGCAGTCCGCGTCCGCGGCGCATCGCGTCCAGGTCCTCCGCGGACATCGCCTCCGTCGCGATGTGCGCAATCGGCTCCGCCTCCGTCGAGCCGTAGAGGACGACGATCCGCGCCTCGGGGAAGCGTCCTCGGATGTCCTCCAGGTCCGCGGGGAAGACCGGTCCGCCGCCCGTGAACACGGTGTGCAGGCGCCGATCGCCCGGCGCCCGGGCGCGCAGGAACGCCGGTGCGGCGGTGACGCGCGAGATCGACGGATCGCTCCAGTCGTGCAGGATGGTCGTCAGGCCGCCCGCCAGGTTCGCCAGCGCGAAGATGGGAAGCGTTGCGAAGTCGACCTGGCCCGGTTCGAGCGCAATCGCATCCCGGAGCGCTTCGTACTGCGCCGACAGGACGCCGTGCGTGCGGATGGCACACTTCGGCACGCCGGTGCTGCCGCTGGTGAAGGTGAGCAGCGCGGCATCGTCCGGGGTCATCGCGGCCGGACCTCTCTGCGCGCGGTCGCCGACCGCGGCGGACGCTGCCACGTGGTCCCATCGTCGTGTCCACGGCAGTCCGCCGCCGACGGCGTAGTGTCGCGGGATGCGGCGCAGTGCCGGACAGAGGAGTCGGAGCAGGTGTGCCCGCCGCACCGCGATCATCGCGTCCGGGCGCGCCGCGGCTGCGCACCGGTTGACGTGTCGAAGCCCCTCGTGCGGATCGATCACGACGCCGGCCGCGCCGACCCGGACGATCGCGATGATCGCCGAGTAGAGGTCGATCGAGAGCGGCAGGAAGAGCAGGACGCGCCGCCCGGGACCGATGCCGGCGTCGCGCAGGTGCCGTGCGTCCGCCGCCGATCGGTCCGCCAGGTCCCCGTAGGTGATCGACCGCTTCGTGCGACCGCTGCCCTCGACCAGCGCCACCTGCCCGGGCCGATCCGTCGCCTGTCGGAGCAGCAGGTCGGCGAGGTTCATCCGCACGACCGTCCGAAGAGCGCGTACTCGCGCAGCGGCCGGGACCGGTGTCCGACGATCGCCAGCGACCGGTTGTCCTCGTGCATCAGCGCGTAGACGATCCGCGGGAATCCCGCGTCCCGCGCGCGGCGCCTCAGGAGTTCCAGCAGCGCGCTGCCCAGTCTCCGGCCGCGCGCCTCGTCCGCGACCGCGATCGACTTCGCCAGCACCGTGTCCACGGGCACGCCCCGCTGATGCTGCGCAAGGTCCGGCAGTCCGAAGAGGAAGCCGACCGGCCGACCGTCCTGCTCCGCGATCAGGACGAACTCCGGACGGATCGCGGTCCGCAGCGGGGCATACATCGCGCAGAAGCCGTCGGCATCGATGGGCGTTGCCAGCAGGTTCTCCGCGAACGCGCGGTTCGAGAGCGCGTGGACGGCGCGGAGTTCTTCGTCGAACCGCTCCAGGTCGATCGGGCGGATCGAGATCCCCATGGCATGGAGTCTCGCCAGGTCCGCATCGGTATCGGCGTCATCCGGACCGTCCGTCCGGCGCACGCGGGACTCGTACCGCGCCATCGGCCCGAACCCGGCCCGCGTCCACTGCTGCGGGTACGCGGGCGGATTCGCCGGCTCCATGAAGAAGGCCGGCTCCGCACTGCCTCCGGTGACGAATCGATACCGTCGCCATGTACTGCCGTCCATCGGCCCGACGCAGAGGTCACGGCCCTGCCGGGCGCACCAGTCCGCGGCGCCGGCGAGCACGCTCAGCCCCGCCTCGTCCGAGAGCGCCTCGTAGTGTCCGACCAGCGCCGGCACGCGACCGTCGGGCAGCGCGGCGCGCCCGGGCCAGAGCGAGCAGCATGCCTGCGCCGCGTCCGCGCTGTCCCGGATCACGAGATGCCGCGCCGGCGCGTCACGCCCGAGACGGAGCGGATCGATCAGCGTCCGGGCGCCGATGAATCCGTCGGGGTCGATCGCGTCGCAGCGCACGCGCGGGTTCCGTCACCACTCCGGTCCGCCGCTGTACCGGCCGAAGACGTCCGCCATCGCCTGCACCATCTCGCCGAGCGTGCACTTCGCGTGCGCACCGGCGATCAGGGCGGGCATGACGTTCGCCTCGCCCCGCGCGGCGGTCCGGATGTCGTCCAGCGCGCGGTGCACGGTCTCTGCGGGGCGCGCGCGGCGGAAGGCGGCCAGCCTGTCACACTGCTGCGTCTCCACGTCGTGCGGGATCTGGAGGATCTCCACCTGCCGGTCCTGGTTCCCGTCGGTGTACGCATTCACGCCGACGATGATCCGGTCGCCCGCCTCCATCTCCTGTCCGAAGCGGTAGGACGCCTCGGCGATCTGTCGCCGGAAGTACCCCTTGTGGATGCCGGCGACGACGCCGCCCATGTCGTCGATGTCATGGATCATCGCCATGGCGTCCGCTTCCATCTGGTCGGTGAGCGCCTCGATGAACCACGACCCGCCCAGCGGGTCGACCGTGCGGTGCACGCCGGTCTCGTGGGCCAGGATCTGCTGCGTCCGCAGCGCGACCCGCACGGCGGTCTCGGTGGGAAGGCCGAGCGTCTCGTCCATGGAGTCCGTGTGCAGCGACTGGCAGCCGCCGAGCACGCCCGCCAGTGCCTGGTACGCCACGCGGACGATGTTGTTGAGGGGCTGCTGCTCGGTCAGCGAGCAGCCGGCGGTCTGCACGTGCGTGCGCATCCACCAGGACCGCTCGCTCCTCGCACCGTAGCGATCCCGCATCACCGTCGCCCAGATCCGGCGGGCGGCGCGGAGCTTGCAGACCTCTTCGAAGAACTCGTTGTGCGCATTGAAGAAGAACGAGAGCCGCGGTGCGAACGCATCGACGTCCAGCCCCCGGCGCAGGCACCACTCCACGTACTCCATGCCGTCGCGCAGGGTGAACGCCAGTTCCTGCGTCGCGGTCGATCCCGCCTCGCGGATGTGGTAGCCGGAGATCGACACGCTGTTCCAGCGCGGCACGTGCTGCATCTGGTACTCGATCGTGTCCACCACCAGCCGGACCGACGGCTCGGGCGGATAGATGAACTCGTTCTGCGCGTGGAACTCCTTGAGGATGTCGTTCTGGAGCGTGCCGCCCAGGCGCGTCCGGTCGAACCCGCGCTCCTCCGCCATGGCCAGGTACATCGCCCAGATGACCGCCGCCGGACCGTTGATCGTCTGCGAGACCGTCACGTCCTCCAGCGGGATGTCGGCGTAGAGCCGGTGCATGTCATCGATGGTGTCGATGGCGACGCCGCAGCGACCCACCTCGCCCGCGGAGAGCGGATCGTCGGAGTCGCGGCCCATGAGCGTCGGCAGGTCGAAGGCGGTCGAGAGCCCGGTGTTCGCCTTGGTGCCGCGCGCGTTCTCCAGGAGGTACTTGAACCGCCGATTGGTGTCATCCGCCGAGCCGAAGCCCGCGAACTGCCGCATGGTCCAGAGGCGCTCGCGGTACATGCCGGGATGGATCCCGCGCGTGAACGGGAACGTGCCCGGCTCCCCGATGCGCGGATGGGGACGGTGCACGTCGCCGGTCTCCTGTGTCGGCACGACATCGGGGCCGTAGCGCCGGGCAAGTTCATACCCGGAGATGGTCACGGTCTCCGGATCGGGTCGATCGGTGGTGACGGCGGCCGCGCGGTGTGGCTGGGCAAGCGACATGCCGACAGTGTAGGGTGGCGCACGCCCGCGCCTGCGCCGATCCTCGCGGGCGCCGCGGAAGCAACCGGTGATGCACGCCCGACTCACGTCCGATCTCGCCCGGCTGCACGCCGATGCGCACGCCTTCCTGGCCGCCGGGGAGCCGGTCACCAGCCTGATCGCGGGACTGATCGAGTCCAACCTGGCCCGCTCACAGTCCGGTCCCCGATCGGATCCGCCGCCCCGGACGGCGTCCGTCGCCGCCGGCACCGCCGGCCCGGGCGGTGACCGACGGCCCGTCGGCGGCGTCGTGCGCAGCGGCGCGGCCGGGGACGCGCCCGCGCCCGTCTGCGGCGTCCTCTTCCAGTCCGGGCCGTTCCCCGCCCTGCTCTCACCGATGCCCCCGGCGGCGGCGGCCGCGCTCGCCCGCGCGGCGGCCGACGCCGCCCTGGACCTGGTGGGGATCCAGGCGGATGCCGTGGCCGGCCCGGCGTTCGCCGAGGCATGGCGCCAGGTGACCGGCGCCGGCTTCGCGGTGGACCTGCGCCTGCAACTGCACGCGCTGCGCACGCTGCGCGCCCCGGTCCACGCCGCGCCGGGATCCGCCCGGCGCCTGGTGCGCGCGGACCAGGCGTGGCTCGGCGCGTGGCTGGTCGCGTTCGCCCGCGATGCGCACATGCCGTCGGAGGGCGCCGATCGCTGGGCGGACGCGCTGTACGAAGACGACCGCGTCCGCGTCTGGGAGGTCGACGGCGAACCGGTGTCGATGGCGGCCATCACCGGTCGGACCGCGCGGACCGCGCGCATCGGCGCCGTGTACACGCCGCGCCGCTTCCGCGGCCACGGCTTCGCGTCCCATGTCACGCATGCGCTCTCCGCGGAACTGCGGACCGCGGGCGTGCCGCACATCCTGCTCTTCACGGATGCTGCGAACCCCACGTCCAACGGCATCTACCGGTCGCTGGGGTACGAGCCGTTCCATGAGGAACTGCGGATCATGTTCGACCGGGGTTCTGTAGTCTCCTTGTGAGTCGTCCGCCGTGCGCGAGTGCACAGGCGAGCGACATGTCGCTCGACGGATATCTGTCGTCCTGAGCCGACGCTCATGCCTGCGCGTCGTCGATCTCAAGATCCTCGTCTGCGTGAATCGGCGTGACTCGCGCACAGCAGCGCGGCCGGAGACGCTCGCGGAGTCATCGCCGTCGGTGGCATCGCCCATCGTGGCATCGCCGTCCTCGGCGATGGTCGCGTCGGCGTTCTCGCCGACGCCACGGAAGGCGCTGGCACACAAGGGCATTCTCGGCGCAGCAGGCACGCGCATCCTCAGAGATACCACCGCGCGCACAGGTCACAAAGAACCCGGGGATGTCCCGGCGGCGGAGCGTGCCGTCCGCCGGGACATCGCCAGGCCATGGGTCGATGACATCATGCAGCGCTCGCCGCGGCGGCGTGCGGGCTACGGCGTGCCGTTGATGATCATCGCCTCGATGCACGCTTCCAGTCTGGGGAGATTCTCAGGCGCGAGGCCGATCTCGTTGATGCAATCCCAGATCGAGCCCAGCGTGACGTGCGGACAGGACGGCGAGTCGCTGGTCCACCAGGAGAGCAGGATGAGGAGATCCGGGAAGCCCACGGTGCCGCTCTCGTCGAGATCCCATGGACAGGGGTCCGGTGACCCGGGGCACGCCCCATACGCGGCCAGGAGGATCAGCAGGTCCTGGAAGTCGACCGCAGAATTGCAGTCGAAGTCGGCCGGGAGAAACGGGCGTTCGAACGCGCCCTGGTCCACCGTGCCCGACGTGCAGAGCAGACTCGCCGCCACGCGGGCCAGGAGATCCCGATCCGGCGCCGGCTCCTCGAGGTCATCGTTGCGATTGACGTCGTGGAGATCCGCCACCATCAGACCCTCGTCGCCCGCGTCGATCGAGGGGGAGCATGCCTGAAGCCGCAGATTGCCGATGCTGCGATTGACGAACAGCGGGTCGGCATCGATGTTGCCCGTGCCGGACCAGCCACCCTCGACATTGCTCCATGCCACCGTGGTCGACGGATCGCCCGGGGGACACGTGTTCGCGATGTGTGCCACGATGCCAGCCTGAAGGTTCCCGACCAGGATCGAGTTTCTGATACTCAGGTCATCGCAGCACACCCGGATCGCCCCACCGCGGGCGATCGGCTCATTGTCTGCTTCTGTCTCGATTTCCGCCGCGTTGTCCACCAGCGTGCAGTTGACCAGGACCAGGTCTGTGGACGCGGACGACCCCGCGATCGCACCACCGTGTGCGTCCCACGCCGTTGTCACCTCCCCCAGTGTGCACGATCCGCCGATGGCCCGGTTGGCGTAGAAGACCGTGTTCACCGCCAGCAGCACGTAGCCGGCGCTGTCGCTGTAGATCGCCCCGCCCCATGCGTCGAACCACGCCTCATTCTCCTCGAAGGCACTGCTGAAGATGTCAAGCGCCGATCCGCTCTCCAGCGTAAGTGCTGGGGATCCGATATCGTGGTACACGGCGGCGCCAGCACCCGGGCGGATCGCGCAATACTCGCCCACCGACCCCGCCCGGTTGTTCCGGAACGTGCACAGCGTCATGATCGCGCAGACGTCCTTGAGGTACGCGCCACCGCCCGCCGCCGCAGCGTGAGTGAAGTCGTCGCGCGAGTGCGGGTCACCGTCGCGGCCGGTCGCCCATCCGTACTCCACCTGCAGCGCGTCCAGCCGGTACGTCACCTCGTTCTGCTGCGAGCCCTTCTCGCCCCACACCACGTGGAACACCCGGTCCTCCGGATTGCCCGGATCCTGCCCGAACAGCCCGCTCAGGATCGTGGCGTGGGCAGGGTTGATGTGATCGCGCTCGGTGATGAACTCTTCCGTCCCGTTGAAGTTCCCGGCGAGGGTGTAGGAGCCGTTGAAGCGCGGCAACTCGAACGTACTGGCGCGAGTCGTCGTCGGCGCACCTGGCACGTAGGTGCCCTGGTAGATCCAGATCTCGTCCTCGGGATCGGCAGCCGCAAGCGCCGCTTCGATCGTCGTCACCGAGAGGGCCCATGCGCCCGATCCCGGCGGGTTCGGGTGAACTCGGATGATGGCGCTCTGCGCCGAATGCGCCGCCGCCAGCAGCGCGAGGGCGCACCCACAGCCGCCGTGCAGAATGTCACGGATCGTCTTCATCCTGGATGTCTCCGTTGCACAGGGTCCGGACGGCATGATCGCGCGTCCCGCTTCGACGGGACATCCCGCGTCACACCGCCTGTCGAATCACGTCACACGGCCACCAGTCGGAACACCGTCGGTCTTACGGCGCCCACCAGTGGTCGAAGAGATGCCAGAGGTCCTTGTGGTCGATCACGTCATCGCCGTTGAAGTCGCCGAATCCGCTGCTGCCCCACCGGCTCAGCAGGATCAGCAGATCCCTGAAGTCCACGCGGCAGTCGCCGTTGAGATCCTCGTCCGTCGGCGCCGCCGGGACGATGTGGTAGTAGCCACCGTCGCCGATCGCAACGACCTGGCCGTTCTGACTGATCGGTGAAGGCCACCCCAGGTTGATCGGCATGGGACCGAAGGAGGGCGGCGCCATCACCAGATCCCGCAGCCTCCGCGCGCCACCGCTGCGCCAGACCAGCGCATGAGCTCCAGCGCCGTTGAGGTAACTGACCCACCCGATCACATCACCCGAGTTGTTGATCCCGCGCGGGACCACCCTGTGGACCAGGTCCGGCGGCCAGTCCGGCATCAGTTCGCACACATAGCCGCCCGCATCGCCCATCAGGCCGATCCCGATGCTCCCGTTCGCCACATCGACCACCCGCGCGACGAACCGACCAGCGTCGTCTGCGCCTGTGACCACTGTCGCCGGCCACCCGCCATAGGTGGGGATCTCCGTGATGCGACCATCAATGATCAGGAACGGATGCACCGGAAGAGGACTCGGATAGAAGCCCACATTCCCGGCGATGGCCCCGGATTCTCCGATTGCGATGCCCTGGCTCCGCGTCCCCGAGAACGCCCCCACGAACAGTTCGAACTGCCCGTCCTTCCAGCGGAACGCGTGCGGGTCACTCTCCGGGTACGCCGTGTAGAAGAACCCGACGACTGTTCTGTCCTCGGAGATCGCATTGGCCTGGATGCTTGTTCCCTGCTCGCCGTTCACGAACGGCGGGTAGATCATCTCGAACTCGTTCGTGTGGATGTTCCACAGGAAGGAGAGCTGACCGTACTGGTCACCGGCGATATCCACGATTCCCGTCACCCACCCCGCGTCATTGATCGCGAACGCATCGCTCCACCCCGCCCCCGGCGGCCACGGCGGCGTCACGATGCCACCCGTGCTCGGCCACGCCACGGCGCGCCGCGTGCTGGCGCCACAGACGTAGTAGCCGCAGACGTCTCCATGGTTGTTCACAGCACCAGCACCAGTCAGGCACCCCGGGACTGCGATCGGCCGCGCAAACCGGTAGCACGGCGGATACGGAAGGTCCGCCTCGTGCACGCCGGGACACGGCCCGACCAGTCCGCCGGTACCGGCGCCACCTGGACCCCCGGCATCCCCGCCCCCCCCGGAGTCCTTCGCCCCATCACCGGCCACGGCGCGCTGCGCCGGACCGATGACACCTGAGAGGAAGAGCGCAACCGCGCCTGCAAAGAGCGCTACCCGAAGCAGCGCGGCGCGCCCACGCCCAGGACTGCGCCGCGGTCGGCCGACCCCGTCGGCGCTGCTCTGCGCGCGGTCCGCCCGGCGCGCACTCGACACGTCCCTTGCATCTGCCGCCCCCCAAGCCGCAGCCGGCGCCCCCGACACCACCTGCACCTCCACCCCACCAGGCGCGCGCCGACGCTGCACGCCGCCCGCGATCCGGCCCGTGTCACCCCGCGCAGTCCGTCCCATTGCCACGCTCCCCGGCCCCGTGGGCCGATTCGGCGTACCCCGGGCCCAATACGACAGGGCCCTCGAGTCATCTCACAACTGGGCCCTTACCCGATCCCGGACGCGGGCCCGGCCCGCATCCCTTCCTCGAATGTCGTCCGGAGTGGTTCGACCGGAGCCGTCCACCGGACCCCTGACTCTCCGACCACCGCGCCCTGAAATGACGTGGGGGTGATCGGACGGTGTGCACTGTACCACGTGACCCGACCCTGTCAAGCACGAGCAGTGGTCATGTCCATGAACACGGCGGTGCACAGACGGTGAGCAAGGAGCCTCACGGATGATCTTCGCACATGAACGGCCGTCCCGACAAAGCGCCGTCATGGCAGGTCCGCCGAAACGCCAGGCTCCATCCGGATGCTCTCGCGAAGACGCGAAGAGCGCCAGGACAAGTGCGCTCATCCGCTTCATGCACCGTTCACATCATGCTCGACGGCATCCAGAGCCATGCGCCTCCTGAACACGATCACCTCATCATCTTCGCGACCTTCGCGCCTTGGCGAGAGAACTGGAGCGGGCATTCGCGCCGACATCGCAACGGTGTGTTCAACCGTGGCGCCATCTCCCATCGGCGTGCGCCTTCAGACCGTGTCGACAAGGAAGGTGACCAACTGACTCCGATCAGCGACGTGCATCCTCTGGACATGTGATCCAGCGGACGAGCGTGAGAGAGAACGCTCGACCGATGCTCCTCATCTCACGACGACGTCCATGCCTGCGCGATCTGATCGCGCACGCCAATGGGGGCTGTCGCCCCCCTTGAACCCCCTTCGCGGTCGTCGGGCTCCTGCACGATGAACTGGAGCATGCGTGTCGTCGATCTGGCGATCCTCATCTGCGTGCCTCGGCATGGCTCGCGCGCAGCGGCGCGGCCGGGGACGGCCTCGGCACCATCGCCGAGGACGGCGATGCCACGATGGGCGACACCACGATCGACGGCACGCACCGCGGGCAGGCCTTCAGCCTGCACCATCCTTCATCACGCTTCCGGGGGTGTCGCTTCGCTCCAGGACGCCGCGGCTCTGCGCGATCAGGGCCTTCGGCCTGTCGAGTCACGCGTGCCAGCAGATTCCACAGCGCGCACAGACCCCAGAGGCGCCCGGGATGTCCCGGCGGCGGATCGTGCCGTCCGCCGGGACGCCCCGGGCCATGGGGCGATGACATCCGTGGGCGGTCGCCGCAGCGCGGGCTATGGCGTGCCGTTGATGATCATCGCTTCGATGCACGCCGCGAGCGCGGCCGGGTTCGTGAATCCGAACTTGTCGATGCACTCAGAGACCGAACCCTGCGTGACCTGTTCGCCATCGCAACTGGTCCACCACGCCAGGATCAGCAGCACATCCCAGAAGTCGACAGACCCGTTCTCACTCAGGTCCGACGGTGCGCACGGATCCGACGGATCCAGCGGCGGATCTTCCGGGTTCGACCAGCAGGACAGGACCAGCAGAAGATCCTGGAAGTCCACGCGGCCGTTGCCGTCCAGATCGCCGAAGGGCATCTCCTCCGGGATGAACTCGAATGCACCCATGTCGGGCGGACAGCCGAATGTGCGATTCGCCAGGTCGCGATCCGGCGCATCCTCCAGGAGGTTGCCGTCGCGGTTGATGTCATAGTGGTCCTTGACCAGGTGCTCGTGCCAGCCCGCGTCGATGCACGGTGACTCCTCCGTCAGCCGGAGATCGCCCGCCTCCCGGTCCACGAACAGCGGGTCGGCGTTGATGTTGCCGGTGCCGGACTGGGTTCCGGACGTCAGCTCCACGTTGCAGTGCGCGTACGTGACTGTGCCGTCGTCCCAGCAGGCGGCGGACTGTGGCGGACGACTCACGTGACTCAGCACCTCATTCGCCGTGTTCCCCCACAGAATCGTGTTGCGGATCCGCGTCGCCGGACAGCGCACGATGGCGGCTCCGATCGCGGTACCCGGGACCGCACCGGAGGTCTCCGCCACGTTGTCCACGAACGTCGAGTTCACGATCGTCAGCCAGCCGCCGCCCACGCCGAACGAAATCGCGCCACCGGACGCGGTCACCGTCGCCTGACACGAGAGCCCGTACACCGAGTTGGCGCGGAAGACGCTGTTGGTCATCCGCATCGCGAATCCGAGGGCATCGACATGCAGCGCGCCACCATGGGTGCCGGGATTCAGGAGGGCATCGGAGCCGGCTTCCGCACGGTTCTCATCGAACGTGCACGCGACGATCTCGATGTCATAGGACTCCGGCTCGATCTCCTCCGGGCCCTCGAGTCCCGCCTTGCTACCGAGCAGCGCCACGGCACCGCCCGATCCAGCGACGGTCCCTCCCTGGTACTCCGCGGCACAGCTTGCAATCCCGGCCCGGTTCTCACGGAACGTGCACAGTGTCAGAACGAGTTCTCCGACGCGCCCATAGAGGCCTCCGCCCAGGCCCCTGGACTCCTCCTGTCCGATCGGATCCTCGACCTCCCCACCGGTCTCACCCGTGGCCCAGCCGTGCTGCACCGTCAGCGCGTCGAGGCGGAGCTGAATCTCGGTGAAGGGATCCGGAACCGCCGTGATCACGTGGAACACGCGATCGTTCCAGTCGTTCGGATTGGACCCGATCAGCCCGCTCAGGATCGTCTCGTGCGCGGGGTTGATGTGGTCGCGCTGGCCGATCTGGGTCTCCGTCCCCGCGAAGTTGCCGGCGATCTCCAGTGTGCCGTCCACCTTGACGAAGTACGTCCTCTGCCGCGCCGGCGATGTCGGCGGCGGGTTCCCGGTGGGCGCCGTGTACTGCGGCACGTACGTCCCACCGGCGATCCAGATCTGGTCGCCGGGCTGGGCTGCTGCCAGCGCCGTGTCAAGCGTCACCGCCGTCGACCAGAACCCCGTCGCCGGCGGGTCGTGATGGACCAGCAGGATGTCACCACGGACCGGGACCGTCACCGCGATCCACGCGGCCGCCAGGGCGCAGAGACCGCGCCCGCGCATGCGTTGCATGCACACCATGGGATACCTCCTCCGCGCTTCGTGCGCGGACAGATGGAGTGAAGATCACCGCGCTGCCGCCCGCATGGGCGACTCACGCGCGGATCATGTCACGAATCACGGATTCCAGTGATCGAACAGCATCCACAGGTCCGCCGTGTCGATCACGCCGTCACCATTGAGATCGCCTTCGCCCGCCGTACCCCATCGGCTCAGCATGAGGAGAAGATCCTGGAAGCCGACACGGCAGTCATGGTTCAGATCACCCGGCGGAGGCGGCGCCGGGACCAGGTGGTAGATCGGCGAGCCCGAGGGGATCACGATCTGCCCGTTCTCGCTGATCGCCGTGGGAGTGCCCCCGTTGTAGGTGGCCGGCCACGGCGCAGCGATCACCATGCGTACCAGGCGATGAGCCACGCCGTTGCGCCAGAGCATGGCGAACTGTCCGCCGCCCGTGTTGTACTGCTGGTATCCGACCACATCGCCGGCGTTGTTGATTGCATAGGGATGGATCCGGCGTGTCCCCTGCGGCTGCTCGATCCCCGGAAGTTCGCACAGGTAGCCGTCCCTGGTCCCGAGCAGACCGATCCATGCGCCGCCGTTTCCAGACACGCTTGTATACGCCGCGAACACGCCGCTGTCATTGAACGCTTCGGGCACCATGGCGGTCCAGTTGCCCGGCGGAGCGAGTGTGACCTGCGCATCAGAGAAAATCAGCGCCAGTTCGTTGGGGAGCGCCCCGATGCGGAAGCCAGCCGTCCCAAGAATGTCCCCCTGAGCGTTGGTCCTGTACCCCTCGCTCCGCTCCACCCCCAGCGGATCCACGAACGGGAAGATCTCGAACTCCCCGCCGCGCCAGCGGAACGCATAGGGGCCGTAGTTGGCGTGGTCGTTCGAGGTCGGGCCGGAGAGCGTCCCCACCACGTCCATCGCGTCGTTCAGGTCCTCCGGCTGTACGAACGTCCCTTGCTCACCCGCAATCACCGGCGGCGGCACCAGCAGCAGTTCGTTCGTCACGATGTTCCACAGCCACATGTGGCGTGCCCCGCCACCTGCACCATCGGGGAGGTAGACGTTGCCCGTCGCCCACCGACCATTGTTGATCGCCCTTGTCTCACTCGTACCCGCACCCGCCGGGAACGGCGGCTGGATCATCCCGCCTTCACGCGGCCAGACCACCGCCTTGCGTACACCGGCGCCACACAAGCGGTAGCCGCAGATGTCCCCGAGATCGTTGATATCCAGCGCCGAGTAGAAGGGGGGACTTCCTCCGGGACACGTCACCGTGATCGTCCTGTCCACGCGAAAGCACGGCGGATACGGCAGTTCCACCGGTTCGAGCACCATGGAGCACGGCCCGACCAGTCCACCCGCGCCGGCGCCCCCGGACCCCCCGGCGCCCCCGGAGTCCCCGGAGTCCTTCGCCCCATCACCGGCCACGGCGGGCAGCGCCGGACCGATGACACCTGAGAGGAAGAGCGCAACCGCGCCTGCAAAGAGCGCTGCCCGAAGCAGCGCGGCGCGCCCACGCCCAGGACTGCGCCGCGGTCGGCCGACCCCGTCGGCGCTGCTCTGCGCGCGGTCCGCCCGGCGCGCACTCGACACGTCCCTTGCATCTGCCGCCCCCCAAGCCGCAGCCGGCGCCCCCGACACCACCTGCACCTCCACCCCACCAGGCGCGCGCCGACGCTGCACGCCGCCCGCGATCCGGCCCGTGTCACCCCGCGCAGTCCGTCCCATTGCCACGCTCCCCGGCCCCGTGGGCCGATTCGGCGTACCCCGGGCCCAATACGACAGGGCCCTCGAGTCATCTCACAACTGGGCCCTTACCCGATCCCGGACGCGGGCCCGGCCCGCATCCCTTCCTCGAATGTCGTCCGGAGTGGTTCGACCGGAGCCGTCCACCGGACCCCTGACTCTCCGACCACCGCGCCCTGAATTGATGTGGGGGTGATCGGACGGTGTGCACTGTACCACGTGACCCGACCCTGTCAAGCACAAGCAGTGGTCATGTCCATGAACACGGCGGTGCACAGACGGTGAGCAAGGAGCCTCACGGATCGACCGTCGCGCACGAACCACCATCCCTGTAGGGAGTCGTCCTGGCAGGTCCGCGTCATCGATATCCGATGATCGACACCACGATCGACGACACGCATCACTGGCACGCCTTCAGCCTGCACCGTCCTTCGTCACGCATCCGCGGGTGTCGCTGCGCTCCAGGACGCTGCGGCTCCGCGCGTCCAGGTCTTCGGCCAGTCGCGCGCGTGGGCAGCAGTCGCTCGACCGCGAAGAAGACGGCGGCCGACATCGGCGTGCACGCCCTCGCCTTCTGGACGCGCAAGCGCAGGAGGGGCTGAAGCGCCCCCTGCGACCCCCCTCGCGGATGGACGATCCCTGGCGCGCCTCGGCTCGCAACGCATCGGTCGTGGACGCTCCGCCACGGACGCGCCGTCGTCGCCAGACGTCCTCAGCGCGCGACCACAGACCCCATGCGCGCAGGCACCACCACTCGCGCGCCGGCTGACCACCACCACCCTCCTGCGCGCAAGGGGGTTGCAGGGAGGGCCTCAGCCCCCCATGCGCGCGCGCACCCGCACGGACAACCAGCAGGATCAAGGAGGCGCAACGCGAACCGGGATCATGGACAGACACTGCGGCCACCATCACGGCGCACGATCAGCAGCATGCCTGGCTTCTCCTTCGCGCTCTTCGTGCTGAACCGACTCGGATCCACCGCGACGTGTCGGGTGTCGACCCGTCGTCCGCGCAACCCGATCTTTCCACGCGCGCCATCCCGCGCTGTGCCCGCTACGCCGCCCGCTCTGTCGATTCCGCGCGGCACCACCCCGCCACGGGCGGGACGGGCCGGCGTGCCACGACCGCCAGCGCCACGATGCCCGCGAGGACCATCACGACGCTCAGCAGTTGCCCGCGCGTCAGTCCCAGGATGAGCGCGACGCCGGTATCCGGTTCACGGACGGTTTCGCTCAGGATGCGGAGCACGCCATAGCCGATCAGGAACCATGCGCCGATGACGCCCGGGCGGCGCGGCCGGATCCAGATCACGGTGAGAAGCAGCATCAGGATCACGCCGTCGGTGATCGCCTGGATGATCTGGCTGGGCCAGTAGGGCGTGAGCAGCGGCGTCAGCGCCTCGATGACGGCGCGATCGCCCGAGCGGGCGAGTTCCACGACGCGCGGGAAGAACGTCTCACCGCCGCCGATGACGGGGTGGAGCGCGTCGGCCACCGCGTCGCGCCGCGGAAAGCCCGGCTCCAGGATCTCCTGCGGGTACTTGATCGTCCATGACGGCGGTTCACCCGTACCGCGCCACACGCGGCCGCCCAGTTCCGCGTTGACGAAGTTCGCGATCCGGCCCACGCCGAGCGCGAACCCGGCGACGTACGCGCCCAGATCGAGCAGGCGCAGCGCGGCGTATCCGCGCCGCTTCGCGTACAGGAGCGTGGCGACGATGAAGCCGATGATCCCGCCATGGCTCGCCATGCCGCCCTTCTGCAGCGCCAGGACATCCCACCATGGAAACGCCGACGTGAACCCGATGAGCATCTCCTGCCGGTAGAAGACGATGTACCCCAGTCGGCCGCCCACGAGTACGCCGACGATGATGAAGAAGAGGTAATCGGAGACCGCCTCCGGCGGCAGCGGACCGCGCGGTTCGCCCGGCGGGCGCGGGCGCGCCATCCAGCGGTAGAAGAGCCACGCCAGCACGAACCCGAACAGGTAGGCCAGGCCGTACCAGCGGATCTTGAAGTCGCCCGCGATCGGGAGGACGACCGGGTCGAGCCGATGCAGGTAGGACTCCGCGAGCAGCAGCAGCATGGGCGGCGGGCATGATACGGACGCGCTGTCTCTGCGCCTGCCGCCGCCCCGACCGCGAATGATCGGACCTCGTCGAAGCCGCGCGGTGTTTCGGCCGATGAGACGGATTCGCACTGGACGCCCGGGGCGCGACCCACGAGGCCCCCACCGCACACGGCGCCCGTGCACCGGACCGCGGACCCACCTCGATGACCCACGCCGAACCAGAGCCCCGCGTCGCGACTGTCGGTTCCGCCACGAACGGCGGTCCGGGTCACGAGGGATCCCCGCTGCCACCGGAGTTCCCGAAGGCGACGGTCGATCCGGATCTGACGCCGTTCCTGCGCATCCTGCTGACCGGCCGGCACCTGTCGGCCCAGGACACGGAGCGCGCCTTCACCGCGATGATGACCGGCGACGTGCACCACGGCGAGATCGGCGCATTCCTTGCGCTGCTCGCGGCGCGGACGCCCTCCGCCGACGAGATCCAGGGCGCGGCCCGGGTCATGCGCGCGAACGTCGACCGTCTCTCGACGCAGGTCGCGGAGTCGGACCTCGTGGACACCGCGGGCACCGGCGGGGCTCCCAAGACCTTCAACGTCTCGACCGCGGCGGCGATCGTCGCCGCGTCGGGCGGAGCGCGCGTCGCCAAGCACGGCAACCGCTCGCGCACGGGCCGGGGCTCGGCCGAAGTCCTCGCCCGCCTCGGCGTGAACGTGGACGCCGGCCGGGCGGTGCAGCGCCGCTGCCTGGAAGAGGCCGGCGTCTGCTTCTGCTTTGCCATCCACCATCACCCCGCGACACGCCACGTGATGCCCGTCCGCCTGGCGCTGGGGGTTCCGACGATCTTCAACCTGCTCGGGCCGCTGACGAATCCCGCCGGCGCCCGTCGCCAGGTCATGGGTGTGTACGAGCGTCGCTTCGTGCGGCCGATCGCCGAGGCACTTGCGAACCTGGGCGCGATCCGCGCGATGGTGATGCACAGCGAGGACGGCCTGGACGAGTTCTCGATCAGCGCGCCGACGCGGATCGCCGTGATCCGCGACGGGCTGGTCTTCGAGGAACTGCTGGATCCGCAGGACTACGGCATCGAGCCCGCCCCGCGGGAGGCGCTCGTCGGCCGGGACCTGGATCACGCCGCCGCCATCGTGCGGGCGGTCCTCTCCGGCGCGGAGAAGGGCCCGCCGAGATGGATGGTGCTGCTGAACGCCGCGGCCACACTCCAGGTGGCGGGTCTGGCCGGATCGTGGTCCGAGGGGCTCGTCCGCGCGGCCGACCTGATCGACCGCGGCGCGGCGGCCCGGACGCTCGAGCACCTGGTGCGGCTCTCGAACGAGCCCGCGGCGCGCGCCGACAGCGTCGGATGACGCCGCGCAGACGTCATCTGTCCGCACCCCGGCCCGGACGGGACAACAGACACACCGCCGCTTTCCGTACCATCGCACCGTGACCGGGCGCCGGTCCCTCACGCAACGTCCGTACGGAGACTGATCCATGAGTCGAAGCGCTGTCCGACCGCAGCCGCAGGGCCTGCCCGCCGGGGCCGGCCGCGTCATCGTCGCCGTGATCATCGTGCTGATCGCGATCCCCGTCGCCACCCGACTGTTCGAGAGCGTGGAGCCCGGACACGTCAAGGTGGCGACGCTCTTCGGTCGCCCGATCGCGAAGACATTCGGGCCCGGGCTGCACGTCCCGGTCAATCCGCTCTACGTCTTCCACACCTACGACATCCGCAACCGCACCCACAAGGAGGCCGCGGACGTTCCCAGCCAGGACCAGCTCCAGACGAAGATCGACGTCTCCGCGCAGTTCAAGATCAACGGTGAGATGGCGCACCGGCTCCTTTCCGAGACCGGCAGCGCCGACCGCGCCATCGAGGTCCACCTGGTCCCGAAGCTGCGCAGCGTCCTCCGGGAACAGGGCAAGCGCATCCGGCGGGCCGAGGACTTCTTCCAGGAAGAGACCCAGCTCCGCCTCCAGACCGATCTCACGACCGAACTCCGCGAGTACCTGGACCCGCTGGGCATCATCCTCGACGCCGTCCTCATCCGCGACATCACGCTGCCGCCCAGCCTCGTCTCGCAGATCGAGCAGAAGAAGCAGGCGGAGCAGCAGGCCGAGCGGCAGAAGGCGGAACTGGAGCGCTACCGCACCGAGCAGGAGCAGCTCGTGGTCGCCGCGCGCGCGAAGCGGGAGGCTGCGGAGCAGGAGGCGGAGCAGCGCAAGCTCCTCGCCGACGCACAGGCGTACGAGATCGAACGGATCAACAGCGCCATCGCGTCCAATCCCGCGTACATCCAGATCCAGGTGCTGGAGGCGCTCAAGTCGATCTCGAAGGATCCGGCGGCGAAGCTGTACTTCCTCAACGGGGAGAGCCCCATGCCGCTGCCGTTCATGAACCTGGGCGAGCCGCTGATGGGCGACGCGCCCGCGTCGCGCCGTCCGGCAGGACGATGACACGCCGCCGACCGTTACCTGTCCGGCGCCCACGGCGGCGCCGGACAGGTGACGACGGTGCCGTCGATCTCCACCGCGCGGGCATGCAGCGCGGCCCCCGCGTCGCCGCCCGGCCGGGCGGGTCCGCCGTACAGGAGATCGCCCAGCAGCGGGAACCCCAGGAACGCCAGTCCGCCGCGGACCTGGTGGCGTCGCCCCGGCCCGATCAGTTCGATCTCCAGCAGGTCACCGGGGGGATCGACCGAGGCGCCGCGCCGGCGCACCATCCATGTGCAGCGGCCGAGCGTGCGCGGATCACCCGTCGGGCGCACCGTGATCTTCCGCGACCCGCGATGGCGCGAGGTGAAACTGAGTTCGAAGCGACCCTGTCCGTCGATCGCGCCGTGCGCGGTCGACACCAGCGCGAGGTACCACTTGCGGATGCGGCCCGTCGACCGGAACGCCGCCCGCAGGTCGTCCTGCACCGCCGCGCGCTTCGCCACGACGAGACACCCGGACGTGTCGAAGTCCAGCCGGTGGACCAGCCCGCCCTCGACGAGATCGCGTGCCCACGCGAATCCCGCCGGGCCGCGCAGCCATGCCTCGACCGAGGGCCCGGTGGCTGCGGTGCCCGCCACGGTGTGCCATCCCGCGGGCTTCGTCAGCACGACCCAGTCGTCCGTCTCCGCCACCACATCGGGATCGCCGCCGGGCACACCCGCCATCGTCACGGCGTCCGGATGAAGATCGCGCGCTCGAAGAGAAGCACGTCCTGCACCGGTCCATGTTCGCCCAGGGTGATCTCGACCTGGAAGTCGCGACCGCTGAGCGCCACATCGACCGGTGCCGTCCACATGTCACCGCCGAACCGCCGCCGGAAGACCTCGGTCCCGTTGCTGTGCAGGATGAGATCGCAGTCGCCGTACTGCCGCGCCCGCTCCGGCATGGAGACGGTCGCGACGAAGCGCTGGCAGCGCTCCGGCAGGCGGTACCGGACCACGAGCGGGCCGCGCATCTCCACCGGGTGCGTGCCGAGCACGGACGTGCCGGACGCCACGCGCGGCGGTGGAATCTCGAAGCGCGGGTACGACGACGACGCGTCGACCGGCGCCAGGCCGGCGAGCGGCGTGATCAGGCCTGCCCCGATTTCGATCGCGTCGATCTCACCGAGACTGACCTGGATCGGTCGATCCTCCCGCAGCCACGCTGAGCGCAGGCGCACATACCCGTCATCGCCGACACGGCGGTCCGAGACCTGGACGACGGTGCCGTCCCGGAACCAGAGGCGCTCACCGCTCGGTGCGATGTCGGGGGTGACCAGCCGGACCGCGGCGACGCGCTCCAGCGGGATGCGCATCGTCCGCACCGTGGTGCCGTGGTCGATCTCGATCTCGAACGGATCACCGACCGCGGTGACGAGCCCCTCGATCCGATCCCCGTTCCGCAGGATGACGACGTCGCTCACCCGCGCCCGGTCGTCCGCGATGCGCGTGCTCCCGTCGAGCATGATCTCGCGGGTCTGCTCCAGGGTCGCCTCGACCTGGCCCATCCACGGATGCATCCACACGAAGGCATCCGGGCGCGTGGCGGTGCGCATCGTGAGGTGTCCGGGCAGACGCTGACCGTCGACCGTGATGAGCAGCCCGGGATACGTCAGGCGGGTGCCAGGATCTGTCCGCATGATCGCCAGGACGTCCGTGATCGGCCGGCTGCGCAACACCCCCTGCTCATCACGCGCGTACACCCGCTCCGAGTCGATCACCAGCCCGTCCACCACGCGTGACGCGCCGGTGACGTCGATGACGAGGAAGCGCTCCGCCGCCGGCGCGGACACCGCCGCGGCGGCCAGGCAGACGAGAACGGCGGCGATGGATGGTCGAGAGCGCATGGGGGGAGCGCCCCGACGGGGGGACGCGGCGTGGCGGGTCCGTTCACTTCTGGAAGATCGGCAGGTACCGCTTGGGCATCTGGAGCACGATGAGTCCCATCGCCGTCGAGTACGCACCGGACGCGTAGTGATCGTGCCATGACCCGCTGCTGGACTGCCGCGCGAGCAGTTCGTCCCGGATGGCCGGCCACCACGCCGACCAGTAGGTGCCGCCGGCGAGATACATCGCCTGTACGGCGTAGTACTGGCCGTAGAAATAGTGCGTCGGACTCTGCGAGTTGCGGCCCGGCATGGCACGCTCGATCAGCCAGTCGAGCCCGGCACGGATCGAGTCGTCGTCATAGATGCCGGCGTAGTACAGGCTGGCCACGCCCGCCGCCGTCCGCGGCCAGGCGGACGAACCCGGCTGGCGCATGTAGCGGAAGCCGCCGTCGGGATTCTGGCACTCGCGGACGTAGCGGACCGCGCGATCGATCGTTTCGACCGGCACCTTGATCCCGGCATTCCGCGCCGAGCGCAGCGCCATGATCTGCGTGATCGTGACCGAGATGTCCGCGTCGGCGATGATCGGGTTGTAGCGCCACCCGCCCTCCTCGTTCTGCGTGCCGACGATGAGATCGACCGCGCGCACCAGCGCATCGTGAATGCGCCGGTCGCCCGGCGTCATGCCGTAGACCTCGCCGAGGAAGAGCGCGGCGAAGCCGTGTCCGTACATCGGCCCGTGCGTGGTCTCGGCGGAGAGGAGACCGGCGTCCGTCTGGTTCGCCAGCACGAACTCCAGCGTCCGCGCCACCTGCTCCCCGTAGCGTCCCCGGCCCGGGACGTTGCCGTCGGCCATGAAGGCGATACCGCAGAGCGCGGAGATGCCGACGTGCCGGCCGTAGAGGCCGCGACCGAACGACCCGTCGGCATTCTGCTGGAGGGCGAGGAACTCCAGCCCGCGATCGATCCCGAGGATGAGCGCGTCGGTCATCTCATCGGACGCGGGGTTGTTCTCGGCGCCGCCTTCCCGCGCCGTGACGGCCGGATCCTCGACCTGCGCACCCGGGCGCGGCGCCTGGGGGGCCGGCGCGGCATGGGTGATCGCGGCGGCGGCACCCGCGAGCAGCACCGCGCAGGCCAGGGCGCATGCCATCCGTTCATCCGTTCCCGCGCGCCTTCCTGCTTCGTCGGCCATGGGTCACTCCTCGGCGAGACGCCGGTAGTACTCGCGGGTCATCTGTTCGTACAGGCTGGAGAACGACTCGCGCCGGCCCTGCTGGAGCATGGAGCGGATGCGCTCCGGCAGATTGCCCCACTCGCTGCGGGACTCCTCCAGGCGCGTCGCGATGTCGCCCTGCCGCGGCGGCGGTGGCGGACCTTCCTGGTCACCGTCGCCATCGCTGCCGGACGGAGAACCGTCCGCCGGCGCCGGTCGCCCGGCCTGTCCTCCGGGCCGCGCGCCGCCTGCCCCCTGCGGCGAGGACGACGAGGACGACGAGGACGAGGACGAGCCGCCGCTGCGCGACGAGGCGGACTGCCGGCGCCGCGCCTCGTCCACCAGCGCATCCAGCCGCATCAGGATGTCCTGCTGGGCGCGCTGCGTTTCGATACCGGTGTCGAGGGCGCGTTCCAGGCGATCGCTGACGAGACCCATGAGCCGGATCGCGGCGCTGAATGCATGTTCGAAGGCATCGCCGGCGAGTCGCCGGCTGAGTTCTTCCGCCTCCCCGAGTGCACCGTCGCCGCGCTCTGCAGCATCCGGGCGCGCGGCTGGCGGAAGATCGAGCAGCCGATCGAGGTCCGGCGGATCATCCGCCGCCGCAGGCAGCGCTGCCGCGACCACGCCCAGCACGATGGCGACGATTCGAACTGTTCCGCGGTGCTGCCTGGTCCGGTTCATCGGCGGTTCTCCTGCGCGTCCGGCGCGGGGTCCGGCGCAGGCGGCGGTCCCGGGACGTCGCCGGTCGGCGGCGGTCCCCCATCGCCGGCGCCCGCGTCGCCGCTCGCGCCCCCGGCGCGGCCCGCGCCGACCATCTCGGCCAGCCCCTGTGCCAGTTCCAGGATGCGCCGCTGCATCGCGCCGAGTTCCGTCGCGCGCTCCCGCCGACGCTCCGCACCCGCGTCCGGCGCGGCATCGGCACGCACCGTCTCTTCCGCGACCTGCTGCTGAAGCATGACGAGCCGGCGGAGTTCCGCCACCGGCGGCACCAGGCCCGCGCCGGATTCGCCGCCCTGTCCGCCCTGTCCACCCGCCGGCTCCTCGCCGCCTTCACGGGCGAAGTCCGGCGGCGGCGCCGACGCCTCCTCCAGCGCTTCGATCTGCCGGAAGATGCTCTCGGCGATGCGGCGCTGCAGATCGGTCTCGGTGTCGGTGACCGTGCCCTCGCGCAGCGCATCGACCGCCTGGCGCGCCCAGCGGTCCATGAGATCGTGCACGAACGAGAACACGCCGGACTGCCGGAGATCCTCGGACCCGGCAAGCAGGTCGCCGAGCCCGGCGCGGATGTCATCCTGGACGGACGCGATGCGCCGGGCTTCGACCAGCTGACGCCGGCCGGTCTCGACGCCGACGAGGGGCAGGGTCTCCTCCCGGAGCATGACCTGGCGCTCGCCGAGCGCCCGGTAGGCATCCAGCAGCGCTTCGCGCTGCTGCGCCGCGAGATCCTCCTGCGCTTCCTCCTCCAGGTCCTGCGCCGACTCCAGCGCTTCCACGAGCAGGCGGAGCGAGCGCTCCTCGGCGTCCCGTGCATCCGCGACGGCGACGGGCTGGGCGCGCAGCGCGGTGATCGCCACACCCTGCACTTCCGCCGCCTGCTGAAGCCGCCGGGCGATCCGGCGCGTCGGGGGCTGCGCCCGCGCCTCGTCGGTCGCCGACCGCGTGTTCTGGGAGATCCGGATCATCGCCCGGTCGCGCCCGGTGAAGTCGCTGCGCTCCTCGGCGACGGCCAGCGCCATGAGTTCCGACTCCTGCGCCTGCACCAGCCGTTCCAGCACCTCGCGCAGACTGGAGAGCCGGCGCAGGAGTTCCTCGGCGCGATTGCGCCCCTGGTCCGCCAGCTCCTCCAGCATGCGCGAGATCGTCTGCCGGGCGCTCTGCTGCATGTCACCGGCGACCTGGAGCTGGTTCTGTTCGATCCGCTCCGCGGCGCGCTCCATCTCCCGGTCGACCTCGCGCTGCTCCGCCATGCGCGCCGATCGCTGCATCGCTTCGCCCGCCTGGCGGTCGACGTCGCCCAGCGCCCGCGCGCGCCGGCGCATCTCTTCGACCAGCGCCCTGGCCTCGTCACGAAGGGCGCGCTGCTCGGCGGCCAGGCGCTCGAGTTCCTCGCGCTCACCGGCGGCCAGATCCGACTGGTCCATGCCCCGCGTCCGGGCATTGACGGCGTCCGTGACCTCGCTGATCGCCTCCTGGCGCGTGAGCAGGCCCTCCAGCCGGCGCTGCACGATCCACGAGTCCTCGTCCCGGTCGAGCAGCGCGACCAGGTCGGACAGTTCGTCCCGCACGCGCTGCTGCTGGTCCGCGAGCGACTCGAGCGCCTCCGGGACATCCGGCGCCCCCTCGCCCACGCGCTCCGCCGCGCCGGCAGCCTCGGCCGCAGCCCGACCGGCGAAACTGAGCAGGTCCCGCGACTGCCGCAGCAGGTCGCTCACCTGCGGATCGTCCAGCCGGTTGCGCGCCGCCTGGTCCACCAGCATGTCCACCGACTCCCGCTGCGCGGCGATGCGATCGGAGAGCTGGGCCTGGGCCTGTGCCACCGCCCGCGCTTCGACGCGACCGGGACTGCGGGCCAGCGCCTCCGCCGCGTCCTGGAGTTCCGACTGGAGCGACTCGATGCGGATCGCGTTCTGCCGCACGGTGCCCAGGCCGCGCCGGATCTGCTCGGCAAGGTCCAGCGGACTGACGACCAGCAGGCGCCGCGGGGTCGATCGCACCGGAGCACGGCGCGCGCCGTCCGCCAGGAAGCCGTCTTCGGCCACCGCGGCAAGGAGCACCACGTCTCCCGGCACGAGGCCGGCCGGCGCCAGGTCGAGCGCGCCGGCGAGATCCACGGCGCGGGCGGCGCTCTGCCGCTCCAGGTGCGTCGGGAGCGGATCGGGAGGAAGCCCGGACGCGAGCGCCGCGGCGCGCTGGACGTGCGCCTCCAGCGAGAGGCGCTCGATCGCCACGTCATCACGCGCCTCGGCGGCCAGTTCGACCACGGCGCTGGCGAGGATCGCTTCGTCGCGCTCCGGTCGCGTCAGCGTGACCGCCGGCGGCCGGTCCGCGGCGACGTCGATCATGTACTCGATCGGTTCGGCATTGCGAAGCCCGGAGCGATCCTCCAGTCCGACGGCCATCCGCGCCGGTTCGTGCAGGGTCCAGCGCAGCGTGAGTTGCCTGGACTGTCCGTCGTGTCGAGCTGCCTCGAAGACGAGGTCTGCGGAAACGTCCGGACGGGATCCCTCCAGCAGTCGCGCGAGCCAGGCCGGGTCCGGATCCGTCTCACCGGGCACCGGCACCGGCTTGTTGAGCGAGAGCCGGAGGACGGCCTCCGACCCGACCAGCACGCCTTCCCGAAGCCGCCGCCGCTCGTCCGTTCCCGTTCCCAGGTCGACGGTCCGGACGTCGAGAAACGACTCGGCGTATGCCGGCGGCACGATCGTGAGTTCCGCGCGTTCAACCGCCGGCGGCGGCTCCAGACGGAGCCGCTCCACGGGCGACCGGTTGTCCTGCGTCGCGAAGTACACCTCCATCGCGTCCGCGTCGGCGTCGATCAGGCGCTCGTGAATCCCGTCGCCCTGGTGCGTGAGCAGGACGGACTGCCAGGCACCGTCCTCGCCCTCGCGCTGCAGGCGGAACCAGGCCTCGACGCGCTCGTGCGCGCCGCGCGGCGTCAGGTTCCGGGCGCGCAGCGGGAGCACCTGCCCGCGCGGATGCACGCGGTTCGCCGGAAGCACCTCCGACATGAGCGACTCCACCGCCGTGCGCGCAGGCCACTCCGTGCCGGCGAACGGCGCCAGGAGCCGCGCGGCCCCGATCCGGGCAATGTCCGGTGCGAAGATCCACGTCGCCGTCGCGAGAAGCACGGTTGCGACGAGCGCCACGACCCCCGCCAGCGCCGTCCCCTGCCGGACGACGGTGGCCAGCGCCATCGACTCGACGCGGCGCTGCGTCTCCCGCACCGTGCGCGCCGCCAGCGGGCTGGTGCGATCGGTTCCCGCCAGCACGAACTCGACGGACGAGGCAAGCCGTCCGCGCAGCGGCGGGTGCATCGATTCGCAGCGGAGCGCCACCTGGGTCAACGTCGGCCGGAAGCGCAGGGCGGGCCGGAGAACCCGCAGGAAGACCATGACCACGCCCGCGACGATGCCGATCAGCAGCAGTGCGCGCAGGCCGGCGGGAAAGCGCAGGAGATAGTCGAACGCGATGACCAGGAGCAGCACCGCCAGGAACCCCGCCGCGGCCATCGCCGTGCGATGCGTCAGGAGCAGCAGCCGCGCTCTCCCCTGGATCCGGCCGAGTTCCCTGACGAGGTCGCGCATGGTGGAGTCTACGGCAGACGAAGCATCTTTCGACCGATCCATTCCACGGTCAGCAGCAGAAGCATGAGTCCGAAGACGAATGCCGTGTCCCAGATCGGCTCGCGGAGCGGGGCCCGGGTCCGGATCGATCGGTCGCGGATGGAACGGAGTTCGGAGAGATCGGCCGGGTCCAGCACCCGACCGCCGGTCTCCGCCGCCAGCCGGGCGAGCAGGTCATGGTCGGCGTCCGGTCGGCGCAGTTCCTCGTCCGCGGTCACGATGTCCACGCTGGACACGAGGTCGAGCCCGGGCACGGACGCATCCCGGACGCGCACCCGCCAGGTTCCGGGCAGCGCGGGAATCCAGGTGCGGCTGTAGCGACCCGGGACCTCGGGATCCGCCGGCAGTTCGATCTCGGCGACCCGTTCGCCGGTGGCGCTCTCGATGACGGCGGGCAGGGACGCGGGCGGCGCGGCGATGCCCCGACCCTCCAGCAGGGTGACCGCGATGCGGATGGGACTGCGCGCCTCGGCGCGGCGCGGCGACACGGAGAGCAGTGCGACCTCGCCGCCGCGCACCAGGCTCTCGCGCCCGAGCACGCGGATCAGCTGGATCCAGAACTGTTCCGGGAGCAGTTCGCCGCGCCCGTAGCGCCAGCGCCAGATCTCGTCGGTCGCGACGTACATCGAGGTCCCGGCGCCGAAGCGCATCTGCAGCACCAGCGGCAGCGGGCCCGATTCGCCGAACGACTCCGAGGTCTCCGCCAGGATCTCCGCGGTGGGCTTGAGCAGGTCCGCGTCGATGCGCTGCGCCCAGAAGAGCCGTGACCAGCCGACCATCGGGTCGGCCAGTTCGCGCGGCCAGCCGCGCTCCGCCTCGTCGACGCCGCCCAGAGACAGGAGTCCGAGCCGCCCCGCCAGCGCGGTCGGACGCAGGTGGACGGGCGTCCCGATCGGCGCCAGGCGCAGCGTCCCGCGCATCGGAAGCAGGTCGGCGAGCGAGGTGCCGGCATACGTGGACGGCAGTGAGCGCTCTCCCGCCACCCAGAGCAGTCCGACGCCGCCCTCCGCCACCTGGCCGCGCATCTGCTCCAGCTGGTCGGGTGAGAAGAACGTGCCCGGAACGTCGCCGATGACGATGACGTCGAAAGCCGCCCACTCCTCGCGCGTGCGCGGCAGGCGCGTGATGGGAAGGTTGCCCTCCTGGGCAAAGTCGCGATCGGCGGAGAGCAGCATCACCGAACTCTCGATGCTCTCCTCGCGGACGAGCAGGTTCTTGATGTACCGGTACTCCCAGCGCGGATAGCCGTCGATGTACAGCACGCGAAGCGGTCGATCGACCAGTTCGATCGCGATCGTCCGCCGGTTGTTCGCCTCCACGAGGTCGGGTCGATCGGGGACGATCTCCACGCGCCAGGCCGCCTCGCCCGCGAGCGCCGGCTCCGCGAGCAGCGTGACGTCCGCGGTGCGCTCCTCGGACGGATCCACGCGGACGCTGTCCAGGACTTCACCGGTCAGATCATCGATGAGCTGCACCGTGCCGCCCAGGCCGGCCGCGCCGCTGCCGATCCGGTCGATCTCCACCGTCACCGGCACGCGGTCCCGCGCGAAGGCGCGGCTGGGCGCCTGCACGGCGCCGATCGCCAGGTCCCCCAGGGGTTCCGGTGACCCGAAGGGCACCACCATGAGCGGGATCGCTTCCGACTGGAGCTGCCGGACGAGCGCCCGCGACGGCGGCGTGCTCGTCCGCCCGTCGGACATCAGCACGATCGCCGACACCTGGCGCGCCGCGGCGCGCTGCATCGTCTGGTCGAGCGCCACCGCGAGGTTCGTCGCCGCGCCATCGGCCGGGCCGGGGTCGGGAAGCGCGCCGGCGTCGCGTGCATCCTCGAGGCGGAAGAGCGCCTCGTGGAACCCGAACCACCGCAGTTCGCGCTGCGCCGCCATCTCCGCGAAGAGACCGGCGTTCAAGGCAAGTGCGCTGCGCAGCGCCGCATCGCGCGAGGAAGCGTCGTCCGGACGGTCCACGACCGTCATCGACGCGCTGCGGTCCAGCAGCATGATGACCCAGTCGCGCTCGATGATCTCGCGCGGCATCTCCGCCATCGGACCGGCCACCAGCAGCAGCGCCAGCGTCAGGATCAGCGCACGCAGGCCGGCGAGGATGCCGCGTCGACCGCGCGATCCTTCCAGGCGCGAGTACGACCACGCGGCCAGGCCGACGATCGCGAGGACGGCCAGCGCCCAGGCCCACGCGGGCCAGGCGCGCTCGAAGACAAGCGCCAGGTTGCCGGCATCCTCCGGGATGGTCTCCAGCCCCAGCAGGCGGCGCATGATCGGCGTGTTCATCACGCCGCGGCCCTCGCCGACGCATCCGGTCGAGCGCCGCCGCGCGCGGTGAGCGTCGGCGCGATCGGGTCTCCCGCCGGTCCACCGCCGCGGCCGACGCAGGAGAAGCGCCGCGCGAGCAGCGCCTCGATGATGAGCAGCGCGAGCAGCAGGACGAGCAGCAGGAACGCGGGGCTGGACCTCGGGCTCCCGGCCTCGGCGCTGTCGCCCTCGGCGATCTCCTGGTCGCTCACGGTCCGCCACGGACTGAGCCCGACGGGCGCCGGCGAATCCGCGTCGCCCGCGATCGGGCGGTTGAGCCAGGACAGGATCACGTCGGCGGGGACGGGATCGGCGCTGGTCGCCTGTGCGTCGATGGTCACGGTGAACGATCGAAGGGCGCGGCCGCCGCGGTCGACCACCTGGTGAACGCCGGTCTCCAGGAGCGGCTGGACCGGTCGCCCGCGCTCATCCAGCGGCAGGACGCGCCCGCTCGGCGCCTCCACCTGTCCCGGTCCGGACGCGCCCGGCATGACGAGTGCCGGACTGGAGCCCGCCAGGTACTCCACGCGGGCGCGGATCTCGCTCACGCCCTGACGCACGAGTTCCTGCACCAGCGGAACCATGAGCGGCTTCGCGGGCAGATTCGTCCAGTCCAGTCGCGGCGCCACGGCGAACACGACCAGCAGGCCCGGCGCCGTGAAGGAACCCGCCTGGTCGGCGCGCATCGGCGCGGGCACGCTCCGTCCGATCGCGGACGGCGGATCGCCTGCAGGCATGACCGGTGCGGCGATGATGCACGGTTCACCGTTCTGAAGGAGGAGCACGACCTCCGCGTCGGCGCGATCGAGTGCGATCGGCACGCGCCGGAAGATCTCCACCGCCGGCGCGAGCACGGCGATATCGGAGGCGATCATCCGCAGCAGCCGCGAGCCCGTGCTCGACGGCTGCAGCGCCACCGGTCGCGTGACGGCCTCCCGGTCGATCGACCACGCGGTGCCGAACGCGGACCGGAACGCGTCCGTCCACGCATGCACCGGGGCCTCGCCCGGGGGCAGCAGCAGGATCAGTCCACCCGACGCACCCCACGCGGCGAGGGCCGACCAGCCCTCGGCGGCGAGCAGGTCGGGACGCGCCACGACCGCGAAGTCGTTGCCCTGGAGGTCACGCAGCGTGATCGTGGCCGGCTCGAGATCGATGAGTCCGATCGGCGGGACCACCCCGAAGGACGCGGCTGTCCCGTGCGCGGGATCGAGGGCCCGGCGCATCCACTCGCCCGCCGGCAGTCGATCGAGCGACGGATCGACGCCGAATGACCGACGATCGATGAGTGCGCCGCGCAGCGACCGGCGCATCGAGAGAATCGTGCTGCGTTCATTGTCGATGACAAGCACGTCATCGTCGATGCGGGCGCTGAGTGCGATCTCGCGGTCCTCCCTCGCGTCGAACGTCAGCGGGAAATCGACCGCGGACTCGATCTGTCCCGCGCTCCACTCCACGGGGCGCGGCGCCACCGGCCGGATCCCGTCACCCGACAGCCGGACGGTGGACACCGCCCGCGGCAGGTCGCCGCCCGACCGGCGGAGGCGCACCGTGACGATGTCGCTGCCGTCCTGCGCGCCGGCAATGATGACGGTACGGAGCGGCTCGATCGACATGATGGACACGTTGTGCGCCGGCTCCCGCGCCGGATGCACGACGCGCAGATCGGCGCGGCCGCCGCCGGACGCCACGAGTTGCGGCACCGGTTCATCCTGCGTGCATGCCCCGGCGCGCAGGTCGCTGAGCAGCAGCACGGACGCATGCATGCCCGCGGCACCGGGAAGCGCCAGCGCCTCGGCGACCAGCCGCAGCGCCCCCGCCACGTCCGATGACGATGCCTGCGGGCGCAGCGACCGGATGAGCGCGGCGGCGGCGGCGGGGTCGGTCGAAGGCGGAATGAGCCGCCCCTGCACCGGCTGCGCGGTCGTCACCACGCCCACGGCGTCGCCCGGCCCGAGTCGCGCCAGCGCCGCCTCCGCCCGGCGGATCTGCCGCTGGAGTGCGGTTTCGCCCGCGTCGTCCGTCAGCCCGGAGAGCGCGCCGTCATCGATCACGAGGTAGAGCGAACGGCCGCCGGCGCCCAGGCCCGGGAACTGCGACTCCAGCAGCGGCCGTGCCAGCGCCGCGCCGAGCACGATGAGGACAAGGCATCGCGTGGCGAGCAGGATGAACTGCTCCAGCGCCAGGCGCCGGCGGCTCTTCCGCCATGCCTCCAGCAGGAAGCGCATCGCCGCCCACGGCACCGGGCGCCGCCGATGGCGCCACAGCAGATGGATGATGATCGGCACCGCGGTCGCCACCATCCCGGCCACCAGGAACCCGACGGCGGTGAACGTCATATCACGCCGCTCCGCTTGAGCATCGCGCCGCGGCGGGCCAGGACGTACGCCAGCGGCGGCCCGACGGACTCGTGCGTGTCGACGCGCACCTCGTCGAACCCGAAGGCGCGGGCGTGGGAGGAGACCGCGTCCAGGTGGCGGCGCAGCGCGGCGAGATACCCCTCGCGGATCGCGCGCGGATCCACGCGCAGCCGCCCCTCGCCTTCCAGGCCTTCGAACGGCGTCGGATCACGGAACCCGAACCGCATCTCCTCGCGGTCGAGCGTGTTGACCAGCAGCACGTCGTGCCGGCGATGCTTGAAGCGGGCGAGCATCTGCCGCACGTTCTCCTCGTCCTCGAAGAAGTCCGAGATGATGATGAACAGGGCTCGATTCTGGACCTTTCCGAGAACCTTGTCGGCGACCTTCCGAAGATCGGTGCCGGATTCGACCGGCATGACGCGAAGCGCGTTGACGATGCGGCGCCACTGGTCCTGCGCGCTGGAACGCGCGACGAGCGCCAGGATGTCATCGGCGAAGACCGCCAGGCCGATGCGGTCCTGCTGCCCGAGGCAGAGATGCGCCACCGCGGTAGCCAGCGCCGTGGCGTGATCGAATTTGGTCCACCGGAGCATGCGCCCGCTGGCCGTCGTCCCGCCCCATCCCTGCTTCACCTCCAGGCTGCCGTATCCCATCGACGCGGACGCGTCAATCATCACGATGACGTCGAGATTCGTCTCCTGCTGGTACTGCTTGATGTAGAGCTTGTCGGTCCGCGCGTAGACCTTCCAGTCCAGGTGCTTCGGATCGTCGCCGGCCACATACTGCCGGTGTTCCGCAAACTCGACCGCCATGCCCTGGTACGGTGAGCGGTGCATACCGCTCATGACGCCCTCGACGATCATCTTCGCCCGCAGCGTGAACGGGGCGAGCTGCACGAGCGTTTCCGGAGCAAGGTAGCTCTCAGCGCGGACGGTGGTTCCTTCAGCCATCGTGTCCGTCCGCGGCCTATCGCATGACCGCGGAGAGCCGCCGCTCGGTCGCGGGATCCGCATCGTCGACCGGCGTCGTCTCCAGGAGACGCGCCACCACGTGGTCCGTCGAGATCCCGTCCGCCTCCGCGTTGAAGTTCAGAATGATCCGGTGCCGCATGACGGGCAGGGCCACCGCCCGGATGTGATCCGGCATGACGTGCGGTGATCCGGAGAGCAGCGCCTTCGCCTTCGCGGCGAGCACCAGGTACTGGCTCGCCCTGGGTCCGGCGCCCCACGAGACGTACTTCTGCACGATCTCCGGCTTCGGACTCGACTCCCGGATGCGCGTGGCCCTGGCAAGACGCAGCGCGAACCGCACCACGTGATCCGCCACCGGCACCTCGCGGACAAGGTGCTGGATGCGCAGCACATCCTCGCCGCTCAGCACCGCCTGGAGTTCACGGACCTCCGCGGAGGTGGTCTTCTGCACGATCTCCAGTTCCTGTTCCTCGCTCGGATAGTCGATCCGGACGTTGAACATGAAGCGATCGAGCTGCGCTTCAGGCAGCGGGTACGTCCCTTCCTGCTCGATCGGATTCTGCGTCGCCAGGACGAAGAACGGCTGCGGCAGGACGTGGCGGACGCCGCCGGCGGTCACCTGGCGCTCCTGCATCGCTTCCAGGAGCGCGGCCTGTGTCCGCGGCGGCGTCCGGTTGATCTCGTCCGCGAGGATGACGTTCGAGAAGATCGGACCTTTGACGAAGCGCAGTTCCCGGCTGCCCGTCGTCTTGTCCTCCTCGATCACCTCGGTGCCCGTCAGGTCGGACGGCATCAGGTCCGGCGTGAACTGGATGCGCGAGAATCCAAGGCTCATCGTCCGGGCAAGCGTCGAGATCAGCAGCGTCTTCGCCAGACCCGGCACACCCTCCAGAAGCGCATGGCCCCCGCAGAAGACGGCGATGAGAAGCTCGTCCAGGACGCGCTCCTGCCCCACGACGACCTTGTGGACCTCCTCGGAGAGGCGCTCGGCCGCCAGCGTGACTTCGCGAACGGCGGTCTCGGCATCGAAGGCCTGGGACATGGAGGCGGAGGCGAGCGGGTCGGTCATGGATTCTCCCAACGGCCGGCAGCAGGCCGGACTCCTCCCCCGTCCATCGGATCCGGATCGGACACCACCGGGTGATATCGACCGGAGGCCGCGCGGTTCTTCCCGCGAACGCCCGTCCGCCGCGCGGCTGACCGGGGCGGCCAGTATAGAAGCCCGTTCCGTCACCGCTGCGCGGCAGGAATCCGCGGAAGGCGCGGGATCGCCGGGTGGATCAGGGCGCCGCGAGTCCGGGGTGCGCGATCGCGGTCGCCGCGCCGCCGTGGCGCGAGGGTCCACCATGTGTCCACACGGGCGCAAGGGCCTCGGAATCGATGCGGGCCGGATGTCGCGAACGGATGTCCGGATGCCTCCCGCGCTCCCGGCAGTCCGTCCGGGAAGGGAAGGAAGAGATCAATTTCCTCTCCGCAGGAATTGGCCCTGTCGTTTTGTGGACGGACACCGGTAGAGAGATGGAACACCTGTATTGCCAGTGTTTTCCGAGCACGAACTCACGGAACAACCTGACGTTTGCCTTCCACCTGCCGCCGGTTGGTGTTCATTGGCGGCACGCGATGGCGCGCCCGGGGGCGTGTGGCGTCCCGGGGCCCCTCCAGGCGGGCCGACCGCGCGACACGCGCCGACAGCCGGCGACAGGTTGTCCACATCGACGGTGGCGCGGGTCCGGGCCCTCGCGCGGGGGTGTCCAGGGCTGGGCAGGCCGGTTCCCGGGTTGACCCGACAGGGATGGACGGCGGTGCCGACGCCGCGGTCGCGGCCGGCGTCCGTGGGGAGTCCCGTCGGGGCCGTGGCACCGGCGCCGGGGTCGGTCACGAGCCCGGGGTCAGGACGAGTTCCTCGATCCGGGCGACGTCGTGGTCCAGGATCTGGTCCACCTGCCGCTTGGAGTCCACGGTCCGGATGGCGTGCATCACCGTGGTGTGGTCGCGGCCGCCGAAGTACCCGCCGATCTCCTCCAGGCTGTACCTGGTGTGGCGACGCGCGAGCCACATGCCGACCTGGCGCGGCAGCGCGATCGACTTGTGCCGGCGCTTCGAGAGCAGGTCGGTCGGCTTGACGTTGTAGTAGCCGGTGATGATCTCGATGATCCGGTGAATCGTCGGGTGGCCGGCACCGCTGGACCGCGGCTCGCCGATGGCGCGCTTGGCCAGCTCAAGTGTGAACGGGGCGCCTTCGGCGGCGGCGACGCTCTGGACGCGCGAGATGGCGCCTTCGAGTTCGCGGATGTTCGAGTCGATACGGGCGGCGATGTACTCCGCCACATCGACGGGGAACTCGAAGCCCCGCATGAGCGCCTTGTTCTTCACGATCTCCACGCGCGTCTCGTAGCACGGCCGGTCGATGGGAACGACCAGTCCGCAACTGAAGCGACTCACCAGCCGCTCTTCGAGATCGGGGATCTCGTTCGGCGGTGCGTCGGAACTGAGAACGATCTGCTTTCCTGCCTGGGAGAGACAGTTGAAGGTGTGGAAGAACTCTTCCTGTGTCCGTTCCCGCTTGGAGAGGTCATGGATGTCATCGATGACCAGCATGTCGACGTGGCGGAAGCGGTACCGGAAGCCGGTCATGTCGCCTTCGCTGACCGCCTCGTGGAACTGCGTCATGAATCCTTCGCACGACGTGTAGTAGATGCGGAAATCCGGATGCTCTTCCAGCAGCGCGTGGCAGATGGCGTGCAGGAGGTGCGTCTTTCCCAGGCCGAAGCCGGAGTGAATGAAGAACGGGTTGTAGGCGCGTCCCGGCTTCCGCGCCACGGCAACGGCGCCGGCATGCGCCAGCCGGTTGTCGGGCCCCGTGATGAAGTTGGAGAAGAGATAGTCCGGCGAGAGGACCATCTCATAGAGATCTGCACTCGAGGTACTGGTCGACCGGCGTACGAACGCGCCGGTCTTCTCGGCGCCCTGCAGCTCCGCGGCGCGCACGCCCGCGGGGAGGTCCTCCCGCGATGCGCTGACTTCCGATTCGCCGACGAAGCGCACCGCGAGAAGGGACCCGGTGACCGCCTGTGCTGCTTCGGAGAACTGCTGGCTGCACTGGCGCTGGAGATAGCGCAGTTGAACGCTCTCCCGCACGAGCAGGCGCAGCACCCCGCCGGACTGGTCGAGCGGTTCGATGTCGGCGAACCAGCGCCGGCACATCGCGGGATGCGTGCGCCGGAGGTAGGTCAGCATGCCATCGAGCAGATTCGGATCTGGTCGGCCCATCTGATCGGCTCGCAATGCGCGGTTCCTGCTGGAAGTGACAGCGACGGGCGCCCGGCGCGCGGCCGCGAGTGCGAACCGTGCGAGCGCGGCGGAGAATCTACGACCGATCGCGCATCCGGTCAACCGGCTTCAGTCTCGTCGTGCGCTTCGATCGCCGCGGCGGCGCCGATGGACAGGGCCTGCTGCTCATAGCGCTCGCGATTCGCGCGATGGTCCATGAGCAGATGCAGCCGATCGCATTCCTCGCGGTTGATGCGACTGCGCAGGAACCGGCGGATTTCACCGATGTGCGACCGCCGGGAGAGATGACCCAGGATGATCGTCCGTGCCTCCCACACGTCGATCAGCTTCGCGATGTCATCGAGGTGCAGATGCTTGCCGATGGCGGCGCGATCGCGATGGCCTGGGTCGACGAAGGTGCACTCACAGATCACCGTTGCCGCGCGAGAGAACTCGTCGCGGAACAGGAAGGGGCCGAATTCCGTGTCGCCGGTGTAGGCGATCAGCGGAATCTCGATGACCTGCGTGATCTCCACGCCCTCCGCACGGAGTTGGCGCAGTCGTTCCTGCGGCAGACCCGCGAACTCCGGCCGGAGTTTACTGCGCCGCTCGACCAGCGCGAAGCCCAGCGCGGGAATTGTGTGGCTGACCTCGATGGCCCGCAGGACGATGTTCGGCTTGATCTCGAGGTCGCGTCCCGGCTCCAGGGGCACGATGGCATGCTGCGTGCGCTGGCGCTCGAGGTCCCCCCATGAGCGCATCATCACGCGCAGCGGCTCCACGGCCTCCGGATGGCAGACCACGGTCCCCGGTCCCATCTTCTGGAAGACGCGCTGGCTGAAGTAGTACGGCAACCCCCCCACGTGGTCCATGTGGGTGTGGCTGAGCGCAATGAACGGCGAACTGATCGCGAACCGCGGGCAGGAGCCTATGTCGAAGCAGACATCCAGTTCCGGAACCTGGATGACGGTGTGTTCCCCCGCGATGCTGTAGCCCTGGATCCGGAACGGTGGAACGAAGAGGAAGCCCGGCTGCTGCACCGGCGCCGGCATCTTGGGAAGCATCGCTGGAATCTCCTTCGTCCGGGCTTTCGCCCGGACGGGCGTATCGGTGCGGATGCTACCGCGAGACCTGTTCCGACGGTGCATGCGCGCCTCCGTTGACCGTCCGGAGGAAGTCGCTACACTCCGGGGCTCGCCGCCCCGTTCGTCTAGTGGCCCAGGACACCGCCCTCTCACGGCGGGAACAGGGGTTCGACTCCCCTACGGGGTACTTTCACAGCACGCACGACCGGGATGCCACTCGCCCGGTCGTCACCGGCGGACATGTGCAGCCGACTGCGGGCGGTGATCTCCATCGATTGTGTCGCGTAGGCGCGCACGCCCCCGCATCTTGTGTACTGCCGATCGTGTACAGCCGATCCTGGCGCGATTCCTCGCGGGCGGTGCCGCGCTTCGGTCGATGAATCCACGCCGATGCAGATCGTGCACGCCACAGTCGAGCGGTATCGCGGCATTGCGCGGCTCTCGGTCGACTTCGGACCGACGACGGTCCTCATCGGCGAGAACGATGCGGGGAAGTCGACACTGATCCGGGCGATCGCCGTCTGCCTGGGCGGTGGCGCGCCCGCGGGCACGATGGAGATCGAGCCGCGCGACCGACACGGCGAGGCCGCAGGCGCGGGGCCGATCCGGATCCGCCTGCATCTCTCGGCCTCCGAGCCGCGCGAGTGGGAGCGGCTGGCGACGAAGGCACTCCGCGATCTCACGGGTCCCGACCGGGACGGACGGCCCGGCGTCGTGCTGGATGTGACCGCTGACATGACAGAGACCGATCCGACGAGGCGGGTGCGATGGGCGATCCGCAGACCGGGCGTGGTGGATGAATCCGGGGATCACCAGGGGAAAGCCGGTGGAAAAACTGGTGACAGGCGCGCGGTCGGCACGGATCCGGCGCTCCTGACCGAACTTCGGCGCGTCTGCCCGGCCATCGTCATTCCGGTCGATCGACCGTTCCTGCGCGGTGAACCGCCGGCACCGACCGACGAGCCCGGGGCCCGGCCGGGCGACGGGCACGCCGGCATGCGGCCAGCGCCGGCCACCGCGCAGGACGCGCTGCTCGAGCGGGCCCGGGCGCTCTATCGGCGGGTCGCCGGCATGACCCGGCCGGTCCGCGAGGAGGACCTGGTCCGGGTGCTCGCATCGTCGGGTGCCGGGGCCATGGCGGTGCTCGGATGGCTCCGGCACGCGCACCCGACCGCCGACGCCGACGCCGACACCTCGGCCTCGGCGCGGCGCATCGATCGACCGGGTGGTGCGCTCACCCTGACCGAGGAAGGCGCGAAGGCGTGGCGTCCCGGGTCCGGGCTTGCGCGCCTGGCGGCGCTCCTGGTGCTCGGCGCGCTGCTCGAGATCGAGGGACACGCGAACGGGGAAGCACCGGGTCGCCGGGCACCGGACCATCCGGGCGGGCGCGACGGCATCCGACCCATCGTCATCGTGGAGGACGCGGAAGCGCACCTGCATCCGCGGCTGCTCGCCGCGGCGGCGAGCATCCTTGCCGAACTGCCGGTCCAGAAGATCCTGACGTCCAACAGCGGAGAACTGCTGACATTCCTGCCGCTGGAGTCGGTCCGTCGACTGGTGCGCACGCGTGAAGGAACACGGGTGCATGCCGTCCACCCGGACGCGCTTTCCGTCGATGACCGCCGGCGGATCGGATACCACGTGCGCGTCGGTCGCGCCGGCGCGTTCTTCGCGCGATGCTGGCTGCTGGTGGAGGGCGAGACGGAGTTCTGGCTCCTGGGCGAGATCGCGGCGGCGATCGGATTCGACTTCGCACTCGAGGGCATCCGCTGCCTGGAGTATGCTCAGGCGGGCGTGGAGCCGCTTGTCCGGCTTGCCGAGGCGATGGGAATCGAATGGCACCTGCTCACCGACGGAGATCGCATGGGCGGCGAATACCAGGATGCCGCGCGTGACGCGTCCAGACGTGCGGTCGGGCGCACGCGTGTCACGCGACTCGAGGAGCCGGACATCGAGTACTGCCTGTTCGAGCATGGATACGCGGACGTCTACCTGCAGGCCGCCGGGTTTGCCGACATCGCGTCGGCACAGGGCCGGCGCGGTCAGCCGCTCTCCACGCGGGCGATCATCGATCGCGCGATCCGCAGCCGCTCGAAGCCGGCGCTCGCGCTGGATGCCATCGACGCCATGCGCCGTCGGAGCCGCGTGGACGGCACGCATGTTCCGGCAATCCTGCGCCGCGTCGTGGAGCAGGTCGTCGAGCAGGCGCGCGAGGGCGGCGCATGACGCGTGACACCGGTCGAGCGGCCGGCGCGGCACCCGGCGCGGCACCCGGAGAAGTCGTTGATGCATCCGCTCCGTGCACCGTCTGCGAGGCATGCCCGGACGCGTGCCCGCGGCGCTGGCGCGATCGCGGCTGGGGCACGCCGGGTGCGGGACTGCCCATCATTCCGGCGACGGCGGGGGCCGCGCCGCCCTGTCCGCGCGACGCGTCCCGCGGCGACACCCGACACGACACCAGGGCGGACATCGGCCCATGGGCGACGCTCCGGCGCGCGGCGATATTCGTGGTCCGCCAGCCGGAACTGCGGCGCGTCGCCATCGCGGCGGTGCTGCTCATCACCTCGACGGTGCTGCTCTTCAGCGGCGGACCCGTCTGGCTGCGATTCGCGCTCTGCCTCTCCGCGGGCGTCCTCGCCAGCACCCGGACCGGTCCGGAGGCGCTGCGCACGCTGCGGCGCCTGCGCGTGGACATCGATCTCCTGATGTTCGCCGCCGCGATCGGTGCGGCGTTCCTTCTCCACTTCGAGGAAGGCGCGTTCCTCCTCGTGCTCTTCGGGCTCGGCGCCGCGGGCGAACACCTGGCGCTGGGGCACGCGCGGTCGGCGATCCGCGCGCTCTCAGAACTGGCGCCGGAGACCGCGGCCGTCGAGGTCGCAGATGACGTGGTGCAGGAACAGCGCGTCGAGCACATCGCGATCGGTTCGATCGTGATCCTGCGCCCGTTCGATCGGGTGCCGCTGGACGGAGAACTCATCGATGGGTCCGGCGCCATCGACGAGTCCACGCTGACCGGTGAACCCGTGCCGGTCGTGAAGGAACCCGGATCCCCGGTGTTCGCCGGAACCCTCAACGGCGAGGTCCGGCTCCGCATGCGCGTGACGAAGCCGGCGGCCGAGAGCACGATTGCACGGATCATGCGGCTGGTCTCCGAGACGCAGGCCAACAAGTCGCAGGCGCAGCTCTTCACCGAGCGCGTCGAGCGCTGGTACGTGCCGCTGGTGTTCCTGATGACGGGCGCTCTGCTCCTGGCGCAGCCGCTCCTCTTCGAGGTGCCGCTCGGAGTCGCGTTCTATCGCGCGATGGCGTTCCTGACCGCGGCGTCACCCTGCGCGCTGGCCATCGGTGTTCCCGCGACGGTGCTGTGCGCCGTGGCGCGGGCCGCGCAGATCGGGGCGCTCATCAAGGGCGGTGGTCACCTGGAGGCGCTGGGCAGCCTGCGCGCCATCGCCTACGACAAGACCGGCACGATCACGATCGGCCACCCCGTGGTCGCGGCGGTGCATCCCGCGAACGGATTCTCCGAGGCGGACGTTCTGCGCCTGGCGGCGGCCGTGGAACGGGAGGTGCATCACCCGCTGGCGCGCGCGGTCGTCGGCGCCGCCGGTGAGCGCGATCTCTCGATTCCCGCGGCGGCGGATGTCCGGCAGGTGTCGGGTGCCGGCGCCGAAGGCCGTGTCGAGGATCGCGTGGTCCGCGTCGGTCGCCCCGGGTTCATCGCGGCGGGCGGCGCCACGGAGCACGATCGGCGCCGTGCCGATGCAGAGGCGACGGCGCAGGCGGACGCGGTGGACGCGCGCGACGCGGGCCGATCACGCGTGTCGGTGGGCGTCGATGGCCGGTTCGCCGGCACGATCATGCTGGAGGACGCCATCCGTCCGGGCATGCGGGAGGTGATCGCGCGCATCCGCACGATGGGCGTGGTGCGGCAGGTCATGCTGACCGGCGATCACGAGGCGGCGGCGCGCCGCGTGGCGGAGGCGGTGGGACTCGATGCGTGGGAGGCCGCGCTCTCGCCGGAGGAGAAGCTGGAACGCATCGGTCGGCTCCGGTCGGAACTGGGGACGGTCGCGATGGTCGGCGACGGCGTGAACGATGCGCCGGCACTGGCGGCCGCGTCGGTCGGCATCGCGATGGGCGCCGCGGGGACCGACGCGGCGCTGGAGACGGCAGACGTCGCGATCATGGGGACGACGCTGGAGCGCCTGCCGGCAACGTTCGCGCTCGCGGCACGGTCGCAGCGGATCATCCGCCAGAACCTGGCCATCGCGCTCGGGGTGATCGCCGTCGTGGCGCCGATGGCCGCCGTCGGTGTGGCACCACTGGGGGTGGCCGTGCTGCTGCACGAGGGCTCCACGCTCGTCGTCGTGGCCAATGCGCTGCGCCTGCTTCGCGCCAGGGCGTGATCCGGGCGGCCCATTCCGAGAAGCCCATTCCGAGAAGCCGGTGCATCGCTCGGGCGGATCGGGCACCGGACGCGCGGACCAGCGGACCAGCGGGCGAGCGCGCTCGCGCGTGACCGTGCCCAGGCCAGGCCGCGGCCGCGCCGCCCACGACGACCCGCCGCGGCGGCCGGCGGGGCGGGTGCTCGTGCGAACTTCTGCAACGGAATGGCAGGCAGGCGGTTCCGGCTGGCTCACGGCTCATGTAGCCTGTGATCTACCCCGTGTCCTGAAGGAGCCCCGCCCCATGTCGCCCCGTCATCGCTGCTCGCGTCCCTGTCGCGTCCTGTCGCTGCTTCTTGCCGCCGTCGCCGTTCCGGTCGGTGGTCTTCCGACCGCCCTCGCCGGTTCGACGACGTCCGGGAACCATGCATTCGAGTACCGATACTTCGCCGAGCGCGTCGACCTCCAGGTCGACGGGTCCATGGTCGCCGCGTTCATCGACCCGTCGAAGCCGGGTCCCGTCGCCGCGATCTTCCAGGCGCACGGTGTCGCGCCGGCCGACCAGGCACCGAGCACCGTGCCGGGCTGGACGTACCTGGTGGTCCCGGAGGGTGCCACGTCGTCGGCACTGCTGGCGTCGCTCGAGCGCGACCGCGCCGTCGATTTCGTCTCGCCGGTCTTCGTCGGCACCGGCGGGCTCCCGGTCGTCGTGACCGGGGACGCGCTGATCGGCTTCCTGCCCGGCGTTCCGTCGGACGCGGCACGAGCCCTGCTCGAGGCGCACGGCGCAGGCGTGGTTCTCGATCCGGACTTCGCCGGCATGGACGGCGTGTACCGGCTGCGCACGCCGCACCGCACCGCCCGCGCGGTGCTGGACCTGGTCAACGGACTGGTCGATGCGGATCCGCGCGTCGTCTTCGCGCAGAGCGACATGATCTACTGGGCGGAGCGCTTCGTGCACATTCCGAACGATCCGCAGTTCGCCTCCCAGTGGGCATTGAACCAGGCGAACGATCACGATCTCGACGGTCCGGAGGCGTGGAAACTGACGATGGGCGATCCGTCCGTCGTGGTGGTCGTGCTGGACAGCGGCATCGACCAGTCGCACAACGACATCAGCCAGATCCCGGGATTCAACTTCACGAACAACACCGTGGGCGGCGGGCCGGGCGGCTCGTGCGACAACCACGGAACCGCGGTCGCGGGCTGCGTGGCGGCGACCATCGACAACGGCCTGGGCATCACCGGCATCGCGCCGGGCTGTCGCGTGCGCTCCGGGAAGATCTTCAATGAACTCTCGCTGTTCGGGTTCTGCCTTCCGTTCCTGGAGTCGCAGGACTCATGGACGGCGAACGGCATCAACTGGACGGCGACGACCGGCGCCCGGGTCACGAACTCGTCCTGGGGCGGCGGTACGGAGTCGGCGGCGATCACGACGGCGTTCAACACCACGCGAGCGCAGGGCGTGCTTCACTTCGCCGCGTCCGGCAACGGCGGGAACGGGTCCATCTCCTATCCCGCCAGCATCGCCTCGATCAACGCGGTGGGCGCGATCAACAGCAGCGGTGCCCGTGCATCGTTCAGCCAGTACGGCCCCGGCCTGTTCATCATGGCGCCGGGGGAACAGGTGCTGACGACCGACCGCATGGGAAGCGCCGGCTACGAAGGCGGCAACTACACGACGATCGACGGCACGTCGTTCGCATCGCCGTATGCCGCCGGTGTGGCGGCGCTGGTGATCTCCGCCGATCCCGCGCTCACGCCCGCGGGCGTGGAGTCCATCATGGCATCCACCGCGAAGGATCGCGGCGCGGCGGGCTACGACACGGTCTTCGGCTGGGGCCTTGCCAGCGCCGGCGCGGCGGTCGCCGCCGCCATGCCTGCAGACCCCCCCTGCCCCGGCGACATCGACGGCGACGGCGAGGTCGGCTTCAACGATCTGCTGGCGCTGCTCTCCGCGTGGGGGCCCTGCCCGGGCTGCCCCGAGGACCTGGACGGCAGCGGCGAAGTCGGCTTCGACGATCTGCTGGCGCTGCTCTCGGCATGGGGCGGGTGCCCCTGAGTCGGCTCCAGCGTGACCCGCGCGGGCCGTTCGGCGCCTGTCCGGGTGGCGCGTGATCGCGCGCAGTCGTGCCTGTTCCTGACGTGGCCTCCATCATCCGATGGAGGCCACATCATGCGCGGGCACGAACGGAGTTGATGCAGACGATCGTCGACCGCATCGCGTCACGCATCAGGCTGCGCGTGCACGCGGCGATGATCCTGGACGGAGCAGGATGGCATCGCTCGAAGGAACTCCGCTGGCCGAAACGGATCACGCCGGAGGCTCATCTGTGAGCCGTATGAGTCCGGCGCCGAGGTTCAGCACGAAGCTCCATGTCGTATCCGGAGCAATGAACAGGGCCGCATCCTGCTCAGTGATCTTCCGAGCCCGCTCCCACCGCTCGATCAGGTCTTTCCAGATCGCTTCACCCTGAGCGCGCAGTGGAAATGACTCAAGGAACCCTGCCGGATCATCGCATATCGCCGAGACACGATCCTGGATGGCATCCGACACCACCACACCAGCGGATTCCCCCGCACGTACACGTACAGGTTCATCCCGTCCACGAAGCCCGCCGGGTCGCGCGACAGCCAGCGGCCAAGCACAACCGCGTCATGCACGCGCAGGCGCGCGAGCAGCAGGCCGGTCTCCGCGTCGAACACGTGACCCGTGAACCCGATCACGTTCCCGTCCGTCGACAGGCCAAGGCCGCGCGGCAGCGCGGACGCGTACGAGCCGGAGAGGATCAGCTGATCCGAGAAATCGACCGTGCCGTCCTGGTTGAGATCGCCCAGGCCCGGGTGGCCCCAGTTCCCCTGGAGCAGCAGGGAGTCAGCGAACGTGACCGCGCTGGCGGTGTGATGGTGGTCATGCGGCCCGCGGACCAGGGTGCCATGCGCGGGCGTGGTCGTGATGCCTGACGCGACCAGCGCCAGCAGTGCGACGATCATCACGTGGATGGCGCGGCGCAGGGGCATGGGCGCGGGAAAGCGTACCGGATTGGAGGGGGTGCGTGAACGGGCGGCGGGACCAGAGCGGCAGGAGCCGGCCATGCGTGGATTGCGCGCGGTCGAGTCACGACGTCGGCGGCCGCACATGACGCCTGCTCCACGGGAGGAGAGGCTCGGCAGGAGCGATGTCAGTCGATGGCGTCAAGGCGCGGTCGCGACGCACGCCGATGGTGGCCGGAGGCGCATCCTCGCCAGGGGGGTTCAAGGGGGGCGACAGCCCCCATTGGCGTGCGATTTCAGAACGCGTTGATACGGAGAGCGATCGACTGCATCTGCTCAAGGACATGCGCCTGCTCGATCTGAGCGACAGCGCTCAGCCGCGCTCCGACACGATCGATCGATGCCTTGCGTCTCGTGACAACGTAACTTCCCGCACGCCATGATCACGCACGCGAATGGGGGCTGGCGCCCCCCTTGAACATCCCTTGCGCAGGTGCGTTCCTGATCGCTCCCGCAATCAGGAACGACTGGTTGCCGGAACAACACTCACCACTTGTCCAGAAAGCCGAAACCTATATACCACTGCGACAGCCAAGGACCTCTCGACTGTTTCTGTCGGCGTTGAGCTTCCTGGATGATTCACATCGCCCCGCCTTACATTCGCACAGTAGCCTTCCTGGGTCCAACCCAGTCTTCTCGACAACCCGACCGTCCTGATCCCTGCCAGTTACCCGAAAGACAGCCATTGAGACTTCCTCAACATCAAAGGACCATCCGAGCATCAGATCGTCTTTCATAGCCAAACTACGACACATCCATAACTGCCTGGCCAACACAGCTGCATCGCCGACAACGGCTCGTGTCATCGTCAGCTCCGAGCGTTACCACCAGGAGCGGCCCGACCTGATCATCCTCGCCGTCATCAGCCAGGTGCCCGCCGGGTCAGCGATCGGCGAGGCGGCATCTGGAATGGCACGCGCGTGCGTGCTTCAGGGTCTCGTCGGACTCGCGCCATGTGGAAGTCGCCAGCGTTTCAGCGTGTCCAACAGTCGCGCTGGCGGCACAGAGAGGAACCGCTCCCATTCCTGCTCGTGGCCGTGAGGGTATCCGGCAAGGTTGCCAAGGGCGTTGTTTACGGCAAGATCGACTCGATCGTCGGACTCTTCGACCTTTGGCCAAGCACGAGCAATCTCGGCTACTTCGGCCCGTTGTAACCCGAAGAGCGTCGAGAACTCCCAGTCAGGGAAGAACGGTCCTTCCACCGCAGCCTTCAGAGAGTCGGCGATGATCCTGCGATCCTCCTCAGTGCAGTGCAGCAGGGACATGGCAGGCGTCCTTACTTGAGAGTGTCGGTGAAGTACGACATACCCGTCGTCGGGCGGAACGCCGTTCCGCCATCCACGGCTGACGGGTTCCTGATGACCACCGTCCCCGTTGCATTGTCCCAGAAGGCCGTGCGTCCATTGCTGAGTGCCCGCGTGGCCGACGGGTAGTTCATGATGTTCTCGATGTGGCTCGCAAACTGCTGGCGAGTCTGGATCCCGAGATCCGCGAACTCGCCAGCGTGCTTCCCGAACGCATGGCCTCCCGCGATCTCCTGCGCCGCAAGCTGGCGATTCAACCGTACGGCGTTCGCAGCGCTGTGCGCTCCCCCCCTTGCGGCAAGGAGGGAATCGGACGCGAGTTGATCGTACGTCGGCGCCCATCCCTGGTGCAGTGCGAAAGTTAGCGAGCGCTCGACCTTGACGCCGACCTGATCCTGGAGGTCGAAAGCCCAGGCGAGAGTTTCGGCGCCCGCGGCCGAGTTCGCCGACGCGATCGCCGGGACAAGGAGGCTCGCGAGGACGCACAGGATCGCGAGGAGAGGGTCGCGGCTGGACACGTATCCGGTCCCTCTCATGTCGGTGGCTCGTCCACTAGCTCCCAAAGACCACCAGCTCCGTGATAGGTCTCGGCGACCAGCCTGAAGCGCTCGCCTGTCTGTGCATCTGCGAAGTGAAGCTCCAGGTAGTCTGGCCACGGGCCTCCAGGAGCGATCTGCCGGATATCAATCGCTGCTCCGAGAGGCGGATTGTTTGGAGTGACAGCGCGCAAGTCACCGGCACGAACCGCCTCGGTAACGCTGCGGATCACTTCGGCAAGCTCACCAGGTGACCTGATCTCCCGCGGCGTCATCCAGCTCTTTCGCGACGTCATCGGACTATCCACGCGGGGTTGACGCTGGGGATGACGACTTGGCTTCCACCTCCGACGAGCCCGCCCTGACCGGCCGCAAACCCTTCGAAGATCGTAGTTCCTGCAGGCACCCGAATCGTCGTGACCTGCGTCGCGGTATTTCCCCAAGCAGGATTGAGGGCAAGATCGATCTGTGATTGCAGTGGGCCGGCTGGTGGTGTCCGGGTCCAGAACTGCCCAACCTCTCCGGCTGTGCCACCGTGCACTCTGTAGAGCATCGTCGGCTCCGAGACCGTCGTGCCGGTGTATGACCCACCGCGGAATGTGTTCGCGACCCCATCCGGCAGCGGTCCCCTGTTCAGAGGCCCGTACCTTACCCCCCTTGCGGCATCCACCCCATCATCCACCATCCGACCCGTGCGCCCTCTCACGCACTGCCGAGTCAGGATGAACAGACCGAAGCCTCGCAGCGCAGCGCCCGCGGCCTCCGGGTCGCCCGACAGAATGCCGTCACGCATCGCCGCCAACGGCTCGACCGTCGAGATGCGGGCGAAGTCGCCCAGCAGCGAACCTTCGTTCCCCTCCATGACCCGATCCATCATGGCCGCCGCGATCGGGACCTCGTCGAGGTGCCGCTCGTCAACGAGACCCAGCGTCACGCCGCCGCCGATGATGACGGTCTTCAGGCCGCCTTCGATGCCAGCCTTCGTATTGGCGGCGGCCTCGCCGATTCCCTTCACGAATCCGGTCACATAGGCGTCGGCAACATCCCACCCGGTCGTGGTTGCACCGGCTGCGCTCTGGTCTGTTGCCAGACCCAGCCACCTGAAGATCCACATCCCCAGCGGATCCCACCACACCAGCGGATTCCCCCGCACGTACACGTACAGGTTCATCCCGTCCACGAACCCCGCCGGGTCGCGCGACAGCCACCGGCCAGGCACCACCGCGTCATGCACGCGCAGGCGCGCGAGCAGCAGGCCGGTCTCCGCGTCGAACACGTGACCCGTGAACCCGATCACGTTCCCGTCCGTCGACAGGCCCAGGCCGCGCGGCAGCGCGGACGCGTACGCCCCGGTGAGGATCAACTGATCCGAGAAGTCGACCGTGCCGTCCTGGTTGAGATCGCCCAGGCCCGGGTTGCCCCAGTTCCCCTGGAGCAGCAGGGAGTCAGCGAACGTGACCGCGCCGGTGGTCTGATGGTGGTCATGCGGCCCGCGGACCTGGGTGCCATGCGCAGGCGAGCTCGTCATGCCTGACGCGACGAGCGCCAGCAGCAGGAGGACCATCAGGCGAATGGTGCGCGTGATGGGCATGTGCGCTGGAAAGCATACAGGATTGGGGACCATCGCTGGTTGACTGTGGACTGGGCGCGGCAACTGCGCTCCAGAGGAGTGCAGAACTGTGTGAATGAACTCCACCGGCTGGTCGTTTGTCATTCCTCTGTCCACGGACAGTGTCACCGTTGCGAGCGATCTTCATAGTTTAAACAGAGTACTCAGCTGCTCACCGTCCATGCTGTTCACTTGATTGCGAGCGCCTCCCTGCACATGAAACAGCTCGAGGTTTCCTTTTGCCCCGATAGGCTCTAGAGTCAGGAGTCCGTCAAGAACCAAGAGAAAGTTGTACGTTGCCTGATTCGCCGCCAACTCGACGATCTCGACAATGGCCATTCGGCCTTCCGAACTCAAACTGTGGAACCACTGGCTGAGCTCCACCAATCGGGGATCGGGACGCCGCCCGGGAGGACTCTCAATGACATCCAGCGTACCCTTGACGGCTGCGCTGTAAACAACGGTCGTGATAGCACGGACAAAGTCGTGAGAGTTCATTTTGCGAATGCACCTGGATACATCTGCCTGTTGAGTTCAATCAGCTCTCGGAGCCCGCTGTTTGGAGCATCGGTGTAAGCACGCATGTTACGAATGTCCCGAGCAAGAAGGTCACGCGCAGTGCCTCCATAGGGTCCTGAGAGATTTGGTATCCGGCGATGCTGTGCAGTCGGGAGCGACATCACTGGAGCCGTATGAGGATTGTACCCGGGGATGATCTGCCGCATCGGGTGCTGCTGACCAGCGTGATGCAGCGCCAGATCATCACCGACTCGCGACGCAGCTTGGAGGTCGCCATACCGCCCGACTTGAAACGGCTGTACCCCTCTTCCCGCACCCGCCACCTCATCCGCCTGCCGCGCAACCGGTCGAGCCAACGCGCCCAGTGCACCGGGACCCGCCCGGCTCATGATCCGGCTCACTGCCGCGCCGCCTGCCCCCGGCACCACGCCCATCACCGCGTTCGCATACTGCCCCTGCGACACATCGATCGCCGCGTTCACGCACCCATGCGCCACTCCGATCGCCAGCGCGGCGGTTCCGCCCACCGGGGCCGTCGCAATCGCCACGGCAGCCTCGGCCCGCGCCTGGTGGAAGTCCGTGACCGCTCTGGAGGTCTCATCGATTCCCCGCTCAAGGCTTCCGGCCATCCGTTCCGAGGCCGCACGCACGACCGGGTCATCCGATTGCGCCAGTGCACGGTGACGCTCCAGCATCGCCTGGTCGTTCGCCTGCCATGCGCTGACCCCGGCGTCACCGCTGATGAGCGCGGCGGCGCCCTCACGCAGGTCACGCCACCATCCGCTCAGACTCCACACCCCCAGCGGATCCCACCACACCAGCGGATTCCCCCGCACGTACACGTACAGGTTCATCCCGTCCACGAAGCCCGCCGGGTCGCGCGAGAGCCACCGGCCCAGCACCACCGCGTCATGCACGCGCAGGCGCGCGAGCAGCAGGCCGGTCTCCGCGTCGAACACGTGACCTGTGAACCCGATCACGTTCCCGTCCGTCGACAGGCCAAGGCCGCGCGGCAGCGCCGACGCGTACGAGCCGGAGAGGATCAGCTGATCCGAGAAATCGACCGTGCCGTCCTGGTTGAGATCGCCCAGGCCCGGGTGGCCCCAGTTCCCCTGGAGCAGCAGGGAGTCAGCGAACGTGACCGCGCTGGCGGTGTGATGGTGGTCATGCGGCCCGCGGACCAGGGTGCCATGCGCGGGCGTGGTCAGCATGCCTGACGCGACGAGCGCCAGCAGTGCGACGATCATCACGTGGATGGCGCGGCGCAGGGGCATGGGCGCGGGAGAGCGTACCGGATCGGACAGGGTGGGCGAACGGGGGACTGGGGCGGCGATGGAGTCCCCGGGCGAGCAGGCAGCGGCGCAGATTCACAGACGGGATGTTGCTCTATCGTTCAGGAACCTTGTAATACGGCTCACAGATGCTCCTCAGGCGTGATCCATGAAGCTCGGCAGACGGAGCGCACCCTCGCTCGCGTCAGGCGGCGATGGCTCTCGCGTGCGGCTGCGATCAAGGCTTCCTCATCCTCGAATACGCGGTTGCTCCAGTCGTTGTTGCGGAACCACAGCCAGAGCCGTTCGACGGGATTCAGCTCCGGCGAGTACGGCGGCAGGAACAGGGGCGTGATCCGTTTCGGCCAGCGGAGTTCCTTCGAGCAATGCCATCCTGCTCCGTCCAGGATCATCACCGCGTGCTCGCGCGGCCTGATGTGCGACGCGGTGCGGTCGAGGAACGTCTGCATCGACTCCGTGTTCGCGTGGCGGGCGACCATCGCCATCGACCATCCGCTCGCTGGCTCCACCGCCGCGAATACCCAGATGGAGCGGCGTCCGTTCTGCCTGATCACGGTCGGGCGTGATCCCGCGGGCGCCCACACCGTGGTGAGGGTGCCCTGCTGGCCGAATCGCGCTTCGTCCTGGAAGAGGACGCGGAGACGCGTCCGCGGCCGGGCATCCTGCATGCGCTTCAGAAAAGGGGGGCGCTTCGCTTGAACCGCCTGACGTCGGCCGGATCCTGCTTCGGATGCCGTGGCCGCGGCTGCTGACACGAGAAGCCGTTGCGTGCGAGGATGTTGTACACGGCGTTCAGCGAGTGAGCGACTCCGAACTCCTTCTCGAGGATGTGGCGCAGCTGCGGCCCTCGCAGCGCAGACACGCCGTCCTCGGGCGTCGCGCCGCATCGAACGCGCGAGATGAACCGCGCCTCCTGCTCGGGCGTGAGGAATCGCGCGCGTCCCGGGGCGGTCCCGCCGCGAATGGCCTTGAGGCCGCCGTCGCGATACGCGTACGCCCACCTCTGGACGAAGGCCCGGCTTCGGCCGAGCGTCTCGGCAATGTCGAGCGTCTCGCGACCGTCGATCGCGAGTGCGACCGCGCGCAGGCGGTCGCGCTGCATGGCGTCCCGCTCGGCCCTGATACTTCGACCGAGCTTCTGACGATCACCGCGACTCCGTTCGTGCACGTTCATATGGCCTCCTGCCGATAGGGTCCACATCATGCACGACCGCGCGCAATCGCGCAACCCTAACAGGCGCCGAACGGCGCGCGAGGGTCATCTGGGAGCCGTATAAGGGTTGGGATTGGTTGACAGCTGTCCCTCACACGCAGGCTCCTGACGGGTCAGGGTCGTCGTCCTGGGAGAGCATCTCGTCGCCGTCGACGTGGGTGAGGGACACAATCGGGGGGCCTCGGTCATATTGACACGGAGGGGTCCCCGGGCGCGCGGACAGCGGCGCAAGTCTATCGACGTGATGTTGCTCTTTCAGTCGATAGGTGAGTTTCATGCTCCTCCGATACTGCGAAAGGCCACTTCAATCTGATCGACCACTGATCGCAGTTCAGAGAGATCCAAACCACTCGGCTTGGCAATACCCAGACTCCTAAGCGCACTCTGCGCTTCATGCAAGAACTCGGACGGCGATCCATTCGCAAAGAGTGCGGCGCGCTCCACTCTCTGAGCCAATGCGCCATGGCCACTGTCAACAAGGACTCTGGCTGTCCGCACCAGATAGTCTAAGAGATCGTCATTGTTTCTGAGTGTATACGGATTCATCCATCTATGCTCTAATCGGGCATGTGAAACCAGAGAATCTGGACTCCACCTGGCGGAACAACCGCTTCCATATTCCCTCCGACATTTGAACCGATTCTGGGCGCAGGGCGCGTAACCACGGCGGATCTGCGAGATACTTGACCTCCCATGATCCAATCCGGGCGCGATGCTCCGCCGAACATCCCCATTTGGCTGGCAAAGTCCATTGTCGATGCCGGATTCTGAAGAGACCAGAACTGCGCATCTGCAGTATTCTGAACTCCGAATGATCCTTGACGGTAAACTGTCTCTCCACTTCGAACATCTCGAAGAGCCGCATGTGCTGCGGGTGTGTTGGCCTGAATCGCCGTTCCATGCGGCGTGGGCACTGACTTTCTAGTCATCCGGCTCGCCTGTCCAGCCACGCCGCTACCGCCGGCTACCATCGAAAGACTTTCGCCGACAGCCGACGATACCATCCCCGCACGCACCAACGAATCGTCGATGACGTCCTGGCTGTCGCGATCAAAGCCAGCGAGCCCTTCAGCAGCTCTGCCCGCGGGCGTGAGTTCTGCGCCGAGGTTCAGCACAAAGCTCCATGTCGTATCCGGAGCAATGAACAGGGCCGCATCCTGCTCAGTGATCTTCCGAGCCCGCTCCCACCGCGCGATCAGGTCTTTCCCGATCGCTTCACCCTGAGCGCGCAGTGTAAATGACTCAAGGAACCCTGCCGGATCATCGCATATCGCTGAGACGCGATCCTGGATGGCATCCGACACCACCATTCCCATGCCGCGGATGAAGTACGACGCTTCCTGAATCCACCCGCTCAGACTCCACATCCCCAGCGGATCCCACCACACCAGCGGATTCCCCCGCACGTACACGTACAGGTTCATCCCGTCCACGAAGCCTGCCGGGTCGCGCGACAGCCACCGGCCCAGCACCACCGCGTCATGCACGCGCAGGCGCGCGAGCAGCAGGCCGGTCTCTGCGTCGAACACGTGACCCGTGAACCCGATCACGTTCCCGTCTGTCGACAGGCCCAGGCCGCGCGGCAGCGCCGACGCGTACGAGCCGGTGAGGATCAACTGATCGGAGAAATCGACCGTGCCGTCCTGGTTGAGATCGCCCAGGCCCGGGTTGCCCCAGTTCCCCTGGAGCAGCAGGGAGTCAGCGAACGTGACCGCGCCATCGCCGTTCAGGTCCGCGTGTGGGTGGTGCCGCGGGTCGCCGTATGGCCCGTAGGACACGCGCTCAACGATCGCGCCGGCCTGGTCCACCACTGCCATGACGGAGAACTGGAGGTCGGTGATGACCCACCGCTCCTTCGTGCGCACCGGTTCCCCGGGATCGTCGATGTCCAGAACGGTGCGGTGCACAAGGTCGTTCGGCCCGCGCGCGCCCCAGAACAGGTCTTCCTGTTCGTGCGGGTCCGCCCACGACGACGTACCGGTGTCATACGCCCGGAGAAGAACCTGGACCGCACGCCAGGACTCGTCGTAGTAGACCTCCCGGCGCGTGTCGATCGCGCCATTCCCGGTCGTGTCGGCGTCATGCGTGATGCGATGATGGTGCGCGTCGTAGACCGAACGCGAGCGCGCGACCGGCGCGCCCTGGTCCACGGCGGACGTGACGGCGACCAGACGATTCCACGCATCCCACTGGTCACGGTCATAGACGGACTCTGCCGTGGTGAAGAGCCCCGATCCGCCCCGATCCCGGATCCAGAGATGCGAGACGGGCCTTCCGAATCGATCGAGTCCCGGGTAGATCGTGGCTTCTGACGTCGGGGACGATCCGAACGTCCCGGCGCCGGTATTGCCGTACACGGCCCGGTCCATACGCACCACGGGCGCCCGGTAGTCCACGCGGACCAGGGTGCCATGCGCGGGCGTGCTCAGCATGCCTGACGCGACGAGCGCCAGCAGTGCGACGATCATCACGTGGATGGCGCGACGCAGGGGCATGGGCGCGGGAGAGCGTACCGGATCGGTTGGGGTGGGCGGACGGGAGACAGGTGCTTGCGGGCTGGCCGTCCGTTGCGATCGCGCCGTCCAGTCAGGGCGTGGTCGGCCGCACGCGATGATGTTCGATCGCCGGGAAGAGCGTCGCGGCGAGAGCGATGTCAAGCGCCGGTGCTCAACGGGCGGCCGCCACGCACGCCGCTGGTGGCCGGAGGCGCACCTTCGCCAGGGGGTTCAGGGGTGCCGCAGCCCCCTTCGGCGTGGGTCCCATGCGCAGGCCACTCTGGACAGGTGCGGCGGCGGGTCGGTAGACTGGCGGCCTGGTCGGACTTCCCCGACTGGAAGGAGGCGCCGCATGGCCCTCACCGCATCCGGGCCGGCGCTGCTGACGCGCGATCCCCTGTACTTCGAGTCCATCTACCGCGATGCCGCGGGTGACGCTGCCCTGGTCCCCTGGGAGGACGGGCGGGCGAGTCCGTCGCTGGTCAACTGGCTCAACGCGGTCGCCCCGTCCATCGTCCGGTGCGGCGCCCGCGTTGCCGTCGTGGGCTGCGGACTGGGCAGCGATGCCCGTGAACTCATCCGCCGCGGCTTCGACGTCACCGCGTTCGACTGCAGTGCGACGGCGATCCACTGGGCCCAGCGCCTGGATGCCGGGCACAGCGATCGGTATCACGTCGCCGATCTCTTCTCGCTTCCGGGTCGCTGGCAGCGGCGGTTCGATCTCGTCGTCGAGATCAACACGCTCCAGGCGATCGACATCGACGCGCGGCCGGAGGCGGCGCGCGGCATCGCGTCGCTGGTCGGACAGCGCGGTCACCTGCTGCTCATTGCGCGGCACAGCCATGAGCCGGTGACCACGGACCAGGGACCGCCCTGGCCGTTGACGACGGATGAGGTCCGATCCCTCCTGGAACGCCATGGTCTGCGGCCCGTCGATGACGTCTCGGTGTTCCTTGACGACGAGTCACCGCCGGTCCGCCGGTTGCGCGCGCTCTTCGCGCGGACCGGCGCTCCCTGATCGGGTGCCGGCGGCGATCGCGCGCTGAACGGCCGCGGTCGCGCGACAGCATGGGTCCATGATTCCGTCGCCTCGGCGTGATGGGCTACCATGCCCGCCCATGTCTGCGCCCGCACCCGACAGCCTTGCCCCGGGGTCCGTGGACCGGGCATGCCGCGCCACCCGCGGGGTGCCGATGATGGCGGTGCTGCTCGTGCTCCTCTGCGCGCTGCAGCCGGCGTGCACGGCGACCATCCGGACCACGGATCCGGCCCGGACCGCGACGGAGCAGTTCATGCTCTCCACCGCCGCGCAGCGCGCTGTCGAGCAGTTGTCGGTCGAGGGGCTCCGCGGCCGGACCGTGTTCGTCGACAGCCAGTACTTCGCCGCGTCGGAGTCCGCGTTCGTGCTCGGTGAACTCCGTGCCCGGCTGCTCATGAACGGTGCCCAGCTCCTCCCGAAGCGAGAGGATGCGCAGATCGTGCTGGAGGTCCGCAGCGGTGGTGTGGGCATCGACCGGTCGGACTTCCTGCTGGGCGTTCCTTCCCTGGTGTTCGGCGCCGGGGATTCCGACGGGATCGCGGCGCGCACGCCGCTGGCGACGCCGGAGATTGCACTGATCAAGAACCAGCACCAGCTGGGCCTGGCCAGCGTGGCGTTCATCGCGTACTGGAAGGACACCGGTGAGGTGGTGATGGCGTCCGGACCGGCCATCGGGCGGACGACGCGCGAGGACTGGTGGATCTTCGGACTCGGCCGCCGGACCATCGGTGACATCGCGCCGACGGACGCGCCGGAGTAATCGAGGATCCGCCGTCTCCTGTTCATTCTCCTGGGACTCATCGTCCTCGCCGCGCTGGCGATGGTGATCGCGGTACATCTCGTCCTGCGCAGCGACCTGCCGCGCCGGATGATCGTGGATCGCCTGTCGCAGGAGACCGGGCTCGTCATCTCCATCGATGCCCTGCGGTCCGACTGGGGCGGAGAGACGCGCGTCCACGGGCTCTCGGTGCGGTTGCCGCTGGAGAGCGGTTCATTCCTCGAGGTCGGCGAGATCACGCTCCGCCACCGCGGCGTGGTCCGGCTTCTGCTCACGCGCGGGCTGGGACTGTCGCGCGTGGAGATGGATTCACCCGTCGTCGTCCTGGAGCAGCGCGCGGACGGCGGGCTGAACATCGAGCGGGTCGCCCGGCAGCTTGCGGCGTCGCCGATCGGGCGATCGGGCGCCGGCGACGGGTCGATGGCCCTGCCGCACGTGCACATCCGCAACGCGTCGCTGCGCGTGACGCGCCACGGCGCTGCGCCGCAGGTGCACGCGCCCATCGGGTTCTCCGGTGAACCGGTCGATGCGGGCGCGTGGTCCTTCATGGTCGACTGGCCGGCGATCCGGCGGCTGGAGGGACGCCTTGCGCCGCAGGCGCCGTGGCGTCATGACGTGCAGTTCGACCTTGCCGGGATTGAGGCGCTGCTTCGCGACTGGATCGAGGATCTTCCCGGGCCCGTGCACCTGCGGGGACGGTGGCACGGCGCGCTGGAGGACGGCGCGCTGGCGGGACACCTCATGCTCGAGCAGGCGGACGCGGGCGGGGTGTCGCTCACCGGCGATGCGGATCTGCGCATGGCGCGGTCGGCGCTCATCCTGCATCCGCGCGGGCTCCGGCTCGTGGTCGCCGATTCCGGCATGCCCGCGGTGACGATCGACGGAGGCCGGATCGCGACCGATGGACGTTCCGTCTCGGTGTCCCGCGCGGTGGTGCAGGGCGGCACGGTCGTCGCGCATGTCTCGATCGACCATGCACTCGAGTCCGCCGCCGGGACATTCGACGTGGCCTGGCGCGGCGCCGACACGGCGTCGGGAGTCGCGCACGCCGGCGAAGTGCGCGGAGAGATCTCGCTGCCGGCGCTGGGCCGGAAGACCATCCGCGCGCACATCAGCGGCTCGGCCGCGGATCGGCTGGGATCCGTCGCCGGTGACTTGGACCTGGAACTGGCCGGCCGGACGTTCGGTGCCCTGGAGGGCCGGCTTCTCGCCAGGCGCCTCGAGGTGCGGCACGAGCATGGATCGCTCGCGCTGGACGGGCTGGACCTGGGCCTCGCCGCGGCGTGGCCGGAACTCTCCGTGGCGCGCGTCTCGCTTCCCGGGGCGCCGGTGAGCGGGCGCGCCGTCGTGCATGCACAGACGCGGGCCTGGAGCGCGTCGTTCCGCGCCGACGGCTGGGAGATCGGCGCCCTGCACCCGGATCTTCCCGCCGGTCCCCTGCACACGGCCGTCGTGGCCCGCGGTGACCGGGCCGAGGTGCGTTTCGAGCGCGTGACCGTGTCGCAGGGCGACATCCGGCTGACCGGGACCGGTGTGTACCGGATGGACGGCGCCGATGACCCGCTGACGTTTGAGTCCGAGATCAGGACGGCCCTGCGCCCGACCGACGCGATGCCGGTGGCGGGTCGTGCGCAGTTGACCGTGCGCGGCACCGGCCGCGTCCATCCGATCGGGATCGAGCTGGACGGTGCGGTGACATGGCAGGATCTCGTCGTGGTCGACCGCCCGGTGCCCCCGGCCGAGATCGCATGGTCCGGACATCTTGCGGCGGATGCACTGCAGGTCCGCACGCCGCGGCTGGACCTGTTCGGCGGCCACTGGTCCGCGGAAGGCCACTACGAGCGGACGTCGGGGACGATCCGCGCCCGGGCGCGCAGCGGCAACAGCAGCCTGGCGCGCCTGCTCGAGGTGGCGCAGGTGCCGCTCGCGATGCAGGGAAGCGTCGCCGCCGAAGTCGAGATCGACCTGCCCGGACTGGATCTCGAGCGACTCCGCGTCGAGGGCGCGTGGAGCGCCGAGGCCGTCAGCGGTCCCGCGGTGGCCCGTGCCGAGGCGGAGGGGCGTGTGCGCATCGATGGACGGCGTGTCGTGCTGGACGGCATGCGCGTGACGCAGGACGACGGGACGCTCGAAGGCGAAGCGCGCCTCCGGCTCGATGCGCCGCACGAGATCACCGTGGTGCTCCGTGCCGACCGCTGGGCGGTCGCCCATGCGGACACCGGTGTGACCGGGCACGTCGACGGCAGCGCGGCGCTGGCGGTCGATCTGCGCGGACCCGGAGCGACGGGTTCGCTGGACCTCTCCGGCGCGCTCGCCGTCGGCGAGGCATCCATCGGATCATTCCAGGTGCGCGGCGCGATGGAGGGCCGCACGATCGTGCTTCCCACGATCGTGCTGGACGGACCGATCGGGCACGTGCACGGCGATGCGCGGCTGGTGCTCTCGCAGTCCGCATGGATGGAGAGCCATGTGCACCTCGCATGGCGCGACGTCGACCTGGCGTCCATTCCGCTGTCGTTGCCGATCACCCACGCGCCGGTCGGCCGTTCGGAGGGATCGCTGCGGATCGCACGCGCCACCGACCCGCGCGCGAGCGAGCCGATGGCGATCACCGTGGAGACCGGGACACGGGAAGGCGCGTTCGGGCCCGTCGCATTTGATCGCCTCGGGTTGACCGGATCCGTCGGGCTGTCGCGCCTGGTCGTTGATCGGGCGGTCCTCCACGCCGCCGACGGTACGGTCACGCTGTGGGGACGTCTCACCCGGCATGGCGACGAACCGTCGTTCCACGCGCATGTCCAGTTCGACGATGTCGACCTGGACCAGGTCGCCGGGCTCTTCTCGCTCAGCGGCGACCCGGTCCCGGGCCGGGTCAGCGGGTCCATCGCCCTGGGCGGCAATCCGGTCAGCCTGGACCGGCTCTTCGGACAGGGTCGCGCGCACCTGCGCGCCTCGGAACTCGTCGGCCTGCCCGGCTTCGAGCAGCTCTATCGCCTCGTCAGGCTCGACTTCTCGCGCGACGAGCCCTCGGGCGAGGGTGACGCGGAGATCCGGATCGAGGGCGGATCGGTGGAAATCAGTCGACTCACCTACTTCAACCGCGGTACGGACATCGTCGCGCGCCTCTCGATCGAGGCGTTCCGGGAGGGCGCGTCGAGCGCCATCTCGGGTGTCGCAGTGGCGGCGGTGCGGCCGCTGCGCGACATGCGGATTCCCATCCTGGCCCGGCTGGACCGGCTCCTGAGCGCCGTGCAGAGCAGTGCGTCCTCCATCCGGATTCACGGCACGCTCGCCGAGCCGGCGGTCGAAGTCATTCCGTTCGCGGAGGTGGGCGGCGCGATACGGCGGATCCTGACCGGCAGCGCGGGCTGAGCGACTGCGCGGCGGAGGCGGTCCGGGCACTTGCGCAGACTCTTCTCAGGTATCCTCCGGCCATCGGCCCCGCCGGCGGGCTGTCGGTCGTACGGAGGTCATCGAGGGACACGTCATGATCCGCGCCATTGCTTCGGCGATTCTCGGGTACCTGGTGATGGCGATGCTCGTCGTCGCCGGCATCGGGCTCGTCTGGGTCACCATGGGGCCCGGGTTCGCGTTCGCCGGCGAGTCGACGGTGGCGAGTCCCGTCTGGTGCATCGTCATGCTCGGGTTCGGGCTCGCGGCAGCGGTCGTCGGTGGATTCGTCGCGGCGGCGGTCGGCGGCTCGCGCCGGCGCCATGCCACGAACATCCTGCTCGGCATCGTGCTCGTACTCGGACTGGTCACGTTCGCGATGCAGCTCGGAGGCGAGGCACAGCCGCTTCCGGATGGACGGCGCGTGGCCGATCTCACGTTCGTCGAGGCCGGGCAGCTTGCGTTCAGCCCCGCCTGGTACAACGCGGGCGTGATCGTCGTCGGACTCGCCGGCGTCTGGCTCGGCAGCCGGATCCGCTGCGGCGGTGCGCCGGCCAGGCCGGCGTGAGCGCCCTGCGGTCTGCGTGCGTCGGCCGGCGACCGGCGCGCCGGGGAGTCACCGGGGGGTCCCGGAAGGTCCCGGTATCATCGCGGCATGGCCATCGAGTTCAGGCATGCATCGCTGGAGAACGGGCTCTCGATCATCGCGGAGGTGGACCCGGACGCGCACACCGCCGCGGCCGGGTTCTTCGTGCGCACCGGCGCGCGGGATGAAGCGCCGGCGGCCATGGGTGTCAGCCACTTCCTCGAGCACATGATGTTCAAGGGCACGGAGCGGCGGAGTGCGCGGGAAGTGGACCGGGACTTCGACCGCCTGGGTGCGGTCCACAACGCCTTCACCACCTCGGAACTCACGGCCTTCTGGATCCACCTGCTGCCGGAACATCTCGGCGATGGATTCGACATCCTCGCGGACATCATGCGGCCCTCGCTCCGGGAATCCGACTTCAATGATGAACGGAAGGTGATTCTGGAGGAGATCGCGATGTACCGCGATCAGCCGGTCTGGGTCCTCTACGAGCGGGCGATGGAGATGTACTACCGGCGGCACCCGCTGGCGCATCGCGTTCTCGGTACCGAGGAGACGATCTCCGCACTCTCGCGCGACGCGATGGCGGCCTACTTCGACCGCCGGTACTCCGCGGACAACACCGTCCTCTCTCTCTCCGGCCGCGTGGACTTCGATCGCATGGTGGAACGGGCCGGACGGGCGTGCGGGCACTGGCAACGGACGGATGCCGAACGCACCTACCCGTCCTTCACGCCGCAGCCGGAGCGGTTCATGATCGAGCAGGCGTCGGTCAACCGGCAGTACCTGCTCATGCTCGCGCCGGCTCCCGGCATCGAGGATGACGATCGCTACGCCGCGGCGATCCTGGCGCAGATCCTCGGCGACACGGAGGGCTCGCGCCTCTACTGGTCGCTCATCGAGACCGGCCTGGCCGATGACGCACAGGTGCAGTTCGATCCGCATGACCGCGGCGGCGAGTTCTGTACGCTCGTCAGCAGTTCCGAGGAGCACGCGGACGAGGTGGAGTCGATCGTCCTGCGGGAGATCGACGGGCTGCTCGACACCATGACCGAGGATGACCTGGCGCGCGTCCGTGCGAAGATCGCGACATCGGTCACGCTGCACGGCGAACTCCCCGCGGGCCGGATGCGCCGCATCGGGCAGGTCTGGACCTACGCGCGCGTGCATCGCCCGCTCGAGTCTGAACTCGCCCGCATCGAAGCGGTGACGCTGGACGGTCTCCGATCGGTCGTCGCGCGATATCCGATGAGGCCGGTGGTGACGGGATCCCTGCGGCCCGCGTGAATCCGGGGCGCCGATCGCGGCTCAGCCGGCCTTCCGATCGGCCGGGCGCGGGTGCGCCCGGAAGATCCGGATGCAGTTGCGCCCCGCGTTCTTCGCTGCGCGGAGTGCACGATCCGCCGCCTGCATCATGAGCGACGGCAGGGTCAGGGGATTGTCCGGGGCGGACACCATGAGCACGGCCCCGGCGCTGGTCGTGACACGGATGCGTGCGCCGTCGCCTGTGCCCGGCGCCTCGACGGCCGAACCTTCGCCGGGCCGGTCCATGATCGTGTCCGCCTCACCGTCTTCGTCGGGCAGGAGCGGGAACGCGCTCTCGCCGATGCGGGCGCGCAGGCGGTCCGCGAGCGACTCGAGCACGGCGTCCGTGGCGCCCGGGATCAGCACCGCGAACTCGTCGTCGCCGATCCGTGCCACGTCGCCCCGGTCGCCCATGACCTCCCGGAAGCGCAGCGCCGCCGCCTTCAGGACCGTGTCACCGACCGGTCGACCATACTCATCATTGATCGCCTGGAAGTGATCGAGGTCCAGCAGCACGAGCCCGAGCGATCCGTTGAACGTGGTCGCCTGGTCGAGCCGCATGGCGAGTTCGCGGTCGAAGAAGGTGCGGTTGACCGTCCCGGTCAGCGTGTCGAGTTCGGCACGCTGCCGCAACTGGCTGTTGAGCGATTCGAGTTCGGCGATGCGGTGCGACATCGCCGCCGCGGCGCGCACCTGGACCTGCTCGGCGGCGAGGAGGACGGCGCCGATGTCCGGGGCGCGATCGAGCGTGATGACGAAGAGATCCGCCAGCTGGGCGCCGTCGGCGACCGTCGCATCGAGAAGGCGCGTGAGATCATCCGGCGTGAGGTCCATCCACTCCGCGGCGCGGCCGAAGTGCGATCGGAGTTCCCGGTACCGATGCTCGGACTCCATGGCGGTGACGACCCCGGCGCCGATGGCGGCGGTGCGCGCCAGCGGGCACTCGGCCGGGATGCCGGTGCTGTGGTGGAAGCGGATCGCGTCGCAGATCGGCCGCGGAAGCCGCCATCGCTCGGCCAGCAGCGCCCCCGCGGCGGCATGATCGAAGCCCCAGCGGGCGCGCTCCATCGCGGCGAGTTCATCGTGGCGCCCGCCGCCGTCGGGCTGGAGTTCACGGTAGGTCCCCGGGAACACGCCGTTCAGCGCGAGCATGCCGATGTCCTGCATGAGCGCCGCGGCGAACGCCTCGTCCGGGTCGACGACGCCGACGCGGGTCGCGATCCGGCGCGCCGCCGCCGCCGAGTAGAGGCTGCGACGCCAGAGTCCCATGAAGTCCAGGCCGTCGCGATCGCGCGTCACGTCGACCAGCGAGAAGCCGAGCGTGATGGCGCGGACGGCGGAAAGACCGAGCAGCGTGAGCGCCCGGTCGATCGTGGAACACGGATGCCGCAGCGCGTAGTAGGACGAGTTGACGACTCGAAGCACACGCGTGGTCAGTGCGGGATCGCGCTCGATGCAGCGGGCGATCGCACGGATCTCGGTGTCCTGGCGCTGAGCAAGTTCAAGGACTTCAAGCGCGACCGCCGGGAGCGATGGCAGGTTCGGTGACGCAAGAACATCCTCCAGTCCCGGGCTTTGCATGAACGGATCCCCGATGATGAGCAGTCGGACGTTCCCGGATGAGATCGGCCGGATGGGACGACGGCTTCACGCCGCAAGGCGCGGTCGGAACATGCGGACGCAGTCGCCGCCGGCGGCGCGGGCGGCATCGGCGGCCCGCCGGGCGATGCGCAGAAAGAGCGCGGGCGCCGCGATCTGGGCCGGGCCCCCGCCGACGAGGGCGACGACCCCGATGCGGATCGTGCACGGCAGTTCGGATCGGACGCGGATGCGGAGCCGCTCGGCGAGGTCGGCCGCGCGGACTGCCGGGGTCCCGGGCAGCAGGATGCTGAACTCGTCGTCACCGCTGCGGGCGACGATCGCGGCACCGTCGGGCGCGGCCGGCATCCGGGTCAGGAGGGTCTGCGTGATGATGCCCGCGATGCCCGCGATCGCGACGTCCCCGGCCGCGAAGCCGGCCTGTGCATTGAGCCGGCCGAGTTCATCGACTTCAATGGCGAGCAGTGCCAGGTCCTCCCCCGCCGCGACGGCGCGCTCGACCTGCGCCTGCAGCACCGGCTCCCACGCCAGGGCATCGAGGAAGCCGGTCGCGGGATCGACATCGATCCGGCCGTGTGACGCGATCGGCGCGGTCGGCGCGCCGGTCGGCGCCGCGGTGGCGACCTCGGGCGCCGGCGCCGTCGACGCGTGATCCGGGACAGCGCGTTCCCGCCCCGCCTCGTGCCGCGGGTCGCGGGTCCGTTCGATCCGTGCGTCCGATCGCAGTTCACCGGTTGCGTCCCGCAGCAGCGGCTCGAGCGCGTCGAACGTCGTCTCGAACCGGTGCAGCAGCCGATGGGCGTCGGTGGGTCCCATGGCGATGACGCGCCCGGCGGCAAGTGCGAAGCGCGATGCGGCGCCCCTGCACTCGCCGCGGATGACCGTCGCGGCCGCGAGCGATGCGAGATTCAGGATCCGCGCCAGCGCCGCGATCGCGTCGCCGGCCGGCGATGCGTCCGCCGATGCCTGCGCGGAGGCCGGGAAGCCGTGCGGGTCAGCGCCGCCCGGATCGGTGACGTGATGATGACGGCCGATCGCGTCGGCGAAGTCATCGGGGAAGTGCCACTGCCGCAGCATTCCGGCCGCTATGTCGGCGTGGTCGAACCCGAAGTGGGCGCGCTCCGCGTGGACAAGCATCCCGTGGTCCGCGCCGGTTCCGAGCAGCGCGGTGTACTCCGTGCCGAGCCGATCCGCCAGCAGCGGGACGGCGAGATCCTGCAGCAGACCACCGAACCACGCCTCGTCCGGATCGACCGCGCCGGTCGTCTCCGCCAGGAGTCGTGCCGCGATGGCGCAGGCCAGGGCGCGCCGGGCGCACGGACCGTACACCGGGTCGCGCGGGTCGCTTGGACGGAGCGAGGCGGCGACGGCGGAGATCCGGTCCTGTCCGATCAGGAGAATCGATCGCCGGAGGTCGAAGATCCGATCCCCGCGGACGCCCCCCTGCTGGAATCGCTCGCGCAGGATCTGCGCCGCCGCCCACGGATCGCATCGGAGCAGTTCGGCCAGCATCGCCGGCTTGGTCGAGGTCCGGCGAAGCAGCGTGCCGATGCGCGACGCGATGCCGGCGGGCCCCGGAATGGCGACGTCGTCGAGCGCCTGGAGAATGTCGGGCAGTGATCGGGGCACGGCGAGGCGGTCCCCCCGGGCGCTGGGCGCCCCTGGGTGGCATCCGGGCGGGGCGTCGCCGCGGCCGCGTGGACGGGGACCTCCCGGATGGCGTGATGTGGGCCGGTCGATGGCGGCGCCCGGGGAGATGATCGACACAGCCGCCCGGCCGATTGAGCCGACTCGCCGCCTCGGTCGGCAGGTCCGTCGATGCGTCTCCGCCTCGGGCGATGATCGGTCCAGGGAGGCAGGTGCCCGGTCCGTCCAGCCCCTTCGGGAACTCCCCGCGCTGACCGGGCCCCGGTCGGGCGACCGGTTCAGCCGCTTCCCGGACCCGCCGCGCCGCCCGTCATGCGGACGGTGGTGCGAAGCGGCCCGAAGCACCAGCGCAGTGCGGGGAGTTCCTGTCCCAGGATCTCACGCGTGTACGCGGCGAGCAGGCGGTTGGCGCGTTGGAGCGCGTCCGGTTCCGCGGCCGCCGGCGGTTCCTGTCCCAGGGCGAGCGACCGGAGCAGCGCCGCGGTCCCCGCGCGGAGCGGCCAGCCCGCCTGCCCTGGCGCGGCGGTCAGCCCGCCGGCCAGCGGGGCGAACACGACGCCGGCGATCGCGGCGGGCAGCAGACCGCCGGTGACCGCGTCCCGATCGACGACGGGCCGGTAGCCGCAGATCTCCAGGGCCGCCCACTGGAAGCCGAGGAGGGCGCGCGCCTCGTCCCCGGCGGTCTGCAGGGCATCCAGCGCGCGATCGAGCGCGTCGTAGAGCGCGGGATGGGGATCGTGGTCGGTGACGAGATGGAGCACCAGGTCCGCCATGTACAGGCCGACCCGGTTCGCCGACAGGCGCTCGCGCAGCGGGCGCGCCGTGTCCACGAGCGTCCACTCCGTCAGGTTCGCCAGTTCCCGCGCCGGCTTGACGTACGCCACGATCTCACCGCGGGTGAGCGTGTCGAACCCGCCGCAGAAGCGCCCGCGCTCGCGCCGGGCCCCGCGCGCGAGGCCACGCAGCAGGCCGTGCGTCCGCGTGAGAAGGCAGACGGTCTGCGAGGTCTCTGAGAACTCCCAGCGCCGGAGGCAGATCGCCTGATCGCGGATCGGGGCCATGTCGCCTCGGATTATCCAGTTATACTCGCCCCCATGGCGTCCACCCTGACCGGCGGAAGCGCAGCCGAGTCTCCGCGCGTCGTCGCCTTCATCAACCAGAAGGGTGGCGTCGGCAAGACGACCTCGACCGCGAGCATCGGGCATGCCCTCGCGATGGCCGGCCGGCGGGTCTGCCTGGTCGACCTCGATCCGCAGGCACACCTGACGCTGCACTTCGGGCAGGATGCCGACCAGCTCTCCCGGACCGTCTACGACCTGCTCGTGGATCCCACCTGCACGGTGGAAGACGTTCTCCGGCGCGATGTCCGACCGAACCTGGACCTGGTGCCCGCGGTGGTGGACCTGGCGGCCGCGGAAACGGAACTGGCCACGCGGCCGGACCGGACCCGAATCCTGAGCGACCGGTTCGCGCCGGTCCGCGATCGCTTCGACGTCATCCTGCTGGACTGTCCGCCGAGCCTGGGTCTGCTCACGCTCAACGCGCTCGTGCTGGCGACGGAGATCTTCGTCCCCATGCAGGCGCACTTCCTCGCGCTGCAGGGTGTCGGGAAACTGCTGGAGACCGTCGGCATGGTGTCGAACTCCGTGAATCCCCGGTTGCGCGTGACCGGCATCATCCTCTGCATGCACGACGGCCAGACCTCGCTGGCGCGCGAGATCGTCGCGGACCTGGATGCCTTCTTCCACCAGGCGCGCGAGCAGTCCGTGCCGTGGAGCACGTGTCGCGTCCTGCGCCCCCCCGTCCGGCGCAACATCAAGCTGGCGGAAGCGCCGAGTTTCGGCGGGTCGATCTTCGACTACGCGCCGGGCTGCCCGGGTGCGTCGGACTATCGCGCCCTCGCGGCGCAGCTTCTCAAGGACTGGGGTATGCAGCCGCTGGCCATCCGCGCCGGTGAAACCGCCGAGTCCGATCCGCGTCGCCGCGCCGCCGCGGAGATCGAGATCGTGCCTTCCGCGGACGGGCACATGATCAGCAACGGGCCCGCCGCCGCGGTCAATGCCTGAGCCGGTGCCATTCGAACGCCGCGCCGCGAGGCCGTTCCGCGCGATGTTCCTCGCCGTGTTCCTGCTCGTGGGCATCGCGACCCACTGGCCGCAGCTGTCGATGCCGGCGCAGGTGCCCGGATCGGACAAGGTGGTGCACCTGCTGGTCTTCGGCGGACTGCTCATCCTGTTCTGGCGGTCGCGCTGGACGCGATCGCGCATGCTCGCCGTGGTGATCGTGGCGGCGTGGAGCGTGGTTGATGAAGCGTCGCAGGCGCTGCCCGGCATCAATCGGCATGCGACCGTGCGTGATGCGATGGCCAACGTCATGGGTGTCCTGGTCGCCGGGCTGTGGCTCTTCGCGCTGGGCCCGGTCGGGAGCGCGCGGCACCGGCTGCGCCTGGCGCTCTCCGGGATGGCGCTGGATCGCGCGTTCCTCTCCGCCGGACTCTGGATGCGGCTTGCCTTCACCGCGGCCCTTGCGGCCCTGCCGGTGCCCATCCTGCTCTCCGCCGTCCCGGCGGCGCAGGCGCGACCGATCCTCCTCGGCATCGGCGGCGTGGTCATGATCGTCCTGCATGCGCTCATCTGGTCCGCGTGGGTGCGCACCATCGCCGTGGCGCAGCAGGTGGCGCCGTGCCTTCACTGCGGCGCGGTGCCGCCGCGCACGACGGCGGTCGACGGCCGCGCGGCGCCGTTCGACCGATGCGAGGCATGCGGCGGGCCGGCCGGCGATGCACTGTGGAGCATGCTGCGGGTCCCCGCGCGCCCGGCCATTCTCCGCGCGGCGGGCCGTTCGCTGCTGGTGGTGCTGGGTGGCGCCCTGGTGCTGCTCGCCGCCGCGCTTCTCCTCCCGCTGCTCTACGGCGCGGCGCTCGGCCGGCCCGGATCCGGCGGCGCGACCGCGTTCATGCGCTGGATGACGGGCGGCGCGGGGCCCCTCTCGGGCGATCCCACGTTCCTGCAGGCGATCGACCTGGCGATCGTCCTGGTGCTTGGTGCCATCGCGGTGCGTGTCTACAGGCACGCCCTTGCCCGCCTGGTCGACCGCGGCGAGATCTGCCTTGTCTGCGGCCATGACCTGCGCGGCACCCCGGTGACGGCGCCGGGTGGACCGGCGCCCGCGGGCGGCATCGGGTCGCCCGCCCGCGGCGTCTGCGGTGAGTGCGGCACGGCGTTCACACGCGAGGCGCCGGAGCCGGGCAGCGCATGAGCGGCTTCGAGCGACACGCGCGGACCGTCTCCCTGCTCACGCTGGGAAGCCGCGTCACCGGGCTGCTGCGCGACGCGACACTCAGTCGCATGTTCGGTGCCGGCGCGATCATGGACGCCTTCTTCCTGGCGTTCATGGTGCCGAACCTCTTCCGCAGGCTCTTCGGCGAGGGGGCGCTCTCCGCGGCGTTCCTGCCGGTCTATGCGCGCCTGGAGCAGGAGGACCCGGCGATGGCGCGGCGGGTGGCGTCGGCGCTGGTGACGGCGCTGGTGGTGGTCCTTGGTGCGATCGTCGCGGTGCTGGAGCTGGTGATCCTGCTGGCGGTGACGCCGGATGGCGCGGGGACGCTGACGATGCGCCTCGCGCTCATCATGCTGCCGTACATGCCGCTCGTCTGCGCGGTGGCCGTCCTGGGGGCCGTGCTGCAGGTGCATGGCCGATTCGGACCGACCGCCGCGGCGCCGGTGCTGCTCAACGGCGCCATCGTGGTGGCGGCGCTCGGCGCCCTGGTGATCACCCGGGACGCTCCGCAGCGGATCACGATCGTCGCGGTCGCCGTGCTCATCGCGGGCGTCATCCAGATGGCGTGGACGCTGTACGCGCTGCGGGACCTTCACTGGTGGACGCGCGCGCGTGCCGGCACCGGGCCGCACCTGCGGCGGATCATGCGGCAGGCCGGTCCGATGATCGTGGGGCTGGGCGTGCTGCAGGTCAACACGCTGATCGACGGACTCATCGCGGGCTGGCCGGCGGTGTTCGGCCCGACGATCCTCGGCGTGCCCTACCCGCTCAGCGAGGGCGCGATGGCGACGGTGTCCTTTGCGCAGCGGCTCTACCAGTTCCCGCTCGGCGTCTTCGGCATCGCCATCGCGACGGCCATTTTCCCGCTCCTGGCGAAGCAGGCGCCGGACGGCGAGGCGTTCGCCGACACGCTGCGCCGAGGTCTGCGACTGGTCATGTTCATCGGCGTGCCGGCGAGCATCGGACTGATCGTGGTGCGCGAGCCGCTGGCGGCGACGGTCCTGGCGGGCGGAGACTTCGACCGCGACGATGCAGCGCGCGTCGGGTTCGTGCTGCTGGGCTATGCGCCGGCCATCTGGGCGTACTCGATGACCCATGTGCTGGCGCGGGCGTTCTACGCCCGGGGCGATGCCATGACCCCGGTGCGCATCGCCGCCGCCGTCGTCGGGCTCAACCTGCTGCTCAACGTGACGCTCATCTGGACACCGCTGCGCGAAGCGGGGCTGGCGTGGTCGACGTCCGTCTGCGCGGTCGTCCAGTCGGTCCTGCTCTCGGTCACGCTCCGCCGCCGGACGCGTGCGCTGATCGATCGCGGGGTGCTGGGGTCGTGGGCGCGGACGCTCGGAGCCGCGCTCCTGTGCGGCGCGGCCGCCGCGCTGGCGCTCTCCCGGGTGCAGCCCGGCGCGTCGTGGTCCGCGTCGGCCGGCGCCCTGGCGCTCTCCGTCGCCGCGGGGGCGCTGGCCTACGCCGCGGCAGCGCGCGTCATGCGCATGGCCGAACTGCGCTGGGCGCTCCGCGGCGCGCCGGAGCAGTCGACGGGGCCGAAGGCGTGACCGGAAGGCGCGTCGGATCCCCGGCATGATCGCGCGTCCGGAAGGCGAGGGCGTGCATGGCGCCATGCTCAGGTGCATTGTCAGGATTGCTGACTCGTGCATGCGCGTGCGCGCTCGCTCGCTCGATCTCTCTCACAGCGTCCACGCGTGCACGCCGATGTCGGCCGCCGTCTTCTTCGCGGCCGAGCGACTGCTGCCCACGCACGCGACAGGCCGAAGACCTGGACGCGCGGAGCCGCAGCGTCCGGAGCGCAGCGATACCCGCGGATGCGTGCAGACGAACAGTGCAGGCTGAAGGCGTGCCCGTGATGCGTGGTGTCGATCGTGGTGTCGAACATCTGATGTCGATGATGCGGACCTGCCATGACGTCTCTCTGCAGGGATGGTGGTCCGTGCGCGACGATCATCCGTGAGGCGATTGACTCACCGTCTGTGCACCGCCCTGTTCATGGACATGATCATTGCTTGACACGCGCGGTCGACGTGGTACAGTGTCCACTGTCCGATCACGCCCATGTCACTTCAGGGCGCGGCGGTGGGGAACGCAGGGGTCCGGTGGACCCCTCCGGTCGAGACAGTCCGGTCGAACCACTCCGGACGACAATCGAGGAAGGGATGCGGGCCGGGCCTGCATCCGGGATCGGTCGAGGGCCCTGTCGAGGCCCTGTCGAGGCCCTGTCGAGGGCCCTGTCGAGGGCCCTGTCGTATTGGGCCCGGGGTACGCCGAATCGGCCCACGGGGCCGGGGAGCGTGGTGATGGTGGAGCAATGCGCGTCTGGAGTTGGGCGGCGGCATGCCGGGTGGCGGCGATGGTACGCGCTGGCCGTGTGCGGGCTGGCTGTGGGCGGAATCGTCCTGCCCGGATGGTGGTCAGCCGCCCGGGCGGGCGGTCCCGGGAACTGCTTCGAGTGGATCGATACGGTCACAGGACCGGCGTGTTCGTTCGGGTCGAGGCAGATCTATGCGCGCGGTATCAACAACGACGGCGTTGTTGTCGGTCACTCACACTGCTCCGTGGCGCCGCCCCGCGCGTATCGCTGGCAGAGCGGTACTCCACTCCAGGAGATCGTGATTCCCGGGGCGACGGATTCCATGGCGCTCTTCATCAACAACCGAGGGACGATCGCGGGGGAGGCGTCCATCCCGGGGATCGGCTGGGGTTATGTCGCATGGATCCTGAAGGACGGCGTGCTGACGATCATCACGCCGCCGTTGCCGCTTGGGCATGGGCCTGGGGCGTTCACAGATCCGCAGGCGCTCAACGACCAGGACCAGTTGCTCGTCTACTTCGCGTATGACCTCGACGGCTCCTCCTCGCGTCGCACGCTGCTCTGGCAGGACGGCGTACTGACTGACATCGGAGACCTGCTCGGGATCTCGGGTCCCGCGGTCGGGGGCACGTACATCTCCCGCGATGGTCGGACGCTCGCCGGCTGGACGGGGCAGCAGTGGCAGATCTGCCATCCGTGGGTCGCCCATGACGGGCGCGCGGTGGAGTACCCGGGAATCGAAGGCAGGAGCATGACCGCGATCATCGGCGGGTCCGATGACGGGGAGTTCCTGCTGAGCGTCAAGGATCTGCCCGCGGTGTCGCCTTACCAGTCCTATCGCGCTCGCTTTCGCGACGGGGAAGCGGTCTATGAGCGGATCGCGCCGTTGTCCGGGTATACCGGTCTTCGGTCGTGGACCATGACATCCGACGGGATGGTGTTCGGACAGAGCACCGGTGGTCCATATCCGTTCCAGACGATGTACACAGCCGTCGCGCCAGAATCGCTTCAGGGCCAGGCCATCGTGACGCAGATGCTGAATGCGGACTGGTCGGGGTATCCGCCGATTGTTCCGCCGGGATTGCCGAGCGGAGGTCGACCTGGGTGGAGCGACAACGGCCTGCTGGCCAGCTCCAGACACGTCCACCGTCGCGTCCCACCACCGCCGGGTGACCTCGATGGCGATTGCCGCGTCGGGCTTGCAGACCTGCTGCGACTGCTGGCCATGTGGGGAAGCGACCAGGGTGAAGGTGATCTCAATGAGAACGGCGCCGTGGATGCGGCTGACCTGATGATCCTTCTCGAGCACTGGTACGAGGGGCCTGTGTTCTGACCGTGGCCGGCGCGGCGCCGATGCGCTGACGGCGGCCGATCTGCATCGATCAACGCTGTCCAGGGAGATCAGGTCCCGCGCGGTCGTTCCGCGCCTGGGGCAGGGTGTCCCATCAGCACAGGAGTCGAGTGATGACCGCCTGTTCTCGAATCGGTATCGGATGGACCATGGGAATCGCGACCGGTGTTCTGGCGGCAGCCAGCATCGTCCCGGAGGCGCGTGCAGACCGCATCTACGTCTCCACGTCCGGCAATGACGCGAATGATGGTGACTCGTGGCAGAACGCCCTCCGCACGGTGAAGAAGGCACTGGAGATGGCCCAGACGGAGGGCGACGAAATCTGGGTCGCTGCCGGGACGTACGTCACGGACGTGCCTGGCGACGGTGGCAGTCCGACGGGCGTCCGCACCGACACGTTCGAGGTGACGGCGTCCATCGTCATCCGCGGCCACTTCGCCGGGACCGAGGATCTGTACGGCGAGCGTGACCATGGCAACGACGCGTGGCAGACCATCCTCACGGGCGAGATCGGCGGCGGCGGGATCGGCGACAACGCGCACCACGTGGTGGTGATCGAAAGCGCCGGATTCGCCCCGATCTCACCGCAACTGGACGGCCTGGTGATCGAGGGCGGCAACGCCGACGGACAGTCACCGTTCATGTACGCGGATACGGCACATGGCGGCGGCGAACTGGAAGTCGCGGGCAGCGTGTTCTATCGCAACTGCGCGCACGGCGAACATGGTGAGCCGGAGGTCAACAACGGCGGGGTCGGCCGCGGCGGGGCGATCTACGCCGGCCGGGCCCCGGATGAGACCCGGATCATGCATTGCACGTTCGCGCACAACGCCGCGACCAGCGGGCCCGACGCCATCCAGGACGCAGAGGGCGGAGCGCTGTTCATGCACGTTCGTGTCTCCCACGACCCTGAGGAACCGGGACCGTCCGGTCCGTTCATCGGGAACTGCATCTTCTGGGGGAATGTTGCGGATGTTGCCGGCGCCGAAGCGCAGATGGTGGTCCGGCCGCTGACCGACAACGGAGCGCCTTCAACGTACCCGGACGGTGTCCTCGTGGTCGCGTATTCGATCATCGAGGACTGGCCGTCATCCTCGCCGCCGTTCCCGGGCCAAGAGATCCTGGATGCCGATCCGAGGTTCGTCGATCCCGCGGAGCCCTGCACGGGGCAGATGCCGTCCTCACCGCCGGACTACCGGCTCCAGGGAGACTCGCCCGCCCGCGATACGGGTGGCCACGCGATGTCCGACGCGGTCCGCGATCGCTTCGACATCGATGGCGATGACGAGTCGACGGATCAGATGCTCCCGGACCGTACGCTCGGTACCAGGATCCAGTTGTGCGCGCCGGACATGGGCGCGTATGAGATCGTGGCGATCGGCGACCTGGATGGGAACGGTGCGGTTGGGTTCAACGATGTGCTCTTCCTGCTCTCATGCTGGCAGGAAGTCCCTTCGACCCGGAGGATCCCTGTGCCGCGGCAGACCTGACGGGTGACGGGTACGTCGGATTCGTCGACCTCCTTGAACTCCTTGCCAACTGGACGCCGGGGACGTCCCCGTGCTACCGGGGCGATGATCAGGGATCCGTCGCCAAGTGCATCGCGCACGTCGGATGGGACCCGGTGGCGCTGGCGAACTGCATCGAAGCGATGATCATCAACGGCACGCCGTAGCCCGCACGCCGCCGCGGCGAGCGCTGCATGATGTCATCGACCCATGGCCTGTCGATGTCCCGGCGGACGGCGCCATCCGCCGCCGGGACATCCGGGGCACCTTGGGGTCTGTGCGCGCTCTGGCACTGACGAGCACGCGGGACTCGACAGGCCGAAGGCCTGGACGGAGTGGGTGCCGTCGATCGTGATGCCAATCATCTGATGTCGATGAGGCGGACCCGCACATCCGGGGCATACGTAAAGCGCACGCCAATGGGGGCTGTCGCCCCCCTTGAACCCCCCTTGCGAAGGGAGCATGCCCGATTGCTCTCTCGCCGGGATGCGGTGGTGCGCGCGCCTGCGGCTCCGAAGGAGCCAAGGTCGGTAGCCCTGAGCACAGTCGAAGGGAGCGAAGCGGAACTCGTGGACATCGCGCGCCAAGAACAATCCTCCCCCGCAAGGGGGAGCGGAAGCGCACGACGTCGACCGCCTCCGCCGCCCCTCGCGGGGCGGGGAAGATTCTGGCGCCGCAACCGCCAGTACGCCGTCCTCGCCTTCGGCTCGGCCGGCGTACTGGCGGCTACCGACCTTGGCCCCTCTGGTGCCGTGCGTGCGTGCTCGAGGCCCCCTCCGCCTCCCCATCCCGCCCCGAAGAAATTTCTGATTTCGCGCCGATGCCCGCAGGATCCCGTGCAGGATGGCGTACCTGAAGAAGAAGAGGACGGCTTGGCCCGTGCTTGGCCCCCGAACCCCCGAACCCCCGGACCCCCGGACCCCCGGACCCCCGGGGACCTCCCGCTCCGGCCCGGCCGACCTCGTGCCTCCCGCCCTCGTTCACTGGATCCGCCTTTTCGCGTTCATGACACCAGACCTCACCAAAGGAGTACCCGCCGTCATGACGAACACTCGACATCCCATCTCCCTTGACGCCGGCGCGTCGGCCGGCACGATTCCCGTTCGCGGTTCGCGGTTCGCGGTTCTTGCGCGCTGATGGCGCTCTCATGCCTGTTTCCGGGGCTGCGTGACATGTCGCGCTCAGCCCACGCCGACCCGCCGCGGTACCAGATGACGGAGATCTCGATCATCGGGTTCCAGCCTGATGCGGACCTTGAAGGCCGGTTCGGGATCAACAACTGCGGCCAGATCGCCTTCACGCGGCGCCTCTCGGGCGGGTCGTACCGCGCGATGGTGTGGCTGCCGGAGGCCGCATTCGGGAAGGCCGCCGGTGTGCACGATCTCTCGACCTGGTTCGTGGACACTTCCGGCCAGGATCCTGAGCCCATCCTGACCGGCCATTCCTATGCGCGTGACATCGGTGACGGGGGCTTCATCGTGGGCCAGTTCGGCGGCACCGGCATCATCGCGGGCACCGGCAAGGCGTTCATCGCCGATCCCGCGGACATCCTGGGACTGCCGTGGCAGGTGCTGGTCTTCCAAGGCGAAGCGCCCAGCCCCTGCGATCCCGAGAACCGATGGGCACGGGCGATGGCGGTCACCGGAGACGACGATCCTGCGGTCGTGCTCGAGACGGGCAGAGACGGGACGTGCGTGTACTCGGACTGCCAGGGAAGCGAGGACTCGCGCTGCTTCGTGTCGGCGGGCGTCCTGGAGGACCTGGGCGGCACGCCGGCCTTCTCACCGCTGGATCGTGCGGTGTGTGTCACGGGTGGCCCCGCGATGCCCAGCACGCTCGCGTACGACGCGGAGCGCCGCACGGTGGTGATCGAAGAGGAGGAGGTGGAGGAGATCGACTGCCGGCGCGAGGCGGTGCTCTGGCCGGCATCATCGTCGGCGCTGGTGCGGCTGCACGATGCGGTGGATGCGGTGGCGTTTCATTCCCGCGCCGAGTCGATCAACCGCGCATCGTTCCTGACGCAGGTCGTGGGGTGGGATACCGATCAGGTGGTCCCGCTCCTCTGGAGACTCCCGGCGTATGCATCGATGACGAACAGCGGTGCATGGGAGGGGTGGCGGCTCCAGATAGGCGGCGGTGCCGGGACCGTGGAGATCGAGTGCGAGGACTGCGAGACCGTCCTTCTGCGCCAGGCGTTCGACGTCAACGATCACGGCTGGATCATCGCGTGGGGCGAACGTGGTTCCCAGGGAGATGACCGCTATCGCCTGTACCTTCTGACCCCGATCGACGGCTGCGACCGTCCCGGAGACCTGGACGAGGACGGCGGGATCGGGTTCAGCGATCTGCTGCTGCTCCTGGCCAACTGGGGCCCGTGCGGCCATGCCTGCGCGTGGTGCCCGTGGGACCTGGACGGGAATCGTGATGTCGGGTTCTCCGACCTCCTGATCCTGAGTTCCAACTGGGGTGTCTGCGGCCAGCAGGCGATGGGCCTGCCGCAGTCGGTGCAGGACTGCATCGCCCGCGTGGGCTATGACCCGGTGGCACTGGCCGCGTGCATCGCGACGATCGAGTGATCGGAAGAGAGGAGCAGAGCCATGAGACGTGTACTTCGACTGGTCGGCGCGGTCATGATCGTCGTTCTCCCGGTGCAGACCCTCAGTTCCAGGGCATGTGCGGCTCTGGTCAAGTACTGGCACAACGAACGTGATGCGTGGTTCGCGGACGCCAACGCCCTCGGCGGGATCGAGACGATCACGTTCACGGAGCACCCGGTCGCGCTGCTCAACACGCAGTACCAGGAGTCCCACGGGCTGACGGTGACCGGGTCTGGCTGGGTGCAGATCGCCTCGTCGACACTCAGTTTCCCCATCGACGGTCGTGGGATGCGCGCGGTCAACAGTGACGCGGTCCTGCACTTCGACCGTCCGATGCAGGCGCTGGCGGCGGACTTCCCGGGAGTATTCACGGCGCAGTTCTACTGGGACGATCTCTTCATCGGCCACTGGGTGTTCGATGGTCCCGGTGGCCCCGGCAATTTCTCCGGCGTGATCTCGACCACGCCGTTCAACCGCGTCCGGCTGTTCGACTCGGATCATGACTTCGGCATCGACGACCTGCACTTCGTCCCCATGGCGGTGCCCGGTCCGGGGACACTGGCGCTGCTGCTGCCGGCGGCATGGTTCATGCAAGGACGCAGACGGCGCCCCATTCACCGGATGACGGCCGGTGACCCGGGTGCGCCCGCGCCGGCCATGCGTTCCCGCGCGGCGCACAGGGCTGGACGGCACGGGCGGCGTCCGGACTCGTCCGGGTGGATCGCGCGGGGCCTCTGTGCCTGGCTGCTGTCGGCGCTGTCCATGCCGGCCGGCGCCACAGGTGCCCGGACCGGCGGCCTCGACGGGATCACCGTGGCGGGGATCGACCTCTCGGCGATGTCCGGCAGCCAGGGAGTGACGCTGACGGGTCAGCGCCGTCTGGCGATCGAGGAGGTGCGGCGGGCCGGTGGTCGGCAGACCACCATCGACGGCGGCATCATCACCGTCCGCGCGGCCACCGGGTGCGAAGGTTCGTGGCTGCCGGGGTTCGGTCGGCCCGGGATGGATCCGGCGGTCTACGCCATCGTGGTCTTCGACGACGGTAGCGGTCCGGCGCTCTACGCAGGGGGAGACTTCACCGGTGCCGGAGGCGTCCCGGCGTATCGCGTGGCGAAGTGGGACGGCACCGCGTGGTCGCCGCTGGGAAGCGGATTCAGCTTCGGGGTGTATGCGCTGGCCGTCTTCGACGACGGCGCGGGTCCCGCGCTCTATGCGGGCGGCGGTTTCTCCACCGCGGGCGGAGTCACGGTGAACGGCATCGCGAAGTGGAACGGCGTCTCATGGGTGTCGCTCGGGAACGGCGTGAGCGGCACCGTGAATGCGATGACGGTCTTCGACGACGGCTCGGGTCCCGCCCTCTATGTGGGCGGGCGGTTCACGAGTGCGAGCGGCCAGTCGGCGAGTCGCATCGCGAAGTGGGACGGCGCGTCGTGGTCCGCCCTCGGGGCGGGCCTCGGAACGGGCATCGGGACGGAGCTGCGCGCGCTGGCGGTGTTCGATGACGGGACCGGTCCCGCGCTCTATGCGGGCGGCACCTTCCAGACCGCCGGCGGCGCTCCCGCGAGCAACATCGCGAAGTGGGACGGCGCCGCGTGGCACCCGGTCGGGAGCGGGACGAACGGCGCGGTGCATGCCCTTGCGGTCGTGCCGGACGGTGGGACGGCGGTGCTCTGCGCGGGCGGTGCGTTCACGCTGGCATCCGGCATTCCGACGAACCGCATCGCGCGATGGAACGGCACCGCGTGGTCGGCGATCGGAAGCGGCATGAATGCCACGGTGTACGCCCTGGCGATGGCGGAGGGTGACGGCGGTCCGCAACTCCATGCCGGCGGTGCGTTCACCACCGCCGGCGGCGTGTCGGCGAAGTCCGTGGCGACGTGGAACGGTGTGTCGTGGTCTGCGGTGGGGAGCGGCATGGACAGCCAGGTGCGGACTCTTGCCGCGATCGAGGGTGGCAGCGGCGCCCGGCTTGCGGCGGGTGGCTGGTTCTCGATTGCGGGCGGGGTGCCGGCACATGCGCTGGCCCTCTGGGACGGACAGGCGTGGAGCGCCGTGGGAAGCGGCCAGGGCATGAATGCGCAAGCGGCCGTCTTTGCCGCCTTCGACGACGGCTCGGGTCCCGCGCTGTATGCCGGCGGCCAGTTCACGACCGCAGGCGAGTGTGTCGCGCGGCACATCGCACGGTGGGATGGTGCGTCGTGGTCGCCGGTCGGCGGGGGGACTGACCTGCCGGTCGGTGCGATGACGGTCTTCGACGATGGTTCGGGCGCAGCGCTGTATGTCGGCGGGTCATTCACCAAGGCCGGCGGTATACCCGTGGAGCGCATCGCGCGGTGGAACGGTGTCTCATGGTCCGCGGTCGGCAGCGGGCTGAACGGGTCGGTCCGCGCGCTCGCGGTATTCGATGACGGCAGTGGCCCCGCGCTCTACGCGGGTGGATCGTTCACGATGGCGGGTGGTGTGTCTGCGCTCCGCATCGCGAAGTGGGATGGTGCCTCGTGGTCGCCCCTTGCGGGCGGGATCGATGCACCGGTGAATGCGCTGGCGGTGTTCGACGACGGGTCGGGTCCTGCGCTGTATGCGGGCGGAGCGTTCATCAGCGTCGGCGGCGCGCCGATCCACCACATCGCGCGGTGGGACGGCCGCGCATGGTCGTCGGTGGGCGGCAACATCATGGGCGAGGTGCACGCGCTGACCGTCTACGACGACGGCAGCGGTCCGGTGCTCTGTGCGGGGGGCGCGTTCACCGTCGCCGGTGGCACGTCGCGACTGCGCATCGCGCGGTGGAACGGAAGCGCCTGGCTGGGCTTCGGGACCGGGATGGGCGATACGGTGTACGCGCTGGCGGTACTCAACGACGTCAACGGTCCCTCTCTCTGGGCGGGCGGCGCATTCACGAGCGCCGGCGGCGGCCCGGTGTTCAAGTTCCGCATCGCGCGCTGGGACGGAGCGGCCTGGCACGCGACGGGCGAGGGGATGAACAACGTCGTGAGCGCGCTGGCAGCGTTCGACGACGGCAGCGGTCCGGCGCTCTTCGCCAGCGGGCTGTTCACGCTCGCCGACGGAGTCCCGGCGGGTCAGCTTGCGAAGTGGCAGGCGTGCCCGGCGGTGCGTGCGTGTCCGGCGGATCTCACCGCCGACGGCACCGTCGGCATGGGCGATCTGCTGGTGCTGCTCGCCGCGTGGGGGCCATGCGAGGGATGCGATCCGGATCTCGATGGCGACGGCGAGGTGGCGTTCGGCGATGTGCTGATCCTCCTCGCCGCATGGGGGGGGTGTCCGTGATTCCCGCGGCCCGCGTGCGGGCGCGGCATGAGCGGCGCCGATGCGCCGGGCCGGACCTCACAGAGGCCGCCCATCTGCGTGGGGGGTTCAAGGGGGGCGCAGCTCCCATTGGCATGCGATCAGGAAGGAAGGAAGCACGCGCGCAAGAGAACCCGAGACTGCGAGAGAGCGCGCGAGATACGCGAGTGAGCGATCAAGCGCCTCCGCCGGATCCGGGCAGCCGCCGCGGCCGCGACGTCGAGATCGTGGATCTGCTGCATCTGCCGGAGGCATGGGGGCCATGCGCATCCGGGTGACCGGGTGCACAGGATGCGGTCCCGGCGCCTGCGTCCCGCGGAGACCAGAGCGACTGTCGCGCACGCGCCGGGGCTCCTCCCGGAAGTCGCTCGTACAATCCGCCCCGCATGAGCGGATCGGCGCAGGATGACGGACGTGCATCCGGGTCACTTCCGGAGGTGGCGCTGTACACAGACGGTGCCTGCACCGGCAATCCCGGGCCGGGCGGGTGGGGGTACCTGCTGCGCTGCCATCGCACGGGCCGCGAACTCTCCGGAAGCGGTGGCGAACCCCGGACCACGAACAACCGGATGGAACTCCAGGCGGTGATCCATGGGCTTCGCCGACTCAAGCAGCGGTCGCGCGTGCAGCTGGTCAGCGACAGCCAGTACGTGATCCACGGGCTTCGCGAGTGGCTGGACGGCTGGATCGCCAGGGGATGGCGGCGCGGGCGCGGCCGGGGCAAGGGCGCGGCGGTGATGAACGAGGATCTCTGGCGAACGCTGGACGCCCTCCGGCGCGAGCACGAGATCACGCCGGTCTGGATCCGCGGGCATGTCGGCCACCCGGAGAACGAGTTCTGCGATCGGCTCGCGGTCGCCGCGGCGGCGCAGGCGGCGCTGACGCACGGACCGGTCGGAGAATCGGTGGGCGATGCGCCCGGACGCGTCGATGATGGGGATGGCGATGACGATGATGATGATGACGCCCGGGTCGAGGGAGGTCGGCTCTGGTGAGGCGCGACTGCGGCGACCGGCCGTCCGACGGGTTCTCCCGGTCCGGGCGGAATCCGTGGACGACGGTCGTCGTCCTTCCCCCGCCGCACAGGCCCGATCGGCGGGACTTTCGGCCCATCCGACGGCATCCACACGCATGATCCCGACCGCAACTCCATCCCGCAGGACCTCGCTTGCCTCCGCGGCGCTCGTCGCGAGCGCGCTGGGCGCGGCGCTGAGTGTGGTCCCGCCCGGCATCGGCCCGGACGCTGCTGTCGCGGCATCGGCGCCATCGGTCGATCCGGCGCGTGACCCGCAGGGACCGGCGGCGCCGCAGGCCGGGGTGACGGTGATGCTCGATCGCCATCCCTTCCGGTGGGAGAAGGACACCGTCCTGCTCGCGGAGCCCGATGGCTTCGTGCTGCGCTTCGCGGGCCAGGTGAAGGACGCGACCGTCCACCTCGGGACCGATGGCCCCGCGCCCGGCGGTGATGCGCGGCTGCTCCTGGAGGTGGATGTCGATCCGGTCCGCGCCGGACGGCCGGGTGCCTCGTCCGGTCCGCCGCGCGATCCCTGGCCGCGCCTCGGTGCGGTGTTCCTGCTCTCCGAGGACCTGGGGCCGGCTGTGGCCGAGGGTGCGGCGGGCCAGGCCCCGCGGACGGCGGCGGAGATCGAACTGATGCGGTTCGTCACCGGGTTCGGGTCGCCCGGCCGATTCGTGGAGGACGTGACCGCCTTCGCCCCCCTCTTCCGCGGTGCGGTGACGATCCGGACATACATCTCGACCTACACCGAGGAGCCCGGCTGGTACGCGACCGTCCGCCTGCGCGCGGTGCCGGGAGAGTCCGGCATCCGCCGGCCGCGTTTCGTGCGCGGCCTGCTGACCGACCTGCATGTCGACGCCGGGCGGCCGGACCGCCTCATGGAGGTGGTGATCCCGTCCGGGATGGAGACGCCGCGGCTGCGGATCCTCTCCACCGGGCACGCCAGCGACGGGCGCGGCGCGAACGAGTTCGTCACCGCCGCGCACATCCTGCGCGTCGATGGGATCGAGGTGGCCCGATGGCGGCCCTGGGCCGAGGGCCGGCCGGACCTGCGCGCCGCGAACCTCTGGGCGGGTCGCAGGCGGCTCGGGGGCCGGATCGTCTGGTCCAGCGACCTCGATCGCGCGGGGTGGGCGCCGGGCACGGCCGTGTCGGGCCTCGTCATCCCGGTGCCGGAACTGACCCCCGGCCGGCATCGGGTGGAACTGGTCATCGACGGGATCCGACCGCGCGATCCCGGGCCCGACGACGGCGACCATGGGTACTTCGCGGTGAGCGTGACCGTCCTCGCCGATGAGCGGGTGAGCGACGAATAGCCCCCGCCCGGGCCCGCCCGGACTGTCTTGCGACCCCTGAGACCCCGCGGTACACTGCCCGGCTCGCGTTTCCTTCTCCAGAGGCGGTCGTATGCCCACAGTGAATCAACTCGTTCGCAAGCCCCGCGAGGTCCAGACCCGCAAGTCGAAGGTCCGTGACCTGGACGCGTGCCCGCAGAAGCGCGGGGTCTGTCTGCAGGTGCGGACGATCACGCCGAAGAAGCCGAACTCGGCGCTTCGCAAGGTCTGCCGCGTGCGGCTCTCGAACGGCAAGGAAGTGACCGCGTACATCGGCGGCGAAGGCCACAACCTCCAGGAACACTCCATCGTGCTCGTGCGCGGCGGTCGTGTGCGCGACCTTCCCGGTGTCCGGTATCACGTCGTCCGCGGCGCGCTGGACTGCCTCGGCGTCGACGGTCGGAAGCAGGGCCGCTCGAAGTACGGTGCCAAGAAGAAGGCCGCCGCGACCACGAAGGGCAAGAAGTAATCCACAGGACAGTCGGCAAGTAATCGCGTCCTGCCCGACCGGTCGGAAGGGCGACGCGGTGAACAGACCCGGTCGGTGCCCTGCGGCACGCAGCCGGGAGATGAGCCAGAGGAGTTTCGATCGATGGCCGGACGCATCACGATGTCGGACGAGCAGCTTCGTCCCGACCCCCGGTACCAGGACCGGACGCTGAGCAAGTTCGTCAACTGCATCATGTACGACGGCAAGAAGACCGTCGCGCAGTCGATCGTCTATGACGCGCTGGACCTGATCCAGAAGCGGCTGGACAAGGAAGCCCAGGAAGGCGCCCCGAAGACGGCGCTGGAGGTCTTCCACATGGCGATCGAGAACGTCAAGCCCAACGTGGAAGTCCGCTCCAAGCGCGTCGGTGGTGCCAACTACCAGGTGCCGATGCCCGTCAGCCAGCGCCGCCGCCAGAGCCTCGGCTTCCGGTGGATCCTTGTCGCCACCCGCGGCGAGAAGGGCCGGCCGATGGCGGAGCGACTGGCGAAGGAGCTGTACGACGCGGCGCGCGGTGAAGGCAAGGCGATCGCCACGCGGGAGCAGACGCACCGCATGGCCGACGCCAACAAGGCCTTCGCCCACTTCGCGTGGTGAGCCGGGCGACGCCGTCGCACTTCTTCTTCGGATCCGCCGAGTGTGCTCCGGTGCGCGTGGTCGGTGATCGCGCAGGCAGTGGCATTCTGCGCCGGCACGCACCGCGTGGTGCCGGACCGTCAGGGCGGCGGCGGCAGCGCGGATCCGCCGCTCCAGCCGCGCAGTACGCCCTGTTCCGTGGCGATCTCGAAGATGGTCGAGGTCCCGGGGAGACGCGCCAGGATGCGGGCGGCGTCGCGAGGGCCGAGGACCGACAGCGCCGACGCGAGTGCGTCTGCCATCGTCGCATCCGGCGCGATCACCGCCACCGCGATGCGGTGTGTCACGGGTTCCCCGGTCCGAGGATCGAGGATGTGCGAGTGCACGAGGCCTTCGGAGTCGACCACGTGCTGCTCGCGATCGCCGGAGGTGGCGACGCCGGCGTGCTCGAGTACGAGCGTGAAGGGTGCCTCGTCGCTCAGTCCGGGATCGACCTGAACCGTCCAGCCCGCGCAGCCCGGCGGCGCACCGCCGATGGCGAGGTCGCCGCCGAGCTCCACGAGTGCCGCATCGAAGCCGTACTGCGCGAGAACGGCCAGCGCTTCGTCCGCGGCGTATCCCTTACCGATACCGCCGAAGTCGAAGCGCATCCCGGCCTTGGCCAGCGTCACGTGACCTCGATCCGGATCCAGGTGGACCGCGTCCAGCCCGCTGCGTGCGCGGGCGTCGCGCCGCGCGCCCTCCGGGGGAACGCGTCCGTCGCGACGCGCCGCGCGCCAGAGCGCCGTCAGTGGTCCGAGGGTCGGATCGAAGGCGCCGTCGGTGGCGGCGTGGATCTCGATTGATCTCGCCAGGACCTGGCGCAGATCATCGCCGGCGGGCCACGAGCCGCGACCGCGGGCACAGAGGCGCATGGCCTCGCTGTCCGCCTGCCAGTCGCTCAGGGCGGACTCGATCGCCGCGATGCGGTCGAATGCGGCGCGGACCGCGGGACGCGCCGCGTCCGCGCTCGGGGCGACGACCGTGATGCGGGCCGCGACGCCCATCGCGGGTTCTGTGAACGTGTGGCGGCCGGCGGGCTCCGCCCGGCACGCGGCCGGGAGCAGCAGGCATGCAACAAGCACGCCGCGGGTACGGAGTGCCGTGAACGGGTGGCGGGTGATCCGATGGCAGCACAGGCGCACGACGGATCGATTGTACGCGGCGCCGGGGGTACGTCCGGATGCCGGAATCGATGCCGATACGATGCGAGCCATGCCCGACGAGGACGCGCGCGGACATGATCCGGAGCATCCGGAGCGGACTGAGGATCCGGGCTACCGCCTCGAACCGGCGCTGACCGAGGCGCCGGATCGGCAGCGCGGGGATCGCACGGGTCAGGGCCGGTGGTTCAGCGCGGCGCGGCGCCATCGACCGTCGACCGACGATGTCCTCTGCGTCTTCTGCGCCAACGACCTCGCGGGCCTTCCGGAGGAGGGCGCGTGCCCCGAGTGCGGTCGACCCATCGAGCGGTCGATCCGGGGCGATCGACTGTCCTGCGCGCCGCGCGCGTATCTGCGCCGCCTGTCCGCCGGCACGAGCCTCGTCTTCGGCGGACTCGTGGTCGCGATCGCGGTGCCGTGGGTGGTAATGGCACTCCACGGCCTCCTGGCCGGCAATGGCGCGCTGACTATGGTCGCCGCACCGATCATCATCGCCGCGCGCCTCGGCGGACTGCTCGTGCTCTTTGGCGGCTGGTCGCTGCTCGGTACCCTCCATCCGGACTATGTGCACGATCGCGCGGCGATCACGGTGTCCGTCATGGTGCGCGTTGCGGCCGGTGCCGCGGTCATCGCGGCGACACTGACCGTCGGGGCCGGCCTGATCGGGTGGGTGCATGACTCTCAGGCGGCCCCGGCGCCCTGGATGCGCGAGATCGGCCGGCTCGTGGATGGCCCGACCGCGTTCCTGCCCGTGTCAGAGATGGTCGTCCAGGCGACCCTCTTCGTGGCATCCATGCTGCACGTGCGATGGCTGGCGGCGCGGATTCCCAATGAGAGGCTCCGCGCCGGCGCGGGGCTGGGCATCTGGGTCCTGCCGCTTGCGACCCTGCTGCTGTCGCCGCTGCTCTGCATCGGTCCGCTGCTGGCGCCGGCAGGCTACCTTGTCATCATCGCACAGCTCCGCAGCGACCTCCGGGGGCTGCTCGAGCAGCCGGAGGCCGCCGCCCCATGAACGACGACGATCAGACAGTCCAGCCGCGTCCGGTCGAGCCGGTTCCGACCGCGCCGGCCGCATCCGTTCCTCCGCCCGTCGTCAACGTGGTGGACGCGGATACACCATGCATCGTCTGCTCATACAACCTTCGTGGCCAGCGGCGCAACGGCCGATGTCCGGAGTGCGGGACGGCGGTGGCGCGCACGCTGGCCGGAAACCTGCTGCGGTTCGCGTCGGCGGAGTACCTCCAGGCGATCGCGCGCGGCCTTCAACTGGTGATCTGGGGCACGATCGCGAAGACCGTGCTGTCGATCATGGGCGGCATCGCCGGCGCGGCGCTCAGCTTCATGGCCGTGACGCAGGGTGGCGGGATGGCGATGCAGGGCGTCGTGATGATCGGCGCCGCACTCGGCGGGACGCTCCTCACGCTGGTGGTCGTCGCCGGATGGCTGATGGTGAGCATCGAGGATCCCGGCATCGCGGGAACGAATCGCGGTTCGCGGGCGCGGAACGTGGTCCGTATCTGCGCGGTGCTGAGCGGCGTCGGCACGGTGATCGGCAACCTGCTGCTGTTCGTCGGTCCGACGCCGATGTTCGCGACCGGCGCGGCCGGCGGTGCCGGTCCCGCGGCGACGGCGCTGAGTCTGACCAGCCTGCTCATCATGTCCGGTTCGCAGATGGCCGCCGGACTCGCGGGCATCGTCCTCTTCTTCGGATCGATCGTCTACGCGCGGTGGCTGGCTGCACGTGTGCCGGATCCGAACCTCGTCCGGCAGTCCAGGCTCTATCTCTGGCTTCTGCCGGTGCTGTATGTCTTCGGATCGTGCGTGATCGTCGGGCCGCTTATCGCGGCGATCCTCTACCTGATCTACCTCTTCACGCTCCAGCGGCATGTCCTTGCCGCGCTCGCGTGGCAGGCATCGCCGCAGGCGCGGGAGATCATGGACCCCACGGCGTCGTCGTCGTCGGCCCACGTGTGAGACACTGGCCAGCGCATCGGTCAGTCGGTGGGCGGCACCAGTTCACGGCGCTTCGGGTGGAGCGCGCTGGAGCCGCCGACGCTCTGCCCCTTGCGGAGCATGCCGACCTCCGTGATGCGCGACCACGCGCTGCGGGCGTTCACCGCCGAATACTCGATGCCGATCGAGCGCCGGTTCCATGCCCGCGCGACGGTGCATGTCGTGCCGCTGCCGAGGAACGGATCCAGAACCAGGTCGCCTTCATTGGAGCAGGCGAGGATCACGCGCTCCAGGTAGACCTCCGGGATCTGGTTGTGGTGCTGGTGACGCCGTTCCAGGTTGTTGCCCTGAATGCGACCCCAGTAGGGGCCGTACCAGACATCCATCGGGACGCGCATGCCCTTGTTCGACTCCTTCGCCATCGTGCGCGCGTCGCCGTAGATCGCGGCGCGATCGGACTGCTCCAGGATCGCGTCCGGATTCCATCGCCGGGCGTCCGGATCCTTCGCGAAGTACAGCGCGTGCACCTTCGACATGATGAAGGAACTGGAACGGTTCTGGCCGAACCGGAAATGCCAGACGCACCAGTTGATCATCGTGAGGCCGCGCCGCTTGAGATGCACCACGATCTCCGCCGCCGTGTCGTCCGGAATGTTCACCCAGAGGCTGCCGTGCGGGGCGAGTGCCTCGATGCACCCGTCAAGCCACTCGAACGTGAACTTCTCGAAGACGTCGCGCGGCATGCCGTCGTTCCAGTTCTCATAGGGCACGTCCCAGTTGAACGGCGGATCCGCGAAGATCAGGTCGACCGAGCCGCGGTCGGGCAGGCTGGCCAGCACGTCCCGGCAGTCGCCGACATAGACGCGGGTGTCCGGCGCCGCCGCGCTGTGATCCGGTCGGAGCGTCGTCACGCGCGGGACGTGGGGCGCGGCCCGGTCGCCGAAGAGCCGGATGTCAGCGGATCGCAATTCCTGCGCCGCCCGGCGCTGCACGGCGGTCGCGCCGCTGGGCGCCGCGTAACCGCCGGGACGATCGAACTCGAGGTTCTTCTGTTCTGCCATAGGAAGGAGTTCTCCGGGCGTGCGTGCCCGATCAGGCGCCCGGACCCCGGCGTTACTGGGTGCCGAAGATCCGGTCGCCCGCGTCTCCGAGGCCGGGGCGAATGTACCCGCGGCCGTCGAGTTCACGGTCCAGCGACGCGGCAAAGACAGGGACCTGCGGATGGTCTGTGTACATCCGGCGGACGCCCTCCGGCGCCGCGACCAGGCAGACCAGGCGGATGGACCGGCAGCCGCGCCTGCGGAGCTCGGTCACGGCGTGGCTGGCCGAGCCGCCGGTGGCGAGCATGGGATCCACCACGAAGGTCTCGCTCTCCGCGATGTCGATCGGCAGCTTCGCGTAGTAGGAGACGGGCCGAAGCGTCTTCTCATCGCGATAGACGCCTATGTGCCCGACCTTCGCCTCCGGCATGAGGGCAAGGATGCCGTCGGTCATGGCGAGCCCGGCCCGAAGGATGGGCACGAGGGCGACCTGTCGGGCGAGGGCGACGCCGCGGGTGCGCTCGAGCGGCGTCGCGATCTCGACCGCGGTCACCGGAAGGTCGCGGCTGGCCGTGAATGTCATCAGCGCCGCGATCTCATTGAGCAGCCGGCGGAACTCCGCGTGATCGGTCCGCGCGTCCCGGACGCGTGTCAACTTCGCCTGGATGAGCGGGTGGTCAAAGACGCGCAGGTTCGGGAACTCAGCGTGCTCTGACGGCATGCCCCCGAGTCTAGCGGAGTCGGCGCAGCAGCGCGTCGGGCCGTCGCGGTGCGCGGGGCGATGTCCGCAGCGCGGCGGATCGACCGCGCCCGGCGTCATCCGTCGAGGCGGAAAATGAGTACCCGCGGTCGTTGCGGCAGCGCGTGATTCTCGGGCGAGGTACGGACGGGAAAGCGCCCACGCCGCCCGGGCCCGTCAACGACGGGCGCGGTCCGTGCCGCCCGGTGCCACGATCGGAACTGCCCCCCGTCCTCCTCCGCGTACGCGCCCAGTTTGGCGCCTCCGGCGAAGATGGCCCGCTCGATCGTGAGGCGGTCCTCGCTCATGAACTCGCGGTCGGCGGAGGCGGCCATGATGGCCCCCGCGATGGCGCCGAACCCGTCAACATCATGCTCCAGGAGGGCATCGGCGTCTGCCCAGAAGAGGAAACTGCGCTGCTCCCGGGCGGTCCGTCCGGCGAGGGCCGCGCGGAGTTCCTCGGGGCCGCGGGGCGCGGTCCGCAGCGGGAGGCCGAAGCCGCGCTCCAGCTGCCGGACGATCCGGTCGCAGGTCGGGCTGCTGCCGGAGGAGATCCGGACGATGCGGCTCCCGGAGAGGCACTCCAGCCGGGATGCCAGTTCGGACAGCAGGAACACGCGGTCCCGCGCCCGGCCTCCGATGAGCGCCAGGTGATGCTCGTCCAGCAACTGGACCAGGTCAGCCGGGTCGAGCGCGGGCGGGATGGACGTGATCACCGACATGGTCGACGGACACTCTAACGCGGGGTCTGCGCGGGTTGAGCGCGTGATGCCAAAGTTCGTCGAAGCGCCGTCTCACGCGCGTTTCCGCCGGGAGATTCTCGGTCCGACGCCGGCCGATGGGCACGGCGCGGCACCGCAATGAACGCGCCGGCCGGTCGTGACCGGCGCGCGGTGCCGGCGCGGGGGGTGCAGGAAGGCATGGGCCGTCGGCCCGCCCGGCGGCTGGAGACAGGTCAGGGCAGGTTCGGACACGCACAACCAGGCAGGTTCGGACACGCAGAACACGCCGGGTTCGGACACGCAGAACATGGGCAGGCTGGGCGGATTGGGCGGCGGTCGTCCAGGGCCAGGCCTCGGTGCGCCGGCGCGCGGTGCCTGCAGAGCCGCCGGCGGATCGGTCGGCGCGGGTCGCTCTGCGCCGGCACGCCGCACGAGGAACCGCCCGGCGAGATCGCGTGGGGGGTGGTCGCCTCGGCTCGAGGCACCGGGTCGGTGGCCGACGCCATCCAGGGGTCGTCGCCATCGCTCGCCGGCCCCCGGCCCCGCGGCCGTCCGGTCCCCGGCTCCCCCGCCCCGTCCCGCGGTCGGCGGATCACCGCTTGACGATGTCGAGGCAGCGCCGGGACCTGGTCAGCGCCGGCGGAGCCATCGCCGTGGACCGCCGCGCCACGGCGCGGTGTGCGCAACGCCAGAGTGCCGCGTGCGCGAACGGGGGCCGCAGGGGGCGGAATCCGCCCTGTCGGCCTCATGTGCGCCTGCGCACGCGTTCCGATGTCCGAGGCGCTGTCGTGGGCTCGCCGCCACCGCGCCCGCGAGCGCCAGGCACGTCCCGCCCTGTCACACCCGGCGGTAGAGTGCCGGAATGCCGCTCTCGCCCATTCCTGAGATCCTCGACGACCTGCGCGCGGGCCGGATCATCGTCCTGGTCGACGACGAGGACCGTGAGAACGAGGGCGACTTCGTCTGCGCGGCGGAGAAGATCACGCCGGAAACGATCACCTTCATGACCCGGGTCGGGGGCGGGTACCTCTGTGTCGCCCTGACCGGTGCCGACTGTGATCGCCTGGACCTCAAGCCGCAGGCAACCTTCAACACCAGCATGTGGGGCACGCCCTTCACCGTCTCCGTGGACGGTCACCCGCGGCGCGGCGTGGGCACCGGCGTCTCGTCACCCGATCGCGCGAAGACGATCCGCCTGCTCATCGATCCCGCCTCGACGATCGACGACTTCGTCCGTCCCGGCCACATCAATCCGCTGCGCGCCCGCGACGGGGGCGTGCTGGTCCGCACCGGGCAGACCGAGGGATCGGTGGATCTCTGCCGGCTCGCCGGGCTGCATCCCAGCGCGGTCATCATCGAAGTCGTGGACAGCGACGGCGCGATGGCCCGCATGCCGCAGCTCGAGCGCCTCTGCGCCGAGCACGGTCTGCGCATGTGCTCGGTGGAGCAGATCATCGAGTACCGGATGGCGCGGGAAACGCTGGTCTCGCGCCTGGAGCCGGTCAACGGCACGCCGATCGAGACCCCCGAGGGCTCGTTCACGCTCTTCGCCTGGCAGAGCGAGATCGATCCCCTGCCGCACCTTGCCCTGACCACGGGCGGCATCGGTGCACTCGATGACACGGGACGCGTGGTCCCCGTCGATGATCCGACGCTGGTGCGCATGCACCGGCGCGACCTGCTCGGCGATATCTTCCTGGAACGGACGAATCCCACCGGCGAGTCCCTGCGCGCGGCGATGCGCCGGATCCAGCGGGAGGGCCGCGGCGCGGTCGTCTATCTGCGCACCGAGGGATTCGGCGACGACCTGCGCAACCGCCTGCTCCGCATCCGGCGCTCGGGCGTGGACAGCGTCAACGCACCGGATCTCACGCGTGCCGATGGCCCCGGCGGGCGCGCCATGCCCATCAGTCAGCGCGACATCGGCATCGGCGGCCAGATCCTGCGCGACCTGGGGCTCTCCCGACTGCGCCTGCTGACCAATCACCCCAAGACGCTGCCGGCACTGCACGGATTCGGACTGACGATCGAAGCGCAGGTCCCGCTGGATGCAGAGAACCTGGGGTGAGGGGCCGTGGCGGGCGCGGGGCGCGGCGATCGGCGGGGATGCAGGAAGAGTGACCGCGAGGACGCGGAGCGCACAGAGCGGGGTCGGGGTGCTCGCAGTCGGTTGGGACCGGTGCGCCTTGAGTCCGCGTCTCATCGTTCTCTGACCTGAACGCGATGGTGCGCCGCCGCGCTCGCGCCGACCGGCCGCTGTAACCAGTCGTCAGCGGCGTGCGCGCCGGTCGTGCATGGCGACCGTACCGCTTCGGAGCGGCGTCGCCGAGACCAGCTCGAGCCGTCGCGTGCCGGGCAGTCCGCCCTGGTACAGGGTCGGGCCCTGGCCGGCGATCCTGGGGTGAATGAGGGACCTGTACTCGTCGATCAGATCCAGCCGGTCCAGTCCGGTCGCGAGCGTGCCGCTCCCGAGGAGCGCGCCGGCCGGGGTCGCGTCCTTCAGACTCTGTACGTCCGTGCGCAGGTCGCCGGCGAGGTGGTGGCTGCTGGTCCACGGGAAGTCCCTTCGCGTCGACGACACGACGTACTTCGGCTTGGCCTCCAGTCTGATCGCCCACTCGCGCAGCGCCGTCAGGTGCAGCACGTTGTCGGGCAGCGCGGCCAGGTGTGGTGTGTGGCACCGCTACGCCTCACTGAAGGCTCGCTCAAGGGCCGCGACGTCGAGCTTGACCATCGTCATCATGGCCGCCATCACAGCCTTCACGCGCCTGGCGTCGTTGTCGCGGATCAGTTCCATGAACCGGCGCGGCACGATCTGCCACGAGAGACCGAACGGATCTCTGATCCAGCCGCACTGAACCGGCGTCGCACCGGCCTTGACGAACCTGTCCCAGTACGCGTCCACTTCAGCCTGGTCTTCGCAGTCAACGAAGAACGAGACACCCTGGGAGAACGTGAAGTGCGGGCCGCCGTTGTAGCCCATGAAGACCTGGCCGCCCACGACGAACTCGGCGGAGGTGATCGGACCGTCCTCGCCGGTGCGCGCCGCGTTCCTGATCTCGGAATCCGGGAAGGTGGCGGTGTAGAACGCCATGGCCGCCTCGAGCTGATCGTTGAACATCAGGAACGGTGTGACCCTGGTCATACTGGGGACTCTGGTTCTTTCGGGGGTGTGATCGCAACGCGATGGATTGCGTGTTCCACGGTTGGCCGGCGGTGAGGCCGTCTGCCGGACGCCTTGCCGAGCCGTCGCGAGCGGCGCGTCCCATGCTATCGCACCCGCCCCGCGCGCGCCCCCGCCGATCGTCGACTGCACCGGCTTGTCAGGTGGCCTGGCCGTCACCATGAACGGTCGCCTGCCGCAGCTGCTCTGCCTGTGCGATGAAGGCCGCGGCATGGTCGGGGCTCTCGAACGCCCGATTCGGCACCAGTGTGATCGCACCGTCGACGAGACGGAACTCAACGCACCGTGGCCCCTGCGCGACGGAACGGACGGTGTGCCATCGCGAGACGGCGTCGACGCTCGGAGTCACGACTCGCACGCCTCCAGCACTCAACGAAATCTCGTATGGCGTGAGCGCGGGTTGCTTCCCGGCGATGCGGCGACATGCCTTGTCCAGGTTCCGGCGCATGTGTCGCGGGAAGGCCCACAACACCCACAGGGCGACGGCCAGGCCTGCCGCCGCTCCCGACGGAGCGCCGAGGGAGAAGAGCCAGGTCGACAGGAAGTACAAGGCCAGGCCGATGAAGCCGGCGGTTACGAATCGAATGGGCCAGAGCCTGGGGAGCAGGTCCGGGTTCAATTCGCTCATCCGGCGAAGCATGTAGGCGTAGTCTTCGACCGTGCAATCGAACCTGATGGTCGGATCGTTCATGACTCGGGCCCGGCAAACGCCATACGCGGACCAGTGCATCGGGCGAGACCGGCGCACGGCGAGCAGCGACCTGTAACGCCGACGGCCTCACGCCACCGCGGTGGCCTCCAGTTCGATCATGAGTTCCGGCTCGAACAGCCGGGCGACGCCGAGAAGCGTGCACACCGGCCTGCAGCCGTCCGCCGGGTTGATCTCACGCGTGCGCATGGTGGGCCTCTCGTGCCGTCGGGGAGGAGCGGAGCAGAATTGGACGAAGCCGACATCCTCTCGATCCGGCGGGCGGCCTGTCAAGCAACGTGGCCGGACGGACTTCGGGCGCGCAGGGGCGTAGATCTGCAGACGGGATGCTGCTCTATCGCGGTGGCCGTTCGGCAACCCGGTCCGGAGCTACGGCGAAACCGTCGGTACCGGTCATGTGCCGCATGATCAGGGTTTCGGGGCCCCTTTCGCTGGTGTCGGTGGTCACTGGGGTTTCCCTCCAGAGGCGTCCGATCCGTCGGACCGGGCTGACTTGTCTGACCGGTCCGACGGGTCAGACCGGCCAGACTATTCCCTGCCAGAGGCCATCGTGCCCTTGCAGTCCGGATAGCCGGTGCAGCCCCAGAAGGGCTGGCCGGCATGGGGGCCCTGTCGGGCCGTGCGCTGGCGCATGGGCTTTCCGCACAGGGGGCAGGCCGGCACCATGGCATTGGCGATACTTGCCCGGGCCCGAACGCGCGCGGCATAGAGGTTCTCCGTGAAACCGCCCGTTTCGAGAAACGCGCGCGCCTGTTGCTCGCAGAGGCGGCGCAGCAGATAGGCGGCCTGGTTCACCGCGCAGAGCATGGCATTGGCCGCCATCTCCGGCTCCGCCACGCCGACAAACTGCGCAAGCCCCGCCAGGCCGCTCAGGCGCACCACTCCCGGCCTGGCCGGCGGCAGATCGGGCGCCACATCGTGCTTCAGGCGCTCGCGCATGGCCAGAGCTTCGGGCGCGTCCTTGTGCCAGACCCGCAGTCCGTTCTGGATCAGGAAACTCCTGTAATCCTTGCGCAGCTCATCATTCAGGCTGGCGCGGGCAACATTGGTCAGCTTGATCTCGGTCTTTCTGGAAGTGGCCGCCGCGCCGCTGCCCTCGGAGATGTTGCGAACCCCGCTGCGCGCCGCCTGCACCATCTGGTCGTGTGTGCGCGACCGCCGGTCGACGAAGCGGTCGCAGAAGACGACCGTGGCGTCGTACACGGCCTCCGCCACCGCGTAGGCGCGCAGCTTCTCGTAGCCGCCGTGCGGCAACAACACGCCCCCGTCGCGGCTCATGGGTCCCCCTCCGGTTCCATAGCGTCAACCAGTTCAGACTCGTCAGGCATGTCCCACGCTTCCGCCCTGTCCGACTGATTGTCGCCCTCTTCGGCACCCCCGCCCGGCGCGCTGCCAGAAAGCGCATCCTGCCGCCATGAGCCGGACGCTGACGGCGGCATATGCGAGGTGATCCGGGGGTGGTCGGCGGGCTGCGCCGCGCCCGGGTCTCCGGGCGATGGAAGATCCAGCAACCGGCCGGGCGTGCCCCGTCTTCGCTCAACCTGTCGAGAATCGCCCGGCTGCTGGCGACAGAGCACACGCAAATGGCGCCACCCCGGAGAACGCAACGCCAGGCGCGCGCAGTCTCCATCGACATGCGCTCCCGGACCACGGCACTCGTGCCGCAACACCTACCACGGCAATCGACTGCCGTCGTACGAGAAGTAGCCGCCGCTGTCATCGATCGTCAGCGTGGAGAGGACCCGGAGCATCCCGCCGACGCTCTGCTCCGGACTCAGCGTGGCCTCCGGTCCGCCCATGTCCGTGCGCACCCAGCCCGGGCTGATCGCGATGCAGCGGAATCCATCGGGCTTCAGTTCTGCCGCAAGGGAACGCATGAACATGTTGAGCGCCGTCTTGCTCTCCCGATAGCCGTAGTAGCCGGCGTTCGTATTGAGTTCCACGCTTGCCAGCCGGCTGGAGATACTCACGATCAGTTTCCCCGCGCCGGCCTGCAGGTTCGGGAGCAGCGCCTGCGTGACACGCATCGGGCCGATCGTGTTGACGGCGATCACGTCCCGCACCGCGTCGAAGTCGATCCCGGAGAGCTTCCCGCTGCGCGGCGAGGCGCCGCGCCCGGCATTGTTGATGAGCAGATCGATCGGCGTGCCGTCCAGCCGCTTCGCGAGCGCCTCCACGCTGGCCGGATCGGCGACATCCAGCGCCTCGACGCGCGCTCCGGTCGCCGCAAGGTCGACCGCGTCCGCCGGTGCCCGCGCGGTGCCGATGACGGTCCAGCCGTCCGCCGCGAGTTGGCGGGCGAACTCCAGTCCGATGCCGCGATTCGCGCCGGTGATCAGCGCGACGCGCCGCGGCGCGACATCCATGGCCGGCGCGATCGGATCGGCGCCGGTCGCGTCGGCGCCGGCGGTGCCCGGTGCCCCGCCCGCGCGGGCCAGCAGCACCAGGGCCCCGACAAAGAGGATTGCGGCCGGCGACAGAGTTCGAAGGCGGGTCATCGGTGCTTCTCCGGAGAGGTGCGGCATGGCGTGATGAAGACGAAGTGACTCGGTGCGGATCTCGATGCGTGCGAAGGCGCTGCTTGCACGAGGGGGTGCCCGATCACGATACCGGCGTGCTCGCCGGGCGTGGCAGCAGGCCGGCTCATCCGGACGGACCGCGCTGCAGGGACTCCAGTTCCGCCCAGCGGGTGTAGAGGCGAGCGACCTCGGCCTGCGCGCGGCTGAGTTCCTCGTAGAGCGCGTGGCTTCGGACGTGATCGCCCGCGGTGGCCGGATCTGCGAGGGCGTGCTCCAGTGCGCCGACGCGCCGCTCGGCCTGCTCGATCACCGACTCCATGCCGTCCCATTCGCGCTGCTCGCGGTTCGAAAGCCTGCGTCGCGGTCGCGCCGCGGTGGCCGTGGCCGCACCCAGGGCGCCGGCAGGAGGCTCGGTCGGCTGCGTGCGCGGGCTTCCCGTCCGCGCTGTCGTGTCGCGGCGCTCCGCCCGCGCCGCCGCCGCGGCCTCGAACTGGTCGAAACTGGCGAACCCGTGCGTCCCGCCGCGGCCGTCCAGCCAGAGCAGTTCCGTCGCAAGTCGCTCCAGCATGAATCGATCATGCGTGACAAGAACGACCGCGCCGGGGAACGCCTCGATGCTCTGCTCCAGGACTTCGAGCGTGGGAATGTCCAGGTCGTTTGTCGGCTCATCCAGGATCAGGACGTCCGCCGGCTCGAGCATGAGCCGCGCGATGAGGACGCGCGCCTGCTCGCCGCCGGAGAGCTGCCCGACCGGTGACTGGAGCTGCTCCGGCCGGAACAGGAAGCGCTTCGCCCACGTCGTGATGTGCATCGCGCGGCCCTGGAAGTGCACCGTGTCGCCCACCGGGACGAGCGACTCGTGCAGCGTGCGATCCGGATCCAGCGATTCGCGGTACTGCGTGAACGTGACCAGCCTGAGCGCCTCGGCGCGCTCCACCGCGCCTTCGTCCGGCGCCAGCGCGCCGGTCAGGATGCGGATGAGCGTCGTCTTGCCGCTGCCGTTGGCGCCGAGAAGTCCCAGGCGGTCACCCGGGCCGAGTTCCAGCGAGAGGTTCCGGAAGAGCGTGCGCCCGCCCAGGGACTTCGCCAGGTCCGTTGCGCGCAGCAGTTTCCGCGACCGCCGGCCCGAGGCCTGGAAGTCGATGCCCGCGCGGCTGGTTTCGCGGGTGCGGTCGCGCAGTTGTGAGAGCCGGTCCATGCGATCGCCGGCATCCTGGATGCGCGACTTCGCCTTGGTGCGCCGCGCCTGCGCCCCCTGCCGGAGCCAGGCGATGTCCTCCCGCACGCGGTTCGCCAGGGCATCGCGCTCGCGCTGCTGGCCCGCGAGGAACTCGTCCCGGCGGCGCAGGAACTCGTCGTATCCACCGCGGGCTTCGAAGGTCCCCGTCGGATACTGGTGGCTGAGTTCGATGATCCGCGTCGCGACCCGCTCCAGGAAGAAGCGGTCATGGGTGACGAAGAGACTGGTGCAGGGCGCGCGGCGGATGCGGTCCTCCAGCCACGCGATGCCCTCCAGGTCCAGGTGGTTCGTCGGTTCGTCCAGCAGAAGGAGGTCCGGCGCGGCGGCGAGCCCGCCCGCGATCGCCAGGCGCTTCCGCCAGCCGCCGGAGAGCGAACCGACCTGCGCCGACGGGTCGGTGAATCCCGCCTGCTGCAGGACGGCGGCCAGCGCCGCCTGGTCCGCGGGTGTCCGCGCGGCGCCGGATGTCCCGCCCGCGACCTCACCGGCCAGGCGCGCGAGCGTCTCCCCGACCGACGCCTGCGGGTCGAAGTCGTCCTGCTGCGGAACGAACGCGATGCGGAGGCCGCGGCGGCGCATGATCTCGCCTTCATCGGGGTCGTCCATCCCGGCGATCAGCCGCAGCAGCGTGGACTTCCCGGAGCCGTTGGGTCCGATCAGGCCGATCCGCTCCCCTGCGTCGATGGTGAGCGCCACGTGCGCGAAGAGGCCGCGGTGGCTGAAGGAACGTCCGAGATTGGCGGTGCGGAGCAGCACGGACGCGGATGGTAGTCGCGCGGATGGGCGGCCCATGTACGATGTCGGCCGGCGGCCATGCGGACCGATGCGAGTGACACGCGCGCAGTCGATGCAGCCGGGGCGGACGCGACCGGCGCCGCGAGCCGATCGGTCGGGTTCAGGTTCTCTCTGGACGACGGGCAGCGCGATCGAGCCGTCCGCGTCCTCGTTCGCGTGACGTACCTCGGCCCCGCCGGCGTGACGCTCGGGATCGTGCTGGTGGCCGCGGTCTTCTTCGCCCTCCGGACCATCCTGGTGCGCGGGCCGGATCTCTTCTCCATCGCCGTCGTTGCCGGCAGCTTCCTCCTGCTCGCAGCGCCGATCCGCGCCGTGCGGCGCGCCCGCCGGCAGGTGCGTTCGGCCGGGCTCCCCGCCTGCACGGTGGCCGGCGACCTGGGCCCGAAGGGCATCGTCGTCCGTGCGGGCGAGGGCGACGCGGAGACGCTCGACTGGGCGCGGGTGCGGTCGGCAGCGCCGCTGCGCGAGGGGTTGCTCATCCGGCTGCGTGAGCCGCAGCAGGCGATCCTGCTCCCGGTCACGGCCTTCGGGAGCGCGGAGGTCCTCCAACGGGCGGTCGCGATCGCGCGGGCGGGCATGGTCAGCGCCCGCAGGGCATGGGTTGCGCGGTCGTGTGCCTGGTGCGGCTACCCGCTGCCGTCGGCACAGGGAACGGTGCCCGGCCCGTGTCCGGAGTGCGGCCTGGACGGGTCGATCTCGACCGACCTCCTGCGCCCGCGGCCGGCGACGCCATGGGAAGCGCTGAGCGCCGGTGTGTTCATCGGTGTGATGTTCACCGCGGGCGTCGTGCTCTTCCGTGTGTGGCTCGGCTGGGGCGTCGAGCCGCCCGAGTCGTGGGGCTATCCCCTGCTCATCGCCACCGGCTTGACCGCGGGCAGCATCGGCTGCGGTGCGCTGAGCGGCCGGTTCCTCCAGGGCATGCCGCGCCTGGCAGCGCATGCGTTCGCGGCACCGCTCGTGCTCGTCTGCATCGCGGGGGGCATTCCGGTGTCGCTTCGCGAAGGGGAACCGGTGAGCGCCGCGTACTTCGCGGTGCTCGCGGTCGCGCTTCTCGCGGCCGCGGCGATCGGCCTGCGGATCGGGCGTCGTCGGCGACTTGCCGCCGGGATCGCCGCGCTTTCCAGGCCGGTCCGGCGGTGCGCACCCGGCAGCCGGTCAGTCGGGTGTCGGCGCTGACGCGCGAGCGGTCCCTGGCACTCCGGAATCCGATCGCCCCATTGTGATCATGGGCGCCCGATCCGCGTACGTGCCCGACCGCGTGAGCGCGTCCGGCATCCAGGCTGCGACGCCGGCGCGCGAAATGCAACTGAACAGGCCGTAGCGCTGCGCGCATCGGACCGGGCCGGTCCGACGGCCCGGGATCAGTGTCGTTGGTCGGACGGCCAGCCAGTCGAGCGTGCTGGATCGGAGGCGTGCCTCCATCGCGGTCAGGTCCGCGTACGCCGCGCCCAGCGAACTGCGCCGGATCGGCCTGCGCAGGACCGGGTGCACCTGTCCGATGCTCTCTCCGGCGCCGGCGGCGCTGATGACGATGAGCCGCGACCATGGATTGAGCGGATGCCGGCGGCGCAGGCCGAGCGCGGAGAGCACCGCGCTGCATGCCGGCGGACTGTACCGGACCGGCCGGTCACTTCCCCACGCAGAACGTTGCGAAGATCCGTCCGAGGATGTCATCGGGCGTCATGCGACCGGTGATCGGCGCCAGCGCATCCAGCACGCTGCGCAGCGCAGACGCGATGAGTTCCGCCCCGCCTCCGGCGCCGGCTTCCCCGATCGAGGTCTGCAGGTGCTCGATCGCCGCGTCCAGTTGCGCGCCGCGGTGCAGACCGGCGAGGAGCCGCAGGCCGGGCTCGCTCTCCGTCCTGTCGCGGAGGCGCTGCACGATCGCAGCCCGCAGCGCCGCGAGACCCTCGCCCCGCGGTGCACAGATCGCGACGCTGCCGGGCCCCGCCACGTACCCCGGGACCCGATCCGCCATCGTGCGGACCAGCAGTTCCGAGGTTCCTGGTTCGGGGACATCGGGCCCGGCCGGGATGCACCGCAGCCGGAGCGTGGCTTCCTGCAGGAGCGATGCCCGGACGCGCGCCATCTCGGCGCGCAGGGCATCGTCGGGCGGCTCCTCCCCGGCCGTGTCCGCGAGCATGACGGGCATGCGGCGCGCCGGGGCGGCGCCGGCGCCGTCCTCGGCAGGCACGTCGAGTTCCAGCGGCTCCAGGAGCGCGTCGCGCGTGGTACCGGCGATCGGTGAGACGATCGCACGCGACCGTCCCAGCAGCGCGTTGAACAGGGTGCTCTTGCCCGCGTTGGGCGGTCCCGTGATCGCGATGATGGGGCACGCGTGCGGGACCTCGCCACCGGTCGTCGAGGTCCGCAGCGCGCGCATCGCGTCCGCCACCGCGCGCAGCCGTCGGACCAGGTGTTCCTGCGGGATCGGCCGCACGTCCTCCTCGTCCGTGAAGTCGATGCCCGCCTCCACCAGCGCGAGCAGGGTCGCGATCTCGTCCGCCCATCGACAGGCTGCGTCGTGCGCCGCGCTGCCGGCCAGGTGCGCGGCCGCACGGCGCTCCTGCTCGGTCCGCGCGGCGATCTGGAGCGCCACGCCCTCCGCCTGCGCCGCGTCCAGTTTCCCGTTGAGAAACGCCCGCGCCGTGAACTCACCCGGGCGCGCCCGCCGCGTCGGAACGCCCGCGGCGCCCCCGGCGCGGACCAGCGCCTCGACCACCGCGTCCAGCAGCAGCGGGTTGCCCGGGAGCAGCAGTTCCGCAGACTCCTCCCCGGTGTAGGACGCCGGCGCCACCAGGCGGATCATCAGGCACGGCAGCGGCGGCAGCGGTGCGCGGAGCGTGACCGCGAAGATCCCGCGCGTGCGCCGCGGATCCCGCTCGGCGCTGCCGGCCACGGCGGTGGTGCGGGCGGCCGGATCGTCCCGCGCCGGGCAGGCGCTCGACGGGTGTACCTCGATCACCTGCGCAAGCAGCGCGGGCAGGTCGTCGCCTGAGAGCCGGACGAGTCCGCGGACGGCGCGGCCCGGCGGCGAGGCGACGGCCACGATGACCGGCTCGGCGGCGGCAGCGCCGATGGTGCCGGGCGCCGCATCGGCGGGCGACGGTCCGATGCCGCTCACCGCCGCTTCTTGAAGCGACGCTCCTTTTCGCGGCGCTTCTCCGCTTCCCGCTCCTGCGCCCGTTCCAGCATGCCGCGCATCGCCCGGCTCTGGGCGTCCCGACCGAACCGGGAGGGCTTCTTCTGCCGCTCCGCTTCCTTCTTCGTCGGTTCCAGGTCCTGCTGGGTGATGTGGTTGCGGATGTAGCGGCTCTCGATGATGCCGATCAGGCTGGAGGTGATCATGTACAGCGTGAGTCCCGCCGGCGCGCCATAGAGCATGACCGGCAGGAGCACCACGAACATGACCCGCATGATCTTCTGCTGCTGGATCTGCTCCGGCGTCATCGCCGCCGACGGCGGCGGGGTCAGGTACTTCTGCTGGACGAAGAAGATGATCCCCATGAGGACCGGGAGAACGTTGATGCCGGTGATGTTGAAGAAGAGGAAGTTGACCGGCTTCTCGAGTTCACCCAGGAAGTGATCGGCCGCGGAGAGGTCGGCGAGGAACGCCCATGAGCCGCCGCTGATCGCCTGGAAGACCCCGTAGAACGCCGCCTCGTGGCGGAGATCGAACGCGAAGTAGAGCATCGCGTACAGGGCGAACCAGATGGGCGTCTGCAGGAAGAGCGGCAGGCAGCCCAGCATGTGCAGCGGATTGACGCCGTGTTCCCGCATGAGCCGCATCTGCTCCTGCTGGAACCGCTTCTGATCATCGCCGTACTTCTTCTTGAGCCGGTCGATCTCCGGCTTCATCGCGGCCATGCGCCGGCCGAAGCGCTGCATGTTGATCTGGGACTTCCGCGTGATCGGATGAAGCAGGGCGCGGACGATGACCACCAGGACGATGATCGCAACGCCCCAGTCGAAGACCGCATAGTCATGGATCAGCGCGAGGAAGTTGAGCAGCAGGACGGCGAGCCACTGGAAGGTGCACATCGCGCACCAGTCCGACATCCGGTAGAGGATCAGGTTGCCCATCCCCAGCGAGGTGTAGGTCGGCTCGGCATTGAGGATGCTCCGTTCCAGCGGGCCGGTGTAGGCACCGAAGTCGAACGCCAGTTCACCGTCCGCCGGAAGCGTCCGATCCGCGCTGACGAGATACGTGAACAGCGCGACCTTGTCGAAGTCCTGGTTCTCGCCGACCGGATCCGCCTTCTCATGCAGGATCCGGACGAACGTGTCCTGGAGCCGCCGGGACCCGGCGCCGGTCGTCCGGTCGACGATCGGGTGGACGCAGAAGGCAAAATAGCGGTTGGTGACGCCGAACCAGGAGAGTTCATAGTCCTGCTTCACGGACCTGGCGTTCGGCCACACGTCCACGTCGTCGCGCTTGACGATCTCGCTTCGATCGAAACTGACGCCGGTGTCGTCCGCCTGCGGGTAGAGCCGCTGCGGATCCTGCGCCGGGACGAGGTACCCGAAGCGATACCGGCGGCGATCGATGTACCGTGACCGGTCGACGCGCAGGTCGCCGGGCCCGTACTGGGAGAGGCGGATCGAGAGCGGTCGGCCGCTCAGGTTGCGCACCCGCTGCGTGACCGTGAGGTCGTACTGGGCGCCCAGGTGGAACGACCGCTCGATGGCGACGATCGGCCGGCCGTCGGCGTCGACCACCTCCGTCTCGAACCGCCCCGGTCCGGTCTCGGACCAGATGTAGATCCGGTTGTCGTCCGCGTCGCGGTTGTACGCCAGCAGGTTGACGGTCTGTCCGTCGATGACGATGTCGTTGAGGGCGAGTTCCGGTACGTCGATGCCGGTCTCGCCCACGGGCGCCAGCCTCGTCCGCATCCGGTCATTCGCAAGTCGCCGTGTGCCGACGAGCTGGTACCGCGCCTCGTCCGGAGGCATGTCGTCGGCCGGGCGGCCGGCGCGCTGCGCGGCGCGGGCGCGGTCGGCACGGTGCTTGTCCCGCGCCCGTTCCCAGATGTCGGCGAAGACGATCGCCTCGATGCCGGCGCCCGCGCGGGAGAAGCGCACCTGCATCGGCGCGACGGCGGGATCCAGGCTGCCGAGCGCCTGCGTCGGCGTCTCCAGTCCGCGGGTCCCGCGATCCGGCGCGCGCGAAGTCAGTCCGACGAGCGGCGGGCGGTCCGGCGCCGGCGGCTCGGTGACCGCGGCCCCGTCCCCGTCGAGGCGCGGCGACTCGCCCTCGGCCGGCGGACCGTCGCCGGCCGAGGCATCCGCTGCGGATCCCGTGCGCTGCGCGACCGCGCCGGTCCCGTCCGTCGCCGGGGCATCCGCGGGTGTCACCGCTTCGTTCGCGGCGGACGCGGCGGTGCGCGTCCGATCGGCCGGCACGGCGCGCGTCCTCGACAGCGTCGAGAGGAACACGAAGAAGACGATGCCGATCGCAGCGGCACCGACGATGGAAACAAGGACAAGGCGGCGGGCGCGTGGCGTCATTGCGTCTCGGGCGTTCTCGCGGCGCGCGGTGTGGAAGCGTCAGCGGCCATCACGCAGGCGATCGCCGAGCCAGTCCGAGAGTTCGGCGATGGCGTGGATCTTCGCGACGACCGCGTCGACGTCGTAGGTGAGGCGGTGAAAGTGAACTTCCCGCGCGTCCTCGTCAAGGATGGCGTAACTGGACCTCGGGTCGAGATCGCGCGGCTGTCCGACCGACCCGGGATTGATGATGGCCTTCTCGTTCCCGTTCAGCCGGTAGACGCCGCCGAGGTCGTCGGGCGGGTAGAAGTCCGGCTCGTTCGTGAAGACGCCCGGGACATGCGTGTGGCCGACGAGGCAGTAGTGCTCCACCCGCTCGAAGATCTGCTGCATCTTGACCGGGGAGTTGAGGGCGTCGTCGGGGAAGAGGTACTCATTGATCGGGCGCCGCGGCGTCCCGTGCACGCAGAGGAACTCGCCGAACGAGACGCGGACGCGCAGCCGGCCGAGGAAGTCCCAGCGTCGCCGGGCGCGCTCGGGGTCGGTCTCGGCCTCGAACTGCGCCCGCGTCCAGAACGCGGCCTGTTCGGCCGACGCGTTGAAGTTCGTGGGCTCGTAGAGCACGCCGAAGTCGTGGTTGCCCATCAGGCTCCACTCGCACCGCGCCGACACGAGGTCCACGCAGGCCACCGGGTCCGGCCCGTAGCCGAGGATGTCGCCGAGGCAGATCACCCGATCCACGCGCTCGTTCTCCATGTGCGCAAAGACCGCCTGGAGCGCTTCGAGGTTGCCGTGGATGTCGGAGATGATCGCGATACGCACCGATGGGACTCGAGGTGGGCGGCACTGTGCCCGGCACGTGGGAGACGGTCACCCGGCGAGCCCCGGAATCGGGCTGTCCTGTGAGCGGCGGGCCGTCCCCCGACCGGCCGAAGCGGCGATCCTACGGGGGAGTCCGGGCGAGCGTCAATTGACGCGGCCGGTGCCGATGGGCCTCCCGAGTCACGCCGCGGAAACGACGCGGGACGGGTGCCGGCGATCCGCCCGGGCGGTGGCGCATCGCGGCGGGGACGCACGAGCGCCGCGGCCCGCGGCACCACGGGCGGACCTGGTGCGGTGCGCACTCGATACGATGCGGGTCGAAGTGAGCGCATGGATCCCGACGAAGACGTCTGTCTCTGCTTCCACGTGAGCCTGCGGAAGATCCGCGCGTTCCTCCGGCGCGAGCGTCCGACGGTCGCGTCGCGCTTGAGCGAGTGCCTGGGCGCGGGGACGGGCTGCGGCTGGTGCGTCCGGTCGCTGACTGCGCTGCATGGGCAGTGGGCATCCGGCGAGGCCGAGCCAGACCTCGGGATCGATCCGCAGCGGTACGCCGAGCAGCGCGCGGCGTACCGGCAGGCGCGGCGCGAAGCGAAGGACGCGGGCCCCGCGGAATGTGACGGCGCCGCACCGGAGTAGAGGCGCCGGAGGATCAGCCCGTCGGGTGCAGGTCGGCGTTGCGGCGCAGCCCGCGGTCGTGCCGTCCAAGGACCCTGGCAATGGCCTCGTTCGGCGCGGTGAACGCGATGCGCACGAGCAGGTGAGCGCCATCGGGAAGGACCGAGACGATCCGGACGGCGTCATCGACGCGGCCGATGGGGTCGGCCAGCTGCATCGAGAGGTGCGCGATCCGACCGTCCAGCCGCTCCGGCGATCCGTTGCGGCATCGAAGCAGCGCACCGTTCTCATCCAGGTCCTCGATCGCGCCGAGCATCGGTCCGGATCGCTCGGGCAGCGTGAGCACCGCCTCGCGCAGCGGGTCGCCGATCGCTTCACGGACCGTCCGGCGGCAGGCCACGGGGGCGAGCGCGGTCGGCCAGGCGAGCCGGTAGCCCGTGCCCTCGCCGCCGGCCGCGGCGCGGAACCGGGCACGTCCGCGCACGTGGGTCGTGCCCGTCAGCCTGACGTGGTCATCGTCGAACGTGCACTGGACGGACTGGAATCGCCTGAGCGGTCGGCTGACCCCGCGCAGCGCCGGGATCGCGATGATGACGCCGTCGTGGAGCGCTTCGATCGTGGTCACGAGCGGCCCCGCATCCTCGCCGTCGCGCAGTGATACGAGTTCCACGCGGGCGCGCCGCTTCAGCGCGGCCTCCAGGTGCGATCGCACGTCCGGATGGACCTCGCCTGCTCCGGCATGCCAGAGGCGAAGAAGCCACTCCATGGAGAGGAATGTCGGCGATTCGCCGGGGCAGACTGAGTGCGGGCGCGCGGTGCCGGCATCACGGCAGTCGGCCGGAGACGCCCGTCGCCACCGCCCGGAGACGGTCCGGAAAGATCGTCAGCGCCAGGAGCAGGAAGGCGCCCGCGGCCAGCAGGAGCATCGGCGGCAGCCGGCGCCGCAGGAGCCCGAGAACCAGCAGCATGCAGAGCGCCGTGGTCGCGGCCAGGAGCACGACGATCGCGTCCCGGGCGCCCGCCAGCCAGAGAAGCTGGAAGGGCCGGCGCGGTGGATCACCGATCAGGTGGAGCGCGGTGCTCGCGGCACCGATCGCGATGAGCCCCGCGCCGCTGAGCGTCTGATCGATGATCAGCCGGGTTCGATTCGGAGAAGCCGGTCGGTGCCGCATGATCCGTGTCAGGACGGCGCGATTTCAAGCCGCGTGATGTTCGTGTTCGTGTAGACGCAGAGTTCACCGGCGATGCGCAGTGCCTCCTCGGCGATGGCGCCGGCCGGCATGGGTGTGTGCTGCAGAAGCGCGCGTGCCGCCGCGGTGGCATAGCCGCCGCCTGACCCGATCGCGCAGCAGCCCTCCGCCGGCTCGATCACGTCGCCCTGGCCGGAGAGCATGAGCGTGCGCTCCAGGTCCGCGACGACGAGCAGGGACTCCAGTCGGCGCAGCGCGCGATCCATCCGCCACTGCCGCGCCAGTTCGATCGCGGCCTTGAGCAGGCTGGTCGGAGACTCGCGCAGGCGCGCCTCGAACCGCTCCAGCAGCGCGAACGCGTCCGCCGCCGACCCCGCGAAGCCGGCGAGCACGCCGCGGCGGCCCGCCCCCAGATCCCCGAGCAGTCGGATCTTGGTGGCGTCCGCCTTGGCGACCATCTGGCCGAGCGTGACCTGTCCGTCGCCGGCGATGGCGACACGTCCGTCGCGACGGACGGCGAGAATCGTCGTGGAGCGGATGCGCGGCTGCGTCATGACGGCGAGTGTACGCGCGGGGCGGGCAGAAGTACGACCGTCCCCCTCGATCCCACGATGGCCACGGCCTGCAGGGCACTGACGGACGCTGCGGACGTGGGAGGATCGGACTCGGGTCGCTCGATGGCGCGCGCGAGCATCTCGAGCCCGCGGACGTCGATCACATGGACGATCGATCCCGCGATGCAGACGACACGTCCCAGCACCGGGTCCACGGCGGCGAACGTCGCGCTGCCGGGATCCAGCGCCCGGCGCGTCGGTGGCGCGCCGTCGAGCGGTCGCCGGACCACCATGTCGGGATGCGCGGTGAGGACCGCCGTTCCTTCGGGTACGAACCCGATGGCAAGTACCGGCCCGTCGGCGTCGGGCAGCCGTGCGACCCCGCGCTCCTGCCCGGACGCGGCATCGAAGACGACCAGGGCGCGCGAGCCCGGCGCCCATGCCGCGAGCTGCGCACCGGCGGCGTCCGACGCGAGCCGCGTGAAGGCGCCCTGTGTACTGCGGATGATCCGCGCGCCGGCGACGCCGGGTCGGTGCATGCGGATGGTGAGGTCTCCGTGGGACACCGCGATCCACGTCGGCGTGTCGATCCCCGCGTCACCGGAGCCGTCCGGTGCGAGCGCGCCCGCCGGGACCGGCGGCGCCACGACGGCTGCAAATGCGTTGCCGGCGCCGGCGATCTGCAGGTCCGCGGCTTCGGCGGCGCGGCCGGTGATGCGGATCGCGCCGCCGGCGTCGATCACGGCGACGCCGGCGCCATCGTTCACGAACCCGGCGCCGATCACGCCGGTCGCGCCGGCCGGAATGCGGGCGATGGCGCGCCGGTTCCGTGCATCATGAACCTCGGCGGCGCCGTCGGCGAGCGCGAGGATCACGCGCGCGCCGGACCCGTGGTCGGCCTCGATCAGCGCCACCGGCTGACCCGGCACGGCGATGACGACGTTCTCCCCGCGCTCGGGATCGCCGTCGCGCGAGGGGTCGCGTCCCGGGCGGCGGCTGTCGGGCGGCCGTACGACGCGGTCCGGATCCGGATCCGCCGCGCCGGCGTCGCCGTCGGCGCCCCCGTTCGTGGCGCCGGGTTCCACGCCCGCCAGGCGGTCGGTGGACGGTGCGATGCCGGGCGTCGCAAGACCGCGCAGCATCGCGTTCTGAATGAGCAGCGCGGTCGCCGCCGCGCCGATGATCATCAGGACGAGGAGCGCCGCGATCGACTCCGTCCGGTGCCGGCGCACGAGCAGGCGCAACCGGTGCCAGTGTCCCGCACGGCGTGCATTGATCGGCTTGTGGGCAAGCCACCGCAGGAGGTCGCGCCCCAGGCTTCCGGCCGACCGGTATCGATCCTCCGGCGCGCGCGCAAGCGCCTTGAGCAGGATGGTCTCGAGATCGCCGCGCAGCGCCGGGTTGACCGCGGACGGACGCTCGGGTTCGCGCTCGCGGACGCGCTTCGCGGCGGTGAAGAGCGTGAGCCCGCTGAGGTCATGCGGGAGCCGCCCGGTCAGCAGTCGATGCAGGACCGCGCCGAGCGCATAGACATCGCCGCGGGCATCGGCATCCTGCTCCTCGCTGCCCAGGCGCTCCGGCGCCATGTACTGGATGGTCCCGGTGAATCGACCGGGTTCGGTGACCTCGGCATCGTCGAGCGTCTCGGCGTCGGGAGCCCGCGCGATTCCGAAGTCGATGATCTTCGGTTCGCCGCGATCGTCGATCAGGATGTTGCCGGGCTTGAGATCGCGGTGGACGATGCGCCGGTGGTGGCCGTGCTGCACGGCGGCGCAGACCTTGACGAAGAGCTTGATGCGATCACGCAGGTCGAGTCCCGCCGACTCGCAGTACTCCGTGATCGGCTTGGCGCCGGGGACGTACTCCATCACGTAGTACGGAATCTGACGATCGCCGTCCTGATGGACGCCCGCCTCGTAGACCTGGCCGACCCAGGGGTGGCGCAGGCGGCCGAGGATCTCGATCTCTCGCTGGAAGCGGCGGATCGACACCGCGTCGGACGCGGCGCCGCGGAGCATCTTGATGGCCACCGTCCGGCGCGGCCGCGTCTGGAGCGCCGCGTAGACGGTCGCCGAGCCTCCGCTGCCGAGGATGCGCTGGATGCGGTAGGAGCCGATCTGGTCCGGTACGTTCACGCGGGGCTCATCGGCGGTCAGGCGGTCAGGATCCCATGGACGGAGGCGGGTGACTCGGCGCCGCGTGGATCCGCGCGGGCGCGAGCCCGGGGGCGGCGCGCCCGTGACCCTCATCTGGTCCGGGAATCCACCGCGGGAAACGGCCCGGGCGGTCGCGGTGCGGCTCTGCGGCGCTCGAACCGACGGACAGGCCGCGCCGACCGGTCTCGGCGGCACCATCGACCAGTATCATGCTACTCTCTGCCCCCGCGCCTCCCGGAAGGGTGCACGTCGCGGGGGGTGTGCCGGTGCCTCGCCGCGAACGCGGGAGATGCCGGCCCCGGGGTGGACCCGCGTCGGGTCCGTGGATGAACCGCACTCGTGAACGCGTCGAACAGGTCAGGCAGGCAAGGTCAGCACCCGCGTGGTGCCGCGGCGCAGTCGGCGCGCCGGACCCTGACCGGCCGGACCGGTGCGACCCGGTCGAACGGGCGCGCGGCGACCGGTCGCGGCCACGGCGCCTCGGCGACCGCGCCTCCGGCGGAGCGGCGCGACAGCGCCGCCGCGGGCGCGGACGCCGGCAGTTCGGACCCCCCGCCTGAACCTCGGCCTCGCATGCCGCGAGCACGCGAGGCGCCGTCGGAATGCACCGGCGCGGCCGACGACCGCCCGGACGCGGGGCGCTGCGATGTCACGGTCCGGGGCGGTCCCGGCGGTCCCGGCGGTCCCGGCAGTCCCGGCATGGAGGCGTGGCTGCGCGAGATGACCGTGCGCGCCCTGCCGCACCTGCCGTGCGCGGTGGAGCGGGTCGCCGTGGTGCTGCTGGACGATGCCGCGATGGCGGACATGCATGGGCGCCACCTGGGCGAGTCGGGCCCGACGGATGTCCTGACGTTCGTCCACGCGGCGCCGCCCGCGCCGATCGACGTGGACATCGCCGTCGGGGCGGACGTGGCGCGGCGGGAGGCCGCCGCGCGCAGGCACGGGGTTCGCGAGGAACTCCTGCTCTACATCCTGCACGGCCTGCTGCACGCCGCGGGGCACGACGACCACGATGCGGACGCGTTCCGGGCGATGCACGCGGAGGAGGACCGGATCCTCGGCGCGCTCGGACTCCCGCCCGTCTTCCGGAGGGACGAGCATGATCCGGGAGAGGAAAGGACGCGATGAACTTCGTGATGCTGGCCGCGGCCATCCTGCTCGCGATGGCGGGGTATCTCTCGGCGCTCTCGTTGTCGCTCATCGTGCTGAGCCGGTCGGCGCTGGAGAGCCGCGCCGAGCGGAAGGGCCGCCTGGAGATGGCCCGCTGGGTGCTCGCCCGACAGGATGCGGCGCGCCTTGCCGTGTCGCTCGTCCGCACCGGATGCCGGCTCGGGTTCTTCGCGTGCATCCTGGTCGAGTTCGCGGCCGACGCGGACTCGGGGCTGCGGATCGAGATCCGGGATCTCGTCCTGGCCGGCATCGTGTCGATGCTCCTGCTCTGGCTGGTGACGGTCGTGATCGCGTCGGCGCTGTCACGTCACGTCTCCGCGGGCCTGGTCGCCGGATCGCTGCCGCTGCTCAAGGCGATGGCGATCGCGTTCCAGCCGCTCACTCGGATGTTCGCATTCGTGGACGAGGTGGTCCGCCGGCTCTCCGGCGCCAACCTCCGCGAGGGCGAAGACGAGGCGCAGGCGGAACTGCTCCGCCGCATCGAGGACACCGAGCGCGAGGGACGCATCGACCAGCAGGCGGCCGAACTGCTGGAGAACATCGTCGAGTTCAACACGACCACCGTCAGCGAGGTGATGACACCGCGGACGCGGATCGACGGCCTGGAGTACACAGACGACCTCGCGGCGATCCGCGACTTCATCGCCACCGCGGGCCATTCGCGGATCCCGGTCTACCGTGAAAACCTGGACTCCGTCGTCGGCATCCTCTACGTGAAGGATCTCATCCCGTTCCTCGGGCGCGATGTCGAGGACTTCCGCCTGGAGCCGCTGCTCCGGAGGCCGATCATCGTGCCGGACACGAAACCGGTGGCGGACCTCCTCACCGACTTCCAGCGCGGCGAGGTGCACATGGCGATGGTCATCGACGAGTACGGCGGCACCGCCGGACTGGTGACGATCGAGGACGTGCTGGAGGAGATCGTCGGCGAGATCCAGGACGAACACGACACGGGCGAGGAGGAGATCCCGGAGGTGCAGACGATCGACGAGCACGCGAGCATCGTCGCCGGCGCCTACCGCGTGGACGACCTCAACGAGCGCCTCGGTCTCTCCATCCCGGAGGAGGACTTCGACACCGTGGCGGGCTTCGTGCTCGCGTCGATGGGACGCGTACCGGAGCCGGGCGAGTCGTTCGAGGCCGACGGCGCGAAGTTCACGGTGCTTGCCGCGTCCCCGACCGCGATCGAGAAGATCCGGGTGGATATCCACTCTCGGGCGGGCAGCGAACGCTGACGGCCGGCGATTGCATGGAGCGGTCGAGTGTGCGTGTAAGGTGCCCGTGTCCTCTGCCGGCGCCGAGCACGTCTTTCCAGGCCGGCAGGGAGACGTGGGTCTGTTCCGGCTGCCGATACCATCGGCCCGAACGGGCCCATCCGAACGGGCCCATCCGAACGGGCCCATCTGGCGGCCCTTCCGGGCCGGGAGGTACGACCATGGGACAGTGTCCCGGTGTCGGCATTGGCGTGGAATCAGCGGGTTGTCTGTGCGCGCAGGGCACAGCGGTGGCGGTGCGTCAGCGCGCCGACGTCATGCACCCGGGACTTCAGAACGACGGGGCGGCCGCGCGCCGGCCCTGGCGTGGCGCACGTGCGACCGTGCCCGGCGCGTGCGTGCTCCTGCTGGCCACGGCAGCGCTCGCCGGTCCGCCCGGCCCGCCGCCGGATCCGGTCGCGCTGCCGGATCCGGAGACATGGCTGTGCCGGTACGAGGTGGAGATGGTGTACCCGCCGCCATGCGCTGATGGCGGGCCCCGGTGGATCTACCCGCAGGCGATGAACGAGCACGGGCACGTGTGCGGGTGGCTGTCGACGTGCGGCGGCACGGACACGCTGCCGTTCATCTGGCGGCCGGAGACGGGGTTCACCTGGATTCCGCGGCCGCAGGGGGCGACGAACTTCCTTCCGTACGCGATCAACATCCACGACGAGGTGGCGGGGACGGCAATGTTCGGCGTGAATGCCGGCCCGTTCATCTACTTCCCGCAGGTGCACAACACGATCCTGCTGACGCCGATGCCTGGCCATCGGAGCGAGATCTTCGCGATGAACGACGACCGGCTGATGGTCGGCCGGCACAAGCCGCTCGGTGGCGGCGGTCAGTATCACGGGCTGATCGTGGACTTCATGACATGGACGGTGACGAGCATCGGGCCGTCGTCGCAGGGGCCGAGTGAACTGTCGGCAATCGCGCCGGATGGACTGCTGATCGGAAGCGGGTATCCGTCACTTTCGTTCCGACGGCCGCTGTCGGTTCGTGATGGTGCGCTCGAGGAGATAGAGCCTCACAAGTGGGCGCAGTATGCGGTTGCGCATTCAAGCCCGGATGGACGACGACTGCTCGGTGTCACAGGGATGGCTCCGGCGTCGGTCGACCCACCCTGGCCCGGAGCGGCATACCCCACGATCTGGACTGGGGGCGAGGTCATGTTGCTGCCGAAGCGGTCGGATGCCGCCCGTTGCGCTATCTACTTCGAAGGCCCCAACGGCGAACTCCTGGGCTCCTGCACGATGCCGGACTCTCTCGGCAATCTGAAACACATGGCATCGATCCTGACGCCGGACGGACCGCTGCTGATCGCGGATCTTGTGAGCGACGCAGATCGGTTCAGCTGGTTGGAACGACCGATCGGTGTTCGTTCGGACGGCATGATTGCGGGCAGGGCGGTCGGCCTTGGGCCGACGTACCGTTCCGCCATGTACTTCGCACGTCCGGTTCTTCGCCAGGTCGGTGACGTGACAGGCGACTGCCGCGTGGACCACCGGGACCTGCTCCGATTGCTGGATGAATGGTCCCTGCCGCATGTGCCATCGGACATCGACGGTGACGGCGTGGTGGGGCTGATGGATCTTCTGCTTCTGCTGTCCGCGTGGACGGACTGACCGGATCGCCCGCCGGGTGCGCCGTCCGCGTGGACGGCGGCGGCGGGTGATCGGCTGTCCGTGCGCGGACGGAACATTCTGGAGTCACATGATGAAGGCAATCCTGATTCTGCCGGCGCTGTGTCTCTGCGCGCTGCTGAGCGCGCCGGTCACGGCCCAGATGATCATCCGCGTGGATGGCGACAATGGAGCGGCGGTGCCCCCGAACGCCGATGGTGAGGACTGGGGCGCTTCCGCCTACAAGTACCTTCGCGATGCCATCGCGCGGGCTGAGAGTGTCCTCGGCGGAGAGGATCCGCCGTCCGCCGTCCACATCTGGGTCAAGGGCAACACGCAGTCGCCCTACCTCCCGCACCAGTCGGAACTCGGCCACCTGACGGGTCAGGCCGCGCTGGAGGCCAGTTTCGTGCTGTCCGACGGCATCTTCATCTTCGGCGGGTTCGCGGGGACGGAGGACGAGGAGGAGTTCAATCTGCGCGACCACACGTCGAACGTGACCATCCTCTGCGGCGATCTCAACCAGGATGACGACGATCCTCAGACGGGGTTCCTGGAGGAGGGTCTTCCGGCCTTCGTGTGGGTAGACCGGGCCGTTGACGACGCACGCGCAGGGGGGGCTGATGCCCCCCCTGCAACCCCCTTGCGCGCAGGAGGGTTGTCGTGGTCAGCCGGCGCGCGAGTGGTGGTGGCTTCGCGCATTGCGTTCAGGGGCGCGCGCCGAGGACCACTGGCGCTGACGGCGCGTCCGATCTGGCGCGTCCGGCGCGGCGCGTCCGCGTTCGATGATTCGCGAGCCAGGGCGCTCCCGCCGTCGTCCCATCGCCGAGGGGGTTGCAGGGGGGCGCTTCAGCCCCCCTGCGCTCGCGCGTCCGGGAAGCGCGAACATTCGCGGCGCAATGCTCTGGTGCATCGTCAAGGTCATTGATTCGTTCATGTGTGCGGGCGCGCGCGTGCTCGATCGCTCGATGTCTTTCAAGAACTCGGGTTGACCTCATGTCCCCCCGATCACGAGATTCACCGCACGGGTGCGTGAGCGCAGGGGGGGCTGAGGCCCCCCCTGCAACCCCCTTGCGCGCATGAGGGTGGGCGGTGGTCAGCCGGCGCGCGTGGGTCGATACCACAAGTCAACCGGATGTCCACGTGATGGCTGCAGATGGGCGAGGCCCGACTTCCGGGCGCGGGCTTCGGACGACTCCGCCACTCCTGCATCGAGACCGATCAGGCCGGGATCCCGCAATACAGCGACTGCGATACCGGCAACATCGACGACGACCCCGAGTTCGTGGACCCCGACGCGACGGACCCCCGCGACCGCGACTACCGGCTCCAGTCGACCAGTCCCTGCCGGGATACGGGCGACACCGTCGAGATCCTGCTGGAGCGGTGGCGTGACGTCTATGACCTTGACCAGAACGGGTTCGTCGAAGCACCCACGCCGGACCTGGACTTGACCGCGCGGCGGAAGAACTGCCACGTGGACATGGGCGCGTACGAGCACGACCTGGAGGCTGCGTGCCCGTACGAATCTCGGACGATGACGCGGGCAGGTTGGATTCAACGACCTGCTGCAGGTCCCGCCAGCTGGGGCCTTCGTGCCCGGGTGGCGGCTTGCCGTGCCCGTGTCGACTGACGAGCGGCGACGTGGGCTTCACGGACGTGCTGGAGATCCTCTCGAACTGGGGCTCGTGTGCCGGCGCCGGGAACTGCGCGTTCGATGACGCGGCGATCACGGTCTCGGACTGCATGCAGCGCGTCGGCTGGAACATCGAGGCGCTGATGGCGTGCATCGAGGCGGCCATCATCCAGCAGGGCCAGTAGGGCCTCCGGTCCGACGGCGCTGGATCGGATGACGGCGCCACCGGATGTGCCTGGACCGGGACGGGGGCCGGGTGCGTGCATCACCCGGCCCCCGCCTGCCGGCGGGGACGCCGAGGCGGCAAATCGCCCATCGTGGCATCGCTCTCGTGGCATCGCCGTCCCCGGCCGCGGTGGCGCGTGCAGGTGCGCGGTGATTGTAGAGGCGTGCGCCTGCTGCGCTGCGATCGCCCTGGCGTTCCATCGCCTGCCGTGGCGTCGGCGAGGACGTCGACGTAACCATCGCCGAGGACGGCGATGCCACGAGGGTCGATGCCGCTTGGCGCGAAGGTCCCGCGAGCATCCCCGACCGTGCTGCTGCGCGCGAGCCACGCCGATGCACGCAGACGAGGATGTCCAGAGCGACGACGTGCAGGCTCCGGTTCATCGTGCCGGAGCCTGACGACTGCGAGGGGGGGTCAAGGGGGGCGACAGCCCCCATTGGCGTGCGCGATCGGGTCGCGCAGGAAGAGGATCTCTCGCGAGATGAAGGTCATCTGTCGAGCGCGACCCAGGCGGCTCAGTGATGTCGTTCAGATCGAACAGGAGCACGTCATCGAACAGGCGCAGTCGGTCATCTCGCTCCTTGATACGGCCTGAAAGCGCAGGCCAATGGGGGCTGTCGCCCCCCTTGAACCCCCCTGGCGAAGGTGCGCGCTCGGTTGGTCTGGCTCGGATTCGGCGTTTCCTCGACTGGCGTCTGCCCGTCGGGCTCGTCGGCCTCATCGACAGGCGTCCGGTCAGGCGCGAGTGCCTGCCCCCTGCCGGGCATGCTGGCCCTATGCGTGCTCGAGGCCCAGCGCCGGCTCCCCACCCGTCCCGAACAATTTTTCTGATTTCGCGCCGATGCCCGCAGGATCCCGTGCAGGATGGCGTACCTGAAGAAGAAGAGGACGGTCTGGCCCGTGCTCGGCCCCCGGACCCCCGGACCCGCGGGGCCTCCCGCTCCGGCCCGGCCGACCTCGTGCCTCCCACCCTCCTTCACTGGATCCGCCTTATCGCGTTCATGACACCAGACCTCAACAAAGGAGTACCCCCCGTCATGACGAACACTCGACGACATCCCATCTCCCTTGACGCCGGCGCGTCGGCCGGCACGATTCCCGTTCGCGGTTCGCGGTTCGCGGTTCGCGGTTCGCGGTTCGCGGTTCTTGCGCGCTGATGGCGCTGGCATGTCTTCTGCCGGGGCTGCGTGACATGGCGCGCTCGGCGCAGGCCACTCCTCCCAGGTACCAGATGACGGAGATCTCGATCATCGGGTTCCAGCCCGATGCGGACCTTGAAGGCCGCTTCGGGATCAACAACTGCGGCCAGGTCGCTTTCACGCGGCGCCTCTCGGGCGGGTCGTACCGCGCGATGGTCTGGCTTCCGGAAGCGGCATTCGGCAAGGACGCCGGTGTGCACGATCTCTCGACCTGCTTCGTGGATACCTCCGGGCAGGACCCGGAGCCCATCCTGACCGGCGACTCCTACGCGCGTGACATTGGTGACGGGGGCTTCATCGTGGGGCAGTTCGGCGGCGAAGGCGTCCTCGCGGGCATCGGCAAGGCGTTCATCGCCGATCCCGCGGACCTCCTGGGACTGCGGTGGCAGGTGCTGGTCTTCGACGGCGAAGCACCCGATCCGTGCAATCCGGGGTCCCGGTGGGCACGGGCGATGGCGGTGACCGGAGACGACGATCCTGCGGTCGTGCTCGAGACGGGCAGAGACGGGACGTGCGTGTACTCGGACTGCCAGGGAAGCGAGGACTCGCGCTGCTTCGTGTCGGCGGGCGTCCTGGAGGACCTGGGCGGCACGCCGGCCTTCTCACCGCTGGATCGTGCGGTGTGTGTCACGGGTGGCCCCGCGATGCCCAGCACGCTCGCGTACGACGCGGAGCGCCGCACGGTGGTGATCGCGCAGGTGGAAGTGGAACAGATCATCCTGGCGGGCCGCGCGTGGCAGACGCCGCGGAGCGAGGCGTGTCAGATCACATCTGCGGTGGCATGCCAGGACGGTGTGCGCCCGCTGCGCTTCCAGCCGTCCATCGAAGTGCTGGAGACCCTGGGCGACGCTGCCTCGCCTCCGCAGATCCGGCACTCGACCGCGCGCGGCGTGCAGGTCCAGGGCACGGCAGTGGGCTTCAGTTTCGCGTTCTACGAAGGGGAAGAGGAGGAGATCGACTGTCGGCGGGAGGCGGCGCTCTGGCCGGCGTCATCGTCGTCGCTGGTGCGGCTGCACGATGCGGTGGATGCGGTGGCATCTGAGTCGCGTGCCGAGTCAATCAATCGAGGGTCCTTCATGGCGCAGGTCGTCGGATGGCATCCCATTCAGGGGTTCCCACTCCTCTGGAGACTCCCGGCGTTTGCATCGATGACGAACAGCGGTGCATGGGAAGGCTGGCGGCTCCAGGTGGGCGGCGGCTCCGGGACCGTGGACATCGAGTGCGAAGACTGCGGGTCGGTCCTCCTCTTCCAGGCGTTCGACATCAATGACCACGGCTGGATCATCGCGTGGGGCCGCGACACAAGTGGTCAGACGGAGGATCTGTACCGGCTCTATCTGCTGACCCCGATCGACGACTGCGACCGTCCCGGAGACCTGGACGAGGACGGCGAGATCGGGTTCAGCGATCTGCTGCTGCTCCTGGCCAACTGGGGTCCGTGCGGCCATGCGTGCGCGTGGTGTCCGTGGGATCTGGACGGGAATCGTGATGCCGGGTTCACCGATCTCCTGATCCTGAGTTCCAACTGGGGCGTCTGCGGCCAGCAGGCGCAGGGTCTGCCGCAGTCGGTGCAGGACTGCATCGCGCGTGTGGGCTACGACCCGGTGGCGCTGTCGGCGTGCATCGCGACGATCGAGTGATGAGATCACAGTGTGCTCCGGCCTCGTCCAAGTGCGGACTGCCGGAGTGGAGGTGCAATCATGCAGAGAGAAGCCATTCTGAGCGTGATCTGTGCTGGCGCACTCGGCGCCTCAGGACATCACGCGGATGCAGCGTTGATTCACTATCCATGGACATGGCATCGCGACGCGTGGTTCGAGGAGGCGGCCGCGCTCAACGCGATCGAGACGATCACGTTCACGGAACACCCGGTCGCGCTGCTCAACATGCAGTATCAGGAGTCCCACGGACTCACGGTGACAGGGTCAGGGTGGGTGCAGATCTGGTCATCACTTCCCGACTTGCCGCGGGACGGGCGCGGCATGAAAGCCGTGAACAGCGACGCGATCCTGCACTTCGACCGCCCGATGCAGGCGCTGGCGGCGGACATGCCGGGGACATTGACTGCGCAGCTGTACTACGACGATCACTATCTTGGCAGCGTGGCCTTTGGGGACTCAGGCGTTGACCGCTTCTCCGGCGTCATCTCGACCACGCCGTTCAATCGCGTCCGGCTGTTCGACTCGGACCATGACTTCGCGATCGACGACCTGCACTTCGTCCCCGTGGCGGTACCCGGTCCTGCCACGGTGGCGCTGCTGCTGCCGGCGGCGTGGTTCATGCGAAGGCGCCGCAGGCGCTCCCGTCACTGGACAACGGTCTGGTGACACCGGTGCCTCAGCGCCCGTTAGGTGTTCCCCCCGGCGCCTGCGCTCCGCGGCACGTCGTGCTGCGGACGCGCAGGCGCCGGGTGGTTGGCGCCGGAGGCGTCGATCCGCTGGCGCAGACGCGACGGAAACCGCGCATCCGCCAGGGGGGTTCAAGGGGGGCGACAGCCCCCATTGGCATGCGTTCGGAGAGCGAACGAGTGAAGGAGAGAGCCATGCAGACGGTCACCGTCGTGACGCGAGAGCGGACTCGAGACGGCGAAGAACGCCCGCTGGAGTACATCGAACTCTGGCTGGCCGTCGGCGGCGCCGAGGCGCTGATCTCGAACGAGATCAGCACAGCGGCAGTCGCGGCGTGCCTGCACCACGAGAGTCCCGCGGTCGGGCTGGTGGACCTGTTCGCACTCATCGGGCAGTCAGCGGAGGAGGAGGAGTGATGAGACAGGCAACAGTCAGATTCGTCGGCGCGATGATCTCGCTTCTGGTCATCCGCGTGAGCACCGCCGGTCCGGAGTACCCGATCCCGCATGGCGTGGGGTTCCACTCGTTCGACGCGTGGAACACGTGGATGGCGGTGCACCTCGGTGCTGAACGGGAGGCGATCGGGTTCTACGAGGTCCCGGTCGGGACGTGGGTGACGGATCACTACACGCACCTGGGCGTGACGTTCAACTCGAGCCTGGGTTCACAGGTCTGGGGTGTGAGTGAATCGGCCTACCCGAACGACGGATACGGTCTTCGCAGCAGCGCCGAGATGCGCGTGGAGTTCGATGAGCCGATCAGGGCGATCGGGGTGCATTGGCCGCAGGGGTCACGCTTCCGATTCTATCTGCATGGTGTCCTGCTCCATGAGACCACTACGTATGGAGGTGGTGCCGCTGACTTCCTCGGTCTCGTCATGGACTTCGAGTTCGACGCGATCGAGATGTACAACTGGCAGGACTCCATGGGCTTCCCGCCTGTGCACATCGACGACTTCCACTTCCAGCGGATCGTCCCCGTGCCCGCCCCTGCGGTACTGCTGGTGGTCGCACTGGGTGCCCTGACGGCGCGCGGGTCGCGCCGTCGTCGCGCAGGGCCATGATCGGTCCTGTCACCAACCCCTCCCCCGGCGCCTGCGCCCCGCGGCACGTCGCGCTGCGGGCGCGCAGGACACCACGTTGCCACGACTCGCAAGGCATCCGCCGTGCGTGATGTCGTCAGCACGGCCCCCAGCCTGCCAGGAGCATGAGCAGGTCTGCGAAGTCGACGCCTTCGCTTCCGTCCAGGTCCGCGCTGCACGGGTCCGGCGGGTCGGGACATGGTCCCCAGGCGCTGAGCAGCAGCAGGAGATCCTCGAAGCCCACCGAGCGGGAGCCGTCCAGGTCCCCGGGACAGGGTGTTCCGTCGGCACAGCGGCGCCACATCGCGATGCGCGCGGCGGGAAGATCGCCGGCGACCTGGAACAGGCCGCCCGGCACCAGGCCCTCGCCGTCGCCGTCGTCCCAGGTGGTCAGTGCATAGACCGCCGCGCCGACGCCCTCGGCCAGCGGAATCCAGTCGGAGCCGGTCCACCGCGCAATTCGCGCGATCGACTCGCCGCCGGCCATGGAGAACGTGCCGCCCGCGTAGAGCCCCGGGCCCGAACCGTCGTCGTAGACGGCAAGCGCGTAGACGATGCTGTTCATCCCGCCGTCCATCGCGCTCCACGTCCCGCCGTCCCATCGCGCGACGCTGACCGCCGGGGCGCCGTCTGCATTGAAGAAGTTGCCACCGGCGTAGAGCGCCGGGCCGCCACCGTCATCGAGGACGGCCAGTGACTGCACCCAGTCGTCGAAGCCGCCGCCCACGGGCTGCCACTGCGTGCCCGACCAGCGCGCGATGTACGTCGCGGCGCCGCCATCGGCCTGTTGGAACGCGCCCCCGGCGTGCAGGTGACCGTCGAACGCGCGGAGCGTGAACACCGCGCTGCTCATCCCGGCGCCCACGCCGCTCCACGTGGTGCCGTTCCAGCGGCCCACGCGCCCCATCGCCACCGCCTGGTCAGCGGTGCCGGTGAACCAGCCGCCCGCATACAGCGCAGGGCCCGTGCCGTCGTCGAACACGGTGAGTGCGCGGCCCCAGTCGTTCAGTCCCGGACCCACGGCGGACCACGTGGTGCCATTCCACTTCGCGATGCGCTGGGCCGGGTTGCCGCCGGCGGTGGTGAAGTCGCCCGTCGCGTAGAGCGCGGGACCGGATCCGTCATCGAAGACGGCCAGGTCATAGACCGTGTTGTTCATGCCGCCGCCGACCGGTGACCACGTGCGACCATCGAATCGGGCGATGCGAAGTGCCGGGTCGCCGCCCGCGGTGGTGAAGTGCCCGCCGGCGTAGAGCGCCGGGCCGGAACCGTCGTCGAAGATCGCGAAGCAGCGGATGCGATCGCCCAGGCCCGGCGCGGCGAAGTCCGGGACCCATGCGGGCGGACAGGATGGCGGCCCCGCGGCGCTGCACAGTGTGGCGGCGCCGAGTGCGCATGGAAGGACGATGGCTGCGATCGGACGAGTCGTCCGGAGCCGTGCGGTGCCTGGGTCAGCCAAGGTGATGCTCCTTGCCCCGGCGGGTCAGCAGGCTGTCGAACTCGTCCACCTTCGGCTGGGGAGTCCAACCGCCTGCCACGGGCCGGCCAGGGCTCGGGCCCTCGAACGCCCGTCTTCCCGCATGCTACCGGTGGCGATCGGTGGCGCGAAGATGCATGCCGAGGTCGGAGGCGATGGAATCCGCGGAGTGCCCCGCAGCGACCGCCGCTCAGGACGATCGATCGAATCCCTACCATGCCGCCATGGTCGACGCGCTCGGCGCCTGCGATGCCTGCGGACAGATCCAGCGGCTGCCCGTCCGACAGGGGCCGGCGCGCCTGCGCTGCGCCAGGTGCAGCCATCGGCTGCACGACGGACGGATCACGACGCTCCGCCTGCGCTGGGCGCTCACCCTCGCGCTTTCCGCGCTCCTGCTCTTCCCGGCGGCGATCACGCTGCCGCTGCTCTCGGTGGAGCGGTTCGGACATCGAAGCGAGTCCGGCGCGCTCGCCGCCGCGCTGACGCTGCTGGGCGGCGGCGAGATCCTGATCGGGGCGGTGGTCCTGCTCTGCTCCGTCGTCATCCCCTTCGCGAAACTGGCCATGCTGGTCGTGCTGGCTGCCCCGCTGCTGCTTCATCGGCGGATCCGCCTGTGGATGTACCTGGCGGTCGAATGGACCGGGCGCTGGGGGATGCTCGATGTACTCCTGGTGGCCGTCGTGGTGGCGGTGCTGAAGCTCGGCGACCTCGTCGAGGTCCGGCCGGGGCCGGGTGCAGTCGCGTTCACCACGATGGTCCTGCTCAGCCTGGTCGCCGGCGCCGTGTTCGATCCGCGCTCCATCTGGCGGGATGCGGGACCATGAGCGCATCCACGCGGACCATGGACGACCTTCCCGTCGCGCGGATCGAGCGACCGCGGCGCGGCGCATTCATCGCATGGGCGGTCCCCATCGGCGCGATCGCGCTCGCGGTCATCCTGATCGCGATCACGCTGGCCGAGCGAGGCGAGGTGGTGGAGATCCGGTTCGCCGACGCGCACGGCCTCAAGGTCGGCGATCCCGTCCGGTATCTCGGCGTGCGCATCGGCGACGTGGAGTCCGTGCGCGTGGTGCCCGGTCCGCCGGACGTGCTGGTGCGCTGCCGGATCCGCGAGGGGCAGGACCGCGTGCTGCGCGCCGGGGCGCGGTACTGGATCGTGCGGCCCCGGTTCGAGAGCGGCGGGATCAGCGGGCTGGAGACGCTGGTCGGTCCGAACGCGATCGCGGTGCTTGCCGGACCCGCGGGCGCGCCGCCGCAGCGGTTGTTCGTCGGGCTTCCCGGGCCGCCGGTCGTCGCCGAGCGCGGCGCGGAGGACCTGGAGGTCATCATCGAGGCGCCGGAGGCGCAGTCACTTCGCGCCGGATCGCACGTGCTGTACCGGCGGATCCGCGTGGGCGTGGTGACGGATGTCGCGCTGGCCGCGGACGGCGGCAGCGTGGAGATCCGGGTCCTGGTGCATGCGCCGTACCGGGACCTCGTGCATGCGCAGACCGACTTCTGGGTGGCCGGCGGTGTCCGCGCGGACCTCGGGCTGCGCGGCTTGCGCGTGGAGGTCGGTCCGCTCGCGGAACTGCTGGAAGATGCGCTCTTCCTGGCCGCGGCGCCGGCTGGTCCGCGCAATCCGCCCGCGGCGCCGGGGCATCGATTCCAGTTGCAGTCCGGGCCACCGTCCGGCTGGGCGGAGGTGCGTCCGGGGGCCGTGATCGGCGCGGACGGGACCGTGGGCCTGTCGGAGGTGTCCGGTGCCCGCGCGGCCGTCATGACGCCGACACCACGGCGCGCCACGGCGACCTGGCGGGCCGGCGCCGTCATCCGGCGCGGTCGGCGCGCCGAGAGCTGGGTCGTCGCCGCCGAGGGGATGACGGCGAGCGGTCCGGTGACGCGCTGGTTCGGGCCGGCGGATGTGCTGGATCCCGGCGAGGTGCGCGAACTCGCCATCGCCGTCGACGGCGAGGCCGCCGACCTTGCCGCCCTTCGTGTGCATCGCCGGGGCGCGGTGGCGGCGCGGGCGCCCGAACGGTCGTCCGAGGCGCCGGCGGGCGCCGAGGCGCCGGGTGGACTTCAGCCGCAGTCGCGCGTGCTGGCCGACGGCGCGGCGCCGATCGACATCTTCGTGGTGACGGGGCCCGGCGGGGCACTTCTGCCGGTGACGGCGTCCCGGCTGAGCGCCGACCACGACGGGTGGCGCGCCGACGGCGCGATCGTCTTCGACGCGGCGTGGCACGGTGCCCCGGTGATCGCCGCCGAGGATCGCGCGGTGGTCGGCGTGCTCGTCCTGACCGGGCGGCGCCCGCGCATCGGCTTCCTGCCCGGGTTCCCGTGATGAAGGGCCAGGGCCTCCAGTGCATGGAAGTCCGCGGCGGGAACGAGTCCGTCGACCAGGTGCTTGACGTGCCGGGATTCGCGCTCTGTCTCCACAGCCGGCCGCTGGGCGGCGCGGTCGGCGGTGATGTGCACTTCGTCTCCTCGTGTGCCAGCGGTCGCGTGACGCGCCTGCTCATTGCCGATGTCAGCGGTCATGGCGAAGCGGCGAGCGCGGTGGCGATCACCCTCGGCGGACTGCTCCGTCGATACGTCAACTGGATCGATCAGCGGCGGTTCGTCGCGGAGGTGAATCGGGAGTTCGCGCGACTGAGTCGCGCCGGGCTGTTCGCGACCTCCGCGGCCGGCACGTTCTTCGCCCCGACAGGAACGGCGTGGATCTCCCTGGCGGGTCATCCGGCACCGCTGCTCTTCCGGGCGGCGACGGGGATCTGGACGCAGATCCACGGCCCCGCCGGCACGCGGCGCGACACGAGCGGTGCATTCCACAACATCCCCCTGGGCGTGGACGAACCGACGCGATACGACGTCGTCCGGCTGGACCTGCGCACGGGAGACATGGTGATCTTCTTCACCGATGGAACAATCGAATCGCGCGATCCCGACGGAACGGAGATGGGCGTGGACGGCCTGCTGGAGGTGCTGCGCGGCGCGGGCGTCCGCGGCGAGCAGGACGCGGTGCGCGTGCTGTGCGGCGCGATCGATGCGCACGAAGCGGGGACATCCCCGATCGACGATCGCACGATCATGGCCGTGCGTCGCACGACCGGCGGACCGGAGATGCTCCCCGCGTCGGAGCGGCGGCGGCTTCCGGGACTCTTCCTGTCCGCGGTCCTCGGCCGGCTGCGCGGCCGGCCGGAGCCGATTCCGTGGCCGCAGTGGTCGATCGCGAACATCGGCGGCGCCTTCGTCCGCCGCCTCAACCGCGTGCGGCTGCCGGGCGGCCGGCGCGGCGATGCGTGAGGGCAGACGCGGCCTACCCGACGCGTGGCGCCGGCATCGTGCGCAGGCTCTCGCGGTAGGAGGCGGCGACCGCCTCCAGCGATGCAGGAATGACGCGGACCCCGGGGATCACGGACATGAAGTTGGTGTCCGCGTTCCAGCGGGGCACGAGGTGTGCATGCAGATGTTCCGGTACGCCGGCGCCGGCGGCGGTTCCTTCGTTGATGCCGAAGTTGATGCCCTGCGGGGCCAGCGCGTGGCGCATCAGCGCGAACGCGGTCTCCACCAGGCGCCAGAACGCATCGCGCTGCGGCGGGTCGTAGTCCAGGAGGGTCGGACGCGCGTCGCCCAGGGCGACCAGCAGGTGGCCATTGGCGTACGGGTACCGGTTGAGGAGGATCAGCCCGGACGCATCTCGAAGGATGACGAGGTGCGCCTCGTCGAGGTCGGGTGAGCGCCAGTACGCGGCGAGGAAGTTGCGGTCCGACGTGTCGCGCGCGGCGGCGGGATCGGCGGCGAGAAGCACGTCCCGCTGCTGATCGAGTCCGCGGAGGTACGCCATCCGCCACGGCGCCCAGAGGTCTTCCGGCTGCATCGCCGCAGTGTACGGATCACTCCCGTGGAACGGGGAGCCAGACCGAGGGCGGTGCCGGACGGAGCATGGACTCGATCCGGACCGGCATCTCGAACGCACCGAGCCAGACACGACCGCGGTGCCCCGCGCGGCGCGCGAGGTCGGCCCGTCCCCGGATGGAGAGCGTCCAGGACTCGTCTTCCGCGGGCGGCGGTGCCAGCAGCGCCTCGTCGTACCACGGCACCTCGAATGCCGGCGCGCCGGGGGTGAACCGCACTTCGCCGCCGGCCCACCAGGATGCGAGCCGCCGGACGGGTATCGCGTTGCGACGGACCTCGACCTCCACGCCGAAGAGGTGGTCTTCGAACTCGGGTGACGCGGTGGCGCGCCGGTCGATGGAGATGCGGACAGGGAGCGTTCCCTCTGCGTGGTGGATCAGGCCGCCGCCGAAGACGCGGCGCAGTGCGTCCTCGATCTGCGGATCGTCGGTGGGCACGAGCGCAGCGTCGTCCTCGCCCGGTGCGGAGACGGTCACCGGGACCGTGAGACCGCCGCTCTCGCGCCACGGTTCATCGGCATCCGCACGGCGCCGGGCTCGGATGTGGAGATGCGCGTCGTTCCACGAAGGCGTGGAGATGCCGGACCACAGCGTGAAGCCCGCAGGCCCGGCGTTCCGGCGGGAGAGCCGGAAGAGACTGCGCTCGGTGATGTTCCCGCACGCGAGCGTGAGATCCAGTTCGAGATCTCCGGCGCTCACGGTGGGCCACCAGTCCCGGACCTCGACGCGGATGAGCGCCGACCCGTCCGGGGCTGCGGCCGCGTGCACCACCGGCGGCGCCGCGCAGAGTACGTCGACGAACCGGCGGCGCAGCGCGGCAGGCTCGCCGGCCGGGTCGCGCGAGATGGTGTCCGCCAGACGCTCGGCGAGGAGCGCGTACCGGCGGAGCCACGCCGCATCCGGCGGTCGTGCGAAGCGATCGCCGGCCAGCGCGGCATGCAGCATCCGATCGGCGTCCGCGCCGGTGAGTTCGCCGTCGGCGAACCGCCGCCGCATTTCCTCGAGCACATGCCCCCCCGGATTCCCCGCATACGCGTAGACGGGCAGGAGCAGGCCATCGGGAATGAGCCGCGTCCAGAGTCCCTCGCTGATGCGATCACCGATCACCAGTCCGGCGGCCGTCGCGCCGAGGAGTCCGACGGCGGAGAGCACCGGCCGCCGGCGCGCACGCCCGAGGTGCGACTCCGACCGCGCCGTATGGCCGCACTCGCCGCAGGTGCGCCCCGGCGTCGCGGAAAGGTCATGCCAGCAGCGCGGACAGCGCCGACGGCCGCGTGCCGGATCGCCGAACAGACCGAACCACGCCGCGATGATCGAGGCGACGAGCACGGCGGCGATGCCGAGGGCGGTCAGCATCGAGCCGATCGCGGCGAGCATGAACGGTCCGGGCGTGGCGATGACCATCGAGGTGTCCGAGCGTCGGATGAAGGATCAGGGTGCCGGGCCGGGATCGGACCATGTCGCCGCCAGCCCCAGGCCGCGGAAACGGGGACCGCGATGCTGTGTCCATGTGCGGCCGTCCCCGGCGGCGCCGACGTCCCCGATCCACCGGTTCGTTCCGCCGGTATCCATGAAGAGACCGATCGTCGCGAGGTCATCGCGGAACGAGCGGAACGGCGGATAGGCCGTCGAGGAGCCCAGGGCGGCGGTCTCGTTCCATCCGTTCGGTTCACCGAGCGCCGTCAGGCGGACCTCGTAGACATCGGCGCCACGTCGATCCCAGAAGAGGCCGATGCTGCCGAGATCGCCCGATCCGCCGCAGTGGCTGCGCAGGAAGTAGTGGTCGTCGCCGTCGCCGTCGACGAACACGCCGATGGAGCCGTCCCGGGCATGCCCCTGGAACTGGTTGACCGCGTCGGTGTTTCCCTGGTTGTACCGGTCATCACCGCTGAGATCGATGCAGATGCCGATGGCGAAGTGTGCGGCCGAGCCGAGGGAGTACTTGTGACTCCGCCAGGTATCGTTGCCGCCGCGGTCCTCGATGATGCCGACGCCCCACCAGTAGCCGGCGCCCTGCGCCCAGACCGGTGCCTCGTAGCGGTCATCGCCCGCGCCGTCGACCAGGATGCCGAAACCGCCGGCGAGGCTGTCTCCATCTCCGATGTCCGCGCGGCGACCGAATCCGCACCCCTGCGCCATCGCGACCGACTGACCGAGATAGAGTGGCGACGGGTTGCCGTCGTCGCGCGCGATGTATCGATCGTTGCCCTGCACGTCCACGAGGATGCCGGCGCCGCGCGTGCTGCCCAGGCCCTGCGCCTGGGTACCGCAGATGTAGACATCGTCGCCGGCCTGATCGATGAGCATGCCCACGCCGACGTGCGCGGCCCCCTGCCCCCACCGGTCCCGGACCTCGTAGCGATCGTCGCCGGCGAGATCGATGAGGAGCCCGGTGCCGTACAGGCCGTAGCCGAGCCCGCTGCTGCTGACGACATAGACATCGTCGCCCTCGAAGTCGACCAGCACGCCGATCCCGAGCACGCCGCAGCCCAGCGCGCCGATGTGATCACCGGCGTCGTACAGGTCGTTGCCGCCCAGGTCGATCGCGAACGCCGCCGGCAGATCGGGCGTCACCGGGACACCGTGCGCGCCGACCCAGAGATCGCTGCCGCCCAGGTCCACCGTGATGGCGGCGGCCCGGTCGATGACGTCGCCGGCGGTGCCGAAGACCTGGACGCGTCCGATGGGTGTGCTGAACGAGAGACGGAGCAGTTCCAGGTCGGTCGTGTCGCCGCTGGCCTTCCACGCCGCGAAGTCCGCGAGCGCGGCTCTCAGGTGGACGAGTGCCACGGCACTGCCGAACGCGATCCGCTCCAGTGACACGGCGCCGATGAGATCGAGCGTGCGCCGGTCGCCGACCGCGGTCAGCCCGAAGGCGCGCTCGATCCACGGCCGGGAGAGCAGCGCCACCACTTCGGCCGGGTCGGCCGGCATCGTCATCCGGTCGGCGGAGAGCGCCGAGAGCAGGCGTCGATCCAGCGCATCCAGGAACCACGGCTTCGATTCACGCGCGGCGATGATGAGTCGCAGCACGCCGCGCCGGATCGGCTCGGGAAGCCGATGCCAGGCGCGGCGACCGGCGGCGTCGATCGCATCCGGGTCGGTCAGGACCAGCTCCAGTGCCGCACGGGTGTCCAGCGTCTCATCCAGCCACTCGACACCGAACGGCACATCGGCCGCGCCCGTGGCGGGCGGACCGGGCAGCATCCTGCCTGCGGAGACATCCACGAGCAGGAAGGCAAGCCGGACCGCCTCCATCGGATCATCTGCGGCGGCGAGCAGTTCGTCGGTGACGCGGCCACTGAAACGCATGGCGCCATCCACGTTGTCGAACAGCGCGCGGACGGTGCGCAGGACGTGACGATCGCGGCTGTATGCGTCCATCTGCCCGGGCGTGTATCCGATCTGCGGCACCGGCAGCGCGCCTGCGATCCAGGACCATGCGGCCTCGCCCGGGTCGAGGCCGGCGCGCCCGGCGGTGAACGGCACGGTCAGGGGAGGCGGCGCCGGCGGCGCATCGACGTCGTCTCCCGCGGCAGCGCGATCGGGCGCGGACAGGACGGTGATGCAGAGTGCGGCGACGACGGATCGGGCCCGTCGAGCCGGGCGCCACCTGGATGCGGGCAGGATCCCCGATCGCTTCATGCGCGCGATCGTCCGAGCGATCGGCGCCGGGGTCAAGCGCCCCCCCGCCCGACGGGTCCGGGTCCGGGGCGCGGATGCGGGCGCCGTGACTGCGCCGACGCCCGCGGATCCACTTCGGCAGGCGGCGGAGTGCGGCGGGATGGGGCGGTCGGGGCACCGCGACCTCGGGATGTCACCGGTGGCGCCGCGGCTCGGGACCTGGGGCCCCGGGGACCGGCGCGGGCCACGACGGGTGCCGGACGAAAAAACCGACCCGGCGAGACAAGCTCAAACCGGGTCGGCTTCCGGGGGTCTGACGCAGAGAATAGCACCGCCTCTGGTGGCTGTCGAGCCCAAATTCAACAAGATTTCCGGACTTTGTGCAAGTCGTTGCGAAGTCTGGATCTGCCGTCGCCCGGCCGGTGAGGGACCGCCGCCATCGCGCGGGTTCGACCTGTCCGGGACACCGGACAACCGCCTCCGGTCAGGCTCGGCTCACGCTTTCCCGGCGCTCGGGGTGCCGGACGTGTCACCGGGGGCGGGTGCGTCCCCGGGCGCCGCGCGAACCCGCTCTCGCGACGGGAGCACGCGCAGCGGCTCGACGTGATCGACCCGCCGGCCCGTGCGCAGATCGATGTGCTCGACCGAGACGATGAACCGGCCGCCCGGCTGCAGCGCATCCGCCGGCAGCGTCACGTCGAAGGCGGACCGGGGTTCTCCGAATCCGCTTCGCCAGGCGGCGTGCACGGACTCGGCATCGAAGCGGCGCGACGCGAGGTCGGTGGCGCCGTGCGGACGACCCTCGACCGATGCCGTGGTCTCCTCGCCGATCGCCGGATCGAACCGGGCGATCCGGATGTGGACCGGCCCGACCAGCGGGATCATCCGGCCGAACTGGTCGAGCCCCCGCAGCCAGAGTCGCGCGGTCGGGAGGTTCGCCGCGCGATCGCCGGTGTCGATGCCGCTGCCGCGCATCACCGCGAGCGACGTCACATGCGGAATGAGCCAGGCCTCGGCCGCCGCTGCGGTGCCGGCGGGCGATCCCTCCCGGGCATGACCGGGAGCGGGCGACGTGGTGCGCATGGCATCCGCCAGGGCGATGCGCAGTCCATGGCGTTCGCGGTCCAGTGCGAGGACACGCTCCTCCAGGGCCATCCGGTCAGCGCGGCACTCGTCCAGCAGTGCCTCGACATGCGTCGCGCGGCAGCCGCCCGCGATCGCGACGACGAGCACGAGGTGGGCGCGTGCGACGACCCGGCTGCGCCGTTCAGGACTCTGCGGGACGCTCCGGGAGCGCGCTCTCTGGAAGGCGATCCAGGACATGATCGATGAGGCCGTACTCCAGCATCTCCTGCGAGCCCATCCACTTGTTGCGCTCGCAGTCATCGGCGATCCGTGCTGCGGTCTGGCCCGTGTTGCGGGCGTAGATGGCATAGAGGATCTCCCGCAGCCGGAGCATCTCCCGCGCCTCGATCTCCAGATCCGTGGCCTGGCCTTCCATCACGCCGGAGAGGAGCGGCTGGTGCAGGAGATTCCGGGCGCTGGGCAGGGCGAATCGCTTGCCCCTGGTTCCGGAACTCGCGATGAGCGAGCCCATCGACGCGGCCTGTCCGATGATGTAGGTGCACACGTCGCAGGGGACATACTGCATCGTGTCGATGATGCCGAGTCCCGCGGTCACGCTTCCACCGGGGCTGTTGACGTACAGGTGGATGTCCGACTTCGGATCCGAGTTGGCCAGGAAGAGCAGCTGCGCGACGATGAGGTTGGCACCTTCATCGTGCACGGCATCGCCGAGGAAGACGATGCGGTCGTTGAGCAGTCGGGAGAAGATGTCGTAGGCGCGCTCGCCTCGACCGGTCTTCTCGATGACGATGGGAACCAGGGTGGACATTCGGAGGCACCTACTTGTTCGCGGTCTCGGACTTCTTCCGGTCGAAACTGAACACCTCGTCGACGAGGCCGTACGCCTTCGCCTCTTCGGCGGAGAAGAACTTGTCGCGTTCTCCGTCCTTGGCGACGCGTTCGACCGTCTGCCCGCTGTGGCGCGCGATGATCTCGTTGAGGGTCCGCTTGGCCTTGATGATCTGCTCGGCCTGGATCTGGATATCCGTCGTCTGGCCGGTCACGCCGCCGTACGGCTGATGGATCATCACCTTGGCGTGCGGGAGGATGTGCCGGCGGCCGGCATGTCCGGCACAGAGCAGGACCGCGCCGCCCGAGTAGGCGCGACCGATGCAGTACGTCGCCACGCGGGAGGAGATGAACTGCATCGTGTCATAGAGTGCCAGCGTGTCATCCACGGCGCCGCCCGGGCTGTTGATGTAGAAGTTGATCTCCTGTCCTCGCTTCTGGTCCTCGAGGTACAGCATCTGCATCATGACGCGGGCCGCCGAGACGTGGTTGATCTCCCCGATCAGGAAGACCACCCGGTTCTCGAGCATGATCTCGTCGATGGTCATCTCACGCGTCCGCTGGTACTGGATCGCGTTGAATGTCTCGACCATGCGACGATCGCCTGCGGCGATGGCGCCCATCCGGGCGGCATCGACGGTCAGGTCGAATGCGGGGCGCCTGAGGTCACTTGGGGGAAGGCCGGGGAATTCCATGCGCGGCGTGTCTCCGTGTCGGTCGGGCCGGGATGATATCCGGGCAGGCTATCGGCCGAATGGAATCGCCTCCGCAGCCGCGGCGGGACATTTCATGACGCGCGCCTGCGCGGCGCGGCGGGTGCTGTCCGGCGGTCCCCGCGGCATGTCCGGATGCGTACTCGACGATCGGACGCGGCGGCGCACGACTTGCGCCTGATCGCCGGCTCCGGCCGGACATCATGCGTCCGGCCCGTGGACGCCTCCGAAGCGCTGCTCGATCTCCTCGTCCGTCAGAGGCCTGGGCTGGTGGGTATCGCCCGGATCCACCGGCGCGCGCGCGGTCGGCAGCACGATCGACACGTCCGTTCCACGGCCCGGTTCCGACTCGATCTCCACGCGGCCCCCGTGTTCCTCGACGATCTTGCGCGTCACCGCGAGCCCGAGGCCCGTGCCGCGCTGGCCCTTCGAGGTTCGAAACGCCTCGAAGAGTCCGGCGCGCATCGGCTCCGGAATCCCGGGACCGTTGTCGCCGATGCGGATCCGGGCCTCGAGTCGCTCCGGATCGAAGCGTGTCGAGACGCCGATCGTTCCCCGTCGCGGGGGAACGGCCTCCATCGCGTTCATCAGGAGATTCACGATCGCCTGGTGGATTCCTCCCGCGTCGATGGGTACGGGCGGCATGCCGTCGTCGAAGTCGGTGACAAGGGCGATGCGTGCCTCCTCGCAGGGCCGCGCCACGAGGTCCGTCGCCTCCCGGACCAGGCTGTTGAGGTCACTGAGTTCGATGTCCAGTGAGGTCGGTCTCGACCACGCAAGCATGTTGAGCGTCAGGTTGAGGATCCGGTCGAGATTCCGGGCGAGGATCGGCCAGCCCTCGCGGGCGAGCGCGAGGTCGTCGCGGGCGAGCGCGAGTTCGACGGCATCCGCGCCGCCGCGCAGACCCTGGAGGATGTTCTTGATCGAATGGCTGAGCGAGGCGACGGTCTGTCCGATCGCGGCCAGCCGCTCGTTCTGGAGGCGCTCGTCGAAGAGATCGATCGACAGCAGGGCAAGACCCGCGTACCGCCCGATGGCGCGAAGCAGGTGGAGCTGGGACTCCGTGAACGTGACATCGGCAAGCTGGGAGTCGATGTGGATCACGCCGAAGGTGCGGCGACCGGTGGCGATGGGAACACAGAGCGCAGAGCGGATGCCGTAATCGCGGACCGAGTCGCCGGCGGCGAACCGCGTGTCACTCATGGCATTGGTCGAGAGTACGCCCTCGCCCAGTTCGAGCGCGTGCCGGATGATGGTCCGGCTGACCGGCAGGCGGCCTTCGTCGACGGATCGTGGATGTGTCCGATACCGCGCGCCCGCCACGGTCAGCGGACTGTCGGCGCGGTCGCCGAGCAGGATGAAGGCCCGATCGGGTCTGAACTCCGCGACGACGAGGTTCAGGACGCGCTTGAAGAGCTCGTCGCGCGTGGTCGCGGATGACGTCAGGCGCGTGAGTTCGTAGATGACGCGAAGGTGCTCGGACGCCACCAGCGCGGGATCGGAGGAATCCGCCAGCGCCGCCGAGGGCGGACCCGACGCACGATGCTCGAGCGTCACGTCCATGTCCGCATCGGTGGCGATGTCCACGTCGGTCGGCGCGGCATCGACCATGCGCGGCGCGCCGAAGAGAAGCAGTGTCGACCCGCACCGCACCTGGTCGCCCGGTGCCAGCCGGACGCGCTCGGCGATCCGCCGGCCGTTGACGAACGTGCCGTTCGCCGAGTCAAGGTCGCGCACCCACCAGCCGCCGCGATCCGGCGTCAGCTCCGCGTGACGGCGGCTCACCGTGGGATCGGTGATCGGAAGCGCCTCGGTGCTGCGCCCGATGAGTTGAGGTTCATGCTCCGGCAGTTCGAAACGCCGCCCGCGATCCGGTCCCTGGAGAACCTGGAGAATCAGCATGGCGTCACACGGCGACCGGTGCCTTGATGTGCGGGTGGGGATCGTACTGCTCGAGCGTGAAATGCTCCGGCCGGAAGTCGAAAATCGACCGGACGGCAGGATCGAGCCGCATCCTGGGCAGCGCCCGCGGCGCCCGTCGGAGCTGTTCCTCCGCCTGCTCGACGTGATTCGAATACAGGTGGGCGTCGCCGAGCGTGTGGATGAACTCCCCGGGCGCGAGCGACGTCACCTGCGCGATCATCATCGTGAGCAGCGCGTAGGACGCGATGTTGAACGGAACGCCCAGGAAGACGTCCGCGGATCGCTGGTAGAGCTGGCAGGACAGGCGCCCCTCGGCGACATGGAACTGGAAGAGGATGTGGCACGGCGGCAGCGCCATCCGTGGAACGTCGCCCACGTTCCAAGCGCTGACGACCAGTCGGCGGGAGTCCGGGTTCCGGCGGATCTCGTCGATGACCCACGACAGCTGATCGATGTACCGGACCTCGTTCGAGTCCGGGTCGACGGCCGTCCACGCGCGCCACTGCCGCCCGTAGATCGGGCCGAGTTCACCGGACGCGTCCGCCCATTCGTCCCAGATCGTGACCCCGGCATCGTTGAGCGGGCGCACGTTCGTCTCCCCGCGGATGAACCAGAGCAGTTCGTGGACGATCGAGCGCAGGTGCAGTTTCTTGGTGGTGAGCAGCGGGAAGCCGTCGGCAAGGTCGAATCGCATCTGCCGGCCGAAGATGCTCCGCGTTCCGACGCCCGTCCGGTCCTGTTTCCGGACGCCGTGATGCAGGACGTGTTCCAGCAGGTCGAGGTAGGTGCGCATGTGGCGTGGTGTGAAGGAGCGGCGGCGCGGAGAGTGACGCGGACGGCCGGAACGGAGTGTATCAGGCGGCTCCGGGCGGCCGGTGCCTCCACCGCGCCTGCATCCGGCGACGGTCAGGCCGGGGGCGGCTCCGCGGTCGCACGAGCGGCGGCGGCCTGCGGATTCGCCGACGGCACCGCCGCCAGCAGGCGCCGCGTTGCAGGATGCTGCGGGTCGCCGATGACCCGGTCTCGCGCGTCGAGTTCGACGATGCGTCCCGCCTGGAGCACGGCGATCCGGTCGCACATGTGCTCGACGACGGCCATGTTGTGCGAGATGAAGAGATAGGCGATGTCGAACTCCGTCTGGAGGTCGCGCAGCAGGTTCAGAATCTGCGCCTGCACGGAGACATCGAGCGCGGACGTCGGTTCATCGCAGACGATGAGTCGGGGCATGAGCGCGATCGCCCGCGCAATCGCGATGCGCTGGCGCTGGCCTCCGGAGAACTCATGGGGATATCGGTCCGCGGCGCCGGGCCAGAGTCCGCAGCGGTCGAGCAGATCGGCCACGCGTGCGCGGAGCGCCGCGCCCCGCGCGATGCGGTGGACGTGGAGTGCCTCTCCGATGATCTCGCCGACCCGGAGACGGGGATTCAGCGACCCGACCGGATCCTGAAAGACGATCTGCATCCGCGGTCGCAGGGCGTTCAGTTCGCGCGTCGTCCGGCCCAGGAGCGCGGTGCCTTCGAAGAGGACCCGGCCGCCGGTCGCCGGCTGGAGCTGCAGGATGGCCCGGCCCAGCGTCGTCTTGCCGCAGCCCGATTCGCCGACGATGCCCAGCGTCTCGCCGGCATGGAGGTCGAAACTCACGCCGTCGACCGCCTTCACCCAGCCCGCCGAGCGTCGCAGCAGCCCGCGGCGGAGCGGAAACCAGACGCGGAGGTCCCTGACCTCGAGGATGGGCGGTCCCGCGCTCGCCGTACTGACCATGCGGGGATCGTACTCGGCAGAAAGTCGCTTCCCTTCCGGGTCCACCATGTGATACTGGTGACCGTGCGGTCGCCCGTGCCCGAGGTCGTCCACCCGCGACCGGCCGGGCGAGGTTCCCGGTATCCGAACGAAGGCCGCTGCGGCGGGCTTCGCTCAGCCCTCAGCGAGCCCACCCATGCCGAGCCCGTCATCGCCAGCCTCCACCGCGGCCCGGCGCTGCCCGTCCGCCCGCCGGCTGTCCGTGTGCGATACCGCCGCGCGGCTCCACATCGGCGTCGTCCTCCTGGGCGTGCTCATCGGACCGCGGGCGTCGGGCCAGGACCTGTACGACACGACGATCCTGCGGACGATCGCGCTGAACTTCCATGACGCGGACTGGTGGCAGCGGCTGAGGGACAACTACGCCTCCGGAACGAACATCCTCGCGGACCTCGAGATGGACGGCATCGTCTATCCGTCCGTCGGCGTGCGGATCCGGGGCAACACGTCGTACACGACGCTCCCGCCCGGGTCTCAGAAGGTCTCGCTGAACATCGAGATGGACTTCGTCGATCCCGACCAGGACCTGCTGGGCTACAGGACGCTCAACCTGAACAACGGCTTCCGCGATCCGACCTTCTGCCGCGAGGTTGTCTACAACAACTTCGTCGCGCGGTACATTCCGAATCCGCGCGCGAATCACGTGGTGCTCTCGCTCAACGGAGAGAACTGGGGCGTGTACATCAACGTGCAGCAGTACAACAAGGCCCTGCTGCGACGGTACTTCGCCGACGAGGACGGGCTCCGCATCAGGTGCGGCAACAATCCGAGCGGTCCCGGGCTCCAGTACAACGGGCCGCTCCCCTCCGGCTACCCGGACTACGAGGTCAGGGACGACGGTGGACTGGCCTTCCCGCTGGGCGCGCTCATCGACGTCTGCAATGTGATCACGAACGAGCCCCTCGAGTCCTGGGAGAACATCGACGCGCTCTTCGTGATCGACACGGCCGCCTGGTCGGTCATGCTGGAGAACCTTCTCACCGATGACGACGGCTACGTGAACAAGGGCGCCGATTTCATGCTCTATCGCGACCCTGTGGACGGTCGCATGCACCTTCACCAGGCGGATTCGAATGAGACATTCCAGTTCGCCGGCTGGTCGCCGACCCGGAATTTCACGGCGGCGGTCAGGCCCGTGCTCAGCCGCGTGCTGGCCGTTCCGGAACTCCGCCAGCGCTACATGGCGCACATGCGGACGGCAAAGGCGGAACTCACCTGGGCGTACTTCGGCCCGGAGTTCCTCGCGCTGCGCGACCTCATCGACGCCGCCGTGCAGGCGGATCCGAAGCGGCTCTACTCCTACGAGCACTTTCTCGAGAACTTCACGGCGACCGTGCAGCTGCCGGGCGGCGGCGTGGTCGGCGGTCCGATGATCGGCCTCCAGCCCTTCGTGACGCAGCGTGCAGGCGTGCTCGGGTCGGTCGCAGAGCTGGCGGCGCGCGGTCCCGTGATCAGCAGCGTCCAGCCGTCGACGGATGCGCCGGGTCCGGGAGAGCCGGTCTGGATCACGGCGCTCGTGTCGCCGCAGGATTCCCCGGTCCTCAGGGCCGATCTCTATTACCGTCCATCACCGTCAGAGCGATATCAGCGCCTCCCCATGTATGACGACGGGAAGTCCGGTGACGGCATCGAAGGCGACGGTGTCTACGGGGCGATGCTCCCCGCCGGGGCGCTGCCCGGGCAGCGCGTTGCGTACTACGTGTCCGCGACCTCGGACAATGTGTACCGGTCGCTGAGCTTCGCGCCGGTCCTTGCCGAGCAGGGACCGATGCGCCTCGAGTACGGCTTCGGGCAGTCCGGCGTGCGGATCACCGAGTACATGTACCAGGGGCCCGGTGGCGAGTTCTTCGAATTGACGAACCTGGGAGACCGTCCCGTCGATCTGACCGGCTGGAGCATGGACGACGACAGCGCGACGCCGGGGACCCTCAGCCTGTCCGGTGCCGGCGCTCTCGCGCCGGGAGAGTCGCTGATCGTCACCGACGCCGCGCCCGCCGCATTCGCGTCGGCATGGGGGCTCACGGGCGTGACGATCCTGGGTCCGAACACGGTCGCTGCACTCGGCCGCAATGACGAGATCAACATCTTCGATGCGCGCGGCGGGCTCGTCGACCGCCTGCGCTACGGCGACCAGACCTTCCCGGGCACGATCCGCACGCAGGGCGTCAGCGGTCAGATCTGCCGTCAGAAGATCGGGCAGGATGCGATCGCGGCATGGGTGCTGGCGGCCACCGGCGACGCGTTCGGCTCGTGGACGGCATCGACCGGCGAACGCGGATCGCCCGGTGTGTTCGTCGACGTCTCCTGCGTCCCGGCGTGCCCGACGGACATCGACGGGGACGGCGTGACCGGGTTCGGCGACCTGGTGCGGCTCCTCGGCACGTGGGGCGGGGCGGACGATGCGGCCGACCTTGATGGCGATGGCATGGTCGGACTGGGCGATCTGCTTCTGCTGCTGGCGGCGTGGGGGTCGTGTCCGTCCGCGTAGCGTGCCGCGCGAGTGCGCGCGGAAGCGCCTCTCCGACAGACCTCCTGCACGCCTGCGCCTGGCGACGGGAGCGGGAATCTCGGGTCCTCACGGTGTGACGGCGAGGAGCCCCCGCCGGCGCAGCCATCGTCGAACGATCGGTGCCGTCAGCGCGCCGGCAAGCAGCACGGTGATGCCGATGGTTGCCGCCAGCCGCGTCGGGCTGCGCGTGACCGTCTCCGCGGGCGTCGTCACCGACGGGTCGGCCCAGGTCCGGTCGATCGTCCTCCAGCCGAGCATGCCGTAGCGGACGGCCTCGCGATGCGGCCTCTCCTCGATGAAGGCGCGCATGGTGATCGTCGGTCGCCAGAGTGCCACGACCAGGACGATCGCGGCGCTGATCGCCAGCATCAGGGCTGCCGCGCGCACGATGGTCGCAAGTCCCCGGAGCCAGCGACCGGGCGCATGATCCGGCGCCGTTGCCGGGGCCCCGCACTCCGGGCATCGCGCGGACCCCGACGGTCCGAGCCGATACCCGCACGCGTCGCACTGATCCGGCGGAAGGCGCAGACCGTCGGCGAGCAGACGTCCCACCGTGCCGGTTCCGATCGTGATTCCGCTGACAATCAGTGCAGAGACGGCCAGTCGCGTGAGATTCCACTCCCACGACCTGGCGACTTCAGGACCGGCGGGGCCGGCGGTCGTGCGCCTGAGCACCAGGTACGTCAGGGCACCGAACCGATGCGACACCTCGGTCTCCGTCGGCGACACGGACCGCGTATGTATCGACCACGGCAGGATCACGATCAGCAGCGCGAGTCCGGCGATGGCGCCGGTGCACCGGGCGGCGATCTGCCGTCGCTGAGGATGGGTTCGTCGCACGGGTCCCTCCGGCGCGAGGTTCACGGCACGGTCCCGTCGCGTCAGTCGCGCCGGGCGCGGGCGCGCATCGCGGAGTCCGCGGCGCCTCGCGCCGCCGTTCGGCGCGTGTCCGGGCGTCCGCGACTGTCCGCCCGGCGGACTGTACCGCCGGACGAGGGGTTGGAGGCGCCGCCCGTGACCAGGGCCCCCGCGGCGCCTCGCAGAGTGCGGTCCGGATCCCGCGCGGCGTGAGGCGCCGGTGCGCAGAAAGACACCGCGGCGCCTCGCAGTGAGGCGCCGCGGTGATCGGGTCGATCAGGTGACGGACAGGACGGGCGTCACGTCCCCGGCAGGCGGATCTTGTCCGTGCCGAGGGCGCCGTGATCGTCCATACCGCCTCGCGACGGCTGCGAACCGCCGCCACGGCCGGGCTCGCCGCTGCCGCGGGCACCGCCTTCCTCCACGTCGCTCGTGTCGCCCCACTGGGCGCGCTTGAGCGAGAGGCCGATCTTCCGGTCGTCGATGTCGACGCGGAGAATCTTGACGTCGACCTCCTGTCCGGACTTCACCACGTCCTGCGGGTTCTCCACCTTCTGATCGGAGAGTTCGGAGATGTGGAGCAGTCCCTCCAGGCCTGCCTCCAGTTCCACGAAGACCCCGAAGTTGGTGATCTTGGTGACCACGCCGTGGACCACCATGCCCGGGCGGTAGGCATCGGGAATCGCGTGCAGCCACGGATCCTCGCCAAGCTGCTTGACGCCGAGTCCGATGCGCTGCTTCTGAAGGTCGATGTCCAGCACGATGCACTGGACCTTGTCGCCCTTCTTGTACTTCTCGTTGGGATGTGAGATCTTCTCCGTCCACGACATGTCCGAGATGTGGAGCAGGCCGTCGATGCCCGGCTCGATCTCGATGAAGGCGCCGTAGTTCGCCAGGTTCCGGACGGTGCCCTCGATGACGGTCCCGACGGGGTACTTCTGCGAGACGAGTTCCCAGGGGTTCACCTCGGTCTGCTTGATACCGAGCGAGATCTCCTGCTTGTCCCGGTTGATGTCGAGGACGACGACGTCGATGTCCTGGCCGACGGTGACGACCTCGCTGGGGTGATTGACCCGCTTGGTCCATGACATCTCGGAGACGTGGACGAGACCCTCGATCCCTTCCTCAAGCTGCACGAATGCGCCGTACGAGACGAGGTTGACGACCTTGCCGCGCACCCGGGCATTGATCGGGTACTTCTGCTCGATCGTCTCCCACGGCGACGGCTCCTTCTGCTTGAGGCCGAGGGCGACCTTCTCCTTCTCGTGGTCGATCTTGAGGACCTTGACCTCGATCTGGTCGCCGATCCGCACGATCTCGCTGGGATGACCGACGCGTCCCCACGACATGTCGGTGATGTGCAGCAGGCCGTCGAGGCCGCCGAGGTCGATGAAGGCGCCGAAGTCCGCGATGCTCGTGACCGTGCCGCGGACGATCTGACCCTCCTGGATGGCGTCGAGCAGGCGTCGCTTCGCCTCCTCACGCTCGACCTCGATCAGGCGGCGCCGGCTGACGACGATATTGCGCCGCTCTTCGTCGATCTTGAGGATGACCGCGCGGATCGTCCGATCCAGCCAGTCGCCGACGTCTCCCGGGCGCCGGATGTCCACCTGCGATGACGGCATGAAGACCGGCACACCGATGTCCACCAGCAGGCCGCCCTTGATCTTGCGGAGCACCTTGCCCTCGACGATGTCGCCCTCGCGCCGCGTCCGGAGAATCTCCTCCCAGCCGCGGATGCGATCGGCCTTGCGCTTGGAGAGCTTGATCGTGCCGGTCTCGGAGTCGATCGCCTCCAGGAACACCTCGACCATGTCACCGACGGCGGGCAGTTCGTTCTCGGCGAACTCGTTGCGATTGACCAGGCCTTCGGACTTCAGGCCGACTTCGACGATGAACTCATCGCCGACCTGTCCGACCACCTTGCCCTTGAGGATCGATCCCTGCTGGACCGTGGGGATCTCCGTCTGCAGGAGACCCTCGATCTCCGATTCCGCAGCATCCCGACCGAGCGCCTGTCGGAACAGCGCCGAGACCTCGGCATCATCGACGCCGAGGGTTGCGATGAGTGTCTTATCAACCATGTTGTTCAGTGGCGGGCGGCGCGTCCGGCTCAGGCGCCGCACGAGGCGGCGCGAAGCGCGGACACGATGGCCGGCCTTCTCCCCGGAACAGGTGTACGCGAAATCACGGATGCGCCGGCACGCTGCCGGCAGGACCGCGGGCCGGCGTCGCGCCGCCGGCCCGTTGAGGGGGGTGGAGTGTACCGCCGGTCCGCGGATCGTGAAGGCGTGTGTCCAGCCGCAGCCCACCGGTGAGGTCCGGGCGCCCCGGGGCGTCTGCGGCGATCGAGGTCCGCGCCGCCCCGGCCACCGACACGTTCCGGGGCCGCCGGTTGAATGCGCGGGCGCGTCCGACGGGACATCGCCGATGGAGGCCCGGCAGGCGACGGGGCCGGGGGCGCTGCGCCGCGTCTTCGACCGGGGCGCGGGCGGGCGTGACAGGCACGCCGCAGGGTCAGGGTCGGGGTGACAGGCACGCCGCAGTGTCGGGGTCGGGGTGACAGGCACGCCGCGGGGTCGGGGTCGGGGTGACAGGCACGCCGCGGTGTCGGGGTCGGGGTGACAGGCACGCCGCAGTGTCGGGGGCGGGGTGACAGGCACGCCGCGGGGTCAGGGTCGGGGTGACAGGCACGCCGCAGGGTCGGGGTCGGGGTGACTGGCACGCCGCAGGCCAGGCCCCCCGGCGCCGGTCCCCCCCGGAGGGTCCGGCGTCGGTCGTCGCCACGCGGACCGCGGTCGTCCCGCGAGCCCGCCCGCGCGACCGGTCTCGAGGGCCCGGGCCTGGCTCGACGCAGCGCAATGCCGATCCATGTGGCGTGGGCGGCGTGGGCGGCGTGGGCGGCGTGGGCGCTTCACGATCGGGTGGCCCGTCATCGGCGGGATTCCGCGCGCCGCCGCGCCGCGGGCGCGGTGCCGTTCGGCGCGCCCCCGGGGCGCCCGCGCGCATCACCCCTCGTCCGGTGCCAGGGTGACGACGATGGACCCGTTGGAGCTCCGCAGGCTGGATCGGGTGTCGCCCTCCCCGACGACCACCGTGCCGGCGCGCCGGGACAGGGTCTGCGCCGTCAGTCGCCCCGAGGGGTCCTTCACCGTCACCGTGCCGTTCGACGTGCGCATGTCCACGTGTCCGGTGAACCCGCCACCCGCGTGCAGCGTGATGCCGCCGTTCGAGGTCGCCAGGTCCACCGGCCCCGACCCGTCCCTGGTGAGTGCCACGGTGATCGCCCCGTTGGAGGTTTCCGCGTCCACCGCACCGCGCACGTCCCGTGCATCGACGGCGCCGTTGGATGTCCGGGCGCGGAGGTGGCCGTCCAGGCCACGGATCTCGATCGCCCCATTGCTGGTGGAGACCCGGGCATCGCCCTCGTGATCGCGGACGGTGACGCGACCGTTCGACGTCTCCGCGGTGAGCCGGCCGGCAAGGCCGGTCGTGGCGATGGCGCCGTTGGTCGTCGTGAGGTCGGCACGCACTGGGTCGGGATGCGTGATGACGAAGTGGATGCTGTCATTCGACACCGGGGGCGTCGGGAGCATGGCCGTGATGACGAGCGCCCGGTCCGCGGCGCGCTCCACGCGGAAGTCGATCTCGTCCAGGCGGCTCTCCGCATGGTCGGGGCTCTCTCCCCCGGCGGTGAGCCTTGCCTGGATGGTGATCGATACCGCCGCCTCATCCCGGATGACCTCGATGCCGCCATTGCGCGTGGTCACGACAAGCCCCGTCCCGGGCTCATGGTCGGCGGTCCGCGTCACCGTTCGCGTGGCGCGGTGGGTGGAACCGGTCATGGAGCACGCCGGCATCGAGAGCAGGGCGAGCAGCATCGCGCCTGAGACCAGTCCGTAGATCCTCGGTGTCCGGGGCAGCGATCGGGGGGCGCGGCGGCTGTGCGTGGATCGATCGGCGTTCAGCGAGCCGGCGTGGCTGGGGATCATGGCATGGGTCTTCATAAGTCGATGGTCCGTGGCTGGCCGCACGAGCGGCGATGCACGCCCGACGGTCGGGCCAGCGTGCAGGGCCCACCCGGACGGAGCCGGGCGACTGTCGCACGACGCGGCCCATCTGAACGGGCAGGCCGCGTTGTTGGGGATCGGAGGATCCGGGTTCCGGTGGAGCGTACGTTCGAGGCAAGCGGAACAGGGCGCGCCGATCACGCGAATCGACGATGGACCCGGGAGGCCGCGTGGCAGATGTCCGCCGCGGCCCTGGTGCACCGGGCGGCCGCACCGTCCCGCCGTCCCCCGGGCGGTTCAGCATGAAAGGACTCCGCGATGACCTGCCGCGCCCTTGCCACTGCACTCGCGCTGACTGCCTTGACGGACGCCGTGTCGGCGGAGCCGCCGTGCACGCGGTACCGGGTCACCCCGCTGGCCGGTCCGGACTGCACGTCCGGTGCCGCCGCGAGCATCACAGAAGACGGGCGCGTCGCCGGATGGATCCGGATCACGCTTCCGTCGCAGCCTGAGCAGAGCCGGATCTTCCGATGGTCGGCCGGGGAGGGCATGGTGCTTCTGCCGATGCCCGGTGGTGCGAGCCAGGGGCACGGTGCATCGATCAGTGACGCGGGTACCGTCAGCGCGATCGTCTATGGCGGTGCCTTCACCGGAGCGCGCGCCGTCCGCTGGGACACGGACGATGTGCCGGCGGTCCTTCCGGTGCCCGATGGCGTCGAGGTCAGCGAGCCCGGGCGTGCCGCGGCCGACGGCGTCATTCCCGGTCGCATCGAGACGATCGGGGCGGTGCTCTGGTCCGGGGGCGGGTTTCTTCCACTCGGCACGATCGGGGCGGTCGCCAGCGCGCGCGACCACAGCACGGACATCATCGTCGGAACGGCGCATGGACTCACGCAGCAGGCCGTTCGCTGGCGCAGCGGCGGTCCGGCGGAGACGCTCCCGGTCCCCGGGACGGGGAACGCGTGGGCCATGGACGTGAACGCATCCGGCCGCATCGTCGGCGCATACCACCTCGCGGGCGCCGGGTCGCCGCGCCGGGCGGTGCGCTGGGACGACGGCGTTCCGGAGAATCTGCATGTCGACGGTCCCTACCTGCACTCCTCGGCGTCGGCGTGCAACGACGCCGGATGGACCGTCGGATCGCTGTGGTATCCGGCCATCGACGGCGCCGCGGCGTGGGATCCCGCAGGCAGGCTGGTCCTGCTCTCGCAGCGCCTGCATCCCGACGACCATGACTGGACGATCGTGGACGCCGCAGACATAAACGCGGGAGGCAAGATCGTCGGCACCGGGACCCGCAGCGGCTACCACGGCCCCGTCCTGCTCACACCCGTCGCGCACGAGAGCGCCGATCTCGACGGCAACGGGAGGGTCGACTTCATGGACCTGCTGGTGCTGCTGGGATCGTGGGGGCTGACGTCGGACGAGGATCCGTTCGCACCGCCGCCGTCGGCGGACATCGATTGCAGCGGCACCGTCGACCTGGCCGATCTGCTGCGGCTGCTTGCGCTGTGGGGCTGAACGCCGCGGGTCGGAGTGACGTCATGTCGACCACGCAGACGGACCTGGTCATCGATGCGGCTACGGGAACCGCGCGCTGCCGCTGGTGCATGGCGGATCCGATCTACGTGGCGTACCACGATCAGGAGTGGGGCGCACCGCAGACCGATGACGCGCGCCTGTTCGAGAAGATCTGCCTGGAGGGATTCCAGGCGGGATTGAGCTGGCTCACGATTCTCAGGAAGCGCAGCCGGTTCCGTGAGGTTTTCCATGACTTCGATCCGCCGCGCGTCGCGCGGATGACGGCGCGGGACGTCGAGCGACTGCTGGGCGATGCCGGAATCGTCCGACACCGCGGGAAGATCGAGTCGACGATCCGGAACGCGGCACGCTGCCTGGAACTCCTGGACGAGCAGGGTTCCCTCGCGGCCTACCTGCGCCGTGTCACCGGGAACGACGACGATCGCCCGGCACCGCGGCGCCTGGCCGAGGTCCCCGCGAAGACACCGGCGTCGGTCGCGCTCAGCCGGGATCTGCGCCGACGTGGATGGTCGTTCGTCGGACCGACGACGATGTACGCGTTCATGCAGTCGGTCGGACTGGTGAACGATCACCTGGTGGGCTGCCATCGCCGTGCGGCGTGTGGCGCTCGTCCCAGGTGACCGGATGGACGGCGGACGGCACGGCGATGCGAGGGTGCGCCGTGCCGGATCCGATCGCGTACCGGCCTGCGCCGGAGCGTCTCGACCGCGTGCTACGGCCGGGCACCGTCGCGCGGAGTCCCGTGTGCCGCCAGCACCAGTTCCACGTACGCGGACTCGTCCGGCGCCACGGTGACATCCGTCCAGGGAAGCGCTTCCGCGGGATTGCCTTCGCCCGGTTCACCGGCGCTGATGCCGACATACGCACGCCAGCGTCCTGTCGACTGGTCCAGGACCTGTGCGCCGAGCGCCTCGGCGAAGGCGAACCGTCCGTCCGGGCCGGTCGTCGTCTCGCCGGTGCACCATCGGGTGGCAAGGCCGGCATACATGCGGACGGGGACCCCTGCGAGCGGATGGCCGGCGGCATCGACCACGCGACCGGTGATCGCCGGCGCCGCCGTTGACGGCATGTTCGCCGGTGCCGCGTCGGCAGCGTGATCGCGGGTGCGGCAGCCAGCCGGCCCCAGCAGCGTGATGATGCCGAGTACGGGCAGGACGCGAGGGGCGAGGAACGACCTGGTGGTTCCGGGCATCGTGGGACTCCGGGTTCGCTGGGCCTGGCGCCGCGGGTTCCCCGCGGTCCGATGCCGGCATGGCGTGGTACGAGGGAGCGCCGGTCCCGTGCATTCTGACCGCGGATGCCCGGCGCAGCCCGGGTATTCTGGCCGTGCACCGCCCGGTGCCGCGGGATCGGCGCCGCCCCGGACGGGGTGACGAGTCCGGTCCGCGACGGGCGACATCCACGAAGTACCCGATCGCGCATCACGCCGCCGGAGGGATCTCTCTGCCATGCGCACCACCCGTTCTGGTCTGCCGTCCCACCGTCACCCCGCACGCCGTCGCGCGATCACGCCCGGCGCGCCGCGCCGAGGGCTGGCGATCCTGGCTGCCCTCGCGACCTCGGCACTGCCGCGCGGCGCGGCCCTCGGCGTCCCGCAGCAGGACACGACGGTCAAGCCCGTCCTCCACGGGCGTCACTGGGTGGCGATCACCGGCAAGCCGCTCGCCGCGACCGCCGGCGCGCTGACGTTCGCGCGCGGCGGGAACGCGGTCGATGCCGCGTGCGCGATGCTTGCTGCCACGTGCACGATGTGGGACACGCTCGGATGGGGCGGCGAGACACAGGCGCTTATCTACCATCCGGGCGAGCAGCGCGTCATCGGCATCAACGCGCTGGGCGTGGCGCCGACCGATGCCACCGTGGACTTCTATCGCGGCCAGGGCATGCGCTTCCCGCCGGAGTTCGGCCCGCTCGCGGCGGTGACGCCGGGCACACCCGGCGGACTCATGGTGATGCTGGCGGAGTACGGCACGCTCTCTCTGGCGGAGGTGCTGGCGCCGGCGATCGAGATGGCCGACGGGTACCCGATCGAGGCCGCGCAGGCCGACAACATGGAGCGGTGGCGCGGCACCATCGCCGCATGGCCGGCCTCGCGGCGAGTCTTCCTGCCGCACCTGGCCGAGGGAGACGGCGCCGCCGGTCGCGCGGCGCCGCGCGCGGGCGAGATCTTCCGTCAGCCGGACCTCGCCGCGACACTGCGCCGCGTGGTCGAGGCGGAGGCCGAGGCGCGCGCGGCGGGCCACGATCGCCGCGCGGCCATCATGGCGGCATACGACCGCTTCTACCGCGGCGACATCGCGGAATCACTGGTCGAGGCGACGCGCGCGGCCGGCGGTCTCATCACGATGGAGGATCTCGACCGATGGCGCGTCAGGATCGAAGCGCCGGTCTCGGCCACCTACCGGGACACGGAGGTCTTCAAACTGACCACCTGGACGCAGGGCCCGGTCATGCTCCAGGCGCTCAACATTCTCGAGCATCTGGACCTCCCGGCGCTGGGATACAACAGCGCGCGATACATCCACATGCTCTCGCAGGCGATGCACCTGGCGTTCGCCGATCGCGACTTCTACTACGGTGATCCCGACTTCCCGCCGGCGGAGCCGATCGAGGGCCTGCTCTCGAAGGCGTACGCGCGGCAGCGTTTCGGGCAGATCGATCCCGACCGTAACGACCCGGATGCGAAACCCGGCGATCCGTATCCGTTCCAGGGCGGGACCAATCCGTTCCTCGACCTCCTGGAACGATGGACGCCGGTGCCGCCCGCGGGCGACGCCGCCGGCGACGCGGGCTGGCAGCAGAGCATGCGGCTCACGCCGGATGAGGCGTTCCTTGCCGGCACCACGTCTATCCAGGCCGCCGACGCGAGCGGCTGGGTGGTCTCCATCACGCCCAGCGGCGCGTGGATCCCGGCATGGATCGCGGGCGACACCGGCATCGGCCTCTCGCAGCGCATGCAGAGTTTCGTGCTGGATCGGGCGCTCAACCCGTTCAACGTGCTGGAGCCCGGCAAGCGCCCGCGTGTCACGCTGACGCCCGGCATGGCGCTGCGGGACGGCAGGCCGTATCTCTCCTTTGCCGTGCAGGGCGGCGACTCGCAGGACCAGAACCTGATCCAGTTCCTGGTCAATGTCGTTGATCACGGCATGAACGTCCAGCAGGCGGCGGAGGCGGCGAACGTCAACTCGTTCCAGATGCAGTCATCGTTCGGCGACCACCGCGCCGAGCCCGGCCGGCTCCAGGTGCGCAGCGATACGCCGCGCTGGGTGCAGGCCGAACTGCGCCGCATGGGCTACCGCGTCGAGACGCGGTCGCGCACGTCCGGACCGATCACCGCGATCTTCATCGACCAGGTGAACGGTGCCTTCCAGGGCGCGGCGAGCGATTTCGGCGAGGATACCGGGGTGGCGTGGTGATGACGCCGCCGCCGATCCCGGTCGACGTGTTCCAGTCCCCCGAGGAAACCGCCTGAGCGAGGTTCGTCATGACTGACCGGCGCGCGCCGATCTCCATAGATCATCTCACCGAGCCCGAACTTCGTGAGCTTCACGGTCGGATCGTCGATCGGCTTCGGCTCTTCATTGAGGTGCGACAGAGACTGGCCATCGACCGACTCCGTGTCGGTCAGCGCGTCATCTTCCTGTCCGCGTCCGAGGGCCTGGTCCGCGGTACGCTCACGCGCCTCAACCGCAAGTCCGTGACACTGCTGGGCGATGACGGGATGCAGTGGCGCGTGTCGCCGTCGCTGCTCATGCCCGCGGACGATGACATCGTGGACCTGGAGGTCATCCAGCGGCCGGCCCTGCCGGCGCCGTCGGCGCGCGGACTGCCGATCGACGACACCCCGGCGCTCTTCGACGGGCCGCCTGATCCTCCGGCGTGACACGCCCCGTTCCGTACGAAGAGCGACGCGCGTGGGCGCGCCGCGCCGACGTATCACTGTCCGCCGTGGTGCGCATCCCGGCCGTCCGGGTGCGATCGCGATCGCGCCCGCTCACCAGTCGTCGCACCACCGGTAGGCGTTGATCAGCGCGCGCTCGCCCTCCCGCCCTGTGCCTGCGACGCCGTGCTCCATGCCGACGATGCCGTTGAATCCCCTGGCGCTGATCTGACGGAACACGTTGCGGTAGTTGATCTCGCCGGTCGTCGGTTCGCGGCGACCGGGGTTGTCGCCCACCTGGAAGTACGCGATCTCCTCCCAGGCGGCGTCGATGTTCGGGATGAGGTTGCCCTCGGTGATCTGCTGGTGGTAGAGATCGTCGAGGATGCGGCACGACGGGCTGCCGACGGCGCGGCAGACCTGGTAGGCCTGAGGGATGCGCGTCAGGAAGAGGCCCGGATGGTCGCGCGGGTTGAGCGGCTCCAGGACCATGACCAGTCCCGCGGGCTCGCAGAGATCGGCGCAGCGCCGGAGGTTCTCGATCACTGTCGCGGTCTGATACTCCCACGCGCGCTGCTGGTCGTACCGACCGGGGACGACCGTGCACCACGTGGCGTTGACGCGCTTCGCCACCTCGATGCTCTCACGGACGTCCGAGAGCAGTCGATCGCGCATCGCGCCGTCAGGGGAGGCGAAGGTCACGCGGCCGAAATCGGCGTGCGCCACGAAGACGCCCATGCGCATCTCCAGGCGCTCCAGGGCGCGGGCGATGCGCTCCTGGTCTTCACGTGCGCGACCGCGCATGCCGTTGTCCTCGAGCGCACGGAAGCCCTCTGCGTGCATGAACTCGAGCTGCGCCACGGGATCGTCGCCCGCGTGGTGGCGGAACATGCCGAAGTGCGGGGCGTACGCCAGTCGGAACGGGCGCGCGGGCGTGGCGGGCGCCGCATCCCGGGCCGGGGCGGCGGCGTGATCGCCGGGATCCGCGGACGGCGCCGCCGCAGCGGCGCGCCCGGCACCGGGTGCACGCCCGACCAGGAGGCCCGCGCCGGCGGTGGCGAGCGTGCCCGAGAGAAAGTCACGTCGTTCCATGGGAAGAGCCTCCAGGGCGCCGGGGTGGGTGGACCGCGCCGTCATCGTCGTCCTCGTCGTCATCATCATCATCATCGCCATCGTCATGACGGAGGGCGACCGCGGCGACGCCGACCCCGACGACGGCGGCGCCGCCGTGGGCCGCGCGCAGGGTACCGCGTGCCGACGTGGCGGCGTCCGCGTGCACCGCGGGCGCGCCCGGCGCGCCCGCCGGGAACCGCGGGATAGGATGGCGGACCGACGTGTCCGCTGATCCCGACCATCCGTCACTCCCGCGCCCTTCGCGGTCGGCCCCGTCGGACGAGCGTCCGCACGCCGGAGGGACGCACGCCGCCCGGCCCGTGGGCACCGGCGCCGGGGAAGGCGGCCCGGGGCGCATCGACCGGCAGGCAGAGACGCTCGCGGAACCGGCAGCGCCCCGCGCGACGGAGGCGACGACAGCGCATGACCTCCCGCCGGCCCGGCTGCGCGGTCACGAACCGCCGGCGACCGCCGACGGACGGGATCCGACCCCGGGCGCGATCGGCGGCGCCGCGGCCGCCGCGCCCGCCGTCCCGGCAGAGATCGGCGGCTACCGCATCGTCCGCGTCCTCGGTGAAGGCGGGATGGGCACGGTGTACCTGGCCGAGCAGGCCAGTCCGCGGCGGCACGTCGCGCTCAAGGTGATCCGCGCGGGCGCCGCGAGCCGGCCCGCGCTGCGTCGATTCGCGCTGGAGGCGGAGGCGCTCGGCCGCCTGCATCATCCCGGGATCGCGCAGATTCACGAGGCCGGGACCTTCGATCTCGGGTCGGGCGAGCAGCCGTACTTCGCGATGGAACTGGTCGAAGGCCGGTCACTTGAGGCGTACGTCGCGGACCGGTCCCTGTCGATCCGCGCCGCGCTCCTGATCATCGCGCGGCTCGCCGACGCGGTGCACCACGCGCACATCAAGGGCGTCATCCACCGGGATCTCAAGCCTGCGAACGTGGTCATCGTCGATACCGCCGTCGCCGGTGGTCCTGCGCCTGATCCGGATCACCTGCGACCGAAGATCCTCGACTTCGGCGTTGCGCGGCTGGCCGACGCGCCGGACGGCGATACCCTGGCACGCACGGTCGCGGGGCAGCTCGTGGGCACGGTGCCCTACATGAGTCCGGAGCAGATCGGGGGCGATCCGCACGCCATCGATACCCGCACGGATGTGTACGCGATCGGTGTCATCGCGTACGAGCTGCTGACCGGCCGCCTGCCGCACGACTCCACGCAGGGGTCGCTGATCGACCTGGCACGGACGATTGCAGAGTCCGACGCGCCGGCGCTGGGCCGACTGCGGCGCGACCTGCGCGGCGACGTCGAGACGATCGTGGCGCGGGCGATGGAGCGAGAGCCCGACGATCGGTATCCGTCCGCGGCCGATCTGGCGGCAGACATCCGTCGATACCTGAACGATGAGCCGATCGTGGCGCGCCCACCGGGTCGGGTCGAACAGGTCCTGCGCTTCTCCCGGCGCAACCGCGCGCTCGTGGGCGGGACGATGGCCACCGTGCTGGCGCTGCTCGCCGGCATCATCGCCACCGGTGCCGGGTTCGCGCAGGCGGTTCGCCAGCGCGATCGCGTGTCGCAGCAGGCCGAGCGGCTGCGCCGGGCCGAGTCGGATGCGACGGCGGCGCGCGACGCCGCGATGGCGCTTCTGGAGTCGGCGCAGCGCGAAGCGGCCAAGGCGCAGGCGATCAACCGGTTCCTGGTGCGCGATCTCCTGGGCGCGGCCGACCCTGCCGTGGCGATGGGCGAGGTGGTCCCGGTGGAACTCGTCCTCGCGGAGGCCGCGCGCCGCGTGGACACGGCGCTCGCGGATGAGCCGGAACTGGCCGCCTTCGTGCGGCTGACGCTCGGCCGGACGCTGCTCAACCTGGGCCGGTTCAGCGACGCACTCCACCAGTTCGAACGGTCGCGCGCCGAGGCATCGGCAGCGCGCGGCGAGGACTCGGCGGAGGTTCTCGACGCGGAACTGAGCATCGTGTCTGCGCTCGGACATCTCGGCCGACCGGCCGAGGCGGCGGACCGGCTCGCGGGACTCCAGGCGCGCGCCGACACCCTGATCGGACCGGAGAGTCGGCAGGCACTCGTCTGCCGATCGCTCCGGGCGACGATGCTCGCGGATCTGGGCCGGTTCGACGACGCGGAGGAGGCGTATCGCGACGTGCTGCCGCGGCTGGAGCGCGCCCTCGGTGCCGCGGACGACGACACACTCGTCGCGCGGAACAACCTGGCGTTCCTGCTCGCCGGACTGGGTCGATCGGAGGAGGCGCTGGCGCTCTTCGACTCGGTGTGGCAGGAGAGTCGCGAGCACTCGGGCGCGATGCATCCGCGAACGCTCAGCGCGGCGGGGAATCTCGCGGTGACGCTGAGCGATCTTTCCCGGTACGAGGAAGCGGAGGCGATCCACCTGGAAGTGCTGGAAGCGGCACGGCACATCTTCGGGGATCGCCATCCCGGCGTCATCACGGCGATGCTGAATGTCGCCGTGGTCCGCGGTCACATGGGCCGCGCGCCGGAGGCGGTTCCGCTGCTGCGCGACGCGCTCGCGATCGCGGAATCCATTCACGGGCCCGACCATCCGCAGACGGTGGACACGCTGATCGAACTCGCGTCGCTCGAGCGTCTGGCGGGCGACCTTCCCGAGGCGATCCGCTCGGGAACCGAGGCAGTACAGCGGAGCGAAGCGGTCTACGGCGCTGCGCATCCGCGAACGCTGGACGCGCTCAACGCGCTGGCGGTCTGTCACTATTTCGCGGGTGCTCCGGCGGCGGCGGAACCGGTATTCGCCGCGGTGGCGCAGCGCCGCGCGCAGGCGCTCGGACCGGACCACCCCGCCACGCTGACCGCGCGCCACAACCACGCCGCGGCGCTGCTGAGGATCGGTCGTCTCGACGAGGCGGACGCGGCCCTCCGGGACGTCGAGGCGCTGCGCGTGGCGCTCCTGGGGGACGATCATCCCGACACGTCCGACACGCGGTCCATCCTCGCGGCGCTGCGGACGGCGCAGGGTCGCCACGATGACGCCGCGTCGCTGCGCCTGGGCGTTGCGGCGAACCGGGAGCGCACCCGCGGTCGGGATCATCCGGACACGCTGCTGACGCTCGGTGAACTGGTCGAGTCGCTCGTGGCCGCCGGCCGGCCGGAGGAAGCGCAGCGCTTCGCCAGGGACCTGGTGATGCGGACGCGCAGTGCGCTGGGTGAAGCGGATGCGACGACCGCGGCCGCCATCGAGCGGCTCCGCGCGATCGACGCGATGCTCGGCGAGTGACCCTCCCGGGCGCGGTTGCCCGGGCGCGGTCGCCGGGGCGCCCGGCGGCGGCCTTCGGGCTCGATGACCGCCACCGGGCGTCACGTCGGGCGCCCTGCGATGACCGGGAGGCGCCGTGTCCGGCGGACCGTGCCGACCGGCTCAGGGGTCGAGCACCGTGAACGGTGACAGCCCGAGCGGCTGCCCGGTCGCCACGGACCACCAGACCGGCTGATCGCGCGTCAGCAGGATCAGGTTGTCGATCGCGTTCCAGCCCGGATGCTCGCAGAGAACGGGCCCGCCGGGACCGTCCGTCTCGGCAAGCGGCGGGTCGCCATTGACGAACCACATCTGGACAAGGACATCCTGCGGAAAGTCGTTGGTCAGCGAGACCAGCGTGTCGCGCACCAGCGTGCCCTGCGCATCCACGTGCATCTCGACACGCGGAATGATGAAGAGGCTGCCCTTGTCGAGGTGCAGCCGCGGCGGAAGCGCCGGGCCTGCCGGAAGCGCGACGATCTCCGCGTCGCCGGCGGCGCCTGCGGAGAAGAGATCGCTGCCGGCCGTCCCGGTCACAGGGGGCGCCGCGCCGCCGCGCCGCGCCATCCGTCCGCGGAGGACGCCGGGACTCACGCCGTCCGCAGCGCTGGGCAGATCCTCGCGCCGGCGCGTTCCCGCGCCGCCGGTGCCGCCCGATGATTCATCCGGTGCGCCGGGGAGCGACGCCACGATCACGGCGCTCCGCGCACCGACGTGCGTGAGCGGCGATCCCGCCGTCGCCTCCCACGGACCGACCTGGATGTACCGCTCCGCGAAGCCGATGAGCGCCCGCGGCTGCGACTCCGGACACTGCGGATGCGAGGTCCCGGTGATCCGCGCCTTGCCGTGATCGGTCTGGAGGGCGCCGATGACCAGGTGGTTGATCACGTCGTACTGCTGGAGAAAGGTCGAGTCCCAGCACGTCACGCAGCGGCGCGTGCCCGAGAGTTTCTGCTCGTTCTCGTTCCAGATGTCGAACATCGCGTTCGTCGCGGGCGGTGCGGCGCCGTCGCGGAAGTCGCTGTCCAGGGGCATCAGCGTGAGCTGGGTCGATGACACGAGCAGTGCCGCCGGGCTCGACCACGCGGACGACCCGTCTGCCTGGAAGGAGAGCAGCAGCGACTCGGGGCCCGAGGCGTATTCCACGCCGTCCAGGTTGAGCGTGCCGGGGTCCGGGAGGACGTCGCCGTGGTCCACGCCCGCGGCCACCGCCTGGAACGTGACCGCGGGAACATCGGTTGCGGTGCCGTCCGGATAGTCGAGGATCGTGGCACCGGCGGCCAGGTGATTCCAGCGGATCTCGCGGCCCGTGGTGTCGACCGCCCATCCGACGATGTATCCGCGGATCGCGCGCCGTCCGCTTCCCGGGTCCGTCGGATCCGGACGCCCGGGCAGTTCGCACGGCGTGATGCAGGTGATGGTTCCGCAGCTCGAGCCCTCGCCCTGGAACGTGCCGCCCATGGCGCGTTCGCACGCGTCGAGATCCGTCGCCGGAAGACAGGTACCGTCGCTCATGCAGCACGCGCCGGCGCCCACCGGCAGGAGCCGCAGCACCCGCTCGGCGCGCTTGCGGACGCCGCCGACACGCGGCGTGGGCGGATCCGGGAAGTTGAAGGCGGGAATGGACACGAACTCGGCGCCGGAGACGCTTCCACGGCGGACGAGGTACGCGCCTGCGCGAAGGATGTCACCATCGCGAACGCCGTCGGGAAGCGGATCACCGGTGACCGGATCGAGCACCGGCACCAGCGGCGGCTCCACCAGTGCGTCGGCATCGGCTGGATCCCCGAGGATGCGCATGTCGGTGTGCAGGACCGCGTACATGTCCAGGCGCCCGATCACGGCGCCGAGCTGGAACGGATCGCCATCTCCGCCCAGTCCGGTCGGCGTCTGCTCGTAGACATGCTGCGCCGCGGAGAACGTGTCCAGGGAGAGAATGACGGTGCCGTCCACCTGGTTCTGCCGACCGCGCGCCATCGTGGTGGCGGAGGCGCTGCCTGCGACCAGGTTCCCGACGTTGTCGACGAGTCCCCCGGACGTCCCGCCGCCGACGCTCGGCGCATAGGTGTTGACCGGCGTGGTCACGAACCCGACGGCATACGGCCCGTCCATCTGGACGAAGTCCACCGGGCCGCTGTAGCCGTACGGCTGCAGTTCCTGGATCAGCCGATCGATGCAGCGCGCCTGGGCCGCGGGCGATCCGGCGATGGTCGCCACGAAGAGCCCCATGACCTGGGACGGCGCCTCCGCCAGTGGCTCGCCCGAGCAGGCGAGCGACCGGCAATCGGCGTTGAGCGGCAGCGGTGTACCACCGTCGGTGGCGCACTCCGCGAGGGTCCGGGGCACGCAACTCCCGTCGGCCAGGCAGCAGCCGCGCGTGTAATCGCACCCGGCCGACTCCGCATCGAGGAACGGTGACCACGTGCCGCCCGCCTCGTCACATGCCGCCAGCGTGGCGGGCGCGGCGAACCAGATGGAGGTGCCGTTCTGTTCGACGAAGCAGCAGCCGCCGATGTCGTCGAAGCAGCAGATGTTTCCGCCGAGCCCGTCGCCGACACACAGGCAACCCGGCTCGAAGGTCGCGGCCGGGTGGTCCGCCAGGCACTCGGCCTCCGTGAGGCCGTCGATGCAGGAGAAGCCGCCGAGATCGAGCTGGAAGACGCAGGCGCCGGTGACGGGTCCCGGCGGCGGGCCGGCGGTGCCGTGCGCCGGCGCGTGGCCTGCGGCCTGCATCAGGGTCAGGGTAATCCATGTGACAAGCGACGCGGGCGCGCCGCCACGCAGGGTCCGGCGCGCTCGCGCCGAGTGCGGGTTCGCATACATCGGATCTTTCTCCGCCTCCGGCCGGCATTCGGCCGGGCCATCCATCCCATCCGGCGGCCCTTCGAGGACGCCTCTTTCATCCCGCTCCATGGTCGCGCGCGCTGCGTGCCGTTCCCGGATGACGGGTGCGGCGCCGCGACACGCGGGCGCGCAGCGTACCTGCTGCCCATGCAGGGTCAATGCGCTGCCGGAAACCGCCCCCGGCGCCGCCCGCGACGGTGGATGTGCGGGGGACAAGTGGCGTGTACGGCGGCTCGATCGCGTCGTCGGCGGCCCTCGACGATTCAGGGCGCCGCCGCGGGACGCTTCGACGCGTCGTGAGCGCCGGGCTACAGGACGGTGGGGAGATGCTCGCGGACGACCTCGGCGGCGCGTCGGATATCACCGATGCGGTCGTCTCCCGCTTCGCGCTCGATGACCAGGTTGAGCGGGCGGGCGATCGCGCTGAGCCGGTCGAAGAAGCCGCCCCAGTGGACCGAACCATTGCCGACGCGCCGTTCCGTGCCCCAGGTCACGCCCGGCTCTCCCGACGGTACCGCGTCCTTGATGTGCACCTGCCGGATGTGCGGGGCGAGCGCCCCAAGCGCCGCGATGGGATCACCCGACCCGTAGAGAATCATGTTGGCGGGATCGAAGTTGATGCCCAGCCCGGGGTCGCCGACGGCGGCGAGCAGGTCTGTCATCGTCGCGGCGCGCTCCTGCCCCGTCTCGAGCGCCAGCGCCACGCCCCGCTCGCGGAACGCCGACGCGAGTTCGCGCAGTCGATCCACCATGACCGGCCACTCGGGTGCTCCGTGGTCCCCGGGAACGGCGCCGGCGTGGAACGTCACCAGCGTGATCCCCTGGTCCGCGGCCAGGGACGCGACCTCGTGCGCGTGGCCGAGATTCGCGGTCCAGAGGTCGTCGGGGCGCACCCCCCCCGTCCGGCGGATCGACTCCAGCGAGGTGTAATCCTCCCCGCGCATCTCCATCATCCCGCTCACGATCTCCACGCCGGACTGCCGGAGCGATTCGAAGACGCAGGACCATGCGGGATCTCGGATCACGCGGGAAAGCGCGATCTGGACGCGTGCCAGGCCGGTCTCCGCCATCAGCGAGACCAGGTGCTCCGGCGTCGAGGGGCGAAGGCTCCAGCTGGCGACGGCAAGGCGGCGCGGCATGCTGACGGGGATTATGGCCCAGGCCGGACCGGCGCTGTGGACCACCCCGCAGCCGATCCGTACCATGCCGGTTCCCCGGGCATCGCCGCGAGCGCGACCTGGTGTCCGGCCGCTCCATGCCGGTGGTGTTCCGGTGCGGCGCCGCGCCCAGGCGCCGCCTCCCTGGCCGTGCCACCATGGCCTCCCGGAGGAGGCGGAGATCGGGGATGGGGCCGGCTGTCCCGGTTCTCCCATACGCATCCGTGTCCGACGTTTCCGTGACGAGCGCAGAGTCAGATCATCCGATGGCCCGACCGATGGCCCATTCGCTGGAGCGCCTCCCTGCTGAGGTCCCGGGCGCATCCCCGCGCCGCGGCACGTTCTTCGAGCGGATCGAGGCGTTCATCAGTCGCCTCAGCACGCGGAACAACTTCTGGCATCGTGTCTGTTCGCTCATCTGGCTGCCGTACGCCTTCCGGTCCGGGATCACGATGAAGCGGATCGACTCCACCCGCTTCACCGCCGTCCTCCCCTTCCGCCGGTTCAACCGCAACTGGTACAACGCGATGGCCGGCGCGGCGCTCCTGGGCAACTCCGAGGTCGCCGCGGGGATGTACCTCTTCGCGGAGTGCGGGACCGACTACATCGTCGTCTGCAAGGACCTGCGCTACCGGTTCCTGCGCCCCTGCCACGGGCCTGCCATCTACGAGATCAAGCGGACCGAGGACATCCGGGAGAAGGTCGCCGCGGGGCTCGAGTTCAACATCGATCTTGAACTGGAGATCCGGCAGCAGCTCCGCGAGAAGGGCCGCGAGCGCCGTGTCGGTCGCTGCTTCGTGACGTTCCACTGCACGCCGAAGTCGCACTTCCGGCAGAAGCAGGCGCGGGCGGATGCCGCGAACGCGCCGGCCGACGGCGGTGCGCGGCGCACGAAGCCCGGCGTCGCCGCGCCGGCCGTGCAGGATGGCGCATGACCGCAGGCGCGGCGCCGGTGCAGTCACGCACGCACACGTCACCGCCCGGGAACGTCGGACGCACCGCGGGCTGGGGACTCTTCTGCGCGTCGAGCTGGACCTGGTGCATCGGGCTCTACCTGCCGGTCATCCTGCTCGAGCGCTACGGATGGGCGGCGTTCATCGCCTTCGCGGTCCCGAATGTCTGCGGCTGCGCGGCGTTCGGCCACGTGCTGCGGACGCGTGCGGCGTCCGTGCGGTTCGAATCCGCACACGCGGCGGCAACGTGGCTGTTCTCGGCCGTCACCGTCGGATTCCATCTCTTCTTCGTGCTGTGGCTGGCGGCGGAACTCCTGCCGGGGCTCGGATGGTCGATCACCGTGACCGCCGCGCCCGCCGGCGATCCGGCGCCGGCGGCGCCGGCCGCCCTCATCGTGTCCGGCGCGGGGCTCGCGCTGGCGGGGACCGCACTGACCTGGTCGTCGGCGCGGAGCCGCCGCGCGTGGGTCTGGCCCGGCATCGCGCTGTGGATCGGGGCGATGGTGCTGGCGGTGTGCCTCGTCCCCGCGGGTCTCGGCCCGACGGGCCACGCGACCGCACCGGGCGGCGCGCCCGCGCCCTCGGCCGGCGTTCTCTCGCTGGTCCCCGTGATCGCGGCTGGATTCCTGCTCTGCCCGTTCCTCGATCTCTCGTTCCATCGCGCGCTGCGCGAGAGCGACTCGCCGCAGTCGTTCACGATCTTCGCAATCGCGTTCGCGCCCGTCCTCGTACTGACGACCGCGATCTGGTTCGGCCGCGCGGGACGTGACGGCCCGGGACCGGCGGTGTCGATTGCCGCCGCGGCGGCGCTGGCGCACGTCTCGCTGCAGGTCCTCTTCACGACCGCCGTGCACCTGCGCGAGATCCGGACGCGCTGGATGACCGTGTCACCCGCCGTGCGTATGGCCGCGGGCGCCGCGTTCACGCTGCCGGCGATTGCCTACGTCACCGGCCGGATCACCGGGGTTCCCAGGCTCGGCGGCGAGGCGATCTACCTCTCCGTGCTCGGCATGTACGGGCTCGTCTTCCCGGCGTACGTCCTGGTTTTCGCAGTCCCGCGCCTCGCGGCCGGGCGGACGGCGTCGAACCTGCGCCGGTTCGCCGTCGCCATGGTCCTCCTGCTGCCGTTCTACGAAGCGGGCTTCATCCGGGACCGGCCCGCCGCGCTGCTGATCCCGGGCGCGGTACTCGTACTCTTCGTCATCATTCGCGCTGCAAGGCAATGCGCCGTGCGCTCACGGACGGACGCCGATACGTAGCGCGCGCGACGAGCGGCGCGCAGCGCGTGGCCGCGGCAATGGCGGGCAGGGCATCCCAGCCACGCCTTCGACGTGCGGGTGTGAACGGCTTCTCAATTACGATCCATCACCAGCGCCGGCCTGACGCCACCGATAGCCGCGAGCACGTCAGCGGTGAACGGCTCACGCCGCTTTCCGAACGAGGCGCCACGCCTCCGCCTGGCCACCACGCTCTTCGTGGAATCGACGAGGAGATCGATGAGGTGTGGAGGGGATCGGGCTCTCTCCGGACTCCGATCCCCAAACGTGACTGGCACGTTGATCCGGCGGCTTCAGGACCGGCGCGCGCATGCTCGCCCGCCGGCCCGTCAACCATGCCCCACGGGCGCTTCCAAGGGGATGCACGGGCAACGGGAGATCTTACAGACGGGTAGTCGCTCTATCGCCCGCTTTGCGCAGCAGACACCGGTGCGTCGAGGTTGACGACGCGTCAAACCAGATCGATCGTGGCGCCGAGTCACCTTGACCGCGACCTTGATCGCCTTCATCCGCCAGGAGAGGTTGGAGACACCTTGGCAGCGGGCTGGGCACTCCAAACGGTTGCACTCGCAACACTCGGGTGAGACGATTGTGAGCGACTTCTCGCGGCGCGATTCCTTATCCATGCAACCTGGATAGAACGGAACCCCATCCGCGCTGGGAACCTGAAGCCATACCTCACCGACGCGCGTGGCGAGCGTCCCGGACTCAAGGCCGTTGGCAAAGCCGTGCCGATCGCCGGACCGTTCGCAAGCGGCGGCGTCGAAAGTCCGCTCGCGTTCGACCGTCATCGCGTGATGAGGGACTGTGGTGAAGCACTCCGCGATGGAGAGGGTTCATGGGCTGCAACGAGTTCCACAATGTAGTCGCGGGCGGTGCGATCCTGGTGGCAGGCCACTCTGAATTCCTGTATATGTGGAGAAACGCGGATAATCCGCCGCCTTCTGAGCGCTTTTGCGATGCCACTCGCGCGGCCTGCTGCTGGTATCGATGGTACAGACGAGGTGGTACACGCCTCCGGAGTCTGTTCTGCTGTTCCAGCGGCCGATTGTCGACGACGACCTCCCGTCGACGGTGCCTGGGTCGGGAGTTGAGTCGGCCGGGACCAGTATCGATCGGGATCTCCCCGGCTTCAACTGGTAGAGTCATGCAGAGTGATACTGTTCCGCCAGAACAAAGGACTTCACAACCGGTTGCGCATGTTCAGTCATGCGCCGAAGTCCGGTGGTCCGTTGACATTGACGATGGAGCCAGTGCGGCAGACTACGGGGTTGGAATCGGATCAAGAGATCCGCGATCTTGTTCGGTCGCGGGTAGATGATGGGCTGGTCAGGCCTACAGTCGCCGTGGTCCCGAGGGACGATCCGCCCGTGATCTTGGGCGCGCTCACGCCCGCCGACGAGCAGTATCGCGCCTCCCATCGACGATTCCGTCGCTTTGCGATTGCCGTGACGGAAGCGGCGATTGGCGCCTTCCTCGCAGGCCTCCCCTGCTCCTCGTGGTCGAACGCCTCGGGCTCCACTGGATCTTCTGAGATGACTAACGGATGATCCTCTCGTGCGGTATGCCGAGTGTCATTGCTGACCGCGCCAGAGGATCAACCGTGAGCCATACGAGAGGGCGAAAGCGCGTTCCGGCAACTGCAGAGGCTCGCCGTTGACCTCAGTCACCGCCCGGTTTGTCGCGGTCCTTCGTCGCCCGATCCCCGGCTGAAATATCGGACATCGGATCGCTCGGTGACGCGGGTGCGGTCGCCGCCTGCGCTTCGCTGCACCATCTCAGCAGGCTCGACCACCGACGGGCGGTCCTGACCCGATGACTCCACCTGCTGGGTGTTGCCGCTTTCTGCGCTCTTGGTGCTCTCACTCACTGTTTCGGATCCTTCGGCTTTGGCGCTTCGACGTTCGGGTTGGACGGCTTGTAGTCCGCTTGGATATGGTCTGGTAGCTGGACGATTGTCGGCCGATTATCAGAGTCAGCCGGTTTCGGTGCTTCTTTGTTCATGATGGCTGATCTCTCCAGTGCGGCTTGCCGCTGTGACACAACATCGCCCGCAACGGTGTAGCCAACGAAGATCGCCGTCAGAACAAACCCGGCGAGCGTCGTCCAGTTCAGCGCGACCGCCCAATGCGCGCGCTTGCGGTCGGTCTCGCGATTGTCGATAATCGCACCTGCGATATTCGCCGAGACATCCACGTACATGTGCTCGGGCGTCATTTGGTGAATCTCTTCCGACTCGATCATCTCCCTCAGCCTCCCCACGCCAACAACCGCTGAGTCGCGCACATGTTGGCAACGGACACCGCAGCCGAACGCAAGCAGGAGCGTGAGCGCGGCGGCGCCTCCGATGACGACGAGGAGCACGAGAGCTATGCGGTTGTCGTCGGTCAGTGCCCACGAGATACGGGAGAGGGCGAACGCGAGACTCGCGAACAGAACCATGACCACGGTCATAAGGAACCGCACCTTCTGGAGGTAAAGCGGATAGGTGCTGGCGTCGTTCTCGCGCGTCGCCAAGAGGTGCTCGTACGCGATTCGAGCGACGGCCTCCATGTCGGGCCTCTCGGGCGGCTGGTTGGTCGACTCGGACATCTCCGGCTTCTCGGCGATCGGGTTTTGTTCGGGCAGGCTAGATCCTGAGTCGCGCGCAGTCAACCCGCAGATGCGGGGAAACACGGCTCGCTGATCATTGCTCGGGCGTTGCTTCGGCTCCGACTCCCCGGACACGAGGCAAATGGCACTCAGGCGACCAGTCGCACCTACTCGTGGCCATTACGGCGGATCTGAGACCAGCTGAGATCGCTAACTCCCTGCAGGGTAGAGCGATCGTTGTCGCGATTGGTGGCGCTCTGGAGTCCACCGAGAAGCTCTCCCGACGGTCCTGACGCGACAGCCCAACGCAGCTGCTGATTGCGAGTGCGGATGGACCGATCGACCCAGCCGAAGCCCCGCCGACCCACGGCAGACCCTTCAGAACGGCGCGGCTGTCCTTGAGCGGCGCCGAGTCGGGCTCGCGGCGATCGCATCTGGTGGCGAGCGCCTCGTCCCGCCACTTGGCACGCCTTGTGGCGGACACGGACGCCTCGCGCGAGATCGCGTCGAGGAACTCACCCTTGATCAGTCGGAAACAGATGTCCCACCAGTGACTTCCGTGTCCTCCCAGTCATTCTGGACCGTCTGCGTCGGGCTCCATGTCGCTGTCCAACAGAACCGCGTATCTACCCGCGCCTCGCCTCACGCGGCCGCCCGGGTCGCGATCGCTCAGGTGAGGCGCTCCAGGCGACCCTAGCGACGGACGATGTTCCGGTAGTCCCACTGGATCTCCCGGGCCTTCGTCAACCAGCGCTGCAGGTCCTGCGTGCTGATCTGCGCGGCCGCGGTGTACCGGGCCTCGGCCGCATTGAAGCTGCCTTCCCTCCGGAGGCCCTCTTCATCGAAGGACTGGCCGCTCCAGAAGAGCGGGCGGATGCAGTTCTTCAGTCGGCTGTATCCGACCACGGGGCTCCCGTCCAGGAACCACACCGGGTGCGCGTGCCAGATCCGGTTCTCCGCCTCCGGCAGGACCCGATCGATCCCGCGGGCGAGGACATCGCAGATCTCCCGGTCCTCCGCCGACGGCGCCTCGCTGTACGTCCGGGTGTCCGGGTGCATCGCCGTCCTCCAGGCCCCGCGCGCGCCGGGGCCCCGCGTCGCATCGTGTCAGAGTTGCCAGAGTCCGCACTCGATGCCGCCCTGGACGACGATCGCACATGTGCCATGCCCCGGCAGCGGCATCGGCGGCAGGGCGACGATGGCGCCGCTCGCTGCCGCCGCGGACACGGCTGCCTCGATGTCGTCGACCAGGACGTACGGTCGGACGACCGGCGATTCCGTGTCGCGCAGCGGCGCCCGGATGCCGAGCATGCCGCCGCCCGCGAGCGTGGCCGTGCGCGCGCCGCCGAGCGCGGGATCCGGGTCACGGAACGCGAGGCCGAGCACCCGGGCGTACTGCGCGCAGATCCCGTCCACATCGGTGGTCACGACTTCAAGGTACTGGACTCGCATCGAGGAACTCCCGGGTCCGTCAGGGGGTGTGCCGGCGTCCGCCGAGTCGCGGCGGGTCGATCCGTCCTGCACGCGCAGGCATCCGCCGAGGAGCGCGATGGCGCCCGGAGGCACCGAGAGTGCCATGCCCGCGCGCAGAAGGGTCCGTCTGTCCAGGGTGGGCATGGTGATTCCCTGCAGGGCACTCGACCGATGGCCCTCGGCCGAGGCCGGCCGGCGGAGCCTGCGGCGTCCCCGGTGGCAGCGGCGCTCACCGGTCTGCGCGCGTGTGCGTGGACGCCGCGAGCACTGTACCGCTCCCGCGTCGCTTCGAGGGAGGACGTCTCGCCTGCCGGCGCGGCCGGCCCGCCGCGGTCTGGCGCCGGGGGCGATCGTTCAGCCATCCCCGCGCCCCGCGCTGAACGCGTCGTGGTATCGGACAACGCCCCCGGGGAACGACGGGCCGAACGCGATCGCCTGGAAGTACTCAGGAGGTACATCGGGAAGCACCAGGCCGGGCACCGGCCGGAAGCCGAAGCGCGCGTAGTACGCCGGGTCTCCAAGCACGACGCAGCCGGCGGCGCCCGACTCGCGCAGTCGGCTGAGCGCAGCGCGCATGAGCAGTGTGCCGATTCCGCGCCGCTGCAGATCCGGTCGGACCGAGATTGGCCCGAGCCCGTACCAGCCCGCAGAGCCGTCCGAGATCGAGACGGGCGACACGGCCACGTGGCCCGCGATCGCAGCGCCCGCCACCTCGGCCACCAGCGAGATGGTCAGCGCGCCGGCCTTCCGCAGGGCATCGACGATGAACGGCTCCGTGTGATCGGCGTGCGGTGCGTCCATGAACGCGGCCGCGGTCAGGGCGTGGATTGCCGCGACGTCCGAGGGAGATTCCGGGCGGATCCGGGGGTGCATGGGGTGCATGAGAGGTGGTGCGTGGCGCATCACCGGGTCGAGGGTCCGGCGTCGCGCTGCCCGCCGTTGATCGCGGTCCGGTCCCGGACATCCAGGAGCAGGTCCGGAATGTCGACCAGCATGTTGCCGCCGTGGTACACCAGCCGGACCAGCAGCGCGCCGAGGGCCCAGAAGAGGAATGCTGTGATGAGATCAATCACGACGAATGCGGTCGCAAGTGATCGCGGCAGCAGGTCCCGCAAGGCAACGTGAAAGACTGTGGATGAAACGAAGGTCATCGCGATCGCCGCGAAGGCCGCTGCGCCGAACGCCAGCGTGGCAAGGTGGATGAGCGTGCGCAGGCCCGGATACGCCGTCTGTGCGCGAAGTGACTCGATCCGGGCCGCTCGCGGATGGCTCGGTACCGCCCTGTTCCGCGGGTACAGGAACACGTGCGAGAGAAGGACTTGAGGCAGCCGACGCAGCCATGCCGCGGGCCGCGCGAGTGCGCTGCGGCGTCGCGCCTCCAGGACAGCAGCGAGTCGGGTCTGCAGATCCCCGATCGCCTCCGGCGTCCCTCGCGGTGCCTGCGGATTCCCGGACGGCGCCGGATCTCCGCAGAGGCCGGCGTCCTCATCACCGCGCTGCCCGTCCGCCGCTGCGTCCATCGTGCCCGCAGCCGTCGCGCTCGCGCGCGCGCGCGGGCGTCGCGACGCCGCGATGCGCTGCTCGATGACGTGTGCAGCCTCTGCCCTGCCGGGAACTGTACACGACGACTCGCAGTGAGGGCATCGCTCGGTGGCGCCCGCATCATGCAGTCCCGCAACCAGCGGCGCGCGACAGTTCGGACATGCAAACGCGATCGTCGGGCGACGTCCGAACGGCTGTCGAATCTCGTAGTCCATCGCTCGAACACTCCCCGGTCGGATTGCGGGCGGACGAACAGGCGCGCCGGTCCCGATCGTGGAGGATACGTGATGGGACGCGTGCGCGCACGGAGTGCGGCGTCCGCAGGTCCGCGGGCGCGGGCGACTATCGCGGCGCCGCGACGACGATGCTGACGTCCGAGGACGTGGGCACGAGGTCGATCATGTCGAAGCCGGCCTGGCCAAGGAGGGCCGAGTACTCGCCGGGCGTGCGCTCCTGTCCGCCGGGTCCGACCAGCATCATCATGTCCAGCATCTTCCCGGGATGGGGAGCATCGCCCTCCGGAAGGACCATCTCGACGACCAGCAGTCGGCCGTCCGACGCGATCGCCCGGCGACAGTTCCCGAGAATCGTGAGACACTGCGCCTCGTTCCAGTCGTGGAGAACGTGGGAGAGGATGTACGCGTCGTGACCGGACGGCACGGCGTCGAAGAAGCTGCCGGGCTCGATCGTGACTCGATCCGCCAGGCCATGCGGCGCGAGGAACGCGGGTGCATCGGCGACCACGTGGGGCAGATCGAACAGGACGCCGCGCGGTCCCGGATGGCGCTTCAGGATGTGGAGCAGCATGTTGCCGGTGGCGCCACCCACATCGACGATGCTGCGCAGGACGCCGAAGTCATACGCCTCCGCGACCGCGGGTGGTTCCGCGCCGTGGAACCCGACCATCGTCTCGCTGAACAGCGATGCCTCCTCGGGGCGCTCCGCCAAGTACTCGAAGAATGGCTTCTCGAGGACCTTCTCGATGCCGGGCCTGCCGGTCTTCAGTGCGTGCCGCAGTTCGCTCCACGACTTCGTGCAGAGATCACCCGTCAGGGTCATGATCGTCGCATAGGCGGATCCCGGCGCGTCCTTCCTGAGGGCCGCGCCGAGCGGCGTCAGCGCGAACGTCTGGTCTGCGACTTCGGTCAGCAGTCCCATGCCGGCCAGGCTCCTCAGGTAGCGACGCAGCGCGCCGGGGTGGAGTCCCAGGTGCTGCGCCAGGTCGCTGGAACTCCGGGCGCCCGCCGACAACTCGTCCGCGAGCCCCAGTTGCGCGGCGACGAGCACCATCTGTGAAGCCCAGTAGGCCGTCCCGAACTGGATGAGCTGCGCATGCGGTGGCAGGGCCTGCACAGGAACCGGATCCGCCATGGCCGTCTTCTCCGTGATGTTCCCGGTACGTCGTTCCGGCGACAGGATACCGGCGTCCCGTGCACCGCCTGGACCGGACCGGACCGCCGAGGCGCCTGCTCACACCCGAAGCAGGCCGCGGAAGCCTCGCGCTGCGTAGTAGGACTGCGCCCCGTTGTGATACACGAACACCCGGCCATAGCGGCGGTCGCAGAAGAGGGCGCCGCCGCGTGAGCGCACATCCTCGGGTGTCGCCACCCAACTGGACGTCTTCGTGTCGAACTCGCCAAGACGCTGCAGGGCGCGGTACTGGTCTTCATTCAGCAGCGAAATCCCCATCGCGGACGCGACCTCGACCGCGCTTCCTGCGGGCGCATGCTCCTTCCGAGACTCCAGTGCCGCGCGGTCATAGCAGAGACTCCGGCGCCCGGCCGGACTCTCGGCGGCACAGTCGCAGAAGAGGTACGTCCCCGAGGCTTCGTCGACGCCGATCACGTCCGGCTCGCCGCCGGAGCGTTCCATGGCGAGAAGCGCCCTGAGCGCGGCGGGATCGGCGTCAAGCCTGGCCCGGACCGTGTCCCAGGCGAGGTGTGGATGTCGATGCCGGTTGGTCTCGAACCGGTGCTGCAATGACTGGAGCAACTGGTGCAGCGGCTGCTGTTGCGGATCTGTGTCCGGTGCCGTCATGGACGGAAACGTATGCCTGCGACGCGGGTGCCTGCAAGAGCGCGCTGCGGGACGCGGGGCCGGGACCGTGGCGCCGCACCGGCGCCCCTCGACCGCCCGCCCTGCTCGACGCCGCGCATCGGGTTCCTGTCCGCGGCCCCGGGGTGACCCGCCGGCCCGTGGCTTGTCCGCGGTCGTGCGTCACCCGCCGGGGTCGTCCCGGACCGGGCTTTGTCCCTGGATATGGTCGATGACGTGATGGAGCGAGCGAGAGAGATGTCGTCAGGCGGGCGGCATTGTTGCGGATATCCGCACGCAGGACAGCAATCGACAGGCACGTCGAGGAGGGCAGAGTCGCAGCCCGATCTCGGTGCCTGGGAGACCGATGCGTGGCGCCGGGCACGCGAACCGTGCCGCGGGTCCGGCCCGGTCCACGCGTTCCGTCGTGTGGTGATCACGCTCGCTGCACGCCGGTCCGTCGAACGGTCCTGTGCGCGCTGCCACCGCCGCGGTCGCGCAGGCGCATGTCCGTGCAGTATCAGGAGCGTGCCCGCGGCGATCGGCATGCACCTGACCCGTCATGCACGACCGGCCCGACGGGCATCCGGGTGGCGAACCGGGGCGCGAATCGGGCACGTCCGGGGCCCGAGCGGGAACACCGTGGACACCCGCCGGACCGGGCCTCGTCGATGGGCCCCGGCGCTCCGCGGCATCCCCCGCGGCACGCCCCGCGCCGTGATGCGCGCGCCCGGGACGACCGTCCGATCCGGTGATGGCGAGGCCCGGTGCTACTATCACCGCCAGATGCAACCGGAAAGGCCAGTCCAGCCCGCCCTGGGCGCATGGAGCAGCGCGAGTGGTCATCTCGACACCCGCACCGCCGCGTACGAGATCGCCGAGTCGCTGGAGGACGAGGCCGTGGGCGCCGATTGCGTCTTCGTCTTCGCGTCCTATCAGCATCGCGCGGCGCTGCCGGAGGCGGTGCAGTCGATGGCACGCATGCTCCGACCCGGAACGCTGCTGGCGGTCACGGCGGAGGCGGTCGTCGGCCCGGATCGCGCCTTCGAGCGCTGCGCGGGCATGTCGGCACTCGCCCTTCGCCTGCCGGCCTGTACCGTGACGCCGTGGTGGGCGACGCCGGAGTTCCCGCTGCCGCTGCGCAACCCGCTCGGCCTGCGGCAGCGACTGCATCACTCGGCCGAGGCGCGGGCGTCGATCTTCTTTGCCGACCCCTTCTCGGTGCCCATCGCACGGCTGCTGCCGGCCATGGACGAGGCGATCCGCGCGGATCGACCGATGAGCATCGGCGGCGCCGTGGCGTCCGGCGCCAGCCAGGCGGGCAACAACGTGCTGATCATGGACGAACTGGTGCTCCGCGCCGGCGCGGTCGGCGCCACGTTCGCCGGCGACCTGGACGTGGACTTCCTGGTGAGCCAGGGCTGCCGCCCGATCGGTGCGGCGCACGTCGTCACGCGCGTCCGCGAGAACGTGATCCTGGAACTGGGCGGACGGCCGGCGCTGGAGGTCATGCGGGAGACCGTCGAGCGCGCCTCGCCCGGCGACCGGTCGCTGGTGGAAGGCGGGATGCTGCTCGGCCACGTGATCAACGAGCGCAAGCGTCCCTTCGGTCGCGGCGACTTCCTGGTCCGCAGCCTGCTGGGCGCGGATCCCCGCCGCGGCGGGATCGTCGTCGGAGACGTGCCTCGCCCCGGACAGACCGTGCAGTTCCATGTCCGTGACGCCCGCACGGCGACGGAGGACCTGGAACTCCTCCTGGACTCGCAGGTGATGGGTGAGCCGCCGCTGGCGGCGCTGCTGTTCACCTGCAACGGCCGCAGTGCGGCGCTCTTCGGCGAAGAGGGGCACGACCTGGCGATCATCCGGCGCCGGCTGGGCAACATTCCTGTCGCGGGACTCTTCGCGGCGGGCGAGGTCGGTCCCGTGGGCGGCCGGACCTGCCTGCACGGGCACACCGCGTGCCTGGTGCTCTTCCGAGGGCGATGAACGCGCGTCCGCGGGCGCGCGCCGGTCACGCGAACCTGGAGTGGTGTCATGAAGTGCATGGTGATCGTGCTGGCGTCGGGCGTGTGGGCCGCGTCCGTCTCCCCGCAGGCGGCTCGGGACCAGGACACACCGCCCGCGCGCGGGATGCAGGACACGGAGCACGCGGCCGTGACCGAGGCGCGCATCACGGATCTTGCGTTCCTGGCCGGGAGTTGGGGCGGCCCGTTCGGCGAACCGGACGCCGACGGCGCGCATGACTATGTCGACGAGCACTGGTCCGCGCCGCGCGGCGGAAGCATCGTCGGCGCCTTCCGCTGGACGCGGGCGGACGGATCGCTGCTCATGTACGAGATGCTCGCGATCACGGAGGAGCCGGTCGCCGCCACCGATGACCGGCCGGCGCCGGAGGCCGACGGCGCGGCGCGCCGTGTCGTGCTCCGGATCCGCCACTTCTCCCCGACGATGGTGCCCTGGGAGGGCCCGGACGATCCGATGACGCTCCACCTGGCGGCGGTCGACCCGGCCGCCGCCCGCGCGCGGTTCATGGCCGCGCCGGGCGAGGCGCGCCTGACCGGCGTGGTGTATCACCGCGTGCAGCCGGATCGGCTCACGGTCCGCGTGGATCTTCCCGCCGGCCGGCCGCCGCTGGAGTTCCGGCTCAGCCGGCTGGGGCGGCCGGGCCACGGCCTCGAGCCGGGTTCTTGACACCCCGGCGGCAGAGCCGTACTTTCCGACCCCTTCGCCCTGCGCCGGCGCAGTCGTACGCCGCGACTCGCTTCGTCGGGACTGTGTGTGTGCATGGAGGCGGGTCGCCAGGCGGGCCGGAGGGTGGGCGTCGGCGCGGAAAGGAACGGCATGGCTGGCACAATCTCGGGTTCGAACGGGCCGGGTTCGAACGGGACAGGTTCGACCGGGTCGGGTTCGACCGGACACCCGGGGCCGCCGCGGGTCGGGGTCATCGGCTGCGGGCACTGGGGGCGGAACATCGTGCGGACGGTGCAGGCGCTGGGCGCCCTGCGCGCGGTCGCGGACCCGTCGGAGGCCGGACGGGCCCAGGCGCGGACCCTGGCGCCGGACGCCGCGATCTTCGACGATGCCGAGGCCCTGCTGGCCGGAGCCGACCTGGACGCGATCATGATCGCGACACCGGCGGAGACGCACTACGCGCTCGCGCGCCGCGCGATCGACGGCGGCCTGGACGTGTTCGTCGAGAAGCCGATGACGATCTGCGTGGACGAGGCGCGGGATCTCGTCGCCCGCGCCGACGACGCCGGGCGCGTGCTGATGGTCGGCCACCTGCTTGAGTACCACCCCGCGGTCCTGCGCCTGGCGCGGCTCATCCGCGACGGGGAACTCGGCAGCGTCCGGTACCTCATCTCCAACCGGCTCAACCTGGGGAAGATCCGGACGGAAGAGAACGCACTGTGGTCGTTCGCACCGCACGACATCGCCGTCATCCTCCGCCTGACCGGCGACATGCCGATCGAGATCGTCGCCACCGGCGGCTCCTACATCACGCCGAACATCGCCGACGTCACGATCACGCAGATGCTCTTCAGCAGCGGCGTCCGCGCGCACATCTTCGTCTCGTGGCTGCACCCGTTCAAGGAGCAGAAACTCATCGTGATCGGCTCCGCGCGCATGGCGGTCTTCGATGACGTCGCCAAGGAACTCGTGCTCTACGACCAGCGCGTCGACTGGCAGGCGGGACAGCCTGTCCCGGTCCGCGGCGAGGGCCAGATCGTGCCGTTCGACTCCGACGAACCGCTGCGCGAGGAATGCAGTCACTTCCTCGCGTGCGTCGCCGACCGCTGCCGGCCGCGTACCTGCGGTCGAAGCGGACTGAGCGTGCTGGAGATCCTGCACGCGGCGCAGCGGTCGCTCATGACCAACGGTCACCCCGTGCAGATGCCGTCCGCGGCGCCGGCGTCCCGCGGGCGATCGGCACCCCCGCGCGGCGGCGCCCCGCTCACGGAGACCGTGCGACCCGCAGCGAGGCCCGCGCATGCCCGGCTCTGATCCGGCCCGGTATCCCGGCACCTTCATCCATGAGTCGTGCTACATCGACGACCCCTGCGAGATCGGCGCGGGCACGAAGATCTGGCACTTCACGCACGTCATGGCGCGCTCGCGCATCGGCCGGAACTGCAACCTGGGCCAGAACGTCGTCGTTTCGCCGGACGTGACGCTGGGGGATCGCGTCAAGGTCCAGAACAACGTGTCCATCTATACCGGCGTCACGCTGGAGGACTGTGTCTTCTGCGGTCCGTCCATGGTGTTCACGAACGTCATCAACCCGCGGAGCGAGATCGTGCGGCGCGACGAGTACCGGCCGACGCTGGTCCGCCGCGGCGTGTCGTTCGGGGCCAACTGCACCATCGTCTGCGGTGACGAGATCGGCGCGTACGCGTTCATCGGGGCCGGGGCGGTCGTGCGCGGCTCGGTGCCGGCGTACGCACTCATCGTGGGTGTCCCCGGCCGGCGGATCGGCTGGGCGTGCCGGTGCGGGACCGCGCTGCCGCGCGGCGGACGCGACCCGGTGCATGCCTGCGCCGCGTGCGGCAACGTCTACCGCCAGCGCGACGGTGCACTGGTCCCGGAACACGAGGTTCAGGATGCGCTGGTCCGGTAGTTCGTCTCGAGCGCCGCGTCCACCGGGAAGCGCACGAACGATCCGTCGTACGGCCGCGCCTTGCGAAGGTGCAGGAAGAGTCCCCACGCGAGCCCGGGGCACATCCGTGCCATCGGCCTGGCGATGACCGGCGGAAACGGATAGAAGTTCGCGCCGCGCCGCGCGCACAGCACGTAGCCGCCCGGGAAGCCGTCCTCCAGGAAGGCGAGGAGTCCCCGTGCCGTGAAGCCGCGGACATGCGCGGACGCGACGCGGATGGACGTCGGCTGCCGGCCGAGGGCCAGCAGGAGCCGGTTGTGAAGCGAGGCCAGGTTGGGAACGCCGATCAGCAGGTGTCCGCCCGGTCGCAGCGTGCGCGAGACCTCGTGCATGATCCAGAAGAGTTCCTTGACGTGCTCCAGGAACTGGTTCGCGATGATGAGGTCCATCGAGGCATCCGGCAGCGGCAGCGCCTCCCGCTCCAGGTCCAGCGCAAGCACGGCGATGCCTCGCGCCCGGAGATCCCGGGCGCAGGCCGGATGCACCTCGACGCCCGTCAGCGCGGCGGCTGGATGGGCGCGCCGGACGCTGTCCAGGTCGTCGCCCGCGCCCGCGCCGAGATCCAGCGCATGCCGGACATGGTCGCTCGCCGCGGCGAATGCAGCGATGACCTCGCGGCCGAAGTTGAGTCGACGGTCGACCATTGCGGCGGAGGCGCACGGTATCATCGGACGCGATTCGATGCCCTCCCTGCACCACAAGGCCCTGCGCTATGCCTTCACCCGGCTCTACCCGCTGCCGCGGGGTGAGGGACGGATCATCGAGCGCACGCCGCTGGGCCGGCTCCGCTTTCCGGAGCAGACGATGCAGGTGACGACCCGCGACGGCGTGGTCCTGGAGATCCTGCCGAACGACTACATCGGTCGGATCATCTACCTGACCGGACGCTTCGATCCCGCGGTGACGGAACTGCTGGTGCGCCTGGCCCGGCCGGGCGATCGCCTGCTGGACATCGGCGCGAACATCGGATCGGTCAGCGCCACGCTGCTCAGGCGCGTGCCGGGAACGCGCGTCGTCGCGGTGGAGCCGGTCGCGCGGCTGTTCCGGATGCTGACCCGGAACCTGGCGCCGTACGGGGATCGCGCGGGCGCGATCTGCGCCGCGGTCTCCGATCGACGCGGGACGGGCGCCATGCGGCTGGACGGGCGCAACAGCGGCGCATCCTCGCTGGTGCAGGCAGGCGGCATGCACGGCGCCGCCGCGGACGGCGATCACGAGGTCGTCGCGATGCTCACGCCCGATGACCTGCTCGCGGCGTCCGGGCTGGACGGCGTCGATCTCATCAAGATCGACGTGGAGGGGCACGAAGCGACGATCCTCGCCGCGATGATGCCGCTCATCCGCGCGCATCGCCCGCGCGCCATCCTCTTCGAGCATCGCGGTGATCCGCAGGGTGCGCCGGCGTCCGGGGCGCCGGCCGAGGCGCCCGGATCGCGCCTCGCCGCCGCGGGGTACCGGCTCTACGGCATCCGGCGCGGGATGGCGGGCGCGTTCACGTCGCTCGCCCGCGCGGTCGTGCCGCTGTCGTCGCTCCCGGCGCGGCAGCGCGCGCGTCTGACGGATCACCTGGCGCTGCGGGCCGACCTGACGCTCGAGCGCGCCCTCGGCCATGCCCGCGACGGCGACGACGGTGCGGAGACGTGAGCGCACGCAGGCTCATCCTGGTCACGCTGCACTACCTCCAGTCCGACCGCCGCGCCGGGGCGCACTGGGTGGCGGACGCATTCGTCCGTGCCGGCTGGGAGGTCATCTTCGTCACCGGCGCGCTGAGTCACCTGTCGCGCCTGCGCCGCGACTTCCGATTCGCGTACCCGGTCCGCGCCCAAGCGGGGAAGGTGCGGTGGGTCGGCGATCGGCTCGCGAGTTTCGTCTGGTACACGCCGTGGCATCCCGCCAACCTGCGGAGCGCCCGGCTCAACCGGTGGTCGGCGCCGCTCTTCCGGCGATACGCGCGGTTCCCGCTCGGTGAACTGGAGCCGCTGGTCGCCGGCGCGGACCTGCTGCTCTTCGAGAGCACGCCCGCCCTGCTGCTGGCGCCGCGCCTGCGACGGCTGGCGCCGCGGGCGCGACTGGTCTACCGCATGGCGGACGATCTCACGCTGCTGCGCAACCATCCGGTCGTGCTCGAGGCGGAAGCGGACCTGATGCGGTGCGCGGACCTGGTGAGCGTGCCGACCGCGGCGCTGCTGAAGCGATTTCCGCCCGTGCCGAATGCCGCCGTCCAGCCGCACGGCGTGCGGCGCGACCTCTTCGAGGCGCCGTCCGAGTCACCGTACGGCACCGGGGGCCCGCACGCCGTCTTCGTGGGGACGAGCATGCTGGACACGCGCTTCCTGGAGATCGCGGCGGAGGTCCGTCCGGCGTGGACGTTCCATGTCATCGGTCCGCTGCACGGTGTCCCGGCGCATCCGCGCATCCGGACGTACGGCGAGATGCCGTTCGAGCAGACCGTGCCGTACATCCGCCACGCCGATGCGGGACTCCAGGCACGGCTCTACGAGCCCGGCGCCGAAAGCCTGGTCGACAGTCTCAAGGTGATGCAGTACACCTGCTGTCGACTCCCGGTCATCGCGCCGGAGTTCCTGGTCTCAGCGCGGCCGAACTGGGTGACGTATGTGCCGGGCGATCGTGCATCGATCGGTCGCGCCCTGGATGCGGCTCAGGCGATGGATCGCGCCGCGCTGCCGCCCGACGGCGTCTGGTCGTGGGATGACCTGGCCCGTGCGATCGCCGGCGCACCCGAACCCGCACCCCTGCTGCCGGCGGGCGCGCGATGAGCGACGGATCCTCGAGAATCGCGGTCGATGCGCGGTGGATCGGCCCGCACGGCATCGGTCGCTTCGCGAGGGAAGTGATCGCGCGCCTGCCCGGCGCGGTGCCCGTCCCCGTGCGCGGCCATCCCGCCCGGCCGTTCTCGCCGCTGCGCCTGGCGCTCGGCTGCCGCCGCGTGCGCGCAGACGTGTTCTTCACGCCCGGGTTCGTCGCGCCGCTGCCCGCGCCGAGGCGCATGCCGGTCGTGCTGACGATCCATGACCTCATCCACCTGGATGACCCGGACGAGCGATCGATGGCCAAGCGCGCGTTCTACGCGGCCGTCGTCCGACCCGCGGCCCGCCGCGCCGCGCGCGTGCTGACCGTCTCTGAGCACTCGAAGCAGCGCCTCTGCGCCTGGGCCGGCCTGCCCGGCGACCGGTGCGTCGTCGTCGGCAACGGCGTCAGCGCCGCGTTCACGCCGACGCCGCGCTCCGCCTCCGGCCCGGCGACGATGCCATCGGAAGCGCCGTACCTCCTTTTCGTCGGCAGCGAGAAGCCGCACAAGAACCTCCCCCTCCTGCTCAAGGCATTCGGGCAGACCCGCTGCCGCGGCGCCGTCCGCCTGCGCTGCTGCGGCCTGATGACCGACAACGCGCGGCGCTGGGCATCCGAGTGCGGCGTCGGCCGCGCGGTCGACTTCGTCCGACCCGCCGACGACGAAGCGCTGGCAGCCCACTACCGCCGCGCGCTCGCGCTGGTCATGCCATCACGCGACGAGGGATTCGGACTCCCGGTCGCGGAGGCGATGGCCTGCGGCACCCCGGTCATCGCCACCGCCGCCGGCGCACTCCCCGAAGTGGTGGGCGACGCGGGCATGCTCGTCCATCCAGATGACCCGGCCGCGCTCACGGAAGCCATCGACGCCCTGGTTACCGACGGCCCCCGCCGCGCCGACCTGCGCGACCGCGGCCTGGCCCGCAGCGCGCTGTGGCGGTGGGACGGGGTGGCGGAGCGGGTTCTGGGGGTGGTTGAGGGGGTGCGCTGAACGGCGCGCTCGCGTCTGCAAATCGGCGCGATGCACGCGCCTTCGGCCCCGAACGGGCCACGGTCGATAGTCCTGAGCGCAGTCGAAGGGAGCGAAGCGGAACTCGTGGAATGCGCTCGAAAGGCGATCCTCCCAGGCAAGGGGGAGCGGAGGCGATGCGCCGTTGTACCGCACGGTGGGTGAGAAACGCCTCGACCTCCGCCGCGCCCATCTGCGATGGACGCCGCCATCCGGGTGGTCCGCGGTGAAATCGCGACAAGGCCATGATCCAGGCCCGACAGGTCCATTCAGTCCGGCGGGCGTAGTGCTTCCGTCGAGTTACAGCCGTGAACCGCCCCTGGAACGTCATCGTGGGCGACCATACTGCCGGATGAAACCCGGGGACCGGACCGCTTCCAAAGGGCCCGGGGGCTGTCTGCAGCCTTGCTCGAACCGGTGCTGCCGCAATTCCGCGCTCTGCCCTTTCCGCAGATCCTCCTCACTCGCCAGGTTCTGCGGAAAACCAGATATCATGGTCGCAGGACGGTGGTATGGGGAATTCCGCAGAATCAATGGTTCGGCGGCAGAGGAGTAACAAGTGCAGTACTACACGCTCAAATCAATCCTAGCCTCGCGAAAGGCTCCGACACCACTTCAGGCCGGGTCCAGTTCGTTTTTTGTGCAATCGACACGCCCGAGTCCGTACATTGAGCCGGCCTTCTCTAAAATCGAGTTTCCTTCAGAGAAGCCGCCCATTATCGTTGTGTCGGCCGTTGGCGCAGCCGGAAAAACGACGACGGCCCGTGCGCTCTCGTTTGACACTCAGCTGCCTATTTTGGATTTGGCGAAGCACAAGCCGGTCGGTGACAACACACTGACCGGCATTCTCACGACCGCCTATCCCATCGATAGGGTTGGGCCCGTCTTGGAGGGCCTTCGAACCGGAACCCACGGAATCATCGTTGACGGGATCGACGAGGGGAGGTCGAAGACGACGGAGGAAGGATTTGAAGCGTTCCTGGACGATCTGATCGAGCGTTCAAAGGGATCGCCAAGCACCGTGATACTCGTGTTTGGCCGCAGCCAGGTACTTCTCGGCACTTGGTGCTACCTCGCCGACAAAGGCATAGACGTTGGAATGGTCCAGATCGATCCGTTTGATCTCCCCCAAGCGAAAACCTACATCGACGCCCTTGTCTCCACCGGCGGCCATAGCCAAAGGCAGAGCTATGAGTGCGCGCGAGACAGTGTGCTCGACAGACTGAGCGCGGCGTTCTCAGCCACTCCGTCCAAGCCCGAGGACGCGTTCCTGTCGTTTGTCGGGTACCCTCCGGTGCTTGACGCCATATCAACGCTACTGCGGGAGGAGAGGAACTATCACCGCGTTCAACAGGCCCTGGGTGAGCAGACCGGGGGCCAAGTCGAGATCGACCTTCTCATCCGCATTTCCGACTATTTGCTCAATCGGGAGCACGATGAGAAGGCTCTCCCGAACTTCATCGAATCCATCGCAACGGAGGTTGGAGGGTCACTCGCTCAATCACTGCGGCGGTCCCTTTATGACCGAGAAGAGCAGTGTGCACGGCTATTGTCTCGAGCACTCGCCAAGCCGTTTCCTGTCCAATTGGTTGCGGATAGTGCGCTGAACGAACGGTATGAGGCAGCTGTTGCCAGCTGGTGTCCGGAACATCCGTTTCTCGATGAGACACGACTCCGCAACGCGGTCTTCGGCGCGGTGGCAGTCGCCCGCTGCGCGCTCAGTAGCAGGCAGGAGTATCGGGCTCTTGCCGTCGAGTATGCCAATGCGAATCGCCCAACGTATCACCTCCTGTACGTCATGGCTGCGCTTAGCAGTCAACGTTCGATCAGCGTGCAGTGTCTCAATATGCTGATGCAATCGTCATCGGAGTTCCTCGGCATCGAGGCCGCGATCGCCATCGACATCAGTGGGGACAGTTGGGAGGACCCGGGGGAGGTGGGACCGAGCACTGCGGAACTGAATATTCAAATCGAGTTCCCAGACAAGAACCAGGAGCGGACGTTCACATTCACGGGTATCCTCGACAGCGAAGCCATTCCCCTTGGACCGTATCTCGTCAATGCGCACGCGACGCTTCCTTGTCGTGTAGAGTTAGGCGGAGCGTCCGCACTGGTGGTGATCGGCGACTGCAGCATCTCGGCAAAGGGTGTCCGGATCGACACGCCCGACGTCATCGTGCGGTCGATCCCACGACGAGGCGACGATGACCCAGACCAGGATGCTGGGTTGCTTATCAGTACGCAGAAAGCCGAAGGGCATGCCAATGCCGTATCCGTGTGCGCGGGCAGGATGGAGATTCGGTGTCTCGAGCACACGCTCGATTACCCCCTGGCGAAGTATGTTGACAAGCTCACGGTCGCACCCGTCGATCCTGCGTTGAAGGAAAAGTATCGGAGGCTCCGAAGAATCCTGTCGGAATTCCGTTCGCACAAGAAAGGTGGCCTAGCGAAGTACCGTGCGAAAATCGAACATGAACGCGTCTTGCGAGGCGATCTTGGACGGCGAATTCTCGCCGCACTCCTCCGCGACGGCATCCTCCGTAGTGATCCGAAGTTCTACTACGTTGACTCGGCTAGATGCGACGCGAAGCTTGGGATTTCTTGGCAGCAGCTTCGGCAGTACAAATCGTCGAAGGAACTTGAGGCGTTCCTGCAAGGAGTGCCATGAACATGCCGCCGAACAACAGCATGCAGCGGGCGGCGCTACGCGCCGCCGCTGATGCTGAGCGTTGGAAAGCAAAGCCAATACTCGCTCGGGCAGTGCGCAGGAGAATGCTGAATGAACATTGCATTTATTGAGATTCAGAACTTCAGGAAGCTGAGAGCCTGTCGCGTCGAGATAGCTAGCAGGCTGTTGACCTTCCCCTCGTCCGACCACGAGACCTCGTCCCTCCGGCCCTCGCTTGCCTTTCAACCCGCGATTCTCGCCGCGTGATCTGTTGTTTCCGTCTCCGATCAGGCTCGTCCGGGACGATTCTGACCGGATTGGCACTGGCTGGCGCGTGCTATGTCGCCTGCAGCCGGGCGATTCTCAGCAGGTTCAGGGCAGACAGAGCAATCTCGGCCAGTTGCTGGATCTTCCATTGCCCGGAGACCCGGGCGCGGCGCAGCCCGCCGACCTGTTTCATCCAGCCGAACACTTCCTCCGTCAGCCTTCGTTTCCGCTGGCTCACCGCCACGGATGGATGGGGCGTGTAACGTCTCGTCTGTAAATTCGGTTCCGGCCGCAGGCTGCTGCCGGCACCGAGCAGGGGTTCTGAAAACGGCGGATCATCTGGCTTTCTCCAAGTGCAAAGGAGTCCAGAATGACCCGCCAGCAGGATCGTACCGCGCTCAATGACAGCGTGGAACTCGTCGCCAGCCACGGAACCAGGGGATTCATGATGGGGCCATCGCCGAGACCTTCACCGCCATCCTCGATCTCGCCATGACCCTTGAGCGCGAGAAGGCCCTCGGCGCAGGCCCTTACGAGCGCTCCACCGAGCGCCGCGGCTATGCCAACGGCTTCAAGCCCCGGACTCTGGCCACGCGTGTCGGAGAACTGCAGCTTCAGGTTCCCCAGGCGCGAGGCGTCTCGGCCCGGCGCGTCCGCAAGGTTCTGGAGGAGATGTGCGGCCTCGAGGTCAGCAGCACGCAGGTCAGCCGGGCCGCGGCTGAACTCGACGAGCAGCTGGCGCAGTGGCGCAACCGGGACATCGGCACCATCAGGTACCTCGTCCTCGACGCGAGATACGAGAAGGTCCGGCACGGCGGCAGCGTGCGGGACTGTGCCGTGCTCATCGCAACCGGTGTTCGTGCGGACGGCTACCGCACCGTCCTGGGAACCAGCGTCGCACTGAGCGAGGCGGAGCCTCACTGGCGGTCGTTCCTCGAGTCGCTCCAGAGGCGTGGCATGACGGGTGTCGAGCTGATCGTCAGCGACGATCACGCGGGTCTCAGGTCCGCACGCATGGCCACCATGCCATCGATTCCCTGGCAGCGATGTCAGTTCCATCTGCAGCACAATGCCCAGGCGTACGTCCCGAGGGTCACCCTGCGACAGGACGTGGCGCGGGACATCCGGTCGATTTTCAACGCGCCGGATCGATCGAAGGCCGATCAGCGACTCGCGGAGATCGCCGCGAAGTACCGCAAGGTGGCGCCGAAACTCGCCGACTGGATGGAGTCCGCCATCCCGGAGGGACTGACCATCTTCGCGCTGCCGACGCATCACCAGCGCCGCCTTCGCACGATCAACAGCCTTGAGCGAGTCAACCGCGAACTGCTTCGACGAACCCGCGTCGCCAGCCTCTTCCCGAACGAGGCGTCGCTTCTCCGCCTGGTCACCGCGCTGGTCGTGGAGATCGACGAGGAGTGGACGACCTCACGCATCTACCTCAGCCCGCAGTCCGGATCGTGACCGCCACGATGATCCGCCGACTTCAGTTCCTGCGCATGCATGTTCACCGGCCGGCCCACCAGTCATGGCCCCCGGAGCCCTTCCGGGGGAGAGCCGGGGTCCGGGGGCGGCAATTGAGCCCCCGGAGGAGCGGGCCGCGGCGCGAATCTGCAGACAGGATGTTGCTCTATCGAGCAGCGCGCACACTTCATCGATCACGCCACGAGCGAACCACCGTTGGAACAGGCGATGAATCGGACGATCACCTCCGAACTCGCAGGGGAGCGCGTGCCACTGGCAGTCCGTGCGCAATTGGCAGATCATGCCGTCCAGAGCACGCCGTGGATCGATGCGGCTTCGCCTCGTCTTCGCCGGAGGGTCGAGGCGCCGCAGCGTCGGCTCGTTGAAGTTCTCCCAGTGTTCATCCGGGCATCGCCAGATCGTGGGGAGCGAGTGCGGGGGTCACTTCGTACGGGCCATCCTGACCTCCTTGGCGTCGTCCTGACTGGGAGGATATCCACTTGATCGCGGGTTCTGAGGCAGTGTTGAACACCAGCATGAAGCGGACGGCGCTGTGCGCCGCCGCTGATGCCGAGCGTTATGCTGGCTGGCCCCGAGGGGCATGTGATTCCGGCGGAATTCCGACCCGCCACCCGTTTCCCAGCGACCCGAGATGGTGGCATGCCGAAGGACGAAGCAGAACCGCAGCAGACAGCCTGGCACTCGCTCCCCCTGGAGCGGATGTTTCCGTTCCTGAACTCCGGTCCGCAGGGCCTGTCGCGATCCGAGGCACAAGCTCGAATCTCTCGCTACGGACCGAACCGCATCGAACGATCGCGGCGTGAGGGAGCGTGGCGGACTCTGCTGCGCCAGCTGGCCACGCCGCTCGTCTACATCCTGCTGGTCTCGGTGGTGGCGGCGATGCTTCTCGGAAAAGTCACCGACGGGATCGTAATCCTCGCGGTGGTCGTCATCAACAGCGTTGTGGGATTCCTGCAGGAGAGGAAAGCCGGCGAGGCCATCGCAGCCCTCAGCCGGATGGTGCCCCTGAACGCCACGGTGCTCTGCGACGGAGACCCACTGCAGGTGCCCGCGTACGAGATCGTGCCGGGCGACGTGGTGCTGCTGCAGGCCGGCGACAGAATACCCGCGGACCTCCGTCTGATCGAGCTGGACAACCTGCACACCGACGAGGCTGCGCTCACCGGCGAGTCGCTTCCCGTGCCGAAGCATGTCGATCCGGTGCCGCAGGATGCTGCGGTCGGCGACCGCAGGTGCATGGTGTTCGGCGGAACGCTCGTGACATCCGGCTCCGGTACGGCGATCGCGGTCGCTACGGGTACGCGTACGGAGCTGGGCCGGATCTCGGAACTGCTCGGCGAGACCAGGGCGCCTGACACGCCTCTGGCCCGACGGCTTGCGAAGCTCGCTGCCGGCATCACGACCGCCATCATCATCGTTGCACTTCTGATCCTGGCGGCAGGACTGCTGCGGGAGTACCCGCTCATCGACAGTCTGATGGCCGCGATCACGCTGGCAGTGGCCGCGATTCCGGAAGGCCTGCCCGCCGCCATCACGATCGCTTCTGCCATCGGGATCCGTCGCATGGCGCGTCGCAATGTCATCATCCGCCGTCTTCCGGCCGTCGAAACACTGGGCAGTGTCACGGTGATCTGCACCGACAAGACTGGGACGCTGACCCGCAACGAGATGACCGTGCAAGCACTCTGTACGCCGAAACAGCGATACAGTCTCAGCGGGATCGGCTATGTGCCTGCGGGTGAACTGACTGCGAACGGGAAGAAGGTTGAGAGCATTCCACCGGGAGCCCAGGAGCTGCTGCTCGCCGCAGCGCTGTGCAACGACGCTCATCTGGTGCGGTGTGACGGGCGATGGAGCATCCTTGGTGACCCGACCGAGGCTGCCCTGCTGGTAGCCACCTGCAAGGCAGGACTGGATTACGAGGCGCTGCGCGAGCGACACCCGCGAATCGACGTGCTGCCCTTCGACTCCGAGCGGCAGTACATGGCGACGCTGCACCATGCCGACCACGGCAGCAGGCTGGTCTGTCTCAAGGGCGCACCCGAAAGAGTGGTGGGTTTCTGTCACGCTCTGGCCGATGGCGCCCCGCTGGACCCCGTGGTTGTGCATGATGCTGTGGAGGAGATGGCTGTCAGGGGGATGCGGGTTCTGGCGATCGCTTCGGGCCCGGCTCCCGGATCGCTGCGGGAGTTCGACGGCGCGTCCCCGGCGACGCCTCTCCGGTTCCTCGGTCTCGCCGGTATGATCGACCCACCCCGAGAAGAGGTGCCGAGCGCGATTCACGCCTGTCGCACGGCCGGCATCGCTGTGAAGATGATCACCGGAGATCATCCCCATACGGCGCGTGCGATCGCGGTCGAACTGAGCCTGCTCGAACGCGATGCGCCCGCCGATTCGGTGGTGTCCGGCCCGCAGATCGCCACAGCCTCCGACGTCGACCTGGAAGAACTGGCTCGTTCGCACAACGTCTTCGCACGTGTCTCGCCTGAGCACAAACTGCGTCTCGTAAGGGCTCTTCAGGCCTGCGGAGAGGTAGTGGCCATGACTGGCGACGGCGTGAACGATGCGCCGGCACTCAGGCGCGCGGACATCGGTGTCGCCATGGGCATCGGAGGCACCGCGGTGGCGCAGGAGGCGGCGGAGATGGTGCTCGCAGACAACAACTTCGCATCGATCGAGGCTGCGGTAGAGGAAGGACGCCGAGTCTACGACAACCTGATCAAGTCGCTCACGTTCATGCTGCCCACGAGCCTGGGCCAGGCGATGATCATCCTTGTGGCGGTGGTTTTCTTCCCGGTACATGACGGCCGCCTGCTCATGCCGATCAATCCGGTGCAGATCCTCTGGGTGAACCTGGTGGTGGCGATCACACTCGCTCTCCCACTGGCCTTCGAGGCGCCCGAACCGGATGTGATGACGCGCCACCCGCGTAGCGCCGCTGCGCCGCTGCTGGACGCTTTCCTCGTCGGCCGGACGTTCCTTGTCGCCGCGCTCCTGGCTGCGGGCGCCGTCGGCCTGTTCCACTACGAGTATCACACCGACCTCCGCCTGGGCATCGATCCCGGCACCGCACTTGCTGAGTCGCAGACTATCGCGGTTACCACGATCATCGTATTCCAGGCGGTCTACCTGCTGAACTGTCGTTCGCTGACGGAATCGGCGTGGCGGATCGGAATCTTCAGCAACAGATACGTGTACTACGGGATCACGACAGCGCTGGTCCTGCAACTGTGCTTCGTCTATCTGCCGCCGCTCAACCGGCTCTTCCATACTCATCGGCTGAGCCTTGCCGATTGGGTTGCCCCGACGCTGGTTGCCCTGGCGGGCCTGCCTGTCATCGCGATGGAGAAGCGGTTCTGGCGCTGGCGACGTGGCCCGACGCGAGCGCGTCGGACGTCCGGCACCGGAGGATCCCGGATGAGCGTGCGCCAGCAGGACGAGGACACGGGACCCTGGCCGGACTCATTGCCATGATCACGTTCCCGCGATGAGTCGCTTCTCGCGATCAGGCGAGAGGGGCGCCATGCCTCCCATCTGGCTCCGTGGCGCCGCTGGCGTCGGGTCGCCCGCTCCCGAGCACCCCGAGTCGCAGAAGCCTGCGACCGACCGCAGCTCAGGCACCAGAATGCCCGGCTGGAGCGTGAGATTGTGCGGTTGCGGCTGAAGCTCGAACCGGCCGGGAAGCTCGCCGCGCGTCGATGTCTTCTGCGAGAGCAGGTGATTGACGGAGGTCTTCCGGCATCGGGTTTGAGATCTCTCTCGCAAGTGGGGTCTGTGGTCGCAGCCCGTCGACTTCAACGAGGACGCGATCCGCCCGGCCGTCTGGATGATGTCGCGCCACCCGGATCTCCGTACCCGCGCAGACTTCCGAGGCGATCTCGGCGCGTCCGTCCTGGCGGCGCTGCGTCACGATGCCGGCGCGGGGACGAGCGAATCCCGCCTGGCCGAACTCGCGGGAGGGTCGCGGTCGCAGGTTCGCAATGCGCTCGCCAACCTGCAGCTGACCGGGCGCGTTGCCGTCCGTCGATCCGAGACGGCGAATCGTTGCGGGATCGAGCTCGTGGCGTAGAAGGTGCGTGTTCCAGTCGGAGCCGGCGCCGGAGATGCCCGGTGTGCGTCAGTCGAGGCGGCACGCTGGAGGATCGACACAGAGGCCACAGAGCACACAGAGCAGCGCGGTCTGAAGGCGAGCCAGAGCCCTGAGCGCAGTGCATCGCCGTCCGCACACTCAATGTCGCGGATCCGCAGAACGCAATGACCAGACTCCATCCGGATCAGCCTCTGTGGGCTCTGTGTGCTCCATGTCATTCGTCCGCCACGCGCGACGTCCACTGTGTGGATCGCCAGTGCGCAGGGATCGCACGGACGAGGAAGTCGATCGTGCGCGGGATCACCCGTGCGCCGTCCTACATCCGGAACACGCTCTGCCGCCGCGCCTCGGCCGGTGCGTGCATGGCCGCGGCGAGTGCCAGGCCCAGCACGTCGCGCGTCTGCACGGGATCGATGATGCCGTCATCCCACAGGCGGGCGGTGGAGTAGTACGCGCTGCCCTCGTGCTCGTACTTCTCCAGCGTGGGCCGGCGGAACGCCGCCTCCTGCTCCGGGCTCATCGGCGGCTCGCCCTTCGCGGCCATCTGGTCCTTCTTGACCGTGAGCAGCACGTTTGCCGCCTGCTCGCCGCCCATGACGCTGATCCGCGCATTGGGCCACATCCAGAGGAACCTGGGCTGGTAGGCGCGCCCGCACATCCCGTAGTTCCCCGCGCCGTAGGAACCGCCGATCACCACCGTGAACTTCGGGACGCAGGCGTTGGAGACCGCCGCCACCATCTTCGCCCCGTCCTTGGCGATACCGCCCGACTCGTACTTCCGCCCCACCATGAAGCCGGTGATGTTCTGGAGAAAGAGCAGCGGGATGCCGCGCTGGGAACACAGTTCGATGAAGTGCGCGGCCTTGAGCGCGCTCTCGGAGAAGAGGACGCCGTTGTTGCCCAGGATGCCGACGGGATACCCCCAGATCCGCGCGAAGCCGGTCACCAGCGTCTCCCCGTAGAGCCGCTTGAACTCGTGCATGCGGCTGCCGTCGACCAGGCGGGCGATGACTTCGCGCACGTCATACGGCCTGCGGACATCGGCGGAGATGACGCCGGGGATCTCCGCGGGGTCGTACCGGGGCGGATCCGGGTCGGCCGGGTCCGCCCCGGGCGGCGCCGGCCGGTTCAGGTTGGCGACGATGTTGCGCACGATCGCCAGCGCGTCCTCATCATCGGCGGCGCAGTGATCGGCGACGCCGCTCGTCCGGCAGTGGACGTCCGCGCCGCCCAGATCCTCGGCGGAGACTTCCTCGCCCGTCGCCGCCTTCACCAGCGGCGGTCCGCCGAGGAAGATCGTGCCCTGCTGCCGGACGATGACGGTCTCGTCGCTCATCGCCGGCACGTACGCGCCGCCCGCGGTGCAGGAGCCCATGACGCACGCCACCTGCGGGATGCCGGCGGCGCTCATGCGCGCCTGGTTGTAGAAGATGCGGCCGAAGTGATCGCGGTCGGGGAACACCTCCGCCTGGAGCGGCAGGAACGCGCCGCCGGAGTCGACCAGGTACACGCAGGGCAGATGGTTCTCCATCGCGATTTCCTGCGCGCGAAGGTGCTTCTTCACGGTGATCGGGTAGTACGTGCCGCCCTTGACCGTGGCGTCGTTGGCGACGATGACGCAGGTCCGTCCCTCGATGCGGCCGAGTCCGGTCACGACGCCCGCGCCCGGGGCATCACCGCCGTACATCTCGAACGCCGCAAGCGCGCTCAATTCCAGGAACGGCGTATCCGGGTCCAGCAGCGACTCGATGCGGTCGCGGACGAAGAGCTTGCCGCGCGCGCGGTGCCGCTCGACCAGCGCCGACCCGCCGCCGGCGCGGACGACGTCCAGACGCTCGCGAAGCAGGTGCCGGTGCTGCTCCATCGCGGCGCGGTTCTGCAGGAAGGCGGGATCGTCCGTACGGATGCGTGACTCGATGGTGTCCACGGCGGGGAGGGTACGGCATCGAGGTGCCGGCGTGGATGCATCCCCGTGGACGATGTGCGACAATCGAGCGGTGCGCGTGCTTGCCATCGATCTCGGTGACCGCCGGACCGGGTTTGCGCTGGGCGATCGCGGCAGCGGCATCATCCGGCCGGCGGGCGTGATCGAGGCGCCCACCGCCGCGCTGCGGCAGGCCGCGATCCTGGCCGCCGTCCGTCGCGAGGGACCGGACTCGATCGTCATCGGGCTGCCGCTCAACATGGACGGCAGCGAAGGGCCGGCGGCCGCGGCGGCACGGCGGGAGGGCGCGGCGATCGCCGCGGCCACGGGCCTGCCGGTGGCGTTCCAGGATGAGCGCCTGACCTCGTTCGCGGCGGACCAGGCGATGGCGCAGTCCGGGCGTACCCGCGCCGGGAAGAAGCGCCTTCGCGATGCCCTCGCCGCGGCCGAGATCCTGCGCGATCACTTCGAGCGCGGCGGTCCGGCGGCCTGATCCGCGACGGCCGTCGGTGGCCGGTCGGCGCGGGGGGAGGCGCGCCACGGCCGCGGGCGCGGCGCGATGACCGGATCGCGGCACGCCCGCGGCCTGCCGGGAGGCGGGATGCGCCCGCGCGTCACGACGTGCCGGCGGGCGCTTTCGTGTATCGCAGGTACGGCTTGATCTCGCTGAAGCCCTGCGGGAAGAGTTTCTTCGCCTCGTCGTTCGAGACGGCGGGCACGATGATGCAGTCCTCGCCGGCCTTCCAGTCCGCCGGCGTCGCGAGCTTGTGCTTCGCGGTGAGCTGGAGCGAGTCGATCACGCGCAGGATCTCCGCGAAGTTCCGGCCTGTGGATGCCGGGTAGGTGATCATGAGCTTGATCTTCCGGTCCGGCCCGATCACGAACACGCTGCGCACGGTGAACGTCTCGCTCGCGTTCGGATGAATCATGCCGTAGAGGTTCGAGACGGCCCGATCCGGATCCGCGATGATCGGGAAGTCCACGGTGCAGGACTGCGTCTCGTTGATGTCGCCGACCCATCTGCGGTGCGACTCGATCGGATCGACGCTCACGGCGATCACCTTGACATTCCGCTTCGCGAATTCCTTGCGGAGTTTCGCCACCGCGCCGAGTTCCGTCGTGCAGACGGGTGTGAAGTCCGCCGGATGGGAGAAGAGGACGCCCCAGCCGTCGCCGAGCCAGTCGTGAAACCGGATCTGGCCCTCGGTCGTCTGGGCGGTGAAGTCAGGAGCAGCGTCGCCGAGTCTGAGTGTCATGGGGATGACTCCATGGGCATGGGATGGACAGGTGCCGGGTCGGTGATGGCGTCTGTGCCAGGGCGCGGCACGCGATCCGCCTTCCGGCGCGGGCCGTGGTGCCGCCGGCGCGCGGCCGGTCCCCGCGCGTCCCTACGAAGGTACCGGTCCGGCCCGCCGGATGCGAGCGCGTGCCCGCACCCGCCGCGGGACGACGGACCCCCTCCGTCCGGATGGTGGCCTGCCCGGGCATGGGCGCGCCGCATGCGCCGCGGCCGGGCGGCGCGGCGCGAGCCCTCCTGCGGCCCGCGAGCGCGCTGTCTGCGATGATCCGCGGCATGTCCCGCCCCGACCGCATGCTGGAGGACTTCAGCCACGTCCCGGAGTTCACGGGGTACATGGCGCGCGTTGTCGACCAGGTGAGCCGGCTGGCGCCGGCGCGCCGCCGGCGGATCGTCGACCTTCCCGCGGGCAGCGGCGTGCTGGTCGATGCGCTGCGGGCCCATGGACACGATGTCCTGGGCGCGGACATCAACGACGCCCGGCCGGACTTCGTGCACGCGGACATGGAGGCCCCCCTGCCCTTCGACGACGGCGCCTTCGACGTGGCGATCTGCCTGGAGGGGGTGGAGCACGTGCTGGATCCCAACCTGCTCCTGCGGGAACTGGTGCGCATCGTCCCCGTGGGCGGGCATGTCATCCTCTCCACCCCGAACGTGATGAACCTCTACAGCCGCTGGTATGCGCTCTTCCGCGGGTACCCGTACCAGTTCCGGCCGTCGCTCAGCCGTCCGGTCGCGCCCGGTGAACGGCGCGATCGCGGTCATGTCAATCCGATGAGCTACCTCCGCCTGCGGTACCTGCTGGAGCACTTCGGCGCCGAGGTCATCGCGCTGGACGGCGACCGCGCCAAGCGCAAGGCGCTGCTTCCGCTGCTGCTCCCCTTCCCGCTGCTCGGCCGACTGCTGACCGGTGCCGACTTCCGTCGTCCCGATGAACCGCCCGCGCGACTCGCGTCGATCCGGCGGGACTGCTTCTCCAGGCCGGTGCTGTTCTCACGGTCGCTGGTGGTGGTGGCGCAGCGACGGGCATGAGGGCGGTCCCGCCCGCGTCCGACCGATCCATCGCCACCGGTGGCGCCTTCCGGTTTCCGGGACCGGTTCCAGCGCACGGCCCGGGGCCTGATCCGGCGTCAGCACGCCGCCACGCAGGCCCGGCCGTGCCCGGGAAGCGCGCCGTCATCAGCGCGGTTCGGTGCAGTCCGCGGTCAGGTCCCACAGGTTCGTTCCGGTCCGGCCGGACGAGGCAAGCAGCAGGGTTCCGCCGCGATCAACGAAGTGAAGCGAGAAGGTGTACTCATTCCTGTGCAGGAAGCCCGTCGGAATGACGCGCATGCACATGCCGCTCTGGACGTCCCAGGTCCGGATGGTGCTGTCGCCCGCGCCCGTTGCGAGCATCCGGCCATCGGCGGTGAACGCGAGCGCGGAGACCCAGTTGCTGTGTCCGTCCAGGCGACGATCGACCCTGTCGGCGAGGTTCCAGAGCACGACCCCGGTCGGCGCCAGTCCCAGTGCAAGCATCGTGCCGTCGGGAGAGAGGCGCACGGAGAGCACGCCTGATCCGGCGATCTCCCCGCGTTGCGCGCCCGTTGCGGCCTCGATGATGACCACAGCCTCGTGCTGATGATGGACGGCGACCGCGATCACATCACCCTGCCAGTCGATCGAACCGTACCGCGTGCCGGCTCGCGGCAGCCGCGTGTCAAGGATGCGCTCCAGCGACGGCACCCGGTAGACCGACAGTCGCGACTCCGCCCCGACACCCGAGCGATCCCATGGCGGCGTCGTCACGACCGCCAGGCGCGTTCCGTCGGGGGAGAACACCCCTTCGACGGGAACGCCCTCCCCGGCGATCGCCCCGAGGCGCCGTCCGGAGTCGGCATCGAGGAGGTGCACCTCTCCCGCCGGATCGAAGGCGGCGACGAACGGCCGGGTCCGCGCCGTGGCCGCGGCGCGGCACGCCGGGTCGATCCGCATCAGGGCCGTCCACCGGTCGTCTTCGGCGTCGTATCCGTAGAGGGCGCCATCCGCATCATGGGCGGCAAGCCGTCCGTCCCACAGCGCGCCGATCGCGGTCGCGCGGTCATGCCCCGCCACGGGCGGGCACATGCGATACGCAGGCCCGTCGCGCTGCAGTGCAGCCAGCTTCCCGTGCTGACCGCCGGCCTCGTAGACAGCAGCGAGCATCCGCACCGCGTCCTGGATCCGCGCATCGTCCTCCTGGAACGCGGACGCGCGGAGCCGAAGGGAGATCAGCGCGGGGATCTCCGCGTCGTGATGGCGCTCCAGCGCCACGCGCGTCTCGGCGAGATGCGTCGCCACGACCAGCCTCAGCATCGCGGAGTCCCGTGAGCCGTGCGAAGCGGGCATCGCCTCCAGGGCGCCGGCCAGGATCGACTCGGCCTCTTCGGTCCGGCCGACTTCGCGCAGGCCGCCGGCCTGCATGACCGCGCGGCAGTGCTCCGGCGTCCAGTCACCGGTCGTCCCGGTCTCGAGTTCGAGGATCGCGGGGCCGCCGGAGCTGTTCCTGACGATCGTCACGCCGGTCGAGAGCGTCAGGTTCATCACGTCGATCAACGCATTCACTTCACCGAGGCGATGCAGTGCCTGCCGCTGCGCCGCGACGGCGCGATCGCGCTCGACGAGCATCCGGCGGCCGGACTCCGCCTCCATCTCGCGAGCGGCGATCGTCTCCTGTTCCCGCGCCTCGGCCGTGCGCCGATGCCTCGCTTCCGCATCGCGCGCCCGCTCCGCCCGCACGTACAGTGCCGACATGCCGACCAGGCCGCCGATGAGCACGAGCAGCACCGCGGCGGCGCCGGTGAAGAGTGCCCGGTTGCGCCGCGCAAAGGTACGGAACTGGTAGGCAATCGACGGCGGCCGGGCGATGATCGGCACGTTCTGCAGGTAACGATGGATGTCCTCGCCGAACTCCGCCGCGCTGCGGTACCGCCGATTGCGGTCCTTCTCCAGCGCCTTGAGCGTGATCGTCTCGATGTCTCCGCGGAGCGTCCGGTTGAACGAACTCAGCCGTGGCGGCGTGGACTCCCGGATGACACGCGCGGCTTCGTACAGCGCCGCCCGGCTGATGTCGTATGGAAGCTGCTCGCAGACCAGTTCATACAGCACGACGCCGAGGGCGTACACGTCGCTCCGCATGTCGAGATCGTGCGGGTCCGCATCACACTGCTCCGGACTCATGTACTGGAGTGTGCCGATGAGCTGCCCGACATCCGTCTGCAGCGTCGTGACGGCCAGATCGGAGTCCGTGGCGCGGGCTACGCCGAAGTCGATCACCTTCGGCTGTCCGCTCGAGTCGATCAGGATGTTGCCCGGCTTGAGATCGCGGTGGATGACTCCCTTCTGATGCCCGTGATAGACCGCGTCGCAGACCTGCGCGAACAGTCGGAGCCGGTCTCGCGTGGAGAGTCTCCGCGAGACGGCGTATCCGGTGATGGGCTTCGCGTTCGGGATGTACTCCATGGCGAAATACGGCACCGCCCCGGCGCCGTCATCATGCGTGCCGGCTTCGAAGACCTGCGCGATGCCCGGATGGCGCAACCGCGCCAGGATCTGTGACTCGTATTCGAAGCGACGAAGCGCCGAACGCGAGGCGATTCCCGGTTTCATCACCTTCAGGGCGACGGTGCGACGAGGGGCTTCCTGGACCGCTTCATAGACGGTGCCCATGCCACCGGAAGCGATCTTCCGGCGAACCCGGTAGTGGCCGATCGTCCTGCCGATGAGCGTGTCCTCGGGGATGCCCTGTGACTCCCCCGGGGGCTTCCCGGGCACGCCGTCATCGCCATCGTCGCGCAGCGTGCCGGTCGGCGGATACGCATCGGTCATGGGTCGGTCCTGTACGACGGCTCACACATCGGACGCACTGTACTCGTCGGCCCCGGCGGGCGCCGCCCCGCGCGGTCCGCCGGCCGTCATCCCGGTGTCGGATCGCACCGCCGCGCGTCGCCGTGGGGGCGTGCCCCGCCGCCGCCTCACCGATACCGCAGTTCACGGTCGAAGAACCGCAGCCCCGCCGCTTCCTTCGCGAGCGACAGCGTCTCCTCGCAGACCGCGTTGGCGCGCGTGCATCCCGCCCGGAGGATCTCGAGGATCCGGTCGTCGCGGCCCTCGTACCTGGCGCGGCGCTCCCGCATCGGCGCAAGGAGCGCGTCGATCGCCTCGGCGACTTCCACCTTGATGTGGCCGTCGCCGATGTTGTCGCCCGCCGCGTAGCGCCGCTCCAGTTCCTCGACGCGGGCCCGGTCCGGGATGAACGCGCGGACATAGTCGAAGAGCGCATTGCTGATGTCGCCCGGCTCGGTCATCGTCTGGCGACCGGTAAAGAGCCCGCCGATCTTCTTCCGGATCGTCTTCAGGTCATCGGTCACGAAGATCGCGTTGCCGAGCGACTTGGACATCTTGTTCTTCCCGTCCGTGCCGACCAGTCGGCCGATCGGTCCGACGTCCGCATGCGGCACCGGGAAGATGCCGCCCAGCGCCACGTGCTCCGCGTCCTCCGCCTGGTCGGAGACGCCGCAGTACACCTGGTTGAATCGCCGGGCGACTTCGCGCGTGAGTTCGATGTGCGGCACCTGGTCCTCGCCCACGGGGACGCTGGTGGCGCGGAAGGCCAGGATGTCCGCGGTCTGGCCGACCGCGTAGAGCGGAAAGCCGAAGGAGTACGTCTCGCCAAGGCCCTTGACCTGGATCTCGTCCTTCAGCGTGGGATTCCGCATGACGCGGTTGAACGGCAGGAGCATCGCGAAGAGGTACGTCAGTTCCGCGATCGCCGGGATCTCCGTCTGGATGAAGATGCTGCACTGCTCAGGATCGATGCCCATCGCCAGGTAGTCGCGGACGATCTCCAGTGTGTCGCGCCGGATCTCCTGCGGCCGGTCCGCGCGGGTCGTGAATGCGTGCATGTTCGCGAGCAGGAAGAAGCATTCGTGCGACGCCTGCAGTTCGACGCGGCGACGGACCGAGCCGACGTAGTGCCCCAGGTGGAGCTGGCCGGTCGGCGTATCCCCGGTCAGGACGCGCGGCCGTGTCGCCGTGGATGCGGTGGTCTTCGGCATGCGGCTAATGTAGCCCGGAAGCCACTGGATCGGTGATCGACATCGCGAGCACGATGTTGCCGGCGTTGAACAGCACGTGGGTGACGACCGCGGCGCGCAGCCGGCCGGTGTGCCGCGCGACCAGCCCGAAGCCGATGGAGAGCACGAAGAGCGAGACGACCGCGTGCGGCTCCGCGACGCTCACGTGCATGAAGGCGAAGAACACACTGGTCGCGATGAGGGCGGCGCCCGGGGCCGCGGGATGGCCGCCCAGCGCCCGCTCCAGCAGCGGCTGGATGAGACCCCGGTAGAGCACCTCCTCTGCAATCGGCGCGGCAAGTACGACGAATGCGATGACCAGCAGCAGGGCCGCATCGCGCTCCGCGCCGACGATCATGCGGAGCGTCTCATGGGCCAGCGGCGCGGGGGCCGGCCCGCCTGCCAGCACGATCAGCCTGGCGGTCACCTGCCCCGCCGCGAGCGCGATCGGCCAGGTGCAGGCGAGCGCGATGCCCCCGGCGATGGCCGCCTGCCGCCAGGCGCGGCGACCGCCGCCCGTGCCCGCGGCCGGGCGCGAGCGGATGCGCTGCAGGATGACGAGGGCGATGACCGGCGCCTGGAGCGCATAGATCAGCGAGAGCGGCCCGACGAGGTCCGCCGGGCTTCGCGCGGTCTGCACCGGCATCCCGAGGGCATGCAGGATGAGCACGGCCATCGGCGCGCCTGCGAAGAGCAGGCCGGTCAGCAGGATGAACGGCGTCACCGAGGGCGCGCGGAGGACCGGATCTGGTGCACCGGCGGGCGCGGCGGCCGCCGGGCGCCACCAGCGCCTGCGGGTGACGACGACCAGCGCGATGATCGCCGCGGCGAGGACCGCGAGATCCATGGCCGACCACCGCGGCATCGGGATGACATCGACGGGAACCGGCGGTGTTCCGACCACCGGCGCTCCCGGGCCGGACGCGTCCCCGATCGCGGTACCATCTCCGCCCGGCGCGGCGGCGGATGCTGTCGCCGCACCGGCGGACCGGACGATCGAAAGGCAGATGAAGCCGACGCTCGACAACATCATCGCGCGGAAACGGGTCGAGGTCGCGCGGGCCCGGACGACGACGCCGATCGATGTCGTCAAGGCCCGTGCCGGGGCGATGGATGCACCGCGCAACTTCTTCGGGGCACTGGCGGACGATCGGCTTCGCGGGACGACGCGTGTCATTGCGGAGATCAAGCGGCGCAGTCCGTCGGCAGGCATCATCCGGGCGGACTTCGACCCGGTGGACATCGCCCGCCGGTACGAGGCCGCGGGTGCGGCGGCGATCTCCTGTCTCACGGACGAATACTACTTCGGCGGCCACCTCGGATACATCCAGCAGGTCCGGCAGTCGGTCCGACTGCCGGTCCTGCGGAAGGACTTCATTGTCGACGAGTACCAGGTCTGGGAGTCCAGGGCGGCCGGCGCGGATGCCATCCTCCTGATCGCGGAGGTGCTGAACGAGGGCGAACTCCTGGACATGATGATCCTGGCGAAGGAACTCAGGATGACGACCCTCGTCGAGATCCACGATGTCGAGAACCTGCTCAAGGTGAAGCGGCACATCGGGTTCCCCCATGCCGGCTACTGCCTCCTCGGCATCAACAACCGCAACCTGCGGACGATGGAGACCGATCTCACGCACACGTTCCGGATTCTCGACATGGTGGAGGACCGGCACATCGTGGTGAGCGAGTCCGGCATCCGCACCTCGGAGGATCTTGCGAAACTCCGGGCCCACGGTGTGAACATCGTGCTGGTCGGCGAGTCGCTCATGCGCGAGCCGGATCCGGGGGAGGCCCTGCGGGCGCTGCTCAACCCGCCGCTGGGGCAGAGCGCCAACGGCCATGTCAGCGAGTACTGACGGACCCGCGCCGGGCGTCGGGGGCCGGCCACCCGGCGACGGTGCCGGGGACCCCGCCGCGGACCGTGACGCCCGCACCGGGCGCCGGGTGGACCTGCTCATCCCGGTGTTCAACGAGGCGGAGTCGCTGCCCGCGCTCTTCGAAGCGCTGGCGCCGCTGCGCGCGGACGGGACCGTCCGGACCGTGGTGATCGCGGACAACGGATCGACAGACGGCAGCGCGGCGATAGCACGCCATCACGGCGCGGTGGTGGTCTGCGAAGCGCGGCGCGGCTACGGGTCCGCGTGCCTGCGGGGCATCGCCGCGCTTGCCGGGCAGGCGGAGCCGCCGGAGGCGCTGGTGTTCCTGGACGCCGATCTCTCCGACGATCCGTCCATGCTCCCGGAACTGGTGGCGCCGATTCTGCGCGGCGAGGCCGTGATCGTCATCGGATCGCGCGTGAAGTGCGCGGAACCCGGGGCGCTCAACATGGTGCAGCGCTTCGGCAACAGGCTGGCCTGCGCGCTCATGCGCGTCCTCGGCGGGCGCGCCTACTCGGATCTCGGACCGTTCCGCGCGATCCGGTGGGAAGCGCTGCAGGAACTGCGCATGGCCGATCCGACGTGGGGCTGGACGGTCGAGATGCAGATGAAGGCGGCGCTGCTCGGCCTGCCGGTGGCGGAGATCGATGTGCCGTACCGACGGCGCCGACAGGGACGCTCCAAGATCTCGGGGACCGTCGGCGGCGTGCTCCGCGCGGGCACCAGGATCATCGTGACGATCGTGGCGCTGCGCTGCTCGTTCCGTGCGGGTCGTCCGCCCGGCGCCGCATGACGCCTTCGAAGGTGCGGAGTGCGTCGGACACGACCGATCGCGTCCATTCACGCAGGTTCCCGTCTGAACGCCACATGATCGACTCGCCGCGTCCATCCCCGGCCCGCTCCACCCGTCGGCCGCGCCTCGGACCCGTCCGCGCATGCCTGCGCGCGGTGCGCCGGTGGCTGCGCAGCATCGACGCGTACGCGGCGCCGCTTCCGGGCGATCCGTGGAACCGCGTCCGCCGGGGGCTGATACTCGCGTCTCCGGCGGCGGCGCTGCTCTTCATGCTGGCCGCCGAGGCGCTGGTCATCGAGGAACGGGTCCAGGACACGCGGCTGGGCGTCATCGTCGAGCCCGAGCGCGGCCCCCCATGGATCTCGACCGAGGTGGACTCCGGCGGGCGTCTTCTCTATCCGCCGGCCTTTCCATCCGCGGAGTTCGAACTGGAACGCGTGCTCATGCTGCACGGCTGGCCGCTGGTGACGCGGACGCGCGGCCCCGTCGCCCGGCTCCGGCTGACGCGGTTCCCGTCGGCGGAGGTCACCGTACACGCCCGCCTGGCCCCCGACGACCCTCTGCTTCCCCTGCTGCGCCGGACCGCCGCGGCGGACGCGGAGTTTGCGCGTTCCGTCGACGTGCTGGCTCCGGAGGCGGTTCCCGCGCGCGGGCGGATCTGGTCGGCGACCGTGTACGCGGTCCTGCTCACGGGCTTCGTGATCGCGGCCGCGAGCTCGGTCGCGGTGACCGTCCTGCGGGCGGGCTGGACCGCCATGGGTGGCGTCGCCCGCGCCCGCCGTCTCCGCAGGCAGAGGCGCAATCGCTGCGGGCACTGCGACTATGACGTGCGCGGCCTGGAGTTTCATGCGCGATGCCCGGAATGCGGCCGGCTTCTGGAGTGATCGCTGCACGGCCCGACACGTGACCCGCGCCGTGCGCCACAATGCCCCCATGCCCGACCCGACCGACCTGCCGGCCGCCGCGCCCGTCTCCCGGAGTCACGTCACCATGGAGGTGCAGTCGGACGGATCCGTACTGGCGATCCGATTCGATGAACCGGACCGGCGCAATCCGACCTCGCTGCCGATGCTCGAGGCGTTCGACCACGCCCTGGCCAGGGCGGAGTCGGATCCGCAGATCCGCGTCGTGACGATCGGCGGCAATGGCCCGGTGTTCTGCGCCGGCCTCGACCTGGACGAGATCCTGGCCGGTCCGGAAACGGTCGAGCGGGTGCTGATGCGGCTGGGCGAGGTGATGACGCGCCTGCGGCGCCAGCGCGCGGTCACGATCGCCACCGTCCAGGGTGCCGCGATCGGCGGCGGGTTCGGATTCGTCGCCGCCGCCGACTTCGCCGTGTCGCATCCGGAGGCGAAACTCGGGTATCCCGCGGCATCCACCGGCCTGAGCCCGGCGCTCATGTCGCCGTGGCTCATCCGTCGGATCGGACCGTCCGCCGCGCGATCGATGCTCCTCCGCGGCGGAACGATCTCCGGATCCGAGGCACATCAGCGCGGCATCGTGACCGATCTGGCGGCGCGGGAGTCGCTGCCGGAGGCAACCGCGGCGCTGATCGCGACGCTGCTCTCGTCACCGCCGCACGCGCTCACGCGGATGAAGGAATTCCTGAACGAGTTCGACGGCTCGATGGACGATGAATGGCTCACGCGCGCAGCGCGCGTCTCGGCGGAGGTGATTGCCGATGCCGCGACGCAGGCGCGCCTTCGGACGTTGCGGGCGCCCCGCCCGTGACGTCCGCCGGAGCCGTGTCCGCATGCCTCGAATTGAGCCGCACGCTGGAGTGCCGATCGGTCCGACTGTCTCTCGATCGCGTCGACGCGGCGCGATGCTCGTCGCCGCATGCACGCTTGCGCTCGCCTCGACGCCCGCCCTGGCATCGAGGCGGATCGAACTCGTCAGCGGTGAGACGATCACGGCCACGATCCTTGAGCGCAGCGACACCTCGCTGATCCTCTCGCACCGCATCCTCGGAGAGATCCGCGTCGAACTCTCGGATATCCGGACCATCGACGGTCGCGAGGTCGAGCAGCCCTCGGCCCTGCCGCGCGAGTCGTTCGCCGCCAAGCGGGAGCAGGCCGCCGCGGGACCGCCCGCAGCGCCGTCCTCCCCGGCCGCGGTGCCGGGGGCGCCGGATGCCGGCGCCGCCGCCGCCGAGGCCGTCGCCCGCGTCGTCGAGGCGCTGCCGGCGCGGCCGACGTGGGAATCCAGGCTGGAGTTCGGATTCAGCGGCAGCAGCGGGACCACGCGGGATCTGCGCGTGCGCGCGGGGATCACGTCCACGCGGACCGCCGGCCTCAATACCACGCGGCTGGACAGCCTCTACCGCTACGGTTCGTCGCGCGGCCAGCGCAGCGAGAACGCCGCGACGGCGGGGCTGCTCTCCGAGTGGAAGACGCCGGAGCCGCGGTGGAGCACCTTCGTCCAGAGCCGCGCCGACTACGACGAGTTCCAGTCCTGGGATGCGCGGTTGTCGGCCTCGTCCGGCGTGACGTACCGGGTGTTCCAGCTCCTGGGCGCCGATCCTGCCGAGGGGAAGCGCCGGGACATCGTCACGATGTTCACGCGCGTCGGCGCGGGCGCGAGTTATCGATTCGGGCTGCCCTCGGGAGAGCCGCTGACGCCGGAGGGCGTCCTCGCGGTCACGCTCGACTGGCGCATCAACGACCGCATGTCGCTCGACCTGGAATCGACCTGGTACCCGGACCTCTCTGAGCCGGACGACTTCAGGACGCTCTCGCAGGCGCAGTGGCGATGGCGGGTGGACCAGATGCGCGGCATCGATCTCAAGCTCGGACTTGCCCACGAGTACCAGACCGAGTCGCGCTCAACCTCCGCGCGGAGCGACGTCTCTGCGTTCGCGGCACTGAGCATCGCGTTCTGACGGCAGGACGTTCCGGCCGCGGCCCCTCCGTGTCCGGCGGCTCCGGTGGGCGCTACGGCGGCGACCCGGGCCGTCGAACCCCGCGTCCCGGCTTTTCCCCGGGGGCGATCGGACGGCTGGCGCCGCGGCGTCCCGACCTGGGCTTGTCGCCGACGGGACGGCGCTTCGGGCGCGCACCCTCGACGGCGCCGTGCGCCGTTCCGCGCGGACGCCGGCCGCGCTCCCGGGCGGGAGGCGGGCTCGCCTTCGTGCGCGTCGACTGGCGCCCACGTGCCGCCCGGCCGGTCGACTCCGGTCGCGCGCCCGCCGGAGGAGGACTCCGCCTCGGCGTCGGCGCCGCCGGTGCCGCCTCCGCCGTCGCGGCGACCTCGCGGATGGTCGGCTTCACGCGCACCCGGACTTTCTCCCAGCGCGCCTCGTCGAGCGGGCTGAGCAGCGTGAAGGCCTCGCCGAACCCGCCGCCGTGGCCGGCCCGGCCGATGCGGTGCACGAACTCGCGCGGCTCGAGCGGCAGGTCGTAGTTGATGACGGTCCGGATGCGCTCGATGTGCAGGCCGCGCGCCGCGACGTCGGTGGCAACGAGCGCATCGAGTGTGCCCGATTCGAACGCCGCGAGCGTGGTCCGCCGCTGAGCGGGCGATCGATCGCCGTGCAGGATGCCGGCGCGGATGCCGTGGCGATGCAGTGCGGCACCGACCCACCCGACGCGCCGGCGCGTCCGGCAGAAGATCACGGTGCCGCGACCGTGGCCTTCCGCGAACAGCGCGAGCACGCGCTCGATCTTCTTCGCATCCGGAAGGCGCATCAGCGTCTGCCGGACATGCTCCACCGCCTGTGCCTGCGGATCGACCTCGATGCGGGCGGGCTCCCGGAGGATCCGCGCCGCGAGCCGCTCCACCGGCGCGGGCATCGTCGCGGAGAAGAGGAGACGCTGATCGAGCGCGGGCATCCGATCGAGCAGCCAGTTGACCTGCGGCAGGAAGCCCATGTCGAGCAGGCGGTCGCCCTCGTCCAGCACGATGATGCGCACCGCGTCCAGCGCACAGGCCTCGGCCTCCGCGAGTTCGCGCAGCCGCCCGGGCGTTCCCACCAGGACCTCGACGCCGCGCTCCAGGTCCTCGGCCTGCGGCCGGAGTCCCGATCGTCCCGTGACACAGACGACGCGCATGCGGCAGCCGGTGAGCAGTCGCTCCGCCTCGGCCGCGCACTGCACGGCGATTTCCCGGGTCGGCGATACCACCACCACGAGCGGCCGACCCGCGCGCGTCCGTCGGGCGTGCGCGCCGGCGCGGCGCTCGCGGAGCAGGCGCTCCGCGGCCGCCGTGATGAACGCGGCAGTCTTGCCGGTGCCCGTGTGCGCAAGCCCCACGATGTCGCGTCCCTCGGCGCCGAGCGGAATCGCCGCGACCTGGATCGGTGTCGGCCGCCGGATTCCCATGCGCGCGAGATTCCGGACCAGGAGCGCATTCAGGCCCAGGTCCGCGAATCCGCCGCCGCCGTCCGGCCGAAATGTGGCATCGCTGGAGGTCATCAGGGAGGTGGAGGATACGGGCTTCCCCCTTGACGGTGCGCCGCCGGCGTGGAGAATGAGGAGGATCGATCGCAGATGCGGTCGGATCGCCGGACCACCAGACCACCAGACCACCAGACCATGCGCTGCCACTGTTCCCTTCTTCTCACGACGCACCGGACGACCGTCATGACGTACGTCATGGCGATTCACCGCCGTGCGCCGGGCCGGACGGAGCCAGCAGCAGACTGATCGACCACCGCGTCTACACGAGTTTCCGATCAGCGAGCCCCGCCCGGCCCCGTCATACGGCCCGGCGGGGCTCGCTGCGTTCCGGATACCCGCGCCCGCCCACCTTCACGAACCCCGCTGACGGAATCCTCGATGCGACACAACCAGAACTTCATCGCGCGCCGCCCGTGTCCTTCTCACGGCATGTCCACCGTGCACCACCTCGTCTCCCGCCTGACCGTGTCCGGACGACCTCCGGCTGAAGGTGCATCCCCATGAGCGCCGAGAACTCCGTTCCGTCCGATGGTCGACCGCCCAGGAACACCGAGGCCGATGCGACGCTGTCGCGCAGCCTCGCACCGCTTCGCGTCGAACTCCGCGAGGACGCAGCCGCGGGCGTGCTCCAGGTGGAGCCGCTGACCGCGCAGGACCTGCTCTGGACGATCGACCAGGCAGGGGCTCCGGGCACGCACGCCGGGGAGCCGGGCGCGTCCACGCTTGTGGTCCTGCTCCGGTCGGCGCCGGCCGGACCGCCTCCCGACGTTCCGCCCGGCCAGGCGTCTGTGGCGACGCGCACCATCGACCGCGCGGGCGTGACGGGACGCTGCGGCGACGCGTATCCGGACAGCGAGCCGGGCGCCTGGCGGGCGGTCTGCGCACGCGGCGCCCGTGACCTGCGGTCGGTCCTGGCGCTTCCGTGGGACGCCTGGCGCCTCGCGCTGGTGGACGGCCCGGTCGAGTCGCGCGACCTGCACGCACTGGCGCGCGCCGCGCTGCTGGGCGCGTCCTGCGCGGATGTCGAGTTCCGGACGCGCCTGGACGTGCGTCCGACCAGCGGCCGGTCGGCACGGGTCGAGGGCGCCCGGCACGCGGACCTCGTCACGATCTGCGGCGCCTCGCTGCGCCTCTACGTCGCCGCGCTGCTCCGCCGCGATCCCGATCTCGTCGCGGCGCCGGACCCTGGCCTGGTCGCCCGGCTGCTCGACCGGAGCGGTCGCCTCCGCATCCGCCCGATCGAGTCCCGGATCCTGTCGACCTCGATCGACATCGGCATCGACACCACGGGAACCGATGAGGCCCGACCCGCGAACGATGCAGTGATCTACGACCTCTACGGCAACAGCTGGCACGGCGACTGAGTCCCTTCGTCGAGCCGGGTTGCTGATGCGGATCCTGAAGGCCGCGTGCCTGCGGAGGAGCAGGCACGCGGCCTGCTTCATGCCCCGCTGTCGTGGACGCGGCGCCGTCGCAGCCTCTCCAGGGTCCGCAGGTTCACACGACGGCCGCGCCCGCGCGCGGGATCGGCCGTTCCCGTCCGGGGGCGCGTGCAACCAGTCGGTGTCGTGGTTCGAAGGGAGCCATGGCCGCGCGCTTCGACCGGACCCGGCGTCCCGGTCCGGTCGGTCGCTGCCGGCGCGGCGTGTCCGGCGCGGAGAGAACCGGAGAGAGCGCCCGACCCGGACCGGGTCAGGCGGTCGGCAGCACCTGCATTCCGTACAGCAGGTGCGCGGCGGTCAGCAGACCGGCAGAGTACAGCGGCGGGATTCCGGAGATCACGACCGCGGCAAGCACGAGCCGGCGCGCGACATGCTCGTGCGTCATGGCGACGTACTCCGTGATCGTGATCACGAACATCGTCAGCGCGAACTTGAACGAGATGATGCCGCCCATGCCCCAGGTGGCGATGACGGCGGCGGCGACGGGATTGACCTCGCGCCCACCGATCGAGAGCACCCAGGCGGTCAGCAGGATGTCAAGGGTGGCCACCGTGAGGAAGAGCGTGTGCCCCGTGCCGAAGCGCAGGTGACCCCGCCACGCTTCCCGGACGAGGTCCGAGACCGGCGCGGGTCGTGCGTTCGTCATGGCGCTGCCCATCGTGGCGCTCCTCGCATGGACCCTTCGTGGCCGGGGTGGTGCCCGGTTCCGAGGTCGATGCAGCATGGGATCCGGACGGGGCCTTCGGGACCTCCCGTCGGCAGGGATCCGGGGGCGCCGGTTGACGTGTGCGGACCGGGCGGCTTCTGCGGTTCATGCCGGCCCGGCCCTCGCCGGATGCCGCGGGGTGGCGGAAGATCGCCCGGCCATCGATCCGATGCAGAGAGCGTGACGTCACTGCGCCCATTCCTCGAGGCCACGACCCACGTGGATCCCGCCGATACGCGGACCGAGGATGCACGGCGCCGACAGCGATCCGCGATTCCGTACGTCGTGACCGCGGCGGTCCTGCTGCTGCTCGCCGGGACGTTCGCGCTGCACCGCCAGGCCGGGGCGCAGGAGCGTGCGCACGCCTCCATGGCGCGCATGAGCGAACAGGCGCGGGTCTCCGGTCGTCAGCTGCTGATCTTCTTCACCTCGGATACCGACTGCGCCGCCTGCACGCGACTGGAGCAGGAGACGCTGAGCGACGAGGCGCTGCGCGGCATGATCGATCGTCGATTCCAGGTGTGGCGCGTCGATCGCGGCATGCCCGAGTTCAGCGCGCTGGCGCGGGACCTGGGCATCGAATCGGTGCCGACCCTGGTGGCGACGACGGTGACGGGAACCGTGATCACCGATGCGAGCGGCCAGCGCATTCAGCACGCCGGCTTCATCAGCGCGGATGGTCTCCGCATGCTGCTCGCCCGGCCGGTCGCCACGCGACGGCCGCGCGAGAACGGCGGTGAGGTGCTCTCGAGGCGCGCCTCGACGCCCTGAACCCGGTTGCCCGTCGACGGCCGCGATCCCCGCACATCCATGACGCGCCTTCCCGGGAACGTCACTCCGGCGCGCCGGGGCGCCGGCCCCAGTGCGGCGGTGGCCCGTCGGACGGCGGCGCCTCCGGCACGCGGGTCCGCAGCACCTCGGTCGCGGCCCGCACCGCGCCCAGGTCGCGTGCCAGGGCATCCGTCCGGTCGGCGAGCCGCCGTATGACGTCATCGAGCTGCTCCACGTGGCGTTCGAGGAAGGCGAAGCGCTCCTGGAGGTCGGCAATCGGATCGGGCATGGCGGGCGCATTGTGCCAGCGATCGCATGCTCGCGGGTCGCGGTGCCGGGATGTACCATCGAGGGCCGCCGCACCCGCCCACCTCCCGGACGGGATGCGGCGAGAGGAGCGATCCATGACGCCACTGTCCACCGGAACGCCAGGTCTCCCGGCCGATACCGCCAGGAAGGCGGGCACGGGCGCCGCGCGGATGCCGCGGTGTGCCGCGCCCATCAATGTCATGAAGTGGGTGGAGGAGAACCGCCACCTGCTGAAGCCGCCGGTGGGCAACCGCTACCTCTACGACGGCGAGGACTTCTTCGTCATGGTGGTCGGGGGCCCGAATGCGCGGAACGACTTCCACATGACGGATTCGGAGGAGTGGTTCCTCCAGGTCAAGGGCGACATCGTCGTCACCGTGCGTGACGCCGACGGACTCCGGCACGTGCCGATCCGGGAAGGTGAGACGTTCTTCATTCCCGGCGGCGTGCCGCACTCGCCGCAGCGCCCGCCGGACACCATCGGCATCGTGGTCGAACGGCGGCGGCCGCCGGGGGAACATGAGCACCTGCAGTTCTACTGCCCGACGTGTGCGTCGCTCGTCTACGACAAGGACTTCGACTGCGCGGACATCGTGGAGCACTTCCGGGAGGCGATGGAGGCCTTCTGGGCGGACCCGGTGCTCTCGACGTGTCGCGCCTGCGGAACCCGCATCGAGAAGGCCAGGGCGGTCCGACGGATCGTCTTCTCGCCGGACATCCGCATCGAGCGAGACGCGTGATCGACGGCCGGTTCCGCCGCGCTGCGCGTCACTTCCGCACGAGCGGATGGCGGCGCTTCGACCAGATGCGGCGGATGAACGACGGATCGCGCGGCGGGAAGTCGACGCCGGATGCCCGGTCGGCGCGCTCCACGGTGACGAATGCGTTGGGCGCGAGGCGCTGCACGCCGGCCAGCGTCGACTTGAGGTCCCGGCGCCGGACGGTGAGGAACGCGACCTCGACCGGGCCGGAACGTCCGACGCCGTCGACGCGCGTGGCGCGCATCCCGGCGGCGTGGAACGCCTCGGTGACCCGGTGGTCGCGATCCGCATTGATGACGCGCACCGTGCGGTAGCCGAGGGCGAGCCGATCCTCGATGGCCATGCCCAGGAGCGTCCCCATCGCGAAGCCCGCGCCGTAGGCGACGAGCGCAAGCGGGTGCGAGAGGTACCTGACGACACCCCCCACGGCGAGAGCCCAGATGATCACTTCGAAGAACCCCAGCACCGCCGCGATCCAGCGCTTGCCGGAGATGATCAGGATCATCCGGACCGTGCCGATCGAGACATCGCAGACGCGGGCGAGGGCGATCAGGATGGGGATGTACCAGTCCATGGCGTGGAGGGCGGAGGCCCCGGGGGTGGGCCGGACGCGGGGAAGCGGTGCGCAGGGCCGAGAGGGTAGCCGCGCCGACCACGGCAGCCCACGGGAGCGCGCCGCGGAGCGGCGCGGAAGCGTCCCGTGACCGCGGCACCGATCGATCCGGATCACCGGGCGGCCGCGCGCCTGCCGAGCCTCGAGGCCCGATCCGGACTGCGGCTCTTCACGCTCTCGGCGCTCTACGTGGCGCAGGGCGTGCCCTGGGGCTTCGTGACGATCGCGTTCGCGGCCTGGCTGGCCGACCAGGGCCGCAGCACGCAGGAGATCGGCGAAGCGCTGGCGCTGAGCACGCTGCCCTGGTCGTTCAAGTGGGTCTGGGGTCCGCTCGTCGATCGATTCGGGCGGGCGTCGACCGGGCGCCGTCGCCCGTGGATCCTCCTGGCGCAGTCACTCATGGTGCTGACCATCGCCGCGATGGCGCTGGTTCCGGCGCCGCATGAGCACCTCCGCCTGATCGGGGCGCTCGTGTTCCTGCACAACGCGTTCAACGCGCTCCAGGATGTCGCGGTCGACGCGATGGCGGTCGACCTGCTGGAGTCGCGGGATCGCGGGCGGGCGAACGGCATCATGTACGCCAGCAAGTACCTGGGCGGGGTCATCGGCGGCGCGGGCCTGGGATACGTCATCGGTCGTGCCGGACTCAGCGCGGCGTTCGGCGTCCAGATCGGGATCCTGCTGCTCATCTCGCTCCTGCCGCTGCTGCTGCGCGAGCGCGCGGGCGACCGGCTGCTGCCGCGCCTGGCACGCCGTCCGGGTGCGGCCGCGACGCCGCCCCCGCCCGGCGACGCGGTGCGGCAGGACAGCATGCGCACGCTGTTCATGAACCTGGGGCGGCTGTTCACCGTGCCGGCCGCGGTGGCCGGCATGCTCGTGGCGGTCACCGCGACGGCGTCCAACGGGATCCTCAGCGCGTTCGGAAACGTGCTCTTCGTGCAGCGACTGGGCTGGGATCCGCAGGACTACGCGGCATGGACCGGCGGACCGGCGCTGCTGATGGGCTTCGCCGGCGCCATCGGCGGCGGCTTCCTGGCGGACATCGTCGGACCGCGCCGACTGGCGGCGCTGGCCGGCGCCGGACTTGCCGTGGGCTGGGCAGCCTTCGGCCTCACGGAGCCGTGGTGGGTCTGCCGCGCGTGGGCGATCACGATGATGCTCGGCGTCGCGCTGCTGGGCGGGATGTTCAGCGTCTCGCTCTTTGCGCTGTTCATGTCGATCTCGTGGCGGCGCATCGCCGCGACGCAGTTCACCGGGTACATGGCGCTGCTCAACGTCTCGACGACGCTCGGGTACCTGGCGGCCGGTGTCCTGGAGCCGCGGTTCGACGCGTCCGCGCTCTATCTCGCCGCAGCCGGGGTCCAGGTGGTGCCGGTGGCGCTGCTGGTCATCGTCCGTCCGGCGCAGGCGCAGCGGGTGTGGGCGCGAATGGAGACGGCGGCGTGACCGCCCGGTCCACGCCCTCGTCGTCGACGCCGGTCGGGCCGGGTTCCATGACCACGCGGAACCCGCTGAGCAGGCAGGCGCGGAAGGTCGGATCGAAGTAGATCCGCTGCGCGCTGCGGTTCCGACGGGCAGGGTCGAGCCAGCCGCCGCCGCGGATCACGCGGAACGGTCCGTCGCCGGTCGTCCGCGGATCGATCGGATCGAACCGGGCGTAGGCGTCGTCCAGGTGCAGGTCCTCGCACCACTCCCAGGCGTTGCCGTGCATGTCGTACAGTCCGAACGGGTTCGGCGCGAACGACCCGACCGGCGCCAGGAACGGGTAGCCGTCACTCCAGGCCTCGGTTCGCGCGGCGAACGCCGGGACCGCGACGGCGAGCGAGCGATCCGCGATGTTCGCGCCGTGGCGCAGGTCGTCCGCGTCAGGGCCCGTCCACCACGCGGACGTGGTACCGCCGCGCGCCGCGTATTCCCACTCCGCCTCGGTGGGAAGCCGGTGCCGTCGCCCGTCGATCACGGAGAGCCAGGCGCAGAATGCTTTCGCGTCCCGCCACGACACCATCACGACCGGGTGTTCCGGCCCCGGATCGAAGCCGGGGAACCCGGGTGTGCGCCAGTTGAACGCGGCGCTGCGCGCCACGTCGCCGGTGGCGAAATCGAATCCGAAACCACCGCCGGGATCGAGTTCAGCCTCGGTGCGATGTCCGGTGGCCTCGATGAACCGGGCGAACTCCGCGTTGGTGACTTCGAAGACGCCCATCAGGAACGGGCGGGACACGGTGACCTCGCGCCGCGGTCCCTCGTTCGGTCGGCGGCCGGCTTCGCGCTCGGGCGAGCCGATGACGTATGACCCGGCGGAAACCCGGACGAACGCCATGCCGATGGCGTTGCGCTCGACGTCCGGCGACCCTGCGGCCGCACGGCGTTCGCGCGCGGACGGAGACGGCGTCGGGGCCGGCGGCGCCAGGTCCGGCGCGGGGCGCACGGTGCCGGCCGGGGCGGCGCCCGGGGGCGCCACCTCCGCCCGGTGCGGCGCGGAACTGGTCGGCGGTGCCGCGTCCGTCCCGTCGTGGTTGCCGGAGCATCCGGGCGCCGCCAGCAGCGCGATCGACGCGACGCAGGTGACGATGGTCCCGGCCGCGCTGTTCCGGGGCCGAGTCCACCGCCAATGCAGGTCGTACCCGATCGGCAGGAGAAACGCGCGGGTCATCCGGGGCGAAGTGTACGAGGTGCATAGGGTGCCCCGGGCGCCTCGCGCCGCGCGGACGGCGCGGTCGCCGGTGCGAGGCGATGCACCGGGGGATCCGCCCCGTTCCCTTCCCCGTCCCCGCGGAGGAAGATCCCCTGGTGTCAGAATGCCGGGCTGCCGCCGCGCCGGCCTCAGCGCGCCGGCACGGCCCAGGAGACAGGACTCACTGCGATGGAAGCAACCACCGCCCTGCTGCTCGTCCATGCCGGCGCGACGCTCTTCATGACGGCGGTCGTCTGGGTCATCCAGCTCGTGCACTACCCGCTGATGCGGTACGTCGAGGATGGCCGCTTTCCGCGCTTCGAACGGGCGCACCAGCAGCGGATCTCCCTCATCGTCACGCCGATGATGCTCGTCGAAGCGGGCTGTGCGGCGCTGCTCCTGTTCATGCCGGACATCCCGAAGCCGCTCGCCGCGGGCGGCCTCGGCCTCCTGGCCGGGATCTGGCTCTCGACGTTCCTGGTCCAGGTCCCCTGCCACGATCGCCTTCTCACCGGCCGGTGCGATCGGACGATCGACCGGCTCGTCCGGACGAACTGGCTCCGCACCGTGCTCTGGTCCCTCCGCTCGGCCCTGGCGCTCTACCTGCTCGTGGCCTGCGCGATGGGCCCCGGGTGACCGCGGCGCGGCCGCACGGGAGTCCTCGGGCCGCACCGAGGTGCCGATCGATGGTTTCCGGACCCTGCGGCGAATGCCCGGCGCCGGCGCGGCCCGGGAAGAACCGGTCCGCCCGACTGGAATGACCCGCACAAACGGCCGATGGACCGCGGTCGGCGGCGTCCTGCCCGCCGGATCGGTGAGCGGACCATGTGCGGAATCGTCGGCGTCGCCACAACTCACGGTCGTCTCCGCGCGGCCACGGATGCCGTCGTCCGGCGGATGCGCGATCGTCTGCTCCATCGCGGCCCGGATGGATGCGGCCTCTACGGCGAGCCGCACGTGGCGATCGGACATCGCCTCCTGGCGATCCGCGATCCGGGTCGGATCGTGCAGCCGTTCGAGGTGGCGGCCCCGGACGGCGACACTGCGCTCGTGGTCGCCTACAACGGCGAACTCTATGACACGGAGGCGCTGCGCCGGGATCTGGCCGGTGACGGATGGCATCCGCAGACCGCCTGCGACACGGAACTCGTGGGTCGGGCGCTTGCCGTGTACGGCGCCGACGCGCTCAGCCGGTTCCGCGGCATGTTCGCGATCGCAGCGTTCGATCGGCGCCGCCAGCGCCTGCTCCTGGCGCGCGATCCGTTCGGCATGAAGCCGCTGTTCTACGCAGTGGTACCGGCGGGCGACGGATTCGAAATCGTCTTCGGAAGCGAACCGGTCGCCCTGCTCGATCATCCGCTCGTGCGGATCGAGCCCGACTGGGCGGTCGTCAGCGCCTATCTCACCACCATCCGCACGACGCTGGGCGACCGGACGCTCTTTGCCGACATCCGGACCGTGCGGCCGGGTGAAGTCGTCCAGTTCGACCTGCGCAGCGCTGCGCCGGGACCGGAATGCCGACAGTGGTATCGCGAGCCCGCGGCCGGCGCGGGGGCGGGCGCGTTCGAGTCTGCGGCCTCCACGGTGCGCTCGGTCGTGTCGGGATCGGTCGCGGCCCACCTGGTCTCGGATCGCCCGCTTGCGGCGCTGCTCTCCGGCGGTCTCGACAGCACGATCGTCGCGGCCTGCGCGGGCCGCCTGCATCCGGGACTGTCCACCTGGGTCACCGGTGACGGGACGCTTCCGGCGGCCGGATGCCGTGCGGAAGAAGACAGCGACCTTGCATGGGCCGCGGTCGCCGCCGCCGCGATCGGCACCAGTCACACCGCGGTCCCGATCAGTGCCGCGCGCTTCGCCGAGGTGTGGCCGTGGATGGTCTCCGAACTCGGCGTCCCGCTCGGGACGCCGAACGAGACCGCGATCTACCACGTCGCCTCCGCGCTTGCACCGCACGCCACCGTCCTGCTCAGCGGCGAAGGGGCCGATGAGTTCTTCGCCGGCTACACGACGCCGCAGACCGCGTGGGCCGGGCTTCTCGACAGCGCGCCGCCCGGCGCCATCTCGCGTGATCGCGCGGCGGGCGCGCTGATCGACCTCGTCTCCTGGATCTCCCGCGATGAGAAGGCGGGCGTCCTGCGGCCGGACGTCGCCCGGGCGGGAGACTCCGACGCGCATCTCGATGCGTGGGCTGCCGGCGCGTTCGAGGATGCGGGTGATCCCGGCCGGATGGAAACCTACCTGCGCGTGCAGCGGGCGTTCACGCTTCCGGGCCTGCTCGCGCGGCTGGACTCGGCGACGATGCTCGCTTCGGTCGAAGGACGGACGCCGTTCGCGGACGGCGCGGTGGCCGCGTGCGCGGCGGCGCTCCCCGCCCACATGCTCTTCGGCGCGGCGGAGTCGGGACCGCGCGCCGGGGCTCACCAGGTCGCGTCCGGCGCGATGACGACGGCGCTGCTCGAGGCGCGGGTGCAGTCCCTGGTCGGAAAGCGCGTGCTGCGCGAGGCCTTCCGGCACGACGTCCCCGGCGCGATTCTCGGTCGCCCGAAGGCGAGCTTCCCGATCCCGTTCGCGGCGTGGATGGCGCCGCTTGCGGATGCGGTCGACTCGGGACCGGCGGTCGAGATCCTGACGCCGCAGGTCCGGGAACTCGTCCGGACGAACCATGCACACGCGTGGCGGTTCGCGTGGCCGGTGATCAACCTGTCGCTGTGGCTGCGGACATTCTGGGGCTGAACGCGTCCCGACGGCGGCAGACGCGGATCGAGCGGAATCGTGGTGAACCGCGCGAACCGCCGCGCCGGCCGGGCGTACGTGTGTCATCCGTTGGATCTGCCCGTGGGACCGCAGGGGCGACCGACGGAGAACGGACGCTTCCTCCTTCCTCTCCTCCGGCACCGCACCGTGGGCTTCCCCTCGGTGCGGCTGTCATTGCGCGGGTGCTCCTGGCGGACGACGGTCGCGCCCGGGACGGCGCCGGATCACTCCACCGCCGCGCCGAGCAGGATCGCCGCCTGGTCGCGGATCGCGCGGGCGACGGCGTTGGGGGCGTAGCCAGCGGGGACGCGGACGACGGGTTTCCCCGCCTCCCGGCAGACGCGCGGCGCCTGCTCGGTGATGTGGTGGCTGCACCAGCGGATGAGCAGCAGCACGAGCGCCACGTCGGCGCGGCGCAGGACCGGTTCGATGAGGGCGATCGACCCGGCGTCGCCGATCTCGACCCAGAGGAGTTCGCCGAGTTCGAACGCTTCCTCCAGCGCTCGGCGCGACTCGGGGCGCTTCTCGCCGCCGATGATCACGACCGTCCTGCCGCGCAATGACGGGCGGAGGGCCAGGACATCGTCCGACCAGGTGCGGGCGCGGGTCTCCTGATCCGCGGCGCCGTCCGTGTCCGCGACTGCAGTGCGCCGCTCGCGCGCCGCGGACGCCTCCGCCAGCACGCGCCCGGTGGCGGTGTCGCGGCGACCGGATGCGCCGGCGTGCGTGAGGAGCGACTCGGCGACCGACAGCAGGTCCGGATCCGTGACCGGGAGTCCGGAGGAAATCCAGATCTCGAGCTGCGCGTCGATCCGGTTCCAGTGATGCGCGGCGTCGCGATCCCCGTCGACCTGGCGGAGCCGCGCCATCTCGTAGCGGAGGGTGTTGAGAACCTGCTTCCGGCGCGGCGATCCGGCGGGCTTCGGCGGTGTCTCCGCCCGCAGCACGGCCAGGCGCCCGGCGAGTGCCCCGAGGCGATCGGCCTCGACCCGATCACGGCGGGTCATGAACTTCGCGACGAAGACGCGGCGGACCTTTGTCATGCGCCGGAGCCAGCCGAAGAACATGGCCTGCTCCGGATCGTCACGCACATCGTCGGCGTCGCGGGCAAGATCATCGACGAGCGTTCGCAGCAGCGCCTGGACCTCGGCGGCAAACTCCAGGAATGCCGGGAGTCCGGGGTCGATCGCGGCCGCGCTGCGCCCGGTGGCCGCCGGGACGGGCTCCGGCCACCGTTCCGCGGCCAGGTCCGCCGTCTCCGCCAGGAGATCGAATGCGCCGGCGAGCGCGTCCCAGGTCCCGGCGGGGTAGCGGTCCTGGATCCAGGGATCGAGCATCCAGAGCGGGCATGGCGCCTCGCCGCGCGCCCGGGCGGCGATCGCCTCGTCCTGCGGTCGGATGTCGCGATCGAAGTCGGCGCGCGCGAGCAGGCGCTGCCGACGCTCGATGCACCATCGGCATGCATCCGCCTTGATCCGCGCGCGCCGCGCGATCGGCGCCGGATCGATGGGACGATCCCACCAGGCACCCGGAGATGCGTCCCGGGAGTCGTCTATGGAGACAGCCGCGCTCCCGGCGGGGCGCGGCGACGGGTTGCGTCCGGCCTCCAGCTCGCCGCGCAGTCTTCGTGCTTCGCGCGACGCGGGAATCGCCACCTCGACCTGCACGCCGCCGAGTCGAAGCGGAAGCTCGACGGTCGGCCTCCGGACATCGGCGGCCGGCGCATCCCCGGGTGGTCCGGATTCCGGAAGCGCCCGTGGACCCGTCTCCGGCGGCGCGCCTGCGGTCGCGCCGCGATCGTCGCGGTCCGCTTCGCCGGTGATCACCGTCAGCCAGGCCGCCAGGTCGCGCAGGTCGGCGCGGATGTCCGGATCGTGCACTGCAAGGTCCGCCAGGCGCGTCAGCAGGCGCGTGAGCGCGTCGACGGGCGGAGGCGTGCGATCATCGTCTGCAGGGGTCATCCTGGGCGCCCGTCCCGGCGAGTGTCCGCGGGCCGCGCCAGCGGCTCACTCCGAAAACGGCGCCGCGCAGGTGCTGCGACGCACGGGCATCCTAGCACTCCAGGCTGCTGAGCAGTGACCGCGCAGTCGAGCGCGCGGGCGGACCCGTCGGGACGCGGCGCCGATCCGACGACCCGTCCACTGATGTGCGTCGAGCGTCAGCGACGCCATCCGTGCGGCAGGGGCGTCGCAGATCCGTCCTCGCGAGAACCGGACCGCCAGGAGACCGTCGGAGGACTTCGACAGCCGGCGGACCGGGCCATGCACCGTGTCGGTCGTGGTGCTGTCGGAGTACCATGCCCGCTTTCGCCCGGGCGGACGCGCGCTGCGGAGACCTGCCGCGATCCGTGCCCAGGGCGGTGTCCGGGGGGGTGACCTCCGGGCGCCGCCGGACGGCGCTGACATGCCCCGCTCATGACCACCCATCCGCTCACGATCGATCTGCACACGCACATCCTGCCGCCGACGTGGCCGGATCTCAGGGCGCGGTTCGGGTACGGCGGATGGGTCTCGCTGCACCGGTGCGGGACCGGCTGCACGCGGATGATGCAGGACGGGCGCGTGTTCCGCGAGATCCAGGCGAACTGCTGGGATCCGGATGTCCGGCGCGCCGAGTGCGACGCCGCGCATGTCGACGTGCAGGTCCTGTCGACGGTGCCGGTCATGTTCGCGTACTGGGCGCGACCCCGTGACACGCTGGACGTGGCGCGGCTGCTCAACGACCACATCGCGGAGGTCTGTGCCGCGTCACCGGACCGCTTCATCGGACTCGGGACGGTCCCGATGCAGGACCCGGACCTCGCGGCCCGGGAACTCGAGCGCTGCGTTCGTGATCTCGGCTTCCCGGGCATCCAGATCGGATCGCATGTCAATCACTGGAACCTCGACGCGCCGGAACTCTTTCCGCTGTTCGAACGTGCCGAGGCGCTCGGCGCGGCCGTCTTCATCCATCCCTGGGACATGATGGGACAGGAGCGCATGCCGCGCTTCTGGCTGCCGTGGCTCGTCGGCATGCCGGCGGAGACCAGCCTTGCCGCGTGCTCGCTGATCTTCGGGGGCGTGCTCGAGCGACTGCCGGACCTGCGCGTCGGGCTTGCGCACGGCGGCGGCGCGTTCCCGTCGTCGTTCGGGCGGATCGAGCACGGCTTCCGGGTGCGGCCCGATCTCTGCGCCGTCCGGAATCCCCATCCGCCGGGCCGGTACGTCCGGCGATTCTGGTACGACTCGCTGGTGCACGACGGCGAGGCGCTGCGGTACCTCATCGGGTTTGCCGGCGCGGATCGCGTCGCGCTCGGTTCCGACTACCCGTTTCCGCTCGGCGAGGCCGTGCCGGGAGCGCTGATCCGCTCGCTTCCGGGCCTGGATGACGCGGTCCGCGCCCGCCTGCTCGGCGAGTCGGCGCTGGCGTTTCTCGGACTCGACCGCGCGGCACTCCCGCGGATCTCCGCATCGTCTCCGGGTCGGCGGGAGACGCCGCCGCTCGACCGCGCCGCGCACTGATGCCTGTTCCGCTTCTCCCGCCGCCCGCGTCGAATCGACCCGGTCCGGCCACCCCGGTATCGAGACTCACATGATCCCCTCCGCCGCTTCCACCGAACCTGCGTTCCAGGCCGACGAGGCATTCGCCCGACGACTCGACTCCGAGGACCATCTCTTCGCATGCCGGCGGGCGTTCGAACTGCCGCGCCGCGACGGCGATGAGCCGGTCATCTATCTCTGCGGCAACTCGCTCGGGCTCATGCCGTCACGCGCCCGGCAGTACGTCGAGGAGGAACTGGATGCCTGGAGCACGCTGGGCGTCGACGCCCACTTCCGCGCGAAGACGCCGTGGTACGCCTACCACGAGGTCTTCCGGGAGACCGGCGCCAGGCTGGTCGGGGCGCAGGCGGGCGAGGTCGTCATGATGAACAGCCTGACGGTGAATCTCCACCTGATGCTGTCCACGTTCTACCAGCCGAACGGTCCGCGCTTCCGGATTCTGATGGACGCGCCGACGTTCCCGTCGGATCTCTATGCCGTGCAGACGCACATGCAGCACCGCGGGATCCAGGTGGAGAACGGCCTGGTCCAGGTCCAGCCGCGCACCGGCGAGCACTGCCTGCGCGAGAGCGATCTGCTCGCCATGATCGAGGAGGAGGGCGAGGGGATCTCGGTCGTCCTGCTTTCCGCGGTCAACTTCCTGACCGGCCAGGCGTTCGACGTGCCGCGGATCACGGCCGCGGCGCAGGCACGGGGATGCATCGTGGGCTGGGACCTGGCGCACGCGGCGGGCAACATGGAGCTTGCCCTGCACGACTGGAACGTCGACTTCGCGGTCTGGTGCAACTACAAGTACATGAACGCCGGACCGGGCGCGGTCGGCGGATGCTTCGTTCACCAGAAGCACGGCCGCCGCACGGGACTGCCGCGACTCGCCGGCTGGTGGGGCAATGACCCGAAGAAACGATTCCGGATGCAGCTCGAGGAATCGTTCGTGCCGCGGGCCGGTGCCGACGGGTGGCAGGTCAGCAATCCGCCGATTCTCTCGATGGCGCCGCTGCGGGCATCGCTGGAGATCTTCGACGAAGTCGGCATGCACGCGCTGCGCCGGAAGACGCTCCGGATGACGCCCTACATGCGATTCCTCATCGAGCAGAGCGCGGAGAGCGGCCTCGAGGTCATCACGCCGCGCGAGCCCGATCACCACGGATGCCAGCTCTCCCTCCGGGTCCGGGAGAACGCGCGGGCGAGATTCGAGATGCTGGAGTCCGCCGGCGTGGTCGCGGACTTCCGCGAGCCCGACGTCATCCGCGTGGCCCCGGCGCCGCTCTACAACACGTACCACGAAGTCTGGCGGGCCGCCCGGATCCTCTGCCGTGCATGACCTTCGCAGGGAGCCGGGTCGATGAGCGGCGCACCCGGTCCGGACGCGCGGGGGCGCGACGCGGGCGATCGCGTGGTGATCGCCGGGGCGGGACTGGCCGGAGCGCTGCTCGCGTGCATGCTGGGCCGGCGCGGGGTACCGGTCCTGCTCTGCGAGCGCCGCGCAGACCCGCGGATCGGCGGATACTCGGGCGGCCGATCGATCAACCTGGCCCTCTCGGTGCGCGGACTCGCGGCACTGCGCGCGGTCGGACTCGAAGACGCCGTCCTGCGGGACGCGATCCCGATGCGCGGTCGCATGATCCACGATGCCTCCGGCGGGACCGCGTTCCAGCCGTACAGCCGCGTGGCCGGTGATGCGATCAACTCCGTGTCACGCGGTCGCCTGAACATGACGCTGCTCGATGCGGCGGAAGCAAGTCCCGGGGTCGAGATCCGCTTCGAGCACCGTTGTGTCGACGCGGATCCGGATGCCGCGAGCGCGACCTTCGAGCAGGCGGACGGGTCGACCGTGACCATCGGCGGGCGCGTTCTCGTCGGCGCCGACGGCGCATTCTCCGCGGTGCGCAGCCGCCTCCAGCGGGCCGAGCGATTCGAGTTCAGCCAGTCGTGGCTTGCCCACGGCTACCGGGAACTCACCATTCCGCCGCGCGCCGACGGCGCGTTCGCGCTGCAGCCGGATGCACTTCACATCTGGCCGCGCGGCGGCGCGATGATGATCGCGCTGCCCAATGCGGACCGGACCTTCACCGGGACCCTCTTCTGGCCGCTCGAGGAACTGGAGCGGGCGCGGGACGATGCCGCCGTGCGGGCGTACTTCCGGCAGGTGTACCCGGATGCGGTGCCGCTCATGCCGGATCTTGCTCGCGAGTTCCGGACGAACCCCGTCGGGTCGCTCGTCACCATCCGCTGTGCACCGTGGCACTGGCGCGACCGCGTCGTGCTGGTGGGCGACGCGGCGCACGCGATCGTCCCCTTCTACGGACAGGGCATGAACGCCGCATTCGAGGACTGCCGGGTGCTGTGCGACCTGCTGGACGGCGCGGGCGGTGACTGGGCCCGGACGCTTCCCGCGTACACCGCCGTCCGGAAGCCGGACGGCGACGCGATCGCGGACCTGGCGCTCGCGAACTTCGTGGAAATGCGGGACCATGTCGGGTCCCGGCTGTTCCTGGCGCGCAAGAAGGCGGAGAAGGTGCTGCACCGGCTCTTCCCGCGCGCCTGCCTTCCGCTCTACAACATGATCTCCTTCTCAAACATCCCGTACAGCGCGGCCAGGCGGATCGCCGAGCGGCGCCGCCGGCTTCTTCATGCGTCGCTCCACGCCGCGATCGTCACCCTGGCGGTCCTGGCGGCGTTCGCCCTTGGACGTCTCCTCTGAGGTCACGATGGCCCTGACGTACTCCAGGTATCTCCGACTCCCTGAACTCCTTCAGCTGCAGCACGTGCAGTCGGATCCACCCGAGCACGATGAACTGCTCTTCATCATCATCCACCAGACCTACGAACTCTGGTTCCGCCTGGTCCTGCACGAACTGGACCGCATCGGGCGGTGTTTCGTGCGCGCCGACCTCTACGGCGCCATCGCGGGATTCCAGAGATGCCGGACGGTGATGAAGACGCTGGTCGGGCAGCTCGACATCCTGGAGACGATGACGCCCATGTCGTTCACCAGTTTCCGGGACCGGCTGGAGACATCGTCCGGCTTCCAGTCCACCCAGTTCCGCGAGCTCGAGTTCGTTCTCGGGTTCAAGCGGCCGGAGGCGATGCGGTACCTCCCGGAAGGCGATGACGCGGCGGTGGCGCGCGTCCGGCGCCGGCTCGACGACCGGTCCATCGTCGATCACTTCCGGACGTTTCTCGAGGGACACGGCGTCTCCGTACCGGCAGCCGTCCGTGAACGCGATGTCACGCTGCCCGTGGAAGCTTCCGTGGAGATCCAGGACGGGCTCCTGCATCTGCACCGCACGCGGCCCGACCTCGTCATTCTCTTCGAACTCATGTGCGACTTCGACGAGGGACTGCAGGAATGGCGGTACCGCCACGTCAAGGTCGTGGAGCGGACGATCGGCGCGAAGCAGGGCACCGGCGGATCGCCCGGCGTTGACTTCCTGAAGCGATCGCTCTTCATCCCCGTCTTCGCCGATCTCTGGGCGATCCGTCACCGTCTGTGAGTGATTCCCATGAACGTCGACGCGCTCATTCATCGACTCGCCAGCTTCCCGGTCGCCGTCGAGGCGACCGTGCACGGTGTATCCCGCGAGGATCTCGCGTGGCGCCCGGACGGCGGAGGCTGGTCGATCACGGAGATCCTCCGTCATCTCCTGGACGAGGATCGCGAGGACTTCGGCCTTCGCCTGCGCATGCTCATCGAGGACCCGGCAGCGCCGTGGCCCGGCATCGATCCGGAGGGCTGGGCGAAGTCGCGGGCGTATGCGGAGGCGGATCCGGAGGAGACGCTCTGGACATTCGCAGTCGAGCGTGAGAACGCCGTCCGATGGCTCCGGACGCTGCGGGAAGTCGACTGGGCCGTTCCGTACCTGCATCCCAGGCTCGGTCCGATCCGGCGCGGCGACCTCCTCGCCGCGTGGGCGGCGCATGACCTGTTTCACCACCGCCAGATCATCAAGCGGCTCTTCCAGATCGTCGGACGTGACGCCGGGACATTCACGACGTCGTACGCCGGCGCATGGACGGCTTGACCGCGCCGGTGGTGCATCGTCCAATGGGGGCTTCGACAGGGCCTCCTCGCCGTTCGAGGCATGCCCCGCGACGACGGACCGGTCCCGATCCGCCTCCCCCGGCCCAGCGATCGATATCGCGCATGACCACGGAACCATCCACGACAGAGTCCACGACAGAGTCCACGAGAGAGTCCACCGACTCGGCCCCGTACTGCGGCAATTGCGGTCACCTTCTGACCGGCGCCGTGCGGTCGTCGGCGTGTCCGGAGTGCGGTCGCCCGCTGGTGGAGGTGCTCATGCGCCCGTCGATCGGCCCGGTCGGCCGGCGCTATCGATCCCGCGCGCGGATCCTCGGCCTGCCGGCGCTGGACATCGCGCTGGGCCCGCACGGGTCGGAGACCAAGGGGCGTGCGCGCGGGTTCGTGGCGATCGGGGATGACGCCGCGGGTGTGCTGGCGATCGGCGGCACCGCGCGCGGCGGTGTCGCGATCGGCGGCATGGCGATGGGCGCCTTCTCGATGGGCGGGTGCTCGCTGGGCGCGCTCAATGCCGTCGGCGGGTGCGCCATCGGCGGGACGGCCATGGGCGGCTTCGCGATGGGCATCCTCGCGCAGGGCGGCTTCGCGGTCGGCGTCGGCGCGCAGGGCGGCTTCACGCTGGGGCAGTACATCCGCGGCGGAGGGGGCGCAGGAGGGAACGTGGTCACCGGCGGTGCCCCGCATCCCTTCTTCGATTCCACCAGTTTCTTCTTCGGCAGCATGTCCAGCGGCACGGCGTTCTTCCTGCCGTTCATGCTGTACCCGCTGCTTCACATCCTGCTCGGCGCGGCCCTCGCGCTTCTGGCGTTCATGATCGCCAGCCGGTCCGGGCTCGAGCGCGGCGCGCTCTCCGGAAGGCCGGGCGCCCCGTGACCGCGGGCGGTGCGGCGAAGACGCAGGCGGGCGATCCCCGGGTCGGGATCATCGACATCACGCCGCCGATCACGGCGGCGCTGGCGGTCTTTCCGGGCGATACGCCGCCGGCCCGCGAGATCCTGTACGACATGGCGCGGGGCGATGCAATCACGCTCTCGACGCTGCGGTCCACCGTGCACCTTGGTGCCCATGCCGACGCGCCGAGCCATTACGGGCATCCCGCGCGCACCATCGAGGCGCAGCCGCTTTCGCTCTATGTCGGCCCCTGTCGCGTGATTCACGTCCACGTCGGCGCCGGTGGCCTGGTCACCGTGTCGGACATGCCACCCGAGATCGACGAGGGGCGGATCCTGCTGCGCACCGACTCGTACCCTGACCCGGAGCGGTGGACGGATTGCTTCGCCGCGATCGATCCGACGCTGGTCGATCACCTGGCCGACCGGGGTGTCCGGCTCATCGGCATCGACACGCCGAGCGTCGACCCGGCGACCTCGAAGTCACTGGACGCGCACGCACGCTTCCTGGCGCGGGACGTCGCGATCCTGGAAGGACTGGTCCTCCGCGCCGTGCCCGCCGGACGCTATGAACTCATCGCCCTGCCGCTGCCGCTGGTCGGCTTCGACGCGAGCCCGGTGCGCGCGGTGCTGCGGGTGATGGCGTGAAGGGATGATGAGCAGTCGCCCGCGTGCGACTCACGTCCCGCCCGGAGCGGAGGCGTCGGGCAGGTCGATCCTGGCCGCGTCGAGCCCGGCCTTCCACACCGCGGCCCTGTCGTCCCAGCCCTCGCCGGGCTCGGCGGCGTGCCACGCGGTGTAGAGATCGACGAGCCCCTGCATGCAACCCAGCGTGTCGGCGCGCGCCTCGACGCGCAACTGGACAAGGACTTCGTGCGCTTCGAGCAGGTTGGCCTCGGCAAGCCTGAAGCGCTCGGCATCGCCTCCCCAGCCGAGACCCACGCGGGCGCGGCCGAGGGTCGTGAGAAACTCTGCCAGTCTTCGCGCGTTGTCGCCTGCGAACGCCTTGCGGGCTGCAGGCTCGACCGGCGCGAGCAGATCGATGGACTCCAGGTGCCTGCCCTGCTGCCGGAGCAGGAGGCCCATGTTGCTGATGGAAGTGAGCGTGTCCGGGTGCTCCTCCCCCAGCACGCGGCGGCGCGTCTCCATGGCCTCGCGGTAGTACGGCTCGGCCTGGTCGAGCCTGCCTCGGGCCCGGACCAGTCCGCCCATGTTGCTGAGCGAGGAGAGCGTGCCCGGGTGCTCGTCTCCCAGCACGCGGCGGCGCGTCTCCAGCGCCTCGAGGTAGAACGGCTCCGCCTGGTCGAGCCTGCCCTGGGACCGGAGCAGGAGGCCCATGTTGTTGATGGAGGTGAGCGTGTCCGGATGCTCCTCCCCCAGCACGCGGCGGCGCTTCTCAAGCGCCTCGCGAATGAACGGCTCGGCCAGGTCGAGCCTGCCCTGGGCCTGGAACAGGCTGCCCATGTTGTTGATGGAGACGAGCGTGCTCGGATGCTCTTCCCCCAGTACGCGGCGGCGCGTCTCCAGCGCCTCACGTACATACGGCTCGGCCTGGTCGAGGCTGCCCTGGGCCTGGAGCAGGAGGCCCATGTTGTTGATGAAGGTGAGCGTGCTCGGGTGTTCCTCTCCCAGCACCCGTCGGGACTTCTCCAGCGCCTCGCGGTAGTACGGCTCGGCCTGATCGAGCCTGCCCTGGACCCGGAGCAGGAGGCCCATGTTGTTGATGGAGGTGAGCGTGCTCGGGTGATCCTCCCCAAGCAGCCGGCGGGATAACTCGAGCGTCTCGCGGTAGTAGGGCTCGGCCAGATCGAGTCTGCCCTGGGCCCGGAGCAGGACGCCCATGATGTTGACGGACGCGAGCGTGTCCGCGTGCTCGTTCCCCAGCACGCGGCGGCGGGTCGCCAGCGCCGATTCCTGCAGCGGGAGCGCCTCGGGGTACAGGCCGATGATGCGGTACAGGTCCGCCAGCGCCTGGCGCAGGCTCGCGTCGGTCTTCGGGTCGTCCCTGAACCGCTCGTCGATGGCCCTGATCGCAGGCTTCAGGATCGTCCGGTCGATCATCGCCGCAGCGGTGTCGGTGGCATTCACGCGGTCGAGGAGGTCGCCGAGGATCTTCGCCTGCGCAGCCCGATCGGCCTCGGGCACGCCGGCCTTCTCCAGCGCCATCGCGAACCGCTCGCGGAGGTCCCGCATCAGGCCCGCGCCTGCACTCCTGGTGTCGATCTGGCCGAGCATCTGCGACTGAAAGTCGGACACCTGCTTCAACTGCTCGGCGCGTTCCCTCTCGGCCCGCTCGGCGGTCTCGGCGGCGTTGGCGCGTTCGTCGGCGCGGGCGCGCTGCTGCTCGGCCTCGGTCCGCTGCCAGGCTTCGTTCTGCCCCGCCCGCACCGCTGCGTCGCGCTGCCGGGCCGCCTCGCGGGCCTGCCACAGCGCGACCGCGAGCCCCGCCACCAGCGCGAGGGTCACCGCGCCGACGGCCGCCACCTGACCGCGGTTCCGCCGCACGAACTTGCGCAGCATGTACGCACGGCTCTCGGGCGCGGCCTCCAGCGGCCTGCCGTCCAGGTATCGCCGCACGTCGGCCCCCAGTGACTCGGCGCTGGCGTAGCGGCGTGCCCGGTCCTTGCGCAGCGCCTTCATCGGGATCCACTCGAGTTCGCGTCGGAGTTCGCCTGCGATCCTCTCACGATCGGTCTGTCGGGCCCTGGCGATATCCGCACCGGTCCTGTCGTCCACCGAAACCAGCCTGGTGCTGGGCCTGGGCGGGTCGACCTCGCGGATGATCCGCTGGATCTCGGCATGGCCCGCGGCGCGGAGAGTCTTCGTCTCGAATGGCAGCGTTCCGCTCAGCAATTCGTAGAGGACGACGCCCAGCGAGTAGACGTCGGTGCGGGTGTCGATGTCGGTCGCGCCCATCTCCGCCTGCTCGGGGCTCATGTACTCGGGGGTGCCGATGATCTGGCCCAGCTCGGTGAAGATGGTCTTGTCGGTCAGCGTGTGGCTGATGGCCTTGGCGACGCCGAAGTCGATGACCTTGACGATGTGGCCGTGCCCGTCGCCGCCGGGCGCAATGAGGATGTTGCTGGGCTTGATGTCGCGGTGGATGATCCCCTTCATGTGCGCGTGCTGGACCGCTTCACAGACGGAGATGAAGAGATTCAGGCGCTGCCGGATCGTCAGGCGATGCCGGTCGGCGAACGTCGTGATGGGCTCGCCCTTGACGTGCTCCATCACGAAGTAGGGGCGGCCCGCGGGCGTCACTCCGCCATCGAGAACCCTGGCGACGTTGGGATGGTCCATCACGGCCAGCGCCTGCCGCTCCTGCTCGAAGCGCGCGATGACGGACCTGGAGTCCATCCCGGGCTTGACGATCTTCAAGGCGACGCGCTGGACCATGGGCTCGCGCCGCTCGGCCAGGTACACCACGCCGAAACCGCCTTCGCCGATCACCTCGAGCAGTCTGTACGGGCCGATCCAGTCGCCGGGGCTTTCGCCGAGTCCATGCGGCGGCATCGACGCGGGCTGCGTGACGGACTCCGCCGTGTCGCGGGACGTGATGCTCCCCGTGGGCTGGTTGTCCGGGGGTGGCAGGGTGGACACGCAATCAGGATACCCGCGCGGTTCGTGGCGCAGGCTTCGGGCCGGATGGCGGTCAGGACCGGGTCGCGGTCCGTCGGGATCGGCGCGAGCCCGTCACCCGACGGGCTGCGATGCATGCTGGAGAAGCACGTCCTTCGGCCTCGTTCGGTCGGTCGGTACGGTCTGCAGCGCCGTGGATGAAGGGTGGCTTGGCCACCGCGCTGCGGTGCCGCCACCGGATGAGCCGTGAACGACTCCGAACTGCCGCGCGATGAGCGGACTCGGATGCGCGCCCGGTGTCAGCAGCGGCACGCAGATCGGTCACCTGCATGATGGTGTCCGCCCATCACTGCGGCCAGCGGACGAAGCTGTCGAGCGCCTGCAGGGCGAGGAGCGCGACACCTTCAAGTCGATGGAGCAGGCGCCCGGTGCAGAGCAGCGGCAGCAGGAGTGCGGCGAGCCCGATCATCGTGATGAAGTCCAGCGTGGAGACCCCGGGGGCGCGCGGTGGAGAGACCATGGACGCCGGTCCAGGGATTCCGAGCATGCTGAAGACGCTGGATCCGATCACATTCCCGATGGCGGTATCAGCCTGCCTGTGGAGGGCGGCAATCGGTGATGTCGCGAGCTCGGGCATGCCTGTTCCGGCGGTCACCATCGGAAGGCCGATCACCGCCGTACTGACACCGAGTGACCTGGTCAGGGAAACCGAATGGATGAGAAGCAGGTGCGATCCGGACACGAGGACGGCAGGCCCTGCGGCGACGAGGCCGATGTCCATGGCCGGGTGCCGGGAACGCCGTCGCACGGCGGATGCGGCAGGATCCCCGGCGATCCTGTTCCACCGGCTCCTGGCGGCGCTGACCTCATCCACGCCTGCGCGAGAATCCCTGCGAAGAGCAGCACGCCATCGAGACGTCCGGACTGCTGATTCACAGGCAGGCGAGGGAGCAGGATGGCCACGCCGAGGGCGACCGGTCCATCGATCCTGATGATCCGCCGGTGAACCGGGATCGGACACACCAGTGCCGCCAGTCCGAGTATGACGCCGATGTTGAATGGGTTCGAGCCGACGACGTTGCCGATCGCAGTATCGCCTTGCCCGGACAGGGCTGCCCACCGATCGCCGGACGCTGCTCACCCATCGCCGCCTCGCCCTCCGAGCGGACTCCATGCAATCACCTTGAGTTCCACCGCGATCGGCGTGGGCAGCGAACCGATCTCGACCGTCGTGCGCGTCGGGTTCGGCTGTCCCGGCCCGGCGAACCATTCGGCGTAGATGCGGTTGTAGGTCGCGAAGTCCCGTTGCATGTCGGTGAGAAACGCCATGACATCGACGATGTCGGTCCATGCGGCACCTGCATCCTCCAGGATGGCGCGGATGTTCTCGAAGCAGGAAATACACTGCACGGCGATGTCGCTTGACAGCACGCGGCCGTCCGCTGCGAGCACGACCCCGGGAATCTCCCGTGTTCCGCGCTTCCGCGGTCCGACGCCGGACAGGAAGAGAAAATCTCCGGCACGCTTCACATGGGGATACGCGCCGACCGGCTCCGGTGCACGGGGACTCAGCATGGGCGCAGCGTACCGCGCGGGTGCGCCGGGAGCGGCGGCGCCGGCGTCCGCCGCCGGCGGCCGGTCCACAGGGCGACGATATGATGCCGTCATGCCCGCACAGTGGCAGGCGCTTGCCATTCCCCTGGTGCTGCTGGTGGTCGCAGCCGCCGTGATCGTGATGGCGGTCATGCACCATCGGCGCCAGGCCGCGGAGCGGCGACGGATCCGACAGGGCCTTGCGCCGGAACTGTCGATGACGTTCCTGGAGGAGGCACCGGATCTCGCGGTCACGGATAAGGCGCGGGTCGGCGGCCTTGCGCACGGCCGGGCGCCGAAGATGTGTGATGTCCTCAGCGGCACCGTGGCCGATCTCCGCGTGTACGTGGGAGACTTCTCGACCGTGGTGCAGAGCGGGAAGTCGGCGGCGCGCATTGCGCAGACCGTCGCGATCATCGAAGTTCCGGGGACGCGCCTGCCGGAGTTCAGGGTGTCGACCGAGACGATCCTCCACCGCCTCGGCAGCGCGCTGGGCATGCAGGACATCGACTTCGACGCGTACCCGGAGTTCTCCCGGACGCGATCGCTCCGTGGCCCCGATGAGGCGGCGATCCGCGCCTGCTTCACGCCGGAGGTCGTGGAGGCGATCGAGCGCTTCGACCGGGAGACCACCGTCGAGTCCATCGGGCATCGCCTGCTCGTCTACCGGCGCCGCCGCGTCATCATGCGGGGCGAGGAGATCTCTGCGCTGCTGACGGACGCGGTCGCCCTGGCGGTCGAACTGCTCCAGGCGGCGCCGGTGGCGCAATCGGAGGAACCGGAGGACCGGTAGCGCCGCGCCTTCGACGTGGTCCGGGCGCGTCGACCGGCGACCACGCCACGTCGAACGGACAGGGCGGCGCGCGGTGCCGAACCGTCCGGATCAGGCGTCGCGGTGACCGGCACCGGCGGGCTGCGCGGCATGCGGAATGGGGGCGGAATTCCCGCTCGATCGGTGATCCGGTGCGGGCGGGTTTCTCCGACAATATTCATGGAACGCGGAGGCCGGATCTCCCGACGGCGTGGCCCGCGGGCAGACCGTGGCGCCGGTTCCCGATCCGGCGTCCCGGAAGAATCCTGCCGGAGTGCAGGGGGTGCTGCCCGGTGCCACGCCGTCTGAACACGTCCGGTTGTCTCCTGCTGATCGCGGTGTCGGCCGCGCCAGGCGTCATCGGTGGATGTTCCGAGCAGCGTCCCGGCGCCGGCGATCGTGCGGTCGCGGCCAGCCATCAGGGCGATGAGACGGGGCGCTTTCCCGTGCATCTCAATCTGCCCGTCGGCCCGCCTCGCGTGGAGACAGGACAGCGCGATCACCTCGACCGGCCGGTGACCGTCTCATGCGTCGCCTGCCATTCGCTCCAGGCGCCCGACCGGGTCGCGCGATCGGGCGACGACCTTCAGCAGTTCCATCAGGATCTGCAGTTTGTGCATGGAAATCTCGCCTGTCTGAGCTGCCACAATCCGCTGAACTACAGTGCACTGAGGCTCGCCGACGGAACCGAGGTGGAATACGCAAGCGTCATGACGCTCTGCGGCCAGTGCCACCCGAGGCAGTCGAATGATTACGTGCACGGGGCGCATGGCGGGATGACGGGCTACTGGGACCTGACGCGCGGGCCGCGATCGCGCCGGATCTGCATCGACTGCCATGACCCGCATGCCCCCGCATTCCCCCACATGATCCCGACGTTCAAGTCCCGTGACCGCTTCCTGAGTCCGCAGTCGCCGCACTGATCGCGAGGTCTCTGACGCATGTCCAGCGAGAAGCCTCACAGAACATTCTCACTCCCCGTGCTCGGCGATGTCTCGCGGCGCACCGCCATGAAGGCGGTCGGCGCGACGATCGGCGTCGCCGCATTCGGCAGGGCGATCCTCCCGCTCGCGGAACTGAAGGATCGCGTCACGCTCCAGGAGTTCCTGCAGAAGCACTACAAGGAACTGACGCCGCAGGAGAAGGCCACGATCTTCGAGCGCCTCGAGTCCGAGACGAAGGCGCAGTACGGCGCCGCGGTCTCGATCAGGGATCCGCCGCCCATTCCGGGCGTGCGCTTCGGATACGCGATCAACCTGAGCGTGTGCAACGGCAACGGCCGGTGCGCCGAGGCATGCCACCGGGAGAACAACCACGACCGGGCGACCAGTCAGTCATACATCCGGATCTTCGAGATGCCGCGCGGCACGATGGACCTGGAGAAGGGCCGATCGACCTACGACCATGTCGTGCCCGCCCCGGACTCCTTCTACCTTCCGGTGCAGTGCTTCCAGTGCGAGAACCCGCCGTGCGTCTCTGTCTGCCCGGTCGAGGCGACCTGGCAGGAGCCGGACGGAATCGTCGTGGTCGACTACAACTGGTGCATCGGCTGCCGGTACTGCCAGGCGGCCTGCCCGTATCACGCGCGCCGGTTCAACTGGCAGCAGCCTGAGGTTCCAGCGGACGAGATCAATCCGGACCAGGGCTACCTCTCCAACCGCATACGGCCGCAGGGTGCGATGGAGAAGTGCCATTTCTGCCTGCACCGCACCCGCGAGGGACGACTGCCTGCGTGCCTCGAGGCATGCCCGACCGGGGCGCGGATCTTCGGCAACCTGCTCGACCCGGAGTCCGAGATCCGATGGGTCCTCGCGAACAAGCGGGTCTTCGTGCTGAAGGAGGAACTCGGGACCAGGCCCACCCTGTTCTATTTCTTTGATTGACCGTTCACCGGGGAGTTCACACGGCGCCGGAGAGGAAACACGCGCGGCGTCCGGGCTCCCCGGGCCGGGCCGCCGGATCTCCGGTGGTCCGCGTCCCGCATCCCGTCACGCTTCCCGATCCCTTCCCGCGGCAGATCCCATGACCACCCTTCCGCACACCCCGGGCCCGAAGCCGACCCACTGGGTCAGCTACCCGCGATTCATCTGGCAGTCCCTCGTGCTTGCGACGGACGGTTCGTTCATGTTCTACGCGTGGATGACGCTGCTCACCGCCGTGGCGCTGGTCGGCGCGAACGCGTGGGCGCACCAGGTGGCGCACGGCATGATCGTCACGAACATGACGGATCATGTCTCGTGGGGGCTGTACATCGCGAACTTCACGTTTGCCGTCGGCGTCGCGGCCGGTGGCGTGATGATGGTCATTCCCGCCTATCTCTATCACGATCGCAGGATGCACGATGTGGTCATCCTCGGTGAACTGCTCGCGATCGCCGCCATCGTGATGTGCCTGCTGTTCGTGACCGTCGACCTGGGCAGGCCGGACCGGTTCTGGCACATCATTCCGGGACTCGGGCGATTCAACTTCCCGGTTTCCATGCTGACCTGGGACGTGATCGTCCTCAACGGGTACCTGCTGCTGAACCTGCACATCTGCGGGTACCTGCTCTATATCCGCTACCTCGGCCGCACGCCGGACCCCAGGTGGTACGTTCCGTTCATCATGATCTCGATCGTGTGGGCGATCTCGATTCACACGGTGACGGCATTCCTCTACTCCGGCCTGGGCGGCCGGCCGTTCTGGAACTCCGCCCTGCTCGCGCCGAGGTTTCTCGCGTCCGCATTCGTCTCCGGACCCGCGTTCCTCATCATCACCATGCTGGTGATCACGCGGGTGGCCGGTTCAGCGAAGATGGATTTCAAGGGACCGACGCGCACGCTCATCCAGATCGTCAGGATCACGATTCTCATCAACCTGCTCATGGTGGCGTCGGAACTGTTCACGGAGTTCTACACGGGCTCTGCGCACGTTGCCCACGCCAGGTACCTCTTCTTCGGCCTTCACGGTTACCACGGCCTGGTTCCGTGGATATGGACGGCGATCCTCTGCAACGTCGCCGCGGCCGTCCTCTTCCTGCATCCCGCGATCATGCGGAGCGTCCGGTGGCTCGTGGTCGCGTGCGTCCTCGCGTTCATCGGCGTGTGGATCGAGAAGGGCATGGGCCTGATCATCCCCGGATTCATCCCCAGCACGCTGCACGAGATAGTGGAGTATGCACCGAGCCTGACGGAGTGGAAGATCACCGCGGGGATCTGGGCCTTCGGGCTCATGATCTACACGGTGGCGCTGAAGATCGCGTTGCCGATCTTCCGGGGAGACGTCAACTTCTCACGGAGGTGACTCGGCGGCGACCGGACCGATCGAGCCCGCCCGGTCACTTCTCCTGCGCGTCCAGTTCCTCCAGCGACCGCAGGAGTGACTCGAGTGCACCGAGTCGCCTGAGCGTCTCCGGCCGTGCGAACTGCGTGTGAAGCGCTGCGGGCAGGTGGCACTGAAGACAGACCGCGTCCCAGGGATGCTCCGTCCGGATGGCCCGGATGCCCGCCGGTCCGTGACAGCTCAGGCAGTTCTCGCGCATGAGAAGGGAGTGCGGCACGGTCGGAGGTGCGCCGGACCATGTACGCGTGCTCCGTTCGGGCATGACCTTCCCGACGAAGGTGTTCCCGGCGGGCGTGGAGGGCTCGAAACGGGCCGAGGTCTGCTCGACGTGGCACTGCGTGCAGTTCGTGTGGGCCTCATGGCTCATCGCCGGGGCAAAGGTCTGCCGGCCGACGTAGCGCGCCTCTCCGTGGCAGGCCATGCACGCCGCGACGGAGACCTGCTCGATCGGATGCGGCACGACCGGCGGCGCACCGTCGTATGCCCGCCGTCCGGCCCTGGTCTGCAGGAACGACTCGTGCATCGCGGGCGATTCCCATCGCGACCGCGGTGCCGGCGCATCCTGCCGATCCAGGTCCGCCAGCGCACTCCGCCAGTCACGGTTGGGGCCGTACCGCCGCCGATCGAACTCCGCGTATGTCATGGACGGCACCGCATCGGCATGTACCGTCGGCGCGGCGCCGCTGAACGTCGCGACTTCGGGCAGCGCGGGTCCATGGCGGACGCCGACGAAGTACCCCGCGATCGACACGCCGATGACGGCAGTCAGCACCAGGTGGAAGGCGCGGGGCGTCACCGGCGATGGATCCGGACCGGCATCGATCATGGTGCGCTTCGGCTCCGCGTGATGGACGATGGTCGCACGGATGCATCCTCTGCGAAGGCGGATCGGGCCGCAGGCGACACACGCCGGGACCTCCGGGCCCGGGCGTGCGCCGTGATCCTCGGTGCTCAGGGCGAGGGCCCGTCCGGTCCGGCGGCTGCCGGGAGGTACTGGGCCGGGATGGCGTTGTTGTCGCGCTCGTAGTCCCACATGACGCCCGTGATCCACCACCGAGTCCCGTCGTGAACAAGCTGGATGCTGTTGATGCCACGGGAGTACGGCCTGGGATCGCTCTCGGATCGGCGGGCCTCATAGGTGCTGAAGACGTGGGCGGCGTTGCCGAATCGCTCCGAGACCCGGTGGATGTCGCGCTCGATGTATCCGCCCCGTGAGAAGTACATGGCGTTGTACTCGATGAACTGCGCAACGGTCAGCACCACGCAGGGCTGCTCCGGCCCCGTCGGCTGCGCCGCGATGAGGCGCGCCTCCGGGATGAAGAGCGAGCGGAATCGGCCCCAGTTGCGCTCCACGCCGGCGGCGCCGGACACGGTGTCGTAGTAGGCGCTGACGATCTGGTCGATGGTCCCGACATCCGCCGGATCCGCCGCGGCCACCGGTGCGAGCGGCGCCGGCGATGCCGGCCGCCCGCTGCCCATCGGCGGGTGATCCGGGGGAAGTCCGATCGGCGGGTGGTTCGGCGGAAGCGGCTGCTGGATCGCCGAGACCGGGGTGAGGGCCAGGAGCGCGACGGCGAAGATGCCGGCGGTCAGGGATGCCAGTGGGCGGATGCAGTTCCTCATGGGGCGGTCCTTTCCTGCGTGATCGAAGGCGCGCGGGCGGATTGCCGGCGGGACTCGCCGTCGACCGCGCCGGGCGGTCGCTGCCGGGCGGCGCGCAGGCTGAGCAGCAGCGCAGCGGCATATCCCCACAGCAGCGAGAGGCCGATGATGTACGCGAGCAGCAGATACGCCTGGCCTGTCATGGATGACCTCCGGCGGCAGAGACCCTGATGGCGGCTCCTGCAGACGGAGCCTCGGAGAATCGCCCGGCCTCCGCCGACCGCAGGCGACGATTGAGCGCGTAGCGTGTCCCGATCATTCCTGCCATCAGCATGACGACCGGCGGGAACCAGGCCAGGAGCGAGAGGCGCATCGCCGGCTCCAGGGAGATCGATGACGGATGGATGTCGGGAATCAGCCGGACAGAGAGGTAGACGAGTGGAACGTCGAGAAACGCGATGATGCCGTACACGGCGCAGATGACAGCCCGGCGCTCCGCCGAATCGATCGTCGGTCGTATGAGTACGTAGACCGCGTACAGCAGGAAGAGCACCAGCGAGAAGGTCAGTCGCGGGCTCCACGTCCACCACACGCCCCAGGCGCTCCTTCCCCAGAACATGCCGGTCAGGAGGATGACCGCGCAGTAGAGGACGGCCACCTTTCCGGCGGCTGCCGCCAGGTCGTCCCACCACATCGAGCGGGACCAGAGATAGCCGACGCTCGCGATGAAGACCACGAAGGCGGCGAGGAAGCCGCTGATCGCGACGGGCAGGTGCAGGTAGAAGATCTTCTGCACGGGGCCCATGCCGCGATCGACCGGGGTGTAGAGCACGAGCATGAGAATCACGGCGACGAAGAGGGCCGCCGTGACCAGCCAGTAGGCGCGGACGAGATGTGCACTCAGCCGCTGCATGCCGACAGTGCCCCACCGGGCGTTCCACGGTCCGTGTCCTGTGAGCGTTGGCGTCCGGTTCATGGTTCAAGCACCTGTTCAAACACGAGCCAGCCGACGGTCAGCGCCATCAGGTCGAACCCGGCCAGCAGCGCCAGCCCGGGCATGCTCAGCTGTCCGCCCGGCAGAAAGAGTTCACGCATCATCTGGGTGGACACGATCACCACCGGCAGGCACAGGGGAAAGACCAGCATGGCGAGCAGCCCGCCCTGGAGGCGCGTCGAACTCGCGGCGGCGGCGAAGAGGGTGCCGATCGCCGCGAAGCCGACCATGCCGAGGGCGAGAATCGCCACGAAGGCGCCCGCGTGTCCGGCCAGGTCGAACCTGAAGAACATCACCGCGAGCGGCGTGATCACGATCGTCAGTCCGGCGATCAGTGTGAGATTGGTCAGGAGTTTCGCGACATAGATCGCACCGCGATCCACCGGCGTCATCAGCAGTCCAGCCAGCGCATCATCGCGCCGTTCGACGTCCATGGTCTTCTCGAAGCACAGGACGCCGCCGAAGAAGTAGGCCACCCAGAGGATCGCGGTGGCCTGGAACCCGGTGACCGGCTGTCCGGAGCTTCCCGGTGAACCGAATCCGATGCCGAGCACCACGATGATCAGGATGCCGAGCACCAGCACGATGGCGATGGTCTGTCGCCCGCGGGCCTCGATGCGCAGGTCCTTGGCCACGAGGAGCATGATCCGGCCCAGGGTCGTGGTCATCGGTCGGACATCTCCAGGTGAACCATCGCGGCGTCGAGCAGGCGGGCGTGCTGATTGATGATCAGGCGCCCGTGGCCGAGAACGAACACACCGCCGTGTCCGACGGCGTCGACGGACGTCGCCAGGGCGATGCTCTGCGCGACGTCATGGTTCGTGAAGACGATCGTCCTGCCCTGCGCATGAAGCGATCGCAGGAGCGCTTCAAGCGTCCGTGCGGAGGGCGCATCCAGGCCGGTGAACGGCTCGTCGGCAAGCAGCAGTTCGGGATCGCACAGCAGGGCGCGGGCAATTGCGGCCCGCTGGAGCATCCCCCGGCTGAACGCCTTGACGGGATCGTGCATCCGGTCGGCAAGGCCGAGCTGCTCCAGGAGATCCTCCGCGCGCCGGCCCACGTCGGCCAGCCCGTGCATCCGCCCGAAGAAGACGAGGTTCTCCCGGGCGGAGAGTTCGCGATAGAGCATGGCGTTGTGCCCGAGGAATCCGATGCGGGAGCGAAGGTCCGCCGCATGGCCCGCCAGGGGCGCCCCGAACAGGTGAACGCGACCACCAGTGGGGGGCATGAGACCGGCAAGGATCTTCAGGAGCGTGCTCTTGCCCGCGCCGTTGGCGCCGAGCAGGGCGAACATCGATCCGCGCGGGATCGCGAAATCCAGGTCGTTCAGCACCACGCGATCATTGATCACCTTGCGCAGCCCCTGGACGGAGACCGCGGCCGCCGGCGCGTCCGCCGGCACCGGGTGCGGACCGGTGGACGCTGAGGCCATCGTGGATGGGGCGGCGATGCGTGTCACGGCGTTCGGTGCGTGGTCCGGTCGGCGTCGGCGGGATTCGTGCGTGCAGAGGAGACGTTCTCACGCCGACCCGCCGGCGAGCGTGCCGGGCTGATGGTCCGGGTCCTCGTCGGTGGCTTCGGCGGTGCGGCTCTTCGCCGGACGGATGAAGATCATCCACACGGCGCCGATCAGGAGGGCGATCACACCGATGCCGGCGGCAGCCTTGGCGAACTCCGCCGTGGCCACCGCGGAGTCGCCGGAACTGCTCAATCCGGCCACGCGCAGTGCCACGCGGTCGCCGGACCCCAGGCCGGCCGCCATGAATCGCCGGACCGCCTTCTCTCCCATCATGTCCGTTCCCGATGCATGCAGGCCCTCGACCGACGAAGTCTCGAGTCCGTCCGGCACGAGGACCATGAGATGATCGACGCCGCCGGGTGCGGCCGGAGCGGTGATGTCGATGTCCGCGATGCCCCGGCGGGCAGGCACGATGTAGCTGAAGATCATTTCCGTCGAACCGGGCATGATCGGAAGATGATTCAGCAGAGCATGGCGGCTGCCGTACCGTGCGCTCGTACCGGACTGTTCATCCAGGGTGGTGCAGCACCAGTCATGGAAGCCTCGCCCGAGCGAGACGCCCATCGCGCCGTCCGGCAGGATGAACGCCGTCGTGACGGGGCGGTCCAGCGACGGGCGCAGGGTGCCGGCCCAGGTCCGATCGCCGGGATTCTCCACCATCATGACTTCCGTGACGTGCAGCCCGTCGCTGCCGTCGGGCGCGGACGAGACCATGACGTGCCGCATCCGGACCTTCCACAGGGGCTCCTCGTCCGTCACTTCGTAGCAGGTGACCTCGATCGACTGCTCGGGATTCCGCCGGTCCATCACCGCGCCGACCTTCTGATAGACCAGGTCCGCGTGGGTGACCAGGACGATCGGCTGCACGTCCATGGCAAGCGGAAGATCCTCGAGCATGACGACGCCGTGCGCATCGAGCCTGGTCTGGATGGACTCCACGAGCATGCCGCGGTGGTAGAGCTGGACCTCGACGGCGGCGTCGATGATCGGCGGCCCGCCGGGCGTTCCCTGCACCGCCCGGATGGCGAGCGTCCCGGTCCGGCGCGACATCGCGTCGGCACCCGCGCCTTCCGTGGACGCCACCGGCAGCGGGAACTTGTTGCCGGGCATGCCGCGCATCTCGACGCGCGGATCCGTCGGGTCCGTCGGCGCCGGGGCCAGCGAGGCGAGTCCGGCATGGGAGGCGCCGGCCGCGATGTGGGGACACGCATCCTCGGCCAGCGCGGCGTTCGCCGACATGAGCACGAGTGCGATGGACGCCGCCGTGGCCGAAGGCAGGGACCGGTTCATCGTGAAGTCTCCGTCTCGATGCGCGTGGCGCGCACGGGTTCCCGGTATGGATGTGACGCTGCCGGCTGCGGCTTCGGACGCAGGGGCGATCCGGAAGGCGTCCCGTTCGTGACGGAACCCGGCGTCCGCCGGTCATCCCGGCGGTCCTGCCCGACCGACCGCATTTCGCCCTGGCCCGATGCAGCGCGACCCCGCGCCGCTCGCGTCAGCCGTGGCAGCAGGCAGAACAGTGCGCCGACACCCATCACGATCGAGCCGATCCACAGCCAGACCACCAGCGGGTTGACCTTGACCTTGAACGCGGCCAGCCTGCCCCCGGCCTCCCAGCCGGCCAGCGCGATGTACAGGTCTTCCCGCATCGTCGTCCGGATGGCGACGTGCGTGTGCGGCTTGTCCTCCCAGTTGAGGAAGAAGCGGCGCTGCGGGTACATCGGGAAGGTCCGGCCCCGCGGACCGGTCACGGTCAGGTCCGCCTGGACAGCCGTGTAGTTCGGACCGGGAATCTCATCCAGCCTGTTGTACGTCAGCGTGTATCGTCCTGCGGCGGCGGACTCGCCGGGCGCGAGCGTATGGAGTTCCTCTGTGTCATAGAGGCTCGAGCCCGCGACGCCGATCACCATGATCATCACGCCCAGGTGAGCCAGTTGCCCGCCGTAGCGGCGGTGATCGGCGTCGACCAGTTGCCACCCTGCCGCGAGCCAGGACTCGCCGGTGTTCATGCGACGGGCCTTCATGGAGCGTGCGAAGCCGATCACGACGGTGAAGGTGCCGAGCGCGGCGATGCCGGTGACAAGAAGCGCCCAGTGATTCCGCACGCCGAGAACGAGGGCCGCGATCATGGTCAGCGCCGCAGCGATGCCCGGCGCCGTCAGCAGGCGCCCCATCTGCCGGGCGGCGGAGTCGCCGTTGCGCGTGCCGCTCAGCAGCACCGGGGCGACCGCCATGACGCCGACGAGCATGAGGATCATCGGTGAGACCGTCGTGTTGTAGAACGCCGGTTTCGCGCTGGCGGTCTCGGATCCGATGAGCCCCGTGATCACGGGGAAGACCGTCCCGATCAGCGTGACGCACATCATGAGGACCAGCAGGATGTTCGCGGCGAGAAACGCGCCCTCGCGGCTGATCAGCGACTCCAGGTCATTCTCCGGCCGGAGGTGATGGCGACGCCAGGCGATCAGGCCGACGCTGAGCACGGCGCTGACCACGATGAACACCAGGAAGCAGGTGGCAAGTTCCGAGCCCGCGAACGAATGCACCGAGTCGACCACGCCGCTGCGCGTGAGGTACGTTCCCAGGATGCAGAGGATGAAGGTCACCGCGATGAGCCCGGCATTCCAGAACTTGAACATGCCGCGGCGCTGCTGGACCATGATGGAGTGCATCAGTGCCGTACCGGTCAGCCAGGGGAGAAGCGAGGCGTTCTCCACCGGATCCCATGCCCAGTAGCCTCCCCATCCGAGTTCCATGTACGCCCACCAGCCACCGACGATGATGCCGGCGCCGAGGAAGGTCCAGGAGACGATGACCCACCGTCGGATCTCCGCGAGCCAGCGATTGTCCCGGCGCCCCGTCACGAGCACGCCGACGAGCACCGCGAACGGCATGGTGCATGCCGCGTACCCGAGGAACAGCAGCGGCGGGTGCACGATCATCGCCGGGTCCTGCAGCATCGGGTTGAGGCCGCGGCCGTCCTGCGGCGCGGGACCCGGGAAGATCTCGAAGGGATTGGCGGCGAACAGGAGCAGTGAGGCGAAGACCCCGCACACGCAGGCGATCACACCGAGTGCGACCGTCATGTGCGCGCCTTCGATCCGGCGGTAGCCGAAGACCGCGATCACGCAGAGCAGGCTGAGCAGCCACGCCCAGAGCAGCAGCGACCCCTCCTGTCCCGCCCAGAGCGCCGCCATGCGGAACGGGACCGGAAGCGCCTGGTCCGTGTACGACGCGACGTAGGTGAAGCGGAACTCGCCGTTCACGAGTGCCACGAGAAGAGCGACCAGGGCGACCGTCAGTCCGCCGAAGGTGGCGATGATCAGCCGCTGCGACCAGCGCCGGTACGCGGCGGAGTCGAATCGCACCGATGCGGTGGCGGCCAGGAGACCTCCGGCCGCGGCCAGCACGGCCAGCATGAGACTCAGGTGCCCGAGAATCGCGGTCATGACGCCATCCCCCGGTCACCGGAGGCCGGATCACCGGCGGTTGCGCGGGGGTCTGCGTGCGGCATCCCGGGGGTGCCCGGCTCGGACTCGTAGCGGCTTCCGCACTTGGTCATCAGCGTATCGGCGCGGAAGGTGCCCTCGGCGTCCAGCCGGCCCTCGATGATGACGTCGTGTCCCGGATGGAACATGTCCGGAATGACGCCCTGGTACGCGACCCGGAGAACCTGCTGACTCCCGTGGATGTTGAAGTTCGCCCACAGCCCGCCGTGGCTGACATCGAAGTCGCTTTCGCCGGCGGTGCCATGCAGCCGGACGCGCTGACCGTGTCCGGGGGTGCCGGCGGCGACGAAGTCGTCCACGCTCATGGAGTACACCCAGCCCTCCTTCAGGCCCGCCCACGCGAGCAGCGAGACGGCGAGGCCGATGGCGAGCGTGGCGGTGAGCAGCTTGCGGCGCAGGTGTGTCATGTCGATGGGCTCCGCGACGTCCGAGTCCGTGCGTCGGACCCCGGAGAGCAAGCGGCTTGCCAGACGGCCTGCGAATGCAGGGGCGGAACCCGCGAATCCCGTCCTGGAGGCCCGAGGCGGGGCGGAAATCGTCGCGGCGCATGGCGCGCTGCCGGGCGGGCGGGCCCCGGAATCCGCCGGCGTCGCGCCGCCCGCCGCGTTCATCCCTGCTGCAATCGAGAACCGGCGGCGGAGCCGATTCCCGCCCATGGGAACGGTCCAGGGAATCCACCCCCCGGTTGCGGGGGCACCCGACGCGATCCGGCCTCGCCAGCGTGCATTTCTGCAAACATCCCTCTTCGCGGGAGCAATTGGCATGAAGGTTGTTCGAGTGGACCGGCGGGAGGCGCGCGTCCTCGCAGTGCCTGGATCCGTGCCCCCCGTCGGACCCGTTTCGCGAAAGGACCTCTCCATGAAGTACGGAAAACCAGTGAAGTCCCGAGTCCTCATCCTCGCCGGAGTCGCTGCGGCGACGGTCGGCCTCGCCGCCATGTCCATCACGGCGCAGAACGCGCCCATCACGGGCAGCGCGCACGACTTCAGCGCGCTCGGGTGGTCAAACAGCCAGATCTGCCTCCCGTGCCACATCCCGCACGGCGCGGACACGACCGTGGCGAGGGCGCCGCTCTGGAACCACGAACTCACGCAGGCCACCTACACCCTCTTCGAGGGCGGCACGGCGCCGTGGAACGAGGCGCTGGACAGCGGCAGCATCCTCTGCATGTCCTGCCATGACGGAACCGTGGCGCTGGACAGCTTCGGCGGCAAGGCGGGCGCCACGTTCATCGGGGGCAGCGGGCTTGTCGGCACCGATCTGTCCGACGATCACCCCGTCGGCGCGACGGGCGTGTATCCGGTCGCCGGGAACTCCCGCTTCCAGCCCGCGGCCAGCTGGGAACATCCCGCCGGATCCGGCCGCATGTTCCTCCAGGACCTGGAGGTCAACGGCGTGATGGAGCGCGTGGTCGGCTGCACGACCTGCCACAATGTCCACAACACGGTGCATCCGTACATGCTGCGCAAGACCAACGACGGCAGCAGCCTGTGCCTGACGTGCCACATCAAGTGACGTCCGCGCTCGCCCGCCGGTATCTCGCTGGCGCTGGGTCGGCCCCTCGGCCGACCCAGCCGTTCCCGCGGCCGGCGGGCTGCGGCGACGGGTCGAACGCACATCTCATGACCGGGGACAGGTCGTCCTTCATCCGCACACGGTCCTGAACAGAGGGTGGACGTCATGGATCGCATCTTCTCCACGTCGTTCGCCGCATGCCTGGGCGCCATGGTGCTGTCCGTGCTGGGCGGATGTGCATCCGCACCGGTGAAGGCCGCTCGACAGGAGAGCTACTCGTTCTGGCCCCTGTTCCCCGAAGCGCCTCGCATCCAGTTCCTTGCGTCCTATCGATTCAGCGCCGACGTCCGGCCGCCGCGGAGTGGATTCGACGAACTCGTGTTCGGCAAGGAACAGAAGGTGCTGCCCATCAACATGCCGTACGGCGTGGCGATGTGGAACGGCCGGATCTACGTCTGTGACATCCGCAACGCAGCGGTGCTGTGCCTCGACCTCCGCGGACAGCAGGTCCGCATGCTCGGCACCAGCGGCGCGGTCCGCTTCGCGAGCCCGACGGATATCGCCATTACGCCGGACGGCGTCAAGTATGTCACCGACATCCGGCGCGGCGCGATTCTCGTCTTCGATGCCGACGACCGGCATGTCACGTCGTTCGGCTTCAGCGGCGCCCGACCGACCGGCATCGCGGTGCATGGCGGGGAACTCTTCGTCGGCGACTTCGAGAGCCAGCAGGTCCTGGTGGTGGATCGCCACACCGGCCGTGAACTGCGACGCATCGGAGAGCGCGGCGACGAGGACGGCCGGTTCGTCTGGCCGCTCGGCGTCGATGTGGACCGGACCGGCAATGTGTATGTCGCCGACGCGCTGCGCTGCCGCGTTCAGAAGTTCAGCAGCTCCGGGGAACTGCTTCAGAGTTTCGGAGAAACCGGCGATGCGCTCGGCAGTTTCGTCCGGCCGAAACTGATGGCCGTCGATTCAGACGGCATCATGTACATCGTCGACGCCGCGTTCCAGAACGTGCAGATGTTCGACGAGCAGGCGCGGCTGCTGATGTTCTTCGGCGGCGCAGGCGATCACCCCGGAGCGATGCTCCTGCCCGTGGGCGTGTCCGTCCACGAGGGTGACCTGGAACTGTTCGCGGATCGCATCCACCCGGCGTTCAGGGCCGAGCGGCTGATCCTGGTGACCAATCAGTTCGGCCCGAACAGGGTCTCGGTCTACGCGATGGGTCGCCTCCGGGACGGCCGGACGCCCCAGGACGTGGTCTCCGCCGCGGCCCGGATCCCGTCGAGCCCCGGGGGCGCGCCCGACGCCGGCGCCGTGCCCCGTGCCGACATGGACGAACTTCTCAGGGACGCCCCGTCGGCGACCGGACAGGGAAACGAGTACACGCTGCCCGAGGATCTCCCGGTCCACCTGCTCAAGCCGATGCCGGCACCCGAGCCGGAGCGGCCATGAACGGCACGCTGCCAGAGCGGGGCGGAGCACAACTGCCGGCGCCCCCCGCGGCATCTGTCGCGCGGCCTGCGGGGGCGCGGCCGCCGAGGCGGCGCCTGGCGCTGCTGGTCGCAGGTGTCGGCGCCGTTGTGCTGTGGGGAAGCTGCAGCGTCGAGCGGCACTACGCGCTGCTGAGCATGTTCTTCGACGGTGTTCCGGATCCGGCGCTGCTCAGGCAGAGCGAGGATGCGCTGGCGCTTGCCCGTCGCACCGGCGGGGAGATCTTCGCGCATGCGCCCTACGCGCAGGGCCAGTGCGGCGACTGCCACTCGGGCGGAGCGGGCCGGATGCTGACCCAGGTCGAGCCGACCGTCTGCCTCAAGTGCCATGAAGGAGTCAGGAGCGAGCACCGGTACATGCACGGCCCGGTCGTCGCCGACGCCTGCGTCTGGTGCCACGCCCCGCACGAGTCGACCATTGCACGCCTGCTTCGGGTGCCCTCCCAGCAGCTCTGCCAGCAATGCCACAGCACGAGTCTCGGCCGCAGGCGCACGGAGATCGTCGAGCATCGCGATCCGGCGCGTGACTGTCTCGACTGCCACTCCGGGCACGGCGGGGAGCGCCGCGCCTACCTGCGGGCGCACGGACCCGGGACCGGAGATGCAGACAGGTAGAGAGTTCCAAGGCCACCGTTCACCACGGGTCCCTGCCTGATGAACGGATCCAGTCCATGCTGTCCAGGATCCTCCCAATCGCCGGAGTCACGGCCATGATGCTCAGCGGTCCCGCGCTCGGGCAGGTCGGGGATCCGGTCGTCGTCGGGGACGAGGATCAACTGGAGGGACTCCGGTTCACGGACTTCCGCGCCTCTCTTGAACTGTCGCTGCGCTACCGGGACGAGTCGGAGCGCCGTCGAGACGCTTCGGCGAGCAGCAGGACGCTCGAACTGCGGGAACTGGTCGAACTGTCGACGAAGGGATACGCGGGCCATCCGAACCTGTTCGAATTCGACCTCCTGGGTCGATTCACGCCGACACAGCGGTACTCCGACACGGACGCGCTCTCGCGGTTCGCGCTGACCCAGACACAGGCGATCCAGGAGCCGCTCGGCGTCGGCCGCCGCGCATGGGACCTGGAGTTCATCACCGAGTACGACTTCGTGGGTCGCGTTCTGAAGGAATCGGATCTGCCGGCCACGGTGTACTCACGACGGACGGACGCCGTCGTGTCGCGCCCGTTCAGCGAGTCGTTCGACTCGACGACCACGGAGCATGGCATCCGGATCGACTGGCGTCATGAGCTGTATCCGGGGAACATCCAGTACTTCCATCGCGACATCGACATGCGATCGGACAGCGGCACCTTCGACAACAGGATGGTGCAGGACACGGTGCAGTTCCACAATCGAGCGCAGATCGGTCCGCGCCAGCTGCTCTCCCTCGATTACACGTTCGATGACATCGCGCAGAGCGGCGCCGGTGTCCCGTCACGGTCATACCAGAGGCACGACGCCCTCCTCCTGCACAATCTGGACTTCGGCGAGAACGCCGAGCATTCACTTCGGTCGCAGCTGTACCTGTTCGACGAGAGCGGATTCACGGATACGCGCCGCCTCCGCCTCTTCGAACTGCTCCGCATGCGGCATGATCCGGACTTCGAAACGCGCTACGACTACACGTTCGACTGGGTCCGGAGACCGGGTGTTGATCAGCGTCTTCATCGTGGCCAGGCCGGCTTTCAGCACCGGCTCTTCGAGTCGCTGGTCACCACCGGCAATGTCGGTGCGAGCCACCTGCGACTGGAGACTCCGGGCTTCTCCAGCGCCGAGGGCTTCGGCGATATCGACTTCCAGTACACGAAGAAGGTTCCATACGGCCGGCTGAACGCCGGTGCATCCTTCCGCTACAGCCACCGGGAGGACAGCGATCGCAACGGATCGCTGCAGATCGTCAACGAGCCACACACGTTCTCCGGAGCCGGCATCATCGTGATCCAGCGACGAAGGATCGACGTCGGATCGATCGTGATGACCAACGCCGCCGGCACCTTCACCTACTCGGAGGGACTCGACTACTTCGTGCTCGACTTCGTGGAGCAGGTCGAGATCAGGCGCGCCATCGGCGGGAACATCCCGGATGGCGCGACCGTGCTTCTCAGCTACCGGTTCGGGCCCGATCCGGGCCAGACGACCGATACGCTGAGCATGCGGTACACGGTGCGGTATGACTTCGAGGACGGCCCGCTGCGCGGTCTCGGGGTGTATGGACGGTACTTCCAGCAGGATCAATGGCGCTCCGAGGAGCCCACGGATCGATTCCTCCCTCCGGCGGACATCCGCGAGATCGTCTACGGCGCGGACTACAGCATCGGCTCGCTGACGTTCCTGGCCGAGCGGACGCACCGTGAGAGCACGATCTCGCCCGTGCGATCGACGCGCCTCGAGGGCCGCTACTCCCGGCCGTTCGGACGGGACAGTTCGGTGGTGCTCACCGGTACCTGGCTCGATCTGGATCGCTACCAGGACGACATCCGGACGACGATCCTGACGGTCAGTGCCCGCTGGAACCAGCAGCTCACCGACCGGCTGCACATGGGCGTCGAGGTACGCTGGCGCGACGAGCGGGACAACGCGCTGTTCGATGTCCAGGGGTTCGAGCAGCGCCTGGAACTCAACTGGCGCTATCGGCAGACGACCGTCCATGCATCGCTCCGCAACACCTGGCTCGACAGTGACCTCGGCAATTCACGTTTTCACGACCTGTTCGTGGGCCTGCGAAGGGAGTTCTGAGTGAGCGTCGAACGGGCATCGGACGGAGGACGGCCGGGAGGCGGAGGCGCCTGCAGCCTCGCCCTCATCGCGGTCCTCGCCGCGACGGTTCCGACCGGCTGTGCGCGGCCGACGGGTCCCGTGTTTCCACCGCTGGAGAACCCGCTGCGCTGGCCGGCGCCGCCGGACCAGGCACGCATCGAGTATGTCGGCGCACTGATGACGGACCGGGATCTCAGGCCGGGACGGACGATCACCCAGGCGATCGGCCGGGTCCTCTTCGGCGAGTCCGCGGTCATGGCGATGGTCGCGCCCTACGCGATCACCTCAGATGGCGGGAGCCGCGTCTTCATCTGCGACAGCGGAAGCAGGGTCGTGCACGTGTTCGACCTGGACTCGCGCCGCTTCGAGCAGTGGCGACCGCCCGCCGGGGGCGGGGACGGGTTCATCCAGCCGATCGGCATCGCATGGCATCCCGCGCCGGTCGAGCGCCTGTACGTCGCCGATTCGGCGCGGGGGGCGATCTTCATGTTCGACGCCGGCGGCACGCTGCTGGGCGAGATCGGCGCCGAGGACCTGGTCCGGCCGTGCGGCCTGGCCGTGGATGCACGGCGCGGCCGGATCTATGTCGCGGACGCCGCGGCGCACCAGGTCATCGTGCTTGATCGCGGCGGAGGCCTGGTCCGGAGACTGGGGACGCGCGGCAACTCAGCCGGGGAGTTCAACTTCCCGACCGACGTGGCCGTGGACAGCACGGGTCGGCTGTACGTCAGCGACTCGCTCAACTTCCGGGTCCAGGTCTTCGACGCCGATCTGAACTTCGTCCGGCAGATCGGGGAGCGCGGCAACACGGCGGGGAGCTTCTCGCAGCCCAAGGGCCTGGCGCTGGACAGCGAAGACCACCTCTATGTCGTCGACGCGCACTTCGAGGTCGTGCAGATCTTCGACTCGATCGGGCGCCTGCTGCTGGTGTTCGGCGCGGAAGGCATCGGGCCGGGCCAGTTCTGGCTGCCCGCGGGCCTGCACGTCGATCAGAACGATCGGATCTGGGTCGCCGACACGTACAATCGGCGCGCCCAGGTGTTCCAGTATCTCGGTGCTCACGCCCAGGAGGATGCACCATGACGCACACGCCATCCCGGCGGACGGGTTTCCGGAGTCCAGGTCGACCGTCGCGCGCGGATTCGCGCGCACGCCTGGTACGCACCCGCATCATGATCCTGTCTCTCCCGGTCGCCGTCTGCGCGATCGGGGCGACGGTCGCGAATCTCGCGGTCGCACAGGTGGAGAGCGTCGTGAACTCACCGCACAACCTCTCGGCGTGGGGCCCCGGGAGCGTGCGCGCGTCGAGCGAGCCGGAAGTCTGCATCTTCTGTCACGCGCCGCACCACGGTTCCCGCGTACAGGCGCTGTGGAATCGCGCCGAGTCGACCGCGATCTATACCCCGTACACCAGCAGTTCCATGGTGGCGCGGCCGGGGCAGCCGACCGGCTCCTCGAAGCTCTGCCTCTCCTGCCACGATGGAACGATCGCGCTCGGCAGTGTCCTGTCGCGCAGCGATCCGATCCACATGCTCGGCGGCGTCACCGTCATGCCGCAGGGACACGCCAACCTGGGGACCGATCTCTCCGACGACCACCCGGTCTCGTTCCGATACGACACGTCTCTCGCGCTCCAGAACGGGAATCTCGTCGATCCCCGCGCACTGCCTCCGGCGATGAAGCTGGATCACAACCAGGAGCTGCAGTGCATCACCTGCCATGACCCGCACAACAACGTGTACGGCAAGTTCCTGGTCATGAGCAACGAGAGTTCGACGATGTGCCGGTCCTGTCACACGATCTCGACGACCACGATTCCCGACCACACCGACTGTGCGAGTTGCCATCAGCCGCACTCGGCACCGAGCGGGCCGCACCTGCTGCGCGGCATCGACGCGGATGCGACCTGCCTCTCCTGCCACGACGGGATGCACCGCAGCGCGCAGAACATTGCCGCGGAACTCAACCGGATCAGCGTGCACGGTGCGCAGGTGGGTCTCCGGAACCAGAGCGCCATGCCGGGTGGGAGCCGTTCAGCGCGGAACACGCCGAGGTCGGCCGGGGAAGGTCATGCCGGCGTCTCCTGCACCGACTGCCACGACCCCCACACGATGCATCCCGGAGGGTTCAGCGGCAGGATCGGGGGCAGCGGCAGCCAGCAGGCGCCGTTCATCCAGGCAGCACTCGGGAAGGTCAGCGGCGTCAGCGCTTCCGGCACGCCGCTGAGCGCGGCCCGGTACGAGTACGAGGTCTGCTTCAAGTGCCATGCCGATGAGAACGTGATCCGGACGCCGACGATCAGTCGCCAGGTGCTGGAACCCAACCTGCGCATGGTCTTCGGCCGGACGGCGGCCAGCGCGCATCCGATCCACTCCCCGGGGCGCGGCGCCGCGGACGTGCCTTCGCTCAAGCCCGAGTGGCGTGGCGGCCGCATGGTCTACTGCAGCGACTGTCACGGGTCCGACACCGGCCGCAAGGCCGGGGGCAGCGGTCCTGATGGCGTGCATGGATCGAACTATCCCGGCCTGCTCATCGCACGGTACGAGACCGCCGATCTCACCATGGAGAGTCCGCAGGCCTACGCGTTGTGCTACACGTGTCACGAGCGGGACGGCGCCGACGGGATTCTCGGCAACCGCTCGTTCCGGTACCACGAGCTGCATGTCGTGGACAGCCGGACGCCGTGTTCCGCCTGCCACGACGCCCACGGCGTCAGTTCAACGGCCGGCGGAAGCAGGACGCACAACGCGTACCTGATGAACTTCGATCTCTCGATCGTCTTCCCCGACCCCGTCACCGGTCGGCTGGAGTACCGAGACCTCGGGCCCGGGTCCGGAACCTGCTTCCTCTCCTGCCACGGCGTCGCGCATTCGCCGAAGGAGTACTGACGCCGGCCGGCGGGACCGGCCAGCCCCGAGGCCAGCCCCGAGGCCAGATCCGGTCGCGGCCGCCGCGCGTCGAGTCAGCGTCGCGACGCGCCAAGGGGCCGTGGCGACATGCCGGCGGCCGGCGCGTCATGCGACGGTGGTCCTGCCGATGCACGCGGTCCCCGCGTGGGCGCCCGCCGGCGATTGCGGGCGGTCGGGATCACTTGCGCGGACCGATGGCATTCAGCAGGTCACGCGTGTAGTCACGTTCACGGTGACATCCCGCGCCGCAGGTGCCGCCGGTCTCGGTCGCCTCGAACCGGATCGGCAGTTCCCACTGTCCGTAGGACACGCTTGCGCGCATCTGGCGGGGCGCCGCGCTGGCGTGGGTGTCGTGGCAGAAGCGGCAGGACCGGCCGGACTCGTCGGGTGCGGTGACGTGCAGGTAGTGCAGGTTCAGATCGCCGTTGCGGAACCGGGTGGCCGTCGTCGTGCGCGGCTCCCGCGCGAGGGCCGGGTCATGGCAGGTGAAGCAGAGCGCGTAGTTCTCCTCGGCGAACGGCTGGTAGAGTTCGCCGGAGTAGGGCGCGGTGAGCAGGGACTGGCGCATTCCGCCGTGCACATCATGGCATCCGGAGCACTGGCCGTCGTTGATCGGGCCGTGCAGGTGCGAGCCCTTGAACAGCGCGCTCATGCCCTGGACCATCGTTCCATCGGGCCGCTTGTGCGAGTCCTTGTGACAGCCTGCACACAGTGCGATGGGCTGATCGCTGAGCAGCGCCGTGTGCGGGCTGTGATGCGGGGAATGACAGTTGATGCAGGAACGGTCATCCAGCACCGCGCTGTGATGAACGGTCGCGGTGTTCATACGGACCGCGATGTCCGCGTGGCAGGAGGTGCAGAGGTTCCTGACGTCCTTCTGGAGCATGCTCGGATAGGGTGAGCCGTGCGGGTTGTGACACTCGGAACATGCGCCGAGGAGCGGCTCGTGGACGATGGTGGAACTGGCCGCGGGCGTCCGCGGATCGTCCCGGACCGGCTGCACGTGCGGGGCGAGGAGGGCGCTTGCCCAGATCGCCATCCGTGCTCCGGCGTGCAGTCCGGACCCCGGTGTCCGGTGACCCGGCAGGTGTGACCGCGTGTCCGTCCGTGCGGGCAGAACGTCCGCGTGGCAGCCCAGGCAGAGGTCGCGCCCGGGTTCATGCAGCAGGTTCCTGTGCGGGCCGGAGTGCGGCTGGTGGCAGCTCAGGCACTCCTTCTCGCCGACGGGCGGATGCATGTGCGCCTGGCCGACTTTCCCGTCGTGGCAGCTCGAGCAGAGCGAACTGACGGTATCGGCATTGACGAGATTGCGCATGTTGGAGCCGTGCGGGTTGTGGCAGGCAAGGCAGTTGCCCGATGCGACCGGCTCATGGACATGCAGTCCCGCCCAGCCGTCTCCGCGGCCGAACGTGCTCTTGCCGATGTGGCAGAACGAGCAGATCGGCTCGTCGCCGTGCCGTTCGATGAGCCTGAAGGTGTGCCGTGCCGGATCGTCGTGGACGTGGCAGACCTCGCACGCATCCACCGCCACCGGTGCATGCAGGAACCGGAACCGGGTGACGTCGGCGTGGCATCCTCCGCTGGTGCAGTCGGGCATGCGCGTGGTGGGGCGCTGCGTCGGGGGCGTCGCGAGCCCGAGCGACACCAGCGCGATCAACAGGGACCCGCAGAGGAGCACGGCCAGGCGCTTCACGGTGAGACCTCTCCGCGCGACGGTGCTGACCCGTCAGAGATCACGCGCATCGCGTTCACCCGCGCCCGCTCCAGCAGCGACTGCGTATAGCGCGGGTTGTGTACGCCCCAGCTGCCGTCCAGGCGGACGATGTCCAGGAGCTGCCGGGCGTCACCGATGAGTTGCGCGGTCTCCGGATCGTCACTGTCTGCCGCGTGCGACCGGGCCTGGTCGAGCAGCCTGGAGACCTGGTCGTAGAGTTCGCGCGTGTTGCGCTGCCACAGTGGGACCTGCATCTGCCCGAGGCCGGGACGGTGGCAGCTGTCGCATGAATCAGCCGTCGCACGGGCGACTCGGGCGCCGCTGCCCGGCCGCACGCGGACCTCGTCCATGGTGACGTGGCATCCGGTGCACGGGACGTGCGTGAGGAACATCGGGCTCACCGCGAGGCGCTCGAGCCGGACCCCGTCGACCTCCGGCGCGTGCAGGTACATCGAGCGCTGTGCCTGGTGCTGTCCCGTGTGGCATGACTGGCAGTCGAACTCGTTGAGCATCGCGGCCTCGGCGATCGTGCCGTGCTGAATGGAGCCGTGGCAGTTGAAGCACTCGACCTTGTGGCGGCCCTCGACGTGCAACTGGTGAAGTTCCTCGGTCGTGGCCGGAGATCGTTCCATACCGAATGTGTGGCAACTGAGGCAGCGCGAGTCATCGACGGGCGGAGGCGCCGCGGTCACGCCCTTGTGGCATGAACGGCAGTCAGCGTCGTACGACAGGTACTTGGCATGGTCGATGAGCACGCCGTTGTGCTCGAACTGGCCTTCCGGCGGCGTGTGGCAGGCGTCGCATGACGACGGGGCGCGCCGCGTCAGGTCGACGCCGTTCCGGGTGCCGAGCACCTGTTGCTCTCCGGCGATGAGGCGCCGGGGCCCGTTCCCGGCACCGTTCCCGGCACCGTTCCCGGAGCCGTTCCGGGAGTTGATGGCCATCGCGTGATCCGGCGCCTGCGCCAGTTCTGCGGCATACCCGTCCATCAGGTGGCACGTGATGCAGACGTTCGTATTGACCTCGAAGTGCGTCGAGCCCTCCTTGATGAATGAGTGGCAGGTCGAGCAGTGCACCGCGATGCCCAGGTAGGTCATGTCAAGATGCCTGGCATGGTCGAAGTGGTACGACCGTTCGCCGTCGCGGGCCTTCCCCAGCCTGGACGCGACATGGCAGCCGGCGCGTGTGCAGGAGAAGTCGCTGACGGCGGTGCTCGGCTTCGTCGATGACCGGTTCAGGACATCGCTGACCACCTGGGCAAGGCCGTCGAGCTTGGCGTGGATGACGTTCGCACCGCCCGGGGGAATGTGGCACTTCACGCACGCGACGTCGCTGTGCGGATCATTCTGCCAGGAGAGGTAATACGGCTTCATGATGTGGCACGAGTTGCAGAACCAGCTCCGGCTCGTGAGCTCGATGCTGGCGAGCGTGAATACGAAGAACCCCACGACGAGGAAGAGGATCCACCTCCGACGGCGTGTCGCATAGACGGGTCGAATCCACTTCAGCACCGTGTGTACTCCATCACGCCAGGCGTGCACCGTCTGACGGAACGCGATCGCGGGCCCCAGGAGCAGCCCGGATCCAGTACAGCACACCGCGTGCCAGCCGTGGCCCCGGAATCCGCCCCGTTGACCGGTGCCGGACGGTTCCCCGGCGGACGTGCGGGCCCGTCCCGTCGATGGCGCCGGGCGGTTGCTCCCGAACTCGGGAATCAGTCGCCGGTGTGGTTCTCAGCAGCAGGAGACGCGACGGAGTCTGCAGCCGGCTGCGGGCCGGTGGCGGCGGGCAGCGAGATGGAGAAGGATGTGCCCTCGCCGGGCCTGCTGGTGGCGTCCAGGCGCCCGCCGTGGCGCTGGATGATGCTGTACGCGATGGAGAGTCCCAGCCCGGTACCGCATCCCACCGGCTTGGTCGTGAAGAACGGCTCGAAGATCCGGGAGATCTGTTCCGGCGGGATTCCATGGCCATTGTCCGTGACTTCGATCACGCGCCATGAGTCCCGGGAGAAGGTCCGGATCGTCAGTACCGGCTGCTCGACGTTCTCCATCGCATCGAGTGCGTTCATGACCAGGTTGATGATCACCTGGTACATCTGCTGGGGGACGACACGGACGCCGACGGCATCCTCGCAGCAGTCGCACGCCACACGCATCCCCCTCAGCCGTCGATCGAAGCGCACCATCCGCAGCGCCTCGCGGACGATCTCGCAGAGCGGCATGATGCGCCACTCAGCGCTGTCAGGATGGGCGAAGGTCGTCAGCTCCCGGACGATGCGGGCGATCCGTTCGATCTGCTCCCGCAGCAGCCCGATCGATGCGGTCGGAATCTCCCGGGTCGCGGGATCCGCCGTGACGTCGTGGTGCCCGCAGGCCTGCGCCTCCACCTCCGGCCGGTGCCCGGCGGGGTCCTCCTGCGGCTTCCCCCGGGCCGCAGCGCGGCGCAGGGCAAGCTGGAGGAGACTGTCCATGCTCGACAGCGGATTGGCGATCTCATGGGCGACGCCGGCGGCCATCTTGCCCATCGCGGCCATCTTCTCGCTCTGCACGAGGGCCTGCTGCTGGCGAAGGAGCGTCTCGTTCGCGTCGCGCAGCTCGGTCTCCGCCGCCTTCCGCAGGGTGATGTCGCGCAGGATGCCGGTGAACATCCGGCCGCCGCGGGCGCCGTCGGTGGCCACCTCGCTGATGGCGAGTTCCAGCGGGAACACCTCCCCGCCGCGCCGGCGGCCGTAGACCTCGCGTCCGATGCCGATGATCTTCGCGTGGCCCGTGCGCAGGTAGTCGGCGAGATACCCGTCATGCCGGCCATGATCCGGTTCCGGCATCAGCATGTTCACGTTGCGGCCGAGCATCTCCTCGATCGCATAGCCGAAGATGTCCGCGGCCGCGGTGTTGGCCGACTGGATCACGCCGCGCTGATCGATCGTGATGACGCCGTCGGCCGCGGTGTCAAGGATCGCCTGGAGGCGTGCCTGCTGGATCCTCCCGTGGACCTCCTGGCGGCGAAGTCGTGCGGTGATGTGGTTGGCCACGAATGCCGTGAGCAGGAGTGTCGCGGTCCAGCCGCTGATCAGCAGTGTCGACGTGCGATCCGTCGGAAGCTGGTCGGTCGACCACAGGCCGCTGAACATCATCAGGACCGACAGGCCCATGACGCCGTAGCCGATGAACGGAGGCAGCAGCAGCATGGCGATGACGGCGTGCAGGACGAACAGTCCCAGCAGCGGGCTGGTGACGCCGCCGGTCACGACGATCAGCGCCGTCAGCATGCCGAGGTCGAGCAGGATGGTGGTCCCCGCCAGGAGCAGCATGCGCCCCGGCCGGATGCCCACCGGCGCGCGCCTCGAGAGGGACCGGAAGGCCGCGTTGTAGAGCAGCACGACGATGCCGACCATCACGCCCACAGTGTGGTCGGAACTCCAGTCGCCCAGGACACCATGGCCCGCGGCGGCCACGAGCACGGCCACCCCGGCCGACCAGCGCAGGCGCACCAGCCACGGCAGTTCGGCGGGCAGCAGCAGGAGATGGTCGCGCAGGACGCCTGGCATGGCGGGAGGGATCAGTCTCCGGTCATCGGGTCGCTGCGCGAGGCGCCTCGGCCGCGTTCCGAGTCCGAGGTCCGGACACCGGGCCTCGAACGTGTCGACGTCGACCGCGCGGCACGTCTCAGGTTCCGGTCTGGCACGCTCGCATTCTCGCCGTGACCTGCCCCGTTGTCCACAGCCGGACGGATCGCGTCCGTGTCGCCGGCGCACCGGCGGATCAGGTCGACGCCGCGGGCATCTGGCATCGGGCACGCCACCGGGTGCGCAGGCGCTGCAGCGATCGACCGACGGTCGACACGCGCGCTATCGACCGGCGGCGATCGGCACCTCGCCCGGGACTTCCTCCGTGGATCGCTCCAGGTCAAGCATGCTGACGCCGGAGGTGTAGTCCGTGAGGACGATGCGACGGACATGCATCAGTGAGTCGATGGTCCGGCTGATGCGCGCGAGCGTCCGGTGGATCTCGCGGAGTCGTTCAGCCTGCGACTCATCGCCGCGCGTCTGCCGCGCCAGGTGGGTGATCTGCAGTTCGATGATGGCGATCGCGTTGTTGAGTTCGTGGCTCAGCGTGCGGGCCACCTGGTGCATCATCTCGACCTTGCGCTGTTCATTCTGCTCCAGCTGCGCTGCCAGGGCATTGTGCGCATCAGCGAGTTCCGCGAACTCATCGGACCATCGCCTGGGCCGCCCGAGATCGACGCGGTGGCTGAACTCCTCCCGGGCAAGTCGCCGGCTGCCTTCGACAAGCCTGTCCACGGGTCTGACGATGATGCCCACCATCCGGCTCAGCACCATGAGCGTCGCGTTGATGATGAGGACGAAGACGACCCCGAGGACGACGATCGTCCGCCGGAATCGGGACGTGATGTCCTGCCGCGCTTCCTCGATCACCCGGCTCGTGCTGATCTCCAGGCGATCGACCTGGTCACGCAGGTGCACCAGGCGGTCCAGGAACAGCGACACGGGAACCGGGCCCGCGTCGGCCGCGAGCTGCCGGACCTGATCGTGAAGGTGCGCGAGATCTCCGGCCGGACCGTCCGCCTCCATCAGTACCAGGTCGTTCATGGCCCGGACCTGGCTGTCCAGCGACCCGGACAGGGAGGCCAGGTCCCGCGCCGGGACGGTCGCCTGGGGGGGCAGGTCGCTGGAACGGACCTGCGCCGCGTTCAACTCCAGTTTGGCGCGCTGGATGGCGGTCGTGCTCGCGACGGCGGCGGCGCCGGCCGCATCAAGGTCACGCAGCACGCCGTGCAGCGCGAGGATGGACTGCAGCGCCATCACCACGTGCAGCGTGACGATGATGCCGAGCACGACCATGAACTTCTTGCGGAGCACTCGCCATGGCGGGTAACAAACGCCGCGCCACCGGCGGTGTCCGGAAAGACGGCGGCAGGTCGGCTCCCCCGGGGCCGGTCCGATGCCCGCGGGCCGCGACGTATTCCCGGATCCGGGAATCGAGCCGCCCCGGCTATCTCATCGCGGGGAACCCGGGTCCGGGCTCCGGGCTCTTGGCGATCTCCAGTTCGTCCATCTTCCGGTACAGGGAGGACACGCCGATCCCGAGCAGTTTCGCCGCCTCGGTCTTGTCGTACGCGCAGCGCCGGAGGCAGTGCACGATGTGCAGCCGTTCGAACTGCCGGAGTGCCTCCTTGAGGTCGTCGCCGGCGGCGTCTGCCGTGCCCGCCGCGACGAACGGCAGATCGTCGGCGAGGATCTCGCGACCGTCCGCGAAGATCACCGCCCGCTCGATGACGTTCTCGAGTTCGCGCACGTTGCCCCGCCACTCGTGGCTGAGCATGGCCCGCATCGCGCCGTTCGTGATGCCGGTCACGCGCTTGTTCATCTCTCCCGTGTACCTGGCAATGAAGTGGTGCACCAGGAGCGGGATGTCCATGCGACGCTCGCGCAGCGGCGGCAGCTGGAGCGAGACGACGTTCAGGCGATACAGCAGGTCCTCGCGGAACTCGCCGCGGCGCACCATCTGTTCCAGGTCCTGATTCGAGGCCGCGATCACGCGCACATCGATCGGCCGGGGCCGTGTCTCGCCCACCGGGACCACCATCCGCTCCTCCAGCACGCGGAGCAGGGCGCTCTGCACGTTCTTCGGCAGGGTCGAGATCTCGTCCAGGAAGATCGTGCCGCCGCCGGCCGCTTCGAAGTACCCCACCCGATCCCGCACGGCGCCGGTGAATGCTCCCCGCTTGTGACCGAACAGTTCAGACTCGATCAGCGACTCCGGGATCGCGCCGCAGTTCACCGCGACGAACGGCCTGTTGCGCGTGACGCCGTTGAAGTGAATCGCCCGGGCGAACAGTTCCTTGCCGGTCCCGGACTCTCCCATGATGAGCACGCTGCTCTTGACCGTCGCCAGCTTCCGGACCTGATCGAACAGCCGCTGCATGACCGGCGCCTCGCTGACGATGTTCTCGAAGGCGCTGTCCCGGGCGATCTGGTCGACCATCACGCGCCTGGACTGCGACAGGTCCCGGAACTCCAGGCCCCGTTCCACCTTCATCAGCAGGTCATCGAACTGCACCGGCTTGAGCAGGTAGTCTCTCGCGCCTGTCCGCATCGCGGCGACGGCATTCTCGACCGCGCCGTATGCCGTCATCATGATCACCGGCGTCTCCGGCGCCACCTGCACCAGTCGTGCCAGCAGGGCCTCGCCGTCCATCTCCGGCATGCGCACGTCGGACAGGATCAGGTCGACCGGCCGCGCCATCACGATGTCAAGCGCCTCACGGCCATTGCCGGCCTGAAGGACCTCGAAGCCCTCGTCCTCCATGAGCGCGGCAAGGGACTCCCGGAGCACCTTCTCGTCATCGACAATCAGAATGGTTCGTTTCATGAGTCCGTTCGACCGGTCGTGTGCCCGGCATCCGGGGCATCGCCACGGGGCGCGTGATCATCGCGCGGCATCGGCGCCGGAGAGAGTGACGCACGATCCCGCGGGAGGGGACGGATCGATGGTAGCGGGTTGCGCCCGCGGTGTGCGCGATCGAGGACCGCCGCGCGTGCGACAGGACGGCCGGTGCGTCCCGTCGGGCGCACGCGCCCCCCGCGGAGGGGGTGCGTGCGGACCCGACCGCTGACAGGTCGGTGACACGCGGTCCGCCGGGCGATGGCCGCGCGGGCGCCCCCGGCGGCATCGCCCGGCGGAGAGCGCGGTATGCTGCCGCCGCGCCGTGCAGGGCCGCGTGGCCCGGGGCCATCCTGCCTGTCCGTCACATCGAACACGGAGGTGACGCATGCGATTCTCATGTGGTCCGGCACTGCGTCCGGCTCTTCGTTCGTCCCTGCACGCCTGTCGTGGCCGTCGGCCTGAAGGCACGCGCGCGTGCGATCGGGCATGGGTCGTCCTGCTTGCCCTCGGTCTCGGCCTCCTTGCGTGCATGGCCGGTCCGGTCGCGAGCGCGAAGGAGAGCACGCTGGTCATCATCGAGGTGGTGGACTCCCCGGAGGATCCGCTGGCGCTGGAGGATGCGGCGCAACTGGAACTGGAGGTCCAGGTGGAGGAAGAGCGGATCCTGGCGCTTGAGCGGAAGCACGTCGAGAAGCTGGCCGACCGGGACAGGCACCGTGCGGAGATACGAAAGAGGCGAGAGGCGCTGGCCGAGGTGAAGAAGCGCCACTCGGATCGTCGCGCCGCGATCTCCTCCGGCATGTGTCTCATTCACGGGTGGGATGGCATCCGCGGCAAATATGTGCATGTCGAGTGCCGCGGACCGCTGCGTGCGAGGGCGCGCGGGTTCAAGGCGGACCAGTTGATCGACTATGACACGGTGGCGCCGAAGGCGACGAAGGGTGGTGTGTCCACGGTGCTCGCCAAAGAGGCCACGCTGCTGCGCCCGCGCCAAGACCGGCCACGGATCTGGAAGGCAGCGCCGGGAGGTCCGCACCCGTGGGCGCGGGAGCCGGTGGATGATCTCGCGGCGCTGCGGCTGTCGGTGAAGGAGGACCTGTACGGGTCGATCCTCCCGACAGTCGTGATCCAGGTCAGCGCGCCGGGCGGCGTACGGCTTGTCCGGGCCGTGGTGCATGTGCACATGCTGGACGCGAGCGGTTCCCGCGTCGGACGGCTGACGCCGACGGAGGGCGCGATGGTGCGGGCCTCGCGGTATTCCACCTTGATGCGACACGCGATCACACGCTACGCAGGTCAGACACCTGCGCCGACGGCCCTCGCCATCCGGCTCCCCGCGCCTCCGGTCGCCCCGGAGGGCGGTTACGAGGTGGAGGTGGTGGAGGCGGTGCGGCGTGTGAAGTGAGACGTGGCGCCGGCGGGCGCGGGTGACAGGCGTCGAGGCGCCGGTCCTGACGCAGCGCCACGGGGCGACGGGCTTGTGTGACGGGCATGCCCGTCAGGGCCCATGGCGCGCGGCCTGGCACGCGGAGCGGCAGGGACGAACGACCGGTGTGATCCGGAAATCGGATCACACCGGTCGCTGCATGAGTTCTCGCCGGCGCGCGCCGATGGCGCTCAGCCGCCGCAGTGCTGCTCCCGGTTGGCCAGCAGGATCAGGAGGTCTATCGCGCCGACTCCCCGCCCACGCAGACCGTCACCGCTTCCGTGAAGAACCGCAGCGCGTCGTCGCCGCCTTCGCGGCCGACGCCGCTGTCCTTCATGCCGCCGAACGGTGTGCGCAGGTCGCGCAGCAGCCAGCAGTTGATCCAGACGGTGCCGGCGTCCAGGGCGGCGGCGACGCGGTGCGCGCGGCCGATGTCGCGCGTCCAGAGGGAGGCGGCCAGTCCGTAGCGCGTGGCATTCGCCAGGCGGATCGCGTGCGATTCGTCGTCGAACGGCCGGATGGTGACGACGGGGCCGAAGATCTCCTCGGCGTCGGTGGCGCAGCCCTCGGGCAGATCCGTGATCACCGTCGGCAGCACGAAGTAGCCGTCGCGGCAGCGGTCCGGCAGGCCGCGCGGCCGGCCACCGCCGCAGTGGACCCGGCCGCCTTCGCCCACGGCACGCGCGATCGCGGCCTCCACGCGCTCGCGATGCGCCGCGGACACCAGCGCCCCCTGCATCGTGTCTTCCTCCAGCGGATCGCCGCACTCCATGGCGGATGCCCGGGCCACGAAGCCCTCCACGAAGCCCTCGTACAGCGATCGCTCCACGAGAATCCGGGACCCGCAGAGACAGATCTGGCCCTGGTTCGTGAACGCGCTGCGCACCGCGCCGGCCAGTGCGGCGTCCGGGTCCGCGTCGGCGAAGATGACCGTCGGGTTCTTGCCCCCCAGTTCCAGCGAGAGCGCCTTGAACATCGGTGCCGCGCTGGCCGCGATGGCGCGACCGGTGACCGTGCCGCCGGTGAAGGTGATCGCCGGAACGTCCGGATGCGCGACGAGCGGGGCCCCCACCGCCGGACCGGTGCCGTGGACGATGTTCAGCACGCCGGGCGGAAGGCCCGCCTCGATCGAGAGCCGTGCAAGATGTTCCGCGGTCGCGGGTGTGACCTCCGAGGGCTTGCCGACCACGGTATTGCCGGTGGCGAGCGCCGGCGCGATCTTCCACGTGAAGAGATAGAGCGGAAGGTTCCACGGCGAGATGCAGCCTGCGGGCCCTCGCGGGCGGCGCAGCACCCAGTTGACCGCCGCCCGGTCCGTGATGAAGGCATCTTCGCGCGTGTGCAGGATGGCCGTGGCGAAGAAGCGGAGGTTGGCCACCGCCCGCGGAATGTCCACCGAGCGCGCCAGCGCGATGGGCTTCCCGGTGTCGATGGACTCCATCCGCGCAAGCAGCTCGAGATCACGCTCCACCAGGGCGGCGAGCTGCATGAGATACTGCGAACGGCGGGTGCGGCCGAGCGCCGACCACGCGGGGAACGCCTCCTTCGCCGCGGCGACGGCCTGTGCCACATCCGCGGTATCTGAGTCCGCGAGCGTGCCGTACGTCAGGCCCGTCGCGGGCTCGATGTCCGCCATCGTCCGGCCGGAGGCGGCACCGCAGAGCGTGCCGCCGATCAGGTTGAGGATCTGCTTCATCTCGCGCCACCTCCTCTTCGCACTACTGCGATGCGAGGCGGCCGCCGTCGACCGGCAGGTTCACGCCGTTCACGTACGACGCCGCCGGCGAGGCGAGGAACGCCACCACGTTCGCGATCTCGTCCGCGGATGCGAAGCGTCGCGCGGGGATCGATCGCTTCATCTCCTCCGCGATCTCCTCGGCGCCCAGTCCCGCACGTGTGGCTCGACCCTGGATGAGCGTGCGCAGCCGCGCGGTGTCCGTGTAGCCGGGCAGCACGTTGTTGACCGTGATCCCCATGGCGCCGAGTTCCGCCGCCAGGGTCCGCGCCCAGTTGGCCACGGCGCCGCGGATGGTGTTCGACACGCCGAGCCCGCGGATCGGCAGCACGACCGAGGTCGAGATGATGTTGATGATGCGGCCGTAGCGCTGCTCGGCCATGCCGGGCACCAGCGCCTGCACCAGCACCTGCCCGGAGAGCAGGTGCAGCGAGAACGCCTTCTCGTACTCGTCCGCTCCTGCCTCGAACGCGGGGCCCCCCGGCGGGCCGCCGGTGTTGTGCACGAGCACCGAGATCGGTCCGTGTCCCGTCGCCTCCGCCTCCGCCGCGGCCTGCACCTCGGCGAGGCGCGTGAAGTCGGCGACCCGGAATCGATGTGTCTGCCCGTGCGATCGATCGAGCCCCGCGTGCACCGACTCCAGCCCCTCGGCGTGTCGCGCCAGGAGGCACACTTCCGCGCCGGCCCGGGCGAGCGCCTCCGCGCACGCCCGGCCGATGCCCTGCGTGGCCCCGCAGACCACTGCCCGCCTGTTGATGAGTTCCGTCATGGGGCGGGCATGGTACTCGGGCGCTTCCCGTGCTCCGGCCCGCGGGCCGGGCGACTCTCCTGCCGTCCGTCCACGCACGGTCCGCCGTACGGTGCCGGGGTGATCCGCGCGAGCGCCCGGAGCGCGGCGGATCGGCGGGTGACCACCGGATGCGCCGGGGCGCCGCGCGGCCCGCCGGCAGGATCGTGCCGCCGCGTCGCTCAGAACCGCCAGCTCGCCTGCAGATACACCCAGTCCGAATCAGGTGCGGCGGTGCCGGGGACTTTGAAGGCATCTCCGGTGAAGAAGTGGCCGTAGCCTGCTTCCAGGGTCAGGTGGGCGTTCACCGTGTACGTGGCGATGATGTCGATCTCGCTGCCGATGTGGGAACTGCGGGAGAGGGACCCGGCGGATCGCAGCACACCGCCGCCGGCGTTGTAGACGGCATCGGTACGCTCGGCGCGGGTGAACGTGGCGATCTCGGCGCTGAGGCGCAGGCGTTCCACCGGCCTGACGGCGGCGCCGAACGTCACGGCGACCAGGTTCTGGCGGCCGATGAAGTCCATGGCGCCGAAGAAGGCATGCCCCAGCGGGAAGAGATGGTTGAACGTCTTCACCTTCCCGTCGGCCGCGGCGTCGTCGCCGCTGGCATAGTCGACGCCCAGCCAGAAGCGCGGCGACCACGCCATGTCCTTCGGTGTCCACGCCAGTTCGCCGGCAAGCATGAATGCGCGGATGTCCGCGGGGCCGACTTCGCCGAACTGGTAGGCGCCTTCCACGTCGTACGAGATGCCGCTCTCCGCGATCGGCCCGAAGAACCTGGCGCCCAGGCTGTGGCGCGTCTCCGGGCCGCTGTCGCCGTTGAACGAACTGCTGACCGCGGTGTCGAGCCCCAGGTAGTAGACGTCCATCATCGCCCGTCCGCCGGCGCCCGCGCCCGCGTCGGCGCCGGCCGCGGTGAGCGGTCGCGTCGCGTAGATGCCCCAGAAGTCCGGGGCCGACGTCCAGTCGTTGAACTGGTACTTCCGCACCGGCACGAAGCGCGTGTAGAACGCGTCGACGCGCCAGTCGTCCAGCGCGGCCATCGCCCGGACGCCGTCCCACGACCGGATCGTGTTCGACCAGGGCAGCGGGCTGACCAGTCGCTGTCGTCCCAGGAGCAGTTCCTGGCGGCCGGCGCGAACGGTCACGCTGTTCGCCGGGGTCCCGTCGGACGCGATGCGCAGGTCGACGAAGCCCTGCTGGATGTCCAGCGTGTCCACGTCCAGCGGACGGCGTCCGCCGGGCAGGTCGCGATCGCCCACCATGAACGCGGACTTGCCCTGGACGAAGACGCGGACCTGGTCGCCGGCGCGCAGATCCGCGTGGAGGAGGACGCGCCCCAGCGTGAAGGAGTCGTCATTCGTCCCGGTGAAGGCGAAATTGCGCCATCCCTCGTACCGGACGCGCGCGTCGCCGCCGATCGAGAGCGAGAGGTCATCCGAGATCCGGATGTTCTTGAGCGGATCCAGGCAGTGCCCGTCCGCCGCCGGCCGGAAGAACGACCAGTTCTCATCGCTGCGCTGCGGACGGAAGGCGGGCCGCACCGCGGGCGGCGGCGCAGCCTCCGGCGGCGCTGCGGGCGCCGGTTCCTGCGCGACGGCGGACAGCGCGGCGCTCGTCAGGAAGGCGCCGGCGGACAGCGAGGAAGCGATGAGGCGCGATGCGGGATGGCGAGGGCTCATGGCATGCTCCCGGGGGACTGGGGAATCGGTACGGGATCGACCGGGCATATCGGCGGGCAGAGCGATCGGACGCGTCCGGTCACGGCGCACGCGCCGCCGGTGCCGGGCGGTCGAAGAGCGGCATGATGGCGATGGCGTTGGTCGGCGCGGGGCAGACGCCGTGGCAGATGCCGCAGCCCGTGCACCGCTCCGCGCTGATGACGGGTCGGCCCTGCGTGACCTGGATGGCACCCTCCACCGGGCAGCGCTCCGAGCAGACGGTGCAGAAGGAGCCGGTGTACGCCAGGCAGGCCATCGTCTCGATCCAGGCGACGCCCATCTTCAGCGGCTGATCCGGGCGCAGGACGCGCGGCTCGCATGCGGTGATGCACGGCGTGTCCGCGCACATCACGCACGGATTCGTGTGCGGGTCGATCATCGGCGTGCCGGCGGCGCGCTGGAAGCGAGGCGGCGCGAGCACGATCGCATCGACCGGGCACGCCTCCACGCACGCGTTGCAGCGCGTGCAGCCGGTCAGGAACCCCGCCTCGTCGATGGCGCCGGGCGGGCGATGGATGGGAAGCGTGGCGCGGCGGCCGATGCCCGACGGTGCCGGCGCATGCCCGGTGCCCCCGGTGCCCCCGGTGCCCCCGGTGCCCCCGGTGCCCCCGGCGCCCTCGGCGCCGGCGGCGGCCGCATCGCGACCGGGTCCGTCGCCGCGGAAGAACCTGCCGCGAAGCAGGTCGCGTCGGGAGATGCTCGGTTCACGGTCCATCGGGCGCGCTGTCGCGGATCGTGTTCAGGGCAGGGCGCCGAGCGCATCGCGCAGCCACGGCGAGGGCTCCGGCTGCCCGAACGTCGGTGACAGCTGTTCGAAGCCGGCGGCCGGCGTGTGGCACTGCACGCAGTTCGTCCGGGAGAGATGGTCCGGGCGCCAGCCGTCGTAGCCGTGCTCACCGTGACAGCTCACGCAGTTCGTCCGCATGAAGAGCGTGTGCGGGATGACGGGCGGAGCGCCGCCCCAGGCGCGGGTGCCGCCGTAGCCGCTGGCGCGGAGACCCACGAAGTCGTTGCCGGGCATGGCCGCGCCGTCGCCGATCGGTGAGGTCGCCTCCACGTGGCACTGCGTGCATGCGACCAGCCAGGTGTGCGAGACCATCCGTGCCACGGAATCGCCCGCGGTCAGGCCCTGTGCATGGCAGGCGCGACACGTCTCCACGTTCAGGCCGGCGATCGGATGCGGAATGACGGGCGGAGCGCCCTCGAAGGCGCGCAGCAGCGCCCGTTCCTCCATCGCCGCGACGCGGGCGGCAAACTTGTCCGCGACGGCGATCGGGTTCGCGCGGCTCTCCGGGATGATGACGCCCGCCGGGTTGTTGAGGCGCCAGAGGATGTCGGGCGCGGCCGGATCGCGGGCACCCGGGCGTGTCGGCGGCGCGCCCGGGACGAGGCGCGCGCCGGGACGCGCCGCGCCGGCGGGGACAGGCATGCCGGCCACTTCGTCCGGCGGCGCCGGTCGCGGGCCGGCGGCGCCGATCGCGAACCCGGCAAGGGCGGCCGCGCCGAGTCCGGACGCGATGATCGCGCCGGCGAGACGGCGCGGCCGCCATCCGCGACGGGCGATCGTTGACGCACGCGGCGGCATCATCGGGGTCGAAGCCATGGACGGATCCTCCATCACGCCCGGCGCTCGATGGCGACCGCACACTTCTTGTAGTCCGGCTGTCGCGAGTAGGGGTCGTAGGCGTCCAGCGTGACCAGGTTGATGAGTTTCGCCTCGTCGAAGAACGGCACGAAGACATCGCCGGGGCGCGGATCGCCGCGGCCGCCGATCCACGCCGGGAGGTCCAGTTCGCCGCGCCGGCTGCGGATGGTGACCATGTCGCCGCTGCGGATCCCGAGGCGCGCGGCGTCCTCCCGGTTCAGTTCCGCGTACGCCTTCGGCATCGCGCGATGGAGCTGCGGGATGCGCTGCGTCATCGTCCCGGTGTGCCAGTGCTCCAGCACGCGGCCCGTGCAGAGCCAGAACGGGTACTCGTCGTCGGGCATCTCCGGCGGGAACTCGTGCGGCCGGAACCAGATGAGTGCTCGATCGTCACCGCTGACGGAGTGATAGAACTGGAACTCGCGTCCGCGTTCGACGTAGGGATCGTCGAATCCCGAGAAGCGCCAGCGCGTCTCGTGCCATGACCCGTCCGCGTGCTGCACGACCGGCCAGCGGAGACCGCGGGCCTTCACGTACTCGGCATAGGGCGCCAGGTCCTTGTGCTTGTGGCGGCTGAAGGCGCGGTACTCGTTGAAGAGCCGCTCATCCACGTTGACGTCGTAGTAGTGCTCCCACGACCAGATCGGGACCTCGCGTCCGCCGCTGTCCGTCGTGTGGAAGAGCCACTTCCCGTCACGGTCCTTCATGCCGGCGTGGCCCAGTTCCAGCAGGCGACGGGAGACGGCGATCGTCTGCCAGCAGTCGTCCCGCGCGTCGCCCGGCGGCATGACCATCCTGAACCACTGCTGTGTCCGGCGCTCGCTGTTGCCGTACATGCCGTTCTTCTCCACCCACATCGAACTGGGGAGGATGAGGTCGGCCAGTTCCGTCGTCGCGGTCGGGTAGACGTCGGAGACGATGAGAAACCTGTCGTCCAGGTCCCGCTTCGGCCGGAAGTTGCGGTTGAGATGCGGCATCGTCTGGCCCGGATTCGTCACCTGGACCCAGATGGTCGATATGTCGCCGCCCTCCGCAGTCGGCGTGTTGAAGCGACGGAACAGTTCGACCGCGTGATGGCCGATCGTCCCGCTGAGCCGGCCCTCCTCCAGGTTCCAATGTCCCTCGGCGATCTTCCGATGCTCCGGGTTGGCGGCCATCAGTCCTCCGGGCAGGAGGTGGCAGAGCGTGCCCACTTCCCGCGCGGTGCCGCACGCCGACGGCTGGCCGGTCAGGCTGGTGGAGGCATCGCCCGGCCGGCCGAAGTGCCCGGACAGCAGGTGAATGCCGTGCACCAGGCAGTTGATCGCCGTCCCGCGCGTGTGCTGGTTCATGCCCATGCACCAGAGGCTGTTGATGCGGATGTCCCGGCGCCCGAAGAGTTCCGCGAGCATGCGGATGTCCGCCGCGGACACGCCGGAAAGCTCGGCCACCTTCTCCGGCGTGTACGGTTCGACGGCGCGGGCGTACTCCTCGAAGGTCATCGGCACGCCGAGCATGGCCGGGGCCGTGCGCTCATCCGGCGCGGCGCCGAGCTGCCGGAAGTTGCAGTGCTTCTCCACGAACGCGCGATCCCAGGTGCCGCTGCGGATGAGCAGGTGGGCGATGCCGTTGGCGATGGCGAGATCGCCGTGCGGCCGGAAGTAGAGGACGTGGTCGGCAAGGTCGCTGGTGCGCGTCCGCCGGGTCGTCATGTCGATGATCGTGACCTTCTCGCCGCGCGTGCGCCGGTCCACCAGCCTGGAGAAGAGCACCGGGTGCATCTCCGCCATGTTGTTGCCCCACATGATGGCGACGTCGCAGGCATCGAGGTCGTCATAGACGCCCGGCGGCTCGTCGACACCGTACGTGGAAAGGAACCCGGTCACCGCCGAGGCCATGCAGAGACGCGGGTTCGCGTCGATGAGATTCGTGCCCAGTCCCGCCTTCACGAACTTGTTGGCGGCGTATCCCTCCGGGATCGTCCACTGGCCTGACCCGTAGAACGAGAATCGCTTCGGATCCGCCATGATCCGGCGGGCGATGATGTCGATCGCCTCGTCCCATGCGATCGGCACCATGCGTCCGTCACGACGGAGCAGCGGCGTGGTAAGGCGATCGCGCCCGTAGAGCGCGAGCCCGACGTGGTATCCCTTGACACACAGGAGTCCCCGGTTCACGTCCGCCTTCTGGTCGCCCTGGATGGCGACGACGCGGCCGTTCTCCGTGCCGACCATGACATGACACCCGGTTCCGCAGAATCGGCACGGCGCCTTCTGCCAGCGCAGCGGGGCGCCGTCCCGTGGCTCGAGGACGGGCAGCGCGATGGCGCGGGAGGCGCCGGAGGCGGCGGCGGTGGCGGCCGCCATGGCGGAGGCCTTCAGGAACGCGCGTCGATCAACGGTGAGCATGAGAATCCTCCTGGAGGATGTGCGATGCGTGCGAGGTCACGACCGCAGCGCCGAGGGCAGCCCCGGTCCGGGGATGCGGATGATCGTGCAGGATCCCGCGCCCGGGTGCAGGATCGTCATGAATGACATGGGGAAACCGCCCGGTTCCGGCGCCGGGGCCCGCGGATGCGCCGGTGTCATCGCGATCGAAGTGCACGCTGGCGACGTCCACCCGGACGACGCCGGGAATCGCGCCGAGTTCTTCCCAGAGGGCGCGGTCCGCGGGCGCGGAGTCCGTCTCTGCAACGACGGGGATGCGATGCCCCAGTCGTGCACCGACGGTCAGCCGGCAGTCACGACGCAGTCGTGCCAGCACGTCGTCCGCCGCGTCCGATTCGATCGTCAGAACCAGTCCGCTGATCGCCATGGTGATCCTCCGCATGTCCGCTCGGGACCCGAGTGCCCCGCGCCGCCCTCGCGCCGCGGGGCATTTGCGGATATCGTACTCAGGCGCCTGCGCACGGTGTGCGCAGAGGACGGTTCACGGTGGAACATCCGTCCCATCCGATCACTCGCAGCACCCGGCGTCCGGCGCCGTGGACCGGCTGGCTGCTGCCCGCGGGCTTCATCGCCGTCGCGGCCGGACTGTTCGCGGCGCCGAAGCGCGTGGACATTCCGGTGGATCCGCCGGGCGCGGTCGATCGAGAGGCGCTTGTCCCGGCGCCGCGGCGCGTCGCGATGACCGATCCGGCACACATCATGGTCGAGGGCCGCGCACAGGCGTGCAACGGCTGCCACCAGATCTTCGACTCCGCGCATCCGGCCGGCACCGTCCTCAGTTTCCACCAGGAGATCCGGCTGAGCCACGGCCTGAACGACCGCTGCATCAACTGCCATGATGCCGCCGATCGCGAACGGCTGGTGCTGCGGGACGGTTCAACGGTCCCGTTCGCGGACACACCCGTGCTGTGCGCGCAGTGCCACGGCACCGTCTATCGCGACTGGCTGCGCGGCATGCACGGACGGACGATGGGCTCCTGGATCACCGGATCGGCGTTCCAGTCGCGCCTGGGGTGCAGCGAGTGCCATGACCCGCATGCGCCGCGCTACGACGCCATGGTCCCGCTCCCGGGACCGGCGACGCTGCGCATGGGCGATCCGCGCCGTGCCGCCCACGCGCACGGCGCGGCGGCGCCGGGCGCAGCCGGCAGGCAGAGTCCACTGCAGCGATGGCTGCATGATCTCCATCCATCGGATGCAGGAGCGCGCGCGGACGTGCCCGCGCCGGAGCCGGGGCCATCCGAGGCCAGCGCCGATCCCGCGGCAGGAGGATCCCGATGAACAGCCGCGGTGCCGGCAGCGGTGATGTGCGCATCTGGAACGGCCCATCGTCGGCGCCGGCATCCGGTCCGGGCGGCGGCGATGACCTGTCGCGCCGGAGTTTCCTGCGGACCGGCGCGGCGGCGCTCGGTGGCATGGCGGCCCTGGCCGCGGCGCTGAGTCCCCTGCGCGAACTGTCGTCGGAGGACCTGCCTGATCTCGCGGACTTCCTGCGGAAGCACTACAAGGAGATGACCGCGCAGGACATGGAGAAGGCGCTGGAGCGCATCCGCGAGAAGGTGGAGGCGCGGTACGCGATCCGGCCCCATCTCCGCGATGTCCGCCCGATGGACGGCGTGGAGTTCGTGTACGCGCTCAACCTCTCCCGGTGCATCGGGTGCCGCAAGTGCGTGCATGCCTGCGTCGCCGAGAACAACCAGTCCCGCAGCCCGGAGATCCAGTACATCCGCGTGATCGAGATGCCGCGCGGCACGCTGGACGTGGAGAAGGGCAACCACCACTACGACCATCCGACCGTGCCGGATGCGAACCACTTCTACATGCCGGTGCAGTGCCACCAGTGCGCGAATCCGCCCTGCGTCAAGGTCTGTCCCGTCGAGGCGACCTGGCAGGATGCCGACGGCATCACGGTCATCGACTACGACTGGTGCATCGGCTGCCGGTACTGCGAGGCGGCGTGTCCGTACTGGGCGCGCCGCTTCAACTTCACGACACCGCACCTGCCGCGCGACCAGGTCAACCCGGACATGGCGTATCTCTCCAACCGTCCGCGCGAGAAGGGCGTCATGGAGAAGTGCCACTTCTGTCTGCACCGGACGCGCGAAGGCCGCATGCCCGCCTGCGTGGAGATCTGTCCGACCGGCGCCCGGAAGTTCGGCAACGTGCTCGACCCGAGGTCCGAGGTCTCAGAGATTCTTCGGACGAAGCGCGTCTTCGTGCTGAAGGAAGAGGTCGGCACGCTTCCCCGGTTCTTCTACTACTTCGACGAGCGATATCCGAACACCCTGGACCCGGAGGCGCTGGCGATCGCCGAGCGACTCCGGGCCGAGGAGGGCGAGGCGTACGGATGCCTGCCCGGCCGGGACGGACCGCGCCGAGAGGCCATCGCGGCGGTGCAGCCGGCGTGGTGGTCGGCGGATGGCGCCGGCGGACCGCGCCCCGATGGAAGGCCCGATGCATCGGATGGTCGCCGCGCATGAGGACGTACCTGGTCTTCCTCGCACGCTGCTTCCGGCTGAGTTTCGTCGGTGACCGGCGGTACTACACGTGGATGTTCGCGCTGACCGTGTTCGTGCTGCTGGGCATCAACGCCTGGTGCCGGCAGTTCGTGCAGGGACTCGCGACGACCGGCATGACCGACCAGGTCTCGTGGGGCTTCTACATCGCCAACTTCACGTTCCTGGTCGGCATGGCCGCCGCCGCGGTGATGCTTGTCATCCCGGTGTACATCTTCCGGAACCGGGAACTGCATGACCTGGTCATCTTCGGGGAACTCTTCGCCGTCGCCGCGATCATCATGGCGATGCTGTTCGTCACCGCCGACCTCGGCCGGCCCGAGCGATTCCACCACCTGCTGCTGCGATTCAACTTCCCGACCTCCATGCTCACGTGGGACGTGGTCGTGCTGAACGGCTATCTCCTGCTCAACCTGCACATCTGCGGATACCTGGTCTACTGCGCCTACCGGCGCCGTCCGCCCAGCCGGATCTTCTACATCCCGTTCGTCTTCGTGGCGATCGTGTGGGCGATCAGCATCCACACCGTCACCGCGTTCCTCTACAGCGGCCTGGGCGGCCGGCCGTTCTGGAACTCGGCGGTCGTGGCGCCGCGGTTCCTCGCCTCCGCCTTCGCCGCGGGCCCGGCCTTCCTGATCCTGACGCTCTCGGTGCTCCAGCGCTTCACCGGGTACGACGTGCCCCGCAAGGCGTTCCTGACGCTCCGGACCACGGTGGCGATCGCGCTGACGATCAACATGTTCCTCCTGGGCTCGGAGGCGTTCACGGAGTTCTACACGGACTCCGCGCACGGCGCCTCGGCGCACTACCTCTTTCTGGGGCTGCACGGGCACAGCGCGCTGGTCCCGTGGATCTGGTCGGCGATCGCGCTGAACCTGGTGGCCATGGCGCTGCTCTATCTCCCGATCAGCCGGCGCCTGGCCGTTCTCCAGGTGGCGTGCGTCATGCTGATCGTCGGCATCTGGATCGAGAAGGGCATGGGCTTGATCGTGCCCGCCTTCATCCCGACGCCGCTGGGAGAGATCGTGGAGTACGTCCCGACGCTCAACGAGATCCTGGTCACGCTGGGCATCTGGGCGCTGGGACTTCTGATCTACACGATCCTCGTGCGGATCACCGTGCCCGTTCTTGCCGGGCGGCTGACGCATGACCAGGCGTTCTCCGCGGCGACGGCATCCGGCGGCGGTGCCGCCGGTCCGGTGCGGGGGCAGCACGCGGCGGGCGGCGCCGCGGGAGCGCACGCATCATGACCGGCGACGGATCCCCATGCACGCAGGCGGATGATGTGCCGACGGAGGCCGATGCACGGGCGTCGCTGCGGGACCATGTCGTCGCGAAGGCCCGCGCCGCGCGTGCGCACTATGCCGACGGGTCCGGAACCGCGGCCGGCGGGATCGGGCGCGCCGCGCTCCTGCGGATGCTGGAGGACCGCACGGTCGTGCGGTACCCGCTGGGCATCCGCTTCGACGCCGCGCCACTGAAGAAGGGCGAGTTCGCATGCCTCGAGCCGCTGGGCGATCATCCGTCCGACGGCTACTGCCTGTTCATCCACCCGCTCTTTGCACCGGTGGACCACCTGATCCCGGCGCTCGTGGCGTACTACATCCCGTCGGTCAATTACGGTGACGTCGTCAGCCACGTCGAGGCGGAACTCTTCGGCGCCGCGCTCCTGGGACTGGACGTGGACGCGTACTACACGATGCTGTGCGCGGCGGCGGACAGCCTGACCCGCTGAACCGAAGGCATCGGACGCCCGGAGTGCTGCTCGCGGCGCGTGCTATCGGCGCCCGCGCATGACGCGATAGCCGGCCAGCAGCAGGATCGAGCCGCCCACCGCCAGCGCCAGGCTGCGCAGGTCGAAGCCGGAGATGCCGCCGAACCCGAGTTGCGTGCCGAGAAAGCCGCCGACGAGGGCGCCGGCGATGCCGAGCACGATCGTGATGACGAGCCCCCCCGGGTCATTGCCCGGCATGATGAGTTTCGCCAGGAGTCCGGCGACCAGGCCCAGCACGATCCACGCGACGATGGCCATGCGATGCTCCTGTGATGCCCCCGGGGTGCTCCGTGTGTGTGCACGCCATGGTACAGAGCCGCCACTCCGCGGGGACCGCCGGCGTCGGTGTCCGCGAGGGGTCGGGAAGGCGCGGCGTCGACGGCCGCGGTCGACGACCGGGCACGGTCACTGCGGCGGCTTCGTCCGAAGTGCCCCGGCCAGTGCGGCCTGCGCCTCGAACGTCCTCACCAGCGCCGGGTCGGCGGCGGCCAGGTCTGCCGCGGTCACGGTGCCGGCGAGGATGCCGCGGCGGAGTCGGCGCAGGGCGGCGACGGTGCGCTCCGGATGCGTGCGCCAGAAGCGCAGGGCGCCGTCCAGGGTGGTCCCGGCCAGCGTGGCACCGTCCGCCGAGAAGCGGATGCCGTGCATCGCCGCGGTGATGTCGCGCAGCACGAGCACCTCGTCGCCGGTCTCGATGTCGAAGAGGCGGACGGTGCGGTCGGTCGAGGCGGTGGCGAGGCGCGTCCGGTCCGGAGACACCGCGATGTCGTTGATGATCGTGGGATGGGCGGCGGCGCTCCACGTCACCTCGCCCGTCGACAGGTGGATGAGATACAGCGTGCCGTCCTCGCTGCCGGCGGCGAGCCGCCCGGCGTCGATCCAGGCCACCGCGCTGGCGCCGTCCGGGAGTCGTGCGATCGTCCCGAGATCAGCGCCGTCGGCGGACCAGAGGCGGATGCGGCCATCGGCGCCCGCAGTCACGAAGCGCGCCGCGGACGGGTCGGCGGCGAGGGCGCTCACATTCCGCGGATCGACGCTCAGCGTCCGGACTTCGGCGCCGTCATGATCGAGCAGCCGGACATGGCCCTTCGCGGAGACCAGCGCCATGCGCCAGCGTGACGGTCCGTCGCCATCGCCGGCGCGCAGGAACGCGCTGCCCCACCCCACGGTACGGTCACCGGTCGGCCAGCGATCGACGGTCGACTCTCCCGGCGTCCATCGATGAATGATGCCTTCCTGATCGGTCAGGAGCACGGTCCGTCCATCCGGCGCCGTGGTGATGGACCGGTGCATCGTTCGAGCGATGCGCGGCGCGGCGATGATCTCGCCCGTGTGCATGCAGATGAACACGACGGCGCCGTCTCCTGCCGCGACCGCGGAGACATTGCCGTCCAGGACGCCCGCGATCCTCGTCAGCATCGGCAGCGACGGCGGCGGCGCGAGCGTCGTCGCATCGATCTGGAAGACGCCCGCCGGGACCGTGATCGCGGAGACGCGGTCCGACGCGGAGGCATGCCAGGCGAGTGCCTGGATCCGTGCGACCGGCAGGTAGATGACGCGCGGCAGGCGCGCGGCCTCGTCCAGGTCCCAGGCGACGACGGTCCCGATCCCGGTGCCGGCGACCAGCGTGCGCGCATCGGGCGCGAACGCGAGCGTGTGGACGAAGGTCGGCCCGCCGGGGATGTGCATCGTGGCGAGCAGGTCCCCGGTCGCGGCGGAGCGCACGAGCACCGCGCCGTCGGCATCCCCGGTCGCCACCCGGTCGCCGCCGGGCGAGAACGCCAGCGCCGAGACCCGGGCGCGGTGGCCGGGCAGGTCACGGACGAGGGCTCCGGACGATGCATCGACGAGGCGCAGTCCGCCGCGCGGAGACCATGTCAGCAGCGTGCGGCCGTCCGGCGCGAACGCCATCCGTTCGGGGATGGGGATGTGCGGAAACCGGGTCCGCTCGCGCCCGTCGCGCGCCTCGAGCATGCGCATCTCCTGGTGCTCGACGACGACGGCGACGATGCCGGCGGCCTCGCTTGCCGCGAGTGTGCGGATACGCATGTCGAGCGTGGTGCGCCACCGCGGCGAGGCGGTGCGCGGATCGAACGCGATCACCGTGCCGTCCACGGCGGCGGCGACGGCCAGCGTCTCCCCATCCGCGACGAGGTCCGCCGGCATGCCGCCGACGGTGCCCGCGGTCCGCCACGCATACGGTCCCATCGGCGCGGGCGGCTCCGGCCGGCCGATGCGGATCGTGCCGTCGCGCTCGGCGGTGACGATCGTTTCCTCTGTCGTGACCACGGCGCGCAGGATCGACTCGCCCGCGTACGGGACCTGGCGGGCACTGCCGTCCAGCATGGCGGTGAGATGACGGACTTCCCACCGCGCGTCCGCGTCCGAGGGAAGTGCCCGGAGTCGGATGCCGGTCGAACGGCTCCCCGCGGACTGGAGATCGGCGGCCGCCGCGCCGATCCGGCCGACGACGGCCTCGCGGGCGCGCCGGGCGGCGAGATCCATCGCCTCGCGGCGGCGCGACTCCGCCTCGATGGCGAGCAGCGCGGCCACGATCGCGGCGCCGGCCAGGACAAGCATGAGCGCGGCGGTGGCGATCACGAGCGTCCGATGTCGGCGCACGAACTTGCGCGATCGGTAGATGACGCTCGGTGGGCGGGCCTCGATGGGCTCGTCGCGGAGGAAGCGATCCAGGTCGCGGGCCAGCGCGGTCGCCGTCGGATATCGACGATCCGGATCGCGTTCCAGCGCCTTGCGGACGATGACGTCGAGATCACCGCGGCAGTCGGGATTCGCGGTGGCGAGGGTCGTCGGGTCGTCGTGGCGGAGCCGGGCGATGGCATCGACGACCGATCGATCGCGGACCTCGTGGGGAAGCCGGCCCGTCAGAAGTTCATAGGTAAGCACGCCGAGTGCGTAGACATCGGACCTGGCATCGATCGTGGGTCGCCCGTCCAGCTGCTCCGGGCTCATGTAGGGGATCGTGCCCACGAGCTGGCCGACGTCGGTGCGGAGCGTGGTGAAGCGCGCGTCGGCATCCAGCGAGCGGGCGACCCCGAAGTCGAGGATGCGCGGTCGGCCCGCAGGATCGATGAGGATGTTGGCAGGCTTGAGATCCCGGTGGACGATGCCGCGATCATGCGCGTGCTGGAGCGCCTGGGCGATCTCCATGACCAGGCGCAGCCGCGCCGCCCGGTCCAGCGATGCGCGGTCGGCATGCTCGGTCAGCGGAATGCCTTCCACGTACTCCATCGCGAAGTAGGGCTGCGGACCGAAGCCCAGGTCCGCCGTGCCCGCCTCGTAGACGGCGGCGATGCCGGGATGCTGGAGGCGGCCGAGCAGATCGCTCTCCTGCGCAAAGCGCCTGGCGAGCGATCGGCTCACGAGCCCCGGCCGGAGCATCTTCAGCGCCACCAGGCGCCGGGGGCTGTCCTGTTCCGCCAGGTGCACGACGCCCATGCCGCCTTCGCCGAGCGGCCGGATGATCCGGTACGGGCCGACGTGCTCGATGCGACGTCTCTGCGCGGCGGCGTCCGACACGGTGATCGCGAGCGGTGCCGCAAGCGGGCCGGCGTCCGCGTCATGGTGCGCCAGCAGCGCGCGCAGTTCTCCGGCCAGCGCGGCATCACCACCGCAGGCGCGGTCGATGGCGCTGTCGCGGTCGGCCGGTGGCACCTCGCGCAGCGCCTCGAAGAGCGCGGCAAGGCGGTCGAGGGGATCGTCCTCGGCGGTCACGTCCGGTCCCCGTCGTCCAGGCGCTTCCGCAGCCATGCCCGCGCAAAGTACCAGTCGGCATCGGCGGTCTTCGTCGCGATGCCGAGCGTCGCGCCGATCTCCGCCGCGGTCATCCCGCCGAAGAAGCGCAGTTCGACCACGCGGGCGCGACGGGCGCTGAGTCCGTCCAGCGCCTGGATGGCTTCATCGAGCGCCAGCAGGTCGATGTCCGGTTCGTCGGCGGTGACGCCGTCCACCAGCGTGATGTGCAGGCGCCCGCCGCCGCGCTTGTCCGCGCCGCGCGACCGCGCATGATCGACCAGGATCCGGCGCATCGCCGTCGCCGCCGCCGCGCGGAAGTGCGACTCGTCGGCATAGGTGCCGTCGGCCAGGCGGATGAATGCCTCATGCACCAGCGCCGTCGGCTGAAGGGTGTGACCGGCCCGTTCCCGCTCGAGGTACGAGGCGGCGATGCGCCGCAGGGTGTCGTAGGCGTCGGGATCCAGGTCCACGCCGTGTATTGTGACGCGACCCGGCCGGAAGCGCGCCGTCCCGCATGGTCCGGACCGGTGCGGCGTCCGGCCGGACGTCGTTCGTGCGGCGGCAGGGCACGTCAGCCGCGAGGCACGCGGCACCGCGACGTCCGGAAAGTGTGCGCAGTGCCCCGTGGCGCCCGGTGCGTCAGTCGGATCCGGCGCGTGCGGTCTCGGCGTCAACGACGGCCATCGCCCGCGCATGGGCAAGCACGATCCGGATGACGTTGTACGGGACGGTGCCTTCCAGTGCCTCGAAGATCGGTGAGAGCCCGGGACGATCGACGCGCCGTGCCGCCTCCAGCACCCGCGCGTGGGCGACGGCATCCACCCACGTGGCGATCGACGCCGGTCGGGCGGACTCGATGTACTGCGCCAGGTAGTTCCACGCGGTGGATTCCGCGCGCCCGGTCGCGTCCCGGACCTCGGCCACGGAGGCGCCGCGCGCGAACGCGTCCATCGCGCGGGCGAGCGTCTCGTTCGGGCGCTTCGCGGCGGGACGCGCGGCGGGACGCACGGGCAGTGCGGGATCGATCGGCACGTCGAATGCGAGGTCGTGTTCGATGCAGTACGCGTGGATCGCCTCGGCGAAGAGCGATCCGAACTCGGCAAGTTTCCGCTCGCCGATACCGTGCACCGCGCGCATTGCGGCCAGCGTCGACGGCCGGCGCGCGGCGAGGCTGCGCAGGACCGTGTCGGCGAAGACGACGTACGGCGGTACGCCGCGCGCTTCGGCGCACTCGCGTCGCAGGGCGCGCAGGTGCTCGAACAGGTCGCGATCGACGCCCGCCCACTGGTCCTCCGTCGCGTGCGGACTCCGGGCGTGTGTCCGTACGGGATCGACCAGGCGCACCTGGCGCTCTCCGCGGAGCACCGGGCGCGCGTCCGCCGTCAGTTCCACGACCGGCCGGTCGCCCGGCGTCTGCGCCAGGTACCCCTGCTCCACCAGTTGATACACGAACTGCTGAAGCGTCGACAGCGGATACGTCCGGAGGAGACCGTGGACGGACAGCCGGTCGTGACCGCGATCCATCACCGTCGCGGTGCGCGCCCCGTGCAGCACCTCGCAGACGTACCGGACTCCGTAGCGCTGGCCGGTCCGGTAGACGCACGAGAGGATCTTCTGCGCGATCTCCAGGGAACCCTCCATGGCCTCCACCTCGCCGAGGCAGACGTCGCAGGCGTCGCAGGATTCGCGCGGGTACGTCTGCCCGAAGTAGCGGGAGAGCGCGCGGTGCCGGCATTCGGCGGACCGGCAGAACGCGCTCATCTGGCGCAGGAGCTGCTTCCCCGCTTCGATGACGCCGTCGGGATCCTCCGACTGCTCGGCGGCGCTCCGCTCGATGAGGCGTTCCCATCGCCTGACGTCGCTGAAGCTCGAGAAGAGCACGCACTCCGCCTCCAGGCCGTCGCGACCGGCGCGGCCGGTCTCCTGCTGGAAGTGTTCGATCGACTTCGGCATCGATGCGTGGATGACGCAACGGACGTTGCTGCGGTCGATGCCCATGCCGAAGGCGACCGTCGCCACCACAACGTCCAGCCGCTCCGCCGCGAAGTCCTCCTGCACCCGCGCCCGGACCTCCTTCGCCAGCCCGGCGTGATAGGCCGCAGCGCGGACCCCGACCGCGGCGAGGTGACCCGCCATCGTCTCCGTGTCCTTGCGCGAGATGCAGTAGACGATGACCGCCTCGCCGTCGTGCCGGCGGATCGCGTCGAGCGTCTGCTGCAGGACATCGCCCTTCTCGTGCACGCGGTAGACCAGGTTGGGCCGATCGAACGTGCCGACCAGCACGCACGGATCACGCAGGTCGAGCTGCGCGATGATGTCATCGCGCACGCGGGGCGTGGCGGTGGCCGTGAAGGCGTGGACGCTCGCCGCGGGAAAGCGATCGCGCAGGACGGCGAGCTGGCGGTACTCCGGACGGAAGTCATGGCCCCACTGGCTGATGCAGTGCGCTTCGTCGATGGCGAAGGCACGGACGTCCAGCCGGGCGATGAGGTTCTGCATCTCCGAGGTCACCAGCCGCTCCGGTGAGACGAAGAGCAGGCGGTATCGGCCCGCGAGCACGCCCTCGCGAAGCCCGGCACGCTCGGCCGCGTCCAGGCCGCTGTGGAGTGCGGCCGCGGGGTAGCCGTTCTGCCGCAGGCCGTCCACCTGATCCTTCATGAGCGAGATGAGCGGTGAGATGACCACGTCCATGCGGCCTTCCACGAGCAGCGGCGGCACCTGGTAGCAGAGGGACTTGCCGCCGCCGGTCGGAAGGACGACCAGCGCGTCCCGATGGTCGATGCCGGCACGGATCGCCTCCGCCTGGAGCGGCCGGAGCGACTCGAAACCCCAGTACGCGCGCAGGATCCCCGCGATCCGGGCGTCCGTGTCGCCGGCGTCGGGCCTCGCCACCGCAACCGCCCGGCCCCGGGCCGTCGAGTCCACTGTCACCGCGCCATCCTCCCTGGCATGTCCGGATGCGGCGCGATCCGGACGCGCCGCACGGGCGTGCGAGCGCACAGCATACGCGCCCCGCCCGCGGCGTCCGCGCCGGTCTGCGGTTCGGCACCATCGTCATGTCGGCGCGATTCCGCCGGTGCACGCACGCGGGAACGCGTGCGCGATGCGCGCCCGTCCGCTGCCGGTCATCCGTGCGGTGGCGGGTCGCCGGCGCCGGGCACCGGTTCGCCGAGCACGAAGGCACGCTCCCGCTCCAGCCGGTCCAGCAGCACCATCACCGGTTCGGCCATGGAGAGGTGCGTGCCGCAGGCGACCAGGAGCCGGACAAGCCCGTGGAAGTCGGCGATGGCGATCGTCTCCGCGGCGACCGCGGACTTCGCGGGATGCTCCGATTCCACGCGCTCCAGGTCCCCCATGTTGTGGTAGTTGCCCAGGGGCAGGCAGACGCACGTCGCGGTGTGACCGAACGCGCCGAATGCGGTCGCCTCGCACGCGCCGCCGGGCATCAGTCGGCGCTGCCAGCGGAACGTGGGATCCTCGGCTTCCAGCGCCGCCGCTGTCTGCGCGACGGCGCGGGTCAGTTCAGGGTCGAACGTGCTCAGTCGGTCGCCCACGCGGACGATGGGGCCGGCGCCGATCGGAGACTCCGCGAACGATCGGGAGTTCTCCAGCGCGATGATCCGCGCACCCTCCGGAATCGTGCCGAGCCGGCAGGCGCGGATGGCGCCGATGAAGCCGATCTCTTCGGCGCGGGTGAAGAGCAGGCGGACCGGCGTGGCGATGTCCGCCTCCAGGAGTACATCGAACGCACAGAGCGCCGCGGCGACCGCGGCCAGGTCATCGCAGGCCGGCGCGTGCAGCCGGCCGCCCTCGATCCGGGCCGGCCCGACGTCCCACGTCGCGATGTCGCCCTCGGCCACGCCGGGGCCGGCGTCATCCAGGCGGGCGATGCAGCGGCGGAACGGCTGCGCGGGCGTCGCTTCCAGCACGGTTGCGCCGCGCGGAGCGCCGTCCGCGGCATGGATCACGATGCGGCCGTCCACGAAGTAGGGATCGCGGACGGATCCGCGGAACGAGAGTTCCACGAGGCCTTCTCGACCGGCGGCGCCATCGGAGGCTCGCTCGACGACGAACGCGGGATGATCCAGGTGCGCTTCGAGGACGAGTTCGTGCGCCGCCCCGGGCACCGGCGCAGGCACCGTCGTGCGCCGGCGGATCGTGAGATTCCCCGCGCGGTCCCGCTCCAGGAGCGCGGCCGGGCGTTCCTCCGCCCACCGCTCGATCCACGCGATCACGCGGTCCTCGCGACCGGCCGCGGTCGGCGTGCCGGTGAGCGCGAGCAGCCAGGACTCGTGCTGTTCGCGCATGGTGGATGCCGCCGCGACCGTGGACTCCGTGGTCGTCATCGCTCCAGTGGCCCCAGTCCGCCGGCCGCCAGCCTGTCGAGCGGCGCCGGCAGCGCGTGCGCCAGTTCGCGCAGGGCGGGAAGCAGATCGGAGGTCTTCTGCGAGGAGATGAGTTCGCCGAAGCGCTGCGCCGCGGCCGCGACGGCGAGGTAGTACGTCACGAGACCGATCGTACGTTCCATCGATCCGCGTTCGGCCCGCATCCGCCGCTTCGCCGCCTCCTTGATGACCTGGAGAGTTGCCAGCGGCGCCGACGGATCCGAGAGCGCACGGTGATCGTGCCCGGTGCCGGCCAGGACGAGCGCGTCGATGTCACGCAGGATCCAGGTGCGATTGCCCTCCCGCCCCGTCCGATCCAGCAGTCGGTCGACGAAGCCGAGGCCGGAACCGAGACTCGCGCGCAGCAGGCTCTTCGCCCGTCGCAGATCGTCATCGCCGATCATGGTCCGCAGTTCGTCTGTCATGGCAGGGTCTCTCTGGTTCGACGCGCGATCATGCGGGTCACTCCTCCAGCAGTCGGACCAGTTCATGTTCCACATCGTCCTCGGCGATGCCGTCCTGGATGAGGAGTTCACGGATGGCGCGCTCGAAGTGGCGGGCGGCTGTGCGCGACATGACGTGGGCGCGGTCGGCGGTGGTCCCGTACGACTGCGCCAGTTCGGTCAGCGGCCGGCCGAGGGCGTGCTGCGCGTAGAAGATCTCGAAATGGTGCAGCATGCCGCCCGCCTCCAGCCGATGTCGCGCGATCTCCAGCGCACGATCGACCAGGCCGATCCGGTACGCCTGCTCGAACGCGGTCTCCGCGCCGGTGGCGGATGAGCCCGCCGACCCGTCGAGCGGTCCTCCGCCTTCCGCGCAGACGTTCTCCGACACGACGCGCTGATCGCGGCGCCGGCTCCGCATCTGCTCCTTCATGTAGAACGACATGGCGTTCATGAGCCAGCGCCTGAGGCGCATGCCGCTCTCGCGCCACTGGTTGACGAAGTCGGCACGGGCCAGGCGACTGGCGAAGAAGCCCGCGACCAGGTCATCCGCCTCACCCAGCCAGTGCACGCGCGACCCCAGGACATACGCCCGGAGCGGAACGCGGTACGCCTCCATCAGGTGATGGTTGATCTCCTGGCGCCCCGCCTCACCGCGGTCGAGCTGGGCATCGATCCAGGTCGAGAGCGTCCTGGGAAAGTGGTCCGGCCGGGCGGGCAGCACGCCGCCATCGTACCGCGCGAATTGCGGGGCGCAACGGGATCGACGCGGGATCAGTCGATCGCCGGTCCGAGCGGATCCCAGGTGAGCCGCGCGGAGTTCCAGTCGCCGCCCGGTGTTCCAGTCGCCGCCCGGGGTATCCGGATCGCGGGAGCCCTGGCGGTTCGTGATCGCCGACTCGTTCGTGACGTGCCGCGCACTGCCGTCCGCGAAGAGCATGTGGCCGCCGTCGACGTGACGGGCAGCGAACCGCTCCCAGTCCGCCCGGTGCCGGTTCAGGGTCCGGCCGAAGTGTGGATCCTGGCGCTTCAGTTCCCCGGCGATGGTCCGCATCTCGACCATCAGGATCGCGGTCTCCGAATCGCGGATGTGGCTGAGGCGGATGCGGTTCCGGAGACTCGCCTTCAGCGGCGGGCCGCCGCTGGCGATGGCGCGCTGCTGGAGCGTGTTGTTCAACGGCGCGCTGGGCTGTGCGCCGACGACCGGGGCAGCGCATTCGCCCACCACCCGCGCTCGATGCCATTCGACGGGTTGCCGTTGCGATAGAAGCAGAATGACATCAGGTCCGCTTCCTTGGTGCCCTCCCGGGGAACGGTCTCCTGGAAGAGGTTCGCATGCATCATCGTCGCGATGCCCCACGGTCGGAGGTTCGACATGCTCTTCGTCGCCCGGCCCGATGCCCGGACGGACGCGAGCGAAGGGAGCAGCCGTCCGAGGAGGATCGCGTGCGCGCCGCCGCCGCGCCGGTCCCTCAGCAGGCGGCCAGCGGTGTTCCGCCGGCGTTTTCCGCGCCGGGCGCGCCCTCCCGGCGGCCGTCCCGGATCCACCTCCACGCCTCATCGATGCACGACGGGTCGAAGGTCCGGGATGTCGTCGCCAGGGACGGCAGGACGCCGAACAGGTGGGCCACCACTGCGGCGGGCGCCACGATGGCAAGCCGGTCGATGCGCCAGGTCGGCTGGGCACAGCGGGCCAGGTCGCCGCGCCGTGAACCGTTGGTGCCGTCCAATTGGATCAGGAGGCGGATCCGGCCGCAGCGATCGATCATGCGCCCGGCCGTCTCGGCGATCTGGCGCTCGTCCTCGCGGGTCATCGGGCCGAGAACGTGGATCCCGACGACGGCGTCCCCCGGGACTTCAGAGAGCACGATCATCGGGCGCAGCCGCTCCGCAGACATGTCAGCAAGTGTCGGCGCGTCCGGCGCCCGGTCATACCGGGAGAATGCCCCGATTCGCGGCGGGTCGCCCGCAGCATCGGGATGGCCGGCCGGGCCCCGGGGCCGCGGTGGTGCGTGCGCCGACGGCGTAGACTCGCCGCCGTGCGCTCCGCCGCCTCCGTCCTGCATGGCTGCTTCGGGCCGGACATGCTCCGGCTGCGCGGTCGGCTGCGCCGGCTCGGCACGCTTCCCCGCGAGGAGCGGACCCGCGCCTTCGAACGCATCGTCGCCGACGCGGAGGTGTCGCGGCGGCTGGTCGAGGCGCGGCGGATCTCGGGGCCGGCCCCGGGACCGGCGGCCGACCTCCCGATCGCGGCTTCAGCGCCGGCGCTCGAGGCGGCGATCCGCACGCATCCGGTGATCGTGGTCTGCGGCGAGACCGGGTCCGGCAAGAGCACGCAACTCCCGCGGATCTGCCTTGCGGCCGGGCGCGGACGACAGGGCTGGATCGGGCACACGCAGCCGCGCCGGATCGCGGCGCGGGCCGTGGCGGCGCGGGTGGCCGAGGAACTCGGCACGCCGCTCGGTGCGGACGTCGGCTACAAGGTCCGGTTCGGCGACCGGACCCGACGCGAGACCTACGTCAAGGTGATGACGGACGGCGTCCTGCTGGCGGAACTCGCGCACGATCCGCAGCTGCTCGCGTACGACACGATCATCATCGACGAAGCGCACGAGCGCAGCCTCAACATCGACTTCCTGCTGGGGTGTCTGCGGCGCATCGTGGACCGGCGCCCGGACCTGCGGATCATCATCACGTCGGCCACGATCGATCCGAAGCGATTCTCTGCGGCGTTCGACGATGCACCGGTCTTCGAGATCCCCGGCCGGACCTATCCGGTGGACATCGAGTGGCGCCCCGTGCCCGGTGATCCCGACGAGGTGGATCCCGCGATGCAGGGTGTCATCGGTGACGAGGTCCTGCGCGCGCTGGAGCGCGAGGCGCCGGGCGGGTCCGGAGACATCCTGATCTTCCTCAGCGGCGAGCGCGAGATCCGGACGACCGCGGAGACCCTGCGCAAGCGGCCGCTGCACGGCGCGGAGATCGTCCCGCTCTACGCGCGACTCTCGCTGGACGAGCAGGCCCGCATCTTCTCTCCGGGCGGGCGGCGACGGATCGTGCTGGCGACGAACGTCGCGGAGACGTCGCTGACGGTTCCGCGCATCCGGACGGTGATCGATCCGGGGCTGGCGCGGATCAGCCGGTACTCCGGTCGATCGAAGGTCCAGCGGCTTCCCATCGAACCGATCTCGCAGGCCTCCGCGCGACAGCGCGCGGGGCGATGCGGGCGCGTGGGCCCCGGCGTCTGCGTCCGCCTGTACGACGAGCGGTCGTTCGAGCGGCGGGAGACGTTCACACCGCCGGAGATCCTCCGGACGAACCTCGCGAGCGTGATCCTCCGGATGCTGGCGCTGGATCTCGGTCGGCCGGAGGCGTTCCCGTTTCTCGACCGGCCCGGGCGCGCGCTGCTTCGCGCGGGCTATGAGACGCTGCACGAGATCGGCGCCCTGGATGCATCGATGTCGCTGACCTCGCTCGGGCGCCGCCTCGCGGACCTGCCCGTCGACCCGCGCCTGGGCGCCATGCTGCTTGCCGCCGAGCAGGAAGGCGCGCTCCCGGAGGTCCTCATCATCGCCAGCGCGCTGGCCGTGGCGGATCCGCGCGATCGACCACTCGATGCCCGCGATGCGGCCGATGCCGCGCATCGCGCGTTCGCGCACGACCGATCCGATTTCCTCTCGCTGCTGCGCATCTGGGAGGCGTACACCGAGGTGAAGGCGCATCTCTCCCAGAACAGGCTCCGGGCGTGGTGCCGGGAGCGGTACCTCTCCTTTCTCCGCATGCGCGAGTGGGTGGACCTGCACGGGCAGCTGCACGGCCTGCTGGCGGAGCGCCGCATCGGCGTCGGCGAGGCGGCTGCCCGGACCGCGGACCGCGGGCAGGGTCCCGGCCGATCGACCGGACGTGCGGGATACGCCGCGATCCACCGCTCGATCCTGCGCGGCCTGCTCTCCAACGTCGGTCGCCAGGGCGAGCGGAACGAGTACAAGGGGGCGCGGGGGCAGCACTTCGTCCTGCATCCATCCTCGTCGCTCGTCCGCGCTCGACCGCGCTGGGTGATGGCCGCGGAGATCGTCGAGACGCGGCGGCGGTACGCGCGGTGCGCGGCGCAGATCCACCCGGAGTGGGTGGAACTGGCCGGACGACATCTTGCCGAACGGGTCTGGACGGATGCGGCCTGGGACGCACGGCGGGGCCGCGTCATCGCCATGGAGCGCGTGACGATCCTCGGGCTGGACGTGGTGGAACGGCGGCGGGTCGACTACGGTCGGGTCGAGCCCGCCATTGCGCGGGAGATCTTCATCCAGCAGGCGCTGGTGCAGGGCGAACTGGGCGCGGACCTTCCGTTCCTCGCGCACAACCGAAGGCTCGTCGAAGAGATCCGCGCGATGGAGGCGAAGCGCCGGCGCCGGGATGTCCTGGTGGATCCTGCCCGGCAGTTCGCGTTCTATGACCGGCGGCTGCCGCGGCGACTGACGAGCCGCGGCGCGCTGGAGCGCTGGTGCCTGGCGCGCCGGCGCCGCGACCCCGAGGCGCTCTTCATGCAGCGCGGTGATCTCGTCGAGCCCGCCGCCGGCGATCTCGATGCATCGGGGTCCCCCGACTTCCTGCTCGTCGGCGGCCGGCCGGCGCGGCTGACCTACCGGCTGGATCCCGGGGCCGACGATGACGGCGTGACGCTGACGCTTCCGCTGGCGCACCTGGCGGATCTGCCCGCGGAGCGACCGGAGTGGATCGTTCCGTCGCTGCTGCCGGAGAAAGTGGTCGCGCTCCTTCGCGCGCTGCCGCGCGATCTGCGCCGCGAACTCGTTCCGCTGCCGGAGCGGGCCCGCGAGGCGGTGGCGGCGCTTCCGTTCGGCGACGGAAACCTGCTGGCGGCGCTGACGGAGGTCGTGCACCGGCAGACCGGCGTCCGGATTCCGCCGGATGCATGGAATCCCGCGGCGCTGCCGGCGCACCTGCGACTGCGGATCGTCGTGGAGGACGCGGAGGGCCGCGTCCTCGGCGCCGGGCGGGACATCGTGGCGCTGCGGGACCAGCTCGAGGACGCGCGGCGCCGCGCGATCGAGGCGATGTCGGAGGCCGTGCTGCCGACCGGCCGGTTCCGCGACTGGAGTTTCGGAGACCTGCCGGAAGTGCTGGAACGGACGGAGGTCGGCGGGCGCGTGACGGGCTATCCGGCGATCCTGGACGAGGGCACCGGCGTCTCGCTCTCGCTCCGCGCCGATGCGGCGGAGGCACAGCGCCTTTCGCATGCCGGTGTCCGGCGACTGCTCTGGCTCCGGCTGGAGGAGGAGATCACTGAGCAGCTCTCGCTGGTGCCGGCGGTCGAGGCGATCCGGCGCCTCGCGGCGGCGCTGCCGGTCGGGCTCCCGGTACACGGGTCCATCGATTCGCAGGTCGGTCTGCTCATCGTCGACAGCGCGGTCCTGGACGGGCGCCCGGCGGTCCGGAGCAGCGCGGCGTTCGAAGCGGCGCTCGACGACGCCTGGCCGCGGCTCTGGCGGACGACATGCACCGTCGCGGAGCGCGTGCAGTCGATCCTCGAGGCGTGGGCGCTGGTGACCGGGCGCCTGGCCGATCATGCGCAGCCCATCTGGTCCGCGGCCGTCGCGGACATCGCCGCGCATCTCCGGGACCTCCTGCATCCGGGCTTCCTGGTGGAAACGCCGCCGGCGCGGCTGGCCGGCTTCCCGCGTCTCCTGCAGGCGATCGCGGTCCGCCTGGAACGACTGCACGGCGGTGGTCATGTCCGCGATGCCGGACACGCGCGCCTGATCGCGCGGTGCCGTGACCGGATCGACGCGCTGCAGGGTCGCGTCGACGTCGACCCCCGGCGCCGGGAGGCGCTGCGCTGGATGCTGGAAGAGACGCGCGTCCTCCTGTTCGCGCCGGCCCTGGCCTCCCGGGAAGCGCTCCCCATCCAGCGGCTGGAGCGGGAAATCGCCGCCGTCGAGTGCGGGAGCGCGCCCGTAACGATGCCGGCACGCTGATCAGCCGGGCGCTGATCCGGCCGGCTCCGCGCACGCCTGGAGCGGGCGCAGCCGGTCGATCGTCTCTGCGTCGGCGACGACGAAGAGGTACTCGCGGTTGCGCAGGTGACTGACCCGGCCGACCTTCCGGCCGCCGGGGCTGTAGATCCCGATCTGCGCGCCGACGTAGCGCCGGAAGTCCTGGGCGATGGTGATGACCTCGCCGCTGCTGCCGGGAAGCGCGGCGAGCAGCCGTTCCATCTCCGGTCGTGCCAGATAGCCCTCGCTGCTGAACGACACGATGCGCACGCGTGCGCGCACCGATCGAAGCAGGCGTTCCATCACGATCGGGAAGGCCGGTCGCGAGTTGAAGGCGCTGCGGCGCTCGCGGACGTCGATGCGCTTGCACGCGACGCCGTAGACCTCGGGCCTGTCCCAGCGGACGAGCGTCTCCCAGACGTGGTAGTTGCCCAGGTACGAGTGCTGGTTGTACGGCGGATCGATGTACGCGACGTCCGCCTCCAGGGTCTCAGCAGCCTCGATTGCATCCATGCACGTCGCGACGCCCTTGCCGGCCGCCGCGCGGGGAAGGACCGCGGGCAGGCGCAGTTCCAGGTCGTTGAACGAGCGCGGTGACCAGGACTTGAGGTACGCCATCTGGAGCCCCGTGGTCGAATCGACCCGGTCCGCGGCTTCCATGAGGGAGACGAGCAGCACGGACTCGAGGTCCGGATCCAGTCCCCTGCGCGCGATCGCCTCGCGGATGGCGTCGACCCGGGCGCCGTTCTTCGGCTGCACGTACCGGGACCGCTCGCAGAACGTCTGCGTGAAGTAGCCCGGCGCGCCGGGCAGCCCGTTGAACTCCCGGATGAGCCGCTCGGCATCCGCCCGGACGTCCTCCGCATCGGCCTGCACGTAGCAGCGCGCCAGGGTCGCGGCGTACCGGTTGTGGTCGTTCGCCAGCACGCGGTACCCCGCGGCCTTGAGGGCGTGCCCGACGCGCGAGGTGCCGGAGAAGAGGTCGACGACGGAACGGGCCCCCTCCGCCGCGCGGATGACTTCGAGGATCCGCGGAACGAGCGCGCGCTTGGATCCGATGTACTTGATCACAGGCGGTGTCCGGTCAGGGGCCCGGTGCGATGGGATCGGCCGCGCCGCCGCATGCCGCTATCCGGTCCGATCGATGGCATACCGCGTCAGTGACGCGATGAAGAGCGCCCACGTGAAGCTCATGAGTGTCCCGATCAGGATGTACTCCGCTTCGCGCCGCTGCTGCGGGTTGGAGATCTCGCCGAAGCGGAAGATCGACTTCGCGCCGACGAGGAATCCGACACCCGCGAGACTTCCGGAGAGGACGAACAGGAACGCAAGGCTTCGCTCGAGCCAGCCGATCATCCGTCCGCCCTTCTCGAATCCGCGGGCCGGACTCCCGTGCGGTGCACCGGCGTCCGCCGAGGTCAGTTGCATGAGATACGGCTGGGTGGCCATGCCGACGACCACGCCGCCGGCGCATGTCGTCGTGATGAGCCCGATGAGGAGGATGGCCGTCGGCGTGACCGCACCGCCGACCATCGCCGGCCATGCCGACCCGGTGGTCCAGCCCGCGGCCGGAAGCAGCCAGTGGACGATCAGCAGCACGACGACGAGATGGCAGGTCTGATCCAGCGACAGGATGAGCAGGCCGCGGCGGGATTCGATGGCCGGCGCGGTCTCCGCTGTGATGAGGCACCCGCGGATCCGGTCCTTGACCAGGTCGATCAGTCCATGGGTGGCCAGGACGGCGAGCGGCAGCAGCCAGCAGGTCCAGAGTCCTGCGATGACGTACGCCACCAGCCCGTGGACACACGCGTGCAGGGCACACGGACGCCACGCGCCGCGCCGCCGCGCGGCGACGGTGCCATCCCGCTGGAGCACGAAATCGCCCAGCAGGTGCGCCAGGATCAGCAGCAGCACGAGCGGGTCGGTGAGCAAGCCGGCGATCATGCGGCCGCGTCCCGGGTGTCCGGCGGCGTGGACGGCGCGCTCTGAGTATAGCCTATTGAGGACATAGAACGACAGAATAGGCTCGCGGGCCTATGGTTGACCGGGTGACGCCTCGAAGCACCGGAGGGCGTGCTCGATCGCGTGCCACGCCGCACCGCGGAGATGGATGGATACGGATGCCTGTCGGATCGGCGGGTGCCATCGAGAGGCGATCTCCGCCTGCGTCCGATCGCAGAGCGCGCCGGCGACGGCACGCGCGCGCGCGGGCGTCCACTGGCGCACCACGATCGCATCGATCAGCCTGGAGACGGCGTCCCATGGCGGCCAGGTGCCGGCATCCTCGCCTCGGAAGCCCATGCGGACGCTCCGGTCCAGCGCGCTGAGCCCCCGTCCCGACGCTCGAAACGCCCAGCCGTTGCCCTCCGAGACGCGCTCCATGGCCAGCGAGTCGATCGGTCCGACCGCGACCATGAACCGGGTGTCGAGCCGGTCGATGGTCTCGTCCGCGCGGATGAGGGCTCGATAAAGAAGGGCTGCCCGCAACGTCAGTGCGGGCTTCCTGACCAGGAACTGCCAGCTGTCCCCGCTGAAGATGTCCACCGGGTACGGAATGCTGTCGCCGAAGTGGCCCTGCACCTCGTTGCCCGCCGACTTCATCAGGTCGAGGAGGCGCGGCCGATCGTCGGCGCGGAGTGCGCTGGACCCGACGATGTCGCCGGTGATCACCCCGCAGATCAGCCCCGCGCTGCCCCCGCGGGTGTCGTCATGGCCGTCGGTGTCCGTGTCCACGCCGCCCGGATTATGTCCGACGGACCGATCGGCCGTCGGAGCGGGCGGTCAGTCGTCCGCGTTCGCCGCCTGCGGTTCGGAGAGCCGGTACCCGACACCCCGGACGGTCTCGATCATGGAGCCGAGGTCGCCGAGCTTGCGGCGGAGGGCGGTGACGTGCACGTCGATCGTGCGGCTGGAGAGCACGGTGTTGCCGCCGTGGACCGCGGCGATGATCTGGTCGCGCGTGCGGACGAAGCCCGGACGCGCGGCCAGGTACTGGAGAATGCCGAACTCGGTCACGGTCAGTTCCACCGCTCGATTCGCCGCGCGGACGACGTGGCGATCCGGATCGATCGTCAGCAGGCCCCCGGCGAACTCGATGCGGTTCGGTGAGAGTCGGTCCGGCGCCGGGCGCGTCGTGCTGCGTCGCAGGACGCTTCTCACCCGCGCCATCAGGACTTTCGGACTGAACGGCTTGGTCACGTAGTCGTCGGCGCCGAGTTCGATGCCGGTGACCACGTCGGCTTCCTCGCCCTTCGCCGAGACCATGACGATCGGGATGGTGCGATGATCCTCGTGCCACTTGAGTTGACGGCAGACCTCCAGCCCGTCCAGGTCCGGCAGCATGAGGTCCAGCAGGATGAGATCCGGCTTGCGCCGGGCGACGGCGTCCAGCGCCAGGCGACCGGACGCGATCACCGCGGCCTCGAATCCCTCCCGCTCGAGATGAAAGCGGATGAGATCAGCGATCTCGCCTTCGTCCTCGACGACCAGCACACGCTGCTTCGGCACGGATCTGTGTCCTCTCTGCTGCAGAATAGAGACCGGCACGGCCGCCCGCGCCGGCCGTGTCCAGCCGGATTCCTGCGGCGTCCCGGCAAGGTCCGTGTGCGTGGCGCCGACGGGGCGGCGCGGCCGGGCGCGCTGCTGATCCGGGGGCGGAAGAACCGTCAGGGCGTCGTTCACCGCGGGCACGCTGTTCACGGGTCGAGTGTACGCCCGCACTGTTCAGGTTCCGTGAGCGCGCCGCGGTCCGCCGCGCCCGGGAACGCCGCGGCGCCCCGGCCCCGTGGCACCGCCCGGGCGGCGATACCCGGATCGCGCGGCCGCCGCGGTCGCGGTAGCATCGCCCCACCGTGCGGCCGCGGCTCTCCATCCTGATTCCGACGCGCGGCCGCCCGCGGGAACTCGCCGCGTGCCTGGCGTGCCTGGCGCCGCAGATGGATCTGCCGGGCGGTGCCGAGGTGGTGGTGGGATTCGATGGTCCGGATCCGGAGGGTGCGGCACGGGCCGGCGAGGTCTGGCGCGGCGCCGGCGGCGATCCGGGGCGACTGCGCGTGGTCGAGTATCCGCGCGAGGGGTACATCGCCGTGCGCGCCCGCGCGGTGGCGGAGGTGCTGGAGGGCGAGATCTATCTCTCGCTCAACGATGACGTGCTGCCGGAGCCCGGGTTCCTGCGCGCCCATGCAGCGGCGCATCGTGCGGCGCCGGGACCGCGGGTCGTCGTGGGCGACTCGCGCTTTCTCCCGGTGCCCGCGCCCCGCGTGGTGGACCTGCTGGTAGCGCGCACGGGCGTCGTCTTCTTCTGGCACGACCTGCTCGGCACCGGGGACGGTCATGCGCCGGGCTTCCGGCATGCGTATGGCCTCAACCTCTCCGCGCCGCTGGCACTCGTCCGCGCCGCCCGCGCGGTACCACGGCTCGTCGGGACGTACGGCTATGACGATCTGCTCCTCGCCTGGCACCTGCTGCGCGACGGCGCTGCGCTGCGCTTCCTGCCGGAGGCGCGGGCGCCGCATGACCACCGATACGAGCCGGGCGATCTCGTGACGCGAGAGCGCTCCCTGGGCGTCGCGGCCGCCCGATACGCGGCGGTGGAACCTGGCTTCACGCGTGATCTCTTCGGCGAAGACATCCTGGCGGCACCGTACCTCGCGTGGTGCCGCGCATGGTGCCGCCGGGAGCAGGCCGCGGCGCAGCGCGCCGCGGCCCGCTTCCTGCGCCTGGGCGCGGCGAGTGTGGAGATCCTCGGTCCGGATCCCGCCGACGATGTGCTGCAGGCCATCGCCGATGCGCTCCTGCCTGCTCGGCGCCTTGCCTGGCGCGAGGGTCTGCTGGCCGAGGTGGATGGAGCGGATGGGCACGACGTCCGGCCGGCGGCGCTGGTGGTCGAGGCCGAGGGCCGCGCCGCCGCGCGCGGTGCGTGACGCGGAGGACCCTGCCGATGGTCCGTCGCGGTCCGGTCGAAGGCTGCGTTCGCATCGGTGATCGCCAGGCCGGCGCCAGGGACGGCCCGCGGCGTCGCAGCCCGTGGCAACGTCGCCCCCGGCGCTGGTCCGGCGACCGACGCCAGCCGCGGCTGCGCGGTGGCCGGCGGCACATGCATGCCGCCCCACTCCGCGCGTGCCTCAGCCCGCCCGGAAGAATTTTCAGATTCCGCCCCAGCAGCCCGCAGGATCCCGTGCAGGATGGCGTACCTGAAGAAGAAGAGGACGGCCCGGCCCGGCTCGCGCCTCCCGCCCTCGCTTCCTGGATCCGCCGTTCCCGTCCATGACACCAGACCTGAGCAAAGGAGTACCCATCGTCATGACGAACACTCGACGACATCCCATCTCCCTTGACGTCGGCGCGTCGGCCGGCACGATTCCCGTTCGCGGTTCGCGGTTCGCGGTTCTTGCGCGCTGATGGCGCTGGCATGTCTGCTTCCGGGGCTGCGTGACATGACGCGCTCGGCGCAGGCCGATCCGCCCAGGTACAGGATCACCAACCTCGGCGTTGCGCCGCAGGCATCCGGACTGGCGGATGCGCGGAGCCGGGCGCTCGGGATCAATCACATGGGCCAGGTCGTCGGCTGGTGCGACGTGCCGATCCCGGTGGGTGAACTGTCCGTCACGGTCCGCCGCCCCGTGCTCTGGCTTCCGGAGCCGATGTGGGGCCTGCCGGCGGGCGAGGAGCGCGATCCGCAGCAGGGCCCCACCACGCTCGCGCATTCGTACCTCTGGCTGCCGGTCGAAGGACCGTCGGTGTCACCGTACGACGATCTGCCTGTCCAGGAGATCTTCCTGTTCTTCGAGGATTCGCCGTCCGAGGTATTCCTCGACGGCGCCTGGGACGTGGCGGACTCGATCGACGGGCACTTCCGGATCGTGGGGGAGAAGAACGTGACGAGCGGGAGTCCGCCGTTGACATGCAGGCGCGGGTACGAGTGGCGCAGCGCAGAGCGGGACTGGACTGCGCTGGCGCCGTCCGGGAGTGACTCGTGGTCGGAGGCCTTTGCGATCAACCGCGAAGGCACGGACGATGCGAGTGCCCGGATCGGTGGAGGATCATCCTCGGTGTGCCCGGTGGTCGTTTCGACGACGTGCGCGGCTGGACAGGCCCCACTCTCCTACGACCCCGTCCTCTGGCAGGAGGACTCCAGCGTGTTCGCGCCGCAGGTGCAGCCGCTGCTTGCGGCGTACGCATCCCTGGATCGCGACGAGCGCGGCCACCGGATCTTCGGCGTCAACGATGACGGCCTGATGACCGGTGGTGGGGGTGGGTATGACGGCCAGGAGCAGATCTGCCCGAAGATCCCGCTGGCATGGCGACCGGGGATCTCATCGGTGGATGAGTTGCCGATCGATGAACTCCACGAAGGGGTCGGACGCTCGGTGAACCGTCACTGGCAGATCGTGGGGCAGAACCTGACGGCGGTCAGTGCCGTGCTCTGGGAAACATCAGATCCGTACAGTTCGTCGGCGTGGGCGTACCAGGCGCTCGAGAACCTGGTGAACACTTCCGCGTGCGGCTGGGATGAGTTACGCGATGCTGCCTCGATCAGCGATCATGGGCCGGAGGGGTGGATTGCGGGATATGGCGTCTTCCTGGAGGGCGTCGCAGAGCGTGAGCGTGCCTTCCTCCTAATCCCCATCCTCCCCTGCGACGCAGACCTGAACGGCGACGGGACCGTGACGTCCGCGGACCTGGCGCTGCTGCAACAGGCATACGGCTCCTGCCCGGTCGGCGAGATCTGCTGGGCGGATCTCAACGGCGACTGCGTGGTCGATAACGCCGATCGGACGATCGCGACATCGCTGCTCTCGCTGGACTGTTCGGGCGATCCGCCGACGGAGGGCTTCGCTCAGTCGTCGATCCCCTTGGAGTACATCGAACTCTGGCTGGCGCTGGGCGGCGCTGAGGCGCTGATCTCGGACGAGATCAGCGAGGCTTCTGTCGTTGCGTGCCTTCACCATGCCGAGCCTGCCCTCGGGCTGGTGAGCCTGTTCGCGCTGATCGGGCAGTCGATGGAGGAGGAAGAGTGATGAGACAGGCGACAGTGGGATTCATCGGGGCGATGATCGCGCTTCTGCTCGTCCGCGTAAGCATGGCCGGTCCGGAGTACCCGATCCCGCATGGCGTGGGATTCCACTCCTTCGACGCGTGGAACACGTGGATGGCGGTGCACCTCGGTGCTGAACGGGAGGCGATCGGGTTCTACGAGGTCCCGGTCGGGACGTGGGTGACGGATCACTACACGCACCTGGGCGTGACGTTCAACTCGAGCCTGGGTTCACAGGTCTGGGGTGTGAGTGAATCGGCCTACCCGAACGACGGATACGGTCTTCGCAGCAGCGCCGAGATGCGCGTGGAGTTCGATGAGCCGATCAGGGCGATCGGGGTGCATTGGCCGCAGGGGTCACGCTTCCGATTCTATCTGCATGGTGTCCTGCTCCATGAGACCACTACGTATGGAGGTGGTGCCGCTGACTTCCTCGGTCTCGTCATGGACTTCGAGTTCGACGCGATCGAAATGTACAACTGGCAGGACTCCCACGGGGATCCCCCACTGCACATCGACGACTTCCACTTCCAGCGGATCGTTTCCGTGCCCGCCCCGCCGGTACTGCTGGTGATCGCACTGGGTGTTCTGACGGCGCGAGGCTCGCGTCGTCGTCGCGCAGGGCCATGATCGGTCCTGTCACCAACCCCTCCCCCGGCGCCTGCGCCCCGCGGCACGTCGCGCTGCGGGCGCGCAGGCGCCGGGTGGCTGGCGCCGGAGGCGTCGATCCGCTGGCGCAGGCGCGACGGAAACCGCGCATGCGCCAGGGGGGTTCAAGGGGGGCGAAAGCCCCCATTGGCATGTGTTCGGAGAGCGAACGAGTGAAGGAGAGAGCCATGCAGATGGTCACCATGGTGACGCAAGGACGGACTCGAGATGGCGAAGAGCGCCCGCTGGAGTACATCGAACTCTGGCTGGCGCTGGGCGGCGTGAATGCGCTGATCGCGAACGAGATCAGCGAGGCGGCAGTCTCGGCATGCCTGCACCACGCGGAACCCGCCGTCGGGCTGGTGAGCCTGTTCGCGCTGATCGGTCAGTCGATGGAGGAGGAGGAGTGATGAGACATACGACAGCAGGTCTGGTCAGCATGGTGCTGGCCATCGCATGTACGCGCGTGAGCACGGCCGGTCCGGAGTACCCGATCCCGCATGGCGTGGGATTCCATTCCTTCGACGCGTGGAACACGTGGATGGACGTGCACCTGGGCGCTGAACGGGAGACGATCGGGTTCTATGAGGTCCCGGTCGGGACGTGGGTGACGGATCACTACACGCACCTGGGCGTGACGTTCAACTCCAGCCTGGGTTCGCAGGCCCAGAGCGACCCTGTGGGCTACCCGAACGACGGATACGGTCTTCGCAGCAGCGCCGAGATGCGCGTGGAGTTCGATGAGCCGATCAGGGCGATCGGGGTGCATTGGCCGCAGGACTCGCACTTCCGCTTCTTCCGTGAAGGCCAGTTGTTGTACGTGACCCCGCTCTATGGGGGAACGAGCCAGGACCGGTTCCTCGGGCTCGTCATGGACTTCGAGTTCGACGCGATCGAGATGTACAACTGGCAGGACTCCATGGGCTTCCCCCCACTGCACATCGACGACTTCCACTTCCAGCGGATCGTGCCCGTGCCCGCCCCTGCGGTACTGCTGGTGGTCGCACTGGGTGCCCTGACGGCGCGCGGGTCGCGCCGTCGTCGCGCCGGGCCATGATCGGTCCTGTCACCAACCCCTCCCCCGGCGCCTGCGCCCCGCGGCACGTCGTGCTGCGGACGCGCAGGTGCCGAGTGGTTGGCGCCGGAGGCGTCGATCCGCTGGCGGAGACGCGACGGAAACCGTGCATCCGCCAAGGGGGTTCAAGGGGGGCGACAGCCCCCATTGGCGTGCGCGATCAGGGTGTGCCGGAGTGGACTTCGACACGAAACGACGTGCATCAGGCGCGAGCGTGATATGGCGTGGCTGAGCGCTCTCGCTCCTGTCGGACAGGGGCATGTCCCCGATCAGACGCGGTCGATCCTCACCGTCATCAACACGGCCTGAAAGCGCAGGCCAATGGGGGCTCAATAACCCCGCCATTGGCGAAGGTGCGCGCTCGGTTGTTCTGGCTCGGATTCGGCGTTTCCTCGACTGGCGTCTGCCCGTCGGGCTCGTCGGCCTCATCGACAGGCGTCGGTCAGGCGGTGCCTGCCCCCTGCCGGGCAAGGCTGGCCCTATGCGTGCTCGAGGCCCAGCGGCTCCCACCGTCGAAGACAAATTTTCTGATTTCGCGCCCGATGCCGCAGGATCCCGTGCAGGATGGCGTACCTGAAGAAGAGGACGGTCTGGCCCGTGCTCGGCCCCGGACCCCCGGACCCCCGGACCCCCCGGACCCCCGGACCCCCGGGGATCTGCAGCCGGCCCGGCCGACCTCATTGCCTCCCCGCCCTCGTTCACTGGATCCGCCGTTCCCGTCCATGACGCAAAACCTCCCAAATACCACCATCCGCAACAAACACTCGACGACATCACATCTCCCGCCCGGCGCCCGGCGTCGGCCCGGCACGATTCCCGTTCGCGGTTCGCGGTTCTTGCGCGCTTGATGGCGCTGGCATGTCTTCTGCCGGGGCTGCGTGACATGTGCCAACCGGCGCGAAGCCGATCCGCCGAGGTACCGGATCGTGCGGCTGGACAGTGGACTCTCGGATCAGGGCGCGCAGTGTCGCGTCCTTGGCATCAACAACAAGGGGCAGGTCACGGGGTTCGTGCACCTCGAGATCGACTCGCAACTCGTCCCGCGTGCGTTCCTGTGGGTGCCGCACGAGGTGACGATCGACAGCGTGGTCTATCCGACGGGCGTGCTGATCATCCTGCTCCACCCGGGCGAGTCGATCGAGGAACTCGATCCGCGCCCCAGTGTCGGCCGGGCGATCAACGAGGACATGCAGATTGCCGGCGCCGTGGCACGATCGACGACGCTGGGCGATCGACGTGGGCTCGCGTTCCTGTGATTCCAGGAGGCAGCGCCCGGAAGATGCGCGCATGACCTCTGGCCCGCCGACAGACCGTGCTGCCGCACGAGCTGCCGGTTAACGATGCGGGCATCTGGTCGGACGCGTGGGACCTCACAGAGATGACGGGCGACGAGATCCCGCGTCTCGTCGGTGGGCGGCGCCCACATGTGGTCGAAGTGCAGCCAGAGCGAGCGGGGCGACGATCGGTTTCGCACGGGACAGCGCGCGTGCGCGCATCGACGTCGCTCCCGACCGGATCAGCACTGAGGCTCGATATTATGTCGATCGCGCCGCGCTGACGTCGTCGTCGCAGGACCGGATCGTCAGGTAAATGAGCAACCGGTGCCGAGTGTTCTGTTACCGCAGTTCCGCTGGAGAGTCCCGTCGGCAGAGACCACGATCCGAGTGACCCGCCGTGGACCACGTCTGTCCCGCGTGTCGTTCCGCAGCGCCCTGGTGGGAACCGACGTGGACGCTGAGGACGATGGACGTGCCGGAGGCGTTTGATCCCAGAGGAGAACCTCTGGACCACGGGGCGCGGGATCAGTGATCTGCTCATGGCCACCGGGGCCGGCACGAATCGGTGACCGACCCGAGGAACTGTCATGCCTGATCCTCCCGCTCTACTGAGCCCGCTGACGGCAATGCGGTCATCCTCCCCACGCCGTAGCATCACGACGTGCCGAACCCGGGGATACGGCAACGCGATCAACGACCTGAGTGAGCCAAGTATCGTCGGCAAAAGGACATGACCGGGAATGCCGCGGTCCTCTGGGAGATCGTCCGTTCCGGACCGTCGCTGACGTACCTCGATCTAAACGTCCAGGTTCACGAACACCAGCGTGCGACTGGATCCAACTGATCGGGCGTTCGATGTCAACAGCGGCGTCGACGAGTCGCTGCCGTGGATCGTCGGGTACGGACGTCGCGGTGCATCTGAACTTCCATAGCGAGTTCGTCTGGTCCCGATCGCGCCCGTGCGACGCGGACTGGACGGGACTCTGGGTTTCGGAGACTACGGTCCTGCTCGGCAGGTGGGGCGACTGCCCGGCCAACACGATCTGCTGGGCCGGACCTCGATGGTGACTGCACGGTGGGCAATGCCCGATCTCATCCGAACTTCTCATGTGGGGCATGCGACGAGGAAGAGTCGGCATTGAGCGGCATGCCCGTGGAGGACGCAGCGATGGGACTCTGGCGTTTTTGGGCATGCAGGCCATCGAGTCAGGTCGATTCATGGATCTGCGTCATGGAGCACCTGCTCGCCACCGAGCCCCTCATCGACGGCGTGATCGCCCTGTTCAATGAGCTCAGCATGGAGGTGCCGGAATGAACAGGCAGCATTCAGGTGCCATCGCGGCGGTCGTGGCAGTGCTGCTCATGGGGCCAGCATCGTCTGCGCGCGCCGGCGGCGAGTGGATCGAGCGATGGGATGGATACACCGCGTACTACGGCGGCGCGTACATGTCGCTGTTCCATGCATGGTCGGAGGCCGTCAGGTACGTGAGCAGCATCTGGTTCACTGAACTGCCGTTCGCGACGTACCTGTCAGACCAGTACCAGCACCTCGGCGTGGATTTTGTCGCGCCGGACACTGTCCAGGTCGCCTATGGATGGCTGATTGACTACGGCCATGGTCCGGACGACGGCAGCATGCGGAGCTATGGAGGGTACGTCTGGCTTACATTCGACGCGCCGATCAACGCGATCGCTGTGCATTCGAAGCAGCGGATCAGATTCCGGTGCTATCGTGACGGGCAACTCGTTGTGTCGACAATGAGTCAGTTGAGCAGCGGAGCCTGATGATGGGATTCAGGGTCATTGCGGACGAGCTGTTCGACACCGTCAGGATCGAGAACGAGTTGGACCCTGGTCGCGGTGAAACTTTAACATCCACTTCGCCACCGTCCCCACCGACTGCAACGGCAACGGCATCCCCGACGCGGCCGGAGGTGGGCGAAGGATAACGCCGGACTGCAATGCAGGAGCAGGATGCGGACGGAATGCGACATCGCCTCCGGTGTGAGCTGGACCGGGACGGCGACGGCGTGCCGGACGAGTGCAACGAGCACCTGCCGGCAGCGGCCAGATGGTTTGGATGGACAACTCATGGCGGGACACCGGCGGCGGACTGCAACGGGAACGGGATCCCCGACCGGTGCGACATCGCGGGCGGGGTGGAGCGCGGACCTGCGACAGGAACGGTGTTTGGACAAAATGAATCCTCCTACCCGCATCGGCGAGTCCCCGTGTGGGGTCCGCCGGCGGCGAGGCTCAGAGCGTGCACACGCTCTGGGACGTGGGCCGGGCGGGGACCCAGACGTGACGCTCACGTTCACCGCATAGCGACTGGACACGCCGCTGGGTGGCTGGGGCGTCCACCTGAACACGGTGCTGCTGGGCCGGGCGTTCACCGACTGGTCAAGCCGACTACTGGAGGTGACGGACACGTTCGTGATTCCGCGTGACACGTGGAACGACACGGTGGAGAATGACGGCTGGGACCGTGCATGGATCTGGCTGAAGCCGTCCGGCGCGGTCAACGGCGCGCAGTGTCCGGACGGCTTCCTGCGGTGGACGGCGACCTGGCAGAGCGAGGGCACGGGCGACCTTGACACCAACGGCCTCGTGGACGCGTGCGAAGCGCTTGCGTGCCCGGCGGACCTGGATGGATCGGGTCATGTCGAGTTCGCCGACCTGCTGAGTCTTCTGAGCGTGTTCGGCGCCTGTGCGGCGCCGTGTCCCGCGGACTTCGATGGAAACGGCGCGGTCGACTTCATGGACCTGCTGCTCCTGCTGGCGGCATGGGGACCGTGCAGATGAACGCCGGGAAGGGCGATGATTGGTCCTGTCACCAACCCATTCCCCGGCGCCTGCGCCCCGCGGCACGTCGTGCTGCGGGCGCGCAGGCGCCGGGGTGGCGGGGTGGCGGAGGCGACGATCCGCCGGACTCGACTGCATGAAAGCCACCCCTACGCCAGGGGGGGTACATTCCGCGCCCATGGATGACAGATCAGGCCTGGTCGCGGACCATCGGCGGCATGCCCTGGAAGGAAGTCACTGTCGTGCCTGAGCGGATTCGGCTGGTCACTAGACCCACACCTGGCAGATGAGATGCGGCTCCTTCAGCTTGCCGGTCAGGATGCCGACGGTCGACGTCACGAACTTGACCTCGTACTGCGGATGCGCGTCCAGCCACTCGTTGATGTGCTGGTCCATGTAGCGCAGCGCGTCCTCGGTCAGCTTGCAGTTGAAGGTCTTGACGTGAATCGCGCCGGCGCCGGTGGTGTTCGGTGTGCGCGACCAGGTCTCCTCGTGTTTCGCCTTGCGCTCGATCGGCGAGATGCCGCGGCCGAGTCCCGTCGGCGGGCCCGCGGCGACGGGCACCTCCGGCGGCGTGTCGGCGTCGCCCGCGCTGCGTGTTCCGAAGCCGCCGCCCCCGCCGATGCCCCCCCCGATACCTGGCGCCGTGTGCCGGATGCGGCTCGGGTGTCCGGGGCCGTCCTGGTCGCGTCGTTCATGGTCCATGCCGGATCTCCTTCGGCCGTGGGGGCACTGTCCACTCTACAGGTGTTCACCCGCCGGCGCGCAGGGAAAGGCAGCGGACCTCCAGCCTGTCCGCGTCGAGGCGGCGGATCCGCAGGTGCTGTCCGTGCGGCGGCTGATCGCCCGAGGCGTGCCAGGTCGGCGAGAGATCGATGGCGGTGCCCTCCGGCGGAAGGCATCCACCGGCCGGAATGTCGTGCAGGACGCCGGACGCCACGCGCGTGACGGAGCCGCGGCCGCCGCCGAGTGGTCCCTCGTGCGCCAGGTAGATCGTTCGATGCGGCGGCAGCAGGATCGCCTCCGTCGACGCGCCCTCGGTCAGCAGGTCGATCCGGACCGGCGTGCGCAGCGTCAGCAGCGAGCGCGCCGGGTCCCCCCGGAGCACCGCGAGCATCCAGTCGAAGTGGTGGCCGCCCGAGGGCTCATCGTGGCGCAGGAGGACGATGGGGAACGGTGGCGGCACGATGCGCCAGTATGCGCGGCCGCGGCCGGGTCCGCGCCACCGTCCCGGGCCGTCATGCCTGCCCGACCGGTCACGCCGCCAGGCCGCCCGGGCCGAAGCCGAAGTCGTCGTCGTAGTCCTCGAAGACGTCCGGGGCCTCGGCGGGCCAGGAGGGCTTCGCGCGGTGGTGGACGCGGATGAGTCGACCGAGGTGGCGGGCGAAGATGGTGCGCAGCGTGTCCAGCGTGCCGGCAAGCTGCGGCGGGAACGGGTCCGCGCCCCGTCGGAACAGGATCACGACGGCCAGGCAGCGACCCTCGTCCAGGCACGAGAATGCGACCACGTTCGAATCGGCGAAGAAGCCGTCGTCCAGTCCGATCCACTCGGCGAACTCCGCCGAGTCGTCGAACGCGACCAGTTCCGGCTCGCGGGCCATCTGCGGGCAGAGGACCGAGGCGAACTGCGAGATCAGCGTGTCGATGGACTCGCGCGGACAGTCGTAGTTGACGTAGGCGCCCAGCGCGTAGTGCTTCTGCTCATCGGGCAGGAAGACCGCGGCATTGGTGGGTCCGGTCTTGGTGAGCAGGTACTCCAGCATCGTCCGGAGCACGTCCTCGATGTCCAGTTCCTGCGACAGCAGCGCGCGGAACTCGCTGGCGACGGCCACCTCGTCCATGCGCTCGTTGATGTCGCGGTAGGCGCTGACCACGTCGTCGCAGAGCTGGTCGATCTGGCGGGCGATGTCCTCGCGCGCCGTGCCGAGGTCCCGGCAGATCCGGCGGAGGTTCTGGATCCGGCGCTCCCGGTCCACCTCGCTCCGGCTGCGCCGCAGTGCCGCGTCGACGCGCACCACGATCTCCTCGAAGTCCAGCGGGTCCAGGATGAAGTCGACCGCACCGCTGCGCAGCGCCGAGACGGCGTGCGCGACGGAACCGGATTCGGAGACGACGATCGCTCGGGTGGCCCGGTTGAGGCGTCGTGCGGCGCGGATCAGTTCCAGGCCGTTGCCGTCCGGCAGGTCCGGATCCACGATCAGCAGGTCATAGCGATGCCGGGCGATCGCCGTGCGGGCGTCGGCGAAGTGCGCGAGGTGGGTGCAGCGGTGGCGCTCGCGGCGCAGCCGTTCGACCAGGGCCGCGCGGCGCTCCGGTTCACCGCCGATGACCAGGATGCGGGCGGGCGCGACCGTCGCCGCAGCGGCGGCGGGAAGACCGGTGTCGGGGATCCCGTGGTGGGACTCGTCGCGTTCCTCGCGGTCATCCCGATCGTGGTGCGTTGCCTTCTGCATGGGCTTCCTCGACCTCAGCGGTCTTCTTCTCCGGACCGGACGCCTTCAGGCGCCAGTCATCGAGCCAGATCGCGGCGACCGCACCGCCGGCGGGCGCATTGCCGAGCGTGATCCGACCGCCATGTGCCTCGATGGCACGGACCGCCCGCGGAAGGCCGAGGCCCGGCTGCCGGCCGGCCGGCTTCTCGCTGTAGAACGGGTCGAAGGCATGGCGGAGGGCGTGCTCGGTCAGTCCGGAACCATCGTCCCTGACCTCGATCCTCAATCGGTCATCGAGCGGATCGACTTGGACGCGAAGTTCGATGTGACGCGCGCCCTTGGACTCGCAGGCGTTGCGCACCAGTTCGCCCAGCGCCGATCCGATGAGATCCGGATCGACGAACGCGGTCGGCAGTGCTTCGCCAAACTTCGTGCTGACCGCGGGTTGCCGTCGTTCACCGGGTCCGTGCTGCTGGACCGCGCGGACGACGAGGTCCGTCAGGTCCGTCGGCCGGGGATTCGCGATCACCGGTTCCGCGAACGAGCGGAGGGCGGTGATCATGTCGCTCAGGCGGCCCGCCTGCTCGGCGATCTCCATCGCCGCCTTCCGCGAGTCGTTCTCGGTGGCGCGGGCGGCGATCACCTGGGCGCGGCCGGAGATGATCGTCAGGGGGTTGTTCATCTCGTGCGCCGCACCGGCGGCGACCTCTCCCAGCGTCGCCATCGTGCGGGAGCGGGCGATGATCTCGTTCATGTCCTTGAGGGCCCGGTTCGCCTCGGCAAGCTGGTCGGTCACCAGCCCGGTCTCGTCGTGCCGCGCGCCGGCGGCGAGGGCGGATGCCCAGCAGCGGAGCAGGCAGTCGTTGTCGTCGCGCTGCACCAGCGGGTCCGTCGCCCCCTCGATCACGAAGATGACCCCCGCGGGCGGCGCGGGGAGCGAGAAGATGCACGCGGTCCCGTCCGGCACGGTGTCGGCCGGGGGCGCCTCGGTGGCCACTCCGCCGGGTGCGTCTGCGGCCCGCCGATCCGTTCCGCTGCGCCCCGCGCCGCGCTCCGGCCGGTCCAGGTACGGCAGCAGCCATTCCGCCACCGCCGGGAGCGGCGCGCACGTGCGGATGTCCCGCAGGATCGACGCGAGCGGGATGGCGCCCGGTGGTGCGGCGATGGAACGCAGGCCGAAGCCGCGTCCATCCTCCGTGAACGGGAGGAACTGCCAGCCGGGATCGGAGGGCGACTCGAAAAGGGCGGCGCGGACATGCGCGTTGAACGTCCGGTGCAGCGATCGCGCGATCGCGGAGAGCACGTCGATCGTCGGCATGCCCGGATGGATGTCGCGGAGAAACGCGTTGACCTCGCTCAGCAGGCGCATGCTCTGCCGTGCGACCTGTTCGCGCTGCCGCATGCCGGCATTGACGCGGGCGAGCGACTTGTTGGCCCGCGCCAGTGCGCGGAGCAGGATGCCGGCGTCGTGCGTGACCGTCAGCCCGAGCGCCTCGGCGCGGCGCCCGACCTCCGTGTGCAGGTCGCGGGCGAGCGAGACCAGGTCATCGACGTCGATTCCCAGCGGGAGCGCGAGCCGGGGGATCTCCTCGCCGCGCGTCCAGTGCGCCCCGGCGGAGATGTAGTGACTCCGCACGACCGCGTCGGCGAGCGTGACGATGGCGATGAGACTCCGCTGCGGCGTCCGGGGCAGGGCCTCATAGGGCTGGCCGTTGAGCCAGATCACATCGGAGAGCGCCGCGGGCAGCGCCCAGTGCTCGGCGAGGCGTCGTCCGGCGGTGTGCGTGTCGATCCCGATGATGCGCTGGCAGGCAAGGTCCAGCGACGCGCTGTGCGTCTCGGCGATCCGGCAGACCCGGTCGAAGCTCTCCGGGAGCAGCACGTGCAGCACCAGTTGCCCGATGTCGTGCAGCAGCCCGGCGATGAACGCATCGCCGGGGCTGACCTTTCCGCTGTTCGTGGCGCGTTCCGCGATCGCCTGGCTGAGGACGGCGACGGCGATCGAGTGCAGCCAGAAGGCCTCGCGGTCGAACGTCGGCTGGGTTCCGGCCCGCTCGCCGAGCGGTGTGACGTGATGATCCAGGATGTCGAAGACCTGCACGGCGAGGACCGCGCTGCGCACGGCCTCGAATCCCAGCAGCAGGACGGCGCGATCCACGGTGGTGACATCGCTCGCGCGGCCGCGCTCATGGCACCGGCAGAGCGAGAGCACGCGCGCGGCCAGCGACGGATCGGAGGCGACGAGTCCGATGATCTCGTCGGCGTCGGCGTCGGGGTCGGTCGTGAGTTCGAGGAGCCGGACGGCGACCGCGCTGAGCGTGGGCAGCGACTCGAGCTCTCCGAGGATGAGCTCGATCCGACGGGCCTTGGCCCGCAGCGAAGAAGGATCCGGTCGGTCCATGGCGATGCGGGTCGGCGGGTCGACGGGCCATCGACCCGTCCGTGGGCGGTGTCCGGCGCCCGGCGCAGCGCCGGCCGCCGCGACGCGCCGTGGTCTCAGGCCTCCAGCAGCGACAGCATCCGGCGGCGGAGTTCCTCCAGGTCGAACGGCTTCTTGATGAATCCGTCCGCCCCCTGTCTCAGGAGATCATCGATCTCCGCCTGGTTGACGACGCCGGAGACGATCAGGATCTTCGTGTCGCTCAGTTCCGGATCGCTCCTGATGCGGGTGCAGACGACATTGCCGTTGACGTCCGGAAGCATGTAGTCAAGCAGGATGATGTTCGGCCTGAACTCCCGGGTGAGCATGCCTGCCTCGTACCCGGTCGAGGCGGTCCGCAGCGAGAAGCGATCGTCGGCGCCGAAGACATCCTCGAAGAGCTGCACGATGCTCGGATCGTCATCCACGACGAGGAGCCGATGGGTGAGGGCTTCGAGCGAATCGGTGGGGATGTCATTCGATCGCATGAACCGCAGGAGTTCCAGTCTCGGGATGCGCCGGAACCGGGAGCCGGGAACCCGGAACCCCTGCAGGCGGCCGCTGTCGAAGCAGCGGATGATGGTCTGCTGCGAGACATTGCAGATCTCCGCCGCCTCGCCCGTCGTGAACACCTGCTTGCGGGCCCACTGTGCGGTGCCGTTGCGATCGCTCATCCCGATTCCCTCCTCCTTGGCGTCCCGGTTGCGCCTCCCGTCCAGCGACGGGGGGGCCGGCCCGTTCATCGGACGCCGGACCGCCTCTCTTCACGAGACTGCCCGGGGTGCCGGAGCCGCACGACCCGCAGGAAGTCGCGCGGGCGCGATCGTTCCGGTTGGGCGGGCGGCCGGTGGTGATTTGCGGACGCGCGGGTCCGCGTCCGGTGCCGCGCAGCATCCGGAAACCGTCCGGGACCGGGATATCGGGGGTGGGGCGGGGCGGATGTTCGCGATCCGAGCGCGTGCAGAGGCCGCCGCCGACGCGCCGACGGACGCACGACGATCACGCCTCTCGATGGTGCGCACCCCCGTTGCCGTGCCGTGCGTTCCACAGCGTGACGGCTTCGGGTTCGCGGCCGTAGATCGGGCGCAGCGCCTCGGGCGCGATGGTGGCGCCGGCGGCGCGGGCGCGCTCAGCCAGGCGCAGGCAGTCGGCGGGATCGTGCCGGAACGCGACGCATGGCACGCCGGGCGCGCGGGCGCGCTCCCGCAGCAGCGCCGGGGCATGGGCATCGACGGCGATGGCCGCCAGTCCCTCCAGCGCCACGGCCGACGCGTCGGCCAGGCCGGCCGCGGAGGCCTGCTGCCAGTGACCGTCGGCACCGCGTTCGAAGCGCGTCGCCCAGAACTGCTCGCGCTTCACACCGAGCACGACCAGCAGTGTCCCGGCCGGAACCGTGGCGGAATCGATGGATGCGGCCGCGACGTGGGCGGATGGAATCGCGGCCACCGGCGCGCCGGTCACACGCGCCAGGATCTGCGCGAACGTCACCGCGGTGCGCAGCCCCGTGAATCCGCCGGGACCGATCGAGACACCGATGAGCGCACAGTCGGCGGGCGACTGCCCGGCGCGGAGACAGAGCCGCTCCACCGCCGGCGCCAGGCCGTCGCCGCCGGGTCCCGAGAGAATCGGTTCGGTCAGGATGTCCCCGGCGGTGTGGGCGCCGTCGGCGCCCAGGTCGGCGGGGCGGATCGCGACGCCGCCTTCGCGCTGGCTGATCTCGATGGCAAGGGTGTACGGCATCGGGGAGCGTGAGCGGAGCGGGAGAGGCCGGTCGAAGGAATGCCGCGGGCGCGGTGCGGTGGACGGCGCCGTCCGCGGACGGCGCGGGCGTTTGAAGGCGAACGGTATCCGACAGTGGCGGTCGTGCGTGGTCTGGTACTGTTCCTCCCGCGATGGATGCGTCGAGTGAGCACGCCGGGTCGCCATTCGCCGCCGTGGCGGCACCCGGCGCCGTCTTCACCGGTGGCGCGGCGGGCGCGATGCTTCGGGCGTGGATCTCGTCCGGCGCGCCGGCAACCCACACCGGCGCGCTGCTCGTCACCAGTGTCGTCAATGGCGCCGGGGCCTTTCTGCTGGGCTACCTGCTCATGCACTGGGCGGGCCGGGCGACGCCGTCGCGCCGCGTCAGGCTCCTGGTCGCGACCGGCTTTCTCGGCTCATTCACCACCTTCTCCAACCTGGCGGTGGAGGCCGTGCTTCTTGCAGAAGAGACATCGCGCATGACCGCGGCCCTGCTGGTGCTGCTCAGCATCGCGGGCGGGCTGGCGGGCGCCGTCGCCGGTCGACGGCTCGGGCGCCGGCGCGGCGCCATGACGCGACGGGCCAGGAGCGGGAGCGATCGGGCATGAGCGTCGGGACCGCGCTCGGCATCCTGCTCTGCGGCGGCCTCGGCGCAGTGCTGCGCTACGCCGTCGATCTCTGCTGCCGCGGTGTCACGCGTGGCCGATCCGGTCCCGGCACCTTCATCGTCAACGTGACGGGGTCCCTGCTGCTCGGCGGGCTCGTCGGCGCCGCGGCGGTGTCGGCCGTCGATCCGGCGGTCGCGCGGGTGCTCTCCACCGGGTTCCTTGGCGCGTACACCACGTTCTCGACGTGGACGAACGAGGCACTGGAGATGGTCGAGCGCGGTGATCGACGCGCCGCGCTGGTGCACCTGCTCGGCGGTGCCGCGATCGGCGTGGCCGCCGCCGCGCTCGGGCTCCCGCTCGGCCGCGCGATCGCGACCGCGCTCAACGATGCGTGAACCGCCCGCCGGGCGCGCCGCCGGATCGGCCCGCGCGCTGCACGCTCAGCACGGCCCCCAGTCGCTGAGCAGCATCAGCAGGTCGCTGAAGTCCACGGTGCCCGATCCGTCCAGGTCCGCAGGACAGGGCGCGCCGCATGGACCCCAGGCGCCCAGCAGGATCAGGAGGTCGGAGAACTCCACGGCTCCGCCGCCATCCAGGTCCGCTGGGCACGGTGCGGCGCGAAGCCACGTTCCGGCAGGAATCACCTGCCGGCTCACGCCCGGTCCCTGCCACCGCGCGATCAGGCCGGCGCCGCCGAAGTTCTCGAAGAACTCCACGCGGATCGAATGCCGCCCGGCCTGCAGACCGATCTGGCCCGAGCGCTCTACCATGCCGTGCAGTCCGTCGTTGTCCACGACGGTCGTGTCACCGATCCGGAGCCGCGAGCCGTCATCCGATTCCAGGAAGAACGTCCAGAGGCCCGGCGCCGGCACCTGGATGTATCCCTCGAACACCGCACCGACCTCATCCGCGCGCCCGCTGCCGGCGAAGTTGCCGCCGGTGGACGGGTAGTTGATCCAGGTGACAAGCCCCTCGAGGTACGGCGTCAGCGCATCGAAGTCCGGGAGCATCGACGGCTGGCTGAGCGCGTAGTAGCGCACGGGCAGGCCGACCAGCGTGGCCGCCGGCCCGTCCGGGGCGCGCAGCGGCATGAGTTCGATGCTCACCTGCGCCACCGCCCCGCCGACGATGCCGTACAGGAACGTGTCCGTTCCCGAGCCGCCGGCGGGCGGCGTGTACTCCAGCCGGGCGCGCGGGAACGAGGCGTCGGGCGGAACGACCAGGACCGCGCCGCCCTGCGCGGTCGTCGGCTCGTACCACGCCAGGATCGGCGTGCCGCAACTGACGGCCTGGTCGTTCTGGAGCACGTCGATGCGCACCGGGATCGTCGCCCACGTGAGCGCGCTGTCCGGCAGGGCGCCGGTGCCGGCGAGTGCGAGGGAACAGGTGACGTCGTTCGCGATGTATTCCAGCATCCGGTCGACGACGCGCGGATGGAACTCCAGGCGGATGTTGCTCATGCCGCCCGGGCAGCCGTGGCAGTACGACATGATCGTCCCGTTCGGCGTGACCGAGCAGTCGCCGTTGCCGCAGCCGTCGATCGGCGGCTCATAGCCGTCGTGGGTATGCAGTGTGCCGAAGTTGTGGCCGAGTTCGTGCGCGGTGACGAACGGATCCCAGTTGCCGTGGTCGTTGTGGATGACGGGATAGGGGAATGAACCGCCCAGGTTGGCGGAGACGCCGTAATGCCACCACGGCGTGCAGATCACGTTCAGGTACGCCACGCCCCCGCCGAGACCGTCTCCGCTCAGCAGGTGCGCGAGGTCGCGCGGCACCGCATCCATGTTCGCGTTCCAGTGGTCGCGGAACTGGTCGAGCATCTGGAACATGTCCGCGGCGCTGTAGGGATCCACGTCCGCCGCCCAGACACGGAGGAACGGCACCTGGAGCCGCACGTTGATGTGCGACTGGTAGATCTCGCTGACCGCGCCCATGAGCGAGAGCGCATAGCCGGCCGAGGCGGCGGTGTTGCCGCCGAAGAGATTGCCGGTGAACTGCCAGTCGGTGTCCACGGCGACGCGCACGCGCCGGCACGGCGCGCCGAGTGCGGCACCGCCGCCGTGATCTCCGCCCTCGCCGTCCTCGCCGGCCTGCGCGGGTCGGGTCGGTCCGTTCGGCTGGAGCCGCGGGTCGTCCGCGGTGACGCCGCACGCCGGCATCGTGCCGGGAACGTCGGCGAGGAGCGACGCGACGGCGCCGGCCATGTCCCGCTTCCCTTCGGCTGCGGCGAACGGCCCGCTCGAGATGGAGACCGTCTCCCGGCCCGGACCGAAGATGAGCCCGTGCACGCCGGCGTCGCTCACGGCGAACACGATGCGGTGCTCCGGATCGGCGCCCAGGTGTCCGCGGAAGAGCGCGACCTCCGGCGTGATCGGACGGGCGACGCCGTCGGCGCCGACGACGAGCACGACCGCGTCCTCGGCCAGGATCTCGAAACGGACCAGCGTGGCGTCCGCGCCAGTCTCCCCGGCACGGCGCGGCAGGCCATCGGCGGCGACGGGAAGGCCGGTCAGGGTCAGCGCCGCGCCGATCGGCTGCCCGGTCAGCACGTCGGCAAGGTCCGGGCGGTTCCAGTCATGGCCCGGTCGGTGCACCGCGCGGGGTGCCGCCTGTGCCGCAGGCGCCGCACCGTCCGGAAACATCGGTGATGGCGGGTCTGCGAACGCAGGTGACGCAGTCAGCGCGAGCAGTGCGGCGAGGGCGGCGCGGTGGGCCATGGGTCGGGTACTCGAGGATCGGCTCTGGGTGTGGGTGTGTGTCGGTGGCCGGGGGCCGTGCGCGGCCCGGCTGCCGACCGACACAGTCTGGCTGCGAGCCATGGGCAACGCAACAGGATTCCGGGTTGACCCCCGCAGGGGTGGCGGTAAATTGCGGGTTGCTCGGTGGTGCAGGCGCGTTGGCCTGTGGGGCCGGTCGGACTCCGCTGATGTCCGCGCCGGGGTAGACGCTACGGGAGGTACATCCATGCTGCGACCTTGCGACATGCGCATGTCCACGGCGGCGCTGGCGGTGGTCGTCGGACTCTGTCCCGCGCCGGGTGCTTTCACATCGCCGGCGACAGCCGTTGGTGGCGGGCCCGGGCAGACCATGTGTGTCACGTGGGAGTTCCTGGAAGACTGCTGCGAAGGCGGGCTCACCCTGTGGTGCAATGGCGTCAAGTGCGTGGGGATCCTCGCGCCGCCGCAGCCGTTCGCGACGACGAAGTACATTCAGTCGGCATGGGCCGATGGACCTGCGTGGGATGTGAATACGCCCTGCGATGCGGTGGACATCCGGTGCCGCTTCGAGTTCCTCACCTGCGGTGGACCGACCGATCCGAATCCCTGCGTCCGTGATCCCAACCAGTTCACCTTCAGGTACTGTGGCAGCGGGTGTGCGTCGCCGCCGCCGGCGAACTGGCAGACCTGTCCAGGCGGACCGCTATGAGACCTGGCGACGCTCGCGGCTCGGCGCGTGCCTCGCGCCGGATGCCTCCGCTTCGATCGCACGCGGCGGTTCTGAGCATCGCTCTTCTCGCGGCACTCCTGCTTCCGATGCGGCCCGCGGGTGCGCAGTCCGCCGGTATCGCGGTGGGCTGGAATCCGCCGCCTGATGCACGGACGATCTGCGCGATCGTCGAACTGCTCGTTCCCCTGAGCGATGCGCAGGCGGAACTGCTGCGGACCACGTTCGAGGATCGCCTGCGCGCGCGGTTCCAGGACCTGGATGCGCGACTCCGTCGGGAGGCGCGCGCATGGGAGGATCGCTGGGGTGCCCGCATGCTGGAAGCGGTCGGGAGCGGGCGCTGGGGCGATGGATGGATGATCCAGGCGGCGCGGCAGGAGGCATCCATCCGGGACCGGGGCGACGATCTGCCGCTCGGCATCATGCGCGAGGTCCTGTTCGCGGAGTTTTCCGTGTTCCTGACGCAGGAGCAGATCGGAGACCTCGAGATCGCCCTCCGGGAGGCGGAGCGGGTCCAGCGTGGGAGTCGCATGGGGCTGGTCTGCGCGCGCGCGGTGCCGGCGATCGGCGCGATCCTGACGGTGGCGAGCCAGGAGAGTCCGGATGCACGCAACGCACTGCGTCGCATCCGACCGGCCATCCTCGATCGCCTCCAGGCCCTGCGATCGGAGACGGATCCGGTGATCGCGGCTGCCCTGTCCCGGACCCGCCTCCAGGCGCAACGCGGCCTGGAGTTCTCGGCGGCATTGACCGCGGCCAGGGAGGCGCGCGACGCGGAGGCGAACGTGCGGCTTCTCCGTGAGCGACGCGAACGCCATCGCGGGTGCGTCCATCCACTCCGGGAGGCCGTGGATCGAGAGGAGTCCGTCCTGCTGGAAATCTGCGACCTCCTTCCGGACGCCGAGGCCGAGCACGTTCGCCGCCTCTGGAACATGCACAGGCATCAGTCGCTCTGGGTCGCGGGATTCCTGGAGGACGCGGCGGAGCGACGGATCACCGCGCTGCTGGGCGACGCGGAGAGCGCCGACGCGCAGACCCCTCGGGACCGGGACGATGAACCACCCTGCACGCACGCGCTGCGGGCACTGACCGACGCGGTCACCCGGAGGCAGGATGTCCGTGCAGTCGCCGTCCGTGAACGGCGCCGCTGGGTACGCGCCTTCGAGGAGGACATCCTGTACTACCCGCACGAGTACGACGCGCATGTCACGCGGATGCGCGAACTCTGCGCGGCGATGGCGGAGGCGGGAGGAGACCTGGCCAGGGCATTGACGTCGGCGATGGCGTGCGAGGCACTCGATGCGTCCCTGCGTGCGGCGCTGAACGCAGTGCATGCGCACCTTCCCGCGGTCCCGGTCGATCCGGCGAGCGCCGTGCCGGATTCACCGCCGTGGCCCGGGCTGGCGGACGTCGCCCCGGGTCCGCTGCGCCCGCGCGGACACACCGGGAACGGACGCGACCTCGCTGCCTCGGGCTGACACCGGCGCGTACCGCCGGCCGCCCGGCGGACGCTCGTGCGGTCGGGCGTCCGGGGACGCCGTGAGGACCTGCGACGTGGGCGGCGCCACGAGGAATTCGCGCACGGATCGTGTTGACTTCAGCCCGATCCGGGCGATGATCACCGTATCGCCGCACGCAGTCCGGCGGAACCCCGGAGAACCCGGGCCATCCGACGGGCTGAGGCGACGGTCGAGCGCGTCCCGTTCCTCAGGGACGCGGGCGATGAGCCCTTGGGGACGCCCGAGGGGAAGACAGCCGGCGGCACGGCGTCACCCGTGCGACCGCCGGAAGGCTCTTCTTGAGAAGGAGGTGATCCAGTGACCTATTTTCGTGACTGTGTGAAGGGACTGCACGCGTAACACCCGTGCACCGACGGGATTGACACGGGGGTGCAGTCCTGGACGACATCCGCCCGGCGAGCAGCGATGCTCGCCGGGCCTTTTTTGTGGTCCGCCGCTGTGTCTGTCCATGATCCCGGCTGACCTCGGGTCTCCTTGATCACTCGGCTTCCGGTACGGGTGCGCGAGCGCAGGGGGGCTGAGGCCCCCCCTGCAACCCCCTTGCGCGCAGGAGGGTTGTCGGGATGGGCCGGCGCGCGGCCATGTCCCCGGCGCCGTGTGCGTCAGTGCTTGACTCGAGAGATCAGCGTGTCTGCCTTGACGGAGATGCCGCGCACGCGGGAGCGCAGTGCCTCTGCATTCGGTGCGAAGCGCTCGGCGACCTTGAGGTCCACCCAGTCTTTCTCCACCAGTTGTGCCAGACTGGTCGTGAAGTCATGCATGCCCTCGTGGAGCGACCCGGCCATGACGGCAGGCAGGTCATCATCCTCGCCTTCACGGATCTTCTCGCTGACCGTCGAGTTGTTGAGCAGCACCTCGGTGGCGGGCACGCGCTGCGCACCGGGCTTGACCGACGGGAGCAGGCGCTGCGCGAGCACCCCCTGGAGCCCGGCGGCGAGACTGGACCGGATGAACCCGTGATCCTTGGTGTCGAAGAACTCCAGGATGCGGGCGAAGGACTGCATCGTGTCCGCGGTATGCAGCGTCGCGAAGACCAGGTGCCCGGTCTCCGCGGCCTGGATGCCCGCGAGCATCGTCTCCCGGTCGCGCATCTCGCCGATCATGATGACATCCGGGTCCTGCCGGACGGCCGCGCGGAGCGCGCTGGCGAAGTCGGGGATGTCGATGCCGATCTCGCGCTGCGACACGTAGGAACTCGCGGGACGGAAGAGGTACTCCACCGGATCCTCCACCGTGATGATGTTGCACGCCTGCGTCCGGTTGATGTGATCGATCATCGCCGCCAGCGTCGATGACTTGCCGGATCCGGTCACGCCGCAGACGACGACAAGTCCCTCGTGCGTCGTCTCCATCAGGCGCTCGTAGATGGGCGGCAGGTGAAGTTCCTCGAACGACGGGATCTTCGGATTGACGCGCCGGATGGCGGCGTGCAGCGCGTGCCCGGCGTGGAAGACGCTGCACCGGAAGCGGTGCTCCTGCGTTTCGTGGTGGGAGAAGTCGATGCCGCCGCGCGACTCCAGGGCCGGCCGGAGATGGTCCGGGATGATCGGCGCCAGGAGCTGCCGGACGTCCTCTGCCTCGAGCGCAGGGCAGTCCACGCGCCGCAGTTCACCGGCGACGCGCAGGACCGGCGGGGATCCCGACTTGAGGTGAAGGTCGGACGCCTCCACTTCCCGCATCTTCTGGAGCAGCCGCGGAATCGTCAGCGCGCCGAGCATGGACGCCTCCCTGCCCGGTGGGCCGGGCACATCAGCCGCGCAGGCCGCGGAATGACGGGCGGGTGCGCGCGTCGGCGCGCCGTGGCCCCTTCCCGGGTTCCGCGGACCACGTCCCTTCAGGCTACCCGGAAGCGGCGGATCCCGTCCGCCGACACCCCTGCCCGTCAACGTCCACGATGACGCCCGGCGGTCGCGGCACCGCCGACCGTTCGCGCGCCGGCGCGCGCGCGCGTTGCGTCCAGGGAATGAGGGAGGCGCCCGTGCGGGCACCTCCCGATCCCCATCCAGTCCACCGTGCCGGCAGGGCTCGGTCCCGGAGGACGAGCCCGTGTGGTCCTGTGCGTCGATCGGCGCGGGACCAGCGGCGGTCCCGCGGCGGGGTCCCCCTCCCACGACCCGGTGTGGCGATGCCTCGGGTCCGCGGTCGCTCGGAGGACCGCGGCCCTGGAGAGAGACGGGGAACTCCGGCGAAGCGCACGCGGAACCCGTGGCGTGTGCTCGTACCCATGCCCGCGCCCTGCGCCCTCCCCCACCGGGGGGGGCGACGGATCGAGCGGGCGATGTCCCGGGCGGGGGTGGGCCAGGCACCCCGAGGTCGTCGTGCGGTCGCGCCCTCGGGCGCCCCGCGCGCGCTGCATCGGCCCGCGGGATCAGCGCAGGAGCGCGCGGATCGCTGCGTCGATCCGGGTCCATTCGGCGCGCAGCCGATCGGCCGCGGCCGCGGCGGCATCGTCGCCCTCCGCATCACGGATCATGCGGAGTGCGACGACCGGATCCGAGGACACCATGGGCGCGTCGCTCGGCTCCCGCAGCCGGCGCGCGAGCGCTGTCCGCCCCGCGCGCACGGCGACCGCGTGTACGCGGGCGCGATCGAACGGACCGGGCTCGAACACGGCCGGGATCGACGGTTCACCGGCCGCGGCACTCTCGTCCAGCAGGGCGAGAAGGCCGGCAATCCGCGCGACGATCGCGCTCTGAGGACCGGCTGAGGTGAGCGCCGGGGCGAGCGCATCCAGCAGGAGCGACATCGCCTCCGTGCACCGGCCGAGGCGAGCCAGCGTGTGCGCACACTGCGCCGCGGTGCGATGGGTCTCCGGATCCTGTCCGGCCGGATCGTTGGCCGTGCGCAGTCGGAGCGCCTCGGCCAGGAGCGCGGCGGAGCGATCGTCATCGCCGCGTTGCCGCTCAATGACGCCGAGGTCGCCGAGCAGCTCGATGCGCAGAGAGTTGGTCGGATGCGGACGGGCGTCGATCTCCGCGATGATCGCGTTCATGCCGGCGGCGGCATGGTCCAGCGCGCCGCGCAATGCGGCCAGGCGGGCCAGACGTGCCCGGAGCTGGAGCGGCATGTCAGGCTCCTGTCGCAGGCGGGACTGCGCGATTGCGGCAAGCGCCTCTCGAGCCAGGCGCTCCGCGTCATCGTGTCGGCCGACCGTCATGCGCTGATCGATCAGGAGCAGTGTCGAGTGAAGAACCTGGTGGTGGGCCGGCGGCAGCGCGCTGCGGTTGGCGGCGACGGCAACCTCCAGTGCGCGTCCCGCGTCCTCATGCAGCCCGAAACGATGTCGCGCCAGGCCGATCAGGACCATGGCATTTGCCATCGCCGTCGGATGCGGAGAGGACACGGCACGGGCGTGAGACTCGAGTTCATCCATGATCCGCGCGATGCCTGCCTGGTCCGCGTGGGACAGTACGGCCGGATCGAACTTCCGAAGAACGGCGTGGAGGAACTGCAGGCCCGTGTCGGCGCGACCCGCTTCGCTTCGCCGTGCCGTCTCCGCGGACCAGAGCATCACCGCGCCGGAAACAACGCCGGTCACCGTGAGCAGTGCGATGATCGAGCGCGACGGATGGCGGCGGATCAGGCGTGACGCGACGTAGGCGAGCGTCGGTCGCCTGGCGGCGATGGGGCGATGCTCATGCACGGCGCGCAGGTCGGCGGCGAACTCGCCGGCCGTGCCATAGCGGCGCTCGCGGTCCGGGTCGGTCGCGGTGCGGATCACGAGGTCGAGATCGCGATCAAGATGCCGGTCGACGGCGCGCAGCGCCGGGATCGATCCGCAACGGATGGCACGGACCATGGTCTCCACGCTGGATGCGGCCGCGAACGACGGACGTCCGGTCAGCACGCGGTGCGCCAGCAGTCCGAGTGCATAGACGTCACTGCGCGTGTCGACGGCAGCGCCGTCGACGAGCTGCTCCGGGCTCATCCACTCCAGCGTGCCGACGAGATCACCGTCGCGGGTGACATCCTGCGGGTCGAGGTGTTCCCTTCCGCGCGCGACGCCGAAGTCGACGATCCGCGGGCGGCCGAGGTCATCGATCAGGACGTTCGCAGGCTTGATGTCGCGGTGGATGACGCCGCGCTGATGCGCGTGTCCGACAGCCTCGGCGATCTCCGCGAGCACGGCGATCCGGACCGGGATCGACGGCGATGACCGCTCGACCCAGGCCGTGATCGGAACGGCACCGGGCACGAGTTCCATCACCAGGAAGGGCCGTGTCTCCCCGCCGACCCGCGCGGTGCCGGCGTCCAGGATCCGGACGATGCGCGGATCGTCGAGCTGCGCCAGACACTCCACCTCGGTACGGAACCGCGTCCAGCGCCGGCTGCCGAGCGTGCCGCCGGCCAGGAGTTTGAGCGCGACTTCCCGCTGCGGATGATCGAGCGTGGCGCGATACACGAGGCCCATGCCGCCGCGCCCGATCAGCCCGAGAATCCGGTAGCGCCCGATGCGCTCCGGGTGGCGCGCATCCTCGGGAATGGCCTCCGCCTGCGCGCGGGCGAAGCGGATCATGGCACGGTGCGCCTCAGCGCTTCGTGCGGGATCCGGCGTCGCGCCGGCCGCGGAGGTCATCCGCCCATTCTCCGTCTCAGCATCTCGACGGCGCGCTGCTGGAGCAGGTAGACGGCGCCGCGCGTGCGGCCGAGCTTCGCACCGGCCTCGACATGTCCGAGCCCCCGCATGATGACGAGGTCCAGGACGTCGGCGTAGATGGGCGGCAGGTTCGCCATCTCGGCGCGGAGAACCGCAACCATCTCCGACCGTGACGCGGAGTTCGACGGCGTGGTCCCTCCGCTCGTCGCCTGCCGGTGCAGCCAGAGCACAGGATCCTCGTCCGGGCCGGGCTGGAGCCGCAGTTCCGGCGGCGGTCGTCGCGCCGCGCGAAGCGCGGCGATCGCATCGCGCAGGTTGTTCTCCGCCACACGCTGAAGCCACGCCTTCAGGCTCCGGACCTCCGCTCGCGCTTCGCGCAGCGCAACGTACGCCTCCAGGTACGTCACCTGCATGATGTCCTCCACCTCGATCGCGCCCGCCCACTCCGCACCGATGCGGAGTGACGCGGCGATGGCGGGCCCGTGTTCAGCAAGGGCACACTCAATCCAGTTGTCGGTGGCAGGTTCCGGGCACGGTGCCGCGGCGGGCGAAGGCGCCGAAGGTTGATCCGCGGGAGGAGGCATGGCAGCGGCCGGCCTGCGGCCTCGGCCATTCTACTTCCCGGTCCTCCGTGCGATACCTGCGAGTGGACAGGCCATGTGTCGACCGCTGCGAGCGCTTCCGCCAGGCCCCGCACGACCGCAGACAGGGCAGCGTCGGCCCCCGGCGGATGATGAGGCGACACCGCCCCCGGGCAGGTCATGCCTGGGGGCGGTCCGTCTGTTGCGTTGATGCGGCGGGGCCGGTCCCGGCGGTTCTTACCTCCGCAGGATCGACTTCATCATCCGATCGAACGAGACTGCCGGGACGTTCATGGCGGGTGCCTCGTCCGGCGGACCGCTGCCCGGGAAGTATGTGATCGTCGCGTTCTCCTGGCCCATGCCGACCAGGCTTGCGGCCGCCGATGCGGATTCACTGTCGATCGACAGGAACCGCGCCGAGATTCCCAGCAGGGACGCAGCGACCGACAGGTCGCCCGACGAAGGGATCCCGTCGCACAGCGGGCTCGCCACGCCGTCGATCCGCGCCTTGCCGTGGTTCGTCTGCAGCGATCCGACGCTGAAGTGATTCGGGACACCGTAACTGCTCAGGAGCGTCTGATCCCAGCACAGGATGCAGCGATAGGCACCGGAGAACTTCGTCTCGTTCTCGTTCCAGACGTCGAACTGCGCCTTCGTCACGACGGGACGCGCGCTGGTGTTCTCGCGCAGGTCCCAGTCCATCGGGTGCAGCGTCAGGTCCGTGTCGCTGACCACCATCGCACTGTTCGAACTCCACGCGCTGGAGCCGGTTGACTGGAAGTTGAGCAGCAGCTGCGCATACGACGGGGCGTAACTGGTCCCCAGCGACATCGTGATCGAGCCGTCGGCATTCGGTGCGATCGGAAGCGGCTGACCATGGCTGGCCTGGTTCGATGCGAACGCCCACGTGCTGTACTCGTACGCGCTCGCGTCACCGTAGTTGACCACGGTGCCCTGGCCCGCCAGGTGGTTGTGACGGATCGGTCGGTTCGTTACGCGGTCGACCGCCCACCCGACGATCATGCCGCGGTAGATCGTGCGGGTGCCGTCCTGGATGCCGGGACCCAGCACGGACCACGGGGTCACGTTCACCGTTCCCTGTCCGGTCGCGGCCGACCAGGAGACCGGCTGGTCACGCGTCAGTTCGATGCCGACGTCGGACACCTGCCAGTAGCCCAGCGGGTTCGTGTTGTCCCCCTGGATGAAGTACATCTGGAACGCGACGTCTTCCGGGTAGTCGTTCGTCAGGGTGATGATCGTGTCCTGGACGAGGGCCGTACTCGAGGGTGACGCCTTGTGCATGGTGAGGATCGCGTCGGACCAGGTGATCGTCTGCGCAGAGTCCCATCCATTCGAGAACTCGAAGAGCCACACGTCTCCGGGCTGGACAAGCGTTCCGAAACTCCAGTCCGGCTGGCCGTTGGCGAACGGCCCGACCCCGTTCACGCCATGCGCATACGGCCCCGGCGGGGTTGAGAACGAGCCCTGGAAGTCCCACGGAGCCCCGGGATCGTTGAATCCTCCGATCATGTTCACCAGGTCGCCGTTGCGGAAGATCCGCAGCCGGGTGTCGGAGGCCCAGCTTGCGCCGGCCGTCTCGGAGTACATGCCCGCGAACGAGAACCCGACCTCGGTGCCATCGGCGACGTAGAAGGCGGAGAAGACATCAACCGGCCCGCCTGGGGCGCCCTCGAGCGAGAACGACTGAAGGTCGTACGGGTAGTCCAGCGCGGGGTCGTACGTCTGCGGCGGGACCTGGTACACCACCTCCACCTTCGACCAGACCAGCAGCGACCCCTTCTCAGAGGCGCTGACCCGATCCTGCTGCGCAAACGACCCGGCTGAGGCCGCCATGACGGCGAGTGCCACCGCGACGCCCGATATCCTGAACCCAACCATCGACGGCTTCTCCCTGACGCCGTCTCCGGCTCGGCGGCCGGGATCGGGTCGGCGCCAGCATATCGATAAGGTGTGCAAAGGCAACGGGTTACCGATGCCTTTCGGCGGACCGGTCACGGCGGTCGATCACGGTTCCGGGCGCCCCGGGAGGATGTTCCGGACACGGACTCCGGCGGGGCGCGGGCCGGCCCCGCCCCCCCGCCGCCACCCTCGGCCGATGACCGGGTCAGTCGCGATCGACCAGCCACCCGCGAATGACCTCGAACACCGTGCGGTACGTCGCCGGTCCACCCGCGCTCGCGGCCTCATGGCTCCAGTCGAGGTCGTGGTCGCCCTCGGGATCGATGAAGACGCGCAGGTTCGTCCGGCCCGCATCGCGAAGCGCGGCCTCGGCCTCCGTGACACCCTCGATGCGACAGGTGCCGTCAAGCGCCCCATGGAAGATCGCAAGCGGCAGATCCGGGGCCAGTCGGTGCAGCGCGGCGTGATTCGGCTCATCCTGCCACCACTCGCGCAGGTGGACGGATGTCAGGTTCATCAGGTGGCGCCAGAGGAAGTCATCATCACCGCGCTCGACCGCGCTGAGGATCGCGTCCATTCGCGGTCGGTTGATGGCCCGGAGATCGTCGGCGGTCAGGGCGCCGTCGCCGTCCGCATCGAGTGCATCGAACGGAAGCGTCGAGGCGAGTGCCGGCCGGTCAAGGACGGCCGCGTCGAACTCGGCCCGCGTCAGGACGCCGTCGCGCGCGGCAGGCACGAGATGCATGACATTGCGCCAGGGACCATCGCTTGTCTGCCAGACGATCGTGTCCCGGGCGTTGTCCTGGGCGTAGCCCACCATGGCGATGCCCGCGATGCCCTCCGGCATCTTCGCGGCGAGACGCGGGGCGAGGCGCGTGCCCTCGCTGGAACTCAGCAGCACGATGCGCGACGGATCGACCTCGGGCCGCGCTCGGAGCATGCGCAGGCCCGTCGCGTAGTCCTCCAGCAGGACCGAGAGCGTCGCCGTGGAGAACACGGCTCGATCCAGCCGCATCCAGGGCGCTTCGGGAAGCGCCGTGCAGCCGCGCTTGCTCATCCGGCAGAACGCGATGCCGCGCTGCGCCAGGTGCGCGGCGTGGAAGTCCAGGTACCGTGCGATCCGCCGCTCGCCGTCCGCGTCCACGTACCGGTAGGGATTGTCATAACTCCGCGGTCCGGCTCCATGCAGGTAGAACACCACCGGCGCCGGTCCGCGCCGCCCCGCGGGAAGCGTCAGTTTCGCCTCCAGGGGCGTGCCATCGGCGGCCTCGAAGGTGAACACCAGGTCGGTCGCCGCGTCGGGCGTGGTCGACACGGCCGTCCGGTCCGGGTCCCCTGCCGCGCCGCCGTCGCGCTGCTCCGGCGCCGGCGCCGCGACCGGCCGGACGTCCACGCGGCGGAACTCGATGGCATGGCTCTCCGCCTGGAGCGCGATCCAGGGCGACGTCCACGGCCCCGGCGCGGATCCGGCGTCCATGAGTCGGCGGGCCGACGCGTCGCCGCTGTCCAGCACGGCGCCGGCGCACGCGTTGACGACCGTCCCGTCGATCAACACCCGGATCCCCTCGGCGCCCCGGACCTCGATGTGCATCGTGACCCAGGTGTCACCGTCGAACGTCGGCGCGGTCGACGGAATGAGGTGCGCGGTCGCGCGTTCTCCATGGATGTCCACATGGGTGCCGGGCGTACAGAGATTGCCGGTGGCCCGGGGGCCCCGTCCGTCGCCGCCGAGGAACTGGACCTCCACCGAGACCGGGAAGGGCTGATCCTGCGCCATGGTGTCCGGCGGCTGGCAGAGGAGCATGACGCCGCTGTTCCGCCAGGCCCAGCCCGGTGCCCCGGGCGCCTGTGCATCGAGGAACCGATACTCGATCACGAGGTCGTACCGCACGTCGGGGAGTTCGTGAAAGAGGTGTCCGAAGCGTCCCTCGAAGGGCGATACGCCGTCGTACTCGACGCGGAGCGTGTCGTCACCGAACCGGAAGGTCCCCATCGGATCCTCGCCCGGGGGAGACCCGGCGAACTTCGGAATCCACGATGCCCGGCGCTCGGGCGCGAGCAGCGAGACCCACGCGTCCCGGGCGGTCCCGGCTGCCGGCGCGGGCGCCGCCGCTGCGGCGACCGCGGTGCCGACGGTGCTTCCGCTCCACGGTACGAGCGCGGCCGTGACCAGGAACGTCGCGCAGCGCCGCTGTGCCACGCCGCTGAGACGGATGGATCGGCCGGGTGAACGAGGCATGCGGTTCAGGCGCATGCGAACTCCATCTGCTGGTGTCACGGCGGGAGACCGCCGGCGCGCCGCCGGCGTGCAGGACGCGCGGCCCGCGCACGGTGACCGTCATCGACTCGACCGCCGGCGCGGGCCCCGGAACGCGGCGCGGCGGAGGCGCCGATCCATGGATACAGCCGCTTCCGCTCCGCGGTGTACGCCCACCACGGCGCGGGCGGGTCACCGTTCATGTACCGGACGATCGCGATGAAGACGTCGGCGACGCAGGGATCCTGCCGCGTCTTCGTGATGCGGCAGAGTGACTGGTAGAGCCGGATGGGATTCCGCCTCCGGAGTTGCGCGGGACGCGTGATCCCCAGCCGCCGAAGATCGTCCGCCGTCGCCGGGCCGACGTTGGGAAGATCCTCCAGCCTGCTGATGCCCGATCGGTCGGCGGCCATGATGCATGCGACTCCGCGGTGCGGCGCTCCGGCCGCCGCCAGGTGCGCAGGATACCCGCGGCCCTCGGTCACCCGGACGCGGGATCGGGCGGTCCCGCGCAGATCAGGTCCCCGTCGGGTTCCCGTGGAGCGCCCGCTCGGTCAGGGCGGCGGTGCCCGCCAGTCGCCGCGCGTTCCATGGGTCCAGGATCGCACCGACGTCCCCTTCCAGGGCACGATCGAGCCGGCGCGAGAGCGCGCATGCGACGGGGTCGACCAGGTCCAGGGGCGTGCCATGCCAGCCCAGCGCTTCCAGCGCGATCGCGGGCGCGGCGCCCGCGTCGACCGGTCGCGGCGCACGGCGCACGTTGATGCCGATCCCCACCACGATGTCCCGAAGCGCGCCGTCGCGCAGAGTCGACTCCGTCAGGATGCCGCCGAGTTTGCCGGTCGCCCGTGCACCACGGTCATCCTGCGTGGTCGCGTAGACATCGTTCACCGGCTTCAGGGAGACCGTCACGCCACAGGTCTCCTCCAGCGCTTCCGCGACGGCCACGCCCGCGGCGAGCGTGATGAGCGGCGCGAGCAGCGCGGGCGGGGGCGCGGCGCGGTGCGATCGCCGGGGGCGATTGCCGTTCGAACCGGTGTCCACGAGCGTGAGATACAGGCCGGCATCGCGCGGGGACGTCCAGGAGCGCCCCTGCGTGCCCCGACCGCGCACCTGCTCGCGGGCGACGATGACCGTCCGTGTCCCGATCTCTCCCGACGCCAGCCGCCGCTTCGCCTCGTCGTTGGTCGAGTCGACGCGGTCGAGGTGCACGAACACGGGTGATGCGGACTCGCGCATGCAGGCGACTCAGGCGGCACCACATCCCGGTCCGCGCAGGCGGCGCCACTGGCGGCTGGTCGGCGCGCGGTCAAGGACGTCGGCGATCAGCGCCGCCGCCTCCAGCACGGCGGCCAGGCGGACGCCGTGATCGAAGCCCATCCGGTCAAGCAGGTAGACCAGGTCCTCGGTGGCCAGGTTCCCGGCCGCGCCGGGCGCGAACGGACAGCCGCCGAGTCCACCCGCGCTCGCATCGAACGTCCTGATCCCGAGATCGAGGCCCCGCACCACGTTCGCGAGTGCCGTTCCGCACGTGTCGTGCAGGTGCAGGGCGATGCGCCCGGGGGCGATCGTGCGCAGGAGCGGCGCGCAGACGCGCGTGACATCGGTGGGTGCCGCGACGCCGATCGTGTCGCTGATGGCCACTTCATCGCAGCCGAGTTCGAGCAGGCGCTCGGTCACCAGGGCCACGTCCGCCGGTGCGACTTCGCCCTCGTAGGGACAGACGAACGCGGTGGAGACATAGCCGCGCGCCGTCACGCCCGCGTCGACGGCGCGGCGGAGAACCGCCCTGAACGTCTGCAGCGATGCCTCGATCGACATGCCGATGTTGCGCTGGACGAACGTCTCGCTCGCCGCGGTGAAGACGGCGATGCGTCGCACGCCCGCGGCGAGCGCACGATCGAGGCCGCGCTCGTTCGGGACCAGGGCGGAGATCCGGACCTCCGGCAGGTCGTCGAGGCCGCGGAGCACGTCGGCGGCGTCAGCAAGCTGCGGCACCGCCTTCGGGTGCACGAAGCTGGCCGCCTCGATCTCCCGGAGGCCCGCGGCGGCGAGCGCCCGGATGAACGCGATCTTCCGGTCCGTCGGGACCGGGCGCGACTCGTTCTGCAGACCGTCGCGCGGGCCGACCTCCACGATCCGGACGCGCTCGCCCCGCGCGGCGGTCACGGTACGTCCTCGCGCCGGAGGAGGACCTGGTCGATCGCGACCATCTCGCCCTCCCGGCAGGCGATGGCCGAGACGCGGCCGGCCTTCGGGGCGGAGATGGTCATCTCCATCTTCATCGACTCCATGATGATGAGCGGCGCGTTCGCTTCATGGACGTCGCCCGCGCGGACAAGGATGCGCAGGATCGTGCCCGGCATCGGCGCGACGAGTTCGTCGCGCGCCGCATCCGCGTCGCTGTGCCCGCTGCGGCGGGCGGTTCGAGACGCGACCGTGAAGCGATGCACCGCGCCGTCGATCCACACCAGCAGCCGGTCTCCGTCGCGGACGAACCGCGTGCGATAGCGGTGCCCGTCGATCGTCAGCGTCCCGCCGCCGGTGGCGCCGGGTGCGGCGGGTTCGAAGCAGAAGTCGCTCGTGGTGCCGGCCACCGACGCGGTTCCTTCGCGGGACGGGCCCGAGCGGTCGCGCGCGGTGATCACGACATCCACGGCGGGCTCTCCAGGTCGGCCGGGATCGAGGCGGATCGTCGGCATGGTCAGAGCATCCTCCAGGCGCCGAGCTGCGCCCATGGTGCATCGACCGTCCGGCCACCGGAGGCGCGGCGACCCGGGGCGCGGTCGGCGCCGCCCCCCCGGCCGTCGGCGGAGGTTTCCAGCGCGGCGATGCCCGCGGCGATGAGTGCCCGCGCGTCCGGCACCGGTGCCCGGGCGACGATGCCGTGTTCCTCGAGGAACTTCGTGTGTGTCCTTCCGGCGCGGAACTCCGGATGATCCAGAACATCGCGCATGAAGAGGGTGTTGGTGACGGGACCGAGGACCACCGTCTCCGTCAGCGCGCGATGCATGCGATCGATGGCCGCGTCCCGCGTCGGTGCCCACGCGATCAGTTTGCCGAGCATCGGGTCGTAGTGGACCGTGACCTCCGAGCCGCTGCGGACACCGGCATCCATGCGGATGCCCGGTCCGACGGGCGGCTCGAAGAGCTGGATCCGACCGGTGGAGGGAAGGAACCCGCGCGCGGGATCCTCGGCATAGATCCGGCACTCGATCGCACTGCCGCGCGGCACGGCATCCTCCTGCCGGATCGACAGCGGAAGGCCGGCGGCGACCTCGAGCTGGAGCCGGACGAGGTCCAGGCCGAGCACGCACTCCGTGACCGGGTGTTCCACCTGGAGACGCGTGTTGACTTCCAGGAAGAAGTAGGTGCCTGCATCATCGACGATGAATTCGAAGGTGCCGGCGTTGACATACCCGATCGCCTTTGCGCCGCGCACTGCGGCTTCGCCCATGGCCCGGCGCATCGCTGGATCGAGTCCCGGCGCGGGTGCTTCTTCGATGATCTTCTGGTGTCGGCGCTGGATCGAGCACTCGCGCTCGCAGAGATGAATGACCGTGCCGTGCAGGTCGCCGAAGACCTGGATCTCGACATGCCGCGCGCGCGGGATGTATCGCTCCAGGAAGACGCGCGAGTCGCCGAAGGCACTGCCGGCCTCGCGCCGGGCCGCCGCCACGGCGGCCGGGAGATCGTGGTCGCGCTCGACGATGCGCATCCCCTTGCCGCCGCCGCCGGCCGCCGCCTTCACCAGGAGCGGGTAGCCGACACGGTCCGCCGCGGCGCGGATCGCATCGATGCCGTCATCCGGCGCGTCTCCTGCGGCATCTCCGCCGGCGCCGGCACCGCTGGACCAGCCGGGGACGACCGGCACCCCCGCCGCCTCCATGACGCGCTTGGCGAGAATCTTGTCGCCCATGCGTTCGATGGCGGCGGGCGGCGGTCCGATGAAGACCAGGCCTGCATCCGCGCACGCCCGCGCGAACCCGGCATTCTCCGAGAGGAACCCGTAGCCGGGATGGATCGCCTGGGCGCCGCACGCCTTCGCGATCTCGATGATCCGGTCACCGCGAAGATAGGTCTCCTGCGACGTGTCGCCGGGAAGTCCGTGGACCTCGTCCGCGGCCTCGGTGTGCGGCGCGCCGGCGTCGGGACGCGAGTGCACCGCGACAACGCGGACGCCCATCTCGCGCGCGGTGCGGGCGATGCGGACGGCGATCTCGCCGCGGTTGGCGATCAGGATCTTCGAGAACATCGGGGACGGATGATACCGGGACGGTGGGAGTGGATTCCGGGCACACGGGTGATCGTCCTCGGGCGACGCGACATCGCTGATCGTGGCATCGCCGTCCTCGGCGATGGTGCCGCGGCCGTAGACGTCTGACTGACCGCATCCCTGGTCGCGGTTGATTTCGCGTCTTCGGGATCACTCCGACTTCCGCATGGGTGCGCGTGCGCAGGGGGGCGACCCGGCCCCGCCTCAGCGAGGACGATCATGCACCCAGCGCGGCTCCCGTTTCTCCAGGAAGGCGTGCAGCCCCTCCTGCCCTTCTGCAGAGACCCGGCGGCTGGCGATGTGGTGCACGGTGGCCTCGGTGGCGGCATCCCAGTCGACGGGATGGATGTCGCGCAGGACGCGCTTGCATTCGGCCATGGCTTCCGGCCCGTTCGCCGCGAAGCAGCCTGCGAAGCGCGCGACTGCCGCGTCGAGCGCCGGGACATCCGGGACGACCTCGCTCACCAGGCCGAGTCGATGCGCCTCGGCCGCGCTGAACCGCTCTGCCGTCAGGGCATAGCGGCGCATGGCGCCCACGCCGATGCGCTCCGAGACGTAGGGCGAGATCACCGCGGGCAGAATGCCGAGGCGGACCTCGGTCAGGCCGAAGAGCGCGCTCTCGACGGCCACGGCGACATCGCAGGCGGCGACCAGGCCGACCCCCCCGCCGAGCGCGGCGCCGTGAACGCGCGCGATGACGGGCCGCGGGCACTCGCGGATGCTCCGGAGCATCTCTGCCATCGCCATCGCATCGGCGATGTTCTCCTCGTAGGAGTACGCAACCATGCGCTTCATCCAGTGAACGTCTGCGCCCGCGCTGAACGACCGCCCGGTGGAGGCGAGGACGACGCAGCGGGCTGACCCGCCGCTCCCCGCGGCCCGGAATGCGGCGGTCAACTCCGCGATGACGGTTTCGTCGAATGCGTTGTGGACATCGGGACGGTCGATCCTGATGGTCAGGACGCCGTCATCGAGCGTGCTGTGGACGAGGTCAGGCATGGCGTGGCGGTAGCATACTGGCCATGCCGATCACGGCCCCGCCGGAGCGCCGGTACCTCATCCCGTTCCGTTCGCAACTTCTGCCCCACCTCTTCACGGACGTGCTGGTGATCGGGGCGGGCGTTGCCGGGATGCGCGCTGCCATCGAAGCGGCCGCCGCCGGCGCGGACGTCATCGTCCTGGCGAAGTCCGCGCTCGACCAGTCGAATACCGCGTGGGCGCAGGGCGGCGTCGCGGTCGCGATCGACGAGGACGACTCACCCGACCTGCACTTCGGCGACACGCTTGCCGCCGGCGCGGATCTCTGCGATGAGCCCGCGGTCCGCGTGCTGGTGGACGAGGCGCCTGACGCCATCAGGGCGCTCCTGGCCGAGGGCATGCGCGTCGATCGCGAGCCCGGCGGCCGGGTGCACCTCGGGCGCGAGGGCGGCCATCACCGCGCCCGGATCGTGCACACCGACGGTGCCTCGACCGGCCGCGAACTGGTGCGCTGCCTGTCGGCGTGGCTCGACCGGATGCCCTCCGTCCGCCTGTTCGATGCGTGCTTCGCGCTGGACCTGCTCAGCCTGCCGGGCAACGGGACCACGCCTGGCCGGGTCGTCGGGGCGATCACGCACCATCCGCGGTACGGGCTCCAGGTCATCTGGGCACGGACGACGATCCTGGCGACCGGCGGCCTGGGCCAGCTCTACCGCGAGACGACGAATCCGCGCGTCGCCACCGGTGACGGCGTAGCGATGGCGTGGCGCGCCGGCGCGCTCGTCGGTGACCTGGAGTTCGTGCAGTTCCATCCGACGACGCTCTACGTCGCCGGTGCGACGCGCATGCTCATCAGCGAGGCGGTCCGTGGCGCGGGCGCGGTCCTGGTCAACGAGGAGGGCGAGCGGTTCATGGCGCGCTGCCACGAGATGGCGGACCTGGCGCCGCGCGATGTCGTCAGCCGCGCGATCCTGCAGGAGCGACGTCGAACGCAGGGCGGGTCGGTATACCTGGATGTGCGACATCTCGGGGACGCGTTCGCCCGGCAGTTCCCGGATCTCGACGCCGGCCTGCGCTCCTTCGGACTGGAGTCCCGCCGCGACCTGATCCCCGTGCATCCATCCGCACACTACGCCCTGGGCGGCGTGTGGACCGACCTGTCGGGGCAGACGTCCGTGCCGGGGCTGATGGCGTGTGGCGAGGCGTCATGCATGGGACTTCACGGCGCCAACAGGCTGGCGAGCAACAGCCTGCTGGAAGGCCTGGTCTTCGGGCGGCGCACCGGTGCCGCCGCGGCGCTCGCCGCACACGGCAACGGACCGGTGGCCCCCGCCCGGATCAACAGCGAAGTCGCCGAGACCGATCGAGCCGACCTCGACATCGTCGATGTCCGCTCCAGCCTGCGCAGCGCCATGTGGCGGCATGTCGGCATCGAGCGCAGCGGTCCGCGGCTCGCGGACATCCTGGACATGATCGCGTTCTGGTCCCGGTACACGCTCGGTGTCGTGTTCGATGACCCCGACGGCTGGGAAACGCAGAACATGCTGGAAGTCGGTGCCGTGATGGTCCGGGCGGGACTCTGGCGGTGCGAATCGCGCGGGGCGCACCGGCGGCTGGATCATCCGGAGGCCGCCCCCGCGTTCCGCGTGCATGCGCGATGGTGTCGCGGCCGCCCGGATCCCGACATCGTCCCGGTCCGGTCGGACTCGACCGGCGGCTGATCACGGCGCGGGGCGTCCCCGTGCGGCCGGGGATTCCGACGGGATTCACACGATCGTGTATCCGCGCCGTGACGCGTCGGCGCGTGTGCCCGACGGTCGGCCTGCGGCCGCGGGCGGTCGCCGGGGAGAGATGCGTAGCATGGCAGCATGATCCGGATGATCCGGTCGGCCGGACACGTCCAACGCGGGAAGGGACGGCATGGTGGTGCGCGGTCCGCGCGCCTGCGCGGTCCACGGCTCCTCGCGGCCGGCGCGGTCCTGGCGGGACTCGGTGGCTGCGAGCCCTACCGGATCGAGTACCACAAGCGGCCCGACTACTACGCGGGGTGGGCGGCGGGCGGAGAACTGCCGGAGCGGATCGTGCTGGAGGACGGCACGATCGTCGTCTACAACCACTCGGATCGCGAGCGCGCGCTCAGCGGCGGCAGGGCGCCCTCGGACTCCCAGCCGCGCTCGCTGCGCCGCACCGACGCGGATGGTCGCGTCCGGCTGATCGCCGAGACGCCGGAGCACGTCATGGGGCACACGCTCGCGTGCCTGCAGGCGGAGGAGTACCGGCTCCTCTGGGATGAACTGGTCGCTGAGGAGACGCGGCTCGCCTACGAACACGCGGGCCTCGGCTACGAGGACTTCGAGTCGTTCTGCCGGGACAACCGCATCCAGCTCGGCCGCACCGTCAACCGGCTCCTGCTCGGCCTGCGGACCTACGACACGACCTGGGTCGTCGACGGGCCGATCACCCGGTACCAGCTCCAGCCGCACTTCCTCGCCGACCCCAAGAAGCGGCTTCTCAGGTTCAACCACATCGAGATCATCCGGCAGAACATGACCCTGAAGCTGCGCTCGATCTACTGAGCGCTTCATCGCGCCGTGGCATCCGCCCTCCTGAGGCCGGGCATGCCTCACCTGGCCGTGACCGACGCTGCCGATCGCGACGCGCCGCGAAACGGCGAGGGCGGATCCAGCGCGAATCGGACTCGCGAAGGATCCGCCCTCGGTCTGCAGGAGGACGTGTGAGGATGCGGCCGCGCCTCGCGGCGCGGTTCATTTCTCCGTGGTCGCGGTTTCCTTCGCAGGCTCCGCCGGTGCCGGCTTCTCGGGGAGCGATTCGGAGGTGAAGAAGAGGTTCTCCGCCTCCTCCTTGCGCGTCACCAGGATCCGCTGACCCGCGTGGTACTCGCCTGAGAGCAGCGCCTCGGCGAGCGGGTCCTCGATGTAGGTCCCGATCGCACGGCGGAGCGGGCGGGCGCCGAAGTCCGGGTTGTAGCCCTTGTCGATCAGGAAATCCTTCGCGGCCTTGTCGAGCTCCATCTGCATGCCCTTGGCGGCGAGGCGCTCGCGGACCTTCTTGAGTTCGATCTCGATGATCTCGTACAGATCGTCCTTGACCAGCGGGCGGAAGACGATGACCTCGTCCAGCCGGTTGATGAACTCCGGCCGGAAGTACTTCTCGATCTCTCCGGAGAGCGATCGCTTCATCTGCTCGTAGTCCTGGACCTCCTCGCGCTTTCCGAATCCGAAGGACTGTCCGCCCTTGATGATGTCGGCGCCGATGTTGCTGGTCATGATCAGGATGGTGTTCTTGAAGTCGACGTGCCGGCCGAACGAGTCGGTCAGCCGCCCTTCCTCCATGATCTGCAGCAGCATGTTGAAGACGTCCGGGTGCGCCTTCTCAACCTCGTCGAGCAGGACAACGGCGTACGGCCGACGGCGGATCCGCTCGGTGAGCTGGCCGCCCTCCTCGTATCCGACGTATCCGGGCGGCGCACCGATGAGCCGGGAGACGTTGTGCTTCTCCATGTACTCGCTCATGTCGAGATACACGAGCGCATCGGGGTCGCCGAAGAGGAACTCGGCAAGCGCCTTGGCGAGCAGCGTCTTTCCGACGCCGGACGGGCCGACGAAGATGAACGAGCCCATCGGGCGCTTCGGGTCCTTGAGGCCCGACCGCGCCTTGCGGATCGCCCGCGCGACCGCCTTGACCGCGTCCGCCTGGCTGACGACGGACTTGTGCAGTTCCTTCTCGAGCTGGAGCAGCCGTTCGGACTCCTCCTTCTCCAGGCGTGTCAACGGGACGCCGGTCATCTTGCTGACGACCTCGGCGATGACCTCTTCGTCCACGACGCCGCCGATCTCGTTGATCCGCTCGCGCCACTGCTGCTGCTTGGACTCCTTCTCCTTGCGCAGCTTCTCCGCGCGATCGCGCAGTTCCGCGGCCTTCTCGTAGTCCGCGGCCTTGACCGCCTCATCCTTCTGGATGGACAGCAGCTCGATCTGCGACTCCAGTTCGGCGAGATCCGGCGGCTTGGTCATGCTCTTGAGCCGGACGCGCGCGCCGGACTCGTCAATCACGTCGATCGACTTGTCGGGCTGGACGCGGCCGGTGATGTAGCGACCGGAGAGTTCAACCGCGCTGCGCAGCGCCTCGTCGGTGATTCGGACGCGGTGATGCTCCTCGTACCTGGGGCGCAGGCCCTTGAGGATCTCGATCGTCTGATCCGCCGACGGCGGCTCGACGGGGATGGACTGGAAGCGCCGTTCCAGCGCGGAGTCCTTCTCGATGTACTTGCGGTACTCGTCGAACGTGGTCGCGCCGATGCACTGGATCTCGCCGCGGGAAAGCGCTGGCTTGAGCACGTTGGACGCGTCGATCGCGCCCTCGGCGCCGCCCGCACCGACCAGCGTGTGCAGTTCATCGATGAACAGGATGACGTTCCGGGCGCGACGGACCTCGTTCATGACCGCCTTGATGCGCTCTTCGAACTGGCCGCGGTACTTCGTGCCCGCGACCATCATCGCGAGGTCGAGCACCACGAGGCGCCGATCGTGCAGCAGGTCGGGGACCTCCTGCGCGATGATGCGCTGTGCCAGACCCTCGACGATCGCCGTCTTGCCGACGCCGGCTTCGCCCAGCAGCACCGGGTTGTTCTTCGTCCGACGGCAGAGTACCTGCACCAGCCGCTCGATCTCGTTCTCGCGGCCGATGACCGGATCGAGTTCACCCGCCTTGGCGAGTTCGGTGAGATCCCGACCGAAGGAGTCCAGGGCCGGCGTCTTGCTCTTGCGGTTCCGCGTCGCGGTACCGCCCCCGCCGGCCTCGGGGTCACCGCCCTGGCGACCGGGTTCGACGGCTTCCGGGCCCTCCTCCGGTTCGACGCCCGCGCCGAGAAGGTTCAGCACCTCTTCGCGGACCTCTTCCAGTTTGAGCCCGAGGTTCATGAGCACCTGCGCGGCGACGCCGTCCTGCTCCCGGAGGAGCCCCAGGAGCAGGTGCTCGGTGCCGACGTAGTTGTGGTTCAGGCTGCGGGCTTCCTCGATCGCGTACTCGATGACCTTCTTGGCCCGCGGGGTCTGCGGGAGCTTCCCCATCGTGACCATGTCGGGCCCGCTCTTGACGAGCTTCTCGACCTCGAGCCGGACCTTGCGCAGATCGATGTCGAGATTCTTGAGGACATTCGCACCGACACCGGAGCCTTCCTTGACCAGGCCGAGCAGGATGTGCTCGGTTCCGATGTACTCGTGGTTGAAGCGCTGGGCTTCCTGATTCGCCAGCGCCATCACCTTGCGGGCTCGGTCTGTCAGTCGTTCAAACATGGAGCATCTCCGGTTGGGTTTGGGCCCGCCTTCCGGATCGGCCGGACCGTCCGGGGTATTCAATATCGGCCGACCCCCTCCGAAGTGAAGCAACGGATGTGCCCGATCTGGAGAAGCCCTGCGGGTCGGCGTCGGGATTCGGTGACGGATCTTCGACGATGCGCGGTCATAATGGGGTGTGTCGATCCGTCAGATGCGCCGCGTCGCTGCCAGAACGGCAGCGCTCCTCCTCCCGTCACTCGCCGTCGGTGCGACGGCCGTCCGCGCTGATTCTGGGCCCCCGGGCGGGCCCGCCGGGGTGGATCCGCCGTTGCGATGGGCGATGCCGGCCGCCTTCGGGGACGACGGCGTGGCGCAGGTCGCGCTGCCCCAGGAGGGCGACGAGCGGACGGACTCGCCCCCGGCGCCTCCCGCGCCCGTGGAACGACCGGGGCCACCGGCCCGCGTGAGTTTCCGGCTGCTGGAGGGGCTTCGGCTGATCTCCGGCGCGCTGGAGGGCTGGGATGAGGAAGGTCTGACCGGCGCCTTCGGCACCTATCGATGGGCGGAGATTCACCACGAGGATGTCTGGGCGCTGGGCCGGCGGCTCATGGATGCCGACTCCGCCCAGGCGTGGGTCGCGCTCGGGCATCGACTCCTGCGGCTCTCGCTGGATCAGCCGCGGGCGGCCGTGTCCGCCGAGACCGCCTTCCGGCGGGCGCATCGCCTGGACCCGGCCGTGCAGGAACACATCGATGCGGCGCGGGACACGGTGGCGCAGGAGCGGGCGCGCCGCGAGGCGCTGGAGGCGGAGGCGGAGCGCCAGCGCCTGCGGACGGTCTCACCCGAGGCCGGGCCGTGGACGGCAACCCCGTGGCCGCTCCTCTCCGAGCGTGAGCGCGCCGACGCGGTGGACACCGTCCGTGCAGAGGCGGACCGGATCCTGGAGCGCGCGGGCATGGTGCTCCGCCCGATAAGGTGCGATCACTTCCTCTTCTACAGCAGGAGAGCAGCCGCCGGCGGGCGATGGGTGCGTCTCGTTGCGTCTTGCGCATGCTGAGCCACGAGTTCGAAGATCCCGGTCCGTCCGGGGATATCTTCTGGGGAAGGCGGTCATCATCGTGACCGACGAGCGTGACCGGTTCCGGCTGATGCTGGTCTTCCGCCACATGGCGGCCCGCTGGAGTCGACGGCATCTGTTCTTCCCGATAGGCCGCAGAGCTACGTCATCTTCTGCGTGCCGCCGCGTGACTGACATCTTCGCGGCGCTGCTGGTCCACGAGACCACGCCTTCATGCACCGGTTCATCGCCGGTGCGACTGCCGGCGATGGGCGAACGGGGATTCGCGGATCGCATGGTCGCCGCAGCTCATGCCGGAAGAATGCGGCCATCCGGGACCGGCGACGGCAGGGCGTGGCGATGGTTGGCGGCGGCCCATCCGCTGGAGATGCTGGGCTGGTACTACGGCGACGGCTCATGGCCGGGCGAGGAAGGTATCGCTTCCTCGATCGGATTACCTGCTGGTCGAGCTCATGGCGCGCGGCGGCCGGATACGTGTTATGGATCCGCGCGATCAAGCACGGAATGCCGTGGGAGGAAGCGCTGCGACGCGAGTTCGGCGCGACGCCCGCGTCGCTTGCCGACGCGCTCGTGCGGTGGCACCTGGTGAACGACTGAGGAAGGACGGCCCCGCCGCGGTTTCTCGGCAGATGCGGCGATCTCCGCACGGTGGCGGTTGACACTTGGGGGGGGGGGGTTAGACTCGGCGGGCGAGTGCTGGCGGGTGCGGGCGACGATTGCCGGGGCCAGGGTCATACTGGCACGGAGGGCAACCGGCACCTCGCACTTCGTGGAGGTTTCACCATGTTCCAGGTGAGTCGTGTTTCAGTCAGAGGCCTGGCCGGGCTCGCGGTCGTCGCCTGCGGCACTGTCCTCGGGTCCGCCATGCCGCATGCGGCGGCCCCGTGGGACGGACCGGGACAGACGGTGTGTGTCACATGGGATTTCCTGGAGGGTTGCTGCACCGGAGGGCTGTGGGTCTGGTGCAATGGCGTCAAATGTATGGCGCAACTCGCGCCACCGCAGCCGTTCGCGACGACGAAGTACATTCAGTCGGCATGGGGAAGCGGGCCTGCATGGGATCTGCATACCCCCTGCGAAGAAGTGACGATCCGCTGCCGGTTCTGGAAGGTTGACTGCGGCGGTCCGACGGATCCGGGGCCATGCACGCACTCTGACACAGAGTACACCTGGAGATACTGCGGGACGGGATGTGCAGAGCCGCCTCCGCCTGATTGGCCTTCCTGCCCGGGAGGACCGGCATGACTCCGGTGATCCGGCCCCCGACTGCGCACATCCGCGGACGGGCGCAGATGCATCGGAGGACCATGGCGCTCCTTGCAGCCGTTGTCGCATGCGCACTGTGCGTGCCGGTGACGGAGGCCGATGGACAGACCACGGGTGTTGCGGTCGGCTGGAATCCGCCGCTTGATGCGCGAATGGCCTGCGACATCGTGGAGTTGCTGGTTCATCTGAGCGACGAGCAGGTGAGCCTGCTCCGAACGACCTTCGAGGACCGGCTGCGGGCGCGTCTTGATGGTCTGGAGGCGCGGTTACGTCGGGAGGCGATCGCGTGGGAGAATCGATGGGGCTCCCGGATGCAGGAGGCGGTTGACAGCGGTCGCTGGGGCGAAGGCTGGATGATTCAGGCGGCGCGCCAGGAGTCGCGCATTGAGGAAGATAGCGACGACGTGCCTATCCGGATTCTCCGGGAGGTTCTGCTCAATGAATTCTCCGTCTTCCTGACGCCGGACCAGCGCGCAGAGCTTGAGATCGCGGTCCGTGAGGTTGAACGAGCCCAGCAGTCGGCCCGGATCGGGCTCGCCGTCAAACGCACGGCGCCGTCGCCTGGTGCCGTGTTGCGTGCTGCTGCCGCGTCCTGTCCGGAACTGTCGGACGCGCTTCGGAACAACCGACTCGTGATTCACGATCAACTCAACGAATTGCACGCGAAGGCAGGATCAGTGATAGCGACCGCGCTTGCGCGGTATCGTTCCCACGGACGACGCGGGCTGGAGTTCGCCGCGGCATGGGCCGCATGCAGACATGCCCGTGACGTCGAGGCGTGTCAGCGACTGGACCATGCACGGCTGGAACGCCGACGCCAGTACGTGCTGCTGCTCTGGGAAGCGCTGGATCTCGAGGAGGCTGTCGTCCTGGCAATCTGCGAACGCCTTCCGAGTGTGGAACAGGATCGGCTGCGCCGCGTCTGGAACATGCACCGGCATCATGCGCTCTGGGCCGCCGGGTTCCTGGATGACGCGGCCGAGCGTCGGATCATGGCGATGATCGGTGAGAGCGACCGGGCGCACGGATCTGCCGGGCGCGACGAGGACGAGTCATCCTGCACGCACTCGCTCCAGGAGCTTGCCGGGGCAGTCGAGGCGAGGCAGCAGATTCGCGCGACGGCGATCCAGGAGCGGCGCCGATGGACGCGGGCATTCGAGGAGCATTCGCAGTACTTCCCTGACGAGTACGAAGCGCATGTCGCGAGTTTGCGCGAACTGTGCGTCCGGATGGCGGAGGCCGGGCGGGCGCTTGCCGACGCGATCGGAAGCGCTGTGGCGTGTGAGATGCTGGACGCGCCCCTTCGGGCAGCGCTCCGCGCGGTCTCTGAAAGCCACCTTCCCGCGGTTCCGGAAGATCCGGGAGACGCCATACCGGACACATCATGGTGGCCGGGATTGCTGGACATCAGGTAAGGGCCGCTCAGGTCTGCGGCGCTGCGTCCCGGTCACTGAGCCTGTCACGCTGATCTGCACGAACGCGGGGTAGACTCCCCGCGCGGCAGCGCAGTCGCGGGGATACGCGGGACGCGGTGGCGCAGGAGCGGGCGCGCCGCGAGGCGCTGGAGGCGGAGGCGGAGCGCCAGCGCCTGCGGACGGTCTCACCCGAGGCCGGGCCGTGGACGGCAACCCCGTGGCCGCTCCTCTCCGAGCGTGAGCGCGCCGACGCGGTGGACACCGTCCGTGCAGAGGCGGACCGGATCCTGGAGCGCGCGGGCATGGTGCTCCGCCCGATCGAGACCGATCACTTCCTCTTCTACAGCGAGCAGCCGCGCGCCCGGCAGGAGCGATGGGTGCGCGATCTCGATCGCATGTACCGCATGCTGAGCCACGAGTTCGAGATCCCGGTCCGTCCGGGGATCTTCTGGGGGAAGGCGGTCATCATCGTGACCGACGAGCGTGACCGGTTCCGGCTGATGCTCGCCCAGTCCTTCCGCCACATGGCGCCCCGCTGGGTCGACGGCATGTTCTTCCCGATGGGGCCGCAGAGCTACGTCATCTTCTGCGTGCCGCCGCGTGACGACATCTTCGCGGCGCTGCTGGTCCACGAGACCACGCACGCCTTCATGCACCGGTTCATCTCGCCGGTGCGACTGCCGACGTGGGCGAACGAGGGATTCGCGGATCGCATGGTCGCACGGCTCATGCCGGAGAATGCGGCCATCCGGGACCGGCGACGGCAGGGCGTGGCGTGGATCCGAAGCGGCGGCCATCCGCTGGAGATGCTGGGCTGGTACTACGGCGACGGCTCATGGCCGGGCGAGGAAGGTATCGGCTACTCGATCGGATACCTGCTGGTCGAACTCATGGCGCGCGAGCGGCCGGATGCCTTCATTGCATGGATCCGCGCGATCAAGCACGGAATGCCGTGGGAGGAAGCGCTGCGACGCGAGTTCGGCGCGACGCCCGCGTCGCTTGCCGACGCGCTCGTGCGGTGGCACCTGGTGAACGACTGAGGAAGGACGGCCCCGCCGCGGTTTCTCGGCAGATGCGGCGATCTCCGCACGGTGGCGGTTGACACTTGGGGGGGGGGGAGTAGACTCACCGTGCAGGGGCCGGTGGGTCGGATCAGGTGTCCGCTGGCCGGACCGGACCACATGCCGGACACCGTTCCGAGCGGAGGTATCGTCATGCTGCGGGTCAGACACCTCGGCGTCAGAGGCATTGTGCTGACGGGTGCGATTGCGATGTGCGCCGCGCCTTCCCCGTTCATGCAGGGCTCAACCGTCCATGGCGACGGACCCGGGCAGACGGCGTGCATCTCCTGGGAGTTCCTCGAGAACTGCTGTGATGCCGTCACCGATCCGGGCGGAAACAACATCCGGGTCAGATGTGATGGGACGTGGTGCTACGGCACTCCTGCCGCGCTGCAACCGTTCGCAACCGTCAAACTGATGCAGTCACCATGGCAGGCCGGACCGGCGTGGAGGCTGGATACGGCGTGCGAAGAGCCGATCCGCTGCATGTACCATCCGCCCAGGTGCGCGGGCCCGGGCGCGCCGCAGCCGTGTGCCATCAACTTTCTGCTGACAGAGACGTTGTATTGTGGCAGTGGCTGCGCGAATCCGCCCGCCCCCGGCTGCCCTTGAAGGCATACACGGTGACGTATGGGCGCGGTCGGATCCATGACTCAGTCACAGGGGCACATCCGCCGCGGGACGGTCTGCCCGGAGCGATCGCATCCCGGGGATCCTGCTTCGGTCAGGTGTTCGAAACAGTTCCGCTGGTGGCAGGCTGCGTATCTCGTCCCGGTGCTGCTGATCTGCAGCGCCACCCTCGGCTCCACGGCCCTGGTCGTGCCGCGACCGCTCCCCGCGGAGGCCATCGACGGCATCGTGCGGGTCTGCGTCGTGCTGAGTGATGCTCAGGTGTCGCTGCTGGAGGATGTGATTCTCCCCCGGTATGCCTCCCAGGCCGCGGGAGTCCTGGCAGATGCGGATCGACGTGCCCGGGCATGGGAGGCCCGCTGGGGGCAGACCATCTCCGACGCCTGGAGAGGTGGAGACGTCACGGCGGTCAGCACGCCCGAGGTCCGAGCCGCAGCACGCCTGCATGCGGGAATCCGTCTGGATGCGCTGATGCGGTTCCGCCGCATCCAGACGGGAGCCATCGCAGAGTTTGCGGTGTTCCTCGCTCCGGAGCAGCGGGACGCTCTCGATGTGGCGGCGATGCAGGTTGATCGGGAGCAACTGGCCAGTGCCATCGTGACCGAAGCGGGCAGACCGATGGCCGGTCTCGGCGTCCTGTTCGCGGCGGTCGCCCATGAGTCGCCCCATCTGAGCCATGGCATCTCCATGGAGCGTGAGGCCATCATTGGACTGCTTGACAGGATCGGGAGGACTTCAAGAGCTGCGTGCGATCGTGCCACCCAGGCACTGCGCACCGCTTTCTGGCAGGAGTTGGTGCATTCGGCCGCGCAGCAGTCGTGGTGCGGTGTGAGATACGACGAGGCGCGGTGCCGGGACGCCATGGCGGAACGTCTGCGTGCCAGGCAGTCATGGCTGGATCCACTGCATGACATGCTGGGCGAGGAAGAGCGTGCATTGCGAGCCTTTCTGAGCGGTTGCGGAGAGGACCTTGCAGATGCGATCGGGCGCGCCTGGGCGCGCACGCACATGGGATCCATGGAGGCGGCCGGTTTCTTCGAAGAGCGCGCGGATCGGCGTGCATGGGCGCTCGCGAGGCAACTCGTTCCGCCGGGTGACTCAGAGAACGGAGTCGCTGCACGCCTGCTCGATGAACTCATCGACGTGCTGGAGGAACGCATGCGCGTGCGAGAGGCCGCGATCGCCGATCGGCGTGCCTGGTGTCTGCGGGTGGAGCGCACCGGAGCGAACAACCCCGAGGAACTGGAACGCCACAGGGGTCGACTGATGGCCCACCATGAGCAACTCGTCTCACTGGGGAACCGGGCTGCGACGCTCCTCGAGGAACCGGCGATCCTGGAGCGCATGTCGGCTGAGGATCGTCAGCGTGTACCCGCCCTCAGCGGTTCGCTGCGCTCGATGCCCGCGGTGCCGGATCGGTGGGGACACACGCTGTGGCCGGGCCTGCTCTGCTGGTGAGTGGTTTCAACGGGGGCCACGCGTGGTCAGCCGTGGTGCGGTCTGCCGCGATACGGACGCAGTTGCTCCCGCCTGTCCGTGCCCCGTGTGATGGACCTCTGCGGAGCATGGTTGACAGACGGGGGGGGTAAATTCACCGTGCAGGGGCCGGTTGGGTCGGATCGGGTGTCCGCCGGCCGGACCGGACCACATGCCGGACACCGTTCCGAGCGGAAGTATCGTCATGCTGCGGGCCAGACACCTCGGCGTCCGAGGCATTGTGCTGATGGGTGCGGTTGCCTATGCGCCGCGCCTTCCCCGTTCATGCAAGGCTCAACCGTCCATGGCGACGAACCCGGGCAGACGGCACGGACGGGTGGGCCGGCGTGGAAACAGGAGACGGAGTATTCAGTGCCCATCCGCTGCCTGTACCGGGCGCCGGTGTGCGCACCTCCCTCATCGCCCGGTCCATGCGACTGTGATCCGGAGGACATCCGCTTCAACGCACTTGCATCGTATCGGCGACTTCAGGGCGAGACGCTCGGCGAGTTCAGCGTGTTCATTGCGGAGGAGGAGCGCGCCGCACTCGCCCTGGCAGCCATGCAGGTGGACAGGGAGCAGATGGGGCGGGCGCTGGCGGTCTATGCCGGACAGAGCCTGGCGTCGCCGGGCGCGATCATGGCCGCGAATCCCTACACCGCTCCACGCGATGCTTCGTGAGGAGCACGAATCGCTTCGAGCGCTCATGGCAGACGTCTCGATCGACCTTGGCGACGTGATCGGCCGGACCTGGGCGCGGCATCACATGGGGGCGCTGGAGGAGGCAGGATTCTTCCATGAACGTGACGAGCGGCGGGTCCTGTCGGTGGACGGTCGGATGTGCGACCCGGACGATGATGACGCCGCCGCCGCCTCGGTCCCGTTGCTCCACTCGGCGCTGATCGACGCCATCGAGGCGCGCCGGCTTGTCCGCGAAAGCGCCATCGCGGTCCGGCGTGCGTGGTGTGACAGAGTCAGCGTGGTCGGCGGATATGACCCGGCGGCATTCGAGCGACACCGCGCCGCCCTGCTCGAGTATCACACGGAACTGCGTCGACTCGGCGCGGAGGCGGCGGCACTGCTGGAGCATCCGATCCTCGCGGCGGCGGCGGACAAGGACGACCGGGCGACGCTGCCGCTGCTGGCGGCCTCGCTGCGAGCGATGCCGTCGGTTCCCGAGCGATGGAGGTATGAGCTCTGGCCGGGCGCGCGGCGCTGATGAGACTGCGGGAGCGGCCTCAGGACACTGCTGATGCGGACGCCTCATCCACGCGTCCATCCACCAGGTGCACCACGCGATCCGCGCGCGCGGCGATGGTCAGATCGTGCGTGACCATCACGATGGTGAGCCCGGCGCGATGGCGGTCCGCCAGGAGATCAAGAATGCCGGCACCTGTGCGTGCGTCAAGATTGCCCGTCGGCTCGTCGGCCAGGAGGACCGGAGGACTGTTGGCAAGCGCCCTCGCGATCGCGACGCGCTGGCGCTCCCCGCCGGAGAGTTCGCTCGGCCGATGCCGCAGCCGATGACCGAGGCCGAACGACTCCAGGGTGTCCTGCGCACGGCGCATGATCGCGGCGCGCTCCCGCCACCAGCGCAGGCGGGTCACGCCGACCAGCGCCGGCAGCATGGCGTTCTCCAGCACCGTCAGTTCCGGCAGCAGGTGGTAGAACTGGAAGACGAATCCGACCGAGCGGTTGCGATAGCGATCTCCCTCCCAGCGGACCAGCGCGTCCAGCGGGCGACCGCGGAAGTGGATGGTGCCCCCGCCGCGATCGGGCTGATCCAGGTTCCCGAGCAGGTGCAGCAGTGTGCTCTTGCCGGAGCCCGAGGCGCCGAGCACGGCGACCCACTCCCCTGCGACCACCCGAAGCGATGCGCCGTGCAGCACGGGCACATCCACGCGGCCGAGCCGGTAGGTCTTGTGCAGATCCCGGGCTTCCAGCAGCGGTTCATTCATAGCGCAGGGCCCGCACCGGATCGATGTCCGCGGCGCTCGCGGCCGGGAAGAAGGCGCCGAGCACGCTGAAGATGACCGCGCCGATCATCGTCGAGATGCACGCGACGGGGTCGAGCTGATTCGGGATGGTCGAGAAGTAGTAGACCGCCGGATCCCAGATCTGGATGCCGCCGACGACGAAGCGGACCCAGAAGACGCCGGCGGCGAGTCCGCCGAGCGCGAGCGCGACGGTGCCGCCAAGGACGAGCGGCAGCAGTGCGCCGCCGCGCGATCGCCACGCGGCGATGACGGCCGAGCCGATCGCCGCGATCCCGAGGAACACGCCCAGCCAGATCGGCGGATGTCCCATCGCGCCATGGATGGCGTTGATGTTGCGGACGATGAGGGCGCCGAGCCCGAGTCCGGCGATGGCCCCCAGCACGCCGATCTGGAATCCGTATCGCAGGAAGATCCAGCAGATGCCCGCCCGGGACGCCCCGACGCTGCGAAGGACGCCGATGTCTCTCGTCTTCTCGTGCACGATTGCCCAGAAGATGGCCAGGACCAGGCCGGCGGTCACCAGGTAGATGAGTGAGAAGAGCGTCCGCATGAGTTCGCGCTCCTTCTCGACAGGCTCGATGAATCGCGCCTGCTGCTCGCGCCAGGTCTGGACGACCAGGCCCACCCCGCGCGTCGGCGGCGCGAATGCGGCGTTGTTGCGCTCGGCGATGAACGCCTCGCGGTAGGCGTCGTACGTGGCCTCCACGAGCGGCTTGAGGGCGTCCGCGTGGATCCCGGGCGCGGCGCGGATGAGCAGCTGGGTGGCGCGCTTCGGTTCCGTGAGCCCGGTGGGCTGCCCCGTCACCGGATCGACCAGTGCCTGCGCATCCAGGTGCATGATCCGCTGGCCTTCTTCCAGCGGAATGATGATCCGGGTCTCGTCGATCATGTACAACCCGGTCCTGAACTCGTTCACGACGCGGAGCCGCACGTTCTCCGCCTGCGGTGATGCGAGGTTGGTCCGCGGCGGAAGCGTGGAGAGGATGACTTCGAAGCGCGGCATCCACCACGATCCGGACCGGTGTCCGGTGACGGGGCGGACCGATCCGTCCTCCTGACGCCGGTTCGCCTTGCTGACATGCAGGCCGAGCACGGTGCCGGGTCGCGGGACGAGTGCACCGGCCCGGTCCGGCTCCATGGTGCGCAGGACCGCGGCCTCGTCGACAAGCGTGGCCAGTTCGTCGTTGCCGATGCTCTCTTCGAGGTCGCGACGGAAGTCCCGGGAGCCGAGCGTGCGCCGGAGTCCGTCGGTGACCGGCGTCCAGTGCAGCGTCCCGAGGAATCCCGTCACCCGGTCGAACGACTCGGGCTCGACCGCCCAGAACTGGACGGTCTCCATCGCCTTCTCATCACCGTCCGGATAGGGCATGCGGAGCAGCCCCCAACCGTCGACCAGCGGCGCGACGGCGGAGACCTCCGGCATGGCCTCCAGCCGCTCGGCCAGGCGCTCGTATCCGGGGATCCCGTTGATCGGGTAGGAGATGATGACGTCACCGTTGAGCTGACGCCCGGCCTGGCGGACCATCTCGAGGAACCCGGACATCACCGAGACCACGATGATCACCAGCGCGACGCAGAGCGCGACCGCGGCGACGGCGATGAGCGGGATGACCCGTGAGCGCAGATACCGGTTGGAGAGGAGTGGTGCGTACATCGGCTCGGGTCGCGGGTGGCGTCGGGGCGTGGACGATACCCGGCCTGCGCGTGTCCGACGCGGCCCATAGGTGACATGCTGCCCCGCATCACTGTCCGCCCGGAAGAAGTTCCCGGGTCTCGCGCCGACGGCCGCCGGATCCCCGGGCACCGGCTCCGGCGGCAAGGCCGCGCCCTCAGGCCCGGTCACGCGTGTGGGAGATCCGGTTCGTGTGCGCGACGCGCGTTCACGAGGCCGACCGCCATGACGGACGCGGTGGCTCCCCATCGCCCCCTGTGCCTGCCGCGTCGGCTGGCGTGACCCGGTTCGCCGCGCCTACGCGCGCCGCGGCATCGCCGTCCCGAATCGAACGAGGACATCGCTCGGCACGCCGATGTCGGTGACCGACCACGTGCCCGTCCATGTCTCGGCGCCGGGCACGAGGAAGCCGGGCTTCGGCCCGAGGAACGTCACGGTCCGGGTGGCACGGATCGCCACGCCCAGCGGGTGACCGAGATCCGCATCGAGGCCGGACGGGAGATCGACGGCAAGCACCGGGCGACCGCAGGCATTCACGGCGTCGATCCATGTCCGTGCCGGTCCGGGGTCGATCGGCCGGCTGAGTCCCGTCCCGAAGATCGCGTCGATCACCAGGTCCGCGCGCTGCAGCATGACCGCCGGCCCGAGGGCGTCCGAGTCGGCGGCGATCATTGTCGCAAGGCCCATGCGCTGCACGACACGACGGTTGATCGCCGCGTCGGACCGCGGGTCCGGTTCACCGAGCGTGATGATGACGGTGTCCCGGCCGGCGTTGGCAAGGTGGCGCGCCGCGGCCCATCCGTCGCCGCCGTTGTTGCCGGTGCCGCAGACGACCAGGATCCGCCCGGCGGGCGCGAGTCGCATGGCCGCCGCTGCCACGCCGCGCGCCGCGTTCTCCATGAGGACGATGCCCGGAAGGCCGTACTCATCGATGGTGCAGCGATCGACCGCCCGTGCGGCGCTGCGGCTGAACACGAGCGTTCTGTGGGATTCCGGCTGGGCAGCGTCCATGGCGATGTGGCGAGTGACCTGGTCGGCGACCAGGTCGGCGATCGGGTGACATTGTGCCCCGGACGACGCGTTGCGGGTACTGCGACGGCGGCCCTGCGTCCGGCGCGGGCCCGGGCCGGGGCATAATCTGCGGCGTGACGCTCCTGCCGATCGTGCTCTCGATCCCTCCCCTCCTGGCGATGGTCTACTGGACGGTCGTCTGCGTCCGGATCCGGCGCGTGCGGTCCACGCAGCCGAGCGTCCTCGACGGACTCGCGCTGCCGGCGCCGGTCGGCGAGGACGGCGCCCGGCCGCTCGTGTCCGTCGTCATCCCCGCGCACAACGAGGCACGGGTGATCGATGCGTGCGTCCGTTCACTGCTCGCGCAGACGTGGTCGCCGATCGAGATCATCTTCGCACTGGATCGATGCACCGACGGGACTGAGGACATCCTGCGCCGCGCGGCCGGGGACGATCCCCGCGTCAGAGTCGTGCGCATCGACGCGTGCCCGCCGGAGTGGGCCGGCAAGTGCAACGCGGCGCGCCGCGGCGCGGAGGTCGCCCGGGGGACGTGGATCCTCTTCACGGACGCGGATGTGCGATTCGATCCGAGACTCATCGAGGCATCGGTGGCACTCGCCCACGCGCGCGGGCTGGATCTCTTCAGCCTGCTCAGCACGCTGACCACCGCGCACTGGTTCGAACGCATCGTGCAGCCGATCGCCAGCCTGGCGCTCCTGCGGATGTTCCCGCTGGACCGCGTGAACCGGTCGGTGGCGCCGCGGGCGTTCGCGAACGGCCAGTTCCTGCTGTTCCGGCGCCGTGCCTACGACGGCCTCGGCGGCCACGAGGCGGTGCGGAGCGATCTGCTGGAGGACATCGCGTTCGCACGGGCAATCGTGGCGCGCGGGGGGGGCATCGGGATGGCGATCGCGGAGGGCATGCTCGTCGTCTCGATGTACGACTCCATCGACGCCTTCCGGCGCGGATGGCAGCGCATCCTCATCGAAGCGGCGCGGCGCCGGCCCGGGCGCCTGCGCCGCCTCGCGGCGCGCGAGTTCGTCGTCGGCGTGATCCAGCCGCTCCTCGGCCTCGGTGCGATCGCCGGCGGCATCGTCGGTGTCGCGTTTCGTGACGGGGCCCCGTTTCCGTCGTCGTGGCCATGGGGCCTTCCCATCATCGTCGGCGCCGCCAGCCTGCTGATCCAGGCGATCGGCCTCGGCCTGTTCTACCGCGGGGCGGGAACGCCGCTGGCCGGCGTGCTTCTCCATCCCATCGGGAGTCTCGAGACGGCGCGCATCATGCGATCCGCCGCGTCCATGCTGGAGCAGCGGCGCCCGGTCCGCTGGGGTGGCCGTGAATACGTCATCACGCCGGAGCCGGGATGACAATGCATCGTCGCACAGGTGCCGGGTCTGCATCGCCCGGACGTCGCCGAATCTCCGCCGCCTTCCGCCGGTCCGGCCGCGCTCAGCCGGTGCGGGCACGGAGCCACGCCAGGACCTCCTCGGCGTGCACCTCGCTGCCCTTCGCGTCCGGCCAGTGCATGACGATCGTGCCATCGGGACCGATCACGAACGTCTCCCGCGCCACGCCCATGAAGGTCCGGCCGTACATCGACTTCTCCCGCCAGCATCCGAGCGCCGAGATGACCGATGCGTCCGGGTCGGCGAGCAGTGGATAGTTGAGGCCGTACTTCGACGCGAACTTCCGCTTCGATGCGCTGTCGAGCACGGAGAGCCCGAACACCGCGGCGCCGAGCGAGGCGAAGTCACCGGCAAGATCGCGGAAGCCGCACGCTTCCTTCGTGCACCCGGGCGTGTCATCCTTCGGATACAGGAAGACGACGATGTACCGGCCCGCGTGGTCGGCGCGCCGATGGACGGTGCCGTCCTGATCGGCCAGCGCGAAGTCCGGTGCCGGGCGACCGATCATCGGGGAACTCGAGGTGGACGGCGTCGATGCTGGCGTGGGTCCGGGCATGGGACGAAGAGCGTAGCACTCCCGCGCCCCTTCGCGCCGCCGCAGCAGGCGCCCGGTTCCTCAGGTCCGTGCGATGCCGGCGTCGGAGTCAGTCCGGTGCCGGTCCTGCCGGATGAACGGGATGTCCGGGCGCGAGGCCGGGTGCTCGGCCACGTACGGCGTGCGCCAGCAGCGGACCCAGTGTCCGGGCCGGACCTCCTGCATCTGGTGCAGGCGGTCGTCCCTGCCCGGGATCGCGTCGCGCGGGGGCGCATGGGTCGGCCACCAGGGCACTACGCCGTAGCGGTGACCCGGGACGACGGCGAACGCCTCGCGCGACGAGATCAGTTCCGACACCAGCGGCAGCCGGTCGCGCCGCGACCCCAGGCGCGGAATCGACTCGAGCAGCCCGCGCGTGTAGGGATGAAACGGGCTGGCGAAGAGTTCGTCGACCCGCGCCAGTTCCACGATCCGACCGGCATACATCACGGCCACGACATCCGCCGTCTCAGCGACGACGCCGAGATCGTGCGTCACGAGCAGCAGGGCCAGGCCGTGCCGGACGCGGAGTCGCCTGAAGAGATCCAGGATCTGTCGCTGGATCGACACGTCGAGCGCCGTCGTCGGCTCGTCGGCAAGGAGGAGCAGCGGGTTCCCGGCCAGCGCGATGGCGATCATCGCGCGCTGGCACATGCCGCCGGAGAGTTCGTGGGGATAGGCGTCAAGCGTTTCGTCCGGTCGCGGCATCCCGACCTCGCGCAGGGCATTGACCGCGAGTCCGCGCGCGCGCCGCGTTCGACCGCGCCAGGGGAGTCGATGGTGGATCCGGATGGTCTCCATGATCTGGGCGCCGATCGTGAGGACGGGGTTCAGCGACGCCGTCGGCTCCTGGAAGATCATCGCGATCTCGCCGCCGCGGACGCGCCGCATCGCCTGCTCGGGCAGTGTGAGCAGGTCACGACCGTTGAAGTCGATCGTGCCGCGCTCGATCTGCCCTGGAGGCGAGGCGAGCAGCCGGAGAATCGTCAGCGCGGAGACGGACTTCCCGCAGCCGGATTCGCCGACCAGGGCGAGCATCTGGCTCCGGTGGATCGAGATCTCGAGCCCGTCCACGGCGGTGAAGCGCCGGCCGTCCGCGAGATCGAACGTCACGACGAGATCGCGGACGTGCAGGAGTGGAGCACCGTCCCGGACGTCGTCGGTCATGCGCCGGGGGCCCCCCGCTTCGGATCGAACCGCTCCCGAAGATCCTCGCCGACGAAGTTGAGCGCCAGGAGCGACAGGGCGACGAAGAGGCACGGCCAGAGCAGGAGCCACCATCGGACCTCGACCGTGTTCAGTTCGTTGAGCCCCATCGCGGCGAGGTTTCCCAGGCTTGGAAGCGGCTCCCGGACGCCGATGCCGAGGAACGAGAGGAACGACTCGGAGAGGATCGCCGTCGGCACGGTGAGCGTGGCGTACACGATGACCGGTCCCTGCAGGTTCGGCGCGAGATGTCTGAGGAACTGCCTGGGAAGCGGGATGCCGAGTGCCCGGCACGCCTCCATGAAAGGCTGCGCCTTCAGGCTGAGCACCTGCCCGCGGACGACGCGCGCCATGGTGAGCCAGATGACGCCGCCGATGGCGAACAGGAGCGTGCCCACGTTGATGGCCTGACGCGCTGCCGGTGACGGCTCCGCGCCGAGACGCTCGGTGATGCCGTCCACCGCCACGGCGAGCAGCACGACGAGCAGGATGTTCGGGAGGCCGTAGAGGACATCGACGGTCCGCATCATGACCGCGTCGATCCGGCGGCCGCTGTAGCCCGAGATCATGCCGTAGCTGGTACCGATGACGACCGCCACGAACGCGGCGCAGAGTCCGATGCCGAGGCTGATGGCGCCGCCGACCAGGCACCGTGCCAGCATGTCCCGACCGAGGCGATCCGTCCCGAAGAGGTGCAGGCGGGACACGGCTGTCCCGACTCCGTCCGGTGTGCCATCGGTCCGGTAGGGCGCCCAGGAGGGCGGACGCAGCGCCGCCGCGACGTCCTGTCGTTCGAACCGCCGCGTGAGCGGTCCGCCGTCGCCCGGATCGACCCGTCCTGCGGACCAGGGAAGTGCGCCGAAGCAGACCAGCGCGAAGGTGACCAGCAGCACCACGCCGATCCGGCCGGTGACGCTCCACCCGCGCCGGATCCGGGCACCGTCGCCAGCCTGTTGCTCCGGCTTCATGCGAAGTCGATGCTACCGCGCCGTCCGGCATGCATGGGGATCCTCGGGCGGAGGATGCCGTGCCGGCGACGACGCGTCACTGCGATGCGGGTGCCGTGCCGAATCCCGGGTGCCAGTGCTCTCCGAGGAGCGATCGGAGACGCTGCTCGACGAGCTGTTCCGGATTCGCCCGGTCGCGGTCGTACTCGCGCTCCATCCGTTCGACTTCCATGCGGAGCCGGCAGAGGAGGTCCTCCCGGGCCCGGATGGAGAAGGCGACCTGGGCGCGGACGAACATCAGGAGCTGGCTTTCGAGTCCGCTGATCCGCCCGGACTCGCCGCGGAGATGCGCGCCGCGCAGTTCGCGCGCCAGGCGACTGACATCGGCGTCGACGCGGAGTTCCGTGAGTTTGAGATCGAACAGTCGCGGATCGCGCTCGCGCAGTTCCGCCAGCGCGATGAGTCGCGTGCTCTGTCGCAGCCGCCTGGCGAAGAGCGCCGGATCGCGCTCGCGAAGCGCACGCAGGCCGTCCGCCAGGGCGGGATCGATCATCTGGGCCACTTCGAGACACTGGGTGATCCGTCCCGGCGTGAGGTCGATCGCAGCTGTGGCGACACTGGCATCGCTGAGCGTGGCTCCAAGCGGAGTGTCGGTCTCACCGGACGCACCATCCTGCATGAAGGCATACAGGTCCGCCATCTGCCCGACCGATGCCGGGACGGACGGATGCTGCACGAGGGCAATGTCACGCCGCGCGATCGGCCATCCGCCACCGGGACCGGGAAGCAGGATGCCGAGCACCACCGATGCGCCGCACACGGCGCCGATGAGAAGCGTTCCGAGGCCCCGGTCGAGGCCCCGGTCGAGCGGGGACGGTGCAGGCGAAGTGCGGGTCATCGTCATCACTCGGACACGCGCGACGGAGTCGGGCGAAGCTCAGGGAAGAGGCTTGTCAGTTCGTCGTCGATGTCCTGCGGAGAACGGATGCGGTCGGACTCGACGATGTAGGCGATCTCGCTGATGAGTCGACGGGCTTCGTCCGCCGCGTGCCAGCAGACGTCGGTTGCCAGCGTGATCGTGGGCGACGGTGTGCCGGAGCGCACCGGCGGCTCGACCGCGACGCGGCGCTCCGAGTCCGGTGACGCGGGCGTCCTGGCCTGCCAGGCGCTCCACCACGCCACGGCGGCGAGCGTCAGGACCGCGGCGACCGATGCCGCGCGAAGCGCCCAGCCGTGCCCGGCCCGCCGCCTTCGCGGATCGTCCGGCGATGCAGATCGGCGCTCCCCCGCTTCGACCGTGACCGCCCGCGTGAACGGAATCGGCGACGTGAGCGGCGCCGGCAGCGAGCCGGCGGACGCCTGGAGAATCCGCGACTCCAGCCCCGGCCGGCGTTCGGCCCGCCGGATCGCGGCCCACTCGGTGAGCGCGGCGTCCAGCGCGAGATCGTGCGACGACGTTCCGGGCGGCAGGTGTTCCGGTTTCAGCGCCTCCTCGGGCGGGTCGGAGTACGCCGCCGACGTCACGTCCGGAAAGCGGGGGTCGAAGCCCGAGGAGTCACCGGGAGTGTTCTGGGAGCGGGTCATGATGCGCCTGAGATCGCGATGCGCGGGAAGCCCAGGCCGGAGGCGCCTGACTGGGATGGAAACGGTGTACCGGGCGACGGGATTGCAGCCAGTCTGAGACTGCGTCCGGTCCGGGCGCGGGGCGACAGGGGACCGGGGACCGGCGGCGCGGCATCGCGTCCGGTGGCTCGCCCGGCTGGCGGCCCGGGCTCGCGGGATCTGGAACCGGCAGCACGGGTCACGGGCGATCCTCCGCGCCGCCCGCCGGCGATCCACGCCCGTCCCGCGGACTCCCGATCGCCGCATCCGGGCGGACGTCATCGATGCGCGACGGATCCGCCGTGCCGCGCCCCCGCCGTCGCCGGCCTTCCTGCGTCCCGCCGGTCGCGGTCCCGGGTGCATCGCCGGAGGCCGGACCCTGCGCGGCGGCATCGCCGGGTCCACCCGCCGTCGCGCGGTCGGCTTCGATCAGGTCATGCAGCTTGCGCATGGCGCGATGCTGGCGGGCGAGAACCGTCCCGAGCGGCTCATCAAGTACCAGCGCGATCTGCTTGAACGAGAGTCCACAGATGTGGCGCAGGTGCACGACTTCGCGATCGTTCTCATTGAGGCGCGTGAGGGCCCGTTCGAGTCGGGCCAGATCCTCCGGATCCAGCGCCGGACCGCCGGCGGCGGGGCGCGGCGTCGCGAGTCCGACCAGCGTCTCCTCCTCCATCGCCACCGCCTGCCGCTTGCGGCGACGCATCTCGTCGCGAAGCCGGTTCATGGCGATGCGGAACAGCCATTGCTCGAACCGGCCCTGCTCCGTATAGGCGCCGATCTTGTGCGCGACCGTGCAGAACGTCGACTGTGCGATCTCCTCTGCGAGGTCCGCATCCCGGCACTGGGCATGCAGGAGGGCGAAGACGCGATGGGCGTAGGACCGGATGATCTCCGCCCATGCGGCCTGGTCGCCCTCCGCCGCCCGGACGAGAAGTGTCTCGATCGCCGGCGGCTGAGGATCGGAGGACCGGCCCGGGTCGTTCACGGGCGGGAGTGTACCGGCCGGCGCGACCACGCACGGCGTCACGGCCGGCGCGTGGTCGTTGCGCGGCGCGGTGCGGGACCGCGTGCCGGACTCTGCAGTACCATCGCGGGCATGTTCGATGCGATCGCGCGGCTCGCCGGCACGCTGCCGGCACCGCTGACCTTTCTCCTTGGCGTGGTGACGCTTCTTGCCGGCGGAGGCTGGCTGGTGGACGGCGCGGATCGGCTGGCGCGCCGCTTCGGCGTTTCGCCGCTGGTGATCGGCCTGACTGTCGTCGCGTTCGGGACGAGCACGCCGGAGCTGGCGTTCAACATCGTCGCGGCGGTCGCCGGAAGCGCCGAACTGAGTTTCGGCAACGTGATCGGATCGAACATCGCAAACATCGGCCTGGTCCTCGGGCTTTCGGCGCTGCTCTGCCCGATCGTGATCTCGACCCAGGTGCGGCGCGTCGAGCTTCCGCTGCTCGGACTCGTGACGCTGTTCGGCGTGGTGGTGGCCGTGGCGCCGCTTTCGCGGATCAGCCCGGCCATCGGCGGCGGGCTGGACGGGCCCGGGTGGGGACGGGTGGAAGGGATCGCCTTCATCCTGGTGTTCGCCGGCTTCTGCGTGTACTGGATCCGCGCCGCGCGGAACTCGCCGACCGCCGCGGTGCACGGCCATGCGCGGCCCACCCTCCCGCGTGCGGCCCTGCTCATCGTCCTGGGGCTGCTGCTGCTCATGGGCGGCGCCAAGCTGACGGAGGTCGGTGCCGTGGGCATGGCGGACATGCTCGGCATGGAGACGGGCGTGATCGGGCTCACGATCGTCGCGGTCTCGACCAGCCTGCCGGAGATCGTGACGTCCGCAATCGCGGCCAGGCGGGGCCAGTCCGACCTGGCGATCGGAAACGTGATCGGCTCCAACGTCTTCAACCTGCTGCTCGTGCTCGGCGTCACCACGCTCATCGCGCCGGTTCCGGTACCGCAGGGTGGCGTCTTCGACCTGGCTGTCATGGTCGTGCTGACGCTTTCACTGCTCGCCATCACGGTGTTCCGTGTCGGGCGCATGGGCCGGCCGGCTGGCGCGTTGCTTCTCCTGGCGTACGCAGTCGCGATGACCTGGCGCATCGCCGGGAGTGGCGGGACGCCCTGACGCGTCCGGCGGTCGTGCCTTCGACGCGACCAGGCCGCCGGTTCACCCGAGAATCCGATAGGCGTACGCGGACTCGATCCTCCGACCGGCGCGGAAGCGGTCCGGCGCGAGGAACGTGGACGGAAACGTCGACGGTTCCAGCCCGCGGATGATCGCAGACAGCCCCTCGCCGACCGCGGGACCCAGTTTGAAGCCATGGCCGGAGAAACCGGTGGCGATGAAGAGCCCGGGAATGACCCCGGTCCCGGACGGCGCCGGCATGGGTCCGATGAGCGCCTGACCGTCCGGTGTGCAGGTGTACAGCGCGGCGCACCCGCCCCAGGACATGGCGTCCCGGCACAGGGGCACGCGCGTGGCCAGCCCGTCATGACAGAGCGCGACGAACGGTCCGCTGACTCCCTCATCGAAGCGGTCCGGATTCTCGATGATGTCATCATCGTCGTAGGAGAGTCGCCCGACCCGGAGCCATCCGTTGGGTTCCGGCTTCCAGTACAGGCCCAGCGGAAGATCACCCACGATGATCTGGGTATCGGTCGATGATTCCGGGGTGGCGAAGAACGCCTGCTCCGGTCGCCGGATGGTCAGCGCGAGGTCGATTCCGAGGCGGTCCGTGAACGCGCGGGTCCAGGGCCCGGTGGCCAGGATCACGCGCTCGCAGTTGACGCGCGCCAGATCATCGAGAACGACGCCGTCCACCCGTCCGCTCTCCGTGCGGTGAATCGACGTTGCAGAGACGCCCTCGCGCACCGTCGCGCCTGCACCGCGGGCGCACGCCGCCAGGGCGCGCACGGTCCGGACCGGGTCCACGAATCCGGCCTCCGGCTCCCATCCGCACACGATGTCATCACCGAGCGTCAGCCCCGGGAAACGGGCCCGGGCCTCGTCCGCGGAGAGCAGGTGCGCATCGACGCCGCAGGCGCGCTGGCGCGCGATGTTCTGCTCCAGCATCTCCGCGTCATCGCGCGAACAGATCAGCAGCATGCCGGTCCGGCGGAAACCGATGTCGTGGCCGGTTTCCTGCGAGAAGTCCGCGTATCGCTGCAGACCGTAACGCGCCATGGCGATCATCACCGGGTGCGAATAGTGCTGGCGGAGAATGGCGCCGGAGCGACCGGAGGAACCGGCGCCGACCTTGCGTCGCTCCACGAGCAGCACGCGTTCGTCCCGTCGGGCGCATGCCAGTGCCGTCCAGAGTCCCATCACGCCGCCGCCGATGATGACCGTGTCGAATGACGACATGTCCGGGGATGCTCCGTGCGGCGGTCAGAACGGAGGTTCGTCGTCGGCATCCGGTCCCGCGTCGATCGGGCCGCTGCCGTCGCGGAAGTTGGCGACCGGCCCGGTGTCCGGGCGCGCGTGGAACGCGCTCCGCGGCGCCGTGGTCCGGTCGTCCCGGGGCGGCGCCTCGCGGGGCGGATCGGCGTGATGTCGCCCCGCCCACCCGTCCGGCTCGGTCATGCCGGTCCAGTCCCGGAACCGTGTGATCTCCGAGACCCAGGTCAGTCGCACTGTGCCCGTCGGTCCGTTCCGCTGCTTCGCGATGATGAGTTCCGCGAGCCCTGCCTTGTCCGGATTGTGCTCGCGCCACGTGGGATCGGCCTGGTGGTAGTACTCCTCGCGATGCAGCATCAGGACGACGTCCGCATCCTGCTCGATCGATCCGGACTCGCGCAGATCGCTCATGCGCGGCCGATGGCCCTCGCGCTGTTCAGCGGCGCGATTGAGCTGGCTGAGACAGATGACCGGGACCTCCAGTTCACGCGCCATGGCCTTGACGCTGCGGCTGATCTCGCTGATCTCCACCTGTCGGGACTCGGCCCGCCGGCCGGAGGTCATGAGCTGGAGATAGTCGATGATGATCGCCTTGATGTCATGGCGGGAGCGCAGCCGGCGCGCCTTGGCGCGCATCTGCATCATCGAAAGGCCGGGGGTGTCGTCGATGAAGATCGGGCTGTCGTGAAGTTCACTGCACGCGCGGCGCAGCCGCTCCCATTCCTCGCGGCCCAGGACCGCCCGCCGGATCCGCTGTGAGTCCACGCCGGAGCGCGCCGAGATGAGTCTCTGGACGAGCTGCTGCCTGCTCATCTCCAGGCTGAACACCGCGACCGGATGGCCGGCGGTGGCGATCTGCTCGGTCAGGTTGAGCGCGAGCGCCGTCTTCCCCATCGACGGACGCGCGGCGAGGATGATCATCTCACCCGGCTGGAGCCCCTGCGTCATCTCGTCGAGATCCGCGTATCCCGACGGCACGCCGGTGACGAGCCGGCCGTCGTTCTCCTCGATGAGCTGCAGCACCTCCAGGACGAGCTGGTCCATCGGGACCGCGTGGGTCTGCTCGGTCTGCTGCGCGATCTGGTAGATCCGCCGCTCGGCGCTCTCAAGGATTTCCCGGGGCTCGTCGGCGCTGGTGTACGCCTCGTGCAGGATCTCCCCCGCCGCGTTGATGAGCGAGCGGATGGAGGACTTCTCCCGGACGAGCCGCGCGTAGTGCGTGGCGTTCGCCGCGCTCGGGACGGACTGGGCGAGTTCGATGAGGTACTCGAGGCCGCCGACCGCGTTGAGGATGTCGCGATCGTGAAGGACCTGGTTGAGCTGAACGATGTCCAGCGAACTGTGACGGTCGTACAACTCCACCATGACATCGAAGATCCGTCCGTTGGCCGGATCGAAGAAGTCGTCCCCGGAGCGCAGGACCAGGAGGATGTCGCCGAGCACCTGCGGTTCAAGGAAGACGGAGCCGAGCAGGCTCATCTCCGCCTCGATCGCGTGCGGCGGCAGTTCGTTCAGGAGCTTCGCGACCTGCTGCCAGTCCCGACCGCGCGCGGCCTTCGATCGAGGCGCGGATCCGGCGTCGGTCGACGCGCGCCCGGCGGATCCGGCGAGGGTGGTCTGGTCAGGCATCGGTCTTCACCTCCTGCGCCCATTCTGACAGGTCGGGCGATGCCGCGCGGGCACCGCACGGCGCATGTCAGGTCATCCACACACGCAGGTGAGGGGGCTCGTGTCGGCAGGGAGATGGGCCGGGACGACCGGCGGACGCGGACAGGCCCCCGCACCCGCTCCGGACCGGCGCCGTGGTGTCCGGTCAGCCGCGGCGCTTTCGATGGGGCGCAGGAGTTGCGCGATCGGGGTGCTTCGCGCCGACAGCGTGCTCGTCCTGGGACTCGTCGTCCGTCAGGCGGAAGACGACATCGTCATCGGCGTCGCTGTCCATCGCGAGCTTCATGAGCCGCCCGGCCTTGAACTTGATCGTGCGACGCGCCGGGACCGGCACCTGCTCGAGCGTCTTCGGATTCTGCGCGATCCGCGGCGCGCGCTCGCGCGGCTCGAAGACGCCGAAGTCGCGGAACTCCAGTCGGTTTCCGGCTCGGAGTTCATCGATCACGCTGTTCAGAAACGCCTGGACGATCCGCCGGACCGCGAGCCGTTTCTCGCCCGTCTCAGCGGTGATCCGATCGATCAGGTCCTTCTTTGTCGTTGTCGCCATGCGCGGCCATCCCCACTGCCAAGGCAGACCGAGACCATCCAACCACCGATCGCCTGGCCACCCAGACCACGACGATCCATTCCCGGCCCGAGGCCTCCGGTGCAGATGTCCGACGCTCAGTGCCCGACCGATGAACCGGTCGATGTTCGCCGGGTCGCGCGGGCACAGGCGCCGCAAGGTGCATCCGGATGTCGGGCTGACAACCCAGCGCGGAGTATGGTGCCGCGGCGCGCGACCGTCAAGCAATATCGGACCGGAACAACAGATAGTGGATATCGCGTTCCAAACCCGTGTACGACAGGCGACTCAGTGGCGAGGGCGAGCGGTGCGCTCGGTGACGCGGATCTCGGTCCTGGAGTACTCACGCACGCGGCCGTTCACGGTGTGATGGTGATCCCAGGAACGTCGATACACGCGGGCGAGGGCGTCTGGCGTTGCTGAATCACGGTTGCGCAGGCCGAGGTCGGCATCGCGCCGGGACTGCTCAGGGCCGCGTTCCGGGTGATCGACGGCGCCGGTAATCAGGGCCCTTGCGTCCGTGGTGCGTGCCGATGACGGCGGCGCCACCGGCTGCGGACCAGTGCAGCCGGCCGCGATCGCCGCGAACAGCGCGAGTATGACACGTCTCTCAGCCACGGGTGCGGGACCTGGTGCGCCGGGGCGCCGCGTGGAGAGTGACGCACAAAGTGCGTCAGTGCCAGTAGTTGCGCATGTTTATGAACCGCGGTGCATGCGCGCCGGCACAGGGGCCCTCCCGTCCCGCCGGCGGGGTCACCGCGTGCGGCGGGCCGGGAGGGCGTGCCGACTGCGTTACTTGCCGCAGCACTTCTTGTACTTGAGCCCCGATCCGCATGGGCAGGGCTCGTTGCGCCCGACGGTGACGACCGCGCGGGCGGGCTGGCGGGCGGGGCGGGCTCCGGCGGGTACGCCTGCCCGCTCGGCGGCCTCGAGGTCCCGTCGCTGTGACGCGGTCCCCGCGGCGGCGGCCGCCGCCGCGGCGATAGACGGCTGGGCCGGCGCGACCTGGCGCGGGCCCGGTGCTCCGGCCGCACCCTGGCCGGCTGCGGCGTCGGCCGAGGCGTCGGCGCCGGCCGGCGCCGCCTGTGGTCGCTGAGCAACCTGTGGCGCCAGTTTCGCCTTGAGGACGAGGTCCGTCACTTTCGTCCGGATCGATTCCTGCATCTCGTCGAAAAGCCGCGCGCCTTCGCGCTTGAACTCGATTCTGGGGTCGCGCTGACTGAAGGACCGGAAGCCGATGGACTCGCGGAGCTGGTCCATGGCGTAGAGATGATCCTTCCACGCCTGGTCCACGATCTGGAGCAGGACCCACCGCTCGAACTGGGTGAGTTCGGCGCGGAGCATCATCCGGATCTTGCGATCGAGCGTCCCCACCGGGTCGCGGGCGAAGGCCTCGGTCTCGTCCTCGGTCAGGCGGGTCGCCCAGTGCTCGGCCAGCCAGGGCTCGATCGAGGCGAGGTCCCGTCCGCCGGCCTCGACCGCCCGGCGAGCGCGATCCGCGATGCGCGCATCGTCCCACCGCTTCCGCTCCTCGACGAGCAGTTCGTACAGCGCCTGCGGGTTCGGCGAGGGAAGCGCCTCCGGGGTCCATGCAAGCTCGAACCGGGTGCGGACCCAGTTGCAGAACATCTCCAGCGCCTGTCGCGGGTCCTGCTGCATGCCCGCGACGGTCATGTCCATGGCGAACTCGATCGGGTACACGATCTCGCGACGGGCGTAGACCTCGCGGGCCTTGTCCATCACCTTCTCGAAGGCGATCGATGAGTCCTCGAGATCCACGAACTCCGCGGCCGGGATCTCGACCCCGAACCGGTTCCGCACCCACGAGGCGAGTTCGCGCTCCGAGTACTCCGGCACGAGGTACTGGTCGATCGGTGCCAGGTCGGCGCGGTCGATGTGGTCCGCGGCCACGGCCTCGGCGCGCTCGAAGATCTCCCGGCGTCCAAGGCCCTGGATGTCGGAGATCCGGAGCGAACCGCTGAAGTTGGCGCCGAGCCACTCCACCAGGGACTGGTGATCCCACTCACCGGGATCACCGTCGTCGGGCATGAACTCACCCATCGTCGTGCGGATGAGCGCCGCCGCTTCCTCCTTCGCGGCGACCCGGAGGAACGAGCGGAGATCCTCGGGATCCTTCTTCGCGATCCGCTCCGGATCGATCATGGCACCGAGGTTCTCGCGCACCCACTCGGTGATGCACTTTGCGCGGTGGAGCGGGTCGAGATACGTCTCGACGGCGTCCGCCACGGAATTCTCGAGATGCTCGAAGATGAGTTCCTTGACCTCGCGGCCCTCGAGCACGCGCTGCCGCATCCCGTAGAAGGTGTGGCGCTGGTGATCCATCACCTCGTCGTACTCGAGGATGTTCTTGCGGATCAGGAAGTTCCGCTCCTCGACCTTCCGCTGGGCGTTCCCGACGGACTTTGTCAGCATCGGGTGCTCGATCGCATCGCCTTCCTTCATGCCGAGCCGGCTGAGGATCTTCATGGTCGCCGGACCGGCGAACATCTTCATGAGGTCGTCTTCGAGACTCAGGAAGAAGCGGCTGGAGCCGTTGTCGCCCTGCCGGCCGGAGCGGCCGCGGAGCTGGTTGTCGATGCGGCGCGACTCGTGTCGCTCGGTGCCGACCACGTGCAGTCCGCCCAGGTCCTCGATGTCCCTGAACATGTGCAGCCGGTGCAGCACGATCGCGCCCGAGCGGTCGAGCGTCTCGCGGAGGGCCTCCTCGCCCATGGTCGAGGCGCGGGACTCGGTCACCTGCCCCAGGTTCGTGGCCCAGTGCCGCAGGAGCATCAGTCGCAGTTCATCGTCGCTGACGTCCTGGAGTTCCTGCTTCTTCCGGCCGAGTTCGTCCGGCGCGATGTGCCGGTAGACGGCGGCGATGATGCGGGCGTCCTCCCACCCGGCGTCGACCTCGCGCGGCGCCAGGCTGCGGCGCTTCCAGTGATCGATGAGCGCTTCCCGCGTGAACCGGCCGAGCTTGATGTCGGTGCCGCGTCCCGCCATGTTGGTGGCGATCATCACGGCGCCGAGTTCGCCCGCGCCGGCGATGATCTCCGCCTCGCGGTCATGCTGCTTCGCGTTGAGGACCTCGTGGCGGATGTTGTGCTGCTTCGTCAGCAGGCTGCTGAGCGTCTCCGACTTCTCGACGCTCGTCGTGCCGACCAGGACCGGCCGGCCCACGTCGTGGAAGCGCTTGATCTCGTCGACGATCGCATCCCACTTGTCGCGCGCGGACAGGAAGACGAGGTCGTTGTAGTCGTGCCGGGCGATGGGGACATTGGTCGGAATGACCACCACGTCCAGCTTGTAGATCTCGTGGAACTCGGTGGCCTCGGTGTCCGCGGTGCCGGTCATGCCGGCGATCCGGTCATAGAGCTTGAAGAAGTTCTGGATCGTGATCGTGGCCATGGTCTGCGTCTCCTGCTTGATCGGGACGCCTTCCTTCGCCTCGATCGCCTGGTGCAGGCCGTCGGACCACTGGCGGCCGACCATCTTCCGGCCCGTGTTCTGGTCGACGATGACGATGCTCATCGTGCCCGTCTCGTCCGGCGCGACCACGTAGTCGCGATCACGCTGGTAGACGCTGTGCGCGCGGATCGCCTGTTCCAGCAGGTGCGGAAGATCGATGTTGTCGCCGACGTAGAAGGAACCGACGTTCGATCGCCGCTGGGCTTCCTCGATGCCCTCGTGCGTGAGCGTGGCCTTCTTCTTGTCCAGTTCGACCTCGTAGTAGCGGGTGAAGCGATCGCGCTCCCCCTCGAGTCGGGGCAGCTTCTCCCGCGCGACCTCCAGGCGACTCTTGAGTTCCGGGATGCGGTCGCGGTCGCGGGCGTTTCGGATGTCGCCCTCGCAGCCGCTGATCTCCAGGAGACACGACTGCACCTTCTGGTCCGCCTCCGCCCAGGGCTTCTGCAGATCGACCAGGTGGCGGGCGAGGCGATCGGCCAGGTCATAGCGCGGCTGATGCTGGTGCGCCGGCCCGGAGATGATGAGCGGGGTGCGCGCTTCATCGATCAGGATCGAGTCGACCTCGTCCACGATGGCGAACTCACGGTGCTTCTGGACCTGCTCGGCCACCGAGAGCTTCATGTTGTCGCGGAGGAAGTCGAAGCCGAACTCCGCGGTCGTGCCGTAGACGACGTCGCAGCCGTAGGCCTCCAGCTTGAGCGGCGGCGGCTGCATGTGCATGGGATGGATGGCGCCCACCGTGAGACCGAGCGCGCGGAAGAAGGGGAACGTCCAGTCGCGGTCACGCTGGACCAGGTAATCGTTCACGGTCACGACGTGAACGTGCTTGCCCTCGCAGCACGCCAGATACGCGGCCAGCGGCGCCACGATCGTCTTCCCTTCCCCGGTCTTCATCTCCGCGATGCGACCCTCGGAGAGTACGACGCCGCCGATGATCTGGACGTCGAACGGCCGGGAGCGGAACGGCGGCCGTGACTTCGGGTACAGCTCGCGGACGGCCTCGTACAGTCCGTTCGGAATGTCGACGTACTGCCAGCCGGCGATCGGTCCGTTGCCGCCGCGCAGGTCATCCACCGGGTCCCGGGGCGGCGCCGCGTCCATCGCGGCCTTCACCTCCGCGTACACCGGCCGGAGGTGTGCGGGAAGCACGGCGGGATCGAAGCGGTGGTCCGGATTGAAGATGTTGCGGATGCCGACGGCCCGGTCCATGACCTCCCGGGCGACCGCGAAGATCTCCGGGATGAGATCACGCGCCGACGCACCGCCCGCGATCCGTCGGCGGAACTCACCGGTCTTCTCGCGGAGTTCCGCGTCGGTCAGGCGGCGCGTCGCCTCCTCGTGGGCGTTGACCTGATCGACGATGCGGAGATAGCGCTTGACGAGACGTTCATTGCGGGTACCGAACAGCTTCTTCAGCACCGGGCTGACAACGGGGACGGCCATGGCTCGGACTTCCTTCGGCGATCGTTCAGGGATCGCGGCACGTGACGTGACTGATCGAGAGTCTGCGGATCCGCGTCCGGCGCCCGCACGCGAGGTGATCGGCACCCTGCGGTACGGTGGTTGAGCGCCGCGCGGAATCCGTCCAGCGCGAATCGCGATCAGGCGTGCGGCGGTGGAAGGTCGAGATTCGTCACGATGAGCGGCGTGCCGCGTCCGGTCGGGGCGTCCTGATCGGGCCGCGGGGACGAGGCGGGGAGACGCCGGGGCGCATCCATGCCGGCCTGCGGTGCATGCTCCGCCGGTGAGCGCAGCAGGAGCAGATCGCACGCGGCGGCCACGACCGCGGCGACCATGCGCCCGGCGGGCCCTTCGACGAGTGCTGCGGTCACGTGCCCCGGCGCCAGGGTGCCGGCGCGAAGCGGGGCGCCACCGAAGACCAGCGCCAGGACCATGAGGCCCGCGAGGCCGGAGCCGAGGACCCCGGTCGTGGAGAGCGCGGCCATCCGCAGCGCCGAGTGGTCGAACGCCCGGCACGATCGCGGCCGGTCGACCGCGCGGGATCGCGTCCGACGACGTGTCGGGGCGAGCCGCCCTGGCGTATCAGTGTGTGTGTGGTGCTGCGACATGCGTTCCGAGGCGCGACGATCCTGGCGATGCCGCCCGTGTGGCGTACCAGGACTGCCGTGGGTGCTTCCGAGGCGCCGGCGGGGTCCCGGCCGGCGCGACCACGATCCCGACGCGAGCACGATCGGCCGGTCGTAGAGTATCGGCGAGCCGACGCGCCGGGACAAGCAACGGGCGGCATGGCCCGTGCGGGTTCCCGGACCCATCGGTCCGCCGGGCATCGCGGCCGCCGATCCCGGCGCCGGCCGGGCGATGGACGGCCGGACAACGCCTCCTGCCACGGACGGACCCCGTTGAACGCACGCGCAACCCCGGTTCTCCCGCCCGCATCCGATCCAGCGCCGCCGCTGCACCAGACGGTTCTGCAGGTGGACGGGATGTCGTGTGCCGGCTGCGCGGCGAATGTGCAGCGGTCCCTGGAGGCGGCACCAGGCGTGCACGGCGCACGCGTGAGCCTGAGCGAGGGCCTGGCCTTCATCGAGGCGCGGCAGCCCGTCGATCCGCGCGAACTCTCCCGCATCGTCGAGGCGCGCGGATTCGCCGCGAGGCCCCTGCCGGACGCGGTCGATCCCCTTGAACTCCGCGGCGAGGCCGAGGCGCGGCACGCGTCGGTGGCGCGCGCCTGGCGGTTCCGGGCGATCATCGGGCTCTCGGTCTGGATCCCGCTGGAGGCGCTGCACTGGCTGGTGCACGGCGCGTGGGTCGACTGGGTGCTGCTTCTCGGATCGACGATCGTGATGGTCGTCGCGGGCGAGGGCTTCTTCCGATCGGCGTGGAACGCGGCGCGGCATCGCACGACGAACATGGACACGCTGGTCTCGCTCGGTGCGGGTACGGCGTGGGCCTACTCCCTGGTCGCCTTCGTGGCGCGCTTCGCGGGTCACGACCTCGGTCCGCTCTATTTCGCCGAGTCGTCCGCCCTGCTCGGGATCATCTCGCTGGGTCACTGGATCGAATCGCGCGCCACGGTGCACGCCGGTTCGGCGCTCGCCGAGATGCTCCGACAGCAGCCGGATGTCGCGATCCGGATCGGTGAGCGCGGCGAAGAGACCATCGCGTCGCGCGATGTCCGCCCGGGCGATCACCTGCGGATCCGCCCGGGAGCCCGGATCCCCGTCGACGGTGTCGTCGTGTCGGGCGAGTCGGAACTGGATGAGTCGCTCATGACGGGCGAATCAGCGCCGGTTCCCCGCGCCGCCGGCGATGCCGTGGTGGCGGGGTCGGTCAATGCGCAGGGAACGCTGGTGATCGAAGCGGCCACCTCGGGGCGGGAGACGACGATCACGCGGATGGCGCGGCTGGTCCAGGAGGCGCAGGCGAGCCGTGCGCCGGTCCAGCGACTGGCGGATCGGATCTGCGCGGTCTTCGTACCGGCCGTCCTGCTCATTGCGATGGTGGCGTTCCTGGGCTGGGCCGTCGCGGGCGCGCCGGTGAAGGGGCTGATCGCCGCCGTCACCGTGCTCATCATCTCCTGTCCGTGCGCCCTGGGACTCGCGACGCCGCTGGCCGTGACGGTGGGCGTGGGTGAAGGCGGCCGGCGCGGCCTCCTGGTGCGGCAGGCGTCGACGCTCGAGCGCGCCGCGCGGGCACAGCGCGTCACGTTCGACAAGACCGGCACGCTGACCCATGGAAAGCCGCAGGTCATCCGGTTCGAGGTCGGCGATCTCCTGCCGGAGCGCGATGTGCTCCAGTTCGCGGCCTCCGCGGAAGCGGCGAGCGAGCATCCCTTCGCCCGCGCCATCGTGCGGTACGCGGATGCCCGGGACGTGCCGCTCCTGCCGGCAAGCGCCTTCCGGGCCATCGCCGGTTCGGGCGTCGTCGCGCAGGTCGCGGGCCGGGAGATCCGCGTCGAGCGTGACGCGGAATCCACGTGCAGGATCGTGGTCGACGGCGCGACCGTCGGTCGATTCGCGATGCTGGACGAGGTTCGCGAGGACGCGCCGGATGCCGTGGCGGCGCTCCGCGCGATGCACCTGTCGGTGCACCTGCTCTCGGGCGACTCCGCCGCGGTCGCCGGGGAGATCGGCCGCCGGTGCGGGCTCGAACCGCCGGAGATCCACGCCGAGGTCAGTCCGGAGCGGAAGCGCGCGTTCGTGGCGGAGGCGGGTGCCGGGACGGTCATGGTGGGCGACGGCGTCAACGATGCCGCCGCCCTCGCGGCGGCGGACGTGGGCATCGCACTGGCGTCCGGTACGAACGTGGCCATGGAGTCCGCGCATGTCGTCATCCCGGGCGATCACGTCATGGCGGTCCCTCAGTTCATCGACCTGGCCAGGCGGACGATGCGGACGATCCGGCAGAACCTCCTCTTCGCGTTCCTCTACAACGCGATGGCGATTCCGGCCGCGGCGCTGGGCCTGCTCGGCATGCATGGCCCGCTGATCGCGGCGGCCGCGATGGCACTGAGCGACCTGACGGTTGTCGGGAACAGCCTGAGACTGCGCGCCGACCTCGCCCGGGCCCGCCGCCGCGAGCGCAGCGCCCGGCCGGGCTGACCGGAGCGCTACGCGGCCGCGCTGCGCCGCTCCTTCCGTTCCAGCAGCGTGAACCCGATGACCGCCGCCGCCGCCATGGCCGCGATCACCCACCACGGTGAGACGTGTGCGACTTCGAAGAGCGTGATCTTCCCGAGGTCCGCAGTGCGGAGGATCTTCTCGTTGACCCACGCGTGGGTCTCCGCATAGATCGCGGCGCCGAACACGCCCCCGACGATGCCGTAGAGCGCGTGCCGTGACCCGTCGCCCGCGGCGGCGACCGCGGTGCCGGGGCAGTAGCCGAGGAGGGTCATGCCGACGCCGAAGATGACGCCGCCGAGAACGTTCCCGTACACCTGCGCGCTGCGCACAGTGACCGGGATGTCCATGCCCCAGGCGCGCATTGCGAAGATCCCGACGGCACCGACGACGATCGCCGTTCCCATGACCTTCAGGACCGTGAAGTCGCGCAGCAGGAACTGGCCCAGGATGACCTGGTAGCGCGTGACGCCGCCGCGGACGAGCAGGAACCCGAAGACGAGTCCGGTGACGGCGCCGAGCACCAGCGAACGGGGATCGGCGAAGATGGGGTCATACATGCTGCCGACCTGCCTTTCCGAAGAGAAGGAACGCCATGCCGATGCCGGCCACGAACATGGCGATCAGGAATGACCAGGAACTCACGGCCAGCTGCAGGCCGCCCGTGATGGCGTGGCCGCTGGTGCAGCCGCCGGCCATCCGGGCGCCGTAGAGCAGGATCGCGCCGCCGGCGAACGCGACGATCGCCCGCTTCGTCCGCGACGGTCCGAAGCGCCACGACCACAGGGCGGGCACGTGCTCCACGAACGTCGATCGGGAGAGTTTCGCGGCCAGCAGGGCGCCGAAGAAGAGCGACACAACGAGCGCGAACTGCCAGTCGACGATCGGCTTCCCGACGATCGCACTGGCGTAGTAGCCCGTGGACTCGACATGGTCGCGGGCGACGATACCCTCCAGGGCGCCCGCCACATGGACGAACGTGGTGGAGGTTCCGAGCCCCTTCCCCATGAAGGCGAACGTGATCCAGGAAAGGACGCCGATTCCGGCGCCGGCGACGTAGGGCGACCACCGTCCGCGCGTCATCCAGTGGCCGGAATGCGAAGCAGGTGCATCAGGCATGGCTGTTCTCCATGAGCGCCGGTCCGGTCTGCGTCGGGCAGGCGGCACCGGGGACCGCATTGAGAGGCACGACAGCACATCGGGGTTCCCGGATTCCCGATCGAAGTCGTCGCGCGTGGTCGGCCGGTGGACCGGGACCCGCTCAGCCGGCCGATCACGCACGACGGAGGATCCCGGTGAGCCGGTCGCGCACCTCCGGCGGCAGCGCACCGGCGCTGATCCTGGCGCAGAGGTCGCTGGTCAGGTCCAACGTCGCGAAGACGGCCCGGCACCGGTCGCAGAGCGTCTGGTCGCCGGCATCGAAGGGGACGCCGCGATCAAGCGCGTCCTGCTTCGCGGCCAGCAGGTCCAGGCACACCTGTCGGTCAAAGGCCGCCGGCGGCAGTGGTCGGGTGGGCAGTGCCGGTGTCAGGGCGCGGCGCAGCGCCAGCCGGGCCCGGTGCAGGCGGGTCTTGACCGTCCCCACCGGGATACCGAGGATCTGGGCCGTCTCGGTGACCGGAAGGCCGACGATCTCCTTCAGGATGACCGGCATCCGGAACGCCTCGGGCAGTGCGGCGATCCCGGAAGCGAGTTGCCCGACCCGCATCTCCGTCTCCTCGTCTCCGCCCCCGATGCCGTCCGTGACCGGTGAGACCGGTTCCGAGAACGGGAGCAGGTCGTCCAGTGACGCCAGGGTGCCGCGCTGCCCGGCGCGCGGCCGGTCGAGCCGTGCACAGAGCCGGGCCGCGATGGTGTACAGCCACGTGGTCGGCTTCGATCGACCCTCGAAGGTCTCCCAGCGCCGCAGCGCCTGGAGAAAGGTCTCCTGGACCAGGTCTTCGGCCTTTTCCGGATCGCCACAGAGGCGCAGCGCGATGTGGTACAGCCGTCGGCCTTCCGTGTTCGCCAGCGCCTCGATCGCCGCGTGTGCGTCGCGGCCCGGTGCCGGACCGACGGGAGTTGACTCGGTGGTGTCGTGCGACTCCATCCTTGGCGATGAGTCTACCGGTCCGGCGCGCGAAGTCCGGATGCGACGACCGGGAACGCCGATGAAATGCGTGGATGCACGGATGCGGACGCGGTCTCGGACCGGTGGCATGCTGTACCTGTTTCCGGCGCCAGGGCGGGGATGTGCCCGGCCGGGGCGGCGTAACCGGAGGCCCTGCCGGGTGTTCGCGCGGCCCGGCGCATCGTCCCGGAGCCGTCCCGGAACTGTCCCGTCGTCCGGAGTGCCACCGCCATGCCCGAGCCGTCGCTCAAGCCGCTCAGACCAGACCGATTCGGGTTCGCCGAAGCGCAGCACCTCCTGCAGCGCGCCGGGTTCGGAGGGACGCCCCAGCAGATCCAGGCACTGGCGGAACTCGGGCTCGACCGCGCCGTGGAGTTCATCGTGGACTACCAGCGGATCGGCCGGGAGCCGGTCCCGGCCGACGCGTTCGACCGCGACATCATGCGCCCCGCCGACGCCGAGGAGCGGACCGAACTCCGCCAGGCGCGGGCGCGCGGCGACGAGGCGGTCCTCGAGGCCTTCCGCATGGAGCGGCAGCGCCGCCAGCAGCTCGACCGCCAGCAGTTCGCGGCGCTCCAGCGCTGGTGGATGAAGCGGATCATCGAGACCCCGGCGCCCCTGGAAGAGAAGATGACGCTCTTCTGGCACGGGCACTTCGCCACCGCGTACCGGCCGATCGAGGACAGCTATCACCTGTTCATGCAGAACCGGCTGTTCAGGGAGCATGCCGTCGGCAGTTTCCGGTCGCTTGTCCACGGGATCATCCGTGACCCGGCGATGCTGGCCTACCTGAACAACAATCAGAACAACCGGCGTCGCCCCAACGAGAACCTTGCCCGCGAACTCATGGAACTGTTCACGCTGGGCGAGGGCAACGTCTACACCGAGCAGGACATCAGGGAGGCGGCCCGGGCGCTGACGGGGTACACGTTCGACGATGACGACTTCATCTTCCGGGAGGGTCAGCACGACTCGGGAGAAAAGACGCTCTTCGGCCGGCGCGGCCAGTGGAACGGCGCTGATCTCGTCGAACTGATCCTGTCCAACGCCGTGGTCGCGGAGTTCATCTGCAGCAAGCTGTACCGGTACTTCGTGAGCGATGCCGCGGAGGGCTGGTCACGCGATGCGCGCAGCTTCGTTCAGCGCCTTGCCGGGCGCTTCCGCGACGCGAAGTTCGAGATCGCACCGGTGCTCAAGGCGATCTTCCGGAGCGAGCACTTCTACGACGGGGTCAACCGTGCCGCCCAGATCAAGAGCCCCGTCCAGCTTGCCGTGCAGCTCGTGCGGCAGCTTCACACCCCGGTCAGGAGCCTCGACACGCTGGTCCAGGCGTGTGCGATGATGGGGCAGGATCTCTTTCAGCCGCCGTCGGTCAAGGGATGGGACGGCGGTCGTGCCTGGATCAATACGTCGACGCTCTTCGTGCGGCAGAATCTTGCGGTCTACCTGCTGACCGGCCGGCGTCCGGGGGGAACGGCGTGGGAGCGCGACGGTGCCGAGTTCGACGCCATGCCGCTGCTCGATCCGGTGCTGCGGGGGACCGCCGGGAGCGGGACGCAGGACGTCTGCGCCTACCTGCTCCGCACCCTGCTCGGTCGGCCGCCCGCGGACCCGCGACTGCGGCAGGTGGAGGCGTTCGTGGACGCCTGCGGCGGCCGCTTCGACAACCAGGTTCTCATCGGCGTCCTGACGCTGATCACGGCGCTTCCTGAATACCAGCTCTGCTGACGCGCGGACACGCAGCCGGACCGCTGCGGTCCCGGAGATTCACCCATGCATGACACCACCGGCCACGCCGACCGCCAGTACTCGCGGCGCATCTTCCTCCAGCAGGGACTGACGTTCTTCTCGCTGACGGCGACCGCGCCGCTCTTCATCGACCGCACGGCGCTGGCGATCGCGGGACCGATGAGCAGCCTGCTCTCCAGCCGCCCGGGGGTCCCGGAGGACCGGGTCCTCGTGGTCGTGCAGCTCGGCGGCGGCAATGACGGCCTCAATACCGTGATCCCCTTCGGCGCACCGGAGTACTACCGCATGCGGCCGGGCCTGGCGATTCCGGAACCGGGCCGCGGCGGGGCGGGCAATGCCGCGGCGCTCGCGATCGACCAGTCGCGCGGACTGGGACTTCACCCGAACATGGCGCCGTTCAAGGAACTGATGGACGACGGTGTCGCATCGATCGTGCAGGGCGTCGGGTACCCGAATCCCAACCGATCGCATTTCGCGTCGATGGACATCTGGCACACCGCGGACACGTCCGGCCGCGGCGTCGGCTGGCTGGGCCGGTACTTCGACAACTGCTGCGCCGGTGCTCCGGATCCGGATGCCGCCATCTCCATCGGTCGGACCGCGCCGCTGGCGATGATCGGGCAGACGCAGCAGCCGGTGTCGTTCGAGACCGCGGAACTCTTCCGCTGGGCAGGCGCCGAACTCGATCCCAGGCTCGCCGGCACCTATGACGGGATCACGCGGCACGAGATGCCGGCCACCGGTGCGGCGGGCGCTCCGGACGCGATCGATCCGCAGCTCGCGTTCCTCACGCGCACCACGCTCGACGCGCAGATCTCGTCCGACCGGATCCGCGCGGCCGTCGCGAAGCGGCCGCTGGCCGAGTGGCCGCGCGGCGCGCTGGCCGATCAGCTTCGACTGGTCTCGGCGATGATCCGCGACGGCCTCGCCACGCGGGTCTACTACGTGTCACTCGGCGGGTTCGATACCCACGCGAACCAGACCGGACAGCATGCGAACCTGCTCGGGCAGCTTGCCACGTCGCTCCGCGCCTTCCACCGGGAACTCCGCGCGCAGGGCAACAGCGGTCGCGTGCTGACGATGGTCTTCTCCGAGTTCGGTCGGCGCGTGGCGCAGAACGCCTCGGGCGGCACCGACCACGGAACGGCGGCGCCGATGTACCTGGTCGGCGACATGGTCCGACCCGGCCTGCTCGGCACCCATCCCTCGATGTCAGGGCTTGAACAGGGCGACCTCGTGCACACCGTCGACTTCCGGCACGTCTATGCGTCGGTGCTCGCGCACTGGATGAAGGCGGATGCGGCGAAGGTGCTCGGCGGCCGATTCGAGCCCGCGCAGATCCTCCGCGCATGACACGCCGCCGATCCGCGGTCTGACTCAGTGGCCGTGATCGGAGGTTGCGCCGCCGTCGCCGTCGCCATGATCATCGGCATGACCGTGATCGTGGTCCCCGTCAGGCGGCTCCAGGAAGTAGCCTGCGCGCCGGATCGCCTCCGCGAGCAGTTCCCGATCGACGGACTCCTCGACGGTGCAGACCGCACGATGCTCGGTATGGCTCACGGTGCACTCGACGACGCCGGGCACGCGCATGATCTTGCTCCTGACGGAACTCGCGCAGCCGTCGCAGTCCATGCCGTAGACCGGGATCTCGATCGTCGTCGTCGCCACGCGGGCCGCCGGCGCCGGGTCCTTTCCATCGCATCCGGCGAGCGCGGATCCGAGCGCGGCGAACAGCACCAGGACGGCGCCTGCGGAAACGACGGGGGAGGTGGCGGGTCGGGCCATGGCTTCGATCTCCGGGGTGGGTGGTCCGGTCGGGGCGCGTGATGGTGGTCGGCGCGACGGCGGGACCACGGAACGGGCCGAGTATACGGGCCTCCTTCCGGCAGCGGCCTGCGGGCGACCGGCTGCGGCGCCGGGCCCCGCCGGGATGGCGGTCATGTCGGCCGGTGATCCGTCCGATACGCGAGGAGCGATCCCGCCGCCTCGCGTAGTCGCCACTGGAGTCCCTCCGTCATGCTTGGATTCACCGCGATCTGTCGGTTCGGGGATCGACCGCTGTCGGTCCTCCCCTCGCGCGCAGCGCACGAAACGTCCGGGAACCCGTTCGCCTCCGAGGCGGAGGCGATGGCGCGCGCGATCGAGCATCGCGGCCCGTCGACGCTCGTCCGCCACGGCGCGGACGCGGTGATCGTCGGATTCGGCACGCGGACCGGCGGACAGGGCGTGGCGCGCAGCCGGTGCGGTTCCGTCGCCGTGGCACTGGATGCCGCGGCCCTGGATCTCTCCGGGCTCATGACCACGTTCGGCGACCGGCCGGCACCGGGAAGCATGGACGCGGCGACGCTGCTTGCCGAGCATGCCGCGGTCTTCGGCGCCGAAGCGACGCTGGAGACGCTCGCCATCGGTCATTTCGCCTGCCTGATCCATGACCTGCGCGACGGCGCGATCTGGATGGCGTGCGACCCGTCCGGGGCGCGGAGCCTGTTCTACCGGATCGAGGTCGATCCGGCGGGGCGCCCCCGCACCCTGCGCATCGCGAACGAGGCGAAGGCGCTGCGGAGGCCCGGCGATCGTCCCGAGCCGGGCTCGGTGCTCGCGGCGCTGCTGGGGCATGCGCCGGCCTCCGATCGGACGCTCTGTGCCCATGTGCACGCGGTTCCGCCGGGCGGACTGGTCCGCTTCCTGGCCGACGGCACCCGCGTGGAAGGTGAACTGGATGTCGAATCGGTCCGCGCGACGCGCAGTGACCGCACGCGCGTCTCGGGCGACGTGGATGCAGCGCTTGGCGCGTACTTCACGCGCGCTGCGGCGCAGTGCGGCACCCTCGGTCTGGTCGTCCACGGTGACGCGTGGTCGGCGATCGTGGCCGCGAGCGCCGTGCGGGCCGGCGCGCCGATGACGCTGCTCTTCGCCGATACCGGCGACGACGCCCGCGCCGATGCCGTCCGGGATCTTGCCGACTGCCTCGATCTCCCGCTGCTCTCGATGCGCGCCACCGGCCAGTCGATCCGTGCGAACCTGGTGGATGCCGTCTGGCATGCGGAGCAGCCGCTGTCCGGATTCACCGCCATGGTGCCGCTGTACCAGCTGGCGCACCGGGCGGCGGTCCGCCGGCTCGGTGCGATTGTCTGCGTGGAGGATCCGCCGGTCCGGCCGGGGCCGATGAAGGATCGCGTGGCGCACGCGCTGGCGCGCGGCGCCGAGCACCTTCGACGCGGCGCACGCCGCCTGGGCATCGGTCGCGCGCCGGACTCGCTTCGCTCGATGCTTCTGTGCGCCGCCATGGATCAGGCACCGCACCGCGTGGATGCATCCGCCCGCGCCCGGCGCGCGGTGTCCGCCAGGCTCACGGCGGCCTGGGGCGTTCCCGCGCTCTTTCCGCTCTCTGATCCCGCGGTCCGAAGCGCCATCGCGGCGCTGCGCCCCTTCGGTGACGCCGGGATCGCGGCGCACCTTCGTGATCCGGCCAGGCTCCTGGAGCCGCACGGCTGGTCGTCGATCGGTGTGCTCCTGCGCGAGCATCTGCCGCGCGACGTCCGGACCGGGCTCTCGGCCGCGTGCGGTGCGCCGTCATGCGACGAGGTGGTCTCGACCCGGGCGGCAGACTCCGCCGACGGCGTCGTTGCGGGCTGGCTCGAGGCGATCGGTCTCGATGCCGACCGCCTGGCGGCGACCATCGGGACCGCGCCGACGATCGCATCCGATCTGCTCGTCACCGAAGCATGGGCGCGGCTCTTCGCCGATGGTGAGGGTCCGGAGGCGGTGGGTGAAGCGCTCACCGCTCGAGCGGAATCGACCGGGACCGAGACAACCTGCCCTATGGTCTCCGCGTCGCCGACCCGATCTGCGGCGTGAGAGGCCCGCCGATCCCTGGCGCCTCGCGCCCGCCTCTCTTGACGCCGACGGGCGCCGGGCTAGACTCCCCGCTTTCCGCCCCGTTAGCTCAACTGGCAGAGCAGCTGACTCTTAATCAGCGGGTTGTAGGTTCGAGTCCTACACGGGGCACTTGCGGCGCGGGGGACGCCGTGCGGTTCCGGGCATCACCGCGACGGGATTCCGGGGAGCGCCGACGCACCGGTGCCACCCGGTCGCTCAACCCTTCAGATTGATGCCGAGTCCGCCCGGATACGCCTGTGAGATGCGCGCGAGCAGCATCTTCTCGAATCCGGCCGGCAGGGAGAGCGACTGCGTGATCGCGTGAACGTTGCTCGGTGGCGCGCCGTCGAAGCCGTTGGCGCGGAAGTTCGCCAGGAGCCGGTCGGCCAGCGCATCGATCGCAGCGCGCGGGTTGGACGCGGCCGGGTCTGCCGGCATCGTCGCCGCCTCGGCGGACGGCGTTCCGGTCAGGGCCAGTCGCGAGAGCAGGTCCTGGAAGCTGCTGCTCGCGGCCGCCTCCGGCGCCGGTGTGCCGGACTGCGCCAGTCGAGAGAGCAGCGCCTGGAAGTCGCTCTCCGGCGCTTCGAGCGCCGGCGTCCCGCTGCCCGCGAGTTTCTGAAGCAGGTCTTCGAAACTGAATCCGCCGGAAGAAGCCTCCGGTGAACCGGTCTGTGCCAGGCGCGACAGCAGGTCGCTGAAGTCGCCGGCGCGGTCGGTCGCATCGGTCCCCGGCGCGCCGGCGACGGACTGGTTCGACATGAAGATGAGCAGGTCGCTCATGCCCACGGTGCCGTCGCCGTCCAGGTCATAGTTGGGATCGTTCGATCCCCACGCCTTGAAGAAGTCCTCCATCGCGATGCTCGACGGGGCGCCGAGCGGCGCGGGATCCGACTCAGCCGCAGGACGCAGGTCGCTGAGATGAGGATCGACTCCCGCCGTCGCGGCCGACGGGTCGAGCGGACGGATCGACGCAAGCGCGGGCGGAACGGTCGGGCGCTGCACCGCAGGCGGCAATTTCGAAGAAAGCACGTGGGGGATCCGGGACGCGGCGAGCGCAGAGGCCGGGGAGGTGTCGATCTTCATGGGGGTCTCCTTGGAGCGTCCCGGTCCGGTTGCAACAGGCGCGCCACCGCGCGGACCCGGCGCAGAGCCCCGCCGCAGGGGGTGCGTGATCGATCGATGCCGGGCCCGGGTGCTTTCTGCGCCTGGGCCTGCGCAGAACACGCGGCGCGCTCAGCCGCGCTCGGCGCCCCAGCCGCGCGGTCGCGTGGGCGGCGCGGCGGGTCGATCGGCCGGCGCGGTCGCCACGTCCGGCGCCAGGTCCGCCCCGCGATCCTCCATGACCAGGTAGATCTCCGTCGAGATCGAGCGCGACGCCTTCGGCTTGAAGCCCTTGACGCGCGCGAACATCGTCCGTGCCCGAGCCTGCAGGTCCGGGTAGGCCTCGCCCTCCAGCACCTTCACCACCGCGTGCCCGCCGGGTCGAAGGAGCGCCGGGACCAGGTCCAGCGCGAGCATGCACAGCCGGATCGAGCCGTGATGATCGATGGTCCGATCGCCGGTCGTCTTCGGCGCCATGTCGGAGAGCACCACGTCGAACGGCGGTGGCGCCGGGTGCGTCCCGTCGCCCGTCTCCGCGGCCGCGTGCCGGCCGGTCAGCGCCGCCGTGAAGTCCGCGACCGACGTCGCGGCGGCATCGCCGCAGAGGATCTGCACGTTGGGCGGGAGTCCGGCGGGATCGATCGCGGAGAGATCGATCCCGACGACGCGGCCGCCGGGCCCGACGCGGGCCGCGATGACCTGCAGCCACGACCCCGGGGCGGCGCCGAGATCGAGCACGCGGTCGCCGCGCCGCAGCAGTCGGCGGCGATCGTCGATCTCCATGAGTTTGTACGCCGCGCGCGAGCGGTAGCCCTCGCGCTTCGCCAGTCGGAACCAGTGATCATGAAGCTCGCGGGCCACGGCGGGAGCGTAGCCCGGATCCGTCGAGGGGTGGGCGGCCTGCCCTCCGCGGCCGGGATGCACGCGGGCGCGTGACGTGCCCGGACGCCGTCGGGCGGATCGCGCGTCAGTTGCGGATCCAGCGGCCGACCGTCAACGGGTCCTTCACCACCGCCAGGCGCACCGCGCCGTCCGCGGCGCGCAGCGTGATGGGATTCGTTCCGCCGTTGAGGGTCGCCAGCAGCCGGTCATGCGTCGTGCCCGGATGGATGACCACGCTGCCCAGCCGTGCGTTCTGCGTGACCGTGCCGCGGTGCGCCCGGCCGTCGATGGCGCCGGTGGAGTTGCCGCGCATGCGCAGGTCCACGTCGCCGTCGTCGTTGACCAGCGTCACCGCGCGGGTGAGCGGGCGGATCGTGAGGACGCGGATGTCGCCGCCGTCGGTCCGGATGTCGATCTCGCCGCCGATGTTGGTCGTGTGGACCGCGCCGCGCGAGGTCACGATGCGGATGCCCTCGAGATCCGGGGCTTCAACGCGCACGTCCACGCGCAGGAAGTGCGGCTCCGGGTACCCGGGCGCCGAGGTCCGGATGAGAAGCGAGGGTCCGAACGCGCCGGTTCCGATCGTGGCACTGGTCACGATCTCGTGCAGCGCGGCGCGCGCGTCATCGGTCCGGCCTGCACCGTGCAGCGCCCGGCGGATGAACGTGACGGTCGCCTGGGTGAGTTCCGGGTTGACGACAACGTCGACATCGCCGCCCAGCGACTCGACGTCCAGGCCGAGCGGGCCGGGCACGTCGATGACGACGACGGGCTCCTGCTCGGAGATCGTGAGCGCCGCGACGGTGGCGCGGTCGGCCGCCTCGGTCAGCGAGAGGAAGGTCCGCCGGACGGCGTTCGAACATCCTGGCAGCCCGACGGCGAGCAGGAGCATGGCGATCAGCGCGCCCCGTGCCGTGGCCGCCGGTCGTGGCGTCGGTCGTCGTGTCGCGCGTGCGGGCTGGCGTCGGGGCTGGCGACCTGTCTGGGCATGCATCGGGGGTCGATCCTTGGGCGCACCGGGGCGCGCCCGGGGAGAACGGTCTGTGGTGCGTGGCGCGAAGGCGGGTCGCGCCGCGGGCGACCGGGGGCCGGTCGACTCCCGGGCCGACCGGTCCGCGCCTGTGAATCTATCGGCCGCCGCCGCCGGGATCATGCATCACAGCGGCCGGATGCTCGCGCGACGCATCACCCGTCGGCCGCTGGAGCCGCCCTTCGCCGGCCCGGCGCCATCCCGAAGACCTCATATACTCGCCGACCGTGCTCCCCGTCATCCTGATCGCGCTGTCGTGCTTCATCGGCGTTCAGCCCCCGGACCCGCGTCCCGCGCCCGCCGAGATCGCCGGTGAACGCCCGGGGGATCGATACCTCGTCACGCTGGATCCCGCGGTCGCCGAGGCGCCGGTCTCCGGTCGGCTGATCCTCTTCTTCATCACCGACCGCGACCGCCGCTTCCGCTTCCGGCGTCCCATCGACGCCCCGTTCTTCGATCGACCGCAGCCGGTCGCGGCGCGGGATGTGGTCGACTGGCGACCGGGCGAGACGATCGTGATCGATCGTGAAGCCGACGCGTTCCCATCGGATGTCGACACGTTCGACGGACTCATCCGGGTGCAGGCCATGCTTGCGCTGGCGCCGCCCGCGCGCCGGGAGCGGGATCGCACCGGGAATCCGGGCAATCTCTTCAGCGATGTCGTGAGCGCGGAGGTGTCACGCACGGGGACCGACGAGGTCACCATCCACGTGACGCGGCGGGTCGACGGTCCTCGCCCGCGGCGCGAGACGGACGGCGTCGTCTGGCTTGACATGGAGAGCCCCCTGCTCAGCGCCTGGGCCGGTCGCCCCGTCGCGCATCGCGCAGGCGTTGCGCTGCCACCCATGTTCGACGCGCCCGAGTACGCCCAGGTTCGCTGGCCGGTCATCTTCGTGATCCCCGGATACGGCGGACGCGAAGGCGAAGCGATGCAGTACGCGCAGATGCTGCGCACGCCCGGCATCCAGGACTTCGCGCCGATGGCGGTGTGGGTGGTGCTGGACCCGGAGTCGCCGCTTGGTCACCACGGGTTCGTCGATTCGCCGAATCACGGCCCGCGCGGCACCGCGTTCGTGACGGAACTCGTGCCTGCGCTCGAGGCGCGCTTCCGCCTGGTGGACCGCCCGGAGGGCCGGCTGCTGACCGGGCACTCCTCCGGCGGGTGGTCCTCGCTCTGGCTCCAGCTGGAGTGGCCGCAGGTCTTCGGGGCCTGCTGGTCCAGCGCGCCGGATCCGGTCGACTTCTCGGCGTTCCAGACGATCGACCTCTACGAGGAACCGAACGCGTTCCGCCGCGCCGACGGCACGCCGCATCCCTCGTTCCGTGAACTCGTCTCGGCGGAGGGCGCGACGGCGGTCCGGATGACCGTCGAACAGGAGATCCGGACCGAGTGGGTCATCGAGCCCCGCGGTTTCTCCGGCGAGCAGTGGGATGCCTGGTCGGCGATGTTCTCGCCGCGCGATCCGCAGACAGGGGCGCCGCGCCGCCCGATCGATCCGCAGACCGGCGCCATCGACCACGGCCTGGTCCGCGACGCCTGGTCGAAGTTCGACATCCGCCGGCGCGTCGAGCGCGAGTGGGACCGGCTCGGGCCGGTGATGCTCGACCGCGTGCACCTTGGATGCGGCGGCCTGGACTCGTACTACCTGGAGGGGGCGGTCGCGAAACTGCGCGACGCGGTCGAGCGTCTTCGCGGCGAGCGCACGGGATCCGGCTGGATCACCATCCTGCCCGATGAGACGCACAACACGATCGTCGCGAAAATGAACCGCCCCTTCCACGGCGGGATGATCGAACACCTGCGCCGGCACGGGCTTCTTGTCGAGGTGCGGGAGTAGCCGTCCTTCCGATCGGCCTCGTCCCGGCGGTGCGGGCGCCGGCGACTCAGGACGCCGGCGACTGCCCGGCGGCGGCGGCGAGTTCCCGTGCCCGTTTCTTCATGCTGCGGAACCGGAGGTTGAGCAGCAGCACGATGCCCATCACGACGGCGATGCCACCGATGAGCACGAGCGGATTGTCGCGATCGAAGTAGGGCGCGATGAGCCGCGCGCCGAAGTAGATCGTGCCGCAGCCCACCAGGCTGCCGATCGCGATGCCGACGAACGTCGCGAATCGCGTCAGCCCCAGGAGCCGCCCGAAGATCGCGCCGCCGACGCTGCCCGTCGCGGCCAGCGGGAACATCACGAACAGGATCAGCCCGATGAAGGTCGCGCGCCGCATCCACGGCTGCTGCGACAGGATGAACCGACCGTCCTCGGCCAGGCTCAGCAGCCGCGGGCCGATGAAGCGGATGCGGAACAGGAAGCCCGCGTGATAGACCAGCAGGCTCGCCGTCATCAGGTCCATCCAGAAGAGCATGATGAAGAGTTCGCTTCGCGCCATGCGGATGCCGGTCTCCCGCGCGATCTCATCCTCTCCCAGGAGCAGGACGAACCGCCCGAACAGGAAGAACGTCGCGAAGGCATAGCCGATGAGCGTCTTCGTGAAGACCACGCCCTTCACCAGGAGAATGCTCAGCAGCATGAGCCCGGTGGCGAGGAACGGGCCGACGAGCGTGACTGCCCAGAGCACCGGTCGCTCGCGCCGGAAGGTGTCGCGGTAGGCGCCTTCTTCATCGGCGAGTGACGGGAGGAGCGGCGCGGTCCCGGGCACGCGGTCGACCTGGACGCCCGCGGCGGCGCGGGACGGGCGCGAGGACGGCGCGGCGGCGACGACGGCGGCGCCGTCCGTGCCGGTGGCGCGGGAGGGGTCACGGGATGGATCGAGGGTGCCTGCAGACACGCGGCCATGGTATTCGGCGGCCATGTCCGTCGACCGGGGATGCCCGGGGGTGGACGTCCGGGAATCCACGGGGTCGCGTCGCTGCGGCGGTCGATTCCAGTGGCGCCACCGCCGGCGTCGATCGATCGGTCGGGTACGTCCCCGTCGCCGGCACATGCGCCGATCGATGCCGCGCCCCGGCCGACGGCGCGCTCGCGCCCCCCCGGCCACGCGTTCGCGACCGCCCGAAGGAAGCACCCGATGCCCCTGTCACCGCCGGCCCCGCGCCTCGCCGACCTTCCCCTCACCGCCCGCCGGCTCTCGCTCTCGCCCTGCACGCCGCCGATCCTGCGCGAACGGCTGCTCGATGCCGGGCTGCACGACCTTCCGCGGGCCCACCGGGACCTGCGCTTCGACCTGCGTGCCGAGGACGGGGTGGAGAAGACGCTGCTCCTGTGCACGGCGCCCGTCGCCGACGCGAATCGCCTGCTGCTGGCCGCCTCGGTGATCCCGCGCGAGCGCGCCTGGGTGGAGCGGATCGCGTGCGACTCGGTCGTCCCAGAGCCCGACGCACCCTGGTGGCCGGGGACATTCGACGGCACCGCGACGCGGACGGTCTGGCACACGCCGCAGTGCGACTTCGCCGAACTCATCGTGACCTGCGGTGGCGCCATCGCACTCCGCCTGATCACCTGAGCGCTCCCGCGGGACGCCCCTGCTACCATCCGCCCGTCGCACGGGGCGCGATCGGACCTCCGCGTCCGCTCGCTGAGATGCACCCGTTGAACCTGATCCGGTTCGTACCGGCGGAGGGAATGCGCGCAGGCGGCAGATCATCATCGTCCTGCCCGCGCATCCGAACCTCGCGCCCGGTGCGCCCGGCCCGACGATCGCACCGGCCCGGCGAGGCCGTGAGAGGATGCACCGCGATGACCCAGCAGCCCGACCGATCCGGTGAGCCTTCGGCCGCCGACCTTGTCCGCGCGCTCCCGGTCCACGGGGCGATGAACCCGTCATCACGCGCCGACGGCACCTCGCCCGGCTCCTTCGCGCTGGCCCCGGACATCGGCGGACCGCGCATGTTCGCGTCCCCGGACACGCCGGGCATGCCCGCGCCGTCGCGGTACACCGCGTGGGACTTCCTGCCCGCCGGCTGGCGGATCGAGGAGACCACGTCGCACGCCGACGGCTGCCTCGGCCACGGCCGCGGACGCGCGTTCATCCGCGCCGTCGCACCGACCGGCTTCACGCCCGTCACGCAACTGGAGCACGCGCGCCTGGGCGTGATCACGCCGCAGATGCGCCGCGTCGCGGAACGCGAACCGCACCTCTCGCCGGAACAGGTCCGCGATGAAGTGGCCGCGGGGCGCCTCATCATCCCGGCCAACCGCCGTCACCTGGACCTGGCGCTCGATCCCATGGGCATCGGGCGCGCCAGCCGGACCAAGGTGAACGCGAACATGGGCGCCTCGCCCGTTTCCTCAGGCACGGCAGAGGAGATCGAGAAACTGCGCTGGGCCGAGCGCTGGGGCGCCGACACGGTGATGGACCTCTCGACCGGCGGCGACCTGGACGCCTGCCGCAGCGCCATCCTGGCGCATGCACGCGTCCCCATCGGCACCGTTCCGATCTACTCCATGATCATCGGGCGCCGGCTGGAGGACCTGGACGAATCGGCCATCCTGGACCAGATCCGTCACCAGGCCGCGCAGGGCGTCGACTACTTCACCATCCACGCCGGCGTGCGCCGGGCGCACCTGCCGCTCATCCGGCGCCGGCTGATCGGCATCGTCTCCCGCGGCGGATCGCTGCTGGCCAAGTGGATGCTGATGCACGGGCGCGAGAACCCGATGTACGACCTCTGGGAAGACATCTGCGACATCATGCGCGCCCACGACGTCTCGTTCTCGATCGGCGACGGCCTCCGCCCCGGCGGACTGGCCGACGCGACGGACGCGGCGCAACTGGCCGAACTTGCGACGATCGGCGAACTGACCGAGCGCGCCTGGCGCCGCGGCGTGCAGGTCATGGTGGAAGGCCCGGGCCACGTGCCGTTCGACCAGGTGGAGTTCAACATGAAGGTCCAGCGCCGCGTCTGCCACGGCGCGCCGTTCTACGTGCTTGGCCCGCTGGTGACGGACATCTTCCCCGGCTACGACCACATCACGTCATGCATCGGCGCAACCGCCGCCGCCTACCACGGCGCCGCGATGCTCTGCTACGTCACGCCGAAGGAGCACCTGGGCCTGCCCAAGCGCGAAGACGTCAAGCAGGGCTGCATCGCCTACCGCATCGCCGCCCACGCGGCGGACGTCGCGCTCGGCATTCCCGGCACGCGCGACCGCGATGACGAACTGACCAAGGCGCGCGCCGCGCTCAACTGGGAGAAGCACTTCGAACTCTCGTTCGACCCCGACACCGCCCGCGCGTTCCACGACGAGGACCTGGACGTCGACACCGACTTCTGCGCCATGTGCGGACACGACTGGTGCAGCGTCCGGATCAGCCGCGAAATCCAGGAGTTCGCCTCCGGCAAGGAGGCCGAATACGCCTGGGACAGGCCGAAGATCACCGCCGCGCTCACCGGGACCCAGCGCGAGATCCTGGAGAAGCGCGGCGTGCTCAGCCCCGACGAGATCCACCGCCTGGCCACCAAGACCCGGCGCGGCATGCACGCCGACCGCGGCCAGAAGGCCGCCTGCCACAGCGACGTCTCCGCAAGTGCGGACGCGGCGCGGGGGGCGCAGGAGGTGAGGGGGGTGTACGTGCAGCTGGGAGTTTCGGGGGCAGGCAATGCAGGGAACGGTGGATCCGGGGATTGAGTTGCTGGGGCGGCGCCGGCGCGCCGCGGTGCAGGCGCGCGGACGTTGATCCGTGTCGGGGCCTTGCGCCCTGCGTTGAGATGAGGGTCGGCACCCCCGGCACGCCGGATTGGAGGTCGGAGTTCGAGTCTCACGATCCGCTGGCGGGCGTGCATGCCAGCGCCGCAAGGACCGGGTATCCTGGAGCCACCAGTGAGTCGAACCCTGTGAAGCGCTCCCTCGATCACCCCGCCGTTCCTCTGATCGATCTCTTCGCCGGCCCGGGCGGTCTCTGCGAGGGATTCTCGCCACTGAACGGATCTGCGCCGCGACGGTTCAGATCCGTGCTCTCGATCGAGATGGAGGAGACAGCGCACAGGACTCTCCAGCTCCGTGCGTTTCTGCGGCGCTTCGCGCCGCGGCCGATACCGCACGCGTACTACCAGTACCTTCGTGAGGAGATCTCGCTGGAGGACCTCTATCTGGCGCATCCGGCCGAAGCGGAGGCAGCCTCGCGTGACGCATGGCGTGCGGAGCTTGGCGTGGTACCCGCGAAGCATGTACGGCGGCGCATCGCCCACGCCCTGGGCGGCAGCGAGAACTGGGTCCTCCTCGGGGGCCCGCCGTGTCAGCCGTTCTCGATCGCGGGCCGGTCGCGGAACCGGAGTGGCACGCGGTACTCCGACGGGCAGGAGACCAGGCACCGCCTCTACCTCGAGTATCTCCAGATCATCGCCGACTTCTGGCCACCCGTCTTCGTCATGGAGAATGTCCGTGGACTGCTCTCCGCCAGTTACGATGGGCGCCGCATGTTCACGCGGATCCAGGAGGATCTGCGCGACCCAGTCCGGGCCATCAGTCGAGAGGATGGACGAGGCCTTCGGCGGTCCGGCCGCAGTCATACCTACGAGCTCTATCCGATCTCGGCGCCACCCGCGGATTCACTGATTGGTGACGGTGACTTCGTGGTGCGCTGCGAGGATCACGGCGTGCCGCAGGCGCGTCACCGCATCATCATCCTGGGTATCCGGAACGACCTCGGTGTCCGGCCGAAGTACCTCGTACGTGAAGAGCCCGTTCCGCTCAGGACCGTGCTGGACGCGATGCCACGATTGCGCAGCGGTCTCTCACGGGGAGACGATCCCGATGCCTGGGTCTGCGTCGTTTCATCAGTACGGCGGCAGCCCTGGCTTCGACGACTCAGCGCTTCGGATCCTGCTGTCGCGTCCAGGATCGTGAAGGCGTTGAGCCGGATCGAGGCATCCACGCTCACCCGCGGCGCAGAGTTCGTGGCGTCGACGAGGCACATCAAGGGACACAGTCTCGGGCAGTGGATCGAGGACCCGCGACTCGACGGCGTCCCGAACCACTCAACGCGCGGCCACATTCCGGAGGATCTGCACCGCTATCTGTTCGCGGCAAGCTTCGCCAGGGTACATGGCATTTCACCCACGCTTCACGAGTTCCCGCAGGAACTCCTGCCGCGCCATCGCAACGCGCTCAACGGTCATGCCGAAACACCGTTCGCCGACCGGTTCCGCGTCCAGATCCGTGATCGACCCGGAACCACCGTGGTCAGCCACATCTCGAAGGACGGACACTACTACATCCACCCCGATCCGTCGCAGTGCAGGTCGCTGACTGTCCGTGAGGCCGCACGCATCCAGACGTTCCCGGACAACTACCGCTTTGTGGGGAACCGGACCGCGCAGTACACCCAGGTCGGCAACGCGGTCCCGCCCTGGCTCGCGAGACAGGTCGCCGTGATCGTCCGGGACGTCCTTGCACGCTCCACAAGTCCGAAGGAACTCCTGTGGACAGGCTGACTCCTGAGAGGCGGAGCTGGAACATGTCCCGCATCCGCGGGCGTGACACACGGCCGGAGAAGGCCGTCCGGTCGCTGCTCCACCGCATGGGATTCCGGTTCCGGCTGCACCGCCGCGATCTCCCCGGCAGCCCGGACATCGTGCTGCCGCGACTCCGCACGGTCATCTTCGTGCACGGGTGCTTCTGGCACCGGCACCCGGGATGCCGGTTCGCCTACACACCGCGGACGCGCAAGGCGTTCTGGAACGCCAAGTTCGCCGCGAACCGTGCGCGCGACCGACGGCATGCGAGGGAACTCAGGTCCCTTGGGTGGAGGGTGGTGACGGTGTGGGAGTGCCGGACCCATGACCAGAGCCGGCTGGCGTCAAGGCTCCAGGCGGCTCTCGATGTGCAAAGTGAGCGGTGACGCATCGGCGCGCCTGCTGCGGACTGGTCCGCCGGCAGTGAAACCATGATCCGCATCAGGCTCTCTTCCTGTACCGATCGAACTCGCGCGGGAGCAGACTGAGGACGCCAGCGTCAGAGGACGAGTGCAGGTCGAATGTCCGGTCCAGTTGATCGAGGACCGTTCTGAAGCGCCTGGTGCTGCCCGCGCCCTTCCCGCCGGCGCCACGCTTCAACTTGCCGAGCTGTGCGTCGTAGTACAGTGCCGTCACGGCGCCGATCGCGGCTCTGCACTGGGCAACATCCTGAGTTGCAGCCAGCTGACCGACAAGCTCGCCGGGCGTGTGTGGAGGGTTGTAGAGCAGCGCCATCGCGCGCTCCGGTCGATCGCTGCTGGTCTGATAGATCAGGTATGGCCCGAGCACAAGGTGCCGGTAGTACTTCCGGCCGGTATCGGGCAGCCACCTCGCCCGCTCTCCGATCTTCCGGGCCCGTCCGGAGATCGGGGCCAACTGATCGAACCACAGTAGCGCCAGCCACGCCCATAGCCCCTGATCCCGTGTCGGATCGGCGAGCCCAAGCGCGGGGATCAGGTCATAGAGGTACGCCGCCAGGTCATATCGACGTGGGAAGCGACGATCACGGTCGGCAAGCACCACTTTCGGGAAATCAGATGTCGTATCAGTTCCGGTCAGTATCGGCCAGACCTCAGCTTCAAGATCCACAGGTCGATCCGGAGCAGCACTGCAGGCAAAGAGAAACTCCGCCATCCGGGTCATTCCCGTGCTGTTGAGACGTCGAACACGGATGGGAGTCACGCAACACCTCCTGTCTGGCGCGGACTGTCATCACGCCACCATCTGCTGAAGAGCCGGTCGATCCGATTCTCGCGGCAGAATCGGGTCACCACCTGATCGATCCACTCTTCACGGGCGTCAGCGCCGTCCTCCCGATCATCAACTTCATCGGGTGGCTCGCTCTGTCCGATCAGGCCGCAACCGAAGCGGATCCACAGACCCCGCGGTGTATCCCAGTCGCCATCGTCCGGCAAGCCGTCCTCCAGCGCCCATCTCAGCACGCGTCGAAGGACCTCGGGTAGAACCAGGGTGATGAACGCAGGAGATCTGGCGAGCGCATGTCTGTCGCGCACCAGGTGGGTGCTCACCTTGATGAGCGGACCATCGTTCTCATCGATGTCCAGCCGCCACACTTCGTCGCGGAGTGACGGGTCCGGATCGAGCGGCAGCAGTGATCGACGGGGCCCATCCTCACTCGGCTTGAGACGATCGGCCTGAGCAAGGATGCGGACAGCATCCGCCTCGCCAGCGCCTGGCTCAACGATCTTCACTCGGAACAGAAGTCCCTCACCAGCTCCGAAGTCACGGAGAACGCGATCCTCCGGCGCGCAGGTCGCCCTGACAGTCCCGAAATCGAATCGCTGCCATACAGTGTGACGGTATGCCTCGATGAGTACACTTGCATCGGGCGGCAGGGAGTACGAAGTGAGATCAAGAGACGCGGACATGATCGGAGGATCAGTGTCCCCTGTCTGATGCACCGCGATAGCGATGTGTTCTCGCTTGAGCCTCTGCCGCATGGTGTAGTTGAATGTACGAGTTCCTCTGCTCATGACTCGCCCCACGGCTCATTGTCGACCGTCTGCGCCTTGACAACGAGATCACGGTTCAGGTCAAACCCTGTGATCTCAAGCTCGAAGTCATCGGACTCCGGAACGACCACAATTCGATTGTCAGCACACCGGACCTCCTGGAGGTCCCTTGCCACTCGATGGAGCTTGTTCAGCCTGAAGTCGGCGGGATCGTACCTGTTGAAAGGACTCCCCCGACTCGTGTCATACGCAACACGGACCTCGAGTGCGCCGGGCAGCGCCGTGGATGCGGCGTTGTCTCTTACGATCCTGAAGCCGCCGTGCACTTCGTCAATCCTGAATGGCTTCATCCGTGGTGCCGGAGGCTCGACCGGGCCGACCACACGCTTCTTTCCCTTGCGCGACTTGCCTTCTGCGCCACGATCGCCCTGGCCTTTGGGAGACGGGAACAGGTCGGCCCAGACGCCAAGATCCCGATCGGTGCGGGCGTTCGACAATGTATCTGCGAGGTGCTTCGGTGCATTGACCACGAAGTCGATGGTCTGCTTCCCGAAGTCGTAGCGGCCACGGAAGTTCGCGGTATCCGCGGACCAGTGTGTGTGTGCGGGTGGCTCCGCGGCTCGAAGCATGATGGCCAGCGGTCCCTCGTCTATCGTCACCAGCGAGAAGAGGCTCTGATTCCGCACCGCTCTCTGGCGGGCATTGGGGACGACGATGCAGCCGCGGACGAAAACTGGTCGATATCCTGAACCTGCCAGGTCACGCTGCAGGTACACGATGAATGCCGCCCGTTCGGCATGCTGATTGCGACGGTTCACTCGGACAGGGACATTGATCGCTACCGGTTCCCCGCGCTCGAAGCGCTGGCAGAGTTCGCTCCAGGCCGGGTCATTCGGCGTAAGCGACTCGTCACTCCATGTCGGGGCTTCCCCGGCCGGCGGCGACTTGAGCGGGTACGCATGCCTCGGACCGTCACCCAGCGACCACTGGGCAAGTCGAAGAACGGGCTCGGTCTCTGAACGGCTGAGCCTCGCGGCCTGCTCCAGCAGGTTCTCCCGGTCAAGATCAACAACCGCTTGCTTGCCGCCGGACCTGCCGCTGATCCGCACGCGCAGTCGGCCCGCCAGGATCGGATGGAAGTACTCCCGGATGACTATCTCGGCAATACCCTCCGCACTGATGTCCGGGTCAGCATAGGGGATTACGACGCTCAGTCCGGGCTCTACTTCTGAGCTGCCGACCGGGCGCGTCAGTGCGAAGTCCTTGATGAAGCGGCCGACAAGAGCGGGTGAGGTCTCGGGGAGCACCATGAATGCATTGTCAGCATCCTTGGCGCCGAACTGTCCGAGCCCCTGGAATTCCCCCCCGCTGTTGATCCGGTGGTGCCACAGCAGCGACTTCCCGATCAGCGCGGCATCACCTTCGGCACGTCTGCCCGTGAGCGCAAGGAACGTGTTGATCCGGCTGCATCGGTTGAAGACGCTCTTTCCTACACCCCAACTTCCACCACTCGTGCCGTTCATGGGATTGCCCGACAGTCCTTCCGCACGGAAGAAGTTGAAGAACCGGTTGTCCGTGTCCGACAGCCCACCCTGGCGGAAGTCGCCCTCGAGTCCGTGTGTGCCGAAGTCCTCGACCACAACAAACCCACCAGCCTGCGGCGCACTCGCGACATCGGGCAATCTGCAGTCTCTCGACCTGAGATGTGGCCAGAGTGACGAGAACCAGAATCCGGCTGTCTCCGCGGACATGGACGAAGCGTCCCGCACCTGAAAGCAGACGCTCACCTCCTCCTCCGAACGGGCGTCAAGAGAATTCTGGATGCACTCGCGAACCAGCGCTTCCCCCGGCCGCCAGTCATCGTCCGCGTCGGCGAAGTGCTCACTTCCGAGCGGGTTGACGATGGGCTGTCCGGACTGATGCCTGACAAAGTGCCATGCTGCTGTCATGTCGCCTCCAGTTCAACCTCTCATGACTCCTTCAGGGACGTGGGACCGCTACCCGCGTGACTTCGGCAGCGCCTCCCACGCCCGCCCGACCGCAACGGCCGGATCGCCGTCGGGTACCGAGTATCCCTCGCGGCCATGCTGCTCAACGACTCCGATCGCACGGAGCCATGCAAGACACACGTATGCCTGGTACTCGGGCAGGTCGCTGTCTCCTGTCTGCTGTACCGCCGGGAGCAGCTCCTCAGTGGTGAACACGCGCCCGTTCCTCCCGAGGTCCGTCACAGCAAGGACCACCGCGTCCAGGCCTGCACGTTGCGCCCTGTGGACATACTCAGTCCGGCTCTTCTTGGACCAGCCGATCTTGAGCAGCGTATCACGGCTCCTCTCGAATCTCGGATAGCCCTCCATACGGGAGGGCTTGCGTCCGCTGGCGGCGACTCGCTTTGCACCGGAGCGAGGCTTCCCGCCTTTCGAGGCTGGCGAAGCCGCTGCGGACGCGGGCTCGGGCGTTCCCGCGGCCTCGTCGGCCAGGTCAGCGAGCCTGCGCGCGAGACTGCTCAGGCGGTCGACGAGTCCGTACGCGCCCGAGGCCGCCGCCTCAGCGATCTGGCCGCGAATCTCCCGCTCTGCCCGACGGATCATCTCTGCCGCCCTGTCGACAACCATGGCGGCGACAGTACACCATGGGTACAGGGCTGTCAATATGGATTCACTCTATTTTCGGCGTAGTCTGCGTGTGCCGTGGTGGCGCTCCGGGTGCTCGCCGCCGGCCGCTCCTCCGGGGCTCAATCGCCGCCCCCGGACCCCGGCTCTCCCCCCGGAAGCGATCCGCGGGGGTGGCGGCGATGCGTGCACGTGACGCGGTCCTGCGCCCGGCCCCCGGCTCTCCCCCGGAAGGGCTCGGGGGGGCCATGACTGGTGGGCCGGCCGGTGAACATGCATGCGCTGGAACTGAAGTCGGCGGATCATCGTGGCGGTCACGATTCGGACTGCGGGCTGAGGTAGGTGCGTGAGGTCGTCCACTCCTCGTCGATCTCCACGACCAGCGCGGTGACCAGGCGGAGAAGCGACGCCTCGTTCGGGAAGAGGCTGGCGACGCGGGTTCGTCGAAGCAGTTCGCGGTTGACTCGCTCAAGGTTGTCGGTCATGCGAAGGCGGCGCTGGTGATGCGGAACGTATCAGTGAGACTGTGGCGCGCCAACTCATGAGGCAAGTCCACGCTTCCGGCCGCCGCGGTGCGCTTCACGGCGAGTGTCGACCGTCGCGAGATCCGGGGCTGTCCGCGCCGCGACCAGCGGGAGACGGCGCCCCTCTCCCCCTGGCCCCCGCCGCCACACCCACCTCGGGCGCGTGTGCGTCGACGAGCGTCATGCCGAGCTCCCGTCGCTGCGCTGGCTCTCGGTCCCAGGCCTCCGCGACTCGGGGTGGTCGGCCCGGGCGACCCGACGCCATTGAGCCGGATTGGAGCAGACCGGAGGAGGATGAGGAGAGCCCCTCGCGCCTCAGCAGAAGGCCCCAGTCCGCCCGGCTTCGCGCACCGGTCGGCCTCCTCGAGAGAGCGGAGCGTGTACTCGGCCGAGTACCGCCGCCGCCTGGACATGTCTCTGGCGTCGCTCACGGGCCGGTCCGGACGGGTCAGGGTGGTCGTCATGGGAGACAATCTCCTCGCCCCGAACGGGGAGTAGACCCAGTCGGGGCGAGTCGGTCATGCTGGCACAGCGAGTCGCGCCGGACGTCGCGCCATTGAGACTCTCCGATGTACAATCGGCATCACAGGAACACCCGGTGGTGAGAATCTGAGTAGATTGCGATCTCGCCAAGTAGGTAGTTCAGAGCACCAGAGCTGCGAGCATGACTCCACAGCGATTTCACGAACGAGACCTCGTGACACTGCGAGATGGAGACGGCTTGGTCGGTTTCATCTTATCAAGGCAGCCATCCGTTCATGCCGGTGAGTACTGGTACAGGGTTCAGTTTGGCGCGAGTCAGGACAACTGTCGGGAGTCCGACCTTCGGCCGCATGTCGTTGCACCATCGCTCGCGCAGCTTCTGGCCGCGGACTCTTACGGTGGACCGGACGCATTCCGCCGACACGCGACGGCTGTAAAGCTCAAGAAGCAGCTCACGGACACGCTTTACTCGTACGGAGCGTCCAAGACGCAGCTTTTCCCGTACCAGTTTGTACCCCTGCTGAAGTTCCTGTCCTCGCCGTACAGCCGGATCCTCATCGCCGATGAGGTTGGCCTCGGCAAGACGATCGAGGCTGGGTACATCCTTCAGGAGCAGTTGGCGCGGGGTCGCCTCGCGAGGGTCCTGATCGTGTGCCCGGCGAGCCTGCGCCTCAAGTGGCACGACGAGCTCTTCAATCGCTTCGGGCACAGGTTCAAGATTCTGGACGCCGCCGGCGCGAGGCAACATGTCCCGATGTCAGAGAGTCGGTCCGCGGCCTCAAACCCCCTGATGGCGATTGTCTCGATCCAGTCGATCCGCAACGTGCGGTTCATCGAAACGGTGGCGGCGTCGCCAAGCCCGCTTGATCTGCTGATTGTGGATGAGGCTCACCATTGCCGCAACAGCCAGACTCTCCAGGCCAAGGCGGTGTCCGCCCTCATTGAACAGTCCGACTCCGTCGTGTTCCTCTCCGCGACCCCAATTCAGACAAGCGAGCTCAACCTCTACACACTTCTCAACATGCTCGTCCCCGAGGAGTTCCCCTCCGAAGCTGGATTTCGGCAACGGCTTCGCCTGAACCAGCCGATCGTTGACGCGGAAAGGCTGCTCCGCCAGCAGGGGCCGGACAAGCTTGCCAATGCACGCGACATGCTTCGTGCGCTCGAGCGATTGCCCGATGGGGACGTGGTCACGGCGAACCCGCTGTACCGAGGTCTTGTCGAGGCGATTGAAGAGCCTGGGCCAGACTCGGCGATCCGTCGGGTCGACCTGCAGGAACAGCTGAACCAGCTCAACCTCCTCTCCAACGTGTTCACCCGGACCAAGCGGCGTGACGTCCAGCTCGTGGTTGCCCAGAGGCGAGCGGTGATTCCGGAGGCGAACCTGACACCCGAGGAGCAGGAGGTGTATGACAGAGTCTCGGACTTCATTTTTGAGCAGTACCAGGAGCGCCACGGAGATGGGGCGGCTCGGCTCGTTCTTGCTACCTATCAACGCCAACTCGCGAGCAGTCTGCCCGCGTCTATCCGCAAGTTCCAGGAGCTCATCCGATCTGCGCAGGCTGCCGACGATGACGAGATCGAGAGCTTCGAAGAGGGCTCGATGCAGGATGGTCTCGAGTCACGCTATCGGCCCACCGAGGATCCAGAGTTTCAAGACATTGTGCTGAGCATCGATGTCGAGGGAATGGAACGCTCGGACACCAAGTACGAGCTCCTGCTGCGTGCCCTTCAGGAGCAGCACGGCCGAGCCACGACCGGGGAGCGACGGTCGAAGAAGGTGCTGGTCTTCAGCTACTTCCGACGCAGTCTCGACTACTTGGAGCAGCGACTCGGGGCCGACGGCTTCTCGCTTGTGAGGATCGATGGGAGCGTCAAGAGTACGACGGGAGACCCAGACTCAGACGAGCGTCAGATGCGCATTGCCCGTTTCCGAGACGATCCGGTCATCGATATCATGCTGACGAGCGAGGTCGGCAGCGAGGGTCTGGACTTCCAGTTCTGTGACGCCATGGTGAACTGGGACCTTCCCTGGAACCCCATGGTGGTCGAGCAGCGGATCGGCCGACTCGATCGAATCGGCCAGCGATCCGAGACGATCAGCATCGTGAACCTGGCCTGCAACGGCACCATCGAAGCAAGAATCCTTCGACGTCTGTACGACCGTATCGGCATCTTTGAGCACTCGATCGGTGAATTGGAGCCGATCCTCGGCGACATTGTGCGAGAGCTCGAAGAGGAGCTGTTTCGCCCCCGCCTCTCCGAGGAAGAGCAGATCCGAATCCTGCATGCGCGAGAGATCGCCATTGAGAACCTGCGAAAGAAGCAGCAGGCTCTCGAGAGTCAGGCGGAGATGCTCATCGGTCATGACGAGTTCTTTCGGGCCAAGCTCGATCGCATCCGTCGGTTCGGTCGCTACATCGGGGGCGATGAACTCAGGTTGTTTGCCGACAACGAACTGCGATCCATCGCCCCGGGGCTTGTCTTCGAGGCCGACAATGAGCCCGGCCTGTACACGCTCGCGTACAAGCCCGAGGTAGAGCGCGTGATTGACGCGGCCTTACCGAAGGGCGAGGACGAGGGCATCCGCTTCGTGACCAAGTACCGGCGGGGCACCCTGCGGATCGCATTTGACGGAGAAACAGCGGAGCGGTATACCGGTGTGGAGCCGCTGCATGCGCAGCACCCACTCATCAGAGCGATGGCGCACCGCCTCGATGACACTCTGACCGACCGGCCGCAGACCGCAGTGGTCTCAGTCAGGAGCATTGCGGTTCGGCCCGGGCCGTGGTTCTACCTCTGGGCGCTCATTGTTGAGACGGGATTCCTGTCGGCGAGCTCGCTCATGTGCTCTGTCGTAGATCTCACCGTTCACCCACCGGTCGTCACAGAGCACGACGCCGCTGACGAACTACTCGCCGACATGCTTCGTGCCGCGGAGCCGTGGCCTGATTTCAACCCACCGAGTGCGGTCGATGCGCAGACGTGCATTGATGTCGCGGAGGCACGTATTCGCGCGCGGGTCGACCAACTCCACAGCAGGCGTGCAGGACGGATCCAGGCCATCAAGGACGCCCGCAGGGGTGCGGTCGAGGCCACCTTCGACATCCGCATCAACCGTCAGCGGCAACGGGTTTGTGACATGAGTAGGCGCGCGCCCTTCGAGAAGGGCGCGGAGCAGATCCTCCCCGCCATGAGGGCACGATTGGAGCACCTGGAGGCGGACCGAGGCGTGCAGCTCGCGCGCATTGAATCCCTGAAGCTCGGCACCGTCACCTACGCGCTGCTCGGTGCGGGCTTCGTGAACGTGCTCGAACCATCGACTCTGGGGGGGGCCTGACGATGCCCATTGGTGACTCGTTATTCAGGAAGAACGTCACACGGTCCGATGGCTACGCTTGGCTCGGGCTGGACTTCGGCACGGCCACGACTGAGTGTGTCATACGCATCGAGCGAGCCGGGCAGAAGGACCAGATCGCCGTACTTGCCTTTGGTGGCACCAATCGGGCCGACGCCGGGGTGGTTCTGCCGAGCGCAATGGAGATGTCGGGTGACCGTCTCCTGCCGTCATACGCCCTCACGGGACGCGGCAAGGTCATCGAGGTCCTCAAGACCGAGTTGATCGCTGAGATCGAAGACAAGCCGTACAGCACAGGTCTGCGGCGACTGGACTCGCCATACTACTTCGCCATCCTGCATTTGGCCTCGGTGATTGCCGTGGCGCGGACGGCCGTCCGTGGATGGGTCACCGGCTTTGACCTGAAGTACTACTTGAATATCTCGGCCCCTGTAGGCGCAGATTCGACGCACCCCCGGAATGCACGCGTCCGCGAGGTGTTCCGCGAGGTGGCGTACCGCGCTCTCCTGCTTAGTTCCTGGTGGCCGCAGCAATCGCCTACGCTGACACAAGCCGCCGCGCTCTATGAGCAAGTCATGCGTGAACCAATGCCCGGTCCCGGGGACTCACCGGTGACGGCGGTACCTGAGGCGCTTGCGGCAGTCACATCATTCCTACACAGGCCAGACCTCGTCCCTGGGAATTTCGCCACCGTAGACATCGGAGGCGGCACGACCGACATCTCGTACTTCTGGTTGCAGACTGGACAGTATGACGTGAATCATGAACGTAAGGCATGGTACTATGCGGTGCGGTCGAGTCCGGTGGGAACCAATGACATCCTCAAGGGAGTGCGCCACGGCCTGGACGCGACCGAAGCATGTACCGCGCATCAGCGACTGCTTCGTGTCGCACAGGAAGGTGGTCTCTCGCAGGAGTGCGTGACCGGCTTTCTTCACATGGTGGACGCAGCCTATCGAGACACGTATCGCGATGCATTTGGTGTACGGCCCATTCAGAGAGAGTGGTGCGTCGACGGTAAGGCGATGTGGACACTCCTCTTGCTCGGCGGCGGCTGTGGGTTCGAGTTCGCCGAGCAGCATTTGCGAGATACTCCGCCGCGGAATCTCAACATCAGCGAGCATGGACCGGTGCGCCCTCTCTCAGCGCCTGCCAGCCTCAACATCGTATCGCCCAGTGGTGTACTGCTGCGACCGAGTCCTACACGTTCAGTGCGTGGCGGCGGCAACGTTCTACGATCCTCCGGGCACCTCCTGACCGTTGCGCATGGTCTTTCGTTTCGAGTACCTGACATCCCAAAGTACGGAGTTGAGTCTCCGATCGAGCCACCACCTCCGCCCAAGCCTTGGGAGCCACCCGCACATACAGTTCACAACTGACCTAGTGGGTCGCGGAGACACCGTCAGCTTGGATGCGAACGCGCCAGGCTGTCGTCCACGCCGGAGGCGTTCCATGGCCTGCGTTTGCGTGGCGCTGAGCGGGAAGGCCGTGCCTCGCAGTACCGTGACGATCGAGGCGTCAGCGAGTGCGTAGTCCACCATCACGATTGCCTGCGCTGATCTCTGGCCGATGGCGCCGCGTCCGCCAGTGGATCAGTTCCGGGCAGCAGGCCATGTACTGGGCGATGGCGATGAAGTTCGGATTGCCTTGCAAGAGCTACCCCGCGGATGCGAACTGCATGCAGGTGAGTGTGCGCCGCCGTCATCGCCGACCGGACCGAGCGATGTCTGGATCACTCGCCACCGCGATTGTCCGGGCGTGACCGTCGAGTTCATCCCGCACCATGCCCTACTCCTTCGGGGGTAGATGAGGATCCGGATAGAGAAAGCCTCGTCTCCCGTTGGTCGCGGTGCGGACAGTTCTGGATCTCGCAACGGCAATCAATCGCCGTGAAAGGCACCTCGCTCGCCGGAAGCGGTGGCCCGCGTCATCACCCGGCACGCTTCATCCTCATTGACACGTTCTGTTCCGGTAGCCGAAGCCAGGCCGTGACGTCAGTAGCCCCCCCGATGACTGCCAGGGACTCTCGTGTGGCCGAAGCCGGTGATGAAGACAGAGTAATCGCACTTCGGTTGCCGCGGCTGCCTGCCCTTCCGCGGCGCGATGCACTCTTGAATCGTCTCGATCGTCTCTAGACGGAGGTACTCACGGACTGGCACTGGCAGCTCACGCACCGAGCGAAGATCACAGCAGAGAAACTCTGCCGCACGGCCGATGGCCATCGCAAGTGAGCCGGCGCCTTGAGCGGGCATTGCTGGATGAAACTCCTCGAGCGCCCTCGACAGGTCCGAGCGGACATCTGATGTGCTGCCCCGAGGCTGTTTCAGCTTGGAGGCCCTCCCTCCAGCCCGAATGAATATTGCACACGCTGCATATGGCATGAGGAGATCGAGCATGTGACTCCCCGCCAGAGCGAACGAAAGTGGCAAGCCGGCGCGCCCGGATGCGCGCGTCCAAATCCGATCGCGCCGGACCTCTGCCTTCAGCCGGCGTACAACGTCAGCCCGCGCCATGACATCAGAACTCGTTCGATGACTGCTTGGCATCCTTACGGTCTCCATCGTCAGGTCGGGATGCGAGGGCGGCGGGGCACAGCATCCGCCTCGACATGTGTCATGTCAAGAGGGCGAGGGTGCCGGTCACCGCCTGGTTGTCGCTTCTTGTCAGCGCCCCCGCCAGAATCCCAGTCCGTGCACCCCCCCCTCGTCACGAGTCGCACCCCAACCGTCGGCAACGCTCGCTGCCGCCCACCCTTGAAAGAAGCCACGCCACCGCCACCGGCATCCCGCCCCCGTCGCTCTCGATCCTGCTGAGGAACACGAGGTCGAACCCACGACCATGCTGCGCCGTCAGCCGCGCCACGACCCTGCCGGCGAGTTCGCTCCAGGACACGTGCACTGTGCAAGCCAAGGCCCCCCAAGGCGTGCCCCCGAAGGTCCTCTCCTGAACTCGTCAGGTGAGCTCACCAAAGACCCGAGAACTCTCACGTTTGGCGAGGCTCCCGGTCAAAAGCACCACTACCCTCGTGTTGACGGCTCCGTCAAGTCGAGTGTCTTCGTCAACATGCCGGGTCACCTGGAGATCCTCGAAGCGCTCCCGTCACTCCTGGGGGAGTTGACCGGACTGTCGACACGCAGTGATCGAGTCTCCGCGCGATGGACGGATTGACCTGCTCGTCAAACTGGGCGATCGGCTGCTGGTGATCGAGGCCAGAGTCAACGCGCGGGCCGGCATGGTTTCGGAGGCGGCCAGGCAGCCCGGCGAGCATGCCCGAGGGGATGGGCCGCGAGCGGTCCCGGTGGTGGCTGTGCCCTGCAGGGGCGAAGTCGGTCGCCGGGTGTGCGCCGAGGTGCAGGTCTCGTATGTGGACCTCTCCGGCAACGCGAGCATCAAGGCGCCGCCGCTGTACGTGCATGTCGAAGGGAAGCCCAATCGCTTCGTGAAGCTCGCACGGCCCGCATCGGTCCTTGCGACGAAGATCTCTCGCGTCGCCAGGCTGCTGCTGCTCGATCCAGAGAGATGGTGGCACCAGCAGGAACTGCCGGAGAACGGCGACATGGGCCCCGGTTCCGTGAGCAGGATCTGCAGGCGACTCGAAGAGGAGCGAGTGCGACAGGAACTGCTGCCGTTTGGGTAGAGACGCACCCGATTGGCAATGGATCAGAAGCCCGACGCATAGAACAGCGAACAGGCGGCATCACAGTCGACACCATACCGCAAGAACGCCCGAGTCCTCTGCTGTTCCGTCGCGCCGCATCGTGAAGATGTCGGCCTCTGCGGTGAATCGAGGGCCCCTTCGCCGCACGGCCGCGCTTCGCCGGCCCTCCCCCCGGTCCGCTGGACGAGGCCGAGGGTCTCTCGCGGTCCCTTGGAAGGCCGAGCCCGGAGGAGGCGACCCCACCCGCGCGGCCGCGCGCCGGGGCTCCGGCGGCTGGATTCCGGCCCACGGGTCCGTGCTGGCGGAACCCGGGCCACGGGTTCCCGGGGTCAGCGCGCCCGCCCCGGCGGGTCCGGGAAGTCCCGGCAGGGACGCCGGCGGCGGCGCCGGGCGGTGGGGATTCGCCGAAAAGCCGGACTTGGCATGGAGTTAGTGTTCGCCTTCGCCTGCCCCCGGGGTATGCTGAGTGCCTCTGTCCGGACCTCCGGACCCCCTCTCTCTCCAGGTACACAGCGGTCTCGCCGTCCGTTCGGGTGAACGGCGGCCCATTCTCAGCAGGAAGAAGAAGAAAGGAACTCCCGGATATGGCAACCCTTCGTAGTCGTCTGAGCTCACACTTCGGTACCGTCGCGGCTGTCGCGGCCGGCACGGTCGCCATCGGCGTCGGTTCGGCGGACGCGGCGATCGTCCACAGCACCGTCAACCTGAACATCCCCGCCACGACGAACGGTCTCTACCTGAACGTCGTGAACGGCAACTACAACGTGGGTGGCGGCGGCGGCAGCACGGTCCCCGGCTGGGACATCAACCCGTGGAGTGCCACGGGCTTCGGCCTGTTCAATCCCGCGAGCCCGGCCGGCGGCGTGTACGTGGTCACCTCTCCGGGCTGGGGCGCGAACCTGGCGTTCGGCGCGGAGATCGGCGGGTCCAACTCGTACGGCTCCGGCACCTCGTCGAACATCTCGCAGTGGAACCTCAACAGCGATCAGAACCTGATCGGCTTCCGGTTCCACAACGAGGACACGGGCCAGGTCCACTACGGCTGGTTCCGTGTTGCCTTCGGCGCCTCCATCACCAACCGGACGCTCGTCGAGTACGCGTACGAGAGCGAGGCCGGCGTCGCGATCCTGGCCGGCGCGGTTCCCGCGCCCGGCGCCCTGGCGCTGCTGGGCCTGGCCGGCCTCGCCGGCACCCGTCGTCGCCGCGCGTGATGACGCGACACGACAGGACCCTCCTGTCTGAGAATGCATGACATCGGGGGCGGTCTTCGGACCGCCCCCGATCCTTTTTGTCCTGCGACGGAACGCGACCGCGACCGTGCGGTGCGCAAGCTCGTCCGTGTACGATCCCGCCATGATGGGTCGACCAGCGCGGCGCCTGCTGATCCTGGGCTGGGACGCCGCGGACTGGATCGTGCTTCGGGCGCTGCTGGACCGGGGGGCGATGCCGACGCTGGCGCGCGTGATCCGGTCGGGCGTGACCGGCGACCTGTCGACACTCGAACCGAAACTCTCGCCGCTCCTCTGGACCAGCGTAGCGACCGGCCGGACGGCCGACCGGCACGGCATCCTGAACTTCGTGGAGCCGGAGCCGTCCGGTGCGGGACTCCGCCTCTCGTCCAGCACCAGCCGGCGCACGCGGGCGCTGTGGAACATGTGCACGCAGGCGGGGCTCACCTGCAACGTGGTGAGCTGGTACGCCACGCATCCGGCCGAACCGGTGCGCGGCGTCGTCGTGTCCAACCTCCTGATGGAAGGCGCTCCGGCATCCGCGCGCGCGGGCTGGCCGCTGCCGCCGGGATGCGTCCATCCGGCGGAGCGCGCGGAGGAGATCGCGAGCCGTCGCGTCCACCCCGCGGCGGTCAGCGCGAAGGTGCTCCTGGAACTCGTCCCGCAGATGGGACGGCTGGGCCGCGACCATCCGACGGTCGAACTGCTGGCGCGACTGATCGCGCAGTGCCTCTCCGTGCACCAGGTCGCCTGTCACCTCCTGGCGACCGGCGACCGGTGGGACTGCACGATGATCTTTCAGGAAGCGATCGACACGGTGGGTCACCACTTCATGCAGTACCGGGCGCCCAGGCCGGCGCACGTGTCGCCAGAGGATCATCGACTCTTCGGCGGCGTCATGGACGCGATCTATCGCCTGCATGACCGGATGCTGGGCGAACTCCTGCGCGCAGCCGGCGACGATGTCACGCTGATGCTGCTGTCGGACCACGGCTTTCACAGCGGCGACGAGCGGCCGGTGACGGCGACCATGACGCCGGAGCAGCGCGCGGCCACGGAAGCGGCGTGGCATCGCAGCGAGGGAATCCTCGTCGTGCACGGCCCGGGCATCGCGCCGGGCGGCACCGTGCGCGGCGCGACGCTGCTGGACATCGCGCCGACCGCGCTGACCCTGCTCGGACTTCCGGTCGGCCAGGACATGGACGGACGCGTGCTGACCGAGGCGATCGATCAGGCTGCATCGGTCCGGACGATCCCGACGTGGGAGGATGCCGAGGGGGACGCGGGCATGCACCCCGCCGACCTGCGACAGGACCCGTTCGAGGCGCATGACGCCATCCGGCAGCTGATCGACCTGGGATACATGGCGGACCTGCCGGAGGACCGGCAGGAGCAGATCGAACTGGTCCGGCGCGAGACCGAATTCAATCGCGCCGTCTCGCTGCTGCACCGGGGACGTGCGGCCGACGCCGCGCAGATCATGGAACCCCTCGTCGCCGGTCACCCCGGGGAGTCGCGGTATGTGCTGGTGCTGGCGCGCGCGCTGATGATGGCCGGGCGACCGCTGGACTGCGCGGCGGAGGCGACGCGCCTGCTGGCGCGGGCGCCGGGGAACGCCGAGGCGCTCCTGCTTCGGGCGGCGGCCCGCGCACAGGCGGGCGACGGCGCGGCGAGCGACGCAGACCTTGACGCAATCCCGCGGCGGGAGGCCGACCGGCCCGCCATCGCGCTGGCGATCGCTGACGTGCGGGCAGTGCGCGGCCAGTGGGATGAGGCGGCGCGGATGTACCGGAAGGCGATCGGACATCCGGCGACGGCAGGTCCCGCGCACGTGGGGATGGCGCGGGTGGCGCTGGCGCGTGCGGCGTGGGAACGTGCCGCGGAGCATTGCCTGGATGCCATGGAGCAGCGGTTTCGGCTGCCGGAGGCACACTTCCTGCTGGGTGTCGCGCTCGCGTGGATGGAGGAACCGGCGCAGGCGGCGCAGTCACTCGAGATGCTGCTGCGGCTGGAGCCCGGCTGGATCATGGCGCACCGCTTCCTCGCGGCGATCGCCCGGGAGCAGGGTGACATGGACCGTGCCGGGGCGCATGAGGCGCGGGTGGCGCACCTGTCCGCGGCGTCGTCGATCGAGCCAGATGCGCGTGAGACGCTGATGCCGGCGACGGATGCAGCACAGTGGGCCGCGCGGCATGCCGCCGGCACGCCGGGGCGCGCCTCATGACCCGCGCCCGGGGCTTCATCACCATCGTCAGCGGGCTTCCCAGGTCCGGCACGAGTCTCGTGATGCAGATGCTGCAGGCAGGCGGCATGCCGGTCGTGACCGACGAGCGACGGACGGCAGATCCGGACAATCCACGCGGCTACTTCGAGGATGAGCGGGTCAAGCACCTGCGCGACGATGCGTCATGGCTGGCCCACGCCGCCGGGCACGCGGTCAAGGTCATCCACATGCTCCTGCAGGACCTCCCGCTTGAGCACGACTACAGGGTGCTCTTCGTGGAGCGCGATCCGGCGGAGGTGATCCGGTCGCAGTCCGTCATGCTGCGTCGCCGCGGCCGACCGGGCGCGGGGCTGCCGGACGATCGCCTGCGCGAAGTGTTCGCGCAGCAGGTGGCTGCGGTCCGCAGGCATCTCGCCGTACATCCATGCTTCCGCGTGCTGGATGTCAGGTACGCCGACGTGGTGGGCGATCCGGCGGGCGAGTCGGCGCGCATCGGCGCCTTCCTGGGCGGCGGACTGGACCTGTCGGCGATGGCAACCGCCGTGGATCCCGCGCTGTGGCGGAACCGGGCGTCATCGGAAGGCTGAGAGGCTGCTGAGCGATTTTGCCGGACAGCGTCTCTTCGTGACACATGACGGGAGTGGCTGCATCAGCGAGCCGTCATCAGCATGGGGAGCTCGACCACGGTGCCCATGGCGATGACGCCTGCGTCGCGCCTGCTCGTCACAACAATGGCACGATGGCCCTCACGCCTTCGCTTCACCCATCCTGGTCTTCCGCGCCACGCGGTTCGCCTCGCCTGGCACTGGTACTCCGTCCGCCACCGGGGTTCCGGACCAGGATGCCACACTCCAGCGGTCCGTGGATATCGCGCAGGGCCGTGTCCGGCGAGCATCTGGCCGGTTGCGCGTACGAGGACGTGGAGAGGAACCCCGTGAAGCCGCTCAGCACCCGATTGATGACCAGGCGCTGCCGCTCGTTGACCGGCCGCCGGTTGATCGGCCGCCGCAGCACTTCTTGTACTTCCGGCCGCTGCCGCAGGGACAGGGGGCGTTGCGCTGGGCAGGCGCGACGATCTCGATCAATGGCGGCGCGGTCATGCGCAGGGCGGCGATGCGCCGGATCAGCGTGCGCCGCAGCCCGAGTTCGTCGCGCCAGGGGTCGATCTCATCCTGAAAGTCCGCGACGACGCGCCGCTGGTCGGGTGGCAGAGGTTCCGAGGAATCGGCGTCGACGAGGGTTCCGTCGATCAGATCGAGTCGCGCGACGAACTGCGGGTGATGCGCAACCACTGCCGACGTGTAGCGCGTGAAGTGCAGGATCACGGTGCTGCACGAACAGGCCGGATTGACGCAGTACTGGTCGATCGCCCCCCAGTCGCTGCCGCCTGACTTGAAGTGCATGGCGTGCTGTTCACCGAGCGGATCGAACTCGTCCAACGCACAGCACCCGGCCCCCGCGCGAAGGCCAGCCTGTCCGTGGTGCCGCCAGCGCGAAAGGGCCCAGGCCCGCACGATCGACCGGCGGCGCCACAGCAGCCGATGGACCTCCGGACGGCTCGCGAACTCCCGCGCGATGGCGAGCAGCGATTCGTCGAGGTTCGGGCAGTGCGAGAGCGTGCACTCGGCCAGGCCCATCATGAAACGGATGCACCGGTCCGGCTCACCCTCGGCCTGAAGCGCGATTCCGGCATCCTTGCAGGTGCAGCGCGGATTGTCACAGTACTGGTCCTTCAGGATCCAGTGCGTCGCGCGCCCGTCGGCGTCGAATCGGAATGTCCGAAGACGCGTATGTCGCCCTGCTGCCTGCTGATATGCCTTCATGGTCACGCCCGCTCCGATTGGGGTGGTCCGTATCGTACTGGACGGGTTCGATGGCGACTGCTGCACCGGGTTGCTGTCAGGTGCGGAAACCAGATCAGGAGAACGCCGACCAGTGCCGACGTCGCGATGGTCATCGTAAGCCATGAGAAGAGCAGCATGAGCGGGTTCGGTCCGGGACCCGCCGCATGCTGGACAATCTCGCGAAGCACGACGAAGAACGCCGCCAGCAGCACGCATCCGACCGTGTTCGCCGCCATCCGCATCGGGCGGCGCGGCTCGACCCGGATGATTCGAACGACATACCCCATCTCTTCGACTTCCAGCCGAGCCTCCTCCTCAGAGGTGGCGGAGATCACGAACACGACCGGGCCCGCGGATTCCGGGCCTGTGGCGACGACCGAATACTCGGTGACGCGCTGGCGAGTCACTTCAGGTATCGCTCCTCGCATGGGCGTCGCTGCGCATTCCTCTCGATCGGGACGTTGCTGGTCGGCGAGATCGATGATGCAGCGGTCTCTCCGACGGGCGCTCCAGACGCACGCGATCGCGACGTCCGCCCTGACTGCGATCGGACCTCAACATCAGTGAGATGATACTGGTCGATCGCGACCCGATGCGGGCGTGGATTGCTCGTCACCGTCGTGACCGGGGGCACGTGCACGGACACTCCACCTCCCGCCGACACGCCCAGCCAGGTACCGCGTCACCGCACCGCCTCATCGGATCCCGAATCGCTTTCTGATGAACGCCAGCGTCTCGTCCTGCTCGAAGTAATTCATGTGGTGCACGGTGCTGCTGCGGCCGAAGTCGTGGCGCACGACGGCACTCTCGAGCGAGCTCATGGAGGCGGTATCGACGACCAGGTCGTTGGGGCCGGGGAAGATGACGTCCGCGGCGGCATTGGCGATGCGGCCCTTGCGGAACCAGCGCCAGAATCGCCAGCCGGCATCACTGGGCTGGTAGTCGCTGCAGACCAATGCGTACGCGGTATCGGCGCGCGGCCCACGTCGAAGGAGACGACCGAGTTCCGGGTTGTTTTCGACCCGCGACTGCGCCGCGAGGCCGGGCACCATGGCGATGGCGCCATCCAGCACTGGTGTGCGCGCCGCTGTGCCGACGATGCTGGTGGCCACACGCAGGATGGCCAGTGGCGCGATCAGCAGCGGCACAAATGCACTGGCCACGCCACCGGCCGCCTGGAGTGCGGTGCCGAAGTTGCTCAGCAGGCCGAGCGTGGCGCGCAGGCGGTCCGGCGCCGCCAGGCTGGTTCCTCCCAGGGGCGCGCCGACCAGGACTGCGCGGACAGGCGATGCAGAGAGGCCGAGACCGTCCAGTGCCCACCGCGTCACCAGGCCGCCGCGGCTGTGCGCGATCACGTCCAATGGGCCGGTGATGCGGGCGGTCGCATCGCGCAGGTCAAGCGCATTGATCAGCGGGCTGACGGAGAGCGTGGGATGCTCGAGGGCCAGCACCTCGTCGTACGTGCGGAACACCCGGTCCAGGAATGATCGCTCCGTCTTTGCGCGTGCGAACCCATCGAGAAGCGCCTGTGAACTGCTGAAGGTGCCGTGCACCAGCAGCAGTCGATGCTTCCTGCCGGAGGGCGGCTCCTCCAGTGCCTCGTACCGCGGACCGGCGTTGCTGGTGCCGGGCGACAGTCGCCAGAGACGCGACATGGCGCGAGGCCGCCCGCTGCCCGCCGGCATGCCTGCTGCCCGCGAGTTGAGGTGCTGGTCGGTGCGATCAAGGAACTCGGTGACCTGGTTCACGCCGGGCGCGTTGAACTCGAACATTTCGACCAGTTCCCCCGGCGCCGCGGAAACGGCGGCCGCGGCACGGCGCCCGGTCAGCGCAGAGGGCGGCGCAGGATTGAGTCGCCACTCCAGGACGCCCTGTTCGTTGAGATAGAGCGCGGCACGCTGTACCGGATCGGCGAGGCCGCGACGCGTGGTGCGGCGCCTGGCCGCGGTGCCCGGCGGACCGGCTGCCGATGATTCGCCTCCGAAGATGTCAAGCGCCTCTGCATCAGTGCTGATGGCAGCCAGCGCGCGGCGAGCCTGCTGAATCTCCAGTCCACTCATCGGCAGTTCTCCGTCCTGAGCAGTGGCAGCGGCGTGACACGGTTGCGGTCGATCCGCGCCGCGCGGATGTCGAGCATGGAGTCGAACCGGGTGCGACGTGTCAGATTGGCGTGCCCCTGTTCGCAGGCGGTGCCGAAGCCATGTCGCCAGCACAGGCCGGTTGACTCGATCGCGACCAGTCGACCGCCGGCGATTTCACCCATGACCTCGCGGTAGTGCTCCCGCAGCAGGCACCAGCTCTCGGTCTGAGCCGCGCCGGCGAGACTCACTTGTGCATCCCCAGCGCTGCGATCGACGGCATCGGAGCGCGCCAGCGCGAAGTCCTCATAGTCACTGTCCGAGCGCCAGTAGCATGGGAACGCATGATCCCTGAGCAGCACGATGGTCGGGTAGATCTCCACGTACTCCAGGCAGGCTGCGATCAGCAGGGCCAGGTCGATGCAGGTGCCACGTCCACCCAGGATCACGTCGCTGGGTGTCCTCAGGCGCTGCGAGGAGTCGGTGAAGGTCGGAGGCGGGTTGATGTAGGCAAGCGGTGTCTCGTACAGCAGGGCGCACCAGATCGCCTGCACCTGGAGGTCGACGTTCGTGCAATCGGGTCCGTGGTCGCCGTCCTGGATTGACTGGTACCCGTCGAACCCCTGCGTGGGGTCGTCACACAGCGCCTGGAGGTAGCGCTGTGCGTTGCTGATCACCTGCGCCACCGCGGGATCGCGCGGCAGGACGAAGGAGGGGAGCCACTTGCGGTTCGTGTCGGAGTCCTCCCATTCGTCCACGGCCAGGAAACGCACCCAGCGCGTCTCCCGGAACAGCACCGTGTCGTCATAGCGCACCTCCACCAGCAGGCTCGTGCGCACGCTTTCTCGCAGCGCCCGGCCGAGCGCCCCGGCCAGCGAGACGCGCACACGGTGTGCGATGTCGATGCCATTGACCGTGGCGGGAATCGTGACCCGCTCGCGGAACCCGGCGGCGTCGGCGCCAAGGTGCAGGGTCACATCGACGTCGATGTCCCGAACCTCGCCGATGTCCTGGGCGCGCTTGTCGATGCGGAAGCTGCGGAACAGCGGGCGGCCGTTGTGCAGCATCGAGTAGTTGAGTTCGGGCACATCCTCGACGGTGACGGCCAGGTACTGGGCGGCGGTGCTGGCGCTGACCGTGCGGGTGGCGACGCCTCTCCACTTCTCACCGATGCCCTTCGCATCTGCCGCGCTCCTGCCTGCGCCCCTGCCGCGCTTCGCCAGCGCCGTGCCGCTCCAGAGCACCAGTCCGGTCCCGGTCAGCGGTCGCCTGCTCTCGCGGACCTGTTGCCAGGCGAAGCGGAAGGCCGCTGCCAGTTTCCACGCGGAGATCGAGAGGCCGCGGTAGAACGTCGAGAAGAAGCGTTCGGCCATGGCGTCGTCGAACGTGTCCTGGAAGCCGATGGCCGCACCGGCGCCCTGGGCTACGGTCAGAGCCGCGATGCGTGACGCGGAGTTGTGCAGATTGAAGCAGACGAGGTCAGGACGTGACTTGCCCGCACAGAGGGCCGCGGCCAGATCCGCGGCACTGAATTCGGTCTCGGTCCCTCCTGGCCCTGTCAGGACGATGCCATCCTCGCGTACGGGCTCTTCGACCTGCCTGGCGGGCGCCTCCCCTCCGCGCAGTTGGCGGCCCTGGTGAAGATCCACGCCGGTCACATGAACCAGTCGTGGAGCGTGTTCGATCACGGCATTGCGCAGGGTCGTCAGGCCAGGGTTCCTTACCAGTTCGAAGCGCAGACCGAGGAGGTCGGCCGCCTGGCGCGCGAGATGCTCTTCGGCCTCAAAGTCGAAGTGGTCGGCGACCACACCCGGTGGAGCGCTCTCGACGTAGACCAGGACAGCACTCGTCTCGGCCGATTGAGGCGCCTCTCGCCGCAGGCAACGCACGACCACGAACTCATCGCCATGTCCGCGGCGCAGGTCCTGTGTTGCGGTGGACAGCACATATTCCCATGGAAGGATGCGCAGCGCCCAGTCCTGGGCCTCACTGCGCCACGAGATGCCGACTTCGACCAGGCCGGCTTCCGCGATGCTGGTCAGGTGCTCGGTGGTCAGGCCGAGTTGCGACACCAGGTCCCTCACCTGTTCGCGCTGTCGCGCCAGCGCGTCATCGCGGCCGGTCCATCGACTGCGGTTGTGCAGCGAGTAGTTCCAGCGCCACGCGATACCGGGGAGAGACGTGGGCACCTCGAGCGGGATCCGCTCCCTGCCCTCGGGCTGGATCCAGGCGGTCGCCTTCGTCACTTTGCCTCTGCTCACTCGGGTCTTCTTCCTGATTGCCATACTGCACTCTCATGAAGCCCTGAGGCTCAGCGGTATGCCGACGGCCGGAGCGTTTGTCGAGTCGTTCGACAGCGCTCTCGTCGCCAGGGATGTCCATTCGCTTCGAGGCGCGCCACCTTCGAGCGGCAATCGCCTCGCACGCCTGCCCATCAGATCGACCCCGTCCTGTACCTGACCTCCCATCCTCTGACGCGGATCTCCAGTCGATGGATGCTCACGATGTCGCGGCCGTTCCACGGCGCGATCTGAAGGCGTGCGCCCAGTTCGGCGTTCTTCTCGCGCGTCGTCAGGTCGGGCCTGGAGTCCTTGATGTACCCTGTCTGTTCCTGCAGCGGCATCGGTGCTACTCCATGATCTGGAAGGCGGCATGAATGAGACGTCGGTAGCCTGGGCTGATGATCATCCGGGAGGCGATCCGTGCTCGCAGATCCACCTGGGCCTGATGCTTCTTCTCCAGTTGACGCCGGACCCGGTCGAACTGGCCCTGACCGCCCTGGCCCGGACCGACAGTCACCATCTGGTCGCCTGTCCCCTCGAGCCTGATCGACTCACATCGCTGAAGGAGATCGAGCGCCTCTTCGAGGCCAGAGACGGACGTGTCCAGCAGGCCAAGAAAGTCGAGCAGCCGGCGTGCACCGGTCCCGTCGACCGCTGTACCCGCATGCTTTTCGATGCGCAGCAGTGGCAGGTCATCTGCATTCACGAACTCGTAGATCGGCCAGTGAAACCTCTTTGGCGCGAGCGCGGCCAGTTGCGCGGCGGCGCGGACTGCTTCTCTCGCCTCCCGATCACCGCTGCGGCTGCGATTCTCCAGCGAGTCGAGGGCGCCGCTGATCGCAGACAACTGGAAAAGTGCTGCCGTCGAACCGGCAGCCGGCGCCAGGAGAGAGCGCGTACCGTCTGAGGACAGGTGGTACAGCGTCGAGACCGCCGGCCCGAGCACGCCGCCTTCCAGGATCTCCACATCGAAGCCGAGGTAGCCGATCACCTGGAGGCGATCGAAATCCTCATTGAGGACGACGGATCGCTCCGAGGCTTCCGCGAACGCCGCGGTTGCCCCCACGCGGAGAGTTCCGCGCTCATCCACTGTGGGTGCCTTCATCGAGCCGCCGAGTTCCGCCCGGATCTTCGACAGCAGCTCGGCGTTCGTGAGCATCCGCTGGAGATCGTCCGTGCGGGTCGTCAGCAGGTTGATCGGCTGGGCCAGTCCGGCTTCGACGCTGACACCCGCGCCGGTGCGGGCCTCGAGCAGGACAGTGACGCCGCCGACCAGGTACACCCGGTTGACGACGCGCAGAAAGACGGATGCGTGCCCGACGCTCTGCTTGAGTCGCGCCAGTTCGTGCTGGACGTCGGTGTCTGATGCCCACGTGTGCAGATGGCTGAGCAGGACGTCGCCCGGCAGTCCATAGGTGAAGGCGTCTCGAAGGACGACGGAGCCGCGGGCATTGTCCGCGCGCAGTGCGCGCAGGCCTGTCGGGATCCCCTTGATCGGAAGCGCCGTGCGCAGGCCGGCCGACCGGCTCACTACGAACGTGTATGTCGGGAACTGCGCCGCAGGCAGCGGTACCAGCAGGTGCCGGCCCAGGCTGGTCGACGGAGCAGCGTCGGCCGCGGTCGAGTCCTGCCCATGCGCCGGGTCGTCATCGCGCCGGGTGGTGTCCGGGTCACCGCCAGGGTTCGCAGGTGCACCTGTGATCGTGGCGTTTTCCGGTCGTCCGGAGCCGCACGCAGCACCTCCGGGCATGCCGGGTCGCACGACCGGCCCGGTCCCTCCGAAGCCTTGGAGAAAGGCGTCTGCATAGAAGGCCGCGTACTCATCAGGGATCTGCAGGCGCGTCGCGTGCTGGTCGAGTGCGAGGAATCCCCTCCGCCGAAACTCTCGAGCCTGGTCGTGAATCGAGGCGTGCACCATGAAGACGTCGCCGGGCTGGAGGTCCTCCGTCAGCGGATAGACCGGAAGTACCTGGCTCGCGCGGATAGTCATGCACCAGTCCTTCGCGACGCGCTCCATCTGCCTCTGGACATTGGCACAGCCGCTGGTCATCAGGACCCCGGAGAGCAGGGCTGTCATTGCGGGGCGCTGGAGGCGGTGGATCACGATGCTCATCGACGCGTCCTTTCGCGGCTGGTCGGGCAGCGCCCCGTGGCGCATGCCGTCGCAATGGTGACCGATACCTGTACAGCCGCAATCTGCGCGCGTCGCGGCGCCGAATTCGGGAGGCGAGCGGCGGATGGGGGGTGCAACCGCGCCCCGTCGGGCCGCGAGGCATGCCCGGCCTGGTCCAGCCCCGCCTCACATCCCATCGCTTGCCTCACATTCCAGAGGCCCGTCAGCGTCCAGTCCCCGGTGGCCCCATGGGCGTGTCAGTGGTCTCCCTTCCCGGCTGGGGCAAGAACAGGGCTCCCGGCTGGAAGATCGGCGCGACTATCTTCGATCGGACGGTCGTCGAATACGCGTACGAGAGCGGAGCCGGCATCGTCGACCGAGCCAGGCGCGCGTGAGCCGCTGATGCCGGCAGGGCACGTCGGTACCATTCCGCACGACGCTCTCCGGCGGGGAGTGCGCATGGACAGCAGTCGAGTCGACCCGTCACGGGTCTCAACAATCGGAGAGATAGACATGGGCGGTGCGTTCAGATACAAGAGGCTCGCGAAGGACGACGCGGCCTGCCTGCTGGTCGACCACCAGTCGGGCCTGATCTCCCTGGTGCAGGACTTCTCGCCCGGCGAGTTCAAGAACAACGTGCTCGCGCTGGCAGCCAGTGCGAAGTACTTCCGGCTTCCCACGATCCTGACCACCAGTTTCGAGAACGGCCCGAACGGGCCGCTGGTGCCGGAGATCAAGGCGCTCTTTCCCGACGCGCCGTACATCGCGCGCCCGGGCAACATCAACGCCTGGGACAACGAGGAGTTCGTGGAAGCGGTGCGCCGGACCGGGCGCCGGCAGCTCATCATCGCCGGCGTGGTCACCGAGGTGTGCGTGGCCTTCCCGGCGCTCTCGGCCATCGAGGCCGGCTACGACGTGTTCGTGGTCACCGATGCATCCGGCACGTTCAACGAGGTCACCCGGCACGCGGCCTGGGCGCGCATGAGCGCCGCGGGCGTGCAGCTCATGAACTGGTTCGGGGTTGCGTGCGAGCTGCATCGCGACTGGCGCAACGACGTCGAGGGACTGGGCGCGCTCTTCTCTGAGCACATCCCGAACTACCGGAACCTGATCACCAGTTACATGGCGAGGAGCTGATCCGCGCCTCGGGGAGTGCCTCACGGATCCGGCTGGTCGGAGAGCTGTGCATTGCCGGCGGCGCGCTCATGGGCGCGCTCCCAGGGTCTGCCGTCCCTGGTCGCGGCATGCACCACAGAGGTCACAGAGCTCACAGAGATCAATGCTGTGGAATGGAACGGTGTGCGTGTGCGAGACCTCTCGGATTGCGGGTCCGCGATACCAACGGGCTGCATGACGGGAGTGCGCGCGGCGCGCGATCGCAGCGCCCTCTGTGCCCTCTGCGTCCTCTGTGGTGATGACCGCCTGGCGACGATGATCACCGATGGACGCGCCGTCATCGCACGGCGCTACCGTCCGGCCGGCGGCTGCCAGAGTTCGACTTTGTTGCCTTCGGGGTCGATGACCCAGCCGAAGATGCCGTACTCGGACTCGTCTACCTTCTCGTCGACCTGGCAGCCCTCGGTACGGAGCGCCTCGACGAGCGCGCGAAGGTCCGCCACGCGGAAGTTCACCATGAACGACGCGGTGCTCGGCGCGAAGTGATCCGTGTCCTCGTTGAACGGGCTCCAGATCGTGGTACCGGTGCCGGCCGGGCTGTCATCCGCCCAGCGGAACACGACCCCGCCCCACGCCTCGAGGTTCATGCCGAGGTGCTTCTGATACCACTCGGCGAGTGCCCGGGGATCCCGTGCCTTGAAGAAGATGCCGCCGATGCCGGTGACGCGTTTCATGGGGTTCTCTCAGTGGGGGCTGCCCTGCGGTCCGCGCCTGGTGCGCACCACAGAGGGCACAGAGGTCACGGAGGTCAATGCGATGGAATGGCGCGGTGTGCGGGCGCGCAGTATCTCGGATTTCGGATCTGCGACACCAGCTGGCTGCATGATGAGAGTGCGCGCGGCACGCGATCGCGGTGCACTCTGTGCCCTCTGAGTCCTCTGTGGTGACGATCGAAGCGGCATGCACCACAGAGAATCTCAGCCATCCGGTGCCTCGCCATCGCGTTCTGTCCTGCGTCCGGCGTCTGGTCGGCGCGATTCCAGCCGGGAGTAGATGATCGACGTCACGATCAGCAGCATGCCTGCGGCAAGGAATGAGCCGACGCGGAAAAGGCCGCCCACGCGGGCAAGGTCGACGAAGAGCACCTTGATCGTTGTGAGGCCCAGGAGCGCCAGCCCGGCAAGGCGCACCCGGCGGATCGGGCGGACGAATCCACCGACCACCAGCCCCACGCCCATGAGCGCCCACCAGGTGCTCCAGCCGAGGTCTCTCGCGCCGGTCCCCCAGCCGAATCCGCGCTCGAGCAGCACGGTGCCGAGCGCGAGGACCGCGAGCAGCGCAAGCGCGCCCGCGAACGGCGCCGCGGCCGGTGAACGGTCCTCCGCGTCGACCGGTCCCTGGCTCCGCGCGGCGATCACGCCCAGCGCCGCGATGAGCAGCGCCCCGCCGAGCGCTTCCACCGTCCACACGGCGGCGATGCCGATGCCGTCCAGGCGCGCCAGGTGGAGCTGCATGCATCCCGAGGCCCACGCGCCGGCGCCCGCGATCGCCAGCGAGAGATCGACCAGCGTGCCCGTGCCCGAGCGGCGCACGAACGGGACCCGTCCGCGGAGCGCCGCCAGCAGGAGTGCCGAGGCCGCCCACCATGTGCCGGCGATGAGCAGACGGGTATCGGTCGGCGCCGCGCCGGCCGCCGTGGCCGTCCTGTGCAGCCGGACGAGATCCGCCGCGCCGTAGAAGAGCGGGAACGCCGGCGCCAGTGTCACCAGCAGATCGGCGAAGCCGCCCCGCCGGGCACCATCCGACCGTGCCAGCGCGCGGCCGCTGAGATACGCGGTCAGCCCGAGCAGCAGCGCACCGGCGAACAGCGGATTGAAGAAGAGCAGCCGGTGCCGGACCGCCAGCATGGTCGGATCGTTCATGCGGGCCGCCAGCAGGAGGAACAGGAATGCGGACATGCCGCCGCCCAGCACGACGGCGAACCACGCGGACACGCGGTCGCCGGTCATGCGCGCCCGCACCGCGAGAAGGAGCGGGGCAAGCGTCGCCGCCAGCAGGATGAGTTCCTCCTGCAGCCGCAGTCCGGTCAGCAGCAGCCATGCGAGGCACGCAAGACCGATCACGATGCCGCGCGCCACGGGCACGCGCATCGGGCGCATCCGCGCGGCGGCCAGCGCCAGGCCCAGGATGACGCACACGATGAGAATCGCCCATCCGTCGATCCGGATGCCCGGTCCACCCCAGAGGACGTGCGACAGCGAGCCGACCTGCGGGTCGACCAGCACGGACTTGATCGCGGTCAGGACCAGGATCACGGTTCCGAAGCGCAGGACGCCGCGGGAGGGCAGGCGCCGCCCCGCCTCCACCGCCGCCAGCCCGACGGCCAGCCAGCCGATCGTCTGGCCTGCGCCTCTGAACTGGAACCCGATCGCGGTCGCCAGGAGCGAACCGGCAAGCAGCCAGAGGGCGATCGAGAGCCGGTCGATCGCGTGCACCGGTGGGCGCCGCAGCGCGTGCAGGCCGGGGCCGAACTGGAACGTCGTCACCGCGCACATGAGCGCGACGGCGAACGTGAAGACGCCGTGCCAGCGACCGTCGAAGACGGGCTGTCGCAGCAGCGTGACCGAGCCCAGCGTGACGAGCATGAGCGTCGTCACGGTCACGGCGACGACGTTGAGAATCGCCGTCTGGCGGCGCAGCGCGGCGTAGAGCGACTCCGCCAGGAACATGCCCCACCAGACGCTCAGCGCCACGAGGAGCGGGAGCGACGGCGGCATCACCCAGAAGACCCAGAGAACGGCGATCGTGTGCTGGCCCGCCAGGCAGACGACGCGCAGCGGTCGGAACGACCGGCTGGCGAACGCGGAGAGCGCCAGGCCGACGCCGAGCAGCAGCGTCTGGTGCGCCACGAGGACCGCGAGTGGCTCGAACGACCAGAGCAGGACGGGCGAGGCGTACCCGGCCACCAGCGAGAGCACGCCGATCACCAGCGAGCGCGTGCGCAGCGTGATGCCGAATCCCAGGGCGCTGGCACACGCCATGATGAGGAGCGCGCCGGCCTCATCGACCAGGCCGAACGCGGCGTGCGCGGCGAACGCGTCCAGATAGAGCGTGCCGAGTCCCGCGGCGAAGAGCCCGGTGGAGGCCATCGGGCCCAGGCGGCGGCGCAGCAGTTCGCCCGCCGCAAGCAGCGCGGCGCCGAACGCGGCGATGCCGAGGCAGCGCAGGAGCGGCGGGATGCCGCCCCACCATCCGCTCGTGTAGCCCAGGTGCGCCAGGAGGGCGATCGCCACGACGACGATCACCGCGCCGACCCACGCCGTCCACTTTGCGCCGATGAGCGCCTCGATGGAGCGCGACCCGGGCGCGGCCGGCGCCGGTCCTTCGACCAGGCGCTGCATCGCGGCGCGCCGCGCGGGCGCCGCCGCCGGCGCGGCGGGTTGCACCGGCGGCGCGATGGGAGGCGCGGCCGGAAGCCGGTCGGGCGGCGCCGTCGTGACCGGAGGTGGTCCGATGCGGGGCGGTGCGATGACCGGCGGCGCCACGGGCGGCGGCGCGGTCGTCGGGGCCGCGGGCGGATGAGCCGTCGCCGGCATCGCGGGTGGCGCGGACGTCGGCGCGTCACGTGCGCCGGGCGCGAGGCGCGCCGAGAGCTGCTCGATGCGGGCGATCTGCGCTGTCAACGACTCGACGCGCGCCTCGAGGCGGGACAGGCGGGCCTCGAGCGGAGATCCGGAGGCGGCATCGCCGGCGATGTCGGACGGTGGACCTGGCGAATCGCTCGGACGTTCCTGCATGCCGACCGGCTCCCGTCCCGCGCCCCTGCCACGTGCGGGCAGCGCGGATGCTACCAGCCGGCCGACGTGGTGCCGTCAGCGTGACCGGAGGTCGTGCGCCACCCGGGGGGTCGTCCCGGGCGGTGGTACACTCCGCCCGCGCGGCCGGACCTGCCCGGATGGATCGAATTGATCATGGCAGTGGCCTCGCGCCCGTGCCGCGGCTGCCCGGTGATGCGCGACGGGAGCACGACGGGGCGGCACCGCATCCCGACGCCAGCCAGCGCATGCTCACCAACCGTATCCGCAATCGACAGAAGCACCTTGCCCGCTGGGCCCGGCGCACGGGGATCACCTGCTACCGGCTGTACGAGCGGGACATCCCGGACTGGCCGCTCATCGTGGACTGGTACGACGGCGAGGCCGTCGCGTGGGCGTACCGCCGGAAGAAGGACGGGACCGAGGAGGCGCACGCGGCGTATCTCCGCGCGGCGCGCGAGGCGATCGCCGCCGGGCTGGAGACCACGGCGGATGCCGTCATTCTGAAGGAGCGGCGACCGCAGAAGCACGTGGAGGGCGCGCAGTACGAACGCATGGCGGCATTGAACCGGACCCGCGTGGTGATGGAGTACGGCCTGCGCTTCGAGGTCAACCTGCATGACTACCTGGACACCGGTCTGTTCCTGGACCACCGGGAGACGCGCCGGATGGTCCGCGAGCGCAGCGCCGGCCGGCGGCTGCTCAACCTCTTCGCGTACACCGGCTCGTTCACGGTTTACGCGCGGGCGGGCGGCGCTGCCGCGACGACCACGGTGGACCTGAGTGCGACGTACTGCCGCTGGGCCGCGCGGAACGCCGGGCTGAACGGATTCGAACCGGATCCTGACCACGCGATCATCCAGGAGGACTGCCTGCGCTTCATCGAGGACGCGACGCGCGCGCGTCGCACCTGGGATCTCATCGTCTGCGATCCGCCCACGTTCAGCACGTCCAAGCGCATGACGGCCGACTCCTTCGCGGTGGAGCGGGACCACGCGGACCTCCTGCGCGGCTGCATCTCGCTCCTCGCCGGCGGCGGCGAACTCTTCTTCAGCACGAATGCGCGCGGCTTCGCGCTGGCCGACGACGCCGTCCCCGCGCCGTGCACGATGCGGGACATCACGCGCCAGACGACACCCGAGGACTTTCAGGGCCGGCCGCGCCCGCCGCACCGCTGCTGGTCGATCCGCCGGCCGGCCGGGACCACGGGGGAAGGGCACGCGAGTGCGCCCGGAGACGTGGTGGATCGATGACAGGGCATGACGGGTGATGACAGGGAGGGTCGCATGGCACATGCCGTGGTGATCGCCGGCCTCGGACTCATGGGCCGGCGCATGCTGGGGTGGATGCAGGCGCATCCGGCGTTCGATGTCGTGGCGGGCTTCGATCCGGACGACGCCGCGTGGGGGCGCGCCGAGGCTGCCGGCGCGGCGCCGGCGCGGCGGGTGCACTCCCTCGATGCGCTGGTCGATGCCGCGGGGCACGCCGGCGTCCTCTACATCGCCACGCCGCCGGCGTCGCACCCGGCGATCGTGCGCGCCGGCCTGGCGCGCGGACTCGCGATCTTCTGCGAGAAGCCCCTGGCGATCGACGTGGACGACGCGCGCCGACTGGTGGTCGAAGCAGAGGCCGCCGGGATGCCGACGGCGGTGAACTTCCCGTTCTCATCGATGCCGCAGGTGCAGATGTTCCGGGAGGCGTGCGCCGCCGGGCGCCTGGGCGCGCCGGTCCGCGCGGCGTGCATCCTGCACTTCTCGGCATGGCCGCGCACCTGGCACACCGCCGGGCCCTGGCTCAGCGGCGCCGCGGAGGGCGGCTTCCTGCGCGAGGTCTTCTCGCACTTCGCATACCTGACGCAGCAGGTGCTGGGTGAAGCGACGTGGACGATCGAGTCCGCGGACGTGGTCCGGCCCGCGCCCGACGGCGCCGAGGTGAGCGCGGCGGCGTGCCTTCGCTGCGGCGGCACGCCGGTGCTGCTCATGGGCGGTGCCGGCGGCGTCGCGCCGGACTTCAATCGGTGGACGCTGTACGGATCCCGTGCCTCGGTCCGGCTCACCGACTGGGCCGTCGCCGAGCAGAGCGACGGCACGGACTGGACCCCCGTCCCGGGCGCCTCGCGCGAGGAGCGCGGCGCCCGCCAGCTCGAGGCGCTCGCGGACCGCCTGGCCGGAGACGCGAGCCCGCTGCCCACGCTGCGCGACGCACTCGCGGTGCAGGAGGTGGTGGAGGGGCTGATCCGCCGCGCGCGCGTGGGCTGATGTCTTCGGCGATGGCGGGTCGAGATGCGGTTGATGACGTGTCTCCCAGCCTGTACGCTGGGGGTCGATCCATGTGACGCGGTGCTGTCGCCGGGCATTGCCATGCGCTGATGTGCGTGCGCATCCGGGGCCTTGAGTCGCCGCAGTGAGGGACGCGATGATCATCAGGCCGTACACAAGGGCGAGTGGCTCCACGAACGACAGGCTGGCGCTCGCCGGTGAGAAGGCCGAGGAGCAACTGGCGTTCTACCTGCATCGCGCGTTCTCAAGTCACCCCGACCTCTTCGTCGTGAACGGACTTCGGCTCGTGGATCCTGAGCAGCCGGAACACGACGGATCGGCCGGTGTGTGCCAGATCGATCACCTGATCGTGCATCGATTCGGTGTCTTCATCATCGAGAGCAAGTCGATCTCCGAGGAGGTCCGCGTCCGTGGCGATGGCGCCGGTGGTGATGAGTGGGTCCGGGTCTACAGAGGGCGCGAGACGGGCTTCCCGTCACCGATTCAGCAGGCGCGCCGGCAGGGCGAGTTTCTGCGCGCGTTCCTGCAGCGCCACCGCGGATCGCTGCTCGGGCGGGTGCCCATGGGCCTGCGGACGATCGCGAAGATCGTGCATCACACGGATCAGCGCGGGTTCAAGGGGCTGGCCGTGCAGGTCCTGGTCGCGGTCTCTGATCGCGGTCGAATCACGCGCCTCGGCGGATGGACGCCGCCGGAGAAGCCGTTCCAGGTCCACGTCTGCAAGGCTGACCTGGTGCCCGACCGGGTCACGGAGGAGTTCAAGCGGCATGTGGCAGGGTCCTCGCCGATGCAGGCTGGGAAGGAGCTGTATGGCGCGTGGAGCATGAGGCAGGAGGAGCCTCGCGCCGTTGCCGAGTTCCTCGCGGCACGGCACCAGCCGCTCCAATCGGCACCGGTTGCGGCGGCGGCCCGAGTACCCGACGATCGTGCGGGAAGGTCGCACGCGTCGAGCGCGCCCTTGGCCACCGAGATCCGGCGCGCGCCTCAGCACGCAACCGGCAGGTCGGACAACGCTCAGAAGGGCCAGTCTCCACCTCGGCCGGCGGCGCCTGTCACACAGCCGCGCTGTGGAGCGTGCGGAGATGCGCGGCTCGTCGGCCGCTGGGGCAAGTACGGGTACTACTGGAAGTGCGAGGCGTGTGGCAAGAACACACCGATGCCGACGATCTGCTCCATCTGCGGCGCCGAGGGCCGCGGCGGCAAGGTCGTCCGGATCCGCAAGCAGGGCCCGGTCTTCCTGCGCCGATGCGAGCCGTGCGGCCTCGAGGAGCGGATCTGGACCGACGCTGAACGCTGAAGTCAGCGGACGACGCATGTCAGGGGCATGGACGTTCCAGCAGATGCCGCGCCTGCGGCGGCGGCGCGATGTCCGCGCGCGATCCTCCACTGTGGTTCAGGTCCGACGATGGCGACGGCGATGGCGAGGGAACGACCGGGAGGCCCGGCATCGTCACGCCGGGTACATCAGGCGGGATGAGGTCGAAGGTCCAGAGGGGAGGGCGGAGGAGAATGACGGTGGCGCTTCCGGCGTTGTCACGATCGAAGTCGCGCCGTTCCAGTTTCGCCGTGATCACGATGCCGAGAAACCTCCACTCGCGGGCCCGGGCATCCCAGACGAAGGCCGGCGAGCCGCTCCATCCGGGTCTGACCACGGCGGCATCGAGGTCCGCTTCGATCAGCAGTCCAGCGGGATGACGTGCTTCGGGGGCGACAGGATGGGATGCCATGTCTCCTGTGAAGCGCGTGATTCGCCCAAAGACCTGATACGCCGAGAACGTCTCCGCGCTCCTTGGCTCGTCTGGTCTCGACGATCTGCCGACGAACGTCTGAACGGTGACGAGGTCACCGACATTGGGTGACATCCGTCTGTCCGGCGCGACGTGACCGGGTTTGATGCTCCGCGGAGGCGACACCCGTACAAGCGCCCAGTCATGCACTTCACGTTCGCCCTCGCCGCCCGCAATCAGCTGCGCCGTGACCGGCCGATCGCCGTAGTAGCCGTCGATAGCCATTGTGTAGGGATCAACCGCCATTGAGTCCCACTGGTGGCGTGTCAGATACACCATCTCTCGAGTGAACCACGAGACATTCGCCATGCGATTCCCGAACTGGAGCGGCATGGCGTGAAAGCCGAGGCACTCAAGCGAGCGCGCTGCGGATGGCGGCACAAAAGTCGCTGTGCAACCGCTGAGGATGGCGAGTGTGACGATGGTCATTCGAGCTGACATGGTCATGTTCACGGCGGCTCGATGTGCGTTCGTACATGCCATGAATTCGGTTCGACCAGGGAAGGCGCCCCGGGGCGCCGGCTCCTGATCCGCAGCAGACGGGATGCCCCGGGGCGAGTTGTAACAGATGTCCGACGCCTGGTGGTGTCGGACGAGGCGATTGGGCGTGAGTCACGACGGCTGCGGCGGGCGCCAGAGCGTCTGGAGAAGCTGGAGCATGGCCGCGGGTACCGGGCCATAGCCGTCGACGTCCAGCTCGCAGTGCTCGACACCGATGGCGTCCATGTAGGCAAGGACATCGGCGCGACTGCCGACCACCCGGTGGAGCATGAGGGGAAGGTCAGCGTCTGGCAGGACGATGAGTTCATAGGCCAGCGGGAACGCATCGGGCTCGGGCAGCCAGGTGGTTCCGTCGAGGCATATGGAGAGATCCAGCTGATCGAGGCCTCGATCGTACTGCCAGGCGCCGCCCGCGCGCACGGAGCCGTCCCGGTGGATCGCGCCACCCCACTGCTCGAGGATCTCCTCATTGGACCCATCAGGCAGCGACAGCGTGGTCTCCGCGGGCTCAGGCGGGAGGATGTACGCCATGCCGTGGAACGTGAAATGCGGTACGTCCGGCGGCAGCATCGGCTCGGGACTGCTCACCCTGTACCACCGACCGGTGGTCAGATCCTTGATGAATACCAGCCGGCCGTGCGCATCGCAGTAGAGCTCGATGGGACGACCGTCGTACGTGCCCTCGCCGCAGCGCGTCACTGGTGCGGTTGCCTGGGCCGGTGACTCCCTGAAGGTGACGTCACCGCGGAAGCCGGGCCCGGCGATGCTCACCCTCCCCGAGCACCCCACCCCCGCGATCACCATCGCCAGCGCGCTCATCGCGAGCACGGCCCAGCGCGCCGCGCGTGCGCGTCCCCCGGTCCGGCCGTGCCGGGCGCACGCGTGCACCGCAGCGCGATGTGATGCCGTCGTCCTCGTCCTCGTCCTCGTCGTCGTCATGATGTCGACTCCTCCCCTGGCGGGTCTGCCGGCCGTGTTCCCGCCGATGTCCCCCGGGCCCCTGGATACATCCCCCACGGAAGTCCCCCCCGGCTGGTCCCATCCGACCGCACCGCCGCGGCCGGTCTGCCGGCGATGCGATGCCGGTTGTACCGCGCCGAGGGCGGACGGCGCCGTCGCGCGGACGAAATGCCGCGACGTCCGGCGGCGATTTCCTGCAGCGCCTCGCCGGCCGCGCCGTCGGTGCCGCGGGCGGCGCGCGCGAGTCGGCCTCACCCATGCTCCGGCGTCGTGTGCGGTCAGGATGCACGTGGTGCGAGAGGCGCCTGGCCGCCCGGTCATCCACCGTGTGCAGGTCATCCGTCCGCCGGCGATGGCGGCGAAGGCATCGTCACGCGCGGCACGTCGGGTGGGATGAGGTCGAATGTCCAGACGGGAGGGCGGAGGATGGTGACACGGTCGGTCCGGAGTTCCGTCTGCCGTGCGGCGCGCTGGTCGAACTGCGCAGAGACGAGAATGCCAAGGAAGTGCCACTGTGCACTGCGGGGTTCCCAGACGAATGCCGGTGACCCGCTCCAGCCGGGCCCGACTCCAGCCTCGTCGAGGCGCGCGTGGATCAGGAGACCAGCCGGCGGACGGCACCCGGGGTCTGACTGCGCGACAGGCGGGGTGGTGCCGACAGTCGTGATGCGACCGACGACCTGGGTGGGTGTCGCTGATTCTGCGATCAGGGTGTCGCTGATGTGGACCATGTCCGTGACAATCGACTGGACGGCGACGACATCGCCCTGCCTCGGCAGAAGGAGAGGATCCAGAGGCGCCGGCCTGGCACGATGCCCCCGCGCCGGGACGACTCGGGCCAGTACCCAGTCGAATGCGCCGCCTGCGCCTTCACCGGCCGCCATCAGTTCAATGGAGAGTCGGCGATCAGCGTGCTGTGCCACGGTGCGCTGTGACTCAGCGTCGACGTCCATCATGTCCCATTGGTGTCGGGTCATGAAGATCGTGTCGCGTGTCATCCATGAGACATTCATCTGCCTTGTCGAGAAGGCCAGGGAGTCCGCATGGAAGCCCAGGGATCCGAGTTCACGCGCGGCGGCTGGAGAGAGCAGAGTGGCGGCGCACCCTCCAGCACTGACAAGGAGGACCGTCACAAGCAGCGCGGATCGGACGAGGCTCGTGGTGTAGATCAGGACTGGGTGAGCCATGGATGTGGTGTATGTCGGCGTGCACCGGGACGCCGCATGCTGCGGCGCGGCCGCCACGGCGTCCCGGTGCGCGTTGTAGCAGATCCGCCACGGTCCGGTCGAGGTCAGATGCGGCCCGGCTCCGGTCACGATGGCGGCGGGCGCCAGAGCGCCTGGAGAAGATGGATCATGGCCGGGAGATCCCGGTCCGGCAGGACGATGCGATCGCAGGCCAGCGGGAACGCGTCGGGCTCGGGCAGCCAGATGGTTCCGTCGAGACAGATGGCGAGGTCCCTGACGAAGAGGAGTCGCCCCTGCCCGTCACAGTCGAGTTCAACCCGCGCTGACCACCCCACCCCCCGCGATCACCGTCGCCAGCACGCTCATCGCGAGCACGGCGCCGCGCGCCGCGCGTTCGAGTCCGCTGGTCCGACTGCGCCGTGCGGACGCGTGCACCGCCGCGTGAGGTGATGCCGTCGTCGTCGTCGTCACGTTGTCGACGCCTCCCCTCGCGGGTCTGCCGGCCGTGTTCCCGCCGATGTCCCCCGGGCCCCTGGATACGTCCCCCACGGAAGTCCCCCCGGCTGGTCCCATCGGACCGCACCGCCGCGGCGGGCCTGCCGGCGATGCGGTGCCGGTTGTCCCGTGCGGCGGCTGGCAGCCTGGGGAAGCCGGACAATGTGCCGCAGCACGCGGGCGGCTCCCGGCGGCCTGATCTCCGCCGGCCATTGGGCGCCTGGTCCCCATCCTGCCGATGGCGCCCTGGTGACGTCCTCCGACCCGTCCGAGCATCCCGGCCAGCGGCCTGGCCCGGAGATCACCCGGTTGCTGCATGCCGCGGCGGCGGGCTCGGTGTCGGAGCGCGATGAACTCCTGCGGATCGTCTACGAGGAACTTCAGAAGATCGCCCGATCGCACATGCGGGGCGAGCGGATGGATCACACGCTCGGTGCCACGGCGCTGGTCAACGAGTCGTGGCTCCGTCTCTTCCGGATGTCCGGGACGGAGCCGCCGCCGGCGTTCGCGCATCGGCACGCGTTCTACAAGGCCGCCGCAACCGCGATGCGCCGCATCCTCATCGACCATGCCCGCGCGCGGGCGGCGGGCAAGCGCGGGTCGGCGCGCCGGCCTGGACGGATCGCCCTTGACCTGCTGGAAGCGTCCGTCAGCGCCGATCCGGATGACCTCGTCTCCCTGGACGATGCACTCTGCCGACTCGAGCAGGAGGATGACCGCGCGGCCACCGTCGTCCGGCTGCGCTTCTACGGCGGCCGGTCGATCGAAGAGATCGCGCAGATGCTCTCGGTGTCGGATCGCACGATCAAGCGGGACTGGGAGTTCGCCCGCGCCCGGCTTCAGCAGATCCTGGAATCCGGGGATCTCGACGGGAGTGCGGACAACGGGTGATCGACGAAGCGCCGGATCCGGACGCCGTCAAGGCGCTCTTCGCGCTGCTGCAGGAGGCGGATGCCTCGGACGCCGGGCCGGAGGATGTGGCGCGCGCCGTCGAGGCGCGGGCGCTGGCGGCGCCGCCGGTCCGCGCGGCTGCGGAGGCCCTGCGCGCGGCGCATCGCCGGGCGGCGGGCATGCTGCTGGACGGGACCGGTCCCCCGGGCGCGCCTGACGCCGACGAGGCGCCGGAGGCCGACGACGGGCCGCCCCCGGAAATCGACGGGTATGCGATCGGGGAGTGCATCGGCCGGGGTGGCTTCGGCATCGTGTTCCGGGCGCGGCAACTGGAGCCGGTGGAGCGTGACGTGGCCGTCAAGGTGCTGCGCACGGAACTGGCGACGCCATCGCTGCGGGCACGCTTCCGCGCCGAGGCGCGCCTGCTGGCGCGGATGAATCATCCGGGCATCGCCCGCGTGCTCGACGCGGGCGTGGACGCATCGCGCCGGCCGTTCCTGGCCATGGAACTGGTCGACGGACTGCCGCTGGTCCGGTACTGCGAGCACCACGCGCTCTCCGTCCGTGATCGCGTCCGCCTGGTGGCGGACGTCTGCGATGCCGTGCACCACGCCCACCAGCGCGCGGTGATCCATCGCGACCTCAAGCCGGCGAACGTGCTGGTGGAGCGCGTGGATGGCCGGGCGCGACCGCGCGTCATCGACTTCGGCATCGCGCGGCTGCTTGAGCACGACGATGATGACAGCCGCGATGGCGAGCGGACGCAGCGCGGGACCCGGCTCGGGACGCCGCGCTACATGAGCCCGGAGCAGGCGCAGGGAGAGTCGCCTGTCGACCTCCGCACGGACGTGTACGCGCTCGGCGTCCTGCTCTGCGAGGTGCTGACGGGACAGGTGCCCAGGGCGCCGCTCGTCGCGGGTCGCCGCGGAGGATCGGTCACCACGGCGGCCACCCGTCCCAGCGCGCTGGCTGCGCGGGGCGGACCGGATCTCCTGCATCGAAGCCGCGAACTGCGCGGAGACCTCGACCGGATCGTGCTCATGGCGGTCGCGCTGGAGCCCGATCAGCGCTATGCGTCCGCGGCGGCGCTGGCCGATGATCTTCGCCGGTATCTCGACGGGCGACCGGTGCTGGCGACGCCACCGCGCCCGCTCTACCTGTTCGGCCGGTTCATCCTCCGGCACCGGGTTGCCAGCGCGGCGATCGCCGTTGCGGTGTGCTCGCTCATCGCCGGAACGGTTGCCGCCGTGATCGGGCTGACCAGGGCCACCGAGAGCCGCCGGGACGCGGAGACGGCGCTCCTGGAAGCGGAACACGAGCGCGATCGCGTCCGCGCCATGGCGGACTTCCTCCTGGGCGACCTCATCGAGGCACTGGACCCGGACCATGCGGGTGATCCGGATCGATCGCTGTCGGACCGGCTTCGACTCGTTGCCGCGGATGCCGAGCGCCGCCTGGCGGATGATCCGCGCGTGCTGGCGGAGGTGATGCATCGGCTCGGCATGGCCATGCAGACGCTGACGGACTTCGCGGCGGCGGCCGATACGCTCGATCGGGCCGCCGCGCTGAGCGTGATGACGCGTGGTGCGACCGATCGCATCACGCTGCACCGGCGCATGGATGCGCTGCTCGCCGCAATGAGCGCCCGCAGGCTCGACGGCATCGCCGATCGGATCACGGGCATCCACGACGACGCCCGCCGCGTCCACGGCGATGAGGACCCCGTGACCTGGCGGGCCGCGCTGCATCGCGCCCACGTCATCGATGACGACGCCGCGGCCGTCATGCGCCGGATCGTCGATCGATTCGCGCAGGCGGGCGCGGAGCAGGCGCCGTACGACCTCGAGGCCATGCGCTACCTTGCATCGACGCTCCGGCACGCCGGCGATCCCGGCGCGTCGGATCTCTTCCGGCGCGCGGCATCCCTGGCCTCGGAACGACTGGGTCCGTTGAATTCCCGCACCATCGAACTGCGGCTGGAAGCGGCGCGATCGGCGATGGAGTCCGGACAGGTGACGGACGCGGAAGCGCTCTTCCGGGAGATCGAGTCGATGACCGTGACGCGATTCGGGCCGGACAACTGGTACCGCAACGTGGCGCTGAGCGCCCTGATGCGCATCGCCTACGGCCAGGGCCGGTACGCCGAGGCGATGGCACACGCGGAGCGCCGGCTCGCACTCCTGGAACGCCGGCAGGGCCCGGACTCCGAGGCGTGCTGCATGGTCCGGGTCGACATGGGGACGATCGCGCTCGCCGCCGGCGACCGCCCCCGCGCCGAGGCATCGCTCGTCCGGGCCGTGGCGTGCCTTGCCGCGCGGGTCGACGAGACGGATGAACGCCTTCGCACCGCGCGCCGGACGCTCGCGGAACTCCTGGGGCCGGCCGGGGCGGACGATGCGCCGGCCGCGGACGGGCCGGCCGTGCCGCCGTCGTTGCCCTGACAGGGTCCGGGAACATCCCGGTCGACCCGCCGCGCGCAGAAATCATGTCCCCTCGTCCGCCGGTCCTCCGCCTGTCGTGGGAGTCCGGCACGGTCCGGACCCCGCGGCGCCCTCCCGGCTTCGCGGCGACCCCGAAGCAGCGAGCGCCACGCCGTGGCGCGAATCACGAGGGACAGACCCATGGCGAGCGGAAACAGGAACGCAATGATCGTGGTGGCGGCGGGGATCGCCGCGGGCGTGCTGGCGTCGTCGGCGTCGGCCGAGGTGTACATCTACCGGACGGTGGTCCGGACGGGCCTCCCGGCACCGGGCACGATCGGCGGCACGTTCACCGAGTTCGGCATGCCGTCGATCAACAGCGCGGGCCAGGTGGTGTTCAAGGCGAAGACCACCAGCCTGCTCGCCAACTCCGGCATCTGGCTGACGCCCGCGGAGGCGCTCGGAACGGTGCAGATGGTGGCCGGTACGGGCTACCCGTTCCCGTCCGCGCCGCCGGACGTGCGATTCGGTGACTTCGGCATGGGTGGCTATCCGCCGATGCTGAACGACTCCGGCAACGTGGGCTTCGCGGCGCCGCTGACCGGACTGGGAGACGCGCAGGTGACCGGCCTCTTCCGGCGGCTGGGCGGACAGCTCAGCAAGGTGGCCATCCCGGGCGATCCGGCCCCCGGCGCCGGCGCGGGCGTCACGCTGACGGACATCAGCTGGCTGCCGTCATTCAGCGAGAACGACCTGATGGGGTTCATCACCTCGCTGGCCGGTCCCGGCATCAATGCCCAGAACGGCCAGGCGTACTACATGCACTGGTTCGGCGGTCTCACCATGCTGAAGCGCACCGGATGGGTGGCGCCCGGCGTGCCGGGCGGTACGTTCGGAGGCGCGGTCACGTCAACCGTGCAGATCAACAGCATGGGACGCACCGGATTCGTGTCGCTCGTCGACGTCGGACAGCAGTCGCTGCTGGGTATCTTCTCCGGATGGCCGGCGGCCCTGTCGCTCACCGCGCTCCAGGGCAGCAACTCACCGGTCGGCATGCCGTTCGGATCGCCTTCGAGCCTCGAGGTCCTCTCGCTGACGCAGAACGGCACGGCGTTCAACATGACGGTCAACGACGGCTTCCAGTGGATGGGCGGTCTCTGGTACCACAATGGCAAGTCGATCGAGACGATCGCCTACCGCACCGGCTCGGCTCCGGGCGGCGTCTACGAGGGCGTCGCGGCCGCAAGCATGACGGCGGGCGGCGACGGGACCACGGCGTTCCGCGCCCGGTTCCTGTCGCCGGCCGGGTCGGACACCGCCATCGTGCGCTGGGTGCCGGGCCAGGCACCGTTCGACGCCGAGATCGTCGTCCGCGAGGGCATGCCCGTCTATGGCTGGGGGACCATCCAGTTCGACACCCTCATGAGCAACGACCGCGTGATCGTCGACGACGCCGGCCGCGTCTACTTCACGGCGGCGCTCCGCGGCCCCGGCGTCAACGCGTCCAACGACGAGGGCATGTGGGTGCGGGAGACGGACGGCACATGGCACTTCGTCCTGCGCCGCGGACAGTGGATGATGCTCGACGACAACGTCCTGCGACAGGTGGACACGTTCGACGTGTGGCCGGGCATCGGCATGCACAGCGGCTTCCGGCCCGCCGTCAACAACCACGGCGACATCGCGATCCGCGTCACCTTCACCGACCAGACGCAGGCGATCATCGTCGCGAGCCTGCCGCCGACCTGCCCCTCCGACCTGGATGGCAGCGGTGAAGTCGACTTCGCGGATCTCCTGCTGCTGCTGGCGGCATGGGGCGCCTGCCCCGACTGCCCGGCCGACCTGGACGGCAGCGGCACGGTCGACTTCGCCGACGTCCTGATGCTGCTGGCGGACTGGGGTCCGTGCTGAGCGGGCCGCGGCGTGCATGACCGCTCGATGGGATCCTTCGCGGCGGCACGCCTCACATCGCTGACGGGTACAACGCCGGACCGGAGCGCAGGGCGCTCCGGTCCGGCTGTCTCAGTGGCGCAGAGGCATGCCGCGCGTGATCATGGCGACAGGTACGGTCCCCAGTTGGCGATGAGTATGGCCAGGTCCGACTCGTCGATGATGCCGTCGGTGTTCAGGTCTCCGAACCCGGGCTCGAGTGCGCCGAACAGGCTGAGCAGGACAAGCAGATCCTCGAACTCCACGGCGCCGTTCAGGTCGAAGTCGCCAAGCGCACGGCTGCACGCGTCAGGAAAGCCGTCCGCGTTGGCGTCAAGCGATGGATCCCGGGCGATCTGGAGGTGATCCGGCGTGCCGTCGCGGTCGCAGTCCCGCTGGCAGATCCGCCGCCTGGTCAGAAACGCGTCACCTGTCGACGAGTTGAGAAACGTACCGCCGACGGCCAGGACCATGCCACCGGCAGACACGTCGTGGTACATGGCCAATGCGCCGACGCCCGCACTCATCGTGCTGACGACCGGAGACCATGACGTGCCGTCCCACCGCGCCAGGTGGTTGGCTGGCGCGCCACCTGCCCACAGGAACTGTCCGCCAGCGAGCAACGCAGGTCCGGTGCCGTCGTCGGCGACGAACAGGGCGGACACCGATCCGTCAATCCCCCCGCCGACCGCTGTCCACGCAATCCCATCCCACTTCGCGATGCCTCCGGTCTGAACAGTGCCGGCGACCGTGAAACTCCCGCCGGCGTACAGCGCGGGCCCGGTGCCGTCGTCGTGCACCGCCAGCACGGAGACGGTGCCATCCATGCCGCCGCCGACATCCGACCACCCGCGGCCGTCCCACCTGGCGATGTTGGCCAGGGGCGCGTCGCCCGCCTGCGTGAAGCGACCGCCGGCGTACAGCGCGGGCCCGGTGCCGTCGTCGAACGCGAGCAGCGCCTGCACGCTGCTCTGCAGCCCCGCCAGTCCACTGCCCACCGGCGACCATGACGCGCCGTCCCACCGCGCGATCCTCAGCGCCGGCACGCCGCCCGCGGCCGCGAAGACGCCGCCGACATACAGCGCGGGTCCGGTGCCGTCGTCGAAGGTCGCGAGTGAAAGGACGCCGCCGTTCACGCCGCCGCCAAGCGGCGACCACCCGGTGCCATCCCAGGAGGCGATGTTGGCGGCAGGCTGATCGCCGGCGATCGTGAACGCGCCGCCGACCATCAGGATGGTGTCGCCGCTGGGGGACCGGGTCGGCAGGATGGCACGCACGCTCGTGACGGCGCTGGGACCCCGGATACCGCCGTCCAGCGACGACCACGACGTGCCGTCCCAGCGGGCGATCCTCCGCGCATGCGCGCCACCGGCCGTCGAGAACGCGCCGCCGACGTACAGCACAGACTCACCGTCATGCTCGTCGACGGCGAGCGCGCGCACATAGCCGTTCAGGCCATTGGTGAGGGGCAGCCACCGGGTTCCGTCCCAGCGCGCTGTACGGTCAAAGGAGATGCCGTCTACCGCCTGGAACGAGCCGCCCACGTACAGCATGGGATCTGATTCGTGCTCCATCACTGCGAACGCATTCACCTTGTACTGCCAGCCGCCCGGAAAGCCGGGCCCAGGGGACGTCCACTCGACGCCGTTCCACCGTGCGACATTGCCGGTCGGAACGCCACCGGCCGTCGTGAAGGTCCCGCCCGCGTACAGCGATCTCCCGGAGCCATCGTCGAAGACGCAGAGCGCGGCGACGGCGTCATCCGTGCCGCTGCCCACCTCCGTCCACTCTGTGCCGTTCCATCGCGCGATCCCCGGCGCGTACACGCTGCCTGCGATCGTGAACGCGCCGCCGGCATACAGCGCGGGCCCGGTCCCATCGTCGAACGCCGCCAGTGACAGGACGAGCGCGTTCGGAATTCCGGAGAGTCCCGATCCGAGCGGTGCCCATCCGGTCCCGTCCCAGCGCGCGATCCGATCTGAGGCGATGTCCCCGGCGACGGTGAATCGACCTCCCGCGTAGAGCGCAGGACCCGTGCCGTCATCGAAGACCGCGAGCGCATGCACACGGGCGTTCACGCCGCTGCCGAGAGGCGACCACGTGCGTCCATCCCACTTCGCGATGCGGGCCGCCGGCCCGCCGCCGGCCATCGTAAAGAGGCCGCCGGCGTAGAGCGCGGGCCCTGTCCCGTCGTCGAAGACCGCCAGCGATTCCACGGCGTTGTTCAGGCCTTCGCCCAGGGGTGCCCAGGACGCGCCGTCCCATCGCGCGATGTTCCTCGCAGACGTGCCGCCCGCGGTGGAGAAGTCACCGCCGACGTACACCGCGGGGCCGGATCCATCGTCGAACACGGCGAGCGCGAAGGCGTTGCCGGAGAGTCCGCTGCCGAGCGGTGCCCAACGGGCGCCGTCCCACCGCGCGATCCGGTCGGTCGATGTGCCGCCTGCGCTCCGGAAGTCACCGCACGCGTAGACCGCAGGTCCCGATCCATCGTCATGGACCACGAGCGCAATGACCTCGGAGTACCCGATCGAAGACCAGCCGCCGTTGGTCGGGATCCACGCAGCCTCGCAGTCGTCCGCGTCGGCATGAGCGCCGGCTGCGTGACTGACCGCGGACCGCCGTGCGCCGAGGTCGTCCTGCGTCGAAGGGTGAGCGGCGGGCGCACCCGGCGCCGCCGCCGTGATCGCCGTCATGCCGCCGAGGCACAGCGCCTGTGCACGTCGCATCTGAACCATCGCCATGGTGAGCCTCCCAGGACATGTGGGCCCGGTGACCGGGCCGGCTGGTTGCGCGCCGGATGCGCGCGGACGCCGCATGAGAAGTGCGTACCTGGCGGTGCGGGACTGCCCCGTCAGCCAGGCCCGGGCGGCGTGTCGAGGACGAGCATACCCCTCGGCGAGCGCCAGGGGAAGGGCGCCGCGACCGGGCGGTCGTCCCACCGCGTGTCCGACCAGGCTCGCCCCATCACAGTGACCGGTCGATCCCCGCGACATCGCCGCGGAACGTCTTTCCGGTGCTGCCCAGCGCCGGAACGGCTGACGCGGGGAGGATCCAGACGCGGCGGTATGCACCGGCGATCTGTGCGTAGCCCTGCGTTCCTCCCAGCGCCGTGAGCACGACCTTCACGCGGACGGGAAGTTCGTCGCGCAGCCACGCCTCCCGGTCGACCGCGTGGATCCGGTCCGGATTGCGGCGGAAGCGATCGCCGACGGTGCCGAGCAGGTAGTCGTGGCTGAATACGATGGTCCGGGTACCAGCGGCGCCGGATCCGTCCGGCGCTGCCGCGCCTTCGAGTTCCGGTGGCGCGGTATAGAGCCACAGGCGCGGGTCGACGGCAATCGCCTCGCAGACGAAGTCACGAACGCGGCCCTCCTCGCCGTCGTCTCTGCTGCCACCCACGGCGTGTGCGGGGCTGGCTGCACGCGCGGGCTGTGGCACTCCACGCACGGTACGCCGAGTCTGTCCGGAATCGGCTGTCGGCGCGGTCGTGTGCGGGATCGCCGCCCGCGATGCCCCTGGCGGCGCCGGTGCTGTCGCGCGAGTGTCGGAGACCCGGGTCGGCGCGATCGCATCCGCCGGGCGCCGGTCGGTCACTTCCTCGAAGTTCATCACACGTGCCGGCAGTACGTACGGCTGGTCCGGCGCGCTCCAGAAGAAGCAGTTGCCGCGGATAGGCTCGCTGCGTATGAACGAGAGCAGATCTTCGGTGAAGTAGCCGTTGTGCCGCTGCAGCATGCGCAGGTCACCGTCATTGAGCAGGTGCATCACGAAGAAGTTGTCGCCCTGGCTGATGATCTGCTCCGAGATCGCGCCGGGCTGCTGCGTCACGAGCACGCAGCCCAGGCCGTACTTGCGGCCTTCCTTGACCCAACGGACCCAGATGCTTCGATCATCAGGGGACCGACCGCCCAGGACGGTCTGCGCCTCCTCGATGACGGCCAGGCACCGGACACTGGGTCGAGCCGGGTCAGTGAAGTGTTTCCGATTGTGGCTGAAGATCCGCTGCAGCAGAAGCGCACCCAGTGACTCCGCATCCTCGAGCGGCAGCAGCGAGGTGTCGACGATGACGATGCGTCCTTCGGCAAGTTCCGCGATGAGACGTCGACCGATCGGCGCGCCATCCCGGTGCATTCTCGAGATCGGCGGTATCAGGTTATTCCGGATCGCCTGGAGGACGGCGTCGTTTCCGCGTGCCCTGAGCCCGACAACTTCCGCGATCGCCTCGTCCGATGCATGGTGGCCCTCGGTCGCGAGCAGCGCGATCAGTTTCCTCCACTCCGGGAACCGCATCATCCGGACGTTGTTCATCGAGACAATCTCCTGCTTGTCCCGTGCCACGAATGACGACACGATGTCCTGCGGCGAGAAGTCTCCCAGGTCCAGCGACGCCTCTCCCCGCCTGACGTGCTCGTAGGCGGCAGGTACCGCACGGTTCGTGTACAGCGAGATCCTGTCCCGCAGCGCCGGCACATTGATGAGTCCGGGCCGTCCTTCCGCATCCGGAAGTGCGTACTCACCCTCCGGATCCAGAATCAGCAGGCCGACATCCGGCGGCGCGCTGTAGAGCTGCGAAATGAGGTACTTGAGCAGGTTGCTCTTTCCGTACCCCGCCCGCGCGAACACGAACGACCGTCGCCCCTTGAGGCGATCGACACTGAAGCGTACCGGGGTGTCCGACCGGACACTCCGTCCGAGCGCATAGTGACCGAGGATCGCGGCCGAAGGATCCCGCTCCAGGCCGACATTACAGAGCATGTGAAGCGCGCCGGACGCAGGACGGCGCAGACGGCATCCGAGCATGACGGGTGTCCGCTCGCCGACGCTGAAGGTCAAGGCCGCCGTACTCGATCGGATCGTCCCGAGAACAGCGGCCCGCATCGTGAATCGAAGCATCCGCCGGAGAATGGGCTCGGGCGGGCCCTCGCCCTGGCGCGCGCAGTCGGCCAGGTACTCCTCGCCCTGCGCTCCGCTCAGACTGCCCATGACGAGGAACCGGATGACGCGGATGACCAGCGCCTCATCGGGCGAGAGTTCCACCAGCAGAAACTCTCCCAGCGCCGGAAGCCCGGTCGGCGCCCACGGCACTACCGCCTCGACCTCCAGCGCTGTCCCGGTGGGGGCGACCCCGCGCAGGACGCCGATCGACGGCGCATCGGCATAGAGCACCGGTGCATGGTCAGGCTGAGACATTGTTCAGGTCCTCGATGAGCGGATTCCCGAGCAGCCGAAGCACCTGCACGCGCTCCGCGACGCGGGCATCGCGTGACCGGAGCTGCGACACCAGCATCGACTCCAGCATGGCGCACTCCAGCATGCTGCATCTGGCATGCTCGTGTGCGCGAAGGAGTTCCATCGGATACCCGCGATGCGGGAAGCTGGCGCGGCAGGATGGCAGGAGTCGGGTCATGACCTCCGCGGCGCAATCGTGCTGCCACCGGGCGACATCGACGGGCATGACCGGCACCCCCGGCCCTCGGTCAAGTCGCGCGATGCAGAGGGCGCCCATGCTCCGCGCGCCGATCCATCGGTACTGCATCGGCGCCGCCTCCTGCTCCAGTTCCGCGGGAATGAATGCAAACCCGGGCGTCTCGGACCGGAACGACTCTGCCAGGTCGAATGCGGTCGCCAGGTAACTCAGCACCCTGGAGTGCTTCGCGACGCCGGCCAGAAGGTGCCCATGGCGACGCGTGAGAGACTCCAGACGGTCACTCAGCCGATCGAATGTCGATTCGTTGAGCAGCACGCTTCGCAGGAGTCCGTCGTGCAGGAGCAGCAGGTCGCGGCCGTCCTCCGCGACCTGGAGCAGCGCGGCCCACTCCATGAGTTCTCGCAGCATCGCGACGAGGTGTCCGCGCTGATAGTCGGTCCTGGGAAGGACATCGTCGATGCGCAGGTCGAGCGTATCCAGGATCTCACGGAAACGGGTGTTGCCCGCGAAGAAGAAGCGGATGATCTCGTCGGGATTCAGGCTTCGCGGGATGAACTCCTCGAAGTAGACGATGCCTCGACTGTCAGCCACCCGGATCAGTTCGATCCGGATCGGGTCGACGCTCAGGCGGTTCTCTCCGCCATCCGCCGCGACCGTCGCGACGGTCGAGTCGGACGGCGCTGGACGGTCCGTCAGCGGCTCCACGCGGAGCGATGCCGTCCGCTGCGCCAGGCGCATCAACTGCGGCCACTCATGATCGAGCGCCAGTTCGAGGCGCCGGTGGAGTCGCTCGACATCGATCATGCGATGGAGCGTACATGCGTGTCTCCATGCATGCAACGATCCGGTGGTGCAACGTCGACCCGCGCCCGGGACCTGCCCCGGCTCACGTCCAGTTGCCCAGGATGACCAGAGCGTCTCCGAATCCGATGAGGCCGTCGCCGTCCAGGTCACCGACGCACGGCGCGCCGAGCGGGCAGGATCCCCAGATGCTCAGGAGGAGCAGGAGATCCTTCAGTCCGACCGAGCCGTCGCTGTCCAGGTCGCCCGGAACCGGGACCGGCGCGAAGGTCATCTGCATGTGCTCGAACCAGAGGAAGCCGTTCAGCACGCCGTTGCCGGTGATCACGATGCGCCGGATCGGCGTGGTCGACTCCCAGCCGTGCCAGGGCCACGTCTGCGGCGGCGTGTGCGGGATGGCGGCCACCACCGTGTCGATGAGCGCGTCATTCACGTCGTAGAACTCAAGCGTCGCATCGGGGGTGCCGCTGTTGTTCTCGAATCGGCCGCCAAAGCGGCTGACCGGCTGGTCGAAGACCCACTCGGCGATCGTGAGCTGTCCGCCCATCATCGACGAGATGGCGCTCACGGTCTTGCCCAGAAACGTCGAGGACCACTCGACCTTGATCGAGCCGCCGTCGTCCGGGTCGAGCTTCCGCAGGACACCCGCGCCGCCGAAGACCGGGAGTGATCCGACGGCCATGTTCTGGCTGTAGTCGAACGGCTCGGCGCGGTCGCCGATGAACGGACCGATCGGCGTGAGGCCGACCGCGGCCCCGGCATGGTGCGATGCGCCGAGCAGCACCAGGAGGGCAATGGAGGCGATCGTGGCGGTCGCTCGACGGCCGGCGTCAGGGTGGACAGAGGGACGGCTGCGCATGGACGGACTCCCGTGGGCTCTCGATCCCGGAGGCGGGCGTCGCTCGCCCGGCGTTCATCAGGATGGTTCGCCGGACGTGCTCCGTCCGAATCCCGGAGAACAGTCGCGCGCCGGCCACGCGATCCGCCCGGCCATCGCCCGCGGGTCGGCGTGGGGCTGTGCCGTGCTGCCCGGCACGTGCATCATCAGGATCCCGGCAGACCGCGCTCGATGCGCTTCAGTTCGCGCACCTTGAGGCAGATCTGGTACTCGTAGATCGCCTGCAGCGTGCAGTAGGTCAGGCCAGGACGGCCGTCCAGGATGCCGCCGCGCAGGAGATACATGTAGAGGAACTTGAGGAACGGCCGGCCCGGCATCCGGAACGAGAGGTTCTTGAGTTCCAGGCGCCGCGTCATGGGATCACGGGCGAAGAGCCGGCCCGGCCGCAGCGGCTGATCGCGCAGCGCCTTCATCGTCTCGCGGGCCTCGTACGTGGAGTAGCGGTTGTGGCGCTCCAGCCACTCGTGCAGTCCCTTGGAGAAGTTGAAGTGCAGGAAGTGGTGCCTGAGGTACCCCACCTCGCCGTCCACGACGGGGACCGGGTTGGCGTCGCGCGCAAAGCGGATGTGCGGCGGCCGGAAGAAGCGCATGATGTGGCCCGGCGGCATGGCATGCCGGAGCCACTTCCCCATGAAGAAGTTGCGGCGGCCGCAGTAGAACGCGACGCGCGCTTCGTCCGGGTCGGCGGCGATCGCCTCGATCTCCGCGCGGAGTTCCGCCGTCATGTGCTCGTCGGCATCCAGGTAGAACACCCACGGGTGGCGGAAGTCGATGTGCTCCATCGCCCAGTTCTGGTGATTACCGCGGCCGTCGAAGGCGCGGGCATACCAGCGGCAGCCGCGTTCCCGCGCGATGCGCTCGGTGCCGTCGGTGGAGAGCGAGTCCAGCACCACGATGTCGTCCGCCCATGACACCGAGTCCAGGCACGACGGCAGGTTGCGCTCCTCGTTCAGCGTCTGGATGAAGATGGAGATCCCGCTCATGGCGCGCCGGTCCCGTCGGTGGATCCGTCGGCGCCGGGTGACGCGGACGCCGTCGCCGCGGCGCCGCGCGGGCGCACGGGTCGCGCCGGCGTTCCGAAGCAGACCATGCCCGGTGGGAGATCGGCGAAGACGCTGCTCCGCGCTCCGACCACGCTGCCGGCGCCCACGGTCACGCCCGGCGCGACGAAGACGTCGGCGGCGATCCAGACGTCGTGCTCCAGCGTGATCGGTGCGGGGGTGAGCGGTCGGCCCGCCCGGTCGAAGTCATGCGATGCGCCGCAGAGATAGCTGTACTGGCTGACGATCGCGCGATCCCCGAGGGTGATGCGATCGACGCAGTAGACGTCCACGTCATCCGCGATGGTCGCGGCCGCGCCCATCGCCAGGTTCCACGGCGCCCAGATCCGGGCGCGCGGATAGACGCGCGCGGTCGGGTGAAGCGAGGCGCCGAAGAGGTGCAGCAGGAACCGGCGCCAGCGATGCAGCGGACGCGGTGACCAGCGGAAGAGCGTGGACTGGACCACGCCCCACAGCACGCGGGCGGCGCGATTCGACGCCGAGTGCGGACTGTGGCGCGTCGGCATGCCGGCCGGGGTCCCGGTCACGACCCCGGTGGGCGCCGCGGCGCCTCGGACCGCGTCCTGCCCGTCGCGCTCTGCAGCACGGTGCGTCATGGCCGGGGCCCCTTCCACGGGCGCGGGGCGCGCGATCGCGCGGGATCGCCGGACGCCACCGTCCACGGTTCCAGTCCGTCCGCGCGGACCGTCGATCGCGCGCCGACCACCACGCCCGGCGGCACACGGCTGCCCGCGCCCACCAGGCACTCGGTGGCCACCCAGGCATCCGCGCCGATTTCGACCGGCTCGACGCGCCGCGTCGGACCGACGGACGCGTCGGCATCCACCGCCCAGGTGCTGAGGATCGAGTACTGGCTGACGACCGAGCGTTCACCGAGCGCAATCGGTGCCTCCGCCCAGAGCGTGCATGCATCGCCGATGCTCGCCTTCCGCGCCATCGTGAGGTTCCACGGCCGATCGATCCGCAGGCCGGGACGGATGCGCGCGGTCGGATCCAGGTGCGCGCCGAAGAGGCCGAGCAGCCGTCGCCGGAAGCCATACCAGTTGTGGAACGAGTGGCACACCAGCGGCGACCCGATGCATCGCCAGAGGACGCCGCGCAGACCGCCGGGCGGCGGCGGGGCGACGAGTTCGAAGGTGTCGGCTCCTGGTGCACGCATCATGATGGATCAGCGCCCGGATCCGTCCCGGACCCGCTTCGCCGGGCTGCCCTCGTACTGACCCGGCTCAACGATCGTCCGGAAGATGCCGCCGCGCTCGCGCAGGATGATCCCGTCTCCCAGCGTGACGCCCGGCCCGATGAAGGACGCGGTCATGAGCACGCAGCGGCGGCCGATCCGGATCGGCGATCGCAGCAGCGTGAACCGGGGATCGCTCATGTCATGCGTTCCGGCGCAGACATGGACGTACGGACCGACGAGCGACGCTTCACCGACCTCGACCATGCCGAGGCAGTAGAGGATGGCGCGCGGACCGATGCAGCTTCCGGCACCCAGGCGCAGGTGCCATGGGACCTCGATGCGGACGGTGGGATCGATCCGGACGTCGGGCCCCACGGCAGCGCCGAACCAGCGCAGGATCTGCCGGCGGACGCCGTGCCACGACCGCGGTGTGCGGGACCAGAGGCCGTACCAGGTGATCGACCACAGCGCGCGGCCGAGGCGCTCGCGCAGCGACCAGGACGATCGCCGCGGCGGTTCGATCGTCGCACCCGTGGGCTCGCGCGCCGCGGTGCCGTGTCCGGCGGCCCCCGGTGCCTCGGGAGGCACCGGGCCCGACGGATCGAGCGGCCGCGAACGGGATGGCGGGTGGCTGGCCATGTCGGAGGATTATCGGCCGATCGTGTCCGCGACTCGCATCCGCGCCCGGATGCCCCGCGTCCCGCCCGAGATCGTCCCGGACGCGCGGGCAGGGACATCAGCGCTCCCGGAGCAGACACTGCACAGGACGCACGCCGGGCGAACCGGTTCGAAGCGGGATGCACATGAAGTGCGCGTAGGGTGCGCCGCACCGGGTGATCGGGGCCGCAGACCGCGGTTCCCGGATGCCCGAACACCCGCTCGGGCGGCGGTCCGGACCCGGACCCCGACCGGGTGGTGGAGAGACCGTGCGATGAATACCGCGCCGCTGACCGCCTCCGTCCGTCGCATGCTTCCGCCGGGTGCGGCCCGACTGGCCAAGCGACAGCTTGCGCCGGCACGGTTCACGTTCCAGTGTCGCCGGGGCCGGGCGGGCTTCCGCATGCACGGTGCACGGTACGCCCATCGACTCCTGTTCGTCGCGGGTCTGCCGAAGAGCGGCAGCACATGGCTGAAGAAGATGGTCGCGGCGTTTCCCGGCTACGAGGAGGCGCTGATCCCGGAGATCGCCGCGTACGAACTCGACACGGGCGGAAGCCACGATTTCGAACTGCCGCCGGACACGTTCGACCGCTTCAGGGACGCGCTCATCGTGATGAAGACGCACGTGCACGGTTCACCGCAGAATGTCGACCTGCTGCGACGGGCGCGCGTGCCGCACGCCATCCTCTTCCGCGACCTGCGCGATGTCGCCGTGAGTTACCACTTCTACGTCCGAAGGACGCCGTGGCACCCGGAACACGGCGTCTACACATCGCTGAGCACGACGGAGGGCCTGGCCGTCTTCGGAGCACGGCTGCTGCCCGCGTATGCCGCGTGGGTGCGATCGTGGCACGCGCATCGCGATCCGGATCTCTCGATGATCGTCCGGTACGAGGACCTGCGGCGGGATACGCCGGTGGTGCTCGAACGCGTGGCGAGGCACTTCGGCCTGGGCGATGCCTCGGCGGTGATCCGCGACATCGCCCGGGCGCACTCGCTCAAGGCGATGCAGGCGAAGGACCCTGCCCCGGATGCATTCGTGCGCAAGGGAGAGATCGGCGACTGGCGGAATCACTTCACGCCGGAGCTGACCGCGATGTACAGGGCGGCCATCGGGGACTTCCTGGTGGAGTTCGGCTATGAGCGAGATCATGCGTGGTGAGCGCACCGCGCCGGACGGCACGCCTGCCGGCGCCGACGTGGTCAGCCGGCAGCAGTGCCTACCGCGGGCGCAGTGGCGATCGTCTTCGCAGGGATCGGCAGGCGCGTTCGACGCCACGAGGACAGCGTCCACGGTTGCTCGCCGATGTCGGTCGCCATCTTCTTCGCGGCTGGGCGACTGTCCCGGCGCGCAGGTGACGCAGGGCTCGGTCGCAGAGTGCATCGATCGCCTGGGATACACGAACCCGGCTGCGCTCGAAGTCTGCATCGAAGCGATGATCATCAACGGCACGCCGTAGCCCGCGCTGCGGCATCTGCGGCGCCCGCCGGCCGTTGTTCATCGCATGCATGGGCGGCCGCGTCCTGCGGCGCCGGGACGCGGCGCCCGGGCATGCACGGAGGTGTCACGCCTCCGCCGCGCCTGCGACGTTCATGGTGCCCGCGACGGTCCGGTCCGACAGGCTGGCGGCACGCTCTCCATCGGGCGCCGGGTGCGCGATGAGTCGTGCGTCCAGCGCGACCGCGCCGTCCACCGTGACCAGCACGGGGTTGGCCTCCACCTCCGCGATCCCGGGGACGGTCTCGATCATCCATCCCAGGCGCGTCACCATGGCCGCCACGGCGTCGACGTCCAGGGCGGCACGGCCGCGCCACGGACCCAGGAGTGACCGGATGCGCAGTCGGTCGCAGAGACCGCGCGCGTCCTGCGGGTCGAGCGGTGCCAGCGCCAGCGCGCGGTCGCCCAGAACCTCGGCGCGGGTTCCCCCGGCCCCGACCATCACCACCGGCCCGAACGTCGCGTCACGGCGCGCGCCCAGGATGAGTTCCTCGCCCGCGGAGCGATCCAGCATCGGCTGGACGGAGACGCCGGAGAACGGCGTGCCCGAGCGACGTGCAAGGGTGTCCCGGATCCGGCGGAACGCGGCGCCGACCGCGTCGTCCGAGCGCAGATCCAGGGCGACGCCGCCGACATCCGTCTTGTGTGTGACGCCGGGCGAGATCACCTTGAGGACGACGGGGTAGCCCAGGCGCCGCGCGGCGTCCACGGCGGCCTCTTCAGTTCCGGCCGTGTCCGCAGGCGTCATGGCGATGTCGAAGAGTCCGAAGATGCGGCGCGCCCGCGGCTCGTCGACCGGTCCCGCGCATCCCTGCAGGAGCCGGGTGGCCCCGGCCGCAGCGCCGACGACCTGCGCATCGGGCGCCGGCGTGTCGGCGCGCTGAGGCGTGCATCGATCCTCTGCCTCACGGCGCTCCACGTGCTTCGCCAGGTGCAGGAACGCTTCGATCGCGGGCTCCGGGGTCGCGTACGCCGGCACGCCGGCGCGGCGCAGCGCCGCGACGGCCGTCGCGATCTCCGCGCCGCCCATCCACGATGCCAGGACCGGTCTCGATCCGGACGCCGCGATCGTCCCCACCGCTTCGGCGGCCGCCCGCGCGTCGATGATCGCCTGCGGCGTCAGCATGACCAGGACTGCGTCGACCGTCGGATCCGCGATGACATGGCGCGTCGCCGACGCAAGCCGCTCGTGGTCGGCGTCTCCGATCACGTCCACCGGGTTCCCATGGGACCAGCATGCCGGCAGCACGGCGTCCAGCGCGGCGATGGTCGACTCGGACAAGGTCGCCAGCGTCCCGCCGCCCTCGACCAGCGCATCGGTCGCGATGACGCCAGGTCCGCCCGCGTTCGTGACGATGCCCAGCCGGCGACCGCGCGGCCAGCGCGATCCTGCCAGCAGTTCCGCGGTGGCAAGGAATGCATCCAGTCGATCCACGCGCACGATGCCCGCGTGCTCGAACGCGGCGTCGTACACGGCGTCCTCGCCCGCCATCGCGCCGGTGTGCGACGCCGCGGCGCGGGCGGCGGCGGCATGCCGACCCGCCTTGAAGACCACGACGGGCTTCCGCGCGGTGCATCGGCGTGCCGACGCCACGAAGCGCCGCGCGTCCGTGAGCGCCTCGATGTAGAGCACCACCGAGCGTGCCGCGTCATCCTCGGCCAGGGCATCCAGCAGGTCGGCGAATCCCACGTCGGTCATGTTGCCGACCGACAGGAAGTGCGAGAACCCGATGCCCTGCGCATCCGCCCAGCCCAGCATCGCGCTGCACAGCGCGCCGGACTGCGAGCACAGCGCGATGGTCCCGCCGCGGACGGGCGCCCGCGCAAACGAGGCATTCAGCCCGATCCCCGGCACGATCAGCCCCAGGCAGTTCGGGCCGAGCACGCGCAGCGAGGGCGTCTCGGCCAGCGCGTCGCGGAGGTCCTGTTCCAGCGCGCGGCCGGCCGGTCCTGATTCGCGGAACCCTGCGGCCAGCACCACGGCGCCGCGGATCCCGGTCTTCCCGCACGCCCTGAGCAGGGCGGGCACCGTGTGTGCCGGCGTGCAGAGCACCGCGAGGTCCGGCGGCTGCGGCAGGTCTTCGACCCGTGCGACGGCGACGCGATCGAACACCGAGGCGCGGCCCGGGTTGACCGGTGTCACGGGTCCGGGGAAGCCGCCATCGATCACGTTGCGCATCACCGTGGCGCCGACCGACCCCGGGCGTTCCGTGGCGCCGACGATGGCCACGGACCGTGGCGCGAGCAGCGGGCGCAGCGACCGGTCGGTGGACGTGCGTGCCGTCATCCTGCCCGCCGGAAGAGATCGAGGAAGCGGTCTTCGTACTGCGCGAAGACGCCCAGGCGATCGAGTTCCTGCTTCAGGGCGACCGCGCGTCCCTGGTCCCGCCGCGCATCCTCGAAGAGCTGCTCGAGGCGCTGGCGCGTGGCGTAGTCGAGCGGCTTCGACTCCGGCAATCCGGCCGCCTTCGCGGGCGGTGTTCCAGTGCCGGACGGACCCGCGCCCCCGCCGGGCTCTCCACCGGATTCGCTGTCGCCTTCATCGCCCTGCTCCCCGTTCTGCTCCGTCAACTGGTCGAACGCACCTTGTGCCTGGAGTTTCTCGTACAGGTCGATCAGCATCCGATCGACCACGGCCGCATGCCGTGCGAGCAGGTCCAGGCTGACGTCGATCCCCGCGATGATGCTGAACACGCTGAGCGCGGCGCGGGCGGCCTTCGGGTTGGGAATGTTCGCCGCGAAGAACGGGATCTCGGCGAGCAGGCACATGCCCGACAGGCCGCGCTCTGCCGCCGCCGCGAGCAGCACGCCGTTGAGGCCGCCGATCTGTCCGTCATTCATCGGCGGCACTTCCGCCCGGCGCAGTTCCGCCAGCGAACCTGGATCGGTCGCGATCCCGGCAACCTTGGGGTTCGCCGAGGGGTGCAGCGCCGACGCCATGGACGCGAACGTGACGACGCGCTCCACGCCCATCTCAGCGGCCACCTCCAGGAGTTCCCGCGCGTAGGCGTACGTGCCCGACGTGGGCTGCGCCTCGCCGAGGAAGACGACCAGGTCGCGCCCGCCGGTCGGATGCGTCCAGCGGAAGAAGAGTCCGCGCGGCTGGTGGACCGGGGTCACGAGTCCGTCCTTCACCGTGATCTCGCTGATGTCGAAGTGCTCGTGCGAGGGCAGTTCCTGCGCAGGTGTCATCGAGAGTTCGCGGACAAGGTGGCCGGCGGCGATGACCGCCACGTTCCCCATTCCCGGCCAGGCCGCGACCAGCCAGGGTCGCGGCGGTCTGCCAGTTGTCGCCATCGTGTCCTCCTCGCCGGCCTCCGGTGCAATCTCCGCCGGTCCCGGTGGTCCACAGCGTATCCACCGATGGGCCGCTCATGCCCGCGCCGGGCCACCCGGCGCGGCGGTGCGCGAATGGTGCCGGCGTCGCGCCGCGGCGTGTGCGGCATCGTTGCACGCGGAACCGGTCATCGCCACCGCGAACGCGACGCAAAAACAGGGAATCGGCCCGGTAGGCGCCGAACGCGCGACCGGCAACAATCCCGCTCTGACCTTCCCTGCATGAGAGTGTCCGGCTCTCGGCGGGCGTCACTCGTGGTGGCCTCGGCTGAGGCCGGACCGATCCGACGAACCGAAGGAGTCTTCCGATGACCATGACCCTGATGCGCAGGCGCACCCCGACGACGTCGCTCGCTCCGAGCAACGGCGACTTCGCCCGGCTGCGCGACGAGATGGACCGCACGTTCGAGCGCTTCCTCGGCGATCCGCTCGGCCTGGTCGAGCCCAAGTTCTTCCGCACCGAGGGCTGGATCCCGCCGCTGGACCTCAGCGAGACGGACACGGAACTCACCATCCGCCTCGAGGCCCCCGGGATCGGCGCGAAGGACCTGGACATCTCGATCTCCGGTCGCACGCTGACGATCAGCGGAGAGAAGTCCGAGCAGCAGGAGAAGAAGGGCGAGAACTTCTACCACTGCGAGCGGCGCTTCGGATCGTTCCGGCGCGTCGTCGAGCTGCCGGAGACCGTGGACGTGGACAAGGTGGCCGCGGAGGCCGACAACGGCGTGATCGCGATCCACATCCCGAAGAAGCCCGGCGCGAAGCCGAAGCAGGTCGAGATCAAGCCCTCGACCGGCCGCAAGGTGGCCGTGAACAGCTGATGAGATGGTGTGTGACCTGATACAGCCGCGGGCGGCGGACGCAGTGGCGTCGGCCGTCCGCGGTGATCTGTATCCGCCGCGATGAATCCGGACATGTACATCGATCGCGCCGATGCCGGCCGCCGGCTCGGCGCGATCCTGGCGGGCGTGGCGCTGCGCGACCCGATCGTGCTGGCCATTCCGCGCGGAGGCGTGGAGGTGGGCGCTGCCATCGCGGCCACGATCGGCGCCGAACTGGACATCGTCCTCTCCCGGAAATTGCGCGCCCCGTGCCAGCCGGAACTCGCGCTGGGTGCGGTGGCGGAAGGTGGCGAGATCCACGTCGACCGGGCGATCGTCGCGGCGGCGGGCGCGGATGACGCGGACCTCGAACGGGAGCGGGCGTTCCAGCTCCGGGAGATCGAGCGCCGCAGCCGGATCTTCCGCGCCGTGCGCCCACGGGCGCCGGTGAGCGGACGGAGCGTCATCCTGACCGACGACGGCATGGCGACGGGATCGACGATGATCGCGGCGCTGCGGACCGTGCAGGCCGCCGGCGCCCTGGAACGCATCGTTGCCGTCCCCGTCGCGGCGCGCGCGTGCCTCGATGCGATCCGGCCGCTCTGCGACCGGGTCGTGTGCCCCCTGGCGCCGTCCAGCTTCATGTCGATCGGCCAGTTCTACGGCCACTTCGACCAGGTGCCGGACGAGCGCGTCCTCGAGCATCTTCGCGAGGCGATGCGCGCGACCGCGACCCGGGCGGCCCGGCCGTCGTGACGCCGCGATCGCGAACGCGATGGTGAACCGGTGGGCGCGGCGTGCGACACCCGCCGGCTACGACTTCGCGGAAGTGCGCGCGGCGCCGAACATCCGGCGGATCTCCGGATGTGCCGCGAGTTCGTGGGCGCGCAGGTGCGTCAGTTCACCCTTGTGCAGGTCCACCCGGCTCGCGACAGTGTCGAGTTCCGTCCGGAGGACCCCCAGGAACTGCGGCGCTGCGAAGAGTGTCACGCGATCCGTGCCCAGTTCATCGATCGCGGCGGCGAGCCAGGTCCGGACCTCGCGCGCGAACCTGCGCAGGGATTCTTCGTCGGCGTGGCCCTGCGACACGACATGCGGTGCCGCATGAGCGCCGGAGCGTGCCACGGATCCGCGTCGTTCCGCGCCGCCCAGCAGGAGCGGTCGACTCCGTTCATGCTCTTCTTCGTGTGCATTGTGCAGGGACCGGCCCGGCTCCAGGTGCAGGTCACCGCTGGGCAGATGCGAGCAGCCGAAGAGATGCGCACCGCGGCCGTCGGCGGTGATGATCCAGTGGGTCGTCGTGGCCATCGTCGGGGCTCCGGTAGGGGAACTCGCGAGAGTATGCCACCGCCCGGAGCCGGGCGTTATCCGGAAACGCCCCTGTTCGGGCCGGCTCGCTGTCCGGGGGGAGGGCGCCTGCCCGGGTGACCCGACGGCCGCGGCGCCACGGCCGCCGGAGCGGGAATCCTGGAATCCGGGTTGGAGATTCTCCGTCGCCGAGCGAACTGCGCCCGGTGGGCTTCCTGCGCGCGCCCTGTCCCGCGGCGCTCGGGGGTGCCCCGGCACGTTCGATCCAAGGAAAGACTCTCGCCATGTCATCCCGGTCCCGAATCCGCATCGCCCTCCTCTCCGGCAGCCTGCTCACCCTTGCCGCCACCGTCCCCCTGGCCGGGCAATCCGGCTCGAGCGGGCCGTGCGTGACGTATGCCACCGTCAAGGACTTCTCGCAGGGTGAACTCTTCAACCTGGAGGTGGTCCGGGATCCGGCGACGGGACAGCAGTGCCTTCGCCTGGTGGACAATCACGACGTCCGGCCGTGGCCGTTCCTCGCGGTCGCCGTCTCCGGCTTCACGCAGGCGGCGAGCGGCGACCCGGGGCCGTGGGGGCAGATCCGCCGCGGGTCGATCATCCGGATCGCGACGGAGAATCTTCCGCAGTACGGCCTCGCCGAGGGAGACGTGGTCGGCGAGTACTTCACGGCACCGGAGGGCATGGCGACGAATCCGTCCCGGACGACCGTCGACGGCTACGGCAACATCTGGGTGGGCAACCGCAACGAGGCCAGCCCGGCCGTTCCCAACGGGCCGAACATGGGCTCGGTGACCCGGGTCGGCCTGGCGCTGGGCGGCACACGCGTGAACGCGAACGGTGTTCCGGATCCCACCGGGGATTACCTGCAGGGACCGTTCGCCTACTGCACGTGCGAAGACCGCGACGGCGACGGCCTGATCAGGACCTCGCGCGGCTATCCGCACACGACGGGCGCGTTCAACGTGGACTACGCGGCCACCGCCCTGCCGTGGACGAACCTGCCCGGCGGCATCGACACCGCCGGCGGTGTCGTCTCGGCGCAGGACGAATGCATCACCGCCTTCGTCCGGACCGAGGGCGTCAACATCCGCCACGTGTCGATCGACGGCAGCAACGACATCTGGGTGGGGAGCTGGACGAACAAGCGGTTCGAGAAGCTGGACAACGCGACGGCGACGCAGGTCGGCGGATCCCCGTTCACCGCGCTGTACGGCGGGTACGGCGGACTGGTCGACGCGTGCGGCGTGCTCTGGTCGGCGAACTGGGATGCGGGCGCCGCCGGCAACCAGCTCATGCGGTATGACCCCGCCACCAACTCGCTCAGTTACTTCGTGGACACCGTGCCGCCGGACTTCGACTATCGCAACTACGGCCTTGCCTTCGACCCGGCCACCTGCTTCATCTGGATGACCTACCCCTATGACGGCCTGGTGCGTCGCGTGACGCCCTCCGGCGCACCGCTGCCGGCCTTCAATCACGGCTCCTCGGCGACGAACCGCGGCATCGCCATCGACGGCGGTGATGTCTGGATCGCCAACTCCAGTTCGAACACCGTCAGCCGGATCTCGACCGCCGGCGTGGCGGCCGGCCTGGTGCCGGTCAACTTCGGATCGATCCCCGGCAGCACACCGCATGGCGTCGCGGTGGACAGCAACGGCAAGGTGTGGGCGACCAACCGTGTGACGCACAATGCGGTGCGCATCGATCCTGCGCTCGGCGCGTTCGGTGCGACCGACCTGGCGGTGGACCTGGGCCCGGACGCGTGGGCGTACAACTACAGCGACCAGACCGGCGACATGCTGCTCAAGACGGCGCCGCAGGGAACCTGGACGTTCATCCACGACGGCGGCAAGACCGGCTGCGTGTGGAGCACGCTGGACTGGACGGCGATGCTGACCGGCGGATCGCAGGTCATCGTGCGCGTGCGGGCGAGCGACTCGCCGCTTCCGTCCGGACCATGGACGACGGTGCAGGCGAACGTCCCGTTCACCGGTGTCGTCGGCCGGTACCTCCAGGTCCAGGTCACGCTCAAGCGCGGCACTGTCCTCTCCGGCGAGTGCTGCCGGCCGGTGGGTGAGGCCATGCTCTGCGATCTCACGATCTGCAAGGAGGCGAGCTGCACCGTCGACGTCGACAAGGTCCGGTGTGCAACCGACGGCTCGGGCAATGTCAGCGTGACGTTCACGGTGAACAACAACTCCGGGCAGGACGCGTCGCACGTTCTCATCACGCCGATGCCGCCGGGATCGCCAGTGACGCCGTCGCCGAACGTCATCAGCCAGTTCATCCCGGATGGATCGTCCGCGACGTTCACCGTGAACTTCAGCGGAACGACCTCCGGGGTGCCGTTCTGCTTCATCGTGACGCTTCTTGATACGACGATGCAGAACTGCTGCTCGACGGAGATCTGCGTCGAACCGGACTGCGACTGTCTCCAGGTGACCGAGGGGAGCGAGTCGATCAAGTGCGACCCGAACGGGCAGCCCGGGACGTACACCTACACGTTCCAGCTCGACAACCTGACGCCGGACATCATCCATCACCTCTTCCTGATCCCGCCCGGAGGCTCCGGTGTGACGATCACGCCGAACTACATGGCGCTGACGCCGCCGATTCCGCCCTACGGGACGTCGTTGCCGATCACGGTGACGATCACGGGCGCGACGCCCGGTTCGCTGTTCTGCTTCGCGATCACGATCCACGACATCAATCTCAACGAGTGCTGCTCCCGCGAGCACTGCATCGAGATCCCGCTCTGCGGCGGAGAGGAGCCGGAGTTCGGCGCCTGCTGCTACCACCTGCACGGCGTTCCGCAGCCGATCTGCACCGTGATGACGTTCCTGGAGTGCGAGACCCTCGGGGGAATGTGGATGGGCGCGCAGACCTCCTGCTCGCCCAACCCGTGCATCCCGGCCGATCCGACCGACGGCGTGCACCTGACGGCGGCGGCCACCTGCTGCTGGCCGCAGACGTCGACCGTGACGGTGACGCTCACCATCTGCAACAGCAGTTCGGCGGGACGATCGTACAACTGGTCGATCGCCAGCGTTCCCGGTCCCAACTGCAACCACATCATCGCGCCCAACTTCATCATGCCCACCGGCGGGACGGCGAACGTGGCGCCGGGTGGCTGCGTCAGCGTTCCGATCACGATCTTCTGCGAGGGGCTGGTCGGGGACGGCGTGATGAAGGCGTGCCTCCAGGCGCTGGTCACGAACCTGGGCAGCGGGAATCAGTCGTCCGCGACCGGCGTGGTGAACTGGGTCAACACGCAGTCCGGGCTGCCGGTCCCGCGCTGGTGCTTCGACGTCGCGGTGCCGGACGACCATGGTCCGCCGATCCCGCTCGTCATCGGGAACAGCGCGGATCTCGCGTTCGAGATCCTCAATGCCGGTGACGCGGACGGTGCGATCAGTTTCCAGGTCGCGTCGGGTGGCGTGCTGAGCGTCAACGGCCTGCCGCCGGGAACGGTGCTCAGTTCGTACGCGGGCATCGACTCCGGTCACTCGCTGCTTGTCCCGCTGGAGGCCGCGTTCGACGAACACGTGCCGCTCCAGGTGTTCGACGTGGTCCTGCTGACCGACCTGGACAGCGACGGTCACGCCGACCCGGTGTCATCGATCGGGCTCCTGTCCGTCCTCAAGCCCACCTGCCCCGGCGACATCGATTGCGACGGTCATGTGAACTTCAGCGACCTGGTGACGCTGCTCGCAGCGTGGGGCCCCTGCCCCGCGTGCTCGACGGACCTGGACGGGAACGGCACGATCAACTTCGATGACCTGCTGATCCTGCTTGCGGCGTGGGGGCCGTGCGCCGGATAGCGCGACTCGACCGCTGATCCCGCGCGCGACGCCGGGGATGCGTGAAGGCCGATGGTCGTGGCAGACCGTCGGCCTTCACTGTCCAGTGGGGAAAGCGCGCCGGGTTCTCGCGCCCGTCTGTTCCAGGGTGGTCTTCCGACCGGGGGCGCGAGCGCAGGGGGGGCTGAGGCCCCCCCCGGCAACCCCCTTGCGCGCAGGAGGGTGGTGGTGGTCGGCCGGCGCGCGAGTGGTGGAATCTGCGCGCATGGGGTCCAGCGTCGTGCGCTGAGGTCCTCTGGCGGCACGGCGCGTCCGTGATCGATGCATTGCGCGAGAAGGCGCCTCCGGGATCATCCATCCGCGAGGGGGGCTGCAGGGCCGCTTCAGCCCCTGCGCTTACAGCAAGGTCCGTGAGCCGCGAACACTCGCGCGCAATGCTCTGGTGCATCGTCGAGGTCATTGACTCGTTCATGCGTGCGCGCGCGTGCTCGCTCGCTCGAGGTCACTTCGGGGACCACGGGTTGGCGTCGGGTCTCCCCGGATCCTGCAGATCTTCGTTGATTCGTAAGGGGAGCCGCAGGGGGGCTGGAGGCCCCCGCAACCCCGCGCGCAGGAGGGTGGTCGTGGTCAGCCGGGCTGGCGAGTGGTGGCAGCGCGCATCGGGTCCGGGGTTGCGCGGTCAGGACCTCTGCCGACGACGGGCGCGTCCGGCTGCGCGCGTCCGCGTCTGATGATCGCCGAGCCAGGGCGCTCCGCCGTCGTCCATTCGCCGGGTTGCAGGGGCGCTTGACTCTCGCCGCGTGCCGAAAGCGATGGCGTGCATGCATCCCGCCTGTACTTGTCAGGATTAAGGATTCGTGCATGCGCGGGCCGCGCGCTTGATCGCTCGGGATCTTCTCTCACAGCGTCCACGCGTGCACGCCGATGTCGGCCGCCATCGTCTTCGCGGCCGAGCGATTTCTGCCCACGCGCGCGCGACAGGCTGGAAGACCTGCCCGTGGTGCGTGGTGTCGAACATCTGATGTCGATGATGCGGACCTGCCATGACGTCTCTCTGCAGGGATGGTGGTCCGTGCGCGACGATCATCCGTGAGAAGTGATTGACTCACCGTCTGTGCACCGCCCCCGTTCATGGACATGAGATCATTGCTTGACACGCGCGGTCGACGCGGTACAGTGTCCACCGTCCGATCACGCCCGATCACCAGGCGCGGCGGTGGGGAACGCAGGGTCCGGTGGACCCCTCCGGTCGAGACAGTCCGGTCGAACCACTCCGGACGACAATCGAGGAAGGGATGCGCCGGGCCTGCATCCGGGATCGGTCAAGGGCCCAGTCGTGAGACGACCCGGTGGGCCCTGTCGTGGCTCCTGTCGAGGGCCCCACGTATGGGCCCGGGGTACGCCGAATCGGCCCACGGGGCCGGGGAGCGTGGTGGCGGTGGAGCACGGCGTCTGGAGTTGGGCGGCGGCATGGTGGCGGCGATGGTACGCGCTGCCGTGTGCGGCTGGCTGTGGGCGGAATCGTCCTGCCCGACAGGTCATTGCCCGGCGTGGTGGTCCCGAACCGCTTCGAGGATCGATACGGTCACAGGACCGGCGTGTTCGTTCGGGTCGAGGCAGATCTATGCGCGGTATCAACAACGACATGTTGTTGTCGGTCACTCACACCGCCCGTGGGCGCCGCCCCGCGCGTATCGCTGGCAGAGCAGTACTCCACTCAGAGATCGTGATTCCTGGGGCGACGGATTCCATGCGTCATCAACAACCGAGGGACGATCGCGGGGAGGCGTCCATCCCGGGGATCGGCTAAGAGGGTCGCATGGATCCTGAAGGACGGCGTTGACGATCATCACGCCGCCGTTGCCGCTGGGCATGGGCCTCGGGCGTTCTTTCACAGATCCGCAGCGCTCAACGACCAGACCAGTTGCTCGTTCATTTCGCGTATGACCTCGACGGCTCCTCCGCGTCGCACGCTGCCTGGCAGGACGGCGTACTGACTGACATCGGAGACCTGCTCGGGATCTCGGGTCCCGCGCGGTCGGGGCACGTACATCCCGCGATGGTCGACGCTCGCCGGCTGGACGGGGCAGCAGTGGCAGATCTGCCATCTGTGGGTCGCCCATGACGGCGCGCGGTGGAGTACCCGGGAATCGAAGGCAGGAGCATGACCGCGATCATCGGCGGGTCCGATGACGGGAGCGCTCCTGCTGAGCGTCAAGGATCTGCCCGGGCGGTGCCGCCTTACCAGTCCTATCGCGCTCAAGCCGCGACGGAAGCGGTCTATGAGCGGATCGCGCCGTTGTCCGGGTATACCGCCTTTCGGTCGTGGACCATGACATCCGGACGGGGATGGCGTTCGGACAGAGCACCGGTGGTCCATATCCGTTCCAGACGATGTACAGCCGTCGCCAGAATCGCTTCAGGCCGTAGCCATCGTGACGCAGATGCTGAATGCGGACTGGTCGGGGTATCCGCCGATTGTTCCGCCGGGATTGCCGAGCGGAGGTCGGACTGGGTGGAGCGACAACGGCCTGCTGGCCACCCAGACACGTCCACCGTCGCGTCCCACCACCGCCGGTGACCTCGATGGCGATTGCCGCGTCGGGCTTGCAGACCCGCTGCGACCGCTGGCCATGTGGGAAGCGACCAGAAGGTGATCTCACGGAGAACGCGCCGTGGATGCGGCTGGACCTGATGATCCTTCTCGAGCACCGGCACCAGTGGACCGTGTTCTGACCGTGGCCATGCGCGCCGATGCGCTGACGGCGGCCGATCTGCATCGATCAACGCTGTCCAGGTGGAGATCAGGTCCCGCGCGGTCGTTCCGGCGCCTGGGGCAGGGTGTCCCATCAGCACAGGAGTCGAGTGATGACCGCCTGTTCTCGAATCGGTATCGGATGCGGACCATGGGAATCGCGACCGGTGTTCTGGCGGCAGCCAGCATCGTCCCGGAGCGCGTGCAGACCGCATCTACGTCCCACGTCCGGCAATGACGCGAATGATGGTGACTCGTGGCAGAACGCCCTCCGCACGGTGAAGAAGGCACTGAGATGGCCCAGACGAGGGCGACGAAATCTGGGTCGTTGCCGGGACGTACGTCACGGACGTGCCCTGGCGACGGTGGCAGTCCGACGGGCGTCCGCACTGACACGTTCGAGGTGACGGCGTCCATCGTCATCCGCGGCCACTTCTGCCGGGACCGAGGATCTGTACGGTGAGCGTGACCATGGCAACGACGCGTGGCAGACCATCCTCACGGGCGAGATCGGCGGCGGCGGGATCGGCGATTAATCTGCACCACGTGGTGGTGATCGAGCTGCCGGATTCGCCCCGATCTCACCGCAACGACGGCCTCGGTGATCGAGGGCGGCAACGCCGACGGACAGTCACCGTTCATGTACGCGGATACGGCACATGGCGGCGGCGAACTGGAAGTCGCGGGCAGCGTGTTCTATCGCAACCAGGTGCGCACTGGCGAACATGGGGCAGAGCCGGAGGTCAACAACGGCGGGCCGGCCGCGGCGCCCCGACCACGCTGGCCGGGCCCCGGATGAGACCCGGATCATGCATTGCACGTTCGCGCACAACGCCGCGACCAGCGGCCCGACGTATCCAGACGCAGAGGGCGGAGCCAAGGTTGTTCATGCACGTTCGTGTCTCCCACGACCCTGAGGAACCGGGACCGTCCGGTCCGTTCATCGGGAACTGCATCTCTGGGGGAATGTTGCGGATGTTGCCGCCGAGCGACAGATGGTGGTCCGGCCGCTGACCGACAACGGAGCCGCTCTTTCAACGTACCTGGGATCGTGTCCCCCGTGGTCGCGTATTCGATCATCGGTGACATCGCCGCTCATCCTCGCCGCCGTTCCCGGGCCAAGAGATCCTGGATGCCGATCCGAGGTTCGTCGATCCCGCGGAGCCCTGCACGGGGCAGATGCCGTCCTCACCGCCGGACTACCGGCTCCAGGGAGACTCGCCCGCCCGCGATACGGGTGGCCACGCGATGTCCGACGCTTCAACGAGACCTGGATCCTCCAGCGACACCGCTACCTCACGCCGTCACAGGTCCGCCAGCGCTTCCTCGAGCAGGATCGTCTGGTCGCCTGAATACCACTCGCCTCTTGTCCAAAGAACTGGATCCTCTACAAATTGTCTTCGACACACTTCGGACGATCGTGAAGTACGATCTCCATTTCACGTCGAAGCAGATCTTCAGAGACGGACATGAGGTGGAAGACAGGTCTCAACTGATGACTGCGAGCGCCGCCGAGTTGGCTTTGCTAGGGCACTTCGTTCGCCGTCCCGGGCGGCGCGTCAATCTATGAGAGCCGGGGTTCTCCGGCGGGCGTTGTGCCCTCCGTGGCAGTATGACCGAGGCGCCCTGTCAACCAACCCCAGCCCTTACAAGGTTCCTGAACGAGAGAGCAACATCCCGTCTGTAGATCTGCGCCGCTGCCTGCTCGCCCAGAGACTCCATCGCCGCCCCCAGTCCCCCGTTCGCCCACCCTGTCCAATCCGGTACGCTCTCCCGTGCCCATGCCCCTGCGCCGTGCCATCCACGTGATGATCGTCGCACTGCTGGCGCTGCTCGCGTCAGGCATCACGACCACGCCCGCGCACGGCACCCTGGTCCGCGGGCCCGATGAACACGTTCACGCCACCGGCACGGTCGATTTCTCCGATCAGTTGATCCTCTCGGGCTCGTACGCGTCCGCGCTGCCGCGCGGCCTCGGCCTGTCGACAAACGGGAACGTGATCGGGTTCACGGGGCACGTGTTCGACGCGGAGACCGGGCTGCTGCTCGCGCGCCTTCGCGTGCATGACGCGGTGCTGCTCGGCCGGTGGCTGTCGCGCGACCCGGCGGGCTTCGTGGACGGGATGAACCTGCATGTGTACGTGCGGGGGAATCCGCTGGTGTGGTGGGATCCGCTGGGGATGTGGATCTTCAGGTGGCTGGGCCTGGCAACAGATCAGAGCGCACCCGGTGCACCCACGACCGGGTGGGATGTTGCCGACGCCTATGTGACCGGATTCGTGAAGGGAATCGGCGAGGCCGCCGCCAATACGAAGGCTGGCATCGAAGGCGGCCTGAAGACGGTCATCATCGGCGGCGGCGTGACGCTGGGTCTCGTTGACGAGCGGCACCTCGACGAGGTCCCGACGCTTCAGGACATTGTGCGGAAGATCTATGACGGAGGCCGAGGCCTGGTCGGGGACGACATGTGGCGAGCAATCCTGGAAAGCTCGACCCGATCAGGAGTATCCGTCAATCAGACATTGGGGGTCGGAAGCCGATGAAGGCTCATCATCTGCCGAGGCTGCGGGAGTGGGAGCAGTTCGAGCGCTTCGCAGCGGCTCTCCAGCGGCTGGGATGGAGCCCGACACTGAAGGCCGATGGCCCCGATGCGCGGTGTTGGGCGTTCAGACGCGAGTCAGAGTTCCTCTGGCTTGTGTTTGACGATGTGCTTGGCGGTTCGCTCAAGACTGAGAGTCAGGACGTGAACATGGAAGCCGTGGCGACTCAAGTCGACGCGTGTCGACTTCGATGAGTCTTCACGACGGGCGTCCTGCGTCTCGTCTGACTGAAGGCGGTCACGCACTCGTGCCTGAGCTGGCTCGCGGTCGCGGGCTTCTGCTGCGACTCGGGGTGGTCGTCATGGGAGAGAACCTCGTCGCCCTCGATGTGGAGTAGACACAATCGGGGCGCCTCGGTCATATTGGTACGGAGGGGCGGTCTGCGGAGCAGCGCCGAGATGCGCGTGGAGTTCGATGAGCCGATCAGAGCGGTGGCACTGCATTGGCCGCAGTTCTCACGGTTCCGCTTCTACTCCGGAGGCCAGCTGATCCATGTGACCAACTGGTTCTCCGGAAGCGCGAATCGCTTCTTCGGTGTCGTCATGGACTTCGACTTCGACGCCGTCGAAGTCCAGAATGACCAGGACTCCATGGGCTTCCCGCCCGTGCACATCGACGACTTCCACTTCCAGCGGATCGTCCCCGTGCCCGCCCCGCCGGTACTACTGGTGGTCGCACTGGGTGCCCTGACGGCGCGCGGGTCGCGCCGTCGTCGCGCAGGGCCATGATCGGTCCTGTCCCCAACCCATCCCCTGACGCCTGCGCTCCGCGGCACGTCACGCCGCGGACGCGCTGGCGCCGGGATGGCGGGGCGGCGGAGGCGCCCAGGCCAGGCGATCGTCGGCGCATCGCGGCCCGCGCATGCGCTTCCCGTGATCCTCGACACGCCGCCGTCCGCGCGTGCGGCCGGTGCCTGGGCGGCCAGTCGGCGAGCGGCGGGTCGAGCGTACGGCGACACGTTCATGCCCGCATCTCCCGGTGGCCGCTCCGGGGGGAGCCGCCGGCCCCTGCGGGTATGATCGCCGTGGATCGCGGTGCGCCGGAGCGCACGCCATGAGCCACTTCGTGACCTGATGAGCACGATCACGCCTGCGCCGGAGACAACCAGACCAGGGACGGCCGTGAGCGCCGGGCGCGACCGCCCCCCCGCCGTCATGTCGATCGACGTCGAGGACTGGTTCCAGGTGGAGAACCTGAAGTCGGCGATCGCCCGCGACTCATGGGATGCACGGGAACTGCGCGTCGAGCGCAATACCGATCGCATGCTGGAACTCATGGCGGCACGCGGCGTCCGGTCCACCTGCTTCGTGCTGGGCTGGGTGGCGGAGAAGGTGCCTGCGCTCGTCCGGCGCATCGCCGACGCCGGGCATGAGATCGCCTCGCACGGCCATGGCCACGAACTCATCTATGAGATCGGACCGGAGCGGTTCCGGCAGGACATCGCGCGGTCGGTGGGATTCCTCCGCGATCTCACCGGTCAGCCGGTGCGCGGATACCGGGCGCCGTCGTTCTCCATCATCGACTGGGCGATCCCGATCCTCCAGGAGCACGGGATCGAGTACGACTCATCCGCGTTTCCGACCGTGGCGCACGATCGTTACGGCCGCCTCTCCGGCATGGATGCGGGCGTCCCCATCGCCCGGCTGCCCGGCGGCATGATCGAGGTCTGCGTCTCTGTACTCACGATGGGTTCACGTGGTCTGCCGTGGGGCGGCGGCGGCTACTTCCGGATCTACCCGTATCCCCTCTTCCGCTGGGGCGTGCGCCGGATCCTGGCCCGCGGGCTTCCGTACGTCTTCTACATCCATCCGTGGGAGATCGACCCGGGACAGCCGCGCGTGGGCGGCGTGAAGCGCAGCCATGCGTTCCGGCACAGCGTGAACCTGGCCCGCGGCGAGGCACGCTTCGCCGCGCTGCTGCGCGACTTCCGCTGGTGCACGATGGAGGATCTCCTCCGCACGCACGCGCCGCCGGACGCGGGCTGAGACGTTTCCGTCCCCGCGCACGCACGCGATCAGCGCGCTCGGCGCCGCCGGGTCACGGGCCGCCGCAGCAGGCGACCGGTCGCCCGGACATCGGCGGCGGTGGCGCCGCCCGCGCGCGTGTTTCCGTCTCGAATCGCCAGTGCGCCGGCGGCCAGTCGAACGGATCGGTCCGCGGCGGACGTGTGCGTGCCTCCGCGAGTTCCGCGGCGCAAGCCTCGCAGAAGTCCAGCGACCAGCCGTGAAGGATGATCTGCATGACCATCCGCCAGTCCGCGGGCGAGTACATGACGCAGTCGGGCCGGATGCAGTGCGGACCATTGCGGACATACGTGCGGTCCGGCGCCGACGGAACGCGCAGACAGTGGCCGATCTCGTGGAGGATGATCCACTCCCAGTACGTGTCGCGGGAGACGAACGGCAGGCGTATCCGCCCGCGGATGCGCGGCTGGAACAGGTGGATCTCGCGATGCCGCAGCGCCCACTCGATCGCATCCGGTGACGACGATGCATGGAGCACGGGCTGTGGCGCCATCGTGGTGAATCCGCTGGCCTTTGTATGGGCCGGCACGTGATCATGCACCAGGATCGCGATCGCGTTGGCGCGGAGGATCGGCATCAGCAGGTCCGTGGTGCCGTCGCCTGTCTCTGCGGATCCCGCGTACAGCCCGATCACGCCGCCGTCCGCGTGCGTGAACCAGCGCGGACGATCGACGGGCAGGCGCTCCCCGGTCTCCGGATCGGCGTGGGAGGCCGGCCACTGCAGGGCGGCCGGGTACCCGTCTTCGTCGTAGCGGCATGGAACACTGCCGCGGTCGACGATGGAGATCCGTCCTCCGACGTGGCGCTCGAGCCGATGCAGCGCCCGCGCCAGCGCCGCGTCGGGGATCGTCGCGCCGTTGAGCCGGAGGATCTCCACGATGATCTCCTCCGCGTGGACGAGATCCCCGTCGACGGGAAGCAGGATCGGGACCTCGCCGGCGGCGATTCCCGGCCGGCGCGACGGGACGCGGCACGCCGGGAGCAGCAGCGGCAGGAGGAGAACGATCGCCAGCGCCGCGCGGAGCGAGGGGCGTCGGGCGGGTTCACGCAGGCCTCGACAGCCCGCAACGGCGTGGTCTCTTCGGCGTGACACGGGATCGGGCCTCCGTGGGCGCACGGCCGGCGACGGCGCGGCGGGACGGATCACTCCCCGTCGAAGCGGATCACCTCGGCCGGCGGCTGATGCCACTCCGCGCGCTGCGTCCGGCCCTCCTGCAGGTACCACGCCACCATGCGCCGGATGCCCTCATCCAGCGGGACGCGCGGCGTGAATCCGCGCTCGCGCACACGATCGGCCTCGAACTTCGTCTCGTCCGTGAAGAGTTTGCGGATGCGTGCGGAGGAGACGGGGATGTTCTTCCCGGTCAGCGCGATGGCGATGTCGAACGGCATCGCGGCGAGGAATGCCAGCCACTTCGGAATGGTGAGTCTGGTCGGTGTCCGCTCGAGGCAGCGGTAGACGACCTCGGCGATCTGACGGCTGGTGAGGTCGGGCTTCTCGACGTAGTTGTAGACGTCGAACGCGGGCAGATCGCTGCGGTCCATGAGGAAGAACGTCGCGTCCACGATGTTCTCCACGTAACTCAGCGACTTGATGTTCGTTCCGGGGCCGACGAAGGCGAACTTCCCCGAATGGACCTGCCGGATCAGCGAGTACATGTTCGCGAAGTTGCGCGGACCGAACGTGACTGTCGGCCGGATGACGAGGCACCGGCGTCCGCCGCCGCGCTCCGTCCAGGATCGGCAGATCTTCTCGCCCGCCAGTTTGGATCCGCCGTATGGCGAGTTCGGCCGGCCCTCCACGCCTTCATGCAGTGGCGGCGGCGCGGTGCCGTACAGGGCGACCGTCGAGTAGAAGCAGATGTCGCGGACGCCCGCCTCGTCCATCGCGTCCAGGAGTACCTGCGTGCCGCGCTCGTTGACGGAGTAGTACGTGTCCTCGGTGATGCCGAAGTCGTGGTGGGCGGCCGCCAGGTGAAGCACGCGGTCGCATCCCGGAAGCGCGCTGCGGCATGCGGCGGCGTCGCGGATGTCGCCGCGCACGAACCGGTCGTGCGGCGTGCCTGCCGGCGGATCGATGAGATCGAGGATGACGATCCCGTCGCCCCGGGCGCGCAGCGCCTCGCAGCAGAAGGATCCGATGAAGCCCGAGCCGCCGGTTACGCAGTACTTCACGTCGTTGGCCTTCGCGGGTGGAACAGGGGACCCATCGTCATGAGGACGCACTCGTCATCGCCTGCGGTCGGCCGACGGTCCGCCACCAGTCGATCGTCCGGCGCAGCCCGTCCTCGAAGCCGATCTGCGCGCTCCAGCCCAGCAGGTCACGGGCGCGGGCGGTGTCCAGGCAGCGCCGCGGCTGGCCGTCCGGCTGCGTCGCGTCCCAGCGGACCTGGCCGCGGAAGCCGGTGAGTTCCGCGATGAGCGTCACGAGGTCGCGGATCGAGATCTCCATGCCGGTGCCCAGGTTGATGGGGATCGGTTCCTCCATGACCTCCGCGGCGCGGATGATGCCCTCGGCGGCGTCATCGACGTACAGGAACTCCCGGCTCGCCGCGCCGGTGCCCCAGCAGTCGATGTGGTCGGCCCCCGCCTCGAGGGCATCGACGCACTTGCGCACGAGCGCGGGAATGACGTGACTCGAGCGGAGATCAAAATTGTCTCCGGGGCCGTAGAGATTGACCGGGAGCAGGTACGCGCCCGCCAGGCCGTACTGCCGGTGGTAGGCATCCAGCATCACCAGCGCGGCCTTCTTCGCGATGCCGTACGGGGCGTTCGTCTCCTCCGGATAGCCGTTCCAGAGTTCGTCTTCGCGGAAGGGCACCGGCGTGAACTTCGGGTACGCGCAGATCGTGCCGACCTGCACGAAGCGGCGCAGGCCATGCCGTCGCGCATGCTCGATGAGATGCATGGCCATCGCCATGTTGGCGTAGAAGTACCGCCCCGGATTCTCGCGGTTGGCCCCGATGCCGCCGACCTCCGCGGCCAGGTGCAGCACGATGTCCGGGCGCATCTCGCGGTAGAGGCGATCGACCGCGTCCTCGCGCGTCAGGTCGAAGTCGCACCGGCGCGGCACCAGGATCTCGCGGCAGCCGCGGGCACGAAGCCGCTCGCAGACGACGCGGCCCAGGAATCCGGCCCCGCCCGTGACGACGATCCGCTGTCGGTCGAGTTCGATGGACATCCTGTTCACGGTCGGGTGCGGCGCGGGGAGGAGGCGCCGGACATGTTCGCGGCGGGGACCGAAGCCGGCGGGGGGAACTGCGGTGAAGAACGATGAGCGCCGTGGGACGCGGGGCCATGATAAGTGGATACGTGAGGGACCGTGGCGCGGTGCGTGCTCCGGCGGAAACCGCGACCGCGACCGCGGATACCGCGCGCCGCCGCCGGGGCATGACGCCGGCCGTTCCCGATCGGCTTCCGCACGCCCGGACTGGAACCGGACTCCGTCCAGGTGCGGGCCGCGGCGGACGAGTCGCGCGGCGGACGTCTGGTAATCTCTTTCTGCCCTGCGTGAACGCCGGCCGCGGAACCGGGGGATAGTGTGATCCCCGCGGATCGCCGCGCCCCGCGCTCGCGGGTGGTCTGCGGCTGGAGTCGCAGGGCCGAGGCGCCGATGCTGGCGGGGCGCCGCCGGGCGCCGACCCGGGTCAGGGACCCTCCCCGGCGCACGATCGACCCGCCGCGAGCGACGAACAGGCAGAGCAGCATGGCACCCAGCGAACGACGCGCACTCATCACCGGCATCACCGGGCAGGACGGCAGTTACCTCGCCGAACTCCTGCTCGGCAAGGGATACCAGGTTCACGGCGTCATCCGGCGGTCGTCCTCCTTCAACACCGCGCGCCTGGATCCGATCTACCAGGATCCGCACGAGTCCGGCGCCCGCCTCTTCCTGCACTACGGCGACCTGACCGACGGCAACTGCCTCGCGTCGATCCTGCGGAAGTCCCGGCCGACCGAGGTGTACAACCTCGGCGCGCAGAGCCATGTGCGCGTGAGTTTCGACATGCCGATCTACACGACGGACGTCGTGGCGACCGGGACCATCAAGCTCCTGGAGGCGGTCCGGGACTTCGAACAGGTCTCCGGCCATCGCGTCCGCTTCTACCAGGCGAGCAGTTCGGAGATGTACGGCCTGGTGCAGGAGATCCCGCAGACCGAGCGCACGCCGTTCTACCCGAGATCACCCTACGGCTGCGCGAAGGTGTTCGCGCACTGGGCGACGGTGAACTACCGGGAGTCATACGGCATGCACGCCAGCTGCGGCATCCTCTTCAATCACGAGTCTCCGCGCCGCGGCGAGACGTTCGTCACGCGGAAGATCACCCGCGCGGTCGGGCGCATTCATCTCGGCATGCAGCGCAGGCTCTACCTGGGGAATCTCGAGGCGCAGCGCGACTGGGGCTTCGCCGGGGATTACGTCGAGGCGATGTGGCTCATGCTCCAGCAGGAGACGCCGGACGACTACGTGGTCGCGACCGGCACGATGATCCCCGTGCGGCGCTTCTGTGAACTGGCGTTCGGACACGTCGGCCTGGACTACCGGGACTTCGTGGAGATCGATCCGCGCTACTTCCGCCCGGCGGAGGTGGAGCAGTTGCTCGGCGATCCGTCGAAGGCGAGGAAGCAACTCGGCTGGACGCCGAGGACCACCGTCGAGCAGCTGGCCGCGATGATGGTGGACGCGGACCTGGAACTGGCGCGCCGCGAGAAGACGCTGCGCGACGCAGGCCACGACCTGCCGGAACTGGTGGGGCACGATCAGTAACCGTCCGTTCGCGCGCGGTCATCCGAGACCGGCTTCCACGAAGGGCCACGACAGACGTGCCCCGGGTGCGGGGTGTGCCGGCCCCGGGCGGCCATCGCGCGGCGGTGGCCGGCGCTACGACAGGTCCGCCCAGGCGCGGGCGAGGACATCCTCCAGCGCGGCCGTCGGCTGCCATCCGAGTGCCTCCCGCGCGCGATCGATGGCCGCGCGGGCGTGGGGCACGTCGCCCGGGCGGGCCGGCGCTTCCGTCGGCCGGACTGCGCTGCCCGTCACGCGGCCGATGATCTCCGCAAGGTCACGGATGCTGATCGCGCGGCCGCTGCCGATGTTGATGATCTCGCCGGCGAACGGTACCTCGCGCGTCGCCGCGAGCATGAACGCGCGCACCACGTCATCCACCGCCACGAAGTCGCGCGTCTGACCGCCCCCGCCCATGAGGTGCATGGGCCGGCCGTGCCGGGCCGCGTGCAGGAACGCGGGAACGACCGCGGCATAGCCGCCGTCGAGCGACTGGCCCGGGCCGATCACGTTGAACAGGCGCAGCACCACCGTTTCCAGCGCGTAGCACGGCGCCCAGGCCGCCATGAGCGCCTCGCCCGCGGCCTTGGTCGCGGCGTAGGGCGAGGCGGTGTCGACCGGATCCTCTTCGCGCGACGGAAGCCTGGGCGCCGGGCCGTAGACGGCGCAGGTGGACGCGAAGACGACGCGCCGCACGCCCTGCGCCCGGGCGGCCTCCAGCACGCGCAGGGTTCCCTCCGTATTGACCTGCCACGTCTCGACGGGCGACGCGACGCTCTTCGGGACGGACACCTGCGCCGCGAGGTGCAGCACCACCTCCGCCTGGTCGATGGCGGCGCGCAGCGCGGCCGGGTCCAGGATGGAGCCGATCGTGAGCGTGATCGGCAGTCCCGCCAGCCGGGCCGGATCTCCGGTCGATCCGTCGTCGATCACCGAGACCCGCGCCCCGGCCGGCAGCAGGGCGCGGACGAGATGCGTGCCGATGAACCCGCAGCCTCCGGTGACGAGGACGCGCGTGCCGGACGGGGCGCTGGCGTGAGACGCGGACACGTGAGGTCGCGAGTGTACACGCCGGGCGGCGGGCAGCGGCCGCGTGCGCCGCGCCCCGCATCGATCGGTCCGGCCCCGGCGTTTGCCACGCCGGCACGCCGCCGCGTACCGTGGCCGCCATGGAGCTTCACCTGTACAACTCGCTCTCGCGGCAGCTCGAGCCGTTCCGGCCCATCGATCCCGCGGGACGCCGCGTGCTCTTCTACACCTGCGGTCCCACGGTCTACGACTACGCGCACATCGGGAACTTCCGCTCCTTCCTGAACGCAGACGTGCTGCGGCGGACGCTGGAACTGCTTGGATTCGAGGTCCGGCAGGTCATGAACATGACCGACGTCGGTCATATGACCGAGGACGACCGGGCCGACGGCGGCGGCGAGGACAAGATGGCGGTGGCGCAGATGCGCCTGTCGGAGGCGAAGAAGAGCGGCCGCCTGCCGGAGGGCACGGACCTCGATCCGAACGATCCCACGGCCGTCGCGCAGTTCTACATCGATGCCTTCCTGGAGGACGCGCGGCGACTGGGGCTCCGGGTCGTCGCGGACGCGGATCGAGACCCGGCGGTCATGCCGCGTCCGACGCGGTACATCGCGGAGATGATCGCGCTCATCCGGACGCTGATCGACCGCGGCCACGCGTACGTGGGCGCCGACGGCGTGGTCTACTTCGATGTGCAGTCGTTTCCCGCGTACGGCCGGCTCTCGGGCAACACGCCCGATCGCGTCCGATCCGGCGAGGGCGGGCGCGTCGATGCGGCCACGCAGAACCTCAAGCGGCATCCCGCCGACTTCATGCTCTGGAAGCCCGATCCGCGCCACGTCATGCGCTGGCCCAGCCCGTGGGGCGAGGGCTACCCGGGGTGGCACCTGGAGTGCTCGGCGATGGCGATCGCCCTGCTCGGCGCGGAGACGGGCGGCGTGATCGACCTGCACTCCGGTGGCGAGGACAACATCTTTCCGCACCACGAGTGCGAGATCGCGCAGGCGTGCGGCGCGACCGGCCGTACCGAGTTCTCCAGGTACTGGTTCCACACCCGTTTCCTGCTGGTCGAGAACGAGAAGATGTCCAAGAGCCGCGGCAACTTCTTCACCGTCCGCGACCTGGTGCAGCGAGGTGCCTCGCCCGCGGCGATCCGGCTCGAACTCATCCGGACGCACTACCGGTCCAACGCGAACTTCACGTTCCAGGGCGTGCGGGACTCGCAGCGGCAGATCGATCGCTGGGCGCGACTGGACGACTGGCTGGAGCGCCACGCCGCCGCGCCCCTGCCGATGCCGGGCGCGGGACCGCTGGAGCAGGCGATGGCGCCATTCACGCGCGCCCTGTGCGACGACCTCAACATCGCCGGGGCCGTCGCCGCGCTCAACGAGGCCGCCGGTGCGTGGCCGGTGGATCGCGCGCCGGATGCCGGCGCCGGGCCGCGGACGTTCGCCGACGAACGGCGCGCCCTGCGCCGGATGGACAGCGTGCTGGGCGTGCTGGACCTCTCGCGCGACGCGGCCCCGGAGGAGGGCGGCGATGCGGCGCGCATCGAGTCGCTGATCCGCGACCGCATCGCCGCCCGGGCTGCGAAGGCGTGGCAGAGAGCGGACGCGATCCGCGACGAACTGCTGGCGATGGGCGTCGAGATCAAGGACGGTCCGGAAGGAACCACGTGGCGCCGCGTGCTCTCGGCGACTCCGTCGCCATGACCGGGGAGACCGCTGAACCGGCGGATCACGGGCCGCGCATCCCGGTCATCGGGCTCGTGGGTGGCATCGGCGCCGGCAAGAGCGCCGTCGCTCGCCTCCTCGCCGACGCCGGATGCGTGGTCTCCGACGCGGATGCCGATGCGCGGGCGGCGCTGGACGATCCGGAGATCCGGCGGCGGCTGCGCGATCGATTCGGTGACGCCGTCTTCACGGACGACGGTGCCGTCGATCGCGGCCGGCTGGCCGACGTGGTCTTCGCCGATCCCGCCGCGCGGTGCGCCCTGGAGGAGATCACGCACCCGTGGATCCATCGACGGCGCCGGAGCGTCTTCGATCGCGCGCGGTCCGAGGCCCGGGCGGGCGCGCGGCCGGCGATCGCCGCCTTCGTGATCGATGCGCCGCTCCTGGTCGAGGCCGGGCTCGACGCGGAGTGCGACGCCGTGATCTTCGTCGACGCGCCGCGCGACATCCGACTCGACCGCGTGCGCAGGACCCGCGGCTGGGACGAGCGGGAACTCGCCCGCCGGGAGGGCAGCCAGATTCCGCTTGACGAGAAGCGAAGAAGGGCCGATCATGTCCTCCGCAACGACGGCGACCTCTCGACATTGAATCGACAGGTCCTCGCCGTCCTCGCCGTCCTCCAAGGAATCCAGGCGACTGGAACCCCGGGCAGCGATCCGGGTCGCTGATCTTTACGGCAGATCCGGCGGTTGAATGCACCGGCGGTGGTCCCGTCCGCGGGCGATCCCCGGTCCGTCCGTCGGTTCCTCCGCCGGGCCTCCCGGCTGAACCCCGCCGGTCCGCCCCGCCAGTCGCGGGCCCTGGGCTGGCGCGACGCAGAACCGGCGCGTGCGGTGTGAAGGCGTGAGCCTGACCCGCCCCTTCGGCCCTCCCACGGCCCTTCCCCTTGTTCGCCCCAACCTCAGGATCACCAGGAACGTCCACGCTTCGCCGGGCCCCGATCACCGGGATCCGAGGCTGAGTACAACGGCATCGAGCCCGGGCACGTCCGCGATCGGAACTACGGAATGGCAAGACGACGCACGAGATCGCCTCGTTCTCCGGACGCAGGCGCCGGAACCATGGAGGCGCCGATGGCGGAGGCCCCCGCGGGGTCCGAACCGTCCCGCCGCGACGAACCCGCCACGCGGGAGAGCGAGTCGCCGGCGCGGCAGCACGCCGCCGACAGCGGCACCCAGAAGCACAAGGAAGGATCACGATTCATGGCCCCGAACGGCAAGAAGTCCCGTCGACGTCGCAAGCGCACGCCGTCCTCATCTTCCGGGTTCAGCCAGGGCGCGGCGATGACCGCGCTTCGCCCCGGCCAGGTGCCGACGGACGAGGAACTGGATATGGAGGCCGCCGCGCTGGAAGCGGAACTCGACGGCCGGTACGAGGTTGCGAAGAAGGACGAACTCAGCCTGACGATGCTCCAGGGCATGTCCGCGTCGGAACTGGCGCGGCATGCCAGGAAGTGCCGGATCGAAGACTTCGCGACGATGCCGCGCCAGAAGCTGGTGTTCGAGATCCTCAAGGCCCGCGCGCGGAAGCAGGGCCTGATGATCGGCGAGGGCACGCTGGAACTCGTGGGCGACGGTTACGGCTTCCTGCGCAGTCCCGAGTACTCCTACCTCGCCTCGCCCGACGACGTGTACGTCAGCCCGTCGCAGGTCCGCCGCTTCTGCCTGCGGCGTGGCCAGGTCATCCGCGGCCTGATCCGGCCGCCGAAGGAGACCGAGACGTACTTCGCGATGCTGCGGGTCGAGGAGGTCAACGGCCAGGATCCCGCCGTCCTGCACGATCTGCCGACGTTCGAGAACCTGACGCCGCTGCATCCGAACGAGCGGATTCACCTGGAATCCTCGGCCGGAGGCATGGAGTGTCGCGTCATCGACCTCGTGACGCCGCTGGGCTTCGGGCAGCGGGCGCTCATCGTGGCGCCGCCGCGGACCGGCAAGACCGTGATCCTCCAGCGCATCACCAACGCGATCGCGGAGAACCATCCGGACGTTCACGTCATCGTCCTGCTCATCGACGAACGGCCGGAAGAAGTGACGGACTTCCGCCGCAACACGCCGGACGCCGTCGAGGTCGTCGCCAGCACTTTCGATGAAGAGGCGCACCGCCATATCCAGGTCGCCGAGATCGTCATGGAGAAGGCGCGGCGCATGGTGGAGTTCGGCGAGCACGTCGTCATCCTGCTGGACTCGATCACACGGCTCGCCCGCGGGTACAACAACGCGGCGCCCGGTTCGGGCAAGATCGGCACCGGCGGCGTGGACAGCCAGGCGCTCATCAAGCCGAAGAAGTTCTTCGGCTCCGCCCGGAACATCGAGAACGGCGGGTCGCTCACGATCATCGCGACCGCCCTGGTCGACACGGGATCCAAGGCGGACGAGGTGATCTTCGAGGAGTTCAAGGGCACGGGCAACGCGGAACTCCATCTCACCCGGAAACTGGTGGAGAAGCGGGTCTGGCCGGCGATCGACATCTCCGCGTCCGGCACGCGCCGCGAGGAACTGCTGCTGGACCCGAAGGAACTGGAACTGGTGGTCCGCCTGCGGAAGGTGGTCTCCGACATGAGCGTCGTGGACGCCATGGAACTGCTCCGCAGCCGGCTGGCGAAGTCGAAGTCCAACGCCGAGTTCCTGATGACGATGAACCTCGGGTGAGACCGGGCGCCCGCCGCGGCGGAAAGGCCGCATCCCGGATCGCCCTCATCGCGAACGGGTATGGTGACCGGCGGCCCGGGCGGTCCTCACGTCAGCCCGCCGGGGTCACGGCCGTCCCGCGTGGTCGGGAAGAGGTTCGTGAGGTATGTTCGACGGGCCCGCCCCGCGATCCGGAGTCCTCCATGCTCGAGTCACCCATGTCCGCCGGCCGGCGTCACGCCGGCTTCACCCTGATCGAGGTGCTGGTCGTCATCGGGATCATCGCCCTGCTGGTCGCGATCCTCCTGCCAGCCCTCGCAGGTGTCCGTCGCGCGGGTGTCCAGACGAGTTCGCAGAGCAATCTGCGGCAGGTCTCGACCTTCATGACGGCGTACACCCAGGAGAACGTGGACTCGGTCGTCCCGAGCCAGTTCAACTACAAGTACCCAGGGTGCCCCGGCTGCTACCGCGGCAAGGTCCGGTCCGTCATCGGCTGCGACCTGGGCGCCATGGGTGAGCCGAACCGCGGGACCTGGGCGGACATCCTGTGGACGACTTCGGGAATCAGGCCGCCGCAACAGGTCGGTGCCGACGACTTCTACCTTTTCGAGGCGCCGGACCGCTTCTTCTACGAGAAGTACGGGCCATGGCCGGACAACCCGTTCCGCTCCTATGCCACGAATACGCGGAAGGATTATCGGACGGCCGACGGGGCATTCCCGCTGCCCTACGACACCGCCGGCTTCGGGGCGGACGAGGTGGGTGCTCCGGGATACTTCGCGGCCAACAACTTCTTCAACGCGGATCCGGAGACCACGGGGTGGGTGGAGCCGGTGGGGTCGCGGGCCGGGATCATCTCGGCGGCACAGATCCGCCGGCCGAGCCTGTCGATGTATCTCGTCGACTCGTGGGCCGGGCTGGTGATCGATCCGGTGCCGGCCGCGTACAACGTCGTCACCAACAACCCCGCCATCGGCGGACCTTCGGCGCAGGCGGACTTCCGGTATGCCGGGGATGTCTGCCTGATGCTCATGCTCGACGGGCACATCAGCCCCTTCTCCGCGTGGGAGACGCTGGATGACCTGGAAGGCACCGCGGGTGCGGGCGGCCGCATGCGGGCGCGCATCCGCAACCTGACCGCCCGCTGACGCGCCGCGTGGCGCGACGGCCCGTGGCGCGGCTGCGGCCTTCCGGCCGTGTTCCGAGGGATCTCCGCGCGGATTGCCCGGGACTTCGGCGAAAGGACCGCCGCCCGCTGGCCGATCCCGACTTGCGGACACCGTCCTTGCGGATACACTGTCCGCTCGCTCCGGCCTCCGGAGCGTTTTTCTTCCCGGCCCGAGGGATCCTTCCCCGCGGGTGGGGACGATCCGGCAGGCCACCGTAGCTCAGGGGTAGAGCACACCCTTGGTAAGGGTGAGGTCACGGGTTCAAATCCCGTTGGTGGCTTTCGCGGCAGTCGTCGGTCTTTTCACCGGGCGGGGGTGCCGCCCGTACAATCCCCCCTTCTCGTCCGACCGGGGTGCGCAAGGGGGGCGATCCATGGACGAGGAGGCGTCCGGCGTCCGCCGGTTCATCGCCCCGATTCGCATTCTCACCCCTCTCTTCTGGAGCTTCTCGCGATGGCTAAGGAGACCTTCGTCCGAAACAAGCCGCACGTCAACGTCGGCACCATCGGACATATCGACCACGGTAAGACCACGCTCACCGCTGCGATCACGCAGCGGCAGGCCGTCAAGGGTCTTGCGCAGGCCCGGGCGTTCGACCAGATCGACAACGCCCCTGAGGAAAAGGCGCGCGGTATCACCATCGCGACGAGTCACCAGGAGTACGAGTCGGAGAAGCGGCACTACGCGCACGTCGACTGCCCTGGTCACGCCGACTACGTCAAGAACATGATCACCGGCGCCGCCCAGATGGACGGCGCGATCCTGGTCGTGGCGGCGACGGACGGCCCGATGCCCCAGACGCGCGAGCACATCCTGCTCGCCCGCCAGGTCGGCGTGCCGGCACTCGTGGTCTTCATGAACAAGTGCGACATGGTCGACGACCCGGAACTGCTGGAACTCGTCGAGCTGGAAGTCCGTGAACTGCTCAGCCAGTACGACTTCCCCGGCGATGACATTCCGGTCATCCGCGGTGCCGCGCTCCCTGCGCTGGAGTCCGGCGGCAAGGACCCGGAGAAGTGCAAGTGCATCGACGACCTGATGGAAGCGCTGGACAGCTACATCCCCGAGCCGACGCGCGAGACGGACAAGCCGTTCCTCATGCCGGTCGAAGACGTGTTCTCGATCAAGGGTCGCGGCACGGTGGTCACCGGGCGCATCGAGCGCGGCACGATCAAGGTCGGTGAGACTGTCCAGATCGTCGGTCTGAGCAAGGAGACGCCCAGCACGACCGTGACGGGCGTCGAGATGTTCCAGAAGATCCTGGAGGAAGGCCGGGCGGGCGACAACGTCGGCTGCCTTCTCCGTGGTATCGAGAAGGAGGACGTCGAGCGCGGGCAGGTTCTCTGCAAGCCGGGCTCGATCACGCCGCACACCAGGTTCGAGTCCGAGGTCTACGTTCTGACCAAGGAGGAAGGCGGCCGTCACACGCCGTTCTTCTCCGGCTACAAGCCGCAGTTCTACTTCCGCACGACGGACGTCACCGGCAAGCTGGACCTCGTCGGCGCCGAGATGTGCATGCCCGGCGACAACATCAAGATGATCGTCGACCTCGAGGGCAAGCCGATCGCGATGGAAGAGGGTCTGCGGTTCGCCGTCCGCGAGGGTGGCCGGACCGTCGGTTCGGGCGTCGTCACGAAGATTCTCGAGTGAGCAGAAACGCCGCCCCGCGCCGCGACCGTCCCGGTCCGCCGGCGCCGGCGGCACGCAGGAGCGGACGGCGGCCGGATGACAGGCCCGGTCGCCGTCCCGCCTGCGAGATCGAAAGGCCGGTTCGATGGCAAAGAAGGCAGCAGATCGCGAATACGTCTGGCTTCAGTGCACCGAGTGCGGTGACCTGAACTACCGGACGAGCATCCGGGTCAAGGGCGGCATCGCGGAGAAGCTCAAGGAGGGCATGAAGAAGTTCAGCCCCCGGCTCCGCAAGCACACCCTCCACAAGATCAAGCGGAAGTGACACCCGCTTCCGTACGCCAGTAGCTCAATTGGCAGAGCAGCGGATTCCAAATCCGCAGGTTGAGTGTTCGAGTCACTCCTGGCGTGTTTCGATGTTCACGCCCCCCGCGCCCGACTCGACGGAGAGACAGACCAGATGACCGCCGGCCTCTACAAGCCCGGACAGGGCTACATGACCCGAATGGTCTCCGCCATCGCGCTCGGCGTGCTGGTGTTCCTCGGCGTCTCCTGGCTCTGGGAGCAGCTGGCGCCGATCCGGTTCGAGTCCGTCGAGACCGTCTACATCCAGGGCGCCGCGTCGGTCCTCACGATCGTCCTGTTCGGCATCCTGGGGTGGATCCTGATCGGCCGGCATCCGCGGTCCGTCGACTTCCTGATCGCGACCGAGGGCGAGATGCGGAAGGTGCACTGGTCCAGCCGCCGCGAGGTCTTCGGATCCACGTGGGTGGTGATCGTGCTGACGCTGTTCATCGCGGTGTACTGCTACCTCTTCGACCTGGTGTTCCAGTTCTTCTTCAACCAGATCGGCGTCCTCGAACTCGCAGGCACGTGATGCCATGACCGCAAACGAGAAGCCCATGCGTACTTCGACCGCCTCCGCCGAGAACCGGACCGAGCACTTCGATCCGGCCGTCGATCTGCCGGCATTCCGCGAGGGCATGCTCTGGTATGTCCTCCGCGTGGCGTCGAACAAGGAAAAGTACGTCCGGGACACGCTGCTCCGCAAGGTGCAGATCGAGGGACTGGAGAACCGCGTCGGTCGCATCATGGTGCCGACCGAGAAGACGCGGATCATGAAGGCCGGCAAGGTGCGCTTCACGGAGACGAACCTGTACCCGGGCTACGTCTTCGTCGAGATGCGGCTGGAGGACGACGGACGTATCCCGCAGGATGTCTTCTTCCTGATCAAGGAGACGTCCGGAGTCGGCGACTTCGTCGGCACCGCCGGCCATCCGACGCCGCTCTCCGCCGACGAGGTGGAGAAGATGCTGTTCGACTCGCGGCGCCCCGAGGCACTGCCGGACCTCAAGATGGAGTTCGAGGTCGGCGAGCACGTCACGATCCAGGACGGTGCATTCGTCGGGTGCGAAGGCACGGTCGACGAGGTCATGCCCGATCGGGATCTCGTCCGTGTGCTCGTCACGATCTTCGGACGCCAGGCGCCGGTCGAACTGAAGTACTGGCAGGTCGTCAAGGCGAATCACTGAGATCACGCGACGTCGGCGGGTGCGGTGCAGCCGCCTCTCAGCAGCACGGTCCCCAGGCGGCGAGCAGCGCCAGGAGATCGGCAATGTCCGTCGCGCCGTCGCCGGTGAGGTCGCCGGCGGGCGTGCCCCACGCGGCGATCACGACGAGCAGGTCATGGAAGTCGATGGCGCCGTTCGCGTCGAAGTCGCCGGGGCATGGACACGCATCGCCGGGGAAGGAGAGACGCGCGGTCGTGCCGCCGACCACGGCGAGTGAGCGCTCGTCCGGGCCCAGGGCGATCGACTGCGCGCCGCTGCCGAAGGGCAGTGTCTGTGTCCACGCCGACGTGCCGTCTCGGTTCACCCGGCAGACCGCCATCTCGGTGAGAATACCGGCGGCCAGGTACGCGTTACCGTGCGAGTCCAGCACCAGGCGCGAGTGCAGGAGCAGGTTGAGCGGGCCGTCGGCGTCCAGGTTCGCCCACTCGATCACGCCGGTCGGCGCCAGCCTGATGAAGGCTGCACCAGGCGCGCTCGATGATGGGAATCCGCACACCACCGGGTACCCGTGGCGGTCGACCTCGACACGGAACCCCGAGAACGGGTACGTGATCTGCCAGAGCAGCGCCCCGGCCGGGTCGACCTTGCGGATCACCGTGCCGCCGTTCATCACGTACTCCCCGTGCACGATGTAGGCGTTGCCGGCCGCGTCTCCGGCGATATCGCCGATCGGCAGGCTGGATACGCCGGCAAGGCTCCAGACCGGCAGGCCGTCCAGGGTGATCTTCGCGTAGCCGTTGATGCTCCCGATGATGGCGCGCGCGGTGATGACGATGTGATCGTCGGGCGTCAGCTTGAAGTTGACAGGTGCGCCGATGCCGGCTTCGTCGAACCAGGTCCAGATCGGCGTGCCGTCGGGCGCGAACTTCTTCACCTTGAGCACGTAGCCCGAGGGCCCGCTGCCCATGCCCAGCACATACACGTTGTTCGCCGCGTCGACGAGGCATCGGTGCGTGCGCGAGCCGTCAAAGTCCGACTCGTAGACGTGCCGCCACAGGAGCGTTCCGTCCGGATCGAACCGCATGACGATGCTCGCCGCGTTGACCGGGTTCGAGTAGCCGGACATGAGCGTCCCGGTGACAACCACGTGATCGTCGCCGTCGGTCACGAGCCACGTGGCCTTCTCCCACTTCGTGGGGTCGGTCTGATCGTGACTCGCCTGCCACAGCAGGTCGCCCTTGGCGGAGCGCTTCGTGATCGTCATCTCCGTTCCGAGCGCCTGCTCGAAGTCCACGGTGCACACGTTGCCCGCCGAGTCGACCGCGACGGCGACGCCGCGCGTGGGCTGGACCCAGTCGACGGTGACCTGGGCACGCAACGCGGCGGCCGGGACCAGTGCGAACGACGCGGTGGTGAACACGAGGGTCGAGGTGCATGTGCAGTGAGAACGCATGGAAGGGCTCCTGGCGAACGGCTGAATTGCATCACGCCGGAGGCGCCGTGCCTGCAGGGATTCCGCCGGGTTCCGGTGCCCGGCGCCAGGATGCGGATCGCGACCGATCCTGGCTTGGCACGAGCGCATGCTCCACCTGTGCGCGGGTGTGCCGGGCGGAGTGATGCGCCGGGGCTGTGGCATCGCCGTCCCCGGCGATGGTCGACGTCGACGTCCCCGCCGACGGAGGGCGTGCAAGGGCGCGAGATGCGCCAGTGGACGTCGGCGTGCAGCGGCGCATGATGTGCCGGGTGCGCGCGCCGGGACAGTGGCACCGGTGGTGGCACCGCCGGGCCCGATGAAGGACCCCGTGAACGACCCCGGCCGCGGTCGACGCGTTGGGGGGCACGTGCGACCATCCGTGCCCCGAGGTCCCTCCGCCCGTCCGCACTATTTTTTGATTCCGTGCCAGAGTCCGCAGGATCCGGCGCAGCATGGCGTATCTGTAGACGAGGACGACCCCCGGACCCCCGGACCCCCGGACCCCCGGACCCCCGGACCCCCGGACCCCCGGGGTCACCCGCCACGGCCCGGCCCGCCCGAAGTGATCGTCGGCCTCGTTCCCCGGAATCGTCGTTCTCGTTCATGACACGACACGCCAGAACAGGAGTACCCAGCCTCATGACGAACATCCGACATCCCATCCCCCTTGACGCCGGCGCCTCGGCCGGCACGATTCCGTTCGCGGTTCGCGGTTCGCGGTTCGCGGTTCGCGGTTCGCGGTTCGCGGTTCGCGGTTCGCGGTTCTTGCGCGCTGATGGCGCTCAGCTTCCTCTTGCCGGGGCTGCGTGACATGACGCGTTCGGCGCATGCCGATCCGCCCAGGTACCGGATCACCAATCTCGGTGTGGCGCCGCAGTCGTTGGAATTGGCAGAGTCGCGCAGCCGGGCACTCGGGCTCAACCGCGTCGGCCAGGTCGTCGGCTGGTGCGATGTGCCGATCCCGGTGGGTGAACTGTCCGTCACCCGCCGCCGCCCCGTGCTCTGGCTTCCGGAGCCGATGTGGGGCCTGCCGGCGGGCGAACTGATCGTTCTCCTGCATGCAGACGAGATCACCAGCGAGTCGCTGTTCGCGACCGAGGGCGAGGCGCGGGCGATCAATGCCGAGGGTGTGGTTGTCGGGATCGTGGCGGGTGAAGAGAGCGATCCGCAGCAGGATCCGGGCGTGGAGTCCCATGCGTTTCTCTGGCTGCCGGAGGAAGGGCCGCCGTTCTCGCCGTACGACGATCTTCCGGTGCAGGCGATCTTCCGGTTCTTCGAGGAGTCGGCGTCAGCGTCGTTCCAGGACGGCGCGTGGGGCGTGGCGGACTCGATCGACGGGCACTTCCGGGTAGTGGGGGAGAAGTATGTGGCGGACGGAAGTCCGCCCGTGACATGCATGCGCGGATTCGAGTGGCGGAGCGCGGACCGGGACCGGACGGCGCTGGAACCGTCCGGAAGCGATCCGTGGAGTCAGGCGTATGCGATCAACCGACAGGGCACGGACGACGAGTCCGCCAGGATCGGCGGTGGATCAGGCAGTACATGCCCGCTGGTGTCGACCACGGCGTGCACCGCAGGACAGGTCGCGCTCGGCTACGACCCGGTCCTCTGGCGGGACGACTCCAGCGTGTTCGAGCCGGAAGTCCAGCCGCTGCTCACGCAGTACGCATCCATGGACCGCGATCTTCGCGGGCACCGGATCTTCGGCGTGAATGATGACGGCGTCCGGACCGGAGGCGGAGGCGGATGGGACGAACAGGAGGAGGTCTGCCTCAAGGTCCCGCTGGCGTGGCGACCGGGGATCTCAGCGGTGGATGAACTGCCGATCGATGAACTCCACGAAGGGGTCGGACGCTCCGTGAACCGTCAATGGCAGATCGTGGGGCAGGATCTGACGCTGGAGCGAGCGGTGCTCTGGGAGGAGGATCTCACGAGCCAGACGTTCGAGTGGATCTACAACAGGCTGGATGATGCACAACTGAACCTGGTGGACATGAGTGCGTGCGGGTGGAGTGCGCTGCTGAATGCAACCGGTGTCAGTGATCACGAGGGCGAGGGTTGGATCGTCGGACACGGGAGATTCCTCGAGGGAATCGAAGAACGCGAACGCGCCTTCCTCCTCGTCCCCATCCTCCCCTGCGATGCGGATCTGAACGGCGACGGGACAGTGACGTCCGCGGACCTGGCGCTGCTGCAACAGGCATACGGTTCCTGCCCGGTCGGCGAGATCTGCTGGGCGGATCTCAACGGCGACTGCGTGGTGGACAACGCCGATCGGACGATCGCGACATCGCTGCTCTCACTGGACTGCTCCGGCGAGTCCCTGACGGAGGGGTTCTCCCAGTCGTCGATCCCCTTGGAGTACATCGAACTCTGGCTGGCGCTGGGCGGCGCGGAGGCGCTCATCTCGAACGAGATCAGCACGGCGGCGGTGGTGGCGTGCCTGCACCACGCCGAGCCCGCGGTGGGCCTGGTGAATCTGTTCGCGCTGATCGGCCAGTCGATGGAGGAGGTGGAGTGATGCGAACGGGACGAATCAATCATTCTTCACGCAGCGCCATGATCGTCGCACTGTTGTGTACGATGACCGCGATGTTCGATCGTCCGGCAGCGGCCGGGCCTGCATACCCGATCGAGCATGGTGTGGGCTTCCACTCATTCGACGCGTGGAACACGTGGATGGCCGTGCATCTGGGTGCTGAACGGGAGACGATCGGGTTCTACGAGGTTCCGGTCGGGACCTGGGTGACGGATCACTACGCGCACCTGGGCGTGACGTTCAACTCGAGTCTGGGTTCACAGGTCTGGGGTGTGAGTGAATCGGCCTACCCGAACGACGGATACGGTCTGCGGAGCAGCGCCGAGATGCGCGTGGAGTTCGACGCGCCGATCAGGGCGATCGGTGTGCATTGGTGGCAGGGGTCCAGGTTTCGATTCTTCCTGGAGGGTGTGCTGATCTACCAGTCTCCGAGCTTTGCTGGTGCTGCGGAGAGATTCGTCGGCCTCGTGATGGATTTCGAGTTCGACGCCGTAGAAGTGCGGACGAATCAGGACTCCCATGGGGACCCCCCGCTGCACATCGACGACTTTCACTTCCAGCGGATCGTCCCCGTCCCCGGGCCGTCGGTCCTCCTGGTACTTGTCATGAGCGCGCTGACGGCGCGCGCATCCCGTCGCCGCCGCCCTGCAGCAAAGTGATGTGCAGCGCGACCTGGCATCGTCGCTCCCCGGCGCCTGCGTCCCACGGCTTACCACAGGCCGCTGGTGCGCAGGCGCCGGGAGTGGCGAACCGCCGCCGGCGCCTTCGCGCAGAGCGGGACGGTTGATCAGCCCCCGATCCGCCGGGGGGGTTCAAGGGGGGCGCGCCCGGGCACATGGGTGACACCGGTGCCTTGAACGGAGGCCGCCATCCAACCTGACGCTGAAGGCCTCGCCGCGACTTCCCACCCGAACAGCCTCGTCTTCATACGCCCAGTGGCATCGTCGTGGGCCCGCTGAACCCGGGCGGCCATGCCATGCCGTGTCCGGAGCCGCCCCCGTCGCGATGCGCGTTCCCGGACTTCCACGCGCCGCGGTCGCCGGGGAGGGTGCGTGCTTCGCGGCGATGCCGGTGAGGACCGCGCGAACCCCGGCCCCGTCCGGGAGCGCGCGTGAAGAGCGGGCGGTGTGCACGCGCGCTCCGCCTGCGCGGCCGCGCAGGTCCACCCGTGCGCCGGCGCCGGTGACCGGGCGTTGACGCACCCGGGCGTGCACCGCATGGTGGGTTCCTCGGTGGTCGGAGTGATGCCGGGCCACGGCAGCCACAGGGCCATCGCCAGCCTGATCCGGATCGCCGCGCCATCGCGCTCCGGCGGGCACCGATTCCCACGAATCCACCCTCACCAAGGACAGGAAAGAGAGAGCCATGATCAAGTCGACGAAGACCGTTGCCGCCGCTGTCGCTGCCTCGCTGACGATCGGCGGGTTCGCGCACGCGGGCGGCATGTTCACGCACGTGGGCCTGCCCGGCGGCAGCAGCGCGGCATCGTTCGATGTCGGTTCTGTGCACATCGACTCCGTGTCGTACTCCGGAACCTTCAAGGCCAAGACGGTCGGCGGCGTGACCGGCGTCGGCGTCTCCGGGGGCTCCGTGGACGGGGAGATCGACAACGACGAGTACATCCTCTTCTCATTCAGTTCGCCCGTGTACGTGACATCGCTGAGCCTCGCGCACCTGTACACCGCCGGCCACTACGGCGATCTCGTCAACGAGATCGCACGGGTCGAGACGAACCTGGGTTCGTTCGACCTGGAGGCGGCGTCCGCGCACGCCGGCCTGTGGAGCGGGCTCGGCACCGTCATCAACGACTCCGCCGCGATCGAGGGCCACGGCGGCGCGTGGACCGTCTTCGGTGACGACATCTTCGGCGGCCCGATCACCTGGCTCAGGCTGCAGTCCGGCAACCCCGGCGGCTCGCCGAAGGGCGACTACGGCTTCGTCGCGATGTCGGTGGCGCTCGTGCCCGGTCCGGCGGCCTTTCCGCTGCTGCTGACGCTCGCACTGATCGGCGGGCGCCGCCGGCGCGGTGACTGACCATTGAACGAATCACGCCGGCACATCTGAACGACGTCCCCACGCATCCGGTCGCCCGCTTCGGGCGGCCGGATGCTGTCTCTGCGCCGCGCGGATCCGGGCATGGGATACCATGCGGCCCGCGGGGGATCCCTGGTGCCCATGCTGCTCGTCCTGCTTGCCACGCTCTTCGTGACTGCGCTTGCCGCACCGGCGGTGGTCCGTTTCGCGCGACCGGCGGCAGCGCCGATCCTGGCGATCGTGCCGGCACTCGCCACGTTCTGGCTGATCTCGGTCGCACCCGGCGTACTGCGCGGGGAGCCGATCGGACTCGTCCGATCGTGGGTGAGCGGGCTGGAGATCGAGTTCGCCCTGCATCTGGACGGCCTCGCGCTGCTCTTCGCCCTGCTGATCTGCGGCATCGGCACGCTGATCGTGCTGTACGCGGGTGCGTACCTGGGTACGCACCCGCAGTTCGGCCGCTTCATGGCGGCCCTGCTCGGCTTCATGGCCTCGATGCTCGGACTCGTGCTCGCCGATGATGCGATTGCGCTCTTCATCTTCTGGGAACTGACGAGCATCACCTCGTACCTGCTGATCGGGTTCGACCACGAGCGTGCGGACGCGAGAAAGGCGGCGCTCCAGGCGCTGCTGGTCACCGGACTCGGCGGACTGGCGCTGCTGGCGGGGCTGCTGCTCCTGGCAGATGCCGCGGGCACCCTGCGACTCTCGGACATGGCGGCCGCCCGGCCGGACCTGCCGCTGGATCCGCGGGCGGCAGCCATCGTGCTGCTCATCCTTGCCGGCGCGTTCACGAAGAGCGCCATGGCGCCCTTCCACTTCTGGCTTCCGGGCGCGATGGAGGCCCCGGCCCCGGTCAGCGCCTACCTGCACTCGTCGACGATGGTCAAGGCCGGCGTCTACCTCGTCGCCCGCCTGGATCCCGCGCTCTGCGACATCGCCTCCTGGTCGCGGCTCCTGGTCGCCTTCGGCGCCGCGACCGCCCTGATCGGCGCATTCACCGCATCGCGGCAGCGGTACTTCAAGCGACTGCTGGCGTACTCCACCGTGAGTTCGCTGGGGATCATGGTGCTCCTCGTCGGGCTCGGCGCCCCGCAGGCGGCGGCGGTCTACATCCTCGCGCACGCGCTCTTCAAGGGTGCGCTCTTCATGATCGCGGGTGTCGCGGAGAAGCGCACCGGTCGCAAGGACGTGGAGGCGCTTGGAGACCTGCGGCGGGCCATGCCGTGGACCGCCGCGATCGCGCCGGCGGCGGCGCTGTCGATGGCGGGCGTGCCGCTCTTCCTCGGATTCGCCGGCAAGGAACTCCTGCTCAAGGCCGCGCTCTCCGCGGGGTGGGCCGCGCCGTTCGTCGTGCCATGCGTCTTCGCCGCGGGCGCGTCCGGTGTGCTGGTGGCGCTGCTCGTCGCATGGCGACCGTTCCACGCCGCGCCCGAGGCGGGGGCCCTGCCGGTCGCGGCACGGGAAGGAACGCCGCTGCTGCTCGCGGGCCCGCTGCTGCTCGCAGGACTCGGCATGCTGGCCGGCCTGTTCCCGTTCCTGGGCGCGCGGGCGATCACGGACGCGGCGGCGCTGGCGATCGCCGGGCCGCGCGGGACCGGGCTGGTCCGGATCGACGTCCCGGCCCTTGCCGCGCCGGGCGCAGCGCTGGCGCTGAGTCTTGCTTCGCTGGTCGCGGGCGTGCTCCTCTACCGGGCGCGTGCGCGATGGCGCGCGATCGCCGCGCTGGGCGGTGTGATCGATGCCGCCTCGCCGCAGCGCGGATACACCGCGGCGCTCGACGGCATCCTCCGCGCCGCACGGTTCCAGACGCGACTGCTCCAGAACGGGCGGCTGCGCATCTATCTCTTCGTCTGCCTGCTGTCCACGATCGGGCTCGTGCTGCTGGCGGCTGCGCGCACGGGAACGCTGCCGGGTGTCCCGGCGGACGACGTTGCGATCAGTGCACCGGACCTGGTGTTCCTGATCATCGCGGCCGTCGCCGCGATCGTGGCAACGCGGCTGCGGGGAAGACTTTCCACGATCGCGATGCTCGGTGGCGTCGGCTTCGCAGTCGCGATGCTCTTCCTTACGTTCGGTGCGCCGGACGTCGCGATGACCCAGTTCGCGGTGGAGACGCTGACCGTCATCATCTTCGTGCTCATCTTTCACCACCTGCCGCGCTTCGCCGTCTTCTCCGGACCCTGGGTGCGCCTGCGCGACGGGCTGCTCGCATCGGCGTTCGGGGTCCTCATGGGCGGACTGGTGCTTCTGGTCCGGCGGGACGCGGTGTTTCCGCCGATCTCCGACGCGTTCGCGGCGCGCGCCGCGCCGGAGGCACACGGCCGCAACGTGGTGAACGTCATCCTGGTGGACTTCCGCGCGCTCGACACGCTGGGCGAGATCCTGGTGCTGGCGATCTCCGGCATCGGCGTGTATACGCTGCTCCGGCTCTTCATCCGCAAGGAGCGGGAAGCATGAACTCGCTCGTCCTCCGCACCGCCGCGCGGTTCCTGCTGCCGCTGCTGCTCGTCTTCTCGGTGGTCCTGCTTCTGCAGGGGCACAACGAGCCGGGGGGCGGCTTCGTCGGCGGGCTCGTGTCTGCCTCCGCGTTCACGCTGTACGCCGTCGCATTCGGCCGGGATGCCGCACTCCGCGCCGTCGGCATCAATCTCCAGGTGCTCGCCGGGCTCGGTGTGACGATCGCCATCCTGAGCGGCGTGCCGGCGCTGGTGCTCTCCGAACCGTTCCTCACGGGGCACTGGGCCACGGTTCCGATTCCGGGCATCGGCGACGTCAAGATCGGGACGCCACTGCTCTTCGACATCGGCGTCTACTGCACGGTATGGGGCGTGGCCCTCATCATGGTGCTCAACCTGGCGGAGGAATGACGTGACGATCCTCCTTGCCCTTCTCGTCGCGATCCTCTACGCCACCGGCGTCTATCTCATGCTTCGCCGGAGCATCGTGAAACTGATCATCGGGCTGGTGCTCATCGGACATGCCGCCAACATCCTGATCTTCTCGGCGGCCGGCGTCGTCCGCGGGCGACCGCCGCTCGTGCCGGAAGGCATGTCCGGGCTGGAGCGACCGTACGCCGACCCGCTTCCGCTGGCGCTCATTCTGACCGCGATCGTCATCTCGTTCGCCATCGTTGCCTTCACGGCCGTCCTGGTCCGCCGGGCCTGGCAGGAGATCGGCACGGATGACCTGGACCGCATGAACACGACCGACCGATGAACCTCCTCCTGGTCCTTCCCATCCTGATCCCGCTGACCGCCGCCGCGCTCGGGCTCACCGCGTGGAAGCGCCCCGGCCTGCAGCGATCGATCAGCGTGGCCGGCGCGATGGCGCTGCTCGTCGCGTCCGTGATGCTGCTGGCGGCGACGAACCGCGGGGATGTCCTGGCGACGCAGATGGGCGGCTGGGAGGCACCGTACGGCATCACGATCGTCGCGGACATCCTGTCGTCCATCATGGTCCTGCTCAACGCGATCATCGGGCTGGCCGTGGTCATCTACTCGCTGGGAGCGCTTGATCCGCAGCGGGAAGCATTCGGATTCCACCCGCTGGTCCACGCGCTGCTCGCCGCGGTTTCCGGGGCGTTTCTGACCGGAGACCTCTTCAATCTCTATGTCTGGTTCGAAGTGATGCTGATGTCGTCCTTCGTGCTGCTGACGATGGGAAGCGGCCGCGCGCAGCTTGAGGGCGCGATCAAGTACGTGGCGCTGAACCTGGTCTCCTCGGCACTCTTTCTGGCAGCGGTCGGTCTCCTGTACGGGGCGACGGGCACGCTGAACATGGCGCACCTGGCCGAGCGCATCGGCAGCGCGGACCCGCGGGCTACGACGCTCATTGCGATGCTCTTCATGGTCGCCTTCGGCATCAAGGCCGCGGCCTTCCCCTTCTTCTTCTGGCTGCCGGCGTCGTATCACACGCCCCCGCCGGTCGTGTCCGCACTCTTTGCGGGCCTGCTGACGAAGGTGGGCGTCTACGCCCTGATCCGGACGTTCACGCTCTGCTTCACCGGCGATATGGCGTTCACGCACGAGGTGATCCTCTGGATCGCCGGGTTCACCATGCTGAGCGGCGTGCTGGGGGCCGCGGTCCAGTCGGAGTTCCGCCGGATTCTCTCGTTTCACATCGTCAGCCAGATCGGCTACATGCTGATGGGACTGGGGATGGCGGGCGTCGCCCTGGCGGCAGCGGAGTCCGCGGATGAGTCCACCGCCGTCGCGCTGCGAGGCGCCGCGGCGCTCGCGCTCACGGGCTCGATCTTCTATGTGATGCACCACATCATCGTGAAGACGAATCTCTTCCTGGTCAGCGGCATCGTCCAGCGGCTCTTCGGCACCGGCGACCTGGACCGGGTGGGCGGCATCTGGCGCACACGGCCGGTGCTGTCGATCATGTTCCTGGTTCCCGCGATGTCGCTCGCCGGGATACCGATCCTCTCCGGCTTCTGGGCGAAACTGACGCTGGTCCGCGCGGGCCTGCTGGCGGAATCCTGGTGGATCGTGGCGGTCGCCCTCTTCGTGAGCCTGCTGACGCTCTTCTCCATGACGAAGATCTGGGGCGAGGCATTCTGGAACGCGATGCCGCCGGGCAGGGAGGATCCGACGGCGACGGTCCGCTCGGACCGCGGCCTGCGCATCATGATGACGGTGGTAATGCTCCTGGGCGCGGTGACGCTGGCCATCGGCTTCGCGGCCCAGCCGGTCTTCGATCTTGCCGGTCGCGCCGCGAAGCAGCTTCTCTCGCCGGGCGTCTACGCGGATGCCGTGCTGGGCGGGCGGCAGTCATCGATCCCGCCGGTCGATGCGGACGGAGGCGCCCCGTGACCACGTTCGTCTGGAACATCCTGCTGGCGTTCATCTGGGCGCTGACGGTCGGGCCCTTCACCCCGGCGAACGTGATGGTCGGATTCCTCCTGGGCTACGCGGCCCTGGCGATCGCCTGGCGCGACACGGATCGTGTCTCCTACGGCCGCAAGGTCGGCCAGGTCCTGCGGTTCTCCCTCTATGTCCTCTGGGAACTGCTCAAGGCGAACATCGTCGTTGCACGGCACACGCTGGCGCCGCTCTCCACGATGCGGCCGGCGATCGTGGCCGTTCCGCTGGAGCCCATGAACGACATCGAGCTGACCGTGCTCATGAACTTCATCACGCTGACGCCCGGGACGCTCTCGCTCAACGTGTCCGCGGACCGCCGGACCCTCTTCATCCACTTCATGCATATCGACGATGAGGCCGCGAGCATCCGCGACGTGAAGAACGGCTTCGAACGTCGCGTCATGGAGCTGCTGCGATGATCGCGGAAGCCGCCCTGATCCTGATCGCGCTCTCCGTCGCGGTCTGCGTCATCCGCCTGGCGATCGGGCCGACGCTCCCGGATCGCGTCGTCGCGCTTGACCTGGCGGTCACGCTCTGCGTCGGGGCCATCGCGCTGCTCTGCCTGAAGGCGGGTCGGCCGACGATGCTGGTCGTCGGCATCGTCCTGGCCCTCATCATGTTCCTGGGGACCGCCGCGTTCGCCCAGTACATCGAGCGGAGGGCGCGCCGATGACGACCGTCGCCGAGATCATCCGGGATTTCCTGTTCGCGGTCGGGGCGCTCTTCTGCGTGCTGGCGGCCGTCGGGATGATCCGGATGCCGGATCTCTATCTCCGGATGCACTCCTCGACGAAGGCCGGTACGCTGGGAGTCGGCTGCGTCCTCGCGGGCGTGGCGGTCGAGTTCGGATCTGCCGTTGCCTTCATCGAGGCGGGACTGGTGATCGGATTCCTCTTTCTGACCGCGCCGATCGCGTCCCACCTGATCGCGCGGGCCGCCTACTTCGAACGCATCCCGCTCTGGCGGAGCACGCGGAGCGAGGCGCTCGACCAGACCTTCACCAGCGGCGAGACCGGGCCGCCGGCCGATCAGGAGCCACCGTCGACCGCGCGATCCTGAAGGAGTCCCGTGCATGTGGCTCGCCACTCTGGCGGTCGTCTTCTGGATTGTGCCGTTCCTGCTTGTCTCGGCGCACGCGCTGATCCACAAGCACGACGGACGGAGCACGCTGATCTGGATCTACGCCAGTCTTGCACTCCCGGTGATCGGGCCGTTCTCGTACCTGGTGATCGGCATCAACCGGATCCATCGACGGACGCAGCGACGCCTGGGTGATCGTGTCCGGCCGTTCCGCAGGGCCGAGGAGTCGCGGATGGCGGAGGAGGACGCGGCGCTCCGTGACACGATCGGACCGCTGGATGACCTGCACACGGTGGCGACGGCGATCACGCGCTTCCCGCTCCTGCCGGGGAACTGCATCGAGCCGCTCGTCGGCGGCGAGGGCACCTATCCGGCGATGCTCCGGGCGATCGAATCCGCCTCGCGCTCGATCACGCTCGCCACGTACATCTTCGACTGGGATGCGGTCGGCCGGAGGTTCGTGGAGGCGCTGACCGCCGCGGCGGAACGCGGTGTCCGCGTACACGTGCTCCTGGACGGCATCGGTGCCGCGGGACAGTGGACGCGCATGGGCCGCAGCCTTGCCCAGGCGGGTGCGGAAGTGGCGCCGTTCTTCCCCATGACATTCCCGTTCGGCCGGTTCCGCGCCAACATGCGGAATCACCGGAAGATCCTGGTCGTGGACGGGCGTATCGGCTTCACCGGCGGCATGAACATCTCGCGGCGTCACCTGCTCCGGCTGCGCGATCCGGATGTCAGCGAGGACCTGCACTTCCTGCTGCGTGGTCCCGTCGTCTCGGAACTCCAGCACGTCTTCGACGAGGACTGGGCACTGGCGACCGGGTCGCTGCTCCCCGGAGACGATCGGTACTACCCCGACATTGACCGGGAGGGCGACATCTGGTGTCGCGCGGTCGCGAGCGGACCGGACGAGGACGAGCGCACGATCTCCCGGATGATGCAGGCGGCGGCGGCAACCGCGCAATCGGACATCCGGATCGTCACCCCGTACTTCATCCCGCCCGAGGCGCTGGTCTCGCACCTGGTCATGGCGAGCCTCCGGCGCGTGCGCGTGCAGATCATGCTCCCGGCCCGGCTGGATCATCCCGTCGTCGGCTGGGCGGCCGAGACGTACTTCCCGCTGCTTCACCGGTACGGCATCGATGTCCGGCTGCGTCCCCCGCCCTTCCTGCACGCGAAACTCATGGTCGTCGACGGCCGCTGGACGTTCCTCGGCTCTGCGAATATCGATCCGCGCAGCCTCCGGCTCAACTTCGAACTGAACGTCGAGGCGTGGAGCGAGTCGTTCGCATTCCACATGGCCCAGTGGTTCGACGAGCGTTTCAGCGGTGCCGCGCCGGTGGCGGTCCGGAGCAACGGGACGGGCGCGACGCTGCGCCGCCTGCGCGCGGGCGTGGCGCGGCTGCTCTCGCCGATGCTCTGACGCGGGTCGTCTGCGGTCCGGGCAGGCGTGAACGCACGGCGACGGGCGGTGACGCGAGGCGCCTGCCCCTTCCGTCGACGGCGGTCGCGACTGACTTCCCCCGGGGTTGGTCACCTCAGGGGCGGTGTCGGCCGTCGTCCGCTTCCATCGCCTCCGCTGCGCCGCGGCCGGCCGTGCACCCGCTCGCCCAGGCCCACTGGAAGTTGAATCCGCCGATCCGGCCGTCCACGTCGCAGATCTCGCCGCAGAGATGAAGGCCGGGGACGATGCGGGAGTGCATCGTGGCGAGTTCGATCTCGCGCAGCGGAACGCCCCCGGCGGTCACCTCGGCGTGGGCCCATCCGCGGTCGCCGGTGACGGGGATCACGTCATGGGTCAGGCGATCGACGAGCGCGCGACGCAGCTCCCGCGTGAGCGACGCGCCGGTCGTCCCGGGCGTCGCGCCGGCGTCGGTGAGCAGCGCATCGGCCAGGCGCTCGGGCAGGCGCGCGCGCAGCCATGTCCGTACCGTGGATCGGCCGAGCGCCCGCAGGTGTGCGTCGACCTCCGCCGGATCCGCATCCGGAAGCCAGGCGATCACCAGGCGCGCATCGGCGTCCTCGCGGCGAAGGTGAAGGACGAAGCGACTGACGTCCAGGATGGCGGGTCCGGAGAGGCCGAAGTGCGTCAGCAGTGCGGCGTCCGTGAACGAGGCCGCCACGCGACCGCGGCCATCCACGGCGGACGCGCGCACCGGGCATGCGATGCCGCTGAGTGTGCGGATCCAGTGCCCGTCGCGCACCACCAGCGGGACCAGCGCCGGCAGCGGCGGACCGGCGATCGTGTGGCCCAGCGCGGTGGCGATCGCGTATCCGTGTCCGTCAGAGCCGGACTTCGGCAGGCTCCGGCCTCCCGTCGCCAGGATGACCCGGCGCGCCAGGACGTCCGGCGCGTCGCTGAACGTGATCCGGAACCGGGCGCCGGGGACCGCCGGCGGATCCGTCGGGGACACCGGCGTGATGCGCTCCACGCGTCGTGGATGCACGATCTGCGCCCCCGCGTCGCGCGCGGCGCGCAGCAGCGCGTCGAGCACGGTCCGCGCTCGATCCGTCGTCGGGAAGAGTTTGCCGGTCTCCTCACGCTTGAGCCGGACGCCGAGGTCGGCGAAGAACGCCACGGTCTGCTCGACGGTGAATCGACCCAGGACCCTGCGGATCGCCGGCGGCGTGGACCCTGCAAACGCGGACTCGTCGACGGCGTGGTGCGTCACGTTGCAGCGACCGCCGCCGGCCACCAGGATCTTCGCGCCGAGCGTCCGCGCGCCGTCGAAGAGCACGACGGAGGGCGCGTCTCCCCGTCCGCCGCGGGCACCGGCCGCACGGAGCGTCCGGCCCGCCTGGATGCCCGCCATGAGACCCGCGGCGCCGGCCCCGATGATCGCGATGTCGATGACGCCGGACGCCGGTTCCGCGGGTCTGCCCGCGCGATGCCCGGACGGATCGGCTGTCCGCATCACCCTGCCGCTCATGCCGCCGGAGCGTATCGCCGGCGATCGGGCTACGCTTGCCCCTTTGCGCCGGGCCGGGCGCGCCGTGCCGCGCCGCCCTCCACCCTCTGTCGACACCCGATGATCCAGACCTCCCCCATCCGCACCACCGACCGCCCGGACGATGAAGCACCGGACGATCTCGGTCGCCGCTTCGTCCTGGTCCTCGGGCGGGCGCTGCATGTCTACGGGGCACCCGCGCACATGCTGGAGGAGGCCCTGGACCTCGCTGCGCGGCGACTGGATGTGCGCGGGCAGTTCTTCTCCACGCCGACGTCGCTCTTCGCCGGCTTCGGCGTTCCGCCGGATCAGCGGACGATCCTGCTGCGCGTGGAGCCGGGCGAGGTGAACCTGCGGAAACTGACCGCGCTCGGCAACGTGCTCTCGGGCGTAACCGGCGATCCGGATTCGATCCGCGCGGGGATCGCGGAGGTCGAAACGATCGTCGCCGAGCGCCCGCGACCCGGCCCGCTGGTCGCGATCCCCGCCAATGCCGCGGTGGCCGCCTCGGCGGCGCTGCTGCTGGGCGGCGGCTGGGTCGAGTCCGCGGTGGCCGGCGTCATCGGCCTGGGCGCCGGCACGCTGGCGCACTTCATGCTGCGTCACCGCCGCCTGGCGCGGATCTTCGAACTCATCGCGGGAGCGCTCGCGATGGCGATCTCGGTCCTCGCGGCGCACTGGATCCAGCCCCTGTCCATCCACACCGCGGCGCTCGCCGGGCTCATCGTGCTGCTGCCCGGCCTGACGCTGACCGTCGCGGTCAGCGAACTCGCGTCGCGCCACCTGGCATCCGGGACGGCGCGTCTCATGGGCGCGCTCATGATCCTCTTCTCGCTGGGCTTCGGCGTGGCCATCGGCCTGCGCGCCGCCGCGTGGCTTCCACCGGCGGAGACGAGCCTCGCGGTCCCGGCGCGCGTGCCGGACTGGATGATCGTCGCCGTCCTGCTTCCGACGGCGTGGGGCCTGACCGCGCTCTTCCGTGCACGATGGCGCGACTTCGGACCGATCCTCGCCGCGACCGTGACCGGTTTCGCGGTGTCGCGCGCGGTGACCGCCGCCGCGGGCCCGGAGGTCGGCAGCACCGCCGGCGCCTTCGTGCTGGCGCTGGGGAGCAACCTGCTCTCCCGCGCGCGACGCGTGCCCGCGATGACGACGCTCCTGCCGGGCCTCATCATGCTCGTGCCGGGATCGATCGGGTTCCGCGGCATCGCCTCCATGATGAACGCGGACGTGACCGGCGGCACCCAGGCCGTCTTCACGATGCTGATGGTCGCGATGAGCATCGTCGCCGGTCTCTTCTTCGCCAGCGTGCTGGTCCCGGCGCGACAGGTGCTCTGACCGACGGGACGCGCCGTCCCGACCGTGCACGACCGACCGGGTGAAGGCGGTGGGCTGCGGCGATTCTGCACTGGCACCCCGGTTCTGGCACGCCGGCTGCGGCACCCCGGCCGTCGCCCCCCGGTGACGTGCCGCGCCGCGCTCGGATGCGCGGGCATGCTTCAACCGCCTGCGACGGGCGCGGTACCCTGCGGACACCATGACCATCGCCGCGCCCACGATCGATGCCGCCGTTTCGAGTCTTGTCCAATTGCACGGCGAGGGCGCCCGCAGCGCCGCCGCCGCGGGCGTCCGGCGCATCGCCGCCCTCTGGCGGGACGACGACGGTCCCGCCGAGGCGTTCATCGACTTCTGCCGGACGCAGTTCATCGCCGATCCCGACCGGCGCGATCTCCTGGTGGGGCGGCTGGAGACGGCGATCGGCGCCCTGGGCGGCCATCTCTCGGAGATCCGTCGGACCCTGCGCCGCGGGACGGATCTGCGCTCGGAGGGCGTCGACGCGCTGGACGGCGTGCTGGCCACGTTCGATCCCGCACCCGATCTCTCCGACCAGCTGTACCGCCAGAAACTGGCGTTCGCCGCGCTGCTCAACCTGCACAAGCCGGACCTCGCCGAGATGCTCCGCGACGGCGGGCAGTGGACGACACGGCAGTGGCTGGAAGCACGGATCGCGCAGTCGTTCGGCGCACGGATTCCGGCCGCGCTCAACGATCGCGCGCGGCAGGTCAGGCACCAGGCCAACCTGTTCGTCTCGGAATTCCACGTGCCGGTGGGAACGCTGGTGGATGCGACCGGCCGTCGCTGGTTCGAGCCGGGTCGGAAGCTCATCGCGCACTGGCTCATCCGCGAGCAGGTCCGCGCGTGCGAGGGTGATCCCGATGGACTCCCCCGCCAGCGGGCGCTCATGCATGTCATGAAGCGCCACATCGACGGCACGATTCCGGTGGAGGTCCGGCAGGGCTCGACGACGCAGGACTGGGATGCGGAACGGAATACGCTCGCCGGCGCTCCCGCGCGCGCGGTCGCCGGCCCGGAGCGGTACGCCGTGCTGCGCGAACAGTTCCACCTGGCGCGCGCCTTCGACGCGTATCACCCCGAGCACCCGACCGCGATCGCCCGGAAGTTCGAACTGGAACGTGAGATCCCGGAGACCGTGGTCGAGCGCCTCCTGGAGGACCTGCTGGAGTCCCCGGTGCGCGCGGACCTCTCGGCGCTGCTGCGCGAACGGCTGGGCCGGCCGCTCGAGGCGCACGACATCTACTTCGACGACCCCGGCGGTCGGGGCACGGGCGCGGAACTGGATCGCGCGGTCGACGCCGCGTTCCCCGATGAGAAGGCGTTCGAACGCGCGCTTCCGGACGTCCTTCGCGGCCTGGGCTTCTCCCCGTCCGACGCGGACTTCCTGGGCGGGCGCATCCGGGTGGAGATCGCGCGCGGTGCCGGACACGCCGTCCGGCCCGGCATGCCGGAATATCCCGCGTGGCTCCGCACCAGCCGGCTGGAGCGCTCCTTCGGCTGGGACGGTTTCGACACCGGCATGCATGAACTGGGTCACAACCTGGAGCAGCTTATCTCGACGAATCACGTGGCCAGTCCGCTGCTCCGCGGCGTTCCGAACACCGCCTGCACCGAGGCGTTCGCGTTCCTCTACCAGTCGCTTGGCGGTCGCGTGCTGGGCGTGGATCGCGACGGCGACGCCGAGGCGGCGTTCGACCGGCAGGCGATCGAGACCATGCTCTCGGCCTGCCAGATCGCCGGGCCGTCGCTTCTGGAACTGCGGCTCTGGCGCTGGATGTATGCGCATCCGGACGCAACCGTGGAGGCGATCCGCGACACCACGCTGTCCATCGCCGCCGACCTGTGGTCGCGCTTCTACGGGCCGCACTTCGGACCCGATCCATACCACACGCTGGCCGCGTACCAGCACATGATCGCGTATCCGCTCTACCTCCCGGACTATCCGCTGGGACACATCATCAGTCAGCAGATCCGATCGTTCCTGCGCGGCCGCGACGTCGCCGCCGAGACGCTGCGCATCTGCGCCATCGGCCGGCGCACGCCGGACGCGTGGATGAAGGAGGCGGTCGGTCAGGGCGTGTCGATCGAGCCGATGGTACGGGCGGCAAGGGATGCGATTGGCAGGGCTGTGCGTACCTGTCGGCGGGAGATGCACGCAGATGCCGGAGTCGGATAGCGGGCCCTCCCCGCCGTGCATGCTGAACGAAGTGAATCGTCCGGCCGTGGTGTGGGTAGACCGGGCCGTTGACGGCGCACGCCCATGGGGGTTGGCGTCCCGGCAACCCCCTTGCGCGCATGAGGGTCGCGGGGATGGGCCGGCGCGCGAGTGGTGGAGTCTGCGCGCATCGGGTCGCGCCGCGGAGGTCGATCTCGAGACGCGAGTCTGACATGCGCGGCGCGTCCGGGAGCGCCCGGCTGCGAGCCAGATGGCTCGATGGATCTCTGAAGCAGTTGCACGTCCGCACCATCCCGAAGGGATGCTCCTCGATCCCGGCAGTACGGGCGAAGTGCGACCCCTGTTTGGAGACGATCACGCCTTCAGCGGTACGTTCGTCGAACGCACGCCGCACGAGCACATCCGGTACACCGATCGCTTCGATGACCCGGGGCTGCCGGGCGAGATGCAGGTCACGGTCACGCTGCGCCCGGTCGCCTGCGGGACGGACCTCAGCATCGTGCAGGCCTGGCGACAGTGTGTGACCCTGACCGGCGCCGAGCAGCGCGCGAGCAGCATCCGCGGACTGCTCGACACCGACGGAGCGCGCCGGACTGGATGAGGTGCGAGCGGGCCCGGTGACCGGGTGCAGAGCCCTGGCGCGGTCCCACGACGATCCATGGCTCCGCGGCGACCGGAATCCGGGTGCCGGAACCTTGTGCTTCCTCCGCGTCAGGCGGAGAATGGTCATGAAGGCCGCCGAGCCACGTCGATGCCGGCGGATCGCGGTCCGGGTGTCTCTGACAACCGGACTCCGGCGACTGCCCGGGCACTCCGGACCAGGGAGCACACCAGATGTCACACGAGACGGGAAGACCGGGTGCGAGCACTCGCATGCATTGCCCGCGGACCGCGTGCGCCCCCCGGCACCGGCGCGTCCTGGAGGCGGCCTCCTGCGCCGCGGGGGCAGCGCTGCTTGCTGCCGGCGCGGCCTCCGCCGGATGCCCGCCGGTCTTCGCGATGGCAGTTCACTACGCCGCCGGCTCGATGCCTGCGGGGCTGGTGGCTGGTGACTTCAATGGCGACGGCATCCCTGATCTCGCCGTCACGAACATCCTCAGTCAGACCGCGTCGGTCCTGCTGGGCAACGGCGACGGAACGTTCGGCGACGCGTCCCACTCATCCACCGGCGACTTCCCGGCGCCGATCCGATCGGCGGACCTGAACGGCAACGGGCGATCCGATCTCATCGTCGCGAATCTCGACAGCAATGATCTCTCCGTGTTCATGAGCAATGCTGATGGATCACTGCAGCCGGGAAGGCGCATCCCGGTCGGATCCAGGCCGGTCCATATCGCAGTCGTCGACCTGAACAACGACGGCAGCCCCGACATCGTCAGCGCAAACGAGTTCAGCAATTCCATCGCGGTCCTTCTCGGAGGCCCGGATGGCGCACTCAGCGACGCGGTCCAGTACAGCGTCGCCGGGAGTCCTTCCACGATCACCGTGGCCGATCTCAACGGCGACGGCGCTCCCGACCTGATCGTTCCCAGGATCAGTGGTGCGGGCATTGACGTGCTGCTCGGCGACGCGAGCGGAGGATTTCATCCTGCTGTCGAGTATGCAACGGCGTCGCTCTCGTTCTCGGCGGCCGCGGGAGACTTCAACGGGGACTCATATCCTGACGTCGCCGTCTCGAACTACTTCGACGGGACCGTTTCCATTCTCGCGGGAATGCCAGGCGGCACGTTCCACCAGGCCGTGCACATTCCGGTGGGCATTCAGCCGTTGCAGACCGTCGCCGGCGACTTCAATGGTGATGGCCACACGGACCTTGTCGTGGCGGTCCAGGGCGAAGGCTCGACCGCCGTTCTCCTCGGCAACGGGGACGGAACGTTCCAGCCGGCGGTCACCTATGCGACCGGCGCCGGTGCCTATTCCGTCACGATCGCGGACCTCAACGGTGATGGCGTGAATGATCTCCTCGTCGCCAACTATCAGGGCATGAGCCTCTCGGTTCTGGAGGGCCGGTCTGATGGCACGTTCGAAGCGGCGGTCGACCTGCCCCTGCCGGGCAGCCCGAGTTCGGTGGTGTTGGCCGACTTCAACGCCGACGGACGACCGGACGTGGCCGCGGCGAACCAGACCAGCGGCAGCGCATCCGTGCTCCTGAACGGCGCGTCCTGCGCGCCGCCCGCCGATCTGAATGATGACGGAGTCGTCGGCGCGGCGGACCTGCTCATTCTCCTGGCCAATTGGGGCCTGTGCCCGGTCCGCAAGCCCGTTGATTGTCCCGCCGACCTGGACGGTGACGGCAACGTCGGCCTTGCCGACATGCTGAACCTTCTTGCCCACTGGGACTGAATCGACACGCCGGTGAGCACATGCAGCGCGGGGCGGGGCGCCCCGCCACCGGTCCCGGAGACCCATCACGGAACGCGATGCGCCGTGCCGCGCCGGACGGGCCGCGTGGAGCACGACGCGGGCATCGACCGCCGCGCCGGCTGTCCGCCGGAGCCTCTGCATTCCCGGCTGCGGACCGGCGTCGAGTGACGGCGGCGGCGCACGCGGCCGTCAGCGGCGCGCGGCCGGGGTCGCGACGATCCGCCCGCCGCGGACCGTGGCGCCGAGCACGATGCCGGCGCTCACGAGGACCAGGTTCTTGATGATGTACTGGCCTTCCATGGTCGGGACGACCGGGACCACGGTGAACACCTCGTGCGGGAAGAGGAACAGCGGCGTCATCGTGCCGAGCATCTGCAGGTAGAGCAGCAGCAGCGTCGCGCGCATGAAGATGCCGAAGAGCAGCCCGATGCCGATGAGCGTCTCCCAGGCGGCGAGGAGCACGATGGAGACGCCCGGCGGGACAAGCCCGAGCGTCAGCAGTCCGATCGTGCGGATCGCCAGGTCCTGCGCCGGGCTGATGCCCGGGAAGAACTTGAGCACGCCGAACCAGAGGAAGACGATGCCGATGCTGATGCGCAGGAGCGGCATCCCGTGCCGCGCCATCGCGGCGGTGATGCGTCCATCCAGCATGTCCAGTCGTCCCGTCAACCGCGGCATGATCGTGTGCGTGCCTCCGTGTCGTCGCGATGCCGCCGATCGGACCGTGTGTCCGTCGCCGCGATCATCCCTTCGGCTTCTTCGGTCCGCCCCGGACGATCAGGGCCACCAGGAGGCCGGCCGCGAATCCCGCGGCGGCGGTCAGGAAGAGCAGCACGACACCGGAGATCTCCGCGGTCATCCAGAGGAAGCGCGCGGGAACGGGCGCCGTGTTCTGCGCAACGGCGACCAGGAGCAGCAGGATGACCAGGAGCAGCAGGACGACCTTGACCCGGTTCATGACACCTGTCCCTCGGCGCGGTGCGTCCTGAGGTCCTCCAGCGACACGAACTCCAGCGTCGCCATGTGCGTGGCCTCCAGGATGACGCGCGGCGCGCAGCCGGCCTGGAACGCCTCCTGCCAGCGGCTTGCGCAGAGACACCAGCGGTCGCCGGGTTTCAGTCCGGGGAATCGGAACTCCGGGTTCGGCGTGGTGAGATCGTTGCCGCGCTCCTTCGAGAACGCCAGGAACGCGGCCGTGACTTCGACGCACACCGTGTGCACGCCCAGGTCGCCCGGGCCCGTGCGGCAGCAGCCGTCCCGATAGAACCCGGTGAGCGGCGTCATGCTGCACGGGACAAGCGCGCCACCGAGTACGTTGCGGCCCATCCTGGGATCACCGGAGCGGGGCGTGGACATGGCACCATGCTACCCGCGGCGCGCTCACACCATCCGCATCCCGTTCCGCCTGGCGCTCTCGACGATGCGCTCGGCGGTCCGGACGGCGGCGGACCCCGCCTCCGCGTCGACCTGCGGCCGGCGGCCGGTGCGGACCGCGTCCAGGAAGTCGTCGATCTGGAGCCGCAGCGGCTCGGCGTTCGCGATCTCCAGGTTCTCGACGGCGATGAGGTCCAGGTAGTTCGTCGCCGAGAGATCCTCGCAGGCCCGGAGGCGCTCGCGGAGGGCCGCAAGCTGCGCCGCGTTCGCGGTCTTGCGGATGAGCGTGCCCTTCCGCGCGACGAAGTCGGCGGAGCAGTAGGCATCCTCGGAGATGATCCGGATCTTCCGTTCCGTCTTGAGGGCGAGCCGGCTGGCGGTGACGTTGGCGACGCACCGGATGCCGTCGGCGTCCGGCGGGAACGTGAGGCGCGCATTGCACACGTCCTCCGCTTCGCCGAGCACGCTGACGGCGTTCGCCGAGACCTCCTCGGGTTCCTGGCCGGTGAGCATGAGCAGCAGGTCGAGGTCGTGGATCATCATGTCCAGGACCACGCCCACGTCGATGCTCCGGAACGTCATCGGGCTGATGCGGTCCATCTCGATGAAGCGCGGGTTGAGGTTGCCCACCGCGCGGATCGCGCGCATGACGGGGTCGTACCGGACGATGTGACCCACCTGCAGCACCGCGCGGCTCCGGGCGGCGGCGGCGGCGATGGCCGCGGCCGTCGCCGCGTCGGGTGCAAGCGGCTTCTCGATGAGGCAGGACACGCCCGCCGCCAGCAGCGGCTCCGCCGCGTCACGGTGCGCCACGGTCGGCGTGGCGATCGTCACCGCGTCGACGCCGTGCGCGATCAGCGCCTCGATGGACGGGAGGACGGTGCCCCCCCATTCCTCGGTGATGCGCCGCGCGTTCTCATCGCTGCGATCCACGACGCCGGTCAGGACCGTGCCCGGTCCCTGGGCGTAGATGCGCGCGTGGTGCCGGCCCATGCGGCCCACGCCGATGACGGCGCAGCGGAGGGGCGGAGCGGGTGCCGGTGTCGTGGTGCGGGCGTCGTCGGTGGTCATGGCCGGGGGACACTCAGCCGCGCGGATGCGGGCGCGGATCATCGGGTTCAGCGGAGAGCGCCGGCGGGTCGCCGGTCGGGAGCGGTCGGATGCGGTCGCGCCAGTGTCCGTCGAGCTCCTCGCGGGTGGCGGCAACGCGCGCTTCGCGCGAACCCGCCTGCGCTGCCATGCGCAGCGACCAGGCGAGACCGGAGGCGATCCGCAGGACACAGATCGACATCCGGATCGGTCCGTACACGAGGCCGATCACGACAAGAGAGACCAGCGAATGCATGAGCGGACTGGACGGGATGAACGGCGCGGGAATGAGCGCGACCGCCGCGCCGAGCCACCACAGCGCGGTGATCGAACCCGCTTCGTCATCCAGTTCGCTCTCTCCGGCAAGTCGCGCCGTCACCAGGAGCAGCGCGAGGGCGGCGGTGGCCATGCCCAGCCGCCCGAGCGCGACCATGATGAGGAACACCTGTTCATGCCCGGGCGTCATCCACGTGGCCGTCGGCCGTGTGCCAAGGTCAAGCGCGACGCCGGCGGCGGCGCCCAGCGGCACCAGCACGCTGCCCCATCGGCCCGCGTGGCGCAGCAGCGCGATCGGGCCGAGTGCCGACGCCGTCCACGCCGGCGTGATCAGCCAGCCCCCGACGCCGAAGAGCACCGCGGACGCGATGAACAGCAGGTGCAGACCCGGCTGGAGCATCGCGCCCAGGGCGCTCAGCCCGATGGCGATCCAGAGGGCGGCTGCGGCCGACGGGAGCAGCAGGGCCAGGCCGAAGCAGAGCATGCCGACGCGCAGGCGCCGCCGCGCGTCCACCGGCACGGAGAAGAGCGGGCCGACCTCCGCGCCGCCGGGTTCGATCGGGCATCCGCACTCCGGGCAGCGGCCGAAGGGCGTCAGTCCGCGCAGGTTGTACGAGCAGCCGACGCACGGTCGATCGGTGTCGATCGGGCGGCGCACGGCGTCGCGGAACCGCAGGAACTTCGGAGAGAGGAACTGGGACACGCGTGCGTCGGGAAGGAGCGTGCGGGAGGGATCACCGTGGAGAAGATCGGGGCGGTCCCGGCCGGTCGACCGGCAGCGTAGCACCGCCCCGGAGGCTGCGTGCTGCACCGCCGGTCCTCCGGGACGTGGTGGCGGCGCCAGGTGATTCCGCCGGCGCCGAACGGGGCGTCCGGCCGTCGCCCGGCGACACGACCGCAGGCGTCGGCGGGCGCGCGACACCGCGCGAGGCCGGGCGGACTCGATCGCGTGCCGATCGGGGCGAAGTCCTGCTGTCCGCGGCGAGGTCATCCGTCGATGATGGCCTCGCGGTCGGCCGCCGGCGGATCGCTGCATGACTCGACGAAGGGAACCCTCATGGCGAAGCAGTGGACGGTATCGGCGACGAACGACGGTGCGCAGTACCAGACGCCGGTCGTGGTGCGGACATGGGACCTGCTGGCGGATGAACCGGCGGACCTGGGCGGCACGGACCTGGGACCCACGCCCGCGGAACTGCTGCTGGCGGCGCTCGCGTCATGCAAGGTGATCACGCTCCGCATGTACGCCGCGCGCAAGGGCCTGCCGCTGCGCACGGTCACCTGCACCGTGGAGGGCGGGATCGACACGCCGGAGGCGCCGCTGCGCGTGACCCTCGACCTCACGGGTGATCTTGATGACGCGCAGCGCGACCGCCTGCGCGAGATCGCCTCCCGTTGTCCGGTCGAACGGCTGCTGCAGCGATCGACCGAGGTCGTGACGGCGCTCGCGCCGTCGCCGACCGCGGCGCCGCCGCGCGCCTGACGCGTGCCCCCGGCGGCGCTCAGACGCCGAGCGCCACCTGTGTCGCGTGGCGGACCGCCTGGCGGAACATCGCCAGTCCGGGCGGATCGCCCGCGCGGTCGGCCTCGGAGAGTCGCGTCCAGAACGGGTGGTGCAGCCACGACGTGTACCGCTCCGGGTGCGGCATCAGGCCGAGGATGAGGCCCGTGGGATCGCAGATGCCGGCGATGTCCGCGGCGGACCCGTTGGGATTGTCATCCGCGGCGTAGCGCACGGCGACCTGCCCGGCGGCCTCCAGTTCCGCCAGGAGCGATGCATCGCGCGCCACGAACCGACCCTCGCCGTGCGCCACGGGCAGGACGGCGACGGGTCCGGCACACGCCAGCCCCTGCGTCCAGATGCAGCGCGTCTGCGCGGGGATCTCGATGCGGACCCAGCGATCGACGAAGCGCCCCTGCGCATTCGGCAGCAGGGCGACCGACGGCGCCGGTGCTTCCGCCGGCGCAGACACGTCCTCGTCCGCCGCCACGCCGGGCAGCAGGCCGAGCTGCACGGCCGTCTGGAATCCGTTGCACGGCGCGATCATCGGCACGCCGCGCCGGACCGCCCGCATGAACGCCGGGTAGAGACGCTCGCGCATGAGCGCCGCGGCGATCCGACCGGCGGCGATCGCGTCACCGTAGCCGAAGCCGCCCGGGAGTCCGATGAGATCGAATCGATCGACCTGGTCCGGTTCGTCCATGAGCCGCGCCAGGTGCACGGACCGCGGCTCGGCACCGGCCAGTTCGAACGCCTCGATCAGTTCCCGGTCGCAGTTGATTCCGGCGGTCGTGATGACGAGGGCAGTCGGCTTCATGGATGGGAGGGATTCATCGATGGGAAGGAGGCCTGGGTGCATGATCGGTGGTCGAGTGCTCCGAGTGTCCGGCGGTCCCGTGTCCGGGGTCGTGCGTTCACCAGTCGAGCGTTCCGTGCCACGCGGCGTGCAGATCGGCGATCGGGAGGCGCGGTCCGCCGCGCGAGATCCGCACCTCCGGCGTGCTCAGCACCTCCCCCACGATCGCCCACGGCAGATCGCCGAGCAGCGCATCGATGCGCGGGAGATCGGCACGATCGACCTCCAGCAGGTAGCGGCCGGGTGACTCGCCGAAGAGTTCCGCGGCCTCCGACATCTCGCCGTCCGCGGGCGCCTGCAGCGGATCCAGTTCCACGCCCAGCCCCCCGCCGATCGCCATCTCCGCGGCGGCGACGAGCAGCCCGCCCTCGCTGAGATCGTGCGCGCTGCGCACCAGGCGATGCTCGATCAGTCGCGCGACCGACCGCGCGAGGCGCGGGCCGAGGACCAGGTCGATCATCGGGAGATCGCGTTCGCCGCCGGCGCCGCCGAAGTGATGCTCGTACCGGCTGCCGCCGAGTGCACCGGTGCCGACGCCGACGAGCAGCAGGAGCGAGCCGGGCCTCTTGAGATCCATCGTCACGCAGCACGAGACGTCCGGCACGATCGCGAAACCGGAGATGAGCAGCGTCGGCGGAATGCGGATGACGGTGCCGTCCTCGGCGACGAACTGGTTGTTCAGCGAATCCTTGCCGGAGATGAAGGGCGTGCGGTAGGCCAGCGCCGCGTCGCGGCATCCCTCCGCGGCAAGCACGAGCGATCCCATCGACTCCGGGTCGCGGCACGACGGCCAGCAGAAGTTGTCCAGGATCGCCAGGCGGGCGGGATCCCCGCCGACGCAGACGATGTTGCGGACGCACTCGTCCACGCCCGCGAGCGCCATGCGATACGGATCGTGTGACAGTCCGGTCGCCAGCCCGCACCCGATGGCGAGGCCGCGGCGCGAACCCGGCACCGGGAGGATCACCGACGCGTCACCGGGACCGTGACCGTCGGGGCCGGTCAGCGGCTTGATGACCGTCCGGCCCTGCACCTCGTGGTCGTACTGGCGGACGATCCAGTGCTTGGACGCGATGTTGGGATCCGCCAGCAGCGTGAGGAGCGCGTGCTCGACGGCGGGCGCCGGCTGCACCGGGTCCGCGACATGCCTGGGTGCCGGCGAGAAGCGCGCCTCCCGCTCCCGCGACGGCAGGCCGTCGTGCAGGAATGCCATTGAGAGCCGGCCGACCTCCTGGTCGCCGAAGCGCAGGATGAGTTCCCGATCGTCCGTGCCGAAGCGTCCCAGCACGCAGAGTTCGACGTCGTGACGATCGCAGACTGCGCGCAGTGCATCCAGGTCCGACGCATCGACCGCGAGCACCATGCGCTCCTGCGCCTCGGAGATCCAGATCTCCGTCGGCGAGAGACCGGCGTACTTGAGCGGCGCGCGCTCCAGGTGCACGACGGCGCCGGTGTGCTCGCCCATCTCTCCGACCGCGCTGGAGAAGCCGCCCGCGCCGCAGTCGGTGACGGCCCGGAAGAGGCAGCGCCGCTGCCCGTCGGCATCGACGGAGTCCCGCGCCTCCATGATCGCGTCGAGCATCTTCTTCTGCGTCACCGCGTTGCCGATCTGCACCGCGTGCGCGAACTCGTCGGCGTGCGTGTCGGTCAGTTCCGCACTGGAGAACGTGGCGCCGTGGATGCCGTCCCGTCCGGTGCGCCCGCCCAGCGCGACGATGAGGTCGCCCGCCTGTGCGCTCCCGGTGATGCGGTCGCGCGGCATGACGCCCACGCAGCCGCAGTAGACGAGCGGGTTGCCGATGTACCGGTCGTCGAACCAGACGGTGCCGTTCAGCGTGGGAATGCCCATCCGGTTCCCGTAGTCGCGCACGCCGGCGACCACCTGTCGCAGGATCCGCGCCGGATGCAGGCAGCCGGCGGGCACCTCCGCCGCCGCGCGGTCGGGCATCGCGACGCAGAAGACGTCGGTGGCGGCAATCGGCCGCGCGCCGAGCCCGGTGCCGAGGATGTCCCGGATGCAGCCGCCGATGCCGGTCGCCGCACCGCCGTAGGGCTCGATCGCCGACGGGTGGTTGTGCGTCTCCACCTTGAAGCAGACCGCGTGCCGGTCGTCGAACGCGATGATGCCGGCGTTGTCGACGAACACGGAGAGACACCAGTCGATGCCCGAAGCCATGAGTTCGCGCGTCGCGGCGGCGATGGTGGACGAGAGCAGGTTGCGGATGACGACGGAGCCGTCCGGCTGGACTTCATGTCCCGGACGTTCCGCGGCGCCGGGCAGCGCGCCGTGGAAGCGCACCGTCGCCTTGAGCGTCTTGTGCACGCAGTGCTCGGACCACGTCTGGGCCAGGGTCTCCAGTTCGATGTCGCGCGGTTCGCGCCCGAGGCGTCGATACTCGGCCTGGATGGCCAGCATCTCGTCGGTCGAGAGGAAGAGGTGCGCGTCCCGTGAGAGGCGATCGAGCGCGTCGGCGTCCAGTCCGCGCAGGGGAATCTCCGTCGAGGTCACCTGGCGCGCGGCGGCAACGGGGAATCGATCCGGCAGGTACGGGGCATCGTGGATCTGCTGGATGACGCTGTTGGCGAGGCTGCGTTCGGCGATGTGCCGGGCGCGGGCGGGATCTCCGCCGTGGAAGTCGTACCGCACGCCGGTGCGGACGCTGGCCTCCACGCCGAGCATCGTGCGGATGGCGAGTTCCACGGCGTCCGCGTCCGGGTCCATGACGCCGGGAAGCGGATGCACTTCGATCAGCGCGGTCCCGCGCGGCGGCGCCGCCCCGACGGTCGCCTCCTGCGTGACCGGATCGGCGAGCAGCGCCTGCGTCAGCCGATCCACCATCGCCGGCTCCAGCGCGCCCTCGATCAGGTAGACGCTGGCGGTCTCGATCCGATCCGGGACGCCGGGGAGTCCGAGGGCGACGGCCTCGGCACGCGCCAGCCCCCCGCGGGGGTCGGGCATGTCTGCGCGGGAACGCACTTCGACGCGGTAGAGCATGGTGGTGGTCACGGCGGCCGGGTGGTCGGGTCAGGGCGGTGGCGGCGAGCGGGGATCCTACCCGGCGCCGGGAGGTGGTCCGCGGCCTCGGGGTGCGGTGCGTGTCCGCCCGTGCTCGTCCTGATCACGGGTGCGCGTTGGATGAGCGGTCATTGCTCGCGTGGCGGACACGGCGGCGCGTGCCTGTCCCACGACCGGTCTTACGACCGCCGACCGTGCCGCGACCGGGCGGCCTGTTCGACGGGATCTTCGGACGCACGCCAGGGTGGGCTGGCGCCCCCTTCCCCTTGAGCCCCCGCCCCAGGCGGGGTCGGGCGGCCGGCTGCGTGCGCCCGGGCGGCGACGCGTCCGGTCGGCCGCGCGTGCCTGCCCCGGGTCGGGCCATGAACGCGCACGCCAATGGGGGCTGTCGTGCCCCTTGAGCGCCCTTTCGAAGGTGGCGCGCCCGGTTGCTCTCCCGCCGCCGCCCCTCGCGGGGCGGTGAGGAGTCCTGGCGCCGCAACCGCCAGCACGCCGTCCTCGCCTTCGGCTCGGCCGGCGTACTGGCGGCTACCGACCCTGGCCCCTCCGGGGCCATGCGCATGTGCTCGAGGCCCCGCTGCGCCTCCCCATCCCGCCCCGAAAAACTCTCTGATTTCGCGCCGACGGCCGCAGGATGCCGTGCAGGATGGCGTACCTGAAGAAGAAGCGGACGGTCTGGCCCGTGCTCGGCCCCCGGACCCCCGAACCCCCGAACCCCCGGGGCCTCCCGCTCCGGCCCGGCCGACCTCGTGCCTCCCGCCCTCGCTTCCTGGATCCGCCGTTCACGTGCATGACACCAGACCTCACGAAAAGGAGTACCCCTCGTCATGACGAACATTCGACGACATCCCATCTCCCTTGACGCCGGCGCGTCGGCCGGCACGATTCCCGTTCGCGGTTCGCGGTTCGCGGTTCGCGGTTCGCGGTTCGCGGTTCTTGCGCGCTGATGGCGCTGGCATGTCTTCTGCCGGGGCTGCGTGACATGACGGGCTCCGCGCACGCCGATCCGCCCAGGTACAGGATCACCAACCTTGGCGTGGCCCCGCAGGCATCCGGACTGGCGGAGGCGCGGAGCCGGGCGCTCGGGGTCAACCGCGTCGGGCAGGTCGTCGGCTGGTGCGACGTGCCGATCCCGGTGGGTGAACTGTCCGTCACGGTCCGCCGCCCCGTGCTCTGGCTTGCGGAGCCGATGTGGGGCCTGCCGGCGGGCGAACTGATCGTGCTCCTGCATGCAGACGAGATCACCAGCGAGTCGCTGCTCGCGATCGAGGGCGAAGCGCGGGCGATCAACGCGGAGGGCGTGATCGTCGGGATCGTGGCCGGCGAGGAGCGCGATCCGCAGCAGGGCCCCACCACGCTCGCGCATTCGTACCTCTGGCTGCCGGTCGAAGGACCGTCCGTGTCACCGTACGACGATCTGCCTGTCCAGGAGATCTTCCTGTTCTTCGAGGATTCGCCGTCCGAAGTGTTCCTCGACGGCGCCTGGGACGTGGCGGACTCGATCGACGGGCACGTCCGGATCGTGGGGGAGAAGCAAGTGACGAGCGGGAGTCCGCCGTTGACATGCAGGCGCGGGTACGAGTGGCGCAGCGCGGAGCGGGACTGGACTGTGCTGGCGCCGTCCGGGAGTGACTCGTGGTCGGAGGCCGTTGCGATCAACCGCGAAGGCACGGACGATGCGCGTGCCCGGATCGGTGGAGGATCATCCTCGGTGTGCCCGGTGGTCGTTTCGACGACATGCGCGGCTGGACAGGCCCCACTCTCCTACGACCCCGTCCTCTGGCAGGAGGACTCCAGCGTGTTCGCGCCGCAGGTGCAGCCGCTGCTTGCGGCGTACGCATCCCTGGATCGCGACGAGCGCGGCCACCGGATCTTCGGCGTCAACGATGACGGCCTCGTGACCGGCGGCGGGGGTGGGTATGACGGCCCGCCGGCAAACATCTGCCGCAAGCGCCCGCTGGCGTGGCGGCCGGGGATCTCGACAGTGGATGAGTTGCCGATCCCGAGTGGCCACCAGGCCGTCGGTCGCTCCGTGAACCGTCACTGGCAGATCGTGGGGCAGGATCTGACGGCGGTCAGTGCCGTGCTCTGGGAAACATCAGATCCGTACAGTTCGTCGGCGTGGGCGTACCAGGCGCTCGATGACCTGGTGAATACCTCCGCGTGCGGCTGGGATGAGTTGCGCGAAGCCGCGTCGATCAGCGACCATGGGCCGGAGGGGTGGATTGCGGGATTCGGTCTGCTTCAGGATGGAGCGTCAGTCCGCCAGCGCGCCTTCCTCCTCGTCCCCATCCTCCCCTGCGACGCCGACATCAACGGCGACGGGACCGTGACGTCCGCGGACCTGGCGCTGCTGCAACAGGCATACGGCTCCTGCCCGGTCGGCGAGATCTGCTGGGCGGATCTCAACGGCGACTGCGTGGTCGACAACGCAGACCGCGCGATCGCGACATCGCTGCTCTCACTGAATTGTTCGGGCGATCCGCCGACGGAGGGGTTCTCCCAGTCGTCCAACATCCCGCTGGAGTACATCGAACTCTGGCTGGCCCTGGGCGGCGCAGAGGCGCTTCTTTCGAACGAACTCAGTACTGAAGCCGTGGCGGCGTGCCTGCACCACGCGGAACCCGCGGTCGGGCTGGTGAACCTGTTCGGGCTCATCGGGCAGTCGGCGGAGGAGGTGGAGTGATGAGACGGCTTACACTGGGACTCATCAGCATGGTGCTCGCCATCACCGTGACGCACGTGAGCATGGCCGGACCGGCGTACCCCATGCCGAATGGCGTGGCGTTCCAGTTCTTCGAGGACTGGAACGAGTGGCTTGACGTCCACCTGGGCGCTGAGCGGGAAACGATCGGGTTCTACGAGGTGCCGCTCGGCACGTGGGTGACGGATCACTACTCGCACCTTGGTGTCATGTTCAACTCTCCGGGTGGCTCCCAGACGCTCGACAGTCCGACTGGCTATCCGAATGATGGGCACGGCCTGCAGAGCTGGCAGTTCATGCGCGTGGAGTTCGATGCGCCGATCAGGGCAGTCGCATTGCACTGGTGGCAGATGTCCAGATTCCGGTTCTACTCGGGAGGCCAGTTGATCCATGTGACCAACTGGTTCTCCGGAAGTGCGAATCGCTTCTTCGGTGTCGTCATGGACTTCGAGTTCGACGCCGTGGAAGTCCAGACGGATCAGGACTCCCTCGGCCTCCCTCCACTGCACATCGACGACTTCCACTTCCAGCGGATCGTGCCGGTGCCGGCGCCGCCGGTGCTGGTGGTGGTCGCACTGGGTGCCCTGACGGCGCGAGGCTCGCGTCGTCGTCGCGCAGGGCCATGATCAGCACAGTCCCCATCCTCTGGCGCCTGCGCCCCGCGGCACGTCGTGCTGCGGACGCGCAGGCGCCGGGTGGTCGGCGCCGGAGGCGTCGATCCGCTGGCGCCGACGCGAGGGAAGCCGCGCATCCGCCAGGGGGGTTCAAGGGGGGCGACAGCCCCCATTGGCATGCGTTCGGAGAGCGAACGAGTGAAGGAGAGAGCCATGCAGACGGTCACCGTCGTGACGCGAGGACGGCCTCGAGAGTGCGATGAATCCCCGCTGGAGTACATCGAACTCTGGCTGGCGCTGGGCGGCGCGAGTGCGCTGATCGCGAACGAGATCAGCGAGGCGGCAGTCTCGGCATGCCTGCACCACGCGGAACCCGCGGTCGGGCTGGTGAGCCTGTTCGCGCTGATCGGTCAGTCGATGGAGGAGGAGGAGTGATGAGACATACGACAGCAGGTCTGGTCAGCATGGTGCTGGCCATCGCATGTACGCGCGTGAGCACGGCCGGTCCGGAGTACCCGATCCCGCATGGCGTGGGGTTCCACTCCTTCGACGCGTGGAACACATGGATGGCGGTGCACCTCGGTGCTGAACGGGAGACGATCGGGTTCTACGAGGTGCCGCTCGGGACCTGGGTGACGGATCACTACTCGCATCTGGGCGTGACGTTCAACTCCAGTCTGGGTTCGCAGGCCCAGAGCGATCCTGTGGGCTACCCGAACGACGGATACGGTCTGCGGAGCAGCGCCGAGATGCGCGTGGAGTTCGATGAGCCGATCAGGGCAATCGGGGTGCATACGCCTGCGAGGACCTACTACCGGTTCTTTCTTGAAGGTGCGCTGGTCTACACGACGCCCGTGATCTACGGCAACTCGTCATCGACTTTCGTCGGACTGATCATGGATTTCGAATTCGACGCAGTCGAGCTCTTCCATTTCCAGGATTCGATGGGCTTCCCGCCCGTGCACATCGACGACTTCCACTTCCAGCGGATTGCCCCCGTGCCGGCGCCGCCGGCACTGCTGGTGATTGCACTGGGTGCCCTGACGGCGCGCGGGTCGCGCCGTCGTCGCGCCGGGCCATGATCGGTCCTGTCCCCAGCCCATCCCCTGACGCCTGCGCTCCGCGGCACGTCGTGCTGCGGACGCGCAGGCGCCGGGTGGCTGGCGCCGGAGGCGTCGATCCGCTGGCGCAGACGCGACGGAAACCGCGCATCCGCCAGGGGGGGGCAAGGGGGGTGCCATCCCCCCATTGGCGTGCGTCAGACGAGCGGCGCTGTCGGCGTGCATCGCGACGATCGAGTGATGAGATCACAATGCGCTCCGGTCTCGTCCAAGTGCGGACCGCCGGAGTGGAGGTGCAATCATGCAGAGAGAAACCATTCTGAGCGTGATATGTGCTGGCGCACTCGGCGCCACAGGGCATCACGCGGACGCAGCGTTGATTCACTATCCATGGACATGGCAGCGCGACGCGTGGTTCGAGGATGCAGCCGCGCTCAACGCGATCGAGACGATCACATTCACGGAACACCCGGTCGCGCTGCTCAGCACGCAGTACCAGGAGTCCCACGGACTCACGGTGACAGGGTCGGGGTGGGTGCAGATTGCCTCGTCGACGTCGTTTGTACTTGATGGTCGTGGTCTGCGAGCCGTCGCGAGCGACGCGGTCCTGCACTTTGATCGTCCGATGCAGGCGCTGGCAGCTGACTTTCCTGGGTCGTTCATCGCGCAGTTCTACTGGGATGACACGTTTCTCGGAGCGGAGCCATTCACAGGTCCCGGTGGCCCCGGCAACTTCTCCGGCGTCATCTTGACGATACCGTTCAACCGCGTGCGGCTGTACGACGTGGACAGTGTCTTCGGCATCGACGACCTGCACTTCGTGCCCGTGGCGGTGCCCGGTCCGGCCACGGGGGGCGCTGCTGCTGCCAGCGGCGTGCTTCATGCGACGGCGCCGCAGGCGCCGGGATGGACTTCATGGAGACCGCCACCTCGCCAGGGGGTTCAAGGGAGGCGACAGCCCCCATCGGCATGCGTCAGACGAGCGTGACAGCCTGACCGCACAATGGCCGACACATCAGAGGACCGCGCAGCAGAGGAGCAGACTCATGAGATCCGTGCATTCAGTAACCGGCGCGGTGGCGCTGGCCGTCTTCGCAACGACGCTGATGAACGCTGCGGCATGCGCCGCCATCAGCGGGTACTGGCACAATGACCGTGACGCGTGGTTCGTGGACGCCCGCGCGGATGGCGCTCCCTCAGGCGACCTCGACGTGTTCGCCATGACGGACGGTGGCCAGGTCGGCGTGCGGTACGGTGCTGGTGACCACCCGGGCGGACTGGACACCGTCCGCGCGGCCACCGGGTGCGAGGGTTCGTGGCTGCCTGGGTTCGGCCGGCCCGGGATGGAGCCGGTGGTCCATGCGATCGTGGTCTTCGACGACGGAAGCGGCCCGGCGCTCTTTGCCAGCGGACTGTTCACCCGCGCCGATGGTGTCCCCGCGGGTCGCCTTGCGAAGTGGCAGGCGTGTCCGGCGGTGCAACCGTGCCCGACGGACCTGGACGGCCACGGAACCGTCGGCATGAGCGATCTGCTCGTGCTGCCTGCTGCCTGGGAGCCATGTCCGGCGTGCGATCCGGATCTGAGTGGCGACGGCGTGGTGGAGTTCAGTGATGTGCTGATCCTGCTCGCCGCTTGGGGTGAATGTCCCTGATCAGCGCGGAGTGCCGGATCGGATCGTGCGCGCCGATCGTGCGCGCCGATCGTGCGTGGCGCACCTGAACTGTCAGCAGACGGGCTCCGGACGGTGAGCGCCCTGCATGATCCGCAGCACCAGCGCGTCCAGCACCAGTTTCGGGTTCACGTTTGCCGCGATCTCGCGTTCCGCCTCCAGCAGCCGGTCCAGGATCGTCAGCGGGACCGCCGCGTCGCGGCCGTGCCGGACGGCGCTGCGCAGACCCTCGTGCGTCCACTGCGAGAGCATCCGGAAGAGATGGCCCAGCGCCTCCTTGTTCGCCGCGTCCTTGGACGCGTTGCGATGCTCGCGTACGCGCGCCGCCGCCCACGCCTCGACGAACTCCGCGAAGCGTTCGCCCAGCGTCGGCTCGAAGCGCTGTGCCGCCAGTCCGTCGAGGGCGCGGAAGAGGCGCCTCCGGATGACGTGGAGCGGCAGGGACTCGGTCTCCTTCGCCGCCTTGGCGCCCTTCCCGGCGCTCTTCGCCGCGCCGCGCACCGCCATCGGGATCTCCTGCATCGCGACGCGGGCGAGTCCCGGCGACCCGTCGGCGAACGCGAGGACCTGCGCGCGATCGTCCTCGCCGAGATCGGCCGCGGCCGCGCTCAGCCATTGCAGCATCTCCGCCGGTCCGAGCGGAGAGAACCGCACGTGCTGACACCGGCTGTGCACCGTGGGCAGCAGGCGCTCGGGGCTGCTGGTCACCAGAAAGAACCACGTGTCGCGCGGCGGCTCTTCCAGCGTCTTGAGCAGCGCGTTCTGCGCGGTCGGGTCCAGCAGTTCGCACTCGTCGATGATGAATGCCTTGCCCGCGCCCCACGCGCTCGACAGCATCGCCGCGCCTTCATGGAAGCGGCCGTCGCCGGTCATGCCGCCGATCAGGAACTGTCGCAGCACGTCCAGCGGCAGGTTCGTCAGTTTGCGGCGCCGGATCTCGGGGTCATCGCTCTCCGCCGCGAGTTCCTTGCGGATGATGCGGAAGTCCGGGTGCGTTCCCTCGTCGATCGCGCGGGACACCGTGGAGGACGGGTTCGGCCGGGGCAGACCGTCCGCGTCGGCCAGGCGCTGCGGATCCAGCAGGATCTTCGCGGTCTCCACCGCCACCATCCGCTTCCCGATCCCCGCCGGTCCGGAGAGGATCCACGCGTGATGCATCCGCCCGCTCACCGCGGCCCGGCACAGCAGCCGACGCGCCCGCTGATGTCCGATGATCTCTGCCACGGGCCGGAGGATAGCGGTGGAGATCCGTGCCGTCGTGCCCGCCGTGGTACCATCGCCACCCGTGCCACGTGGGCTGATCCAGACCGGCCGCGCCGCCGCGCCGCTCCCGTCGACGGGGGCGCCGCGCACGGGTGCGGCGCGTCTTTCCGCCATCGGCGTGACCGCGCCGCTCCTGGCGCTCGGCCTCGCGGCCGGCGGCTGCGTGGATCGGACCATCCGGATCACCTCCGATCCCACCGGCGCCATCGTCTGGCTCAACGAGCGCGAGGTCGGCCGGACGCCCGTCGAGGTAGGCTTCGTGCACTACGGCGACTACGCCGTCCGCCTGGAGCGCGAGGGCTGCGAGCCGCTCGTCACGCACGCCCGCGCCACGCCGCCGGTCTGGGACATGCCGGGTCCGGACCTCTTCGCCGAACTGCTTCCGATGCGCATGCGCAGCCGGATCGACTGGAACTTCGTCCTCCAGCCGGAGCAGCGTGAGCGCGAGCCGCTCATCGAGCGCGCCCGCGCGCTGCGACTGGACACCGAGTCGCAGGGAACGGACCCGGCGGACCCTTCCCGTGGCGACGAGGCACCGGACGGGGCGGACGGTCATCCGGCGGACCGCGCCGGGCAGCGCTGACCGGCGTGCCCGGAGCGTGCGAGCGCTCTCTCATGAACACGACGCCTCCTGCATCATCCGGATCGCCGTGGACGCGCCGCCGTGCCGTGCAGAGCGGGGCGCCGTGGGAGGATCGGGTGGGCTACGCGCGGGCGGTCCGGGTCGGGCCGCTCGTCTTCGTCAGCGGCACGCTGGCGGTGGATGCGCACGGCGCGGTCCACGGCGGGTCTGATGCCGGCGCGCAGACGGCGTATGCACTGGACAAGATCGAGCGCGCGCTGCGCGCGCTGGGCGCGGCGCGGGAGCACGTGGTCCGCACCCGCATGTTCATCCTGGACCAGCGCGACGCCGATGCCGTCGGCGCGGCACACGCCCGGTTCTTCGGCGGGGTGCGCCCCTGCGCCACCATGGTCACCATCGCCGGTCTCGCGGCGCCGGGCGCGCTGGTGGAGATCGAGGTCGATGCCGTCGCTCCGACGGACGGCGACGCGGCGCTGCCGCCGTCGGCCGGGGAGCACGCGCATGCGTGAGACGCGCCGGGGCGACGACATCCCGGAGGTCCTGCTTCGGCCGCATCCGCTGGCCGGCGGGTCGGGCGTCCGCGCGCGACTCGTCTGGCCGATCCTCGTCCTGGTCATCGCCGGCGGCATGGTGATCTGGTCGAAGCGGCAGGAAGCGGGGTTCACCGACCAGCGCATCGAGCGCCAGGTGACGGCGTGGATCGATCGACTGCGCGAGGATCCCGCGCACATGCCGCCGACCGCGCATCCGCTGGTCGCCTCACGGGCCACGGAGATGCTCCGTCGCGCCGCCCTCGCCGCGCCGGAGGATGTGCGGGTACGGGTCGACGAGCGCCTCGGCACCTCGTCGCGCACCATGGCGGTGGTGATCGTCCGGATCGCCGCCGGGTCGCGCGATCTCGGTCTGCTCCGCGTCGGCGTGGAGAACGGCGGGAGACTCGTGATCCAGGGCGTCGCGGAACCGGAACCACCCGCGCGTCCGGGCGCGGGCGCTGTCCCGGAACCGTGATGATGGCCGTCGCCGCGCCCGCGGGCGCGGCGCGGCCCGGGTGTCGGACATCCGCCCGCCCGCCGCGGTCGCATCCTGCTTCGGCTACCTTCTCACGCCATGCAGGTCTGGCTCAACGGCGAGTTCATCGAGCGCGACGACGCGCGGCTGTCCATCTTCGATGCCGGTGTCCAGCACGGCGTCGGGCTCTTCGAGACGATGTCCGCGCGGAACGGCCGTGTCTTCCGGCTCCATCACCACCTGGACCGGCTCCGCGATTCGGCGCGGGAACTCGGCCTGACGGAGCGCCTCAACCGCGGGCCGCTGGCCGAGGCGGTGCAGCGCACCCTGGAGCGCAGCGGCCTGCGCGAAGCGCGCCTCCGCCTCACCGTGACCGGCGGGGATCTCAATCTCCTCCAGTCGCGCGGCGAGACGCGGCACGAGCCGACCGTCTTCATCGTCGCGCAGCCGCCGACGCGCTACCCGCAGACCTTCTTCCGGGACGGCGTCATCGCCCGCGTGGCCGATGCGCGGCTCAACCCGCTGGACCCGTTCAGCGGTCACAAGACGCTGTGGTACTGGCCGCGCCTGCGTGAACTCCAGTTCGCCGCCCGCGCGGGCGCGGGGGAGTCGCTCTGGTTCAGCGTGACGAATCACCTGATGTGCGGCTCCGTGAGCAACGTCTTCCTGGTCTGGAACGACCAGCTCCTGACCCCCATCGCCGCCGGTGAGGAGGAATCCGGCTCCCTGCGCGCGCCGGTCCTGCCCGGCATCACGCGCCGCGCGATCATGGAGAGCGCGGAGGACCTGGGTATCGACGTGGTCCGCCGCATGCTCACGTGGGACGACATCGAGGCCGCGGACGAGATGTTCCTGACGAACAGTTCCTGGGGCGTGCTGCCGGTCGTGCGCGTGGAGCAGCACGCGATCGGCGGGGCGGCGACGCTGTCGTCCTCGACTTCGGACGACGAGGGCAGCGCGGCAACGGCATCCGGTCCCGTGCCGGGCGCCGGCGAGCCGCAGGCGCGCCCGGGTCCGCTGACTCTGGTCCTGCGCGAGCGCTGGCTGGCGCTGGTGGAGGCGGAGACATCGTCGGAGTCCGCCGGGTCACCGGTGGCCGGCTGGGCGGATGATCAAGATGATGAAGATGATGATGCTGACGATGGCGATGGCGAGCGCTGAGTGTGTGCGCGCGTGAGTGGTGCCGGTCGGAGATCGCCGCCGCACCCTGGTCCTGCGCGGGTCGCCGTGCACGCCAGGGCCACGATTCCATGGAGGCAGTGAACATGGCAGAGATCAGTCACATCCACCACGAGATCGACTACATCGAGTTCGCGGTGACGGACATGGCCGAGTCCAAGCGGTTCTATACGGCGGCGTTCGGCTGGGCGTTCACCGACTACGGACCCGGATACGCCGGCATCCGGCGGCGGCAGGGGGGCGAGGTCGGCGGGCTGCGGCTGCAGGCCGAGGTGACGGCCGGCGGACCCCTGGTCATCCTGTACTCGAACGACCTGGAAGCAACGATGGCCGGCGTGCAGGGAGCAGGTGGGCTCATCAGCCAGGAGATCTTCGAGTTCCCTGGTGGTCGCCGCTTTCACTTCAGGGATCCGAGCGGCAACGAGCTTGCCGTGTGGTCGGACAGGTGACCGGGGCGGTGGTATCGGGCGTTCGGCTGCAGGAGGCACCACTATGGATTCGTTCGCTGAGCGAATCGAGTTGTTTCTTCAGATCGCGTGGCGAGCAGAGTGCTGCTCAGACTACGAAAGTTGGGCACGGCGAGTTGAGAGCTTTCTCGCTTCGTCGCTCGGCACGGAAGCCGCAGAGGCGTTCCTCTCGCTCGGTGGGGAAGCGACCGAGTCGGACTGGGCGGTCTATCGAGATCGCCAGACTGGCCATCTTGAAGGCCTCGTGATGCGAGTTGAGTCGACTGGTTTGGCTGAATCACGGGCTTCAGCAATTGCGGCACACAGCAGTATGAGCATGCGCGGCGACTCTAGGAAGGTGTTTCTTGTGCATGGCCGAGACGGCGGCACAAAGGAAATGGTGGCGCGATTTGTCGAGCGCCTTGGCCTCGAACCCATCATTCTGCACGAGCAGGCCAACGAAGGGCGAACAGTTATCGAGAAGTTCGAAGCACACGCGGATGTGCCGTTCGCAGTTGTGCTCATGACTGCCGACGACACCGGTGGATTAGCTGGCGATTCACATCAATTCCGTCCGCGCGCACGACAGAACGTCATCCTTGAACTCGGCTATTTCACCGGGAAGCTTGGAAGGAGCCGCGTTTCAGCGCTCTTCTCGGCGGGGCTGGAGCTCCCTTCAGACCTGCACGGAGTGCTCTTCATCGAACTCGATGAGGGAGGCGCCTGGAGGATGAAGTTGGCCCAGGAGTTGGTCACAGCAGGACTCAAGCCACGACTCGAAGCCCTGGTCGGCTCATGATGTGAGTTTTAACCGAATCTTGTGGACGGATGACAGCATGAAAAAGGCGGCGTACCTTGAGGAAGTTCTTCAAGCAACCTCAGGAGCACACCGCCGTGAGCCAGCACGTTACCACCGAACCGATCGAGTTTCCATCCGACCGAGCCCGCGACATGCTGACGCCGATCCTGCGTGAGGGAGCAAGGGCCATGCTCGCCGCGGCCATCGAGGCCGAGGTGACCGAGTGGATCAATCAGCGCGCCGCGATTACCGACGACCAGGGCCGGCGGCAGGTCGTTCGGAACGGCCACCAGCCCGCCAGGACCATCCAGACGGGGCTCGGTGACCTCGACGTCGTCCGACCGCGTGTCCATGACCGACGGACCAGTTCGGATCGTGAGCAGTTCCACTCGAAGATTCTGCCGCCGTACCTGCGCCGGACGAAGGCGATCGAGGAGATGCTCCCGTGGCTCTATCTGAAAGGCGTGAGCACCGGCGGCTTCACCGAAGCACTGCAGTCGCTTCTGGGGCCAGATGCGGCGGGCCTCTCTGCGACCACGATCACGCGCCTGATGGAGACCTGGCAGAAGGAGCATGCCGCCTGGTCGAACCGTTCGCTTACGGACCGCCGGTACGTGTACGTATGGGCAGACGGCATCTCCTTCAACGCACACTTGGGCGATGAGGCGACGGGCAGAAAGCAGTGCATTCTGGTGCTGATGGGCGCCACTGCCGACGGCCGCAAGGAGCTGATCGCGGTGACGGATGGATTCCGCGAGTCCGAGCAGTCCTGGTCGGAACTGATCAACGACGTCAAGCGCCGTGGCCTGACGGTCGACCCGAAACTCGCCGTTGCCGACGGCGCGCTTGGCTTCTGGGCGGCGGTTCGCAAGGTGTGGCCGACGACGCGCGAGCAGCGGTGCTGGGTCCACAAGACTGCGAACATCCTGAACAGGCTTCCGAAGAGCATCCAACCCAAGGCGAAGGAGCGCCTCCACGACATCTGGATGGCGGAGACCCGGAAGGCCGCCATGACCGCATACGACGCCTTCGTGCAGGACTTCCGCGCGAAGTTCCCGGAGGCCGTTGTGTGCCTCGAGAAGGACCGGGACGAACTGCTCGCGTTCTACGACTTCCCCGCGGAACACTGGCGGCACCTTCGAACAACCAACCCGATCGAGTCGACGTTCGCGACCGTTCGCCTCCGGCATCGCCGCACCAAGGGCAACGGAAGCCGCAACGCGTGCCTTGCGATGGTCTTCAAGCTCGCGGAGTCGGCTCAGCGTCACTGGCGCCGTCTGAACGGGCACGATCTTCTTGAACACGTCATCCGGAACGTCCCATTCGTAGACGGAGCCATGAAGATGGTCGCCGCCTGATCATGCGGTCATCCACAAGATTTGACAATACCTCGTCGGACGCTTACTCGTAGCCGACGTTGGCCGAGGTCGAGTCCGACTTGCCGGTCCTGTTCGTTCGCTTCGTCAAGGGCTTCCCTGTCAGTGTGTGCGCCGGGGCGCATTCAGCGGCGGCGCGCTGCGCAATCCGCCGTATATCGCTGGAATCTGGTGGCGCTTCTAGGTTGAATGGCGCGAAAGTCATCTCGGATGTTGTCTACTGCAATCCGGACTTCTTCCCCGCTGTGGAACGTTCTAGCCTTGGAGAGTCGGCTGAGCTTGCGATATTCTATCAGATGGTCCAACAACAGAGCTGCTGGGACTCTGTAGTTCTTGGAACGTGCGCGGTAGGCATGACACTCTTCGAAATACGGTGAAGATCCCTCGCTTCGCCATCCGAGAAGCCGCGCAGCTCGCCGAAAGGTTGTGACCGCACGAATGGGGTGAATGTGATGAACACCATTAAGCCGAGATAGGACATACTTGATCAGCTCAAGCGAGAGTGCCCCGTTGCGAAGCCTCGGGTAAAGGTAAAAGGTCAGCCATACGAACTGCCCGCGTCGTGGTTCCGCGATGAGCACCTCCATCACGGCTCGCAGTCGGAAGCGGTGATACTTCATTCGGATATGCGTCGCCATTCAACCGAACCAGTCTTTGGAGTATCGTTTTCGTCCACTGGGTCAACAAAGACAAAGGGGCCGCGATACCCATCACCATCTCCACTGAGACGAAGCAAGAACGCGCCGAGGCGACGGCGAGCGATGTTGCTTTCCTCCGTGTAGTGGCCACGGAGGTACTGGTACCTATCGAATACCGCATCAAGTCGCATTACAATGTCTTTATGCGTGAGCGTACCTCGGATCTTCGTTGTAAAGAGGTTGTATGACAGTACGACCTCGCCCCACTCTTCATTCTTGCCGTTCGTCACGTCAACTGCCTTGAAGCGGCCCGCTGCTGCTGCATTGTGGCGGATGCGCAGGATCCAGACAGCGATCGGCACAACGATTGTTGCTGAGAGGATGTTCGCAGCAACTCCCTGTGCCAGTGTGCTAGCCCACTGAGGAAACTGAGTCTGGGCATCTAGCCAGCCGAGCACCGAGAGAAGCCACGTACACAATGGGCGATGGATGAACAGGAATCCGACAGCGAGCAGTACGATCGTCGGAATGTCCAAGTGGATCCGAAGGAGCTGCTTGATCCGTCCCATCGGGTTCTTGTTCTCCAACTGCGCGTTCTACTGGATGGCATTCACTGCGCAAGACCACGTTGGCATGGCATAAGTCGCTTATCTCGGCCCATCGAATCGCATACCGTCTCCGCAAAATCCCCGTGCGTGATTCTGCCCGGCCCGATCGAGCGCGACTGTGAAGCACGTTCTGGCGCGTCCGCAGGAGCAGTCTAACGCGCCGGGCCGGGCCGGCGGGGGCGGGGCGGGGGTCATTCGACTGCGGCACGGTGTGGGCGAGAGAACCGGGCGGCGGCGGCGGACGTCCAGTGCGGACTGCGGCTGCCGATGTTCGGGACATGCATGCGTGCAGGTCACCCGGCTCGACCGCGACCTTGACACAACCCGCTACCGGCGCTCCACCACCCGCACGTTGATCCGGCCCTCGCGGTCGCGGCCGGGTCGCAGGAGCGACATGATGCGGCGGCCGAGGCGGCGCACGCGGTCGATCACCAGCGCGATGGCGAAGATGACCGCGCCGGCGGCGATGGCGAGCAGGACCAGCAGCACGAACGGAACCAGCAGGATGACCGCGATCGCCAGCAGGGCGACGCGCGAGATCCAGCCCGGCTGGTTGAGCACGAACACGCGTACGCGTTCCCCGGCGCTCCGCGCGCGGGCGCCGGTGGCCGAGGTGAACGAGAACGCGGACGCCGAGAACGACGATGCACCCCTGGTCGGGCCGTCGCGATGGTCGTGCTGATCGGCGGCCGGTCCGCCGTGGTCCTGCGTCATGGCGCGCTCCGGGTGAGCGGGGATGGTAGCCACCGTCCGGCATGCAGACCGCCGCTGCGTGGGCGCGGCCGGGGTCGCTGCACCGGACGGCCCCGCCGCGGTGCGCGGCGGGAGTTCTCCGCAGGCCGTCCCCCGCGCCACGGCCTGTCCGCACCGGGAACCGGACCCGTCGCGCCGGCTGATACGATGCGCGCAACCGGGCACGGAGGCGCGGGTGGCGCTTCCCCGTGCCGGGCCTGTGCCGGGACCGCGGTGAGGAGCAGCACGCATATGGCGGCGGGTGAGATGGAACACGCATCGGCGGCGGGGGCAGAGGACGCCCGCGCGGTCGGACGCTTCGCGCATCTGCACCTGCACACGGAGTACTCGCTGCTGGACGGCGGGAACCGGATCTCGAAACTGATCGAGCGCGTGAAGGCGCTGGGCATGGATGCGGTGGCCATCACGGACCACGGCAACCTGCACGGGTGCATGGAACTGCACGAGAAGGCGCGGAAGGCGGGCATCCGGCCGATCCTGGGCATCGAGGCGTACGTCGCCATCGGCGACCGGCGGGAGCGGCGGCAGACCGGGATCGCCGACGGCGGCTTCCACCTGGTGCTGCTGGCGGAGACGATGACGGGCTGGCGCCACCTGCTGCGGATCTCGTCGGATGCGTTCCTCAACGGGTTCTACTACAAGCCGCGCACCGATCGCTCGATGCTGGAGCGGTGGTCGGAAGGGCTGATCGCCATCAACGGCCACCTGGGGTCGTCGATCGCGCACCACCTGCTCCAGTTCGTGCAGACGGGCAACCCGCTGCACCGCGCCGCCGCGGTGGAGGAAGCCCGGTGGCACGCGGCGACGTTCCGGCCGAACGGGCGCGGCGAGCCCCGGTTCTACATCGAGCTCCAGCGGCACGGTGTCCGCGAGCAGCACGACATCAACCCGCACCTGGTCGCGCTGGCGCGGGAACTCGACCTGCCGATCGTCTGCGACAACGACGCGCACTTCCTCCGGCGCGAGGACCACGACGCGCACGACTCGCTCTGCTGCATCTCCATGGGCCGGATCAAGACCGATCCGGGCCGCCTGCGCTACGACACCGAACTCTTCGTCAAGAGCCCGGAGGAGATGGAAGCGCTCTTCCATGACCTCCCGGAGGCCGTCGAGAACGCCGCCCGCATCGCGGCGCGATGCGACGTGGACCTGGGCGGGAAGGAGAGTCATGCGCCGGTCGTGCGCATCGTCAGCGACCTGCCGGATCTCCCGGAGGATGCCGCGGCGCTGGCGTCCATGGTGCGCGCGTTCGAGAGCGGGGACCCGGTCGGATCGACGGAGTGGTACAACGCGTTCTGCGCGAAGTTCCGGCTGGAACCGTTCGATGCGGAGCGCGACGTGGACTCCGCGGACGATCTCAAGCGGCGCGGCGACCAGGCCCTGCGGGCACTGGCGGAGGCGGGCGCGATCTGGCGCTACGGTACAGAGCCGCTGAGCCCGTCGATGCGTGCGCGGCTGGACCGCGAACTGCGGATCCTGGCGGACAAGAGCATCTCCGCGTACTTCCTGATCGTCTGGGACTTCGTGTCCTGGGCGCGGGCGAACGGCATCCCGGCGACGGCCCGTGGTTCGGGCGTCGGGACGATGGTCGGGTACGTGCTCGGACTCTCCAACGCGTGCCCGGAGCGATACGGCCTGCTGTTCGAGCGGTTCACGGATCCCGACCGCAGCGAGTACCCCGACATCGACATCGACATCTGCCAGGAGGGCCGCGCGCGGGTCATCGACTACGTCCGGCAGAAGTACGGCTACGTCGCGCAGATCATCACGTTCGGCCGTCTCAAGGCGAAGGCGGCGATCAAGGACGTCGCGCGGGTGATGGGCCTGCTGCCGGCGGAGGGACAGCGGCTCTCCAACCTGGTGCCGAAGGAACTCAACATCACGCTGGACGAGGCGCTGGAGAAGGATCCGGACTTCCGCGAGGAGTACGAAGGCAACGAGGCTTCGCGCGCGGTCATCGACACCGCGCGGGCGCTGGAGGATCACGCCCGCAGCGCGGGCGTCCATGCCGCGGGCGTGGTCATCGCGACGCAGCCGCTGGAGAACATCGTCCCGCTGTGTCGCGCCACCGGCGGTGACGACATCGTCACCCAGTGGGACGGTCCGACGTGCGAGTCGGTCGGCCTGCTGAAGATGGACTTCCTGGGGCTGCGCACGCTCACCACGATCGAGATGGCGCTGCGATTCATCCGGGAGGGACTTGCGGAGGACGCGATCTGGCGGGCGACCGGGCGCGCGGACGGACTCCGGCGGCCGGAACACGAGCGCGGTCCGCATCCGCTCATGCTGGACAGAATTCCGTTCGACGATCAGCAGGTGCTGGCGCTTTTCCGGCGCGCGGACACGGCGGGCGTGTTCCAGTTCGAATCGGAGGGCATGCGGAAACTGCTGCTGGACATGCAGCCCGACCGCCTGGAAGACCTCATCGCGGCCAACGCGCTCTTCCGGCCGGGCCCGATGGATCTCATCCCGGAGTACTGCCAGCGGAAGCACGGCCGGCAGCAGGTGCCGAAGATCCATCCGATCGTCGATGCGATCACGGCCGAGACCTACGGGATCATGGTCTACCAGGAGCAGGTGATGCAGATCGCACACCAGCTCGGAGACATCCCGCTCCGCGCCGCGTACACGCTGATCAAGGCGATCAGCAAGAAGAAGGAATCGGTCATCGACGCCGAGCGGCCGAAGTTCATCGAGGGCGCGGCCCGGCGCGGGCTCTCACGGACGGCGGCGGAGGAACTGTTCTCGCTGATCCTGAGGTTCGCCGGGTACGGCTTCAACAAGTCGCACTCCACCGGGTACGCGATCATCGCGTACCAGACGGCGTACCTGAAGACGTACTTCCCCGCGCAGTACATGGCCGCGGTGATGACGCTGGAGAGCGGGGCGCGGAAGATCGAGGAGTGGTCGATGTACCTGGACGAGTGCTCGCGCCTCGTCTGGCCGGACCACGCGCCGGACGCACCGCACATCGGGATCGAGGTCCGGTCGCCGGACATCACGCGCTCCGGCGCCGGGTTCGTCGTCGTGTACGGTGAGGACGAGCCGCACGATGCCCTGCACGGGCACATCCGCTTCGGACTGGGCGCCGTCAAGGGCGTGGGCCGCGCCGCGGTGCACGGGATCCTGGAGGAGCGGATGCGCGGCGGACCGTTCCGATCCATCTGGGACTTCTGCGACCGGGTGCCGCAGCGGGTGGCGAACAAGGCGGTGATCGAGGCGCTGGTGCGTGCCGGTGCGTTCGACACGCTTCACGGCGGATCGGCGCAGCGCAGCCGCATCTTCGCGGCGATCGATGATGCGATGGCCGCGGGACAGTCGGCAGCGGCGGATCGAAGCAGCGGGCAGCTTTCCATGTTCGGTCTGCTGGAGGAGGCACGGCCGGATATCGTGCCCGCGGATCCGCCGCTGCCGATGGTCCCCGCGTGGGAGCGACGTGTGCTGCTGGACGGCGAGAAGCAGACGCTGGGGTTCTATCTCTCCGGGCATCCGCTGGATGAGCACTTTGATCTCCTCCGTCCATACCTCACCTGCGATGCGCGCCGGGCGGATGATGAACCCGATCAGAAGGCGGTCGTGCTGGGCGGCGTGCTCACCGATGTGCGGATCATCACCGCGAAGAGCGGCCGGTCGGCCGGCGAGAAGATGGCGGTGATCCGCGTGCAGGATCACCGCGGGACGATCGAGTGCGTCGTGTTCGCGAACGTGTTCCAGCGCGACGCGGCGCGGATCGTGCCGGACGCGGTGGTGCTGGTCATCGGCCGCGTGGATCACTCGCGCGGCGCCACGCAGATCATCGTGGAGCAGGTGCTCCAGCCGCGCGAAGCGCCGATGCATCTCTCGCGACAGATCGAGATCTCCCTGGTGGAAGATGCCGACGGTGCCGGACTGGAGAGCAGCATGCGCCTGGTGCGCGGGATTCTCCAGCAGGCCGGCGGCCAGCCGGCGTACGGCGGTCGGCCGGCGGAAGTCCGCCTGGCGCTCTTCACCCGGGGCAAGCGCATCGGCATGCGCGTGCCGGAGCCGAAGGTGATTCCCGATCCGAGACTCCTCGAGCGGCTGCAGTCGGTCGTCGGTCCCGGCCGAGTGCGCGTCCTGGGCGGCCTGGCGGCGGAGCAGCTCGTGGCGCCGCAGGGTCGCGGCGGGAACGGCGGCGGCCGGCGCCATCAGCGCTGAGGTGCGGCACCGGCGCGCGGGCCCGGACGGGCCCGGTCTCCCGGCGCCGTGCGCTCGTACACTCCGCGCGGGGTGTGCCGCCAGCGGGCGGCGGCGGGAGAGGAGACCTGATTCGCGTGCCCGGTGTGTCGCCATCATGCCCGTCCGATGTCCCGGCGCCGCTGCGCGCCTGGATGGCGCGGCGCGGCTGGACGCCGCTTGCGTTCCAGGAAGCCGCGTGGCGCGCCGCGCTGTCGGGCCGAAGCGGGCTGGTGCATGCGCCCACCGGGTTCGGCAAGACGCTGGCGGTGTGGGGCGCGCCGGTCACCGCGGCGCTGGCGACGGCGCGGGTGGACCGGGCGGACGCGGCGCCCACGCTCCGCGCGCTCTGGCTGACGCCGCTGCGGGCGCTTGCCACGGACACCGTCGGCGCCCTGCGGGAGGTCGTCCAGGGCCTCGGGCTGGCCTGGCGCGTCGAGGGGCGCACGGGCGACACGCAGACCGCGGCGCGCCGCCGGCAGCGGGAGTCGCCGCCGGACGCGCTCGTGACGACGCCGGAGAGTCTCTCGGTCATGCTCTCGCTGCCCGGCGCCGGCCAGGCGCTCTCCCGCGTGGCGTGGGTCATCGTCGACGAGTGGCATGAGCTGCTCGGCACGAAGCGCGGCGTGCAGACGGAACTGGTGCTGGCACGGTTGCGCGCGCTGTCGCCGGGGATCCGGACGTGGGGCCTCTCGGCGACGATCGGCAACGTCCCCGAGGCGATGCAGGCGCTCCTGGGCGCGGGGGCGCCCCGGGGCGTGATCATCCGCGGCCAGGAGGTCCGCGAGATCATCGTCGAGACGCTCCGGCCCGCGAAGATCGAGCGCTTTCCGTGGGCGGGTCACATGGGTCTCGCGCTGCTGCCCGATGTCATCGCGCAGATCGAGCGCGCCGCGACGACGCTGGTGTTCACGAACACCCGGTCGCAGGCGGAGACGTGGTTCGCCGCGATCCAGCGGGAGCGCCCCGACTGGCTCGGCCGGATCGCGCTGCATCACGGATCGCTGGACCGGAGCATCCGGGAGCGCGTCGAAGCGATGCTGTGCGCGGGGACGCTGCACGCGGTCGTCTGCACGTCCAGCCTGGATCTCGGCGTGGACTTCCGGCCGGTGGAACAGGTGATCCAGGTCGGGAGCCCGAAGGGCGTGGCGCGGCTGATGCAGCGGGCGGGCCGCAGCGGCCATCGTCCCGGGGTGCCGAGCCGCATCATCGGAGTGCCGACGAGCGCACTCGAACTGGTAGAGTTCGCGGCGGCGCGCGACGCGGTGGCGGCCGGCGCGGTCGAATCACGTCCGACGGCGTCGCGCAGCCTGGACGTGCTCGTGCAGCACCTGGTCACGGTGGCCGCGGGCGACGGCTTCCGGCCGGAGTCGATCCTCCCGGAGATCCGTTCCACCCGCGCCTTCGCCGACCTGACCGACGAGGCATGGTCGTGGTGTCTCGACTTCATCCGGCGCGGCGGGCCGTCGCTCACGGCGTATCCGCAGTACGCGCGCGTGGTGCCCGCGGACGATGGCCGGCTGGTCGTGGCGTCGGTGCCGACGGCGCGGCGGCATCGCATCTCGATCGGGACGATCACCGCGGATCAGCACGTGCGCGTCTGCTTCGGCAACGGTGCGACGATCGGATCGGTCGAGGAGCGGTTCGTCGCGATGCTTCGACCGGGCGACCGGTTCACGCTGGCGGGCCGGGTGCTGGAACTCGTGCACCTGCGCGACCTGACCGCCGTCGTCCGGCCGGCGAAGGCGCTGCGCGGCATGGTTCCCCGGTGGGCGGGCGGTCGGAGCCCGCTGTCCACGGAGCTCTCCCGTGCCGTGCGTCGTCGGCTGGACGCGGCGCGCCGTGGCTGCTTCGACGGCCCGGAGATGGCGGTGGTCCGCCCGCTGCTGGATCTGCAGGCGGCGTGGTCGATCGTGCCGGCGATGGAAGACGTGCTGCTGGAGGTGGTGCGGATCCGGCGCGGGCATCACGCGTTCCTGTTCACGTTCGCCGGTCGCCTGGCGAACGAGGGGCTCGGAGCGCTGCTGGCCTGGCGGCTGGCGCGCGAGCGGCCGATCACGGTCCAGGTGACGGCGAACGACGCCGGGATCGAACTGCTGACCGGCGCCGACCCGGACCTCGACGAGGCCGCATGGCGGCGCCTGCTGGAGCCGGAGGGACTGTCCGCGGACCTGGCGGCATGTGCGAACACGGGTGAACTGGCGCGGCGCCGCTTCCGCGACATCGCGCGGATCGCCGGACTCATCTTCACCGGCTTCCCCGGCGAGGTCCGTCCCGCGCGCCACCTTCAGGCATCCAGTGAACTCTTCTATCGCGTCTTCACGGCGCACGACCCGGAGAACCGGCTGCTGGAGCAGGCGCGGCGCGAAGTGCTCGACCGGGAACTGGAGATTGCGCGGCTGCAAGAGACGCTGGTGGACGTCGCGTCGCGGCGGCTGCGCATCGTGCATCCAGGGACGCTGACCCCGCTGGCGTTTCCACTCTGGGTGGAGCGGATCCGGACGCAGTCGATCACCAGCGAGCGCTGGATCGATCGTGTCCGCCGGATGGCCGTCATGCTGGAGGATGCCGCGGCGGTCGGCGGGACCGGGACCAGGACGCGGAAGGGGCGGACGCGGTCGGTGCGCCGTCACCGTCAGCCGGCGGAGGCGCCCGGAACGTGATGGTGGACGACGTCGACGGGATCGGGATCGAGTTCGGCGGCGCGCGCTGGCACCTGCTCGGCGGGCGCGGGGCATGGCGCGAGGCCGACGGGTCGCTCGTGGTCGCGGACCTGCATCTCGGCAAGGCGCGGTCGTTCCGCGCGGGCGGCGTGCCGGTCCCTGCCGGGACGACCGCGGAGACGATCGCCCGGCTGGAACGGATGCTCTCGGTGACGAGGCCGGCGCGGCTCATCATCGTGGGCGATCTGCTGCACGATGCCGCGGGCCTGGAGGCGCCGGTCATCGAGGCGCTCGCTGCGCTCCGCGGGCGATGGCGTCACGTGTCGATGGTGCTCGTGCAGGGCAATCACGACCGGCGCGCGGGCCGGCTGCCGGAGGCGCTGGACATCACCGTGACGGATGCGCCGATGGAGGACGGCGGCGTCCTCTTCTGCCACGATCCCGCGGAGGCGATCGGCGCGCGGCGACCGGGCATCCCGGTCGTCGCCGGTCACGTGCATCCGGTGGTCCGGCTCGTCGATGACCTGGGCGATCATCTCCGCGCCCCGTGCTTCCATCTCGTGGCGCGCTTCATGCTGCGGCTGCCGGCACTGGGTGCGTTCACCGGCGGGGCGGTCGTCCGGCCGCGGCGCGGCGATCGGGTCTTCGTCGTCCGGGATCACGAGGATGATCCGGCGGCGATCACCGGCCTCCCTGGTCCGCGCCCCGGGCCGGGCATCGTGGAGATCACCGTCGGGAGGCGCGGTCGGTCGATATGCTGATCGTGTGACCCAGCGCCCGGACAGCACGATCGATCGGCCATCCTCCGGGGCCGGCGGCCGCGGCGCGAAGCGCGCACCGATCGCGGTCTGGAAACGGGCGCTGCTGGCGCTCTCGCTGCTGTTCATGATCACGGGCGTCGTGGGACACCTCGTCATCGGCGCCGCGGAGACCGCGCCGCCGGACACCGCGGCGCGCGATGCCGGCAGCGACGGCGGGGGGCCGGTCGGGTCATCCTCGCCCACGCCGGGCGCGCTCACGCCGGGCGCGGTCCGCGGCCTGCTGCCGGGTGAACCGATGGACGGCGCTGCGGGCGGCGCCGCCGAGGACGGGGAGCCCGCGGCCTCCGGGGCGCCGATCTGGTCGCCGGTGCTCTTCAGACTCGGCTTCGGATTCTTCCTCGGATTCTCCATCGGCTACGCGCTGCGGACGTTCCTCCGCATCTCGCTGGTGTCGATCGGGTTCTTCACGCTGCTGCTGATCGGGCTGCAGTACGCCGGCGTCATCGATGTGAACTGGGGCGCCATCGCCGCGCGGTACGACGGCGCGGCCGCGTGGCTGTCGGCGCAGACCGCATCGTTCCGCGACTTCATCGCCGGGCACATTCCGTTCGCGGGGTCGGCGTTCGCGGGTATCGCCGCGGGCTTCGGTCGGCGCACACGGCCGTGATGTCCGCGCGGGCGCGGCGCTGACGGTCACGCGGCGGCGGGCTTCTTCAGGTACCGGTCCACCACCTGCTTCGTCCAGAGGGCCAGGTTGCCGCAGATCTGTTCCTTCCGGAAGACCGCGGTGGCGCCTCCCTTCCGGCACCGCTCGATCAGTGCCGGATCGTCGTTGCCGGTGACGACCAGAATCGGCGTGCCTGAGAGCAGTGCCGAATCGCGCATGCGCGACAGGATCTCCAGGCCCGATCCGTCCGGGAGGCCGAGGTCGCAGAGAACGAGCTGCGGGTGCTGGCCGGCGTGCTCGAATTCGGCGAGGCGGCGGGAGGCCGACGCAACGGACGTGTACCGTTCGATCGGGCAGCCGGTCACCCTGGCCATGACGGCGGACAGGAGGGTCGTGGCGAGCGCGTCGTCGTCGATGACGAGAATGGCAGAGATCGCCTCCGAAGTCGCGTGCGCTCCCGCGTCGGTGGCGCCGGCGACGGCGCTGTGCGGGTCGCCGGCATCGCCGTGCACGCGGACGCGGTTCCGTCCGGTCTCCTTCGCGTCGTAGGCGGCCGCATCGGCGGCGCGAAGCAGCGATTCGGGCGATGCGAACCCGGTGGACGCGGCGTCGGCGATGGCGACGCCGACACTGAGCGTCGCGGAGAGCGACGGCGCCAGCACGCCGGGCACGTCGCGCATGTCGAACGGCGTCTCCGCGGCGGCCCGCCGGATCGATTCGGCCATCCGGAGCACGTCCGCGCGGTCGAGTCCGGGAAGCAGCACCGCGAACTCCTCGCCGCCGTAGCGGCAGACGATACCCCTGGCCTGGACGACGCCCCGGATCCGGTCGGCGAGGATCTGCAGCACGCGATCGCCGGCCTGGTGTCCGTGGGTGTCGTTGAGCTGCTTGAACCGGTCTGCATCCGTGAAGATGATGGCCAGCGGCGTGGCGTCCGACCGGTACGCGGCAAAGTGATGGGCGAGTTCGGTGTCGAACCGCGCGCGGTTACCGGCGCCGGTCAGCGCGTCGGTCTCCGCGCGATCCGCCAGTTCCTGTTCACGCTGCTGCGAGGCGGCAAGCTGCGTGTTGAGCGTGATCTGGTGACCGACCAGCTGCCGGTTCGCCTCCGCGAGAATCTGCTCGATGCGCGGGGCGGGGCCCGTCGGCTGCTCAAGCACGCCGGCGAGTTCCCTTCCGGCCCCGGCGATCGTCTCCAGGACGTCGGTGAGTTCCGTGGCGGGGATGTTGAACCAGCGGCCCATGGCATCGTTGAATCGCGGGATGTCGCCGGCGGGATCGGTCGTGAAGAGGGCGGTGACGGCATAGCGCCCGCAGACGACGCAATGCGCGATCGTCTGCATTCCGGACGGAACCCGCGACGGATCGTGGTGGCGGAGGATGAGCGTGCTCACCAGGTCCGTCATGTGCCAGCGGCCGGCCAGGCCCGCGCCCGCCTGGCAGTGATCGAATCCGAACGCCTGCCTCTCGAGGGCGACGAGGCTCTCGTGATCGTCGCCGCACCGGATGAGCAGGTCGAGATAGCGGTCACCGAGGGTGACGAGCATGGCGATCATGCCCATGTCCTGGAACATCGCGCAGGTGAACGTCTCATCCGGGTCGCAGGTCCCGGCGCGCACGGCGAAGTGGCGGGCGGCCGCGGAACCGTAGATGAGCCGCCGCCAGTACGCCTGGACATCGAAGACGGGCTCGTCGTGGAGGATCTCCGCGACATCGACCAGGCTGAATCCCAGCAGGATCGACTTGACGCCGTTGAGACCCAGATACGTCACGGCGCGCCGGATCGTCGTGCAGCGGCTCTTGAGTCCGAAGAGGCTGGAGTTCACCGTGCGCAGCACGCGGGCGGCGAGGCCCGGATCGGTCATCACAAGCCGTTCGATCTGCTCCAGGCTGACGTTCGGGTCACGGGTGAGCCTCAGCAGTTCGACGGCGATGGTCGGCAGCGTCGGGATGGCCGGGCTGTCAAGAACGTCTTCGATCGAGATCTGTGCCATGGGTGGATCGAACCGTCGATGGGGATCAGGACCACGCATGCGGCTCCCGCCGGACAGGATCGCGGCGCCGCGCTGCCTCAGTTGCGTTGGATCGGCATTCTGCGTGTGATGAAGAAGCGGCCGGGCCGCGTGATCTTCGCCGGCATGCGGCTGCGCGGGAAACTGCGCCGGTTGCGCCGCAGCCGGCCCGGGCGGACTACCGGGTGTCCTCAGCCTTGACTGACCGCCATCCGTGTTTCCGGACCCACCACAGCCCGATGAGGATCGCCTCGGCGGCGTCGTGCCGGAAGGTCCGTGGTCCGCGGGCGCCGTCTGCGCCGACGATGCGGACGGCCTCGGCGAGTGCGGGTTTCTTCGGGTCCGGTTCCCCCTCCGAACGCGGGAGCAGGTCGGCGCGCCATTCGTGCGCCGAGATGACCGTCGCATCGACGCCCGCGCGGGTGAGGACGCCCAGCCAGACCTGCGCGATCTCGCCGCCGCCTTCAAGCACCGCGTGCGACGGCGCGAGTATCCGGACCATCGCCTGCGCGCCGCGGCGGAGCGTGGTCCGGCTGCCGTAGTGCTTCGAACCGTACCGGCGGAGGCGTCCGTCGCTCGAGTACACCGCGAAGCCGCTGCGAAGACCGAGGTCGATCGCGAGCAGCGGGCCTGGGAGCAGGGCAGCGCCGGGGGTAGGGTCCGTCACGAGCCGGCGTACAGCGTGATGTCGGCGCCCGCCGAGTCGGCGATCTCGACCAGTTTCGCCAGGTCCGGGTGGCGGACGATGATCATCCCGTCCGAGATCAGGACGGCCTTCCAGTCGCGCCGATGCGCCCCGACGGGAAGCAGGTCCATCACCATGACGTGACGGCCGTACCGGCCGAGGAAGTGATCGACGCCCTCGATCCGCCGGATCCAGCCCTGTCCATGCGCCCGCTTGAAGATGCTGGCGCAATTGTACTTCCGATCGACGCGCTGCGAGAAGCGCCCGTGCACGATCGCCTCGGCCCACCCGGTGAAGGTATCGATGTCGCAGGCGTAGTTCATGAGCTCGACCGTCCGCGCCCCGGGCGGTCGTGCGCCGATCTCGCCGAACACCGCCTCGCCGTTGTCCTTGAGATACCACTCCATGTGCGTGAAGCCGTCACGGAAGCCGAGCACCTCCAGGACCCGCGCACCCATGCGCCGGCCGGGCGCAAGGCGGTCGACGTGCGGATCGCGGAGCGCGATCGTCTGCGGGCTGATCCACTCGTGCGAGCGCGCCACGAGCGGACGCGGTCGGTACCAGCAGATGTTGAAGTACCCGATCCGACCGCCGTGGCAGATGGTGTCGAACGTGAACTCCTCGGCCTCGATGAACTCCTCGACGCTGACCTCCGGCACGTGTCGGAGCATCGGGATGACGCCTTCCAGTTCGGTGCGGTCGGCGATGCGATAGGTATCGGCGGATCCCGCGCCGGCGATCGGCTTGACGATGAGCGGGTAGCCGACGCGCTCCGCAGCCTCGCGCACGGCGTTCGCGGAGGACGCGCGGTGGTGATGCGGCGTGCGGATGCCGGCCGCATCGAGCCGCTGCTTCATCACCTCCTTGTCCCGGAACGCGATGGTCTGATCGACGGAGAGGCCTGGGACCCCGAGTGCTTCGCGGATGCGCGCCGCGAGGATCATGCCCGGTTCCCAGAGACACTCCACGCGATCGATCCGGATCCGTTTCGCCAGGTCGAGGACCTCTCGGACGGTCTTCTGTTCGTCCCACATGGACGTGGCGCGGAGATAGTGCGAGAGGGCGCGGCGCGCGACATCGGGCAGCGCCTCGATCGGCTGGTCGCCCAGTCCGATGACGCCCGCTCCGACCTTCGCCAGCGCCTCGGTGAAGAGCGGCATCTCGCTGGGGAACCCGGGAGAGATCAGCAGGACGTTCATGGCGGGGAGGTCCGGTTTCCTGGAGGACGAGGTCGATCGGGATCGGATCAGTCGCGGAGCCGGATCAGTCGCGGAGTTCCACACGGACGAGCGAGACGACGCGCGCCAGGGCGCGCTCCACGGTTGCGGTGTCGGGGTGCCGCAGGATCGCGTATCCGTCGCCCTCGTAGCCGTCCGACCTGGGCTGCCCCTTCACGGGAATGCGCGACTCCACGACAAGATCGCCCAGTTCCGCCTGCGCGCGATCGAGTCCGTGGACTTCCGCGACGCGCCCCGTGCCCTGGCCCCGGAAGTACGCGGCGCCGACGGCGTACTTCCGCGCCGGCGGCTGGAACTCGTCCAGGATCATGAGGCGGCACCACGCCTGGTAGAAGTCCAGGTCGTGCGCGTACGAGAGCAGTGACGTGAACTGAGCGCCGGGCGGCCGCGCGGCGACCTCGGAGATCGCCATCGTGCCGTCGGTCCGCATGAACCACTCCATGTGGGTCATCCCGTCCCGCAGTCCGAGGGCGCGGAGTGCATCGGCGCAGGTCCGCCCCACCTGCTGATAGCGCGGCGTGGAGATGTCCCGCGGAAGCAGCACGCACCACTGGATCCACGGATTCCGCAGGACGTCCAGCGGCGAAGGCAGGTAGTGGGAGAAGGAGTGCCACACGACGCGCCCGTCCATCATGATGGAATCGAACGAGAACTCCTGCCCGTGCATGTACTCCTCCAGCAGCGTCGGCCGCTCGGGGCCCATGCGGCAGACGGCGAGGGCCTGTCGCAGCGCCGGTTCGTCGTCCACGCGGAACGTCGAGGCGGCGCCGGCGCCGGCGGGCGGCTTCACGACGATCGGGAATCCGACCTGCCGGACGAAGTCATGGGCTTCGTCCGGGCGCGTGATGAGCAGGTGGCGTGCACACGGAAGGCCGGCCTTCTTCAGGACCGACTTCATCCGGTTCTTGTCGCGGAAGTTGGTCGCCGTCTGCGGATCCATCCCCGCGAGCCCGAGTCGCTGCCGGGCGATGGCGAGCGGTTCCTGCACCTGTTCCAGGATCGCGAGCATGCGGTCGAGACCACCGAGCTGACCGGTGATGCCGCGCGCGGCGGTGACCAGTTGCTCCGGATCGAGCGCGTTGTCGACGCGCCAGTGCCCGGCGAGGTCCCGTCGCAGGTCATCGGGCAGTTTCTCGACCGGCTCCTGCGTGATGATGCCGCAGCGGATGCCGGGGATGCGCGCTGCCGCGGCGACGAAGCGCATGGTGGCGCGGGCAAGGTACGGAGCGACAAAGACGGCGTGACGCATGCGGCGGATCCACCCTCGCGGCCTGTCGAAGCGGTCGATGCACGGCCCGGCGGGCCGCACTGTACCCGGCGGCGCGGGGTGCGCGAAGCGGGGTGCGCCGATCCGGCGGGGGCTTCACTCGCCCTGGCCGAGCGAGTAGCCGGGCACGCCGTCGAACATGTAGAGATGCTCAACCTTGATCACGTCGAGGCCGGCGGCATCGATCGCCGTGAGCAGCGCGAGTACGTCCGCGACCGTCGTCGGGCCGCCCGGCGACAGGAAGCGGCAGCGCCAGTGGTCGGTCCGGAACGTCTCCGGTGTCTTCCCTGGCCAGACCTTGACGCCGCGGTTCGAGATGAGATGCACGCGGAAGTGCCCGGCAAGCGCGGTCAGCCGCTCCGCGAGCGCCACAGGGTCCCGGTCCGGCGGTGACCAGTCCAGGAAGACGTCGGCGCCGACCAGCGCCTTCTGCGACGATCGGACGGGACCGTAGAGGTTCTCCATCCGGATGCCGCCCGCGCCGAAGCGCGCGGCGGGAAACGTCCGCGGCGTCCGACCGAGCCGGCGGATGACGGCGTCCGTGAAGTGCTCCGTGCCCACGATCTCGCGGCTGAGGCCTTCGCGGTGGATGTCCGCGGTGTGGATGCCGTCCTCCAGCGTGCACAGCCAGGCGTTGAGGATCCGCTCGGCATCGTCGTTCAGTCCCAGGTGGACCAGCATCTGCGTGGCCGCGATGAGCAGGCCCGAGGGATTGGCGACGCCCTTGCCCGCGATATCCGGTGCCGAGCCGTGGATCGCCTCGAACATGGCCGCATCGCGACCGACGTTCGCCGAGCCCGCCAGGCCGACGGAGCCGGCGACCTGCGCCGCGATGTCCGAGATGATGTCGCCGTAGAGATTGAGCGTGACCACGACGTCCAGCCGTTCCGGCTGCGCGGCCACCCGGGCCGCGCCGATGTCGATGATCTGGTGGTCCGACTCCACGTCCGCGTATTCCGCCCGGACGCGATCGAACACGCGATGGAACATGCCGTCGGACAGCTTCATGATGTTGTCCTTCGACATGCACGTGACGCGCCGTCGCCCGTAGGCCCGGGCGTACTCGAAGGCGTACCGGATGATCGCCTCGGACCCGGGCTCGCTCAGGATCTTGAGTGACTGGAAGACCTCGGCGGTCTGGCGGTACTCGATGCCGGCGTACAGGTCCTCCTCGTTCTCCCGGATGATCACGATGTTCATGCCGGGATGCGGTGATGCCACGTACGGGGTGTACGAACGGCACTCGCGGACATTCGCGAAGAGCCCGAGCGTCGTGCGCAGCGTGACGTTGAGGCTCTTGTACCCGCCGCCCTGCGGCGTGGTGATCGGCGCCTTGAGGAGGACGCGCGTGCGCCGGATGCTCTCCCACGCCTCGTCCGGGATGCCGGAGAGCACGCCGCGCCGGTAGACGGTCTCGCCCACCTCGATCGGCTCCAGGTCGATCGGGACCCCGGCGGCGGCGAGGATCCGCAGGACGGCCTGCATGATCTCCGGGCCGATGCCGTCGCCGTGGGCGACCGTGACCGTGTGGCGGGCGGGAGTGACGGTTCCGGGCGTGCTCATCGGGGTCGCGAGTATATCGGCCCGTCGGACGGCCTCCGTTGCGCGCGATTGCCGGTGCGGCGGATGTTTCCGGAGCCGCCGGATCCGCCCCGGGGGTGGAAGAACGCGCCGGGGCGCCGAAGTCGCGGTGCAATGAAGCCGATCGAAGCACCATGACGACGCCGAGCGACCCCGCGGGTGATCCCGCGCCGCATCCCCTCTACAGCACGCTCGCGGGTGACGACGAGATGGCGGACCTCATCTCGTACTTCGTCGCCGAGCTTTCCAATCGCGTCGAGGCGCTGCAGGCGGCGTTCACGGAGGGTGACGAGGACCGGTTGCGCATGCTCGCGCACCAGATCAAGGGTGCCGCCGGCGGGTACGGCTTCCCGGCGATCACGGCGGTGGCGGGCGACCTCGAGCGCGTGCTCCAGTCGGACGGTCGCGGCATGTCCGAGGTGGATCGACAGGTCCGGGATCTCATCGACCTCTGCCGCCGCGCCCGTGTGTAGCTGCCCGCGTGCCCCTGCGTGCCATCGGGGTTCCATCCGGCGTTCCATCCGGCGTTCCATCCGGCGCATGAGGGCGATCCGCCGCCCCGCGCCGACGGCTATCGATCGCGCGCGACGACGGCATCGGCCATCTCGAGGAAGAGCGCCCGGACGGGGCCGTCCTCCAGCGTCGAGAGTGCGCTGCGCGCCTCCGCGACGAGCGACTGCGCCGTGGCCCGCGCCGCGTTCGCGGCACCGGCGGTATCGAGGATGCGGCGAAGCGAGACCTCGTCGCCGCGCTCGATCGCTTCCAGCGCCTCCGCACGGATCGCGGGCGTCGCGCCGGTGAGCCCCCGGATGACGGGCAGCGTGAGTTTTCGCTTGCCGAGGTCACGGCCCAGCGACTTTCCGACGCGCGACTCGTCGCCGTAGAGGTCCAGCAGGTCATCCTGGATCTGGAAGGCGATGCCGAGGAGCATCCCCGCCTGGTGCAGCGCGGCCTGCAGATCGGCGTCGGCGCCGGAGAGCGCGGCGCCGAGCCGGCAGGACTCGGCGATGAGCGACGCGGTCTTGCGGCGGACGATCTCGAAGTAGGTGGCCTCGTCCAGGCTGGCATCGCCCTGGTGATCGAGCTGGAGCAGTTCACCTTCGCAGAGCGTGTTCGTGACCCTGCCCAGCGCGAGGTTGACGGCGGGATCGCCGATCGTCGAACAGAGATGGAATGCCCCGGAGATGAGGTAGTCGCCCAGGATCACTGCGGTCTCGTTGCCGCGCAGATGGTTCACGGTGGCGCCGCGCCGGCGCACGCTGGCTTCGTCCAGCACGTCATCGTGCACCAGCGTCGCCATGTGGATCATTTCGACGACCGCGGCGATGACGCGGTGGCTCTCCCGCAGGCCGCCGTCGGCGCGTCCGGGAACGGCGAGCCCGCTCAGCAGGACCAGCGTGGGACGCAGCATCTTGCCGCGGTACCGCTCGATGTGGAGGCAGAGCCGGTTGACGGCGGATATCTCGCTGGCGAGTTCGCGCTCGAAGATCGTCGTCACCTCGGCCAGTTCCGCCTGGAGTTGCCTGGCGAGGTCAGGATGTCGAGCGGCCACGTCCAGCATGGGGCCGAGTGTAGCACCGCCGTGCGCCCCGGTTGCGCCCCGGTTGCGCAGTCCGGCGACCGTCGGACGTATACATGATCCGGACGGCCGATCGGTCACCGCCCTGTCTCCCCACGCGCCTCTCCCCCCCGGGGGGAGGGCCGGACCAGGGCCATGCCGGCGCCGGTCCGCTCCGAACGCCCACGCGCCCAGTCCGCCCCCGACCGAGGAGTTCCGCCGATGCGTCGACCATCCGTGCACCCGCCCCTGGCCCTGAGCCTCACCGCCATCCTCGCCGCCGCCTGGCTCGCGTGCGGACCGACGGCCGACGCTGTCGCGCGACAGGCCGACGGCGCGGCCGACGCCGCTGTGCATGCCGTCCAGTGGATCGCGCCGAGCGCGCGGCGCCACGGCTTCACGCGGCTGCCGGACGGCATCTTCGTCGAGAAGGTCGGCGCGCAGGTCTCGATCGTCGAACGGACCGCGACCACCACGCTCGACCTGCAGCTTCGCAATCCCGGTCGCGTGCAGGCCGAGGGCGTCCTCCTGGTCCCGGTTCCCGTGGGCGCGGTCGTGACCGACTTCCGGTTCGAGGGCACCGGCTTCGACGCCTCCGCGAAGATCCTGCCCCGCGAGGATGCGCGGCGCATCTACGACCAGATCGTCCGAGGCCTGCGCGACCCGGCGCTCCTGGAGTTTGTCGGCGGCCAGACGATCCGGTCCAGCGTCTTCCCGATCGCCCCGGGCGCGACCCAGAAGGTCCGTGTCCGGTTCGAACAGGTGCTGGAGGGCGACGGACAGCGCGTGGACTACGTGCTTCCCCGGAGCAGCGCGATGACCGACCAGGCGCCGTGGTCGCTGGATGTGCGCATCCGGGCGGCGCGCGGTGTTCCGTCGGTCTACTCGCCGACGCATGCGCTGGACATCTCGCAGCTCGAATCGGGTGAGTGGCACCTGCACACGCCGACCTCCGGGCTGCTGGCGCCGGGAACGCTCCAGATCTCGATCCTCCAGCAGGGGCCCGATGCCTGGGGCACCGTGTTTGCCCACCCGGACCCGGCCGGGCCCGGCGGTCACTTCCTCTTCATCTCCGGCCTTCCCGGCCGGGAGAAGGGCACGCCCGCGCCCCGGCGGGAAGTCACGCTGGTGATCGACCGCTCCGGGAGCATGGCGGGCGAGAAGATGGACCAGACGCGCGCCGCGGCACTGCAGGTCTTCGAAGCGCTCGAGGAAGGCGAGCGCTTCAGCATCATCGACTACGCCACCAGCGTCTCCGCGCTGAGCGAGCAGTCGCTGGTCAAGAGCGCCGCGACCACGGCCACCGTCCGCGAGTACATCGCCCGCCTGCGCGCCGGCGGTGGTACGAACATCCACGCCGCGCTCACGCGGGCACTGGCACCGGCGGTTCCGGACGGCTGCCTCGGGCTCGTCCTGTTCATGACCGACGGCCTGCCGACGGTCGGGCAGACGTCGGAAAAGGCGATCGTGTCGGTGGTCACCGACGCGAATCCGGGACGGCGCCGCGTGTACTCGCTGGGGGTCGGGTATGACGTCAATGCGCCGCTGCTGGATCGCCTGGCGGATCATTCCGGATCGATCACCTCGTACGTCGCGCCGGAGCAGGATGTCGAGGTCGTCGTGGAGCAGGTCGTGCGCCGTCTGGAGGGTCCGGTGCTGACCGACATCACGTTCCGCGCCACGGAAGTCCTGAGCGACGGCTCGGTGGTCTCGCGCGTGCACGAAGTCGTTCCGCCGGTGGTGCCGGACCTCTTCGACGGTCAGCAGATCACGGTGCTCGGCCGGTATCGCGGCGCGGGACCGATCGCCCTGGAGATCTCCGGGCGGCGCGGAGACGTCCGTCATACGCATCACTTCACGCTGGATCCGGACAAGGCGCGGGCGGAGAACGCCTTCGTGCCGCGCATCTGGGCGGCCAGGCAGATCGCCTACCTGGTGGACGAGGTGCGCCGGCTGGGTGAATCGACCAGCGGCGCGGTGCCGCCGGTCCACGGCGGCTCGCCGGATCATCCGCGCCTGCGGGAACTGACCGATGAGATCATCCGGCTCTCCGCCGAGTACGGCGTACTCACCGAGTACACCGCGTTCCTGGCGACCGAGGGCAACCAGCTTGCGAACTGGCACGACAACCGTGAGCGGGCCCGCGGGCTGCTGGACTCGCGCGCCATCCAGACGCGCTCCGGCGCCGAGGCGGTGAGCCAGTCGCTGAACTTCAACCGGCAGAAGATGGCCGCGTGCGTGGAGGACAACGTGTACTGGATGGCGCCCGCCCCCGGCCAGGCGCAGGCGGGCGGTGCGATGGGGGGCCGCGCCGGTGGCGGCGCCGCAGAACCGGCGCGCCTGGTCAATCAGACGACGACGCAACTCCGCCAGGCGGGCGACGTCACGCTCATCCAGGAAGGCGGCCGGTGGGTCGACGGGCGACTGGTCGCGCAGCAGCGCGATCTCGCGCCCGACGCCACGATCGAGTTCGCCTCGCCGGAATGGACGGCGCTCTTCGAGCGGCTGAGCGCCCGGAACCAGGGCGCGTGCCTTGCCCTGCCCGGTGACATCCTGCTGCTCGACGGCGCGCGGATCCTGCTTGTCCGGAACCCGGACGGCTGCTGAGGGCGCGCGCGGCGCGAGCGCACCATTCCACCATGAACCACACGGAGAATCTCCATGCTCCCGATCCAGATGCTCGCACTCCCGATCCTGGTCGCATCCGCATCCATGCCTCTCCGCGGGACGGACGGGCCGCCGGTACCGGCCGCAGCGCCTCCCGTGGCCCCGCACGCCGAGGCGCCCGCGGCCGCGCCTGAGCGCGTGATCGTCGACCTGGCGATCCTGCTCGACACCAGCGGGTCGATGAACGGCCTGCTCGACGCGGCCAGACAGCGCCTCTGGGCGATCGTGAACGACTTCGCCACCGCGTCGCCGCTGCCCGACCTGCGCATCGCGCTGCTGACCTACGGCAACAACGGTCACACCGCCGGGTCCGGCTGGGTGAAGGTGCACACGGACCTGACGGATGATCTGGACCTGGTCTCCCAGGAACTCTTCGCGCAGACGCTCGACGGCGGCACCGAACTCGTCGCGCGGGTCATCGAGGCCGCACGGACCGGCCTGTCATGGCGCAGCGGGGAGAACCCGCTGCGGATCATGGTCGTCGCCGGGAACGAGTCCGCCGATCAGGATCACGTCGTCCCGTTCCGCGACGCATGCCGTGCCGCGATCGCCGACGGGATCATCATCAACGCGATCTACTGCGGCAACGAGGCCGACACGATCGCGCCGGGCTGGCGCGAGGTGGCGCAGCTTGCCGACGGCATGTTCGCGTCGATCGACCAGGACCTGGGCGCCGTGGCCATCGCCACGCCGTTCGACGACGAACTGACCCGGCTGAGCACGCTGGTCAACGCCACCTACATTCCGTTCGGAACACTCGCGGAGAGCGGGCAGATGCGCCAGACCGCGCAGGACGGGAATGCCGGTGGCGCGTCCGGATGGGCCGGCGCCGAGCGGGCGGTCTCCAAGAGCGCGGTGCTCTACTGCAATCGTGCCTGGGACCTGGTGGACGCCTGCCGGGACGCATCCTTCCGGCTGGAGGACGTCAAGGCGGAGGATCTGCCGGAGGGCATGCGCACCATGACGATGGAGGAGCGGCGCGCGTACATCGCCGGGCAGGCGGAGAAGCGCGGGCAGATCCATGCGCAGATCCAGGAGTCCGGGCGCCGACGGGCCGCGTGGATCGCCGAACAGGCGGCCGAAGCGCGCGGTCCCAGTTTCGGTGATGTGCTTCGCCGCGCCATCCGTGCGCAGGCGACGGCGAAGGGCATCCGGTTTCCCGTCGACGAGCCGGTGGCATCGGCCGCCCGCGGCGCCGCGGAGGCGGGCGATTCCGGCGGCGCCGGCGAGGCAGGACACCGCGGCACCCATCGCGGCACGGTGGGGGGTGCCGGAGGCTCCGGTGGCTGAACACCGGTCACCGCGACGGAACATGCGCACGCCCGTCGACGGCGTGGATGCCCGGGGTAGCATCCACGCGGTCGGCGCCTGCGGCATCGGGCGGACGGACCCGGAGACGGAGCGCCCGACCGCCGCGCGGCGCCGGAGATCAACGTGACGCAGACGCTCATCCTGGTCGTGGAAGATGATGCGGCGATCCGCCGCGGCATGGTCGATGCGCTCTCGGCATCGGGATTCGAGGTGCGCGAAGCGGCGGAGGGGCGCCGGGGAATCGCGCTGGCCGTCGAGGAGCCGGTGGACCTGGTGCTTCTGGATGTGGTGGTCCCGGGGGCCGACGGCTTCACGGTGCTGCGCGAGATCCGGCGCTGCCGGCCGACCCTGCCGGTCATCATGGTGACCGCGCGCGGCGCGGAGGACGACCGTGTCCGCGGGCTGCGCGACGGCGCGGATGACTATGTGGTCAAGCCGTTCAGCGCGATGGAACTGATCGCCCGTGTCGAGGCCGTGCTGCGCCGATCGCCGGGTCGACCGATGCCCGCGGTCGCGATCCGGCACGGCGGCGTCTGCGTCCGGCTCGATCGCCTGGAGGTGGAGGTTCCCGACGGCGACGTGCGCCGGCTGACGGACCTGGAGGCCGGCATCATGCGCTACCTGGCTTCCGCCCGAGGCCGGTTCGTGGAGCGCGATGAACTGCTGCACCGCGTCTGGGGACTGGATCCGCGCGGACTCGCGACGCGCACCGTGGACATGCAGGTGGCACGGCTGCGGGAGAAGCTGGGACCGGCGTCGGGTCTGGTGCAGACGGTGCGCGGACACGGCTACGCGCTGGCGGATGACGCGGAGATCGAGGCGTGAACCGGGCGCCGGCCGCCATCTGGACCGCGCTGATCGTGGGCACCGTCGCGTACCTCGCCGCGCTCGGATGGCTGACGCGGGCGCTGCTCCAGGCGGAGCGACTGCGCGCGCAGGCGGACGACCGCGCCGTCCTGCGCCTGGCGCTGTGGCGCATGGAGTCCTGGTTCGCACCCAGGCTGGTGCGGGAGTCCTCCCGTCCCTACTTCGAGTGGCTCGCGTACTACCCGCAGCAGCGGGCGTACGACCGCATGCACCGGGAGATCGTGGCGGGCGAGGTGCAGACGCCGTCGCCGCTGCTGACGTTCGAGTCCGCGCTCCTGCCGCTGCACTTCCAGTGGACGGAGGCGGACGGACTCACGTCGCCGCAGGTGCCGCGCGGCAATCTGCGCGACCTGGCCGAATCAACGCTGGTCGATCCGCAGCGGACGGAGGTGAAGGCGCGGATCCTCGCGCGACTCCAGGACGCCTGCGCGGCGGGGTGGCGCCCCGATGCAGCGCATGCGCTGCTGGCGCAGCCCGCGGCGGAAGAGCGGACCGCGCGCGGAGAGGATGGTGCGGACGACGACGGCGCGGCAGACGCGATGGGCGACGAGTCGTGGGACCTGCCGGTGCCGGAGTCCCGGCGCGGCGACGAGCCGGTGCTGCTCTCCGCCGCCGAGCCGATGGCGGAGAAGGCGCTCCCGGGCGACCTGCGGCGGCGCGCGCAGCGCGATGCGGCCCCGGAGCCTGCGCGTTCCGGCGCCGGAGGCGGCGCTGCGGGCGGTGCCCCGATGCCCGGGTCCGCGTCTGGTGGCCAGGCCACCGGACCGCCGCCGGCCGATGCCGCCGAGGCCACGCGGTCGGCGCGCGCGGCCCCGCGGCAGACTGCAGATCCGATCGTCCAGCGCTGGCTCTCGGAGGAGGAGCAGCAGCGCCGCGTGACGTACCTGGCGGAGGCGCAGCTCGCCGTGCCGCCGGCCGGCATGATCCCGGAGTCGATGTCGCGCGGCGTGCGCGGACGCCGCGCCCGCGCCATGACCGCCACGAACATGGTGCCGCTCTGGATCGAACTGCCGTGTCCGGAGGGCGCCGCCGCGCGCGTCGGACACGACTGCATGCTGGCGGCGATCCGGCGCGTCGACCTGGAGGACGGCGTGCTCTGGCAGGGCGTGCTCATCGACTGGGAGACGCTGCTGCGCGAACTCTCGCCGCAGGTCGGCGATCTGCCCGGCGCGCACGTCGTGGCGATCCGCACCGACGACGACGCCCGGCGCCTGGCCGGCTCGATGCTGGCAGGCCTTCCAGTGGGCGTGGAAATGGACGGCGCTCCGCCGGCGCTCCTGGCCGGGCCGCTGGCGTGGACGCTGGGGCTGGTGTGGTTCGGCGGCCTCTCGGCGCTGGCCATCGCGGCGGCGGCGGTCGGGATCGCGCTGCGCTACGGCGCGCATCGCGCGCGGTTCGCCTCGGCCGTCACCCACGAGCTGCGGACGCCGCTCACCACGTTCCGGCTCTATACGGAGATGCTGGACGAGGGCCTGGTCCGCGAGGAGCAGGTGCGCCGGTCATACATCCGCACGCTGCGCACCGAGTCCAACCGGCTCGCGCTGCTGGTGGGCAACGTGCTTTCGTACGCGCGGCTGGAGCGGGGCGGGGAACAGGATCGCCGCCGCCGGATCACCGTCGACGGACTGCTGGAAGAGATCGGGCCCGCGCTGCGCGCCCGGGCGCAGGAGGTCGATGCGGCGTGCGGGATCACGATCGACGGCGAGGATCGGGGCGTGACGGTGATGACCGATGTCGAGTCGGTCCGCCAGATCCTGGTGAACCTCGTGGACAATGCGTGCAAGTACGGTGTCACGGGAGCGGATCGGCGCATCGAGATCTCCGCACGGGTGCGAGCGGGGGTCGTCGAGATCGATGTCCGTGATCACGGGCCCGGCGTCGAGGCGGCGCGCCGCACGACCATCTTCCAGCCGTTCGATCGCGGGACGCATCGCGATGACACCGCGCCCGGTGTGGGCCTCGGACTGGCGCTGGCCCGCGGTCTGGCGCGGCGCCTGGGCGGCGGGTTGACGCTGGTCGATGTGCCGGGCGGCGGTGCATGCTTCCGCCTCTCGCTGCCGACGTGACGACGCGTACGGCGCAGGTCCGGCAGCGCCGTGGCGCCGGAACCGCTACACTCTCGCGCATGTCAACGCTCACAGTGACGCCGCGCGGGAAAGATCGGACGACGGGGGGCCGGGGGGACGGCCGGAAGGACAGGAAGAAGGCTGACCGCAAGGGCGGGAAAGACGCCGCGCGCGGCGTCAAGGCGGTCGCGGAGATCGAGGGCAAACCCGGTCGGAAGTCGGGGAGCAGGGGGTCCGGCCGATCCGAAGGACGATTCGAAGGGAAGCCCGCGGGGAAGTCCGCGAAGAAGTCGGACGCGAAGGCGGGCCGCAGGTCCGGGACGAAGGCGAAGAGCCGCAAGCGCTGGCTGACCGCGCGCACCTGCGATCGACATGCGCTCTACGAGCAGTCGGTGCAGGAGCCGGAGGCGGAGTGTGATCTCATCGACCAGGCGTGGCGCGAGCAGCGCGGCCGGGCGTGCCGGAGCATCCGCGAGGATTTCTGCGGCACGGCGGCGGTCTGCCGGGAGTGGGTGAAGCGGGAGGAGGACCACACGGCCCTCGGCGTCGACCTGGACACGGAGGTGCTGGGCTGGGGCCGCGCGCGGATTCCGGAGCAGTTGACCGCCGCGCAGGCGAAGCGGATCGACCTGGTCCAGTCCGATGTCCGCACGGTGCGCGGTCCGAAGGTGGACAGCGTGCTGGCGATGAACTTCTCGTACTACATCTTCCAGACGCGCGAGGAACTGCGGAACTACTTCCGCGCGGTGCGGCGCGGACTGAAGCCGGACGGCCTCTTCCTTCTGGATGCCTACGGCGGCAGTGAATCCTTCGCGGAGATGGAGGAAGACCGCGACTTCGACGGATTCACGTACACCTGGGATCAGCACCGCTTCAATCCGATCACCGGCCGCGCGGTCAACTACATCCACTTCTCGTTCCCGGACGGCACGAAACTGCGCCGCGCGTTCGAGTACACCTGGCGACTCTGGACGCTGCCGGAGATCCGCGAGATCCTGGCGGAGGCGGGATTCAGCGACGTGGTCGTGTACTGGGAGGGAACGGACCGCAAGTCCGGCGAAGGCAACGGCAAGTGGAAGGTCTCCGCAGAGGGCGACGCCGCCGCGGCGTGGGTGGCGTACCTCGTCGCGAAGCCGTAGTGGCTGTGGTGGTGTGCGTGGGCGCCCCGGGTACGTATAGTCGCCACTTGGGCCGCAGAGGTCACAGAGCGGCACCATGGCGGGTGCCGGTCGCGTACGCCGTCCATCCCGCACGGCACCGGGACGACCGGCTTCCGTGCATGGCGGTCGCGCACCGCGGTCCGCTCCATGCTGCTCAGGACGCGCCGCCCATGGGGGCGGGGCGCCCCTTGGGAACGCGCGATGTGTACCTGCGTCACAGCGTCATCGCGAGCCGGTTGCACCAGGGGACACCTGTCTTCTGACTGCGCGTCCCTGTGCTGGCCCGCAGGCCCATCCAATCCATCTCTGCGCCGTCGGGGGTCCCGGTGGTCAATAGAGCGTCCCGCCGGACGCTGAGCGCTGCCCGGCGCAGCGCTCGGGTATCGTCCCGGCCGGTGCTCTGGATTGAGGCCGATGATCCCGTCCGCGCCGACGAGGCCAGGCACCTGGCCATTCGTATGGGCGGCACCGTTCGTCCAGCGTCTGGCCGCGGACGTTCCGCCACTCCACCTGAACGATGCGATTCGCAATCCCGGCGATGCGCACGCCGCGCAGTTGCCCGGAGGGGCAGCAGGTCTGGATGGTCGTGCCGAGCGGTTCCGTGGAGTGGTCATTCTTCGTCGGCTGTCACTGCGACCTTGAGTCAATGTCAAGCGCGGCGAAGGGCTTCCCGCCGCACCGCACTTTGACCTCTCCAATCGAGCGCCGCGTCGGGAAGTCCCTGTTCCTGCACCCGCCACTCCAGGGCACGCGGGATCCTCCTCCTCCCAGCCGCCGATCGCACCCGGGCATCCGATACGATGCCCCCCGGTCCGACCGTGCGATGATTGTGCCGCAGGTGCGGCACGCGGGATCACCGGGCGGACCGGGGGAAGTGCCGTGGTGCAGATTCATCGGATCCGATTCGTCATCGAGACCGACGATGCTGTCTCGATCCATGCCCATCCGGCGGGCGTCCTTTACGCCCTGATCGGCGAGGCCAATGGCGTCGCACACGGCGAGAAGGCGTTCTTTCCCGAGGGCGCGATGGTGCTGGCGCCCGAGCAGTGCCGCATCCGGATCGCGCCAGGCGAGCCCTACGCCTTCGGCCTGACGCTGCTGGGTGACGGCGACTCGGTACGGCACACCGCCGACGCGGTCCAGCGCGGTCTCGTGCGGATCGGCGCGATGCCGCGGCAGAATGGGATGCCGCTGCGTGGAAACTTCATGCTGGTCCGATGCGAGGATCTCGTCACCGGCGCAGTCCGGGCAGAGGGGACGCCGCTCAGCGCACTTCCAAGCGAACAGATCGACCGGCAGGTCGCGCGGGCAGGCGGTCACAAGCGGCTGACGCTCCGCTTCACCAGCCCGATGCGCATTGTCCGTCCGAAGGACCATCGCATGCCGGGACACGGCCACGTCGACCAGGGGTTCCTCGACGGATTCCAGCTCCGGCGCCGGCTGCTGGAGCGGCTCGAGTCGCTTCATCTGGTTCCCGCCGGCGCGCAGGAACGCATGGGCGAGATCAGGATCGTCGAGAACGGCCTGATCTGGATCGACTTCAGCTACGGTGGGACCGGCAGCGGGAAGGGCGCGGGCGGCGGCTCCGGGGGCGGCAGGACAGACGGCCGGACGGCGCTCGGTGGCTCGGCGGGCCGGGCGGTCGTGACGGTGCGCGACCTCTCGCTCATCCGGGCGCTCGTGCTCGGCCAGTACGTCCACATCGGCCAGAACACACGCTTCGGATTCGGCGGCTATCGCATCGAGGAGGTCGGTCCGGATCCCGCGGCGTGCGGTCGGGCGCTCGGGCTGCTTGATCTGGCGCTGATGTCGTCTGAAGTCGAACGCGCCGCCGACCTGCACGATCTGCCCAGCGGCAGTCTCGCTGCGCTCGTGACGTCGGTCCGCAAGGGCCACGATCGGCCGTCGGGGTGCATCCGCGTCGGCATCCCGAAGTGCGAGGGGATCGACGCGCCGGTGCGGATGCTGGCGATTCCGCCGACACCCGATCGCGTCGTCCAGCGGGCGCTGCACACGCAGCTTGCGCCGGCGCTCGACCGCTTCTTCGAAGAGTCGTCGATGGCGTACCGGCGCGGCCTCGGTCGGGATCGCGCGGCGCGGCGACTGCGAGACGGCTTCGACCGTGGCTATCGTTGGGCGTTGCGGACCGACTTCGCGTCGTTCTTCGACACCATCGACCACCGCCTGCTCGAACATCGACTTCTGGCGTACCTTCAGGATGAGCGATGTGTCGGGTACATCATGGAGGCGGTGCGCGCCGGCAGCCCGCACGCGGAGCGCGGGATCCCGACCGGATCTCCGCTTTCGCCGCTGCTGGCGAACCTCTTTCTCGACCAGTTCGACGAGCGGATCGCCGAGATGGGGGCGATGCTCGTGCGCTACGCCGATGACTTCGTGGTGCTCTACCGCACCGAGGCGGAGGCGCAGCGTGCCTACCGCGCGGTCGTCGAGGCGGCAGATGCGCTCGCGCTGTCCCTGAACAACTCGAAGACGTACCTGGTCGATCTGAACCGGCCGTTCGAGTTCCTCGGCTTCCGCTTCGAGCGCCGCGACGGATGGCGCGCCACGCCGGTCCACGAGCCGTGCCTGGTCGAGGAGCTCGGGTGGCGGCAGGCCGACCCGCGGCGCAGGCCGCTCGTCGACGCCGCACCGCTGCCGGGAGAGACCGACCAGCGCGCGCCGGATGCGCAGGCGGCGGTGCTGGCCGGGCCCGCGGTCGAGTCGGTCGACGTCCGCGATGGACAGGTGGTCGTGCGGCACGAGGGCACGCCGACGCCCTCCCGTTTCCCGATAGACCGGATCCGCGACCTGGTGATTGTCGGTCGCGCGACGATCACGCCGCGCCTTCTCGACGCCCTCGGCGGCGCGGGAGCGAGCTGCGTCGTCACCGACCCGGCGTGCCGGCACCCGGTCGAGCTGGTCGCCGGTGACGGGTTCCCCGACGCGACACTCGTGGCGGCGCAGGTCGACCTGTCGCGCGACGAGCGCTGGGCGCTCGGTCTCGCCCGTCGCCTGATCTCCGTCAAGATCGCGAACCACGCCGTCCTGGCGGAGACCTCGTGCGCCGCCTCGACCCTCCGCGCCGGGTCAGCGCCGATGCGCGCGGTCGCCGACGACCTGCGTCGGCTTGCCGCTTCGGCGCACCGCGCCGAGTCGATCGAGTCGCTGCTCGGGATCGAAGGAGCGGCGGCAGCGGCGTGGTACCGGCTCTTCGGACGCCTGCTGCCGAGCTGGTGTGACTTCTCGAGGCGAATCGCGCCCGATGCAGAGGATCCCGGTAACATCCTCCTGAACATCGGCCAGATGTTCCTCCATCGGCAGTGCGCCGTGGCGTTGCGCGCGGCGGGGCTGTGCGTGTCGATCGGGCTGCTTCACACGCCGCGCAGCGGGTTCGCCGCGCTGGCGAGCGATCTCCAGGAACCGTTCCGGCACCTGATCGACCGGGCCGTCCTCCACATCGCGCACGGCCTCAGGCCGGCCGACTTCACCCGGGCCCCGGACGATGCGGAGTATCGCACGGTCATTCAGAGAGGGGCGCTGCGGAAGGTCATGGAGGCGTTCCACGAGGCGTTTCTGATGACTGCTTTCTCGTCGTGCAAGTCGACGCCGATGTCGTACGCTGCGCACATCCACGCCGCCGCGCGTTCACTGGCACGCCACCTGCGCGACCGGTCGAAGCCGCTGGAACTTCTGGAGCATCCGCGACCCGGCAAGGCGATGACGCGCGTACCGGAGAGCGCGGGATGAGCCTCTTTCTTGCCGCATACGACATTTCCGACAACCGCCGCCGCGCCAGGGTCGCAAAGGTGCTCACGCGCTACGGCACGCGCGTCCAGGAGTCGGTGTTCGAGGTCTGGATCGAACCGGGCGACATGGGCAGCCTCCGCTTCGAACTCGGCAGCCTGCTGCGCGCTTCGGACGCCTTCGACATCTATCCCATCGACGAGCGCGGCACGCGGCGACGGATGCGATGGCAGCGACCGGTGGAGGACTGGGGCGGGGTGGTGGTGCTGTGAGTCCGGAATCGCGGAGGCGGATCTTCCGTATGCGGTGGCGCCGCCATGGCCCGGCGACTCGCGAGCCCGGCGATCGGGTCGTTTCAGGCCGCCGCCGACGCGCCTGGTGATCGTCAGCCCAGGCGCGCTCGCACCTCATTCAACAGCTGATCGAGGAGCGACTCCGGGTACGTGATCGGACCGATGCCGAGATCCTCGGGTACGGGGAGCTCACGGAGAACCTGCTGGACGCATGCCTGTGAGAGGAAGCTCTTGCCGTCGCTCGACCAGACGCCGGACTTGGCCATCTGCGTTCGTGCTCGCTCCATCGTCGCCGGCGTCGGGACGCCGTGCGCCGCGTCGTTGCGCAGACTCCGGATCCTGCAGTCGTCAGTGTGTTTCAGCAGCGCTGTGAGTTTCGGCGCTTCGATGATGTACTCGGCGAGATGATTCGCGCACGCGCCGTTCGTGTTGATGCTGTACTTGTCGCCGTCGACGCGAGCGAAGGGGCGCTTCCGATTGTCTTTGTCGAACGCCCTCAGGTCCGCCGCCGACGCCCCCGTCGGCCACGGCTGTTGCACTTCACAGTCCGGCGGTGCCGGCTCGATGGTGTAGAGCCGCCTCAGCGTGTCCGCTTCCCGAACCTCATACCTGCCAGTGCCTCGAAGCAGATGGTCCCAGATCGCGGCCTCGAGGAAGGCGACCGTCGCGTGCACCGCCTCCGGAACGTGCCCGGCGCGCAGAGCCAACTCGACGCGAAGCGCAGCCCGGACCGCGTCGCGGCGATCTCGGAGCAGGGCGATGTCGCAGTCGTCAGGGAGCGGGAGCGATGCCGCCCAGCGGCTGAGCCACGCGAAGACGTGCGTCCAGTCTCGCTCGTTGGGGTCGTGCAGGTGGCGCACCGCGCCGAACGCGCCGAGTACATGGCCTTCCTGCAGCAGCTCGATGGCGTGTCGGCGCGCCTCGAAGCTGATGTGCGGCGCCACCACGTTCCACTCCTCGGCGGTCTCGGGGCCTGGAGAGCCGCTCCTGCGTCGGTCGGGCACGTGGAGGATTCGGACCGAGTCGATTCCGCGCAGCCGGGCGCGCAGCCGAGTTGACTCGGCAACGAGATCCTTCAGGCCGGGAAAGCCACCCGCGATGCCGACGATGATGCTCCAGGGCGCACCGTCCTGTGGGAGGCACGATACGAGGTCTCGACAGGCGCCGTCGATCCGGTCGATCACTTCTGCCCGGATGCCTGCGCGGGCTTCTCCATCCGGCGTGTCGGCCTCGAGCGATTCGCGGCCACTGAGGTAGGTCTGGAAGCGGGGCTCGACGGTGCACCGGTCTCGCAGCCGATCACCCACGATACGGCCAGCCATGACCGGATCCTCCTCGCCGTGGCGGCCAGTGTCGTCGCGGCGTGTGTCGAGGATGAGCGCGGCCTTCACGTCGAGCTCGTGCTGCTCAGCCCACGCGAGGTAGGCGTCCGCCTTCGGTGTGCAGAACACGAGATCGCCGTCCCTGGGCAGTTCGCCGCGGGCATCAGCCCCCTTTGCGGGCGGAGCGACGAGGACGAAGCCGCGGTGCTCGATCTCCCGATGGAGTCGATTGGCGTTCTTCTTCTTGAGCTCGAATCGCTGCCCGTCCTCTACGAGCTGCACATCCGTCTGCCCAACGGCGACGATGAGTGCGGCGGGGCGCTTCGTGGTCACGGTCGGGCTCCCGCCCCGTAGCGTCTGGACCGAGAGTGATCGGCCCGTAAGGTCGTGTGGTAGCTGTAGATCCTGCCGTCGGCGCCTGTTGGATAGGCGGCAGCCTCGGGATGACCTCGACGATGGATCGCCAGCCATTCGGCGGTATGCCACCTTGAGCGATCAACAGCGGCGCCTTTGAACCACGACTTGGGATCGCATGGGGTCAGCGCCGGAGGATTGCTCGTTGTGTCGAGGAGATGCAGCGACTGCGCCTCGATCCGCACGCTTCCCCAGCCGAGCGGTCGCGCGGAACCGAGCTTCGAGCAGTAGCCGCCCTCGTGCGAGCCGCCCAGTATGTCGCAGAACTGGTTCGGACAGAAGGCCACGAGCAGCGCGGCGAGCTCGTCCGTGTCGAGATCGCGGAATCGCACTGTGAACCGGAACATTCGACCCGGCTTCGATGCCTCCAGGGCAAGCGCACTGCGCTCGTTCAGTCGGTTCGCTTCCGAGTCGTCCGCCCAATCCGTCGTACAGCGATCGAAGTAGAACTTGCGGCCCGCCAGTTCACCTGGCGAATCGCGTCCGGCGGCGTCGCCGTAGGTCACGAGCGGGGCCCGGTCGCGGCGATGCGCGGTCGGATCGGCCGGCTGTCGGATGTAGTGCTCGACGGCGCTCGGCCTCGGCAACCCGAGTTCCTTCAGGAACGTCGGCCTTTCGAACCGATCGTTCTCGCTCTCGTTCCGGCCGACGATCTCGACGGCGGTGTTCGGTGCGACGCGGCCCATGAGCTGGCTGAAGTTGTCCTTCCCGATTCCGCGGCTGCCGTCGTTGTCGCCCGTGTAGCCGAAGAGGCGTCGGACGGCTGTCAGCTTCTCTGGAGAGTCAGCAAGCGCCGCGAGCTCGGCGCTCGTCGGGAACAGGCCAGGTCGGTTGCCCGTCCCCAGCGACTTGTGTCGAACGGTGTCCTGATAGGCCCAGCGATAGTAGTAGTGCCATCCGAAGGAGACGATCTCCTCCTTCTCCGTGTCCCACTCCACGAAGATGTAGTCACCGGGCTGGAAGACGACCTGCGCGGCGGCGATCCGGATGCGCTCGGCCCACTCCACCAACTTGTCCGCCCCGCGGCTTCTGTCAGGATGCCGCGAACTGAAGTGTCCGTCGTCCATGTCAACGAGATGTCGAATTGTCCGGAGATAGGTTGCGATCGCTGGCTCTGGTACTGTTGCGCGGTGGGTGTTGGGCTCTACGTTCAGGTCGAGCCGTTGGTAAACGCCTCGCCTCGCGTTGAGCTGATCGCCGGCGCCTTGGCCGCCTCGGTAGTTCGAGTCGCCGGGTTCGCGTCCACCGGCGCCGTGCGAGAAGACATAGTCCAGCTTCGGTGGTGGCGGTCTTTTCCTGTAGTCCAGCATCGCGCCTACCAACTCGATCTCGAGTGGGACGCAGGCCAGCAGGGGGGGGGCGAGGTCCGGAACCGCCCGGTTCTCTACCTTCCCAGGCAGGACTCTCGCAAGTCGCGGCTCGAGAACGCGACGATTCTCGGCGTCCGGGTACATCGAGTTCGGCCGATATGAGTACGACCGCTCCGCCACGCGCTCCATCGGCGCCCCGAGCAACGCACCCAGTTCGTGCCGTAGAAGACCCTTGATCGAATCGGCGGGAATGAGCACCGGCCGATCGCCCCACGGTGCCCGAAGCGGCCCGAGCACCGACTTGTCGCGTCGCGTCAAGCCCACGCCGTTCTTGACCTCGCAGATCTGCTTGCGACGACCATCATCCTGCTCGTACCTGGCGCGGTCTCTCTCGAGGTCCCTCTGCTCGCGATTTCGCCTTTCGGGATCGGACTTCGTCGAGTCCGGGTAGACCTGTCGTGCGGCGGTCGCCAGCAGGCTGCGGATCGTGGCAGCATCCGGTTGTCGCCATTCGCACGCTGGCCCGAAATCACTGCCGCTCCCATCCAGCTTCACCCGCTCGCACCCGACCAGCATCGGGGTGAGGGTCTTGAGCTCGAACCGGATCTCGCCCGAGTGCCGTCCCGCAGACATCGAGCCGTCATGCCAGACCGGTTCGCGTTCGACGAACTCGCCGGGCAGGGCGATGAACCCGTACGGCTTCTTCTCCAATTTGAGTGGGCCGAACGACGCCGATGGTCGGGACGGGGAGGATCGGTGGCCGCCTTGGTGGTGGCCCTGTCGATACCGCCCCGGTGCACCAGCGCCCTTGATCTGCTTTGGTGGCTTCGAGACCTCCGTGACGGCGGCGATCTCCTCGAGACGCACCGACGCGAGCCTGGCTCGAACCTGATCGAGTTCGACGGCCGAGCCGGCGTCGATAACGAACTCGAGCGCACCTGCGCCCTTGGTCCCACCCTGCGGAAACACCCCCTTCGCGAGCGGCTTGAGCGCGTTCCGCAGAACTCCGTACTTCCGCGGCTTCCCGTCCGTCACCCGCACTCGGATCGCATGCGGCCTCTCGTTGCCTCCACTCATCGCCGTCCTCCTGAGGTCATCGTGAATCCGACGGGCGCGCCATCCACATGCCACTCGCGCACGACGACGGTAGCCCGCTCCAGAGTCGCGTTCGCGAATCGCGTCGCGTTGCCGTGCAGTCGCGCCCGTGTCTCGATCACGGTCGCCCCATGGATCGCCGTGGCGGAGTCCATGCCGTCGGGGACTTCAGCGATCGTCACCATCCGCCAGCCGCCTCCGCTCGGGGCGATGCGACATGAGGCGTTGGGCGAGAAGAAGATCGCCTCCTCGATCGGCGTTGAGTCGACCGGCCAGCCGATGCCCGAGCAACGGATCGGCCTTGGAAGCGGGAAGACCGGTGCGGGCTCGCACCACCAGCGGATGCTCGCTTCCGCTGCCGCAGCGAGCTGCTCCTTCGCCAGCGCCGAGCACGCACCGAGGGTCATCGGGGTGCTCGCCGCGACGGGCGCCGAGACGATCGACACGCGTACCGATGCACGCTGGCGCTCGGGATGCTCGGACTTCGCGGTACCGCCATCCGGCGGTCGGGTGGACATCGCACGCTTGCTCGACACGCCGTCGTCGGTCGCTGAAGCCCAGTCGCGTGTCTTCACGACATCGGTCGCTTGCCACTCGCCCGGCTCGAATCGGCCCCAGCCCGCGCCTCGCGTCTTGTGACCACCGACGGGAAGGTGACTGAGCGCTCCGAGCGCCAACTGCCGCTCGATCCTGGCCGCCAGATCGTTGACCGTCACAGCATCGGGGCCGTCGATCACGATCCGGATCGGAAACGTCCCGCGCAGCAGGCGCACGGCGTCGCGCTTGGCGCTTCCGTACGAGCCTGCAGAGAACTCGTCCTCAGCGTGCATGTGAAGACGGGCCGCGGCCCACGCGCCCTCGGCGATGCCGTCGCGGATCAGCACGCGACTGCTCTGGTCGACTGTGCCGAAGACCTTGCCGGCCACATCCTGCGTGCCGACCTTGCCGTGGACCTCATGCGGATCCGTCACCGTCTCGCCCGCCGCGCGGTGGGCTCGCGACAGTGCGTGCCGCAACGGACCGCGGACAGTCGATCCCGGCAGGACTGGTCGGTCGCCGTCCATCAGGATCGGACGATCGGTGGCGACCTCGGCGATGGCGGGTCCGTTCAGTGCGCAGGTCGGCCGCGCCCACTGCCCGTCGCCGAGTCGCTGCACGCCCTGCTCGCTGTCGTGGACACCGACGGCCAGCATGTCGAGTCCCCAGACCTCGCCGTCGGCCTCCGGGACGTACTCGCCGAAACGGATCCGCACGTCGCGCGTCCGGAAGTGCCATGACCTGGTCGGTTCGACTGTGGGAATCGACGGGAGCGGGCCCCGCAGCGTCGTTCGGCCGCTCTCGATCCAGGTCTCGTAGGCAGCGGAGTCGAGCCGGTGGGCAAACAGGTTGTCCACTCGACACCATCCCAGACCGCGTGCGACCGAGCCGCCGAGCCAGCAGCGTCCTTCGGCCCAATGCCGAGAGAGCACATAGCCGAGGATGCCCTCGGCCTCCTCCGCTTCGTCTCCGGCGAGGCGCCAATCGACACGGAACACGACCGGCCATCGAGTTCCGGTCGGCACGGTCTCGGTGTCGAAGAGCACACCCTTGGCACGGGCCGCCGTCTTCTGGAGGATCCCGACGTTGGCCCGAATCGCCGTACGCCGGTCGCCCTGTGGCTGGGTGCTGGCGAACTCCCACGCCGAGCGCCGGAGCGAAGTCTGCTGACCGAGCGACTCCGAGACAGATCGGGGCAGGGGATCGAAGAACCGTCGGGCCATCGCGACGGCCGCGCCCTTGAGACCGCGCCCGGCCAGAATCGGCTTGCCGTCGACCATCGCCAGCGGCGAATCGACGGCGCTGGCGCGGTCGATCCCCGAGACCGAGAGGGGGCTCTCCTGCACCAGTGTGCCGGTGAAGACGGTCACGAGGGTGTTCATGAGCGCACTCCCTGTATCTCGGCGCGGAGCCAGCGGACGAACATCCTCGCGAACGCGACGCGTTCGTCCGGGTCGGTGGCGACGAGTCTGGTCAGGACTTCATGGGCCTTCCGATGCCGCCACCCGGCGGCGCCGGCGGTGGTGGGTTCTCGGCGCTCGGCGATCGCCTGCTCGCCGCGCGCTTCGAGATCCGCGATGAAGTCATGCCACTGGGAGAGGCTCGGCCGCCGGTGTTCGGCGCTCGATCGTCCGGCGAGTTCTCTGGCAGTGTCGAACCAGCTGCATGTGGTTCGCGCGACGGCGTCGTCGGGATCGTCCGCGACGATGCCCGGTTCCGATGGCGTTGCCCCCTTTACGACGCCGGGCAACGACGTGTCGATCCGGAAGCGTCCGAATCCCTCGTGCGTGCGCTCGCCGAGCCATTCACCCGCCGTTGCGCGCCTTGCGAGTTCGGCAATCCCGGCACCTTCGACACGATAGACCGAACCACGCCGGATGCCTGCGATCGGAAGGCGCCACATGCCGGAGGTGGCATTGAAGCCGTGGATGCGTGCTTCTTCCTGCGACAGGCTGCTCACCGTGAGGGAGCCCGGCCAACCGGAAAGCGCGGCCCAGTCGTCGGTTCCCATGGCCGTGCGCCAGCACAGGCGATCGTCGCGGACGAGAAGGTCGGACGTGAGGATCAGCAGGACGTCCCCGTCTGCTGGTGCCGGTGGCGGCGACTGGTCGCCGGCGAACGCCACCGCCGCGACCTCGACGGGGGCGCCGGAGCGACCGACCCGGATCCAGCGCGAGCGGGCGAGAATCGGCGAGAGCGCCGCCGAGAGCGAGCGGAGCGTCTCGCACGCCGCACGGACCTCCACGAGGAAGTGCGTCTCCTCGCAGATGTGCTCGACGGCGAACAGTGACGGATCGGGCTGGCCTGCGATGGGTCGGCCGTTGCGGAGGCGGATGCGCGTCTCCGGTCGATAGGCCGACCACTTGCCGCCGTCGACGCGCGCGACGTGCAGATCGGGCTCCGGCCGCTTGAGCTTCGGACCGGCGGTCGCCTTCGGTCGGGCGGCACCGTCGCAGCGCTCCGGCACCGACGAGTCGGTCGACCACCACGGCACGGATTCAGCCTGCCCCGGCGGCTTCGCAGACATGAGCGTGAGCGGTGCTGGCAGCACTTCCACACGGTCTGGCGAAACGCCCGATGCCGACTCCGGAAGCGGCAGACCGTCACCGATCGAAACGTCCGGCCCCATGATCGCCTCGGCCTCGGCCTGGTGGCCGTTCGTGACCAGCCAGGCGGCGAGAGCGCCCGCCACGGTGCGACCGGGCAGGTACGCCAGTGTCGGGATGAGATTGCCCGGTGTCGCGGTCGCCGCGATGCACAGCGGATCGACGGCGCGGAGGCGCAGAAGCATCCTGGTCGCGGCGGTCGGGACATCGGGTGCGGTCGCTGGAGCGCATGGCGTCGCGCTGAACTCGATCCGGACACGTCCGACACCGACGGCACGACCGTGACCGACGGCGTCGAGTTCTTTCAGGAGTCGATCCAAGGTGTCGACAAGATCCGCCGGAAACTCGATCTCCCCGGTGAAGACCGTGCCGCGCGGTACATGCTCGTGAGCACGCAGCGTGTCGGCGCGTGGTGCCCGATTGTCGAACGACGCGCGCGCGGTCGCACGCCAGACACGCGCGGTCGGTCTCTCGGTGGCGTAAAGCGAGGAGAACACCGCACGCTGCCGCTGGCCACCCGCTCTGCCGAACAGGACGTTGACGAGGTGGTCGGGGTACAGGCGTCGAGCCGCGTCGCGCAGCAACCCCTCGAGATGGCTCGCCCAGATCACCGGCCGGTCATGCCGGTCGCGCGCGACCAGGCCGTCGAGCCCGCCGCCCCCGGCCCCCGATCCCGGATGAGCGTCCTCGATCAGGGTCAGGGCGATCGTGCCTCGATGCCACGCGGTCGTTGCGGCGGCACTCCTGGTCTCAGCCGACATTGGAAACCTCCGCCTCGCCGTCATGACCGGCGCCGAGATCCTCCTCATCTTCGTCGACAACCTGCACGGGACGCGCGCTCCGGCCGAGTCGCGCGATCTCGTAGACCTCGACCAGGTCGAGCACTGAGGTCACCCACGGCGGACCGCCGGCGGGTGATGTCCACGGCGCGAACCTGCCCCGGATGCCGGCATTGTCGAGCGCACTGCGAGCCTTCGCCGAGAGCTCCTTGTAGGCCAGCATCGACAGGTGCCGCCCGCGCGCGAGCTGTTCGACCAGGAAGCGCAACTGCGACCGAGGCGTGTCCTCGTCGGCGTTGAGCCGATCCGCTCCCTCGAGCAGACCATCGAGGTGGTGCAGAGCGCCGCCGAGCACACGCATGGGCCGATGCGAGAGGAGGCGGCGATCGTCGCCGGTCCCCCGAATCCAGTCGCGTCGCCTGACCTCCGCAGGATCGTCGGCCCACGCGGTCGTGTAGATCGCCCAGTCGATCACCGATGCCCTCTCCGCCGCATCGAGTCCGCGGTAGAGCCGCTTCGCAGAACCCGCCAGCGCCTCGGCGACCGCGTGGAGGCGATGGAACGGCACCGTCGGGCGAGCGATCACCACACCGATCCCGAGCGTGAGCCTGAACGACGGCCCGGCACCTGTTCGGTCGCCCTGGATCGTGGCGAGGGCATCGCACATCGCCCGGCAGAGGGGCAGGGCGAGTTCGGCACGACAGGCGATGAGCAGGTCATCGCCACCGAGCATCAGGATCTGGAGTGGCGCGACCGGAGCGGTCCCGCGGCCGCCCTCCGAACTGCCCTCGGCGCCGACAGGGCACGTCCGGTCGATCGCCATTGTGACCGCGCGCCGTATCAGGACCCGGTTGCGGTGGAAGAACGTCGCCCGCGCATCCTCGCGCTCCGCGACGGGCAGGCCCGAGCCCACGCCATTGCCGTCGGCGTGGATCACTGCGAGATAGCCGCCGGATGCGAGGGCCGCGAAATCGAGCGGCGGCTGGAGCGCGCCGACCGAGGTGGTGTCCAGCAATGCGGTGGCGGTGCCGCCCTTGGCTGCTTCGCCACCTCCCGCCTTCGCTGCACTCCTGCCCGCACGGTGCCGCCGCGCGACCTCGGCCGAGACCGGTGTCCGGTCGTCGCCTGTCCGGATGACGGCCGACGCGAAGCCGTGCCCCGACCACTCGCACGGGGCAAGTGTCGGCAGGGCGGTGAGGCAATGCGCCGAAGGGATGTCCTGAATACGGTCGTCCACGCTGGCGATGAAGGGAAGCCCAGGCAGTTCCGTTCTGATCAATTCGGCGGCGGCCTTCAGAAACTCCGTGCCGCCGGCGGTGAACATCGCTTCGAAGTGGCCGCCATCGCGCGAAATGATTCCCGCTCTGGCGTCGGCGGCGGGGTCGTCATGGGCGGCGATCGGATCGGCCGGATCGGCCGTCGGAAAGCAGCCAGTGACCGCGGCCAGAGTCCACGCTGATTCAGTCCGCGCAAGCTGCGGAAGCTCATGTCGGATCACCCGACCGATGATGGCGTTGGCGCCGACCATGACGCGCAGGCGCGGCACCGCAAAGAGCCACGTCTGAACCCGCTTGAACTCGATGTGGACCCGTTCCATGCGCTCCCCACGTCATGCGTGTATGCACGCGCCGACCCGGGGTGGCCCCGGCTCTGCGAATGATCAATGTCAACCTATCCCCGTTCGATCGGCGATGTCAACTCCTCCGTGCGCGACGATGGCTGGGACGGAGCGGCTTCATCCGGTCGATCGACGGGGGAAGCGGGCTCAACCGGCCGCTTCGTCTCCGGCACCACGGGCGCGCCCTTCGACGGACCGAACATCCACAGCCCGATGGACCCGACGATCGGGACCAGGATGATCGCAAACAGGACCGAGACTCGGCGCCGGTACCGGACCGACGTGGCTGCATGCTGGTCGGAGCCGTGCTCGCCGCCGAGGAGCAGCCACAGCGCGCCGACGATTCCGACGGCGATGCACAGCAGGAGGAGTCCCCAGTGCAGACCGCCGCGGTCAACGGCGTAAAAGAGTATGTACGAGAGCTTCGCGACGTAGATCGTGACGAGGATGACCTCGACGAACTCGAGTTTGCGCTGGGTTTCGACGATCTCCTGCTGGGCGACCCGCGTGGCCTCGACATTCTCGTGGAGGCTCCGGGCCAGCGCGGAGGCGCGTGCTGAACTCAGGGCATTCGAGAGATCGCGAAGGCCATCGCGGATGCGCTCAAGTCCTTCCCGTGATCGGAGGCTGGCCCGGCACGCGTCGTACCAGGCGTTGAAATTCTGGTTGGCACTGACCGTCGCGAGGTCCCCGGCGACGCTGAAGTCGAGCGAGTCGCGGGTCAGGCGCATAACCTCGTCGGTAACGCCGTCGAGGTCTCTCCCACCGTCCGTACGAATCCTGTCGAGGATCATGCGAGCGCGCGCGAGCGTGGTCTCGCTGTGCCAGCGCTGGTGCAACGCGAGCAGGAAGGGGACGAAGTAGCCGTCCGTCGCCGAATGCAGCCGGCCAGTGTTGAATCCGTCGCCGTCGGAGGTCTGGTCGTCGTCGGCGTGCGAATCGCGGTGGCAATCGTGTGCCTGGTCGAGGATGACGTGGACACCCGCCGCGCCGACGGCGGCAAGATGGTGGGTCGTGAGTTCACACAGGCGCACGCCCGTGTGCCCGTCGGTGATGCCGGGATGCTCGGGCGAGGGCACGATCGAGAGGTTGCGGGCCAGTCTGCGGCTGAAAGCATGCAGCATCTGGTCCTCGCCGAACCGGGAGCCCGCCCTGGTCGCCAATCGCACGACCGTGTGAAGGGCGAGTTCGCCGCCGATGACCTTCCAGGAACTCGGTGGCGGATCCGAAGCGGCCGGCAGCGACGGACTCGTCGAGGCCAGTCGGAGTCCGAGCGGTTGGCAGTGGATCGGAATGAGCACGCGGAGGAGATCGACCAGTCGGAGCCACCGCACGCCTTTCTCCGGCATCGAGGCGTCGGCCACCGCCAGCAATCCGGGCGGCCATTGGTCGGCACGCGTGAGTCCGACACGCATGTGCAGGCTTGCGCCGGTGTTGGCGGCGGCGTAGAGCGGCCTGCGGATGTGATCGGGCCAGGGATCGTCCTCGGCGCCGGGATCGACCTCGTCACCCGCGCCGGGCGTGCATTCGACGATCACAGAGATCACGCCAAACCCGAAACTCGACAGGAAGAGTTCCAGTGGATGTCGCTTCGCAGGCTTGAACCCGGTGTCGTGCGCTGCGCGGTTGTTCTTCAACCCGATCAGGACCGTGCCCTGCGGCAGCAGTCGGTCCACGACCTCCGGCCGGAGCCGAAAGTAGCCGGGCGACAGGTGGTCTGCCCTGTCAGCAGCGCCGTCGGCGCCGCCGAACACCGCATCGACGACAGTCGGGATCAGCTTCTTCAGATACGACCGTCCCCTGTTCTTCGCGCCGCCGAGTTGCTCCCGTGTCCAGGCGAGGCCAGACTCGCCGATCGGCAGGCTCTTCGATCCGAACGTCGGGGCCGGGCCGCCATCCACCTCCGCTGCGGCCGACGGAACGTCGCGCGGCTCGAACGAGAACGGCAGGCACACCCGGCAGGTCACGCTCCGGAGCGTGACTTGCGATCGCATGGCGGGAGCATTGACGGGGAGTTCCTCGGTCATCGGATTCCGCGGAGTTCGTGCTCAAGACCACGGACGCCGCCGCGGGGCCCGGTGTGCCGATGGATCAGTGGGACGCCAACCGAATGGTACGGTATCGCGACGAAGTGGTTGAAGCGATCCGGAGAACCGCTTGATAGGACCGTCGCGTGCGGTCACAATGAGTTGATCACCGGGGGCTGGCCGAGATCGGCGGCTCTCCGGCCTCAGCGGGGCCCGAGCAGCACGGGCCCCTTCCCGTCGCCCGGGACCGGCGCCGGCTCCCCGATTGAGGGACGGCCGGGAAAGGTCGGCGGGCCGAAGACCCGGTTCCGGGGTCGAGTGCTGTACTATGGCGCGATACCGACACCTCCCGAGGGGCTTCTCAGGCACAGAAACGGCACTGTGGGCGAGACTTGCGCGAAGATCCGGCGCGAACTTCAGAAGAGACGGCGGTGCCGAAGTGAGCTCCTTCGGGAGCAGTTGAAACAGTTCAAAAGGCAAATTGTAATGACTGCAGAGTGCCGAAGTGAGCTCCTTCGGGAGCAGTTGAAACCGCACGCGCCAGGTACAGGTCGCGCTGGACGCTGTGCCGAAGTGAGCTCCTTCGGGAGCAGTTGAAACTCTCGGAACGCGACTTCCAGGCCGGAGGCGATCTCCCGTGCCGAAGTGAGCTCCTTCGGGAGCAGTTGAAACGCCGCTGCTCCGGCTGCTCGCTCTTGTTGACAGTGCCGCAGTGAGCTCCTTCGGGAGCAGTTGAAACCTGGGGGATACCACCACCAGCATGTCTGCCACCACGTGCCGAAGTGAGCTCCTTCGGGAGCAGTTGAAACTCAGGTGCGTCGGAATGAACCTTCTCGTCGTCCATGGTGCCGAAGTGAGCTCCTTCGGGAGCAGTTGAAACGGTCGCTCGCCGCGTAGCCGACGCGCTTCAGCGCGTGCCGAAGTGAGCTCCTTCGGGAGCAGTTGAAACGGGTCGTCGTCGAAACAGATGTCACTCTGTTCCGACGTGCCGAAGTGAGCTCCTTCGGGAGCAGTTGAAACCTCCCCACCACACCGTGTTACTGAACACTGGGTTCGTGCCGAAGTGAGCTCCTTCGGGAGCAGTTGAAACAGACAGAATGTCGTAACCGGATCGATCGATCCAGTTGTGCCGAAGTGAGCTCCTTCGGGAGCAGTTGAAACCGTTTGCAGCGCCTTGATGGGGGTGTCCGCCGACGCGAGTGCCGAAGTGAGCTCCTTCGGGAGCAGTTGAAACTGCTTCGCTGCCATCCCCCAACTTGACTTCCCTCGGTGCCGAAGTGAGCTCCTTCGGGAGCAGTTGAAACGATTCCGATGTGACCGAAGGGCTCAGCGCTGAGCGCGTGCCGAAGTGAGCTCCTTCGGGAGCAGTTGAAACGGGTTGATAAAACCCATGGCCGTCCCCGTCTGGTGCCGAAGTGAGCTCCTTCGGGAGCAGTTGAAACCGCTTCAGCGCGGCTTTGATGGTGGAGACCATCTGGTGCCGAAGTGAGCTCCTTCGGGAGCAGTTGAAACAGCTGCACGACGGCGGTGCTGGGGCAACCGCTTGGCGAGTGCCGAAGTGAGCTCCTTCGGGAGCAGTTGAAACAGCCAGGGAGAGGATGCGAGCGACTTCATCCGCGCGTGCCGAAGTGAGCTCCTTCGGGAGCAGTTGAAACTGCGTGTTATTGGACATGTCGTCCCTTTCTGCCGGGTGCCGAAGTGAGCTCCTTCGGGAGCAGTTGAAACTAGGACTGGGTAGACTTCATCGGGCTTATGCCACAGTGCCGAAGTGAGCTCCTTCGGGAGCAGTTGAAACCGAGGCCGGTGTGATACCAGCGGACCGTACGGGTGCCGAAGTGAGCTCCTTCGGGAGCAGTTGAAACTCCCGGACGCCTGCGTTTTTGAACATCGAAAGACGCGTGCCGAAGTGAGCTCCTTCGGGAGCAGTGGAAACAGGATGTTGTCCGAAGCATGGTTGCTCGGAGTGCCGAAGTGAGCTCCTTCGGGAGCAGTTGAAACTGATCAGGTGCGTTGCTTCTGCCTCGGCATCGAGTGCCGAAGTGAGCTCCTTCGGGAGCAGTTGAAACTGATCAGGTGCGTTGCTTCTGCCTCGGCATCGAGTGCCGAAGTGAGCTCCTTCGGGAGCAGTTGAAACACGACTCCTCCGTCCATCCGCGAACTCAAGATGAAGTGCCGAAGTGAGCTCCTTCGGGTGCGGCTCGCGGTGGTCCCCGAAGGGCGGACTCAGGTGCCGGCCGGCAGAGTGCCGACAGCATGGACCAAGCATGTGTCTGCCCCGCAGTTGAACGCTGAGTCGCACATCCTCCCTGGGACTGCTTCCCTTGGGGGCCGTCCTCTGGGCGCGCGGATGCGCTGCGGTTGCGGCGCGCCTGCCCGGCCCGGATGAGCCGGACGGGCGGACGTCGCGGGATGCATGGCACGGACAGAGGCTGGCCGCGCGCTGACGGTGCCGGACGGATGGCTTGCGCTGGTCGGGCTTGCGTTCCTGGAGGATGGTGAACACCTGGCCGGCAGGGTGGCGGCGATGCGCCGGTCTCTTTCCGCTGCGGCGGCTGCGCATCGGAGGTGATCGGCGCGTTCGAAGTCATCGCGATCATGAACGTGACGGGCGTCCCGCAGAAGCAGCCGGTCGAAGCGCGGCGGTCGTCCATCTTGGGCGACCGTCCGTCCATGTTCGTGGCGACGGCGGGAGCGGGCGGACGGCTCCCTGTCCTCTCTGGCGATGTGACCACCGGGCAGTCGTCGTACGGCGCAAGGCGATTCCCTGACGTGCCCGTGCCGGTCAACGGCCGGACATCTCCCACCCGCTTGCGTCCCGCGTCCGGACCGCGGATCCTTCTCCGCGTATGGCCGCCGATCCCACGCTCTTCACCCCGCTCACCCTGCGCGACGTCACGCTCCGCAACCGGATCGCGATGTCGCCGATGTGCCAGTACAGCTCGACCGACGGATTCGCGACCGACTGGCACCTCTGCCATCTCGGGTCGCGCGCCGTCGGCGGGGCGGGCCTGATCATCGTGGAGGCGACCGGCGTGGAGGCGATCGGCCGCATCACGCCGGACTGCCTGGGACTGTGGAAGGATGAACACGTGGAGGCGCTGCGCCGTGTCACCGCGTTCATCGAAGCGCATGGCGCGGTGCCCGCGATCCAGCTGGCGCACGCGGGGGTCAAGGCGTCGCGCTGCCGGCCGTTCCACCCCACGCCCAACGCCTATGTCCCGGAGGCGCAGGGAGGCTGGATGCCCGTCGGGCCGTCGGCGGCGCGGTTCAATGACGACGGTCCCGTGCCCCATGCGCTGTCGATCGCGGAGATCCATCGCGTGCGCGATGCCTTTGCCGCCGCGGCGCAGCGCGCCGTCCGCGCCGGGTTCCGCGCGATCGAGATCCACTCGGCGCACGGGTACCTGAGCCACAGTTTCCTCTCGCCGCTCATGAACCACCGTACCGACGCCTACGGCGGACCGTTCGATCATCGCGTCTCGTTCCTGGTGGAGACGGTGAACGCGGTCCGCGCGGTGATCCCGGCGGGGATGCCCCTGCTGGTGCGCATCTCGGCGACGGATTGGGTGGAGGGCGGCTGGACGATCGGGGATTCCGTGCTGCTGGCGCGCCGGCTGCGGGCGCTGGGCGTCGACCTGATCGACTGTTCCAGCGGTGGCGCGGCGCGGCGCGCGTCCATTCCGACCGGGCCCGGATACCAGGTCCCGCTGGCATCGCAGGTGAAGCGCGAGGCGGAGATCCCCACCGGTGCGGTCGGCCTGATCACGGAGCCTGCTCAGGCGGAGGCGATCATCCGCGACCGGCATGCGGATCTTGTGCTGCTGGGCCGCCAGTTGCTGCGCGAGCCGTACTGGCCGGTCCGGGCATGGTCGGACCTTGGCCGACCCGGTCCCGCGCCCATCGCGCGCGAGTACATGTGGGCCCTCCCCGAAACGAGGGCGACCCCGCGCGGATCATGATCGATCGGCGCGGGGTCGTCGGCGAAGTGGAGCGTATCGGATTCGAACCGACAACCCCCGCCTTGCAAAGGCGGTGCTCTCCCAATTGAGCTAACGCCCCGTCCGGGACCACGAGTATACGCGAGCGGCGCCGGGCCGACGCCGCCCAGGTTCAGCGATCGGGTACCAGGAGATCGATCCGCCGCGGGGTGATCATGTCGATGCGCAGGCCGGGGTCGAAACTGCGCTCACCGACGACACCGATGGTCTGTCCGAGCATGCCGGCCAGGTCGAACGCGTCATCGGGCTTCAGGTACGCCAGGGTCCGACCGGTGGTCGCCTCCTGGAGTCGAAGCAGGCGGGGCAGGCGCTGGCCCTCGAAGATCGTCGACGCCATGAGTCGGCCGACGGCGGTGTAGGTGCCGGTGGTGATGGCACGGGTCCTTGAGGCGTGGACATCCTCCGTGGTGACTTCCAGCCGCTTCTCCAGGTCCAGCAGCCGCTGCCGGCGCTCCTGGAGCTGGCCCCAGACCGTCAACTGCTCGGCGCGGCGATCGGCGTACCGCGCCACGCCGGCCGCGTCCGAGGCGGCGGCGCGCTGACTGAGCGCTCGATAGAGGTCGCGCAGCGGCAGGACCTCGGCGGACTCGATGGGTTCGTTCTGGAGTTTCGCGAAGGCGGCTTCCAGCGACTCCAGTTCCTGGGACGGCGCGATGACGGCGCTGCGCTCCGTGGTCGTCGACGTGCCTGGTGCGGGCGTCCCTTGCGCGGGTGTCGTCGCGTCCGCCGGGCCGGCCGGGGTCCCGGGTTCCGCGGTGCGGTCCGCGGCGCCCGGTGCCGCCGCGGTGCCGGGCGACGGCGGCGTGGTGGCGGGGGCGGTCGGCGTCTCGCGGGCGAGGGGGCGCGCGGCGCCGTCGGTCGGCGGCGTCCCGGGCGTGGACTCCCCGGGAGTGGGGGTGGTCGGACCGGGGGTCGGACCGGGGGTCGCGCCGGGGGTCGCGCCGGGCGTCACGCCAGGCGATGGCGCCCGGGGCGTCGTCGTCTCGGTGCTCCGCGCGACGAACGCGTCATACTGCGCCCGGGTCGCCGGCTGGAGATACGCCGCGGAGATCCAGACCTCGGTCTCCTCGGGCAGCGCGACCTTGTAGACGGTGTCCGTGTCGTCGCGGAGCGTCTCGAGGACAGTGAGGGCGGCACCGTTCGGAAGCAGCGTCAGGCGCTTCCAGCTGTCGCGCGGTCGGAAGGCGGTGTTGAGATTCGGCGCCAGCAGATCGACGCGTCCGACGGTGCGGGCGACGTTCGGCTCGCCGCTGAACTCCAGGCGTGCCGCGGCGTCGCCCTCGGCGCGGATGTAGCCGAAGAACGCGCGGAACGCCGGGCCGCGCGCATGCACGCGCATCCAGCCGTAGGTGTCGCCGCGCGTGACGACGACATCGCCCGCGCGCAGCCGGCCCATGGGGTAGTAGGTGTCGCCGGGACCGCAGCGAAGGTACACGTCATCGTTCGTGACCACCGCGAAGGTCCATGCCGACTCGGCCGGTCCCGTGCCCTGTCGCGCGGACTGGGCGCCCAGCGCCGGCGACGGGATCGCGGCGAACCACGGCCCGAGTGCGATGAGTGCGGCGGCCGCGGTCCGGCCGGCGGTGCGGAGGGCGGACGAAGCGGCGGGTCGGATCGGTGTGCTGGTTGTCATGGCAGGCTCGGAGGATCGAGAGTCAGCCGGATCGTGGCAGGGCCCGTACGATAGCGGTTTCGCCGGACCGGACCGGCCGTTCGGCGAACCTCGGTGCCCGGGCGGCGCGAGCGATGGATGACGCCATACGCTCCCTGCCCCGGACGCGGGATCGTGCCGCGGGGCCGATCGGCGCCGCGCCAGTCGCGTCCCGGGCGAAGTGGGAATCCTGTCGATATGAAGTGGACAACCTGCCAGTCGGTCTCACGCTCCGGTTGCATGACTGTTCGCGTCGGCGCGCCGGCCGTGCTGGCCGCCGCGCTCATGTCGCTCGCGTCCTGCAGCCCCGGACGCGCGCTGTTCCCGGCGGAAGAGGAGGCGGGCCCGATCCGACTCGCGGAGCCGGCGCGCGCCCGGCACGCCCCCGCCGCCGCCGATCGATCCTCGCGCGTCCGGGAGATTCCGGCGGAACCGGGACCCGGTCCAGTGGAGCAGATGCTCGCGGCGCGGCTGGACGAACTGGCGGCGATCGGTCCGCAGCGCGACGCGCCGGAGACCGGGCGCATGATGGGCCCCGACCTCCACGGGGAGGCGCAGCGCATCATCGCGATCGACATGCGGCACGCGGTCGACTCCGCGGTCACGCGGAACCTGGCCCTCGGCGCCGCGCGGCTGGAGCCCGAGATCGGCGCCGAGGATCGACTGGCGGCGGAGGCGGCGTTCGACGTCGTGCTCTTCGGCAACGCCGAGTTCGCACAGAACGACCAGAGTCTTCCGCCGGGCGTGTTCTTCGCCGGATCGCAGGCGTTCGAGCGGTACCGGCTGGACACGGGTGTGCGCATGCTGATGCGCTCCGGCGGCACGATCAGCGTGCAGGGTGAACTGGAGCGGTTCCGGCTCCGGCAGACGTCGTTCCAGCTTCCCTTCGATCCCACCTGGACCGCGGCGGTCCGCGCCTCGATCGTGCAGCCGCTGCTGCGCGGGTTCGGGTCGGCGGTGACGACGGCGAACATCCGCCTGGCCGCGGCGCGCGAGGAGAGCGCACGGACGCAGGTCCGGGTGGAACTGGAGCGCGTGCTGCTGGAGGTGCAGGACGCGTACTGGAATCTGGCGCAGGCGTGGAACGACCTGACGGTGGCCGAGTGGCTGTATGAAGTGGGCACGCAGGTCCGCGATGTCCTGGAGCGGCGGCGTTCGTTCGACGCGCGACCCGCCGAGTACGCGGACGCGGTGGCGCGCGTGGAGCAGCGCCGGGCGGACATCATCCGCGCGCAGCGCGCGGTCCGATCGGCATCGGACCGGCTGAAGGTGCTCATGAACGATCCGGATCTGCCGATCGGCTCCGAGGCGCTGCTGCGGACGTCCGACGGCGTTGCGGCCGCGGCGCTCCGCGCTGACTTCGACGGACTCATCACCACCGCCCTGGAGCGCCGCGGCGAGATCGAGCGGGCGCGGCTGGCGGTGGTCGATGCGTCGATCCGGCTCGGACTGGCGGACAACGCCCGGCTCCCGGATCTCAGCCTTCGCGCGGAGGCCGCGTACTTCGGCACGCGCGGCGGCGCCGGCAGTGCGGCGCGGGCCGCGGCGGACCTCGATGCCGCGCAGTACCTGGTGGCACTGGCCCTGGAGTATCCGCTGGGCAACCGCGCCGCCGAGGCGGGCGAGCGCTCGGCGCGACTGCAGCGCACCCAGGCGTGGGTGCGGTACCGCCAGTCCGTGCAGGACGTCATCGTGGAGGTGAAGGACGCGCTGCGCGGCGTCTTCGCCGGGCATGAATTGATCGAGGCTACGCGCTCGTTCCGCGTCGCGCAGGCCGAGAATCTCCGGGCGCTCCTGGTGCGCGAGGAGAAGATCACGGGCCTGACGCCGGAGTTCCTGAACCTCAAGTTCCAGCAGCAGGACCTGATGGCGTCCGCGACGCGGCAGGAGTTCGCGGCGCTGGCGGACTTCCGTCGCGCCCTGGCGCAGCTCGATCGCGCGGTCGGCACGGGGCTGGAGGCGAACGGATTCACGTTCGAGTCGCTGCCGCCATCCGTCATGGACGTGGAGTCGGCGTTCGGAAAGGATCGACCACGCTCCGATGGCCCGTCGTCTTGAGCCCTCCCCGCAGGGGATCCAGGAGGCCGCCGCGCAGCTCCGCGCGGGCGGCGTCGTGGCATTCCCGACGGAGACCGTGTACGGGCTGGGTGCATGCGCCTTCGACGAGGCAGCCGTCCGGCGGATCTTCGAGCTCAAGGGGCGTCCCGCGGACAACCCGCTCATCGTGCATGTCGCATCGGCGCGCGAGATCGGCCAGGTGGCCGACGCGCTCACCGTCGCGCAGCGCGCCGTGGTGGAACGCTGCGCCGCCCGCTTCTGGCCCGGTCCGCTCTCGATGGTGCTTCCGCGCCATCCGGCGCTTCCGCGGGTCGTGAGCGCCGGGCGCGACACCGTCGCCGTCCGTTCGCCGCGGCACCCGGTGGCGCGCGAACTGCTTCGGCAGGTCGGCGCGCCGCTGGCGGCGCCGTCGGCCAACCGGTCCGGGGGCGTCTCGCCGACCACCGCCGCGCATGTGCTGGCGGACTTCGTCCGCGAGCCGGACATCCTGGTGCTGGACGGCGGCCCCTGCGAGGTCGGGCTGGAGTCCACGGTGCTCGACCTGACGTCGGTGCCGCCGCGCGTGCTGCGCCCGGGATCGGTCACGCCGGAGATGCTCCGCGACATCCTGCCGGACCTGGTCGATGTGCGGATCGCCGGGCAGGATGCCTCGCCCGGCACCGCGCTTCGCCACTACGCCCCGGCCACGCCGGTGCGCATCGTGCCCGCGGATGCGGTCGCGGAGGTGGCGGCCGAGGCGACGGAGCGATGTGCCATCGTGATGGCGGGCGGCGCGACGGTCCGCGGCCTGGATCCACGGCATGTGATCTTCCCCATGCCGGCGGATGCGGAGGCATACGCTGCGCGCCTCTACGCCGTGCTCAGGGCCGCCGATGCACTGGATGTCGGCTGCATCGTGGTGGCCGCACCGCCGCGCGAAGGTGCGCTCTGGCAGGCGGTGCACGACCGGCTGTCGAGGGCGGCGCAGATGTTCTGAGCGACCCGCGCGGGTGGACGGCGGCGACGAGGCATCCCGCCGAGCGGGGGCCACTATCATCGGCATCATCGGCATCATCGGCATCATCGGCATCATCAGCGTCGGCAGGATCAGCAGCAACACCGGAGACCGGAGCGTGCCAGGAATGAGCGGATCGGGATGGGCGGGTCATGCATCACCACGCCGGCACGTGTTCCTTCTCCTGGCGGGCCTGTCCGTCGCCGGGCTGCTTGGCGCCTGCCGGACCGTCCCGGGCAGCGCCGCCGCGGCGCGGAGCGCGCCGGTGCAGGCATCGAGCGCGGATCCGCGGGCGTGCGCGATCTGGGACGGACAGAGCGGCGATCGGCTGTCCTGGGACGGACTTCTCGCGGACGCGCTGGTGGCGGACGTGGTGATCCTGGGAGAGCAGCACGATGACGCGCTTGGCCATGCCGTGCAGCGCGCGCTGGTCGAGGACCTGGGCGCGCTCGCTCCGGACATCGCGGTGGCGCTCGAAATGCTGGAGCGACACGAACAGGGCCTCGTGGACGACTACCTGGACGGGTTCATCGACGCGGCGCAACTGGCGCGCCTGACGCACAGCGAGTCGTGGGCCGGCGAGGGATCGTGGGCGGCGTGGTATCAGCCCGTGATCGACGCGGCGAAGGAGGCCGGTGGTGCGGTGATCGCCGCGAATGCGCCGCGGCAGTACGTCCGGGCGGCGCGGCTGCATGGATACGAGCGCCTGGCCGGTCTGCCGCCGGAGCGCCGCGCCCTGGTGGACTGGCCCGACGAACTGCCGATGGAGAGCGGGTACCGGGAGCGGTTCTTCGAGTTCGGCGGGGCCGAGTCGGAGGATGACGAGCGTGTCACGGCGATCTTTCGAAGCCAATTGACGTGGGATGCCACGATGGCGGAGTCGACGGCAAGGGCGGTACGCCGCGGGCATCGGCCCGTCGTGCTGCTCGTCGGGCAGTTTCACAGCGACTTCGAGGGCGGGACGGTGCTGGAACTGCGCCGGCGGCTTCCGGGCGTGCGCATGCTCACGGTCTCGCTGCAGCCCGGGCGTGGCGAGGGGCTGGAACCATCGGATGAGCATCGCGCCGACGTGGTGATCGACACCGGCACGAAGGCGGGCGCGAAGTAGGGTGGCGCGCGCCGCGGGTCATCCGCTCAGCCGGCGCGCCGATCGCGGTCCCGCCGCGTCGTGCCTCCGGTGACGACGTCCTTGACCGGGACGACGCGCTCAGGGGCAGGCACCCCATGCCGCGAGCAGCGCGATGAGGTCCCACACGCTGACGACGCCGTCGTCGGTGAGGTCCTCCCGGCACCCGTCGCACGGACCGAACGAGCGGACGACCGCGAGAAGGTCGCGGAAGTTCACCACGCCGTCATCGTTGAGGTCAGCGCGGCATCCCGCGTCCGGAAGCTCGTAGGCGCCGTGATCGATCGCGCTGCCCATGATCCGGGCCTCGCCGGCCAGGTCCAGCCCCAGCGCGGACAGCGACTGCGGATCGCTGAGTCCGGCCAGTTCGCCGGGCAGGGCGGTCGAGTCGCCCGCGTTGATGCACGGCGACGATGCATGCAGGCGGTGATCACCGTTGAGCGCATCGACGAACTGCGGATTGTCGGAGATGTTCCCGGATCCTGCCCCGGTCCATCCGCCCTGGATGCACGAGAAGTAGAACGACGTGCCGTCCTGCACGCGGCTCACCTGGTCCGGGTAGTTCCCCCAGAGGATGGCATTGCAGAGGACCGGTGCCGCGGTCACCACGCGCAGCCCGCCGCCGGATCCGGAGGCCCAGTTGTCGGCGATCGTGGTGTTCGTCAGGCGCGGCTGGGCTCCCAGCAGGAATGCGCCGCCGCCGAACGCCGCGGAGTTCCAGCGGAACAGGCTGCTCACCAGGTGCGCCGCGGTGGCGTACCCGTACCAGCCGCCGCCCTGCTGGGCGTGGTTGTTCTCGAGGATGCATCCCACCATGGAGAGCGAGCCGGCGCTGGTCATGAGACCGCCGCCGTTCTCCAGCGCCAGGTTGGTGGAGATCGTGCAGTCGATCAGCGTCGTCGTGCTGGACGAGGCGAAGATGCCGCCGCCGGACTTCGTGATCGAGTCGTTGCGGTAGATCACGCACGAGCGCATCGCCAGCGTGGAGAGGTTGACGTGTACGCCCGCGCCGGTGCCGGTGAGCGTCACGTTGTCCTGCACGACGCAGTCGAAGAACGTACCGGTGGAGCCGTCCCGGAGGTACACGCCGCCACCGAAGTTCGCGGTGTTGTCGGAGAACCGGCATCGGATGAACATCGGGGCGCCGCCGGAGCGCACGGAGACGCCGCCTCCGAACGTCGCGAGGTTGTCCAGCACGACGCAGTCAACGACCCACGGACTGGTGCCGGTGATCGCGATGCCGCCGCCGTACCCGCCGAGTCCGCCCGCCAGCGTGAAGCCGTGGATGACGGCGTTGGTGCCCGGATTGCTGATCACGGGGCCGATACCGCCGGCATGGATCGTGGTCGACTGCGGCCCGGACGGCGCGGTGAGCGTGATCATGCGGTTCTGCATGTCGATCCGCTCGGCGTACGTTCCCGCGGCGACGATCACGCGGTCTCCGGGCTGCGCGGCCTGCACCGCGCTCTGGATGGTCGGGAACGAGGCCGACGGCACATGCAGATCCGCCGCCGCCGCATCCAGGGCGGGAAGACACAGCGCCGCGAGCGCGGCGAGACCCGCGCCCGATCGTCCGGCGCGGGTCCGGTCCCCGCGGGGGCGCACGGTCGTCGGCGTGTCGGACGGCATGAGAGGGTGCAGCATGGCGTGGCTCCGATGGACCAGGTCCAACCGCAGACCATCCGATCTGCACGGATCGATGCGGCCTGACGGCGGGCCGGGCGCGCGGAAGCGGGTGCGGTGATGCGGCTTCGGGAGACCCTGCGAGATGACGTGGCATGTCCGGGAATCACGGTGCGCCGGCGCGCATGGGTCGATGCCACGAATCGAGTGGATGTATCGACAGGGACGCTGACTCGTGATCGCTTGCTCGATGTCTTTCAAGGACCGCGATTGACGTCAGGGCTCGACGATCATGTGGTGTTCCGTACGGGTGCGCGAGCGCAGGGGGGGCTGAGGCCCCCCTGCAACCCCCTTGCGCGCAGGCGGATTGTTGTGGTCAGCCGGCGCGCGAGGGGTGGTGGTTGCGCGCATCGGGTCCGTGGTGGCGCGCAGAACGACCGGTGCCGACGGCGCGTCGGGAGCGGCGCGTCCGTGATCGCCTTGTTGCGAGTCAAGACGTTCCCCGGATCATCCATCCGCGAGGGGGGTTGCAGGGGGGCGCTTCAGCCCCCCTGCGCTTGCGCGTCCAGAGGGCGAGGGCGTGCACGGCGCTCTGCCCGGGTGCATCGTCAAGGTTGCTGACTCGTGCATGCGCGGGCGTGCGCTCGATCGCTCGATCTCTCTCACAGCGTCCACGCGTGCACGCCGATGTCGGCCGCTATCTTCCTCGTGGTCGAGCGCTGCTCCCCATGCACGCGACAGGCCGAAGGCCTGGACGCGCGGAGCCGCAGCGTCCTGGAGCGCAGCGACACCCGCGGAAGCGTGCAGACGAACAGTGCAGGCTGAAGGTTTGCCCGAGATGCGTGTCGTCGGTCGTGGTGTCGAACATCTGGTGTCGATGATGCGGACCTGCCATGACGTCTCTCTACAGGGACGGTGGTTCGTGCGCGACGGTCGATCCGTGAGGCTCCTTGCTCACCGTCTGTGCACCGCCGTGTTCATGGACATGACCACTGCTTGACAGGGTCGGGTCACGTGGTACAGTGCAGACCGTCCGGTCACCCCATGTCACGTCAGGGCGCGGTGGTTGGAGAGTCAGGGGTCCGGTGGACCGCTCCGGTCGAGACAGTCCGGTCGAACCACTCCGGACGACATTCGGGGAAGGGATGCGGGCCGGGCCCGCGTCCGGGATCGGGTGAGGGCCCAGTCGTGAGTCGACTCGAGGGCCCAGTCGAGGGCCCAGTCGAGGGCCCTGTCGTATTGGGCCCGGGGTACGCCGAATCGGCCCACGGGGCCGGGGAGTGCGGCAATGGGATGGAAAGCGCGGGGTGACACGGGCCGGATCGGGTGCGGCGTGCGGCGTCGGTGCGCGCCTGGTTGGGTGGAGGTGGTGTCGGGGGCGCCGGCTGCGCTTTTGGGGGCGGCAGATGCAAGGGACGTGTCGAGTGCGCGCCGGGCGGACCGCGCGCAGAGCAGCGCCGACGGGGTCGGCCGACCGCGGCGCAGTCCTGGGCGTGGGCGCGCCGCGCTGCTTCGGGCAGTGCTCTTTGCAGGCGCGGTTGCGCTCTTCCTCTCAGGTGTCATCGGTCCGGCGCAGAGCGCCGAGGCCGGTGATGGGGCGAAGGACTCCGGGGGTGGCGGGGATCCCGGGGGGTCCGGGGGCGCCGGCGCGGGCGGACTGGTCGGGCCGTGCTCCGGCGTGCACGAGGCGGACCTTCCGTATCCGCCGTGCTACCGCTTCGAGCGGGTGATCACGATGGGAGGATGCGGTACGGGTGTCGGCACGGTGAACAATCACGGGGACATCTGTGGTTTCTTCGTGTGCGGCGGGGCGACATCTCGCCGCGCTGCGGCGTGGCCGAGCACGGGTGGCATCGTGACGCCGCCGTGGCCGCCGGGAGCGGGGTGGAGCGATGCGTTCGCGATCAATGACGCGGGGTGGGTGACGGGGATTGTGGCGATCGAGGGTGACGCGTTCGGGCACCTCAGTTGGGTCTGGAACATCCACACAAACGAGTTCGAGATGATCTATCCGCCGTTCGTGGACGGTGAGCAGGGCATCATCATCGAAGCGCAGGACATCTCCGAGGACAGGACAGTCGTCGGGTTCTTCTACACGGCGTACCCGGAGAGTCACCCGCACGCGTTCCGCTGGAAGGACGGGCAGTTCGAACTGTTCGTGGGGGCGTTCTCGGGGACGCGGAGCCAGGGCATCGCAATCGGAGAATCCGGGGCCATCGCCGGGAATGTGGGCATCTATCCGAGTCCGCTTCCGGTGCACCCGTTCCTGGTCATCGACGGTCGCATCACGGAGATCCCCAGCTATGGCGGATGGCCCGCAACGGTGATCACAGGGGCAGACGACGCTGGTCGGTTCGTCGCGCGGGTGGTCGACGTGGCGAACGGTGGAATCGGGATCGGCGTGATGGGAGATGCGAGCGGCTATCTGTGCGAACTGATGCCGGACTGGCCGCCGGACCTGGTCCGCAGGGTGATCCCGAGCGGGATCAACGACTCGGGTGATGTGGTCGGGCATGTCAGTTACCTCAATGGCGCTGGAGCCCATGCGCTGATCTGGCGGAACGGCGGTCCACGCCGACTGCGTGACCTGGTGATGGCGCCGCCGACATTCGGTCCCATGCCGATCAACCTGGGGTCGCCTTCGCCGATCAGTGAGAACGGGCAGGTTGTTTCGATCGGCGACCATGGGCGTTATCACCTTATCCCGGCGGCGCCGGCGGATGAGGATCTCAACGGTGACTGTCGCGTGGACTTCAGGGACCTGCTGATCCTGCTGAGCCGGTGGGGCAGCAGTGATCACGGCGACTTCAACGGCGATGACGTGATCGACCACAAGGACCTCTGGCATCTCTTCGACCACTGGTGGGCGCCGTAGTCGGTGTCTGGCCGGTGGCCGTGTGACGTGATTCGACAGGCGGTGTGACGCGGGATGTCCCGTCGAAGCGGGACGGCGCGATCGCTCTGCCGGTACCTCGAGACAACGGAGACATCCGAGATGAAGACGATCCGTGACATTCTGCACGGCGGCTGTGGGTGCACCCTGGCGCTGCTGGCGGCGGCGCATCCGGCGCAGAGCGCCATCATCCGAGTCCACCCGGATCCGCCGGCGAGTGGACCGTGGGCTGGCGCGGTGACGACGATCGAAGCGGCGCTTGGAGCTGCCGGAGACGAGGACGAGATCTGGATCTACCAGGGCACCTACGTGCCCGGTGCGCCCGGCACGGAGCGCACCGACTCGTTCGTGTTGCCGACTGGAAACGGCCTCTACACCCTCGCCGGCAACTTCAACGGGACGGAGACGGACATCGCCGAGCGCGACCACGTCAACCCCGACCACGCCACGATCCTGAGCGGGCTGTTCGGGCAGGATCCGGGCGATCCGGAGGACCGGGTGTTCCACGTGGTCATGGGTGTGGCTGGGTTCCAGCAGCAGACCGTCCGGTACCGTCTGGACGCGCTCACGATCCGCCACGGCTGGGCGACGGGCCGGGATGGGGATCCGCACAGCGGGACGCCCACGTTGCCGAGCGCAGCCGCCGGCGGAGGGGTCTTCCTCTCCAGCACGGCGGCCGCGTTGACGCTCTGCACGCTCGAGCACAACCGCGCCGGGAGTCTGGACCACCCTGATCCATTCACCTGCGAGAACTCCCCGGGAACGGGCGGTGCGATCTTCCAGCACTCACAGATCTCGCCCGTGACGACGATCCAGGACGACTGCTCGCTGGACCTGGTCGCGTGCACGTTCAGGGACAACGAAGCCTGGTTCGAAGGACGTGGTGGCGCGATCGGAGGCGCATGCGTCGCATCCGAGATCACCATCCCCTACGACGCATTCGGCGGTGCGGTCGCCCTGCTCGGACTCGCGGACACCGCCACATTCGTCAACTGCACCATCGTCGACAACGAGGCGATCAGCGGTGACCCGGGAGAGACCGTCGCCGAAGGCGGGGTGTTCCACGGGGGCAACCTGACCGAGGTGGTGGTGCACAACTCGATCGTCCGGGGCAACCTGGCGGACGAGGTACTGGAGCACATCAGCAGCAGCGGGACAGTCACGGTCGCCTGCACCAACATCGAGGGCGGCTGGTCAGGTACGGGGAACATCGACGACGACCCGCTGTTCGTCAATCGCAGCGTCGGCGACCTTCGGCTCGAACCATGCTCTCCGTCGATCGACGCGGGTGACGAGGGCCTGATGGTGGCAGACTACTACGACATCAACCGCAACGATGACCTCGAGGAGCCGGCGCCGGATCGGGATCTCCTGGCTCGCGTGGCGGCGAGTCTGCTCTGCACGTCGGGCACGGTGGACCAGGGCGCGTTCGAACGCCCGTTTCTCCCGGCGGACTTCGACTGCAACTCGGCGGTCGACTTCCAGGACCTGCTGATCCTCCTGGCCGCGTATGGGGCGTGTCCCGAGTCACCGGACCCCTGTCCATGGGATCTCGACGAGAGCGGCACCGTGGGCTTCCCGGATCTCCTCATCCTGCTCTCCTGGTGGACCGATCCATCGTCATGCCCGCACGTCACGCTGGGCTCGATCTGGGATTGCATCAACGAGATCGGCCTCGCGCCTGAGAATCTCCCCAGACTGGAAGCGTGCATCGAGGCGATGATCATCAACGGCACGCCGTAGCCCGCACGCCGCCGCGGCGAGCGCTGCATGATGTCATCGACCCATGGCCTGTCGATGTCCCGGCGGACGGCACGCTCCGCCGCCGGGACATCCCGGGCGCCTCGGGGCCTGTGCGCGCTCTGGCGCTGACGAGCACGCGGGACTCGACAGGCCGTAGGCCTGGACGCGCAGAGCCGCGGCGTCCTGGCGCACAGCGACACCGCCGGAAGCGTGCTGAAGAACGGTGCAGGCTGAGGGCCTCCCCGTGGAGGGTGTCGTCGATCGCGATGTCGGTGATCTGATGTCGATGGCGCGGACTTGCGCATCCGGGTCCTGCGTGGAGCGCACGCCGATGGGGGCTGGTGCCTACCTTGACCCCCTTGCGAGGGCGGCGCGCCCGGTTGCTCTCGCGCCGGGATGCGCGCGACTTCGGCCCCGAAGGAGCCACGGTCGGCAGGTGTGCCGGGCATGTTCAACAACCTGATGGAGACGTTCACGCCTTCGGCGTGTCGGATCTCTGGAACGATCGCGCGTCCGGCGCGGCGCGTCCGCGACCGACGCGTGGCGCGCGACAAGGCGCACCCGGGATCATCCATCCGCCGGGGGGGTTGCAGGGGGGCGCTTCAGCCCCCCTGCGCATGCGTGCGCGCGCTCGCTCGCACCCCTCAAGGAGCACGGTCGATCCCAGGGCCGCCATGATCATGCCGCGTCAGCGCGCTCACGCATAGGCGCGGCTGAGCACGGCGCCCGGGTAGTAGCGGGCCAGGATCCCGGTGGAGGTGGTGCCGGCGCGGGCCAGCGCCTCCGCGCCGTGCTGGCAGAGGCCGGCGCCGTGGCCGTGGCCGCGCCCGTCGAATCGGATGTCCCCGGTCGTCGTCGTGGCGGTCGTGGCGGTCACGAAGCCGGAGAAGAGCGAGCGTCGCGGCGGTCCGAGCGCGCCGGCGGCGTGGTTCGCCGCCAGGCGCAGCCGCTCGGCGGGCATGAACGCCACGGTGCGGGACGTGTCCTCCAGCGCGTACGTCCGCGGACGCCCGGTCGGTCCGACCTCGGCGACGGTGATCGCGGCGATCGTTCCCAGCGACGCGATCTCGCGCATGCCGCGCAGCCGCGCCCACGCATGGATGCGCGCCAGCAGGTCGCGCGGATCCCGCTCCACGCGCCACCGGTAGAGCCGCGCCTCCGAACACGGATCCTCACCCGCCGCGCCGCGCAGCGGCGGTACGCCGTTGATCGGATGTTCGCCGATGGCATCCTGCGCCGACGCGGTCAGTCCGCCGCAGCACGAGGAGTAGTAGCCGGGCACGATGCCGCCCTCCCAGGAGAGCAGGATGCCGCGGGTCGCATGCGCCGCATCGTGCGAGCGCGCGTGCGGCGACTGCCCGCTGAGCGGCCCGTACATCTGTGACGCCTGTGTCGCCGTCACGTCGAAGTGCCGCGTGTTCCTGAAGTACGCCGCTTCGGCGGCGGCGAAGCTCCGTGCCGCGATCGCCTGCGCGGCGAACGTCTCCGGATGCCAGTGCCGGTAGAGTTCGCGCACCAGGACGCCCGGCAGGTAGGTCTCGACCGCGACGTGGTTGACCAGGTCGAAGCCGTCCGTGGACGCGTCACCGTCGCCGTCACCCGCGGTCGGATGGCATTGGACGAAGCCGGGCCAGAGTTCACCGTCGATCAGCAGCGACGACGACGCGATCGTCGGCCCGCCGTCGACGTATCCGGCCGCGCGCGGATCGTCGGCCGACGCGACGATGATCGATCGCTGCGGATCGAGCATCGGCAGCGCGCCGCGGGCGTCGATGGCGACGAACTGCCCGGCGCGACGCGCGAGGGTCACCGGACCGCGCAGGGCGATCGGGTCATCCTCCGCCTGCCGGACGCAGATCCAGCCCCCGGCCGCACCGAAGCGGACACACGCGAACGGGTCGCGGTGCCGCGCGATGCGGACGCGCAGCCACGGTTCCCGGTCCGGCAGCGCGGCGAGGATCGGACCGCGGGCCGGTGCGGGCGCGGGCGCGGGCGCGGCGGCCTGACTTCCGGCGGATTCCTCCGGCTCGGCGCGGGAGCACGCCGCCATCGGCAGGGGCGCCGCCGCGATCGCGGCCAGTCCGCGGAGGAACGCGCGCCGTGATGGTTCGTGGTGCGGCCCCGCCATGATCGGCGCGCCTCCGTCAGTCCAGCGTGCGGAGTTCCAGGTTCAGCGTGCCGAGCTTCTCCTTGATCTCATCCAGGCTGGTGGCGCCGAAGTTCTTGACGCCCATGAGTTCCGCCTCCGTCCGGCAGGCGAGATCACCGACGGTCTGGATGTTGAGAAGCTGGAGCGCCTTCCGTGCCCGGACCGAGAGGTCGAGCGCGGAGATCGGCTTGTTGAGCACGTGGTCCGGCGCCTTGCCCTGGAGTTCCTGGTAGATCTTGCGGCGGGCGCGATGCATCTGGCCCTCGAGCCCCTGGCCGAGCCGCAGGCCCTTCTGGGCAAGCATGTGCTTGATCTCGACCAGGGACGTCTCGCCGAAGTTCTTGTAACTCATCAGTTCCGCTTCGCTGATGCGAAGCAGGTCGCCGAGCGTGCGGATCTGCATCTTCTTGAGGCAGTTCCGGGCGCGGACCGAGAGTTCGAAGTCCGTCACCGGCGTATCGAGGAGCGCATTCTGCTTGGCAAGGTCGCGCAGGTGCTCCTCGTCGTAGTACATGTCCTTCGACGCGACGACGTCCTTCCAGAAGAGCCGGGCACGCTCGTGGTTGGGCGAGGTCTCCAGGACCTGCCGGAGACAGCGCTCAGCGCGGGTGATGTCGCCGCGATCCTCGTACAGCACGGCAAGATTGACCAGCACGGCGATGTGCGGTCGATCCAGTTCCGCCAGTTCCTCGTAGATCGCGATGGCGCGATCCTCTTCGCCGGCCAGGTCCAGTTCGGACGCAAGGCGGAAGAGATGCTCGGGCCGGCGGCCCGCGGATGCGGCGCGCTCAAGGAGGTCGATGCCTTCCAACCGGTCGCCCGCTTTGAGGGCGTCGAGGCCGCGCTGGAAGAACTGCGCCGCAGCCTCCGGATCAAGCGTCTCGTCTGCGCCGATGATCGTGTCAAGACCGCTGCCGCCGCCCATGGTCGTGTCCGTCATGTGATCTCTGCGTCCTTCGCGGACGAGTCCTTGCCCAGTCTGCCGGTTCACCCTCGATCGGTGTCGATCGATACGGATCGAAACAGGCGAGTCTACTCACGCGGCGGATCGGCCGCAAGCGTCGAGGGCGCCGCCGGCGGGCCAGCGTCCGCGGCGCCCACGAGCGCCGGCACCGGCGCACCGGGCTCCACGGCCGTGGTCGCGGCGGCGGCCGCGGCGGCCGCGCCCGGCACGGGAATCAGTCGGATCCGCTTCCAGCGCCCGGACTCGAACCGGACGGCGAGGGCCATGCCGGTCACGCTGATGTAGATCGCGGCCGCGATCCACGGCCCCAGGGACTCCAGGCCCGGGGCGAGGGCGATTGCGAGCCAGCCGCCGCCGACGATCAGCAGCCACGAGAGGACCATGACGAGCATGCCCGGAAAGACCGTGTCTCCGGCGCCGCGCAGGGCACCGCTGTAGACGAGTCCGAACGCGTCGAAGGTCTGGAAGACCGCGGCGCAGATCAGGAGCACCGCGCCGATCCGCGCGACCTCGGCGGCCATCGCCGGGTCGGTCTCCGCCGAGATGAACAGCCCGACGAGCGCATGCCGGAAGACGACGAAGAGGATCGCGCAGGTGGTCATGTAGACGACGGCGACGCCCACGGCGATCCGTGCGCGCTGCGCGGCCAGGTCCGGACGCCCCGCGCCGATGTACCGGCCGACGAGCGACGTCGCCGCGACCGAGAACCCGATCGCCGGCATGAACGAGAGGTGCATGAATGCCAGCGCGATCCAGCCCGCGGCCAGGTGATTCGTGCCGAACATGCCCACCAGGACGGTCATGAAGATCGACCAGCAGATGAGTTCGTTGCCGTACTGCGCGGCGTTGGGCCATCCGAGGCGCAGGAGGCTGCGCATCGCCGCGAAGTCCGGGCGCCAGTCCGCGCGCGTGCGCAGCTCGCGGCTGAGTTTCGGGCCGAGGAAGACGATCATGGGAAGTACGAACTCGACGCTCGTGCCGATCACCGTGCCGATCGCGGCCCCGGTGACGCCGAGGGCGGGCGTGCCGGGAATGCCGGGCAGGCCGAGTTCGGGCAGGCCCCGCTCGCCGAAGATCAGCACGAAATTCGCCAGCACGTTCACCACGTTGCCGGCGATCGTCGACCACGTGACGACCATGGGCCGGTGCAGCCCGTAGAAGAACTGGCTGATCGCCCGCGCGCCGAGCGTGATCACGGCGCCCCACAGGAGAATCTGCGCGTATGACGTCTGCATCGGCAGCATCTCGTCGAGGCGGTCGATCCGCGCCGGGTCGTACATGCGCGCAAAGAGGCCCTCGATGCCGAAGGCCATCGGGACCAGCACGACCAGCCAGAAGATGACGCTGAGCCACAGTCCGTTCCAGGCGAACCGGGCGCCGCGCTCGGGCGTCCCGGCGCCCAGGTTCTGGCTGACGAACGTGTTGATCATGGTGACCACGCCCAGCAGGATCGAGATGGGCGTGAACGCCCAGATCCCGCCATTGCCCTGCGCCGCGACCTCGAGCGGACCGACACGGCCGACCATCAGGCGGTCGACGAAGTGCATGATCGTGTACGACGTCATCGTCAGCACCGTCGGCCACGCGAGCGCGCACACCTCGCGCAGCGCGGGCACGAAGCGCCCGGCGTCGGCCGGCACCGTGGGCGCGGCAGAGGATGGAGGCGGGGCGTTGCTCATGGCGGCAGGCCGTCTGGATCCCGGGAAGCACCCGCGCGGCGGCCGGGGCGTGCGGGGCGGAGCGTGCTCTTTCGGCGGAGGCGGGGGGGCGGTTGCAGGATTCGTCCGGTCCGGTGCCGTGCCGCGACGATCGGACGACGGCGGACCGCCGGGCCGTTCCGGTCAGGGCACAGCGCCTCGGGTCACCCGGCGCCCGCGATCAGCCCCAGTTGCCCAGCAGGATGAGGACGTCGCTGAAGTCGACGGTTCCGTTGCCGTCCAGGTCGGCCGGACAGGGTTCAGGACGTGGAGGACAGGGTCCCCACGCGCTCAGGAGCTCGAGCAGGTCGTTGAAGTTGACGACCCCGTTGCCATCCAGGTCACCCGGCGGGCCCGGGGGATCCTCGGCGGGGGACACGGTCAGCGCGACGGCCACGATCAGCGTCCCCGACAGGGCGCCGGGAAGATTCTCGTCGCTCACGGCGATCGAACTGAACGCCGTCACCTGGCCCGGCGCCGCGCCCGTCGGGTCGAATGCGAACCGGACGATACCCGGCGTCGCGGTGATGCCGGACTGGACGCCGGACACCAGCGCGAAGGGCGGCTCCGTCGCCGATCCGGTCACCGCATCGATGTCCAGCGCCGCCTGCATGGAGGTCCAGAACGCGTTGTGGACCGGGACGTCGATCTCGATCGTCGGACCGTCGGCGACGGCGTCCGCCGTGACCTGGAGGAACGCGACATCGGCATCGGACTGGAACGACGGTCGGGCGTGCAGCAGAACGGTTCCGCTGGTCTGCACGATGGTCGGTGATCGGCCGACCCCCTGGTTGTTGGAGGAGACCTGGACGGCACCCGTCTTGAAGCCGGTCGACAGGGTGTTCACGGCGAACACGTGCACGTTCGGTGCGGCGAGGGCCGCAGCCGAGCCGGCCTGCGTGCCCGAGAGCGCGCCGGTGCCCGCCGCCGCGTATTCGAACGACTCCGCGCCGTAGGCGACGACCACCGGCGCATCGTTGGACACCAGCAGTTCGACACCGACGGACGCGCCCTGCAGGACCGTTCCGAACGTCGCGTCGATTGCCGCCGAGATCCGGCCGGGAATGCGGTAGTCCACGACCACGGGAACGTGATCCGAGGCGCCGTGCAGCGCATCGGCAAGCGCGTTCGACCTGGACACGTTGCCCGCGAAGTAGAAGTTGTTGCCCTGGTTGATCGCGGTGCCGTAGTGAAGTCCGTCGTTCCCGAGGGACCGGTAGGTGCCCTGGAGGATCGTGAGACCGGCGCCGTCATTGAACGGCGCCGTCAGGAACTGGAAGTCGAATCGATCATCCATGCCGCCGCCCACGAGCCCGCCGGACGACGTGAGCCGCGGCGACTGGGTGTGCCTGATCGCGTGGCCTGAACCACTCCATGAGCCGTTCCCGTGCGGGTCGATGCCTCGGGCGGTTCCCGCGGCCGTCAGCGCGACGTAGCCCGGTTCACCCGGGGAGTAGAAGTTGAAGTCGCCGGCATAGAGGATGTGGGTTCCCGCCGGAAGGGACGCGGCATTCGCCCGGACGGCGTTGATGCCGTCGAGCCGGATCTGCTCGTTCTCGCTGCCGGGCGAAGCCTTGAGATGCATGCCGTAGATGTAGAACGCCGCGTCGCTGTTCGCGGCGCCGTAGTCGACCAGGCGGAATCGCCAGCGATCGGCGAAGCGGCCGGCACCGGTGAAGATGTCCGCGTGAGCGCCCGCGTCCTCCACGAGCAGGTCCGTGCGATACAGCGCGGCCTGGGCGCCGCCGACCGGATCCTCGCCGGCATTCGTGTAGGTGGCCGCGGCGTAGGGAATGCCCGGATGGGCCTGCTGCATGAGCGAGAGCAGCGTCGAGAGCTGCCCGGAGTTGACTTCCTGGAAGACGACCAGGTGCGGCGGCTGCGCGAACCCGGGCGTGTTGTCGTCGCCGAGTTCGCCGAAGACATGGCGGAGATCGATGGTGCTGCCCTGGAGCCGCGCCGTGTTGTAGTTCGCGATGCGGAGTTGCGCCGGGGCCTGCCCGGCCGTCAGCAGGACGGTCAGGACGCCCAGCGCCAGGCGAGACAGTGCCTGCGTCCGCAGGCCCCGGGAGAATCGATGGGGTGGTGTGGCCATGCGGGGGTTCCGATCGGTTCGAGTCTACCCACCGCCGGCCGCTGCGCCGCCGTCTCACCGGGCGAATGTTGACCGGAAACGCAGGGACCCGCCTTCGCGGCGGTCGCGAAGGCGGGTCCCTGATCGTGTTCGTCGAGGACGACGAGGCGCTTATCGGCGCGAACGGTCGTAGCCGCGATCGCCGCGCTCGCCGCGCTCGCCGCCGTAGCCACCACCGCCACCGCCGTAGCCGCCGCCGCCGCCGTAGCCGCCACCGCCCCCACCGCCATAGCCACCACCACCGCCACGGCGGAAACCACCGCCGCCACCGTCGCCGCCCGTCCGCGGACGGGCCTCGTTGACGGTGAGACGCCGACCGTCGAGGCTCGACCCGTTGGTCGCCTCGATGGCCGCCTTCGCTTCTCCGTCATCCGGCATGGTGACGAAGGCGAAGCCGCGCGGCCGCCCGGTCTCACGATCGGCGACGACGGACACCTCGCTGAGGGTGCCGTAGGCGCCGAAGTGCGCGCGGATGGCGTCTTCGTCGGTGTTGTAGGAAAGATTGCCCACGTAGATCTTCATTGAATCAGCCTCGAACCAGAAAGATACAGGTGAAGCTCGCGACACGGTCGACTGCCGGGAACGCGGGCATCACATGTCAGAAACGGGCGCCGGTCCGCCGGAGCCACAGAAGCGCGATTCTACCGGAATGTCGAGGAATTGCCTCCCCCGGGGGCGACATGCGGCGCGGAGTCGGTCGCATGCATTGGCCGCGCAATATCCGGAGATGAGCCGGCCAGGCATCCACGATCGGTGGTGGGGCGGAGGTTCGCGAACGCGGGGCACGGCGCCGCTTCAGGGCGCGGAGTCGTCCAGCCCCTCCCGGCGACGGCGGGCACGTTCACGGGCACGGCGGAGACTCTCGAGCGTGTCGCCTGCACCGGCGGCTCCGGGCTCCGGCGCGGCGCGACCGTCGTCTCCCCGGTCGACGGCGCCCCGGTCGGTCGATCGATCGGTCGGCGCCGACGCGGATCGCGCCGTCGGGTCCGATGCGGGCCCATCGTCGGCGCGGTGCGGCACGGGCGGTGATGCGGGCCGCGCCCCGAGCGCATCCAGGGTGTCTGCAAGCGCGGATCCCGTCCGTGGCTGAGCCGCGCGGGCCACGGCATCCGCCGTGCGTCCGCCGGCCGCGCTGCCGCGCTCGCGCCGGCGCCGCGCCTCCAGCGCCGACATGGTGGCCGCGACCGGGGCCGTGGGGTGGCGCCGCGCGACGCGGCGGATGGCGCCGGCAACCTCCGACCCGCGCCAGGCGATGCGTCGCGCGGCGATGTCGAGCAGGAGCAGCACGAGCGCGGCGATGAGCAGTGTGCGCCACGCGGGGCGAAGCGAGCGCAGCGGTTCAGCGCCGCGGGGCGCGAAGAGCGCTGCCTCGGCCGCCCGCGCGAGGACTCGACCGCCGGAGAGCGCCGCGATCTCGCGCAGCAGCGCGTGGTCAGGCGCGGTCCGTGCGAACTCGCGATGGTCGTCCACCACGGCGGCGCCGACGACGGGCCGGAGCGTCTCATCGCCGCGCACGGGCGTGGCCGCGACCACCCACGGGCCTGCGGCATCGGCGCGGATCCGGGCCGTGAATCGCCCCGGCAGCGTCTCCGTGGCGCGGAACGGATGGGCGCGCCCGTCCGGGCCGTAGACGCGCCCGGTCACGGAGACCGTGCCTGCACCCGCGCCGACGCTCTCGTCGGAGAGCATGATGTCCAGGTCTCCGTCCCGTGGTGTCACCGTGAGTTCGAATCCCTGGGAGGCGGGCGGGCGCGCGGTCTCGCGGACGAGCGCGAGCCAGAGTGCGGCGATCTCCGGCCAGTCCGTCCATGCCGTGGACCATGGCCCGCCGACATCGCTCGTGTAGGCCGCCGCACGACCGAGCCCTGCCTGCCAGCGGGCGAGCAGCGGCTCGCCGTCGGGATGAAGCAGTTCGCGGATGGCGCGCGGATCGTCGCGCGGCGCGGTGACGACGAGGCCGGTCAGCGGGCGCAGCGTCGTGATCGAGCCGAGCAGTCCCGTGCCGGTCGCCTGCCGGACCGGGACGAAGCGCCCCTCGCGCACGAACGGCCGGTTCATGATCTGGACCGCGTCGATCAGCACGCGCGGAAGGTTCCTCGGGTTGAGCACGCGGTGGTACCGGCCCTCGCCGCGCTCGGCGAGCGAGGCGAGGAATGACTCGTCGGTCTCATCACCGATCGACACCGTGGAGATCCGGATCGAGCGCAGCCGCGCGGAGGCGACCAGGTCGTCCCAGTCGTCGGGGCGCGAGACGCCGTCCGTCAGGAGGACAAGGTGGCGATTCTCGGTTTCCGCCTGGTCGAGCACCCGGATGGCGGTGCGGAGTCCCTGGCCGATGCTCGTGCCGCCGTCGGCGGCAATGCGTTCGATGGCGCTGCGGATCGCCGGCGGGTCGTCATTGCGCCGCAGCGGGACCTCGATCTGCGCGCGGTCGCTGAAGGAGATGACCGTGACAAGGTTCTCCGACTGGAGCGACTCGATCGCGCGCGTGGCCGCGGCGATCGCGACGTCCATCTGCGAGCCCCGCGCCCCGGCGACCGGTCGCCGCATCGACCCGGAACGGTCGAGGACGATCGCCAGCGCCGCCGGAGGAACCCGCAGTTCCGCCGGTGGATCCAGTTCGACGGGGAGGATGCCGGCGACCGCGGTCCCGATCCAGCCGCCGGCACCGAATGCGAAGTGCCCGCCGAGCATCAGGAGTCCGGCGCCGAATTCCGTGACGTGCCGGGCAACGGCATCGATCTGCTCCGTGGAGAAGCGCGACGCGGGGACATCGTCCAGCACGATGAGATCGTGGTTCTGCAGATCGAGCAGGTCCGACGGCATCGTCTCCGGGACGATCTCGTCGAACGGGATGTCCGCCCCGGCAAGAAGTGCCGCCAGCGGCGACGGCGGCGCGGTCTCGCGGCGCACGAGAAGCACGCGACCGGCCGACGGCGTCGCGGTGACGGCGGCGGCGCGGTTGTTGGATCGGATGACGTCGTCGTCCGGCACGTCCGGCTCGATCACCGCCTCGAAGCGGTTGACCGGGACGCCGCGGAGCCGCACCGGGATGATCTCGATCGAGGTTCCCGGTCGGACCTGGATGCGCTTCCACGCGGCGCCGGTCTGTTCATCCAGGACGACCGGCTCGCCCTCGTGGCGCACGGACATCCGCAGCGTGGTGGTCACGGTGCTGTCCAGCATCGCGCGCAGGGCGATCGTCTGCCCGGGCTGCCCGGTCGGCGGCGCATCCAGCCGGACCATCGCGACGTCGCGCACCTCGCGGAATGCCAGGGGGACGACGTCGATCGGCATCGCGGCCAGCCCGGTGGTCGCGGTGAGGTCGCGGACCGTCTCGAGTGCGCTGCCGCGCGTCTCGTTGCCGTCGGAGACCAGGACGATGCGCCGCTCCGCGGTGGGCGGCATGACCGATCCGGCCAGTCGAAGCGCCGCGGCGATGCCGGTGCCCGGCGCCATGTCGTGGTCCAGGCGGTCCTCGACCAGTTCGCCCTCGGCCGGGGCGCTTGCGACCACGGCATCCCCGCCGAAGACCACGAGCCCCATCCAGTCCTGCGGACGCTGACCGTCGCGGGCGCGGGCGATCCAGGCGCGGAGCGCCTCGAGCGTGCCGCCGCCCCCGGCCCACGCGTCATCATCGGGCGGCAGTGCCAGTTCGCGGACCGATTCGCTGACGTCCACCGCCACGACCACCGCGATCGCATCGTGCTTCCGCTCGAACAGCGGATCCGCGATCAGCAGGGCGAGCGCGAGGACGAGGAGCGTGCGCAGCAGCAGGATCGTCCATCGTCGTGCCGGATCAAGCACCCGGAGGGCGGCGATGGCCCCGATCGCAAGCGGCACGATGATCGCGCCGAGCAGGAGCCAGCGCGGCTCGCCAAGGACGACATTCACGGCAGCGATCCCGTCGTCGATCCGGGCTCCGGGCGACCGGCCGGACTCCCGGCCGGATTCCCGGTCGGGTCAGCCGGCGGCGCGGCGGACGGAAGCGCGCGGAAGAAGCGGCGGATCATGTCTCGATGGCGCGCCGGCAGCCGCGCGTCCTCGACCGCGCGCTCCGCGGCACGGGCCGCGCGCTCGGCGGGGCGCGGTCGCGCGGCATCCGGCGGCGCGACGTCACGCGCGTCCGTTCCGGCCGCGCCCTCGCGCTCGGGGCCGAACCACTCTGCCAGGAGGCGATCCGCCGCGTCTCCGCCGCTGAGATCGATGGTCTCTTCGGACTCCGGCGTGAAGCGGGAACGCCTCCGGTCCGGCGCTCCCGGCGCCTCGCCTGCACCGCCGCGCGCCCCGGCCTGATCGTCGTCCGACGGCGGCCGGTCATCCGGGGCGCTGAGGCCGTCGTTCCGACGCGGCGCAGGATCGTCGCCCAGCATCCGCCGCGCGGCGCGCCGGGCGCGCTCGGGCGCGTCGGCGCGCTGCGCCTCGCGCGCTCCCTGTTCCTCGGCGAGCCTCCGCAGCGCGTCTCCGGGCTCCGGACGCGGATCCTCGGATGCGGCCGGCGGCGCGTCCGTCCGACCGTCCTCGGACGCCTGCGGGCGCGGCAGCGCCTCCGGGTCCGCCGCGTCATCGCCGGATGGCCGATCGTCCGGGGCATGCGCCGCCGCGTCTGCATCGCCCTCGCGCGGTTCCCGGCGCACGCGCTCGACGGCCTGGCGCAGGGCGTCGGTGATCTCCCGCGCCCGTTCGGCCGTGCGCTCGGCGATGCGCTCAGACCGGCGCTCCTCGTCGCGCCGATCACCTGCTTCGGGCGTATCGGTCTTCGGCGATGCACCGTCCGGCGCGCCGTCGGGCGATCGATCGCCGGTGCTCGGCGCGGTGCGATCGGGATCCATCTGCGGCGGTTCGGTTCCTCCTGCCTCGGCGCCCGCCTGTCCGGGTGCCCGCTCCGCTGGCGCCTCGGGATCGCGCTCGGTCCCGGCCCGGGGCGCGCGATCCGCGTCATCCGCGTCACCGGTCGGGTCGGTCGGTTCCTGTTCGTCCGGGCGCGGTGGTTCGTCCGCGCGCGGTGGCGCGTCCGTCGCGGCGGCGGCATCCCGTTCGTTCGCGGGCACGTCCAGCGCCCGCGCGAGCGACTCACGCAGCGCCTCCAGGTCGCGCGCGAGCGCCTCGGCGGCCTCCGGCCGGTCGGAGTCGCGTGCCTCCTCGGCAAGTGCGTCGAGGTGATCCGCGGCATCGCGCCATCGGCCGTCGCGCAGCAGGTCGGCGAGCGCCTGCATGCGCTGCGGCAGCGCGGGCCGATCGAGACCCTCGAACCGCTCGGACAGCCGGCGCGCCGTCTCGTCCTCGAGCGCGGTCTCCGACTCGAGCGACTCGGCCAGGTCGGCGAGGTCCGCGGCAATGGCATGCCGCGCTGCTTCGGCGCGCTCCGGATCATCGCTGTGCTGGAACTGCCGCTCGAGCGCGGCGAGCAGTTCATCGATGGCCGCGTCGTCCGCGGCCCGGGCGGCGGCGGTGAGCTGCTCCGCGGCGGCGTCGATGGCCGCGGACTCCGGCGCCTCGCCGTCTCCATCCTCGGTGGATCGGGCGTCCGGCGCCCTGGTGCCCGTGGCACCCGCGGCGCGGGGCTGGTCGAGCCGTTCGTCCGCACGGGATCCGGCACGATGCGGGACCACCAGCGCACCCAGGAGGAGTGCCGCGGCCAGCGCAAGACTGCCGATCCACCGGCGGGAGACCCGGATCGCGATGGCATCCCGGGCGCGCAGGCCGGCGGATCGCCGGCCTGCGTCCATGACGACGAACGCCGCGATGTCCGGATCGGCGCGGTCCGTCGCCAGGGCCGACGCCAGCCGGTCTCCGAGATCGAAGTGACGGTCCAGCCGGGCCGCCGCGCGGCCCGGGTCCGTCGGGCGCACGGCGGCGATCAGGGCGAATGCGGCGGCTCCGGCGATCGCCGGTATCCAGAACACCGCCCACGGCACCTCGGCCGCGGTCAGTCGATCGATGCAGAGCAGCCCCACGCCGACCAGGAGTCCGATCACCGCGGCGGACGCGGCCGCGTCAAGCGCGGCGGCGAGCCGCAGTCGCCGCGTGGCGCTGGTGATCAGTCGATCGAGTTCCGGTGAGAGGGACATGGGGCCTGGTACGTGTGCAGCCGTTCAACGGGGGGCCGGCGGGGAACATTCTTGCGTCCCGGTCGGACCGGGGCGCGAATCGCATCACTTCTATACTCGGGGCATGGTGCGTCGTTCGCCCGCACTTCCGGGGACCTCCGCGCGGATCGTGCGCCGCGGGCGCGGAGCCGGCCGGGCATCCGGCACCATCGTCCCGGCGGCGCGGGACCGATCGGTCCGGGCGCTGCGGATCGTCCGGGTCCGCGCCTTCATGCCGATGCTGCTGCTGCTGCTGATGCTTCTGTCGCCGGCCGCGGGCGGTCCCGTGGTCCAGGCCGCGGACCCGGCCGCCCGCGCCGCCCGGGTGCAGGGGACCGCAGGCGGGCCGTCCGCGCTCGGGTCCGCCGCGGGCTGGTGGCAGCGCTCCTGGGTGGAGACCTCCCGGTACTACACGATCCGCGCGGCGATGGATCGCGCAGTCGCGGCGTCGTGGGGACGTCACCTCGATCGCATGTACGAGGAGTACCAGGCGCGGATGGCGGACCTGCGTCCGCGCACCCCGGAGAAACTCAACGTCTTCATCTTCGAGGATCGCGACGCCTACGTGGAAACACTGCGGATCCGCTTCGGGATCGACGCCCGGGGGACCGGCGGCATGTTCTTCGCGACGCGACAGGGCGAGGGCCTGGCCTTCTGGACCGCAGACCTGCCGCGCCGCCGGATCGAGCACGTGATCCAGCACGAGGGGTTCCACCAGTTCGCCTACAGCCGCTTTGGACAGGACCTGCCCATCTGGGTGAACGAGGGACTGGCGGAGTTCTTCGGCGAGTCCGTGCTGCTTGGCGAGCACTTCGTGATCGGGCAGTCGCGACCGCATGTCGTGGACGCGGTGCGCAGCGCGGTACGGGAGGACCGGCACATCCCGTTCGCGCGGCTGCTGGAGATGACGCCGCAGGAGTGGAGCCGGAAGGTGGCGCTCGGCGACGCCGATGCGGACCTGCTCTACCGGCAGGCCTGGTCGATCGTGTCGTTCCTCGTGTACGGCGATGATGGCCGGTACCAGCCCGCCTTCGATCGATACCTTCGACTGCTCAACAGCGCGCTTCCGCCGCACGAGGCGTTCACGCGCGTCTTCGGGGAGGACATCGACGCGTTCGAGGCGTCGTGGAAGCGACACGCGCTGTCGGCCCGCCCGAGCGCGTTCCTGGTGGCGATGGAGCGACTCGAGTTCCTGGCCGCGGGAGCCGGGGAACTGGCGCTCCGCGGCCTGCGTCCGGACTCGCTGGAGTCGCTGCAGCGCGAACTGCGCGGGATCGACTTCACCTATGTCATGGAGAGCCATGATCGACGGCGCATCCTGCGGGCCTCGGACGATGCGAACTTCGAGATCCCGATGGATGACCTGTCGGTCGGGGCGCCGGTCTTCACGCTGCATGCGCGCACGCCGGTCGCCCGGACCACGCGCGAACTGGAGGCCGAGCGGCGCTGGCCGACGCCCGCCGAGATCCGGACGAAGGGTCTTCGCCCGCTGGAGATCCGCGTCGCCTGGCGGCGCGATCACGAGTCCGGGAGGCTTTCGTTCGACCTGGTCGGGCCGACGCGATGACGACGGCGGGCGGCGCCCATGCCGTCCCGTCGCACCCTTCTGCTACGCTGGCACGACGCCGGATCGGGACCTCCCGGTCGCGGTCCCCCCGGCTGCGAGACAGGAGTCGTATGGCATGGCAGGACAGGGAACAGCCGGCAACGTCATCGCCGCACTCTGCAGTTTCTTCATCCCGGGGCTGGGACAGCTTGTCCAGGGCCGGCTGCTCATGGCGCTCATTCACTTCGTGCTCGCGTTCCTGCTCTGGTTCATCCTGCTGGGGTGGATCATCCATCTCTGGTCGATCCTGGACGCGGCGCTGTGGACGCCGGGGAAGCGATGAGTGGGGTGGGGGGATGGTCGCCGCGGTCGCTTGAGCCGTTGGCATGTTGGTGCGCCTGCCCGCTCCAGTTCTCTCGCCAAGGCGCGAAGGTCGCGAAGATGATGAGGTGATCGTGTTCAGGAGCTGCACGGCTCTGGATGCTGTCGAGCATCACTTGAACGGTGCGTGCAGCGGATGAGCGCATTTCTTCTGGCGCTCTTGGCGTCTTCGCGAGAGCATCCGGATGGAGCCTGGCGTTTCGGCGGACCTGCCATGACGGCGCTTTGTCGGGACGGCCGTTCATGTGCGAAGATCATCCGTGAGGCGATGTACGCACCGTCTGGGCACCGCTTTGGTCAGGTCCATGTCGTCGCTTGACACGCGCGGTCG
>JAHBWZ010000019.1 GCA_019636755.1 Phycisphaeraceae bacterium | reverse complement strand
CGCGCGATGGCGCTCCCTGCGATCGTCCATCCGCGAGGGGGGTTGCAGGGGGGCGCTTCAGCCCCCCTGCGCTCGCGCGTCCTGAACGCGATGGCATGGACGGCGCCACGCCCGGGTGCATCGCCAATGTCGCTGACTCGTGCGTGCGCGCGCTCGATCGCTCTCTCGATGTCATTCAAGGACGGGTTGACGTCAGGTCTCCTTGATCACGCGGACTTCCGTACAGGGGGCGCGAGCGCAGGGGGGGCTGAGGCCCCCCCTGCAACCCCCTTGCGCGCAGGATGGTGGCGGTGGTCAGCCGGCGCGCGAGTGGTGCGGTCTGCGCGCATCGGGCCTATGGGTCGCGCGCCGGGGACGTCTGGCGCCGACGGTGCCTCCGGCGCGGTGCGTCCATGACCGATGCGTTGCGCGCCAGGTCGCGCCCGGGCACCCCGCTCGCGCAGCGCGCAGGCGGGCCGTGGGCCGTCGCGACAGCACGGGAAGACCAGGGTGTCGATCGCATGGCAAGCCGCCGGGATCGAAGACCACCCCGGACCGTGCCGGCGTCGCGCACGGGCGCCCCATGCACGTCGGCGTCAGCGCTTCTTCTTCCGCTTCTTGAAGCCCGCCCGCGGTCCGGCGGTGTACGTAGATCCCTTGCCGCCGGGCATCGGCATGCCCTTGAGGCCCATCATGGAAGGGTCCATCTTTCCCATCTCGCGCATCGCCTTGAGCCGGCCGAGTGCGCCGCCGCCGGAGACCTGGCGCATCATCTTCTGCACCATCTCGAACTGCCTGACGAGTCGGTTGACCTCGGCCGGCTCCGCCGCCGAGCCCCGCGCGATGCGGCGCGTGCGCGACTTGCTCAGGACCGCCAGGTCGCTGCGTTCCTCCGGGGTCATCGCGTGCACGATGCCTTCCAGCCGGTTGAGCTGGCGGTCATCCACGTTGACGTCCTTGAGCGCCGAGCCGACCCCAGGGAGCATGCCCAGCAACTGCTTCATCGGCCCCATGCGTCGGATGGAGCGGAGCTGCTGGAGGAAGTCATCCATCGTGAAGCGGCCTTCGGCCATCTTCGAGGCGAGGCGCTCCGCCTCTTCCTCGGAGACCTCCTGCTGGGCGCGTTCCACCAGCGAGACCACGTCGCCCATGCCGAGGATCCGGCCGGCGACGCGCTCCGGGTGGAACTCCTCCAGCGCGTCGAACCGCTCGCCGACGCCGATGAACCGGATCGGCGCCCCGGTGACCGACTTCACCGAGAGCGCGGCGCCGCCGCGCGTGTCGGAATCGAATTTGGTCAGGATGATGCCGTCGACTTCGAGCCGCGCGTGGAACGCCCGCGCGGCCACGATCGCATCCTGTCCCGCCATCGCGTCGACGACCAGCAGGATCTGGTGCGGATGGAGCTGCCGGTTGACGGCCTCCAGTTCCGCCATGAGTTCGTCGTTGATGTGCAGCCGGCCGGCGGTGTCCAGGATGAGCGTGTCGACGCGCGCCGCGCGGGCGGCGGCGAGCGCGCGCTGGCAGACGCCGACGGCGACGCCCACCGCGCGGCCGTACTCCGCGCACCTGTCCGGCTCTCCGTAGAAGTGGACCTGCGCGCCGCCCTTCGCATCCCGTGCCACGGACTCCACGACGATGCGGAGCTGATCGACAGCGGCGGGTCGCTGCAGGTCCGCGGCCGCGACCATGACGCTGCGCCCGCGCGCCTTCAGCCATGCCGCGAGCTTGCCGCAGGTGGTCGTCTTGCCGGAGCCCTGCAGGCCGCAGAGCATGACGATCGTCGGTCCGGGGTCCACCTGCATGAGTCCCGGCTCGACGGGGCCCATGAGGTCCACCAGCCTGCGGTGGACGATGCCGATCATCTCCTGCCCGGGCTTCAGGCTGCGCGTCACCTCGCTGCCGACGGCCTCCCGGACGACGTCGTCGCAGAACCGGGTGACGACGTCGAGGTGAACGTCCGCCTCGAGGAGCGCGGTGCGCACCTCGCGCATCGCGTCGCGGACGTTCTCCTCCGTGATGCGGCCGCGGCCCGACAGGGTGCGCAGGGCGCCCTGGATCCGATTCGTCAGGTTCTCGAACACGGCGGTGAGATGCTCCGGTGACCGGCGGGCGCCATCGGCGGCGCGCTGCGGAAGTCGGCCAGTGTAGCAGCGCGCCGGCGGCCGGCTGCGCGTCGCCGGGCGCCCTGGCGCCGGTCAGGCGGCCTCGGTCGTGCGATCTTCGGCGACGGCCTCGGGATGAACCGCAAGTTCCTCCGCGGCGCCGGGAAGCATGAGATCGGCGATCGGTGTTCCCTCCGCGATCGGACGGCCGTCGAGCCGGGTCACCACGATCGGCGGATGCGCGAGATCATTCGCCTCGAGCTGTCGGAGCAGGGCGTCCTGCGTCGCCTTCTCCAGCTTCGTCCACGCCTCCCGCCCCCGGCACTTCGGGAATGCGGAACAGCCGAGCCAGGGACCTCGCTTGCCGCGCCGGACGTTGAGCGGCTGGCCGCACTTTGCGCAGGGGATGTCCGTCAGCACCGGTGGCTGCGCCGGCAGCTTGATGCCGCCCTTGCGATCCAGGTTCAGCACGAACTTCGTCGCCGGATAGTTCATCGAGGCGAGGAAGCGGCCGAACCGGCCGGTGCGCAGTTCCATCGGGGAGCCGTCCTCCGGGCATCGGACGTCGACGCGCTCGGCGCGGACGGGGCGGCCTTCCAGGTCGATCGGTGACGCGAAGTCGCACGCCGGATACGCGGAGCAGGAGAGGAAGCGCCCGTTCCTGCCGAACCTGTAGGACGTCCGCGCGCCGCACTTCGGGCACTGCCAGCGCGCCGGCACGATCTCCGCCTTCGCATGCGTCATGCGCGTCATCGCATCGTCGAGCGCGGCGGTGAACGGACCGTAGAACGCGCGCAGCATCTCGATCCAGTCGTGATGCTGCTCGGCGACCTTGTCCAGTTCCGCCTCCATCTCGCGCGTATAGCCGAGATCCATCAGGCGGGGAAAGGCCTCGATGAGCTTGTCGGTGACGATCTCCCCCAGGTCCGTCGGCTGGAACGAGCGCTCGACGAGCCGCACGTACTCGCGGTCCTGGATGACCTGGATGATGGCGGCATAGGTGGACGGTCGTCCGATCCCTTCCTGCTCCAGCTTCTTGACCAGCGACGCCTCGGAGTACCGGCGCGCGGGCGACGTGAAGCACTGCACCGGGTCGATCGAGAAGGGGAAGAGGTCCTGCTTCTCCGCCAGTTCGGGGAGGTTCTGCTCGTCCGCGGAGACGGGTACGCCGGCGACGCGGTAGAAGCCGTCGAATGCAAGGACGCGCCCCGTCGCACGGAAGGTCGCCCCGGTCGGCCGGTCGACGCGGTCGAGCAGGACGGACGTGCCGTCCCAGGCCGCGGGCGTCATCTGGCTGGCGACGAAACGCGTCCAGACGAGCCGGTAGAGCCGGCGAAGATCGTCGGGCAGCGAGCGCTCGAGGTCCTCCGGCCGGCGCGAGACGTCCGTCGGGCGGATCGCCTCGTGCGCCTCCTGCGCCTGCGTGTTCGTGGACCCGAAGAAGTTGGGCTTCTCCGGCAGCCACGCGTCGCCGTACTGCGACCGGATGAACCGGCGCACCTGTTCCAGCGCTTCGCCGGAGACGTGCGTCGAATCGGTCCGCATGTAGGTGATGAGTCCGGTCTGCCCCTCGCCCGGAAGATCGACGCCTTCGTACAGCGCCTGCGCCGCCCGCATCGTGCGCTGCGCGCCGAAGCCGAGGACGCTGGAGGCGGCCATCTGGAGCGTCGACGTGATGAACGGCGCGGGCGGCCGCGTCGTGGTGCGCTGCTGCTCGATCGATCGGACGGCATACCGGACACCCGGTGCCAGCGTGCCGGAGAGCGTGCGCCGGAAGCGGGCCGGTCCGCGGCCGCGCGGATCCTGCTCCGTCCGGATCTCGACCGCCGTCAGGCCGCATGCCTCGGCGATCATCCCGGCGCGCGCCGAGAGATCCACGGGGTCGGCGCCGGCCTCGCCCGCGGACCGGAGCGCGAACGGCTCGCCGTTCAGCGCATGCAATTCCGCGCGGATCGCGGCATGCCGGGTGAGCCACTCGTTCTGGGACCTGATCGACGGGCCGCGATCCTTCTCATCGCGCGTCGCCTGCAGGTCCGCCCAGTCCCGGGACAGCGCGTCGACCATGGCCGCGTCGAGTGTGAAGCGACCATCGACGCGCCAGTATTCCTCGGGGATGAACGCACGGATCTCGCGCTCGCGCTCCACGATGAGCCGCACCGCCACCGACTGGACGCGCCCGGCGCTGAGACCGCGTGCCACCTTCCGCCAGAGCAGCGGGGAGACCTGGTAGCCGACGATGCGGTCCAGGATCCGCCGCGCCTGCTGCGCGTTGACCTTGTCCTCGTCGATCGGATGCGGATGCTGGAAGGCGCGCTGGATCTCCGCCTTCGTGATGGCGTTGAAGACGACGCGCTTGGCATCCGCGGGGCGGATACCGAGTTCCTGCGCAAGGTGCCAGGCGATCGCCTCGCCCTCGCGGTCAAGGTCGGTCGCGAACCAGACCTCGGAGGCCTCCTTCGCCAGTCGCTTGAGGTCCTGGACCGTCTTCTTCTTGCCCGGCAGCACTTCGTAGGTCGGCCGGAAGTCCGCTTCCAGGTCGACGCCGGGAACCGGCTGTCGCGTGCCCTTGGGCGCCTTCGCGGGCAGGTCCCGGACGTGCCCGATGGACGCCTGGACCACGTACTCGGGGCCCAGGTACTTATTGATCGTCTTCGCCTTCGCCGGAGACTCCACGATCACGAGCTGGCGGCCCGCGGCGCTGCCCCGGGTCGGCGCGGCCTTCCCGTCACCGCCGCCGGTCTTGGCGCGCGACGACGCACCGCCGGTCTTTGCGCGAGCGGGTGCACGACCGGTCCGCCGCGCCGGGGCGCTCTTCGTGGTCGATGATCGTGTCGAGGGTCGCTTGCCCATGGGCCTCCGGGTTGGTCAATCGGCGTGAAGGAGCGGGGACATTGAAGGGTCGGCCCCGTCCCTGTCAAGCGCGGGGGGCATCGGCCGGCGGCGGAAAGGCGTCGGCGGCAACCGCCGCAAGTGATTCGATGACAAGATCTTCTGGGCTCATTTCCGCCGCCTGGAGCCACCAGGAACGGGGCAGGACGCGGAAACGGCGGAGCCAGGTCCGCTGCTGTTTCGCAAATCGGCGGGTCTCGATCTTCGTCGACTCGATCGCCTCATCCATTGAGATCGATCCATCGAGCGCGGCAAGGACCTGCCGGTAGCCCAGGGCGCTGCGTGCCTGGCGGCCCAGTCCGCCCGGCCGGGACCGCAGGCCCCGGACCTCGTCGACAAGCCCCGACTCGAACATCCCGCGCACCCGAGCGTTGATGCGCGGGTTGATCGCCTCGGCCGGCCACTCCAGCCCGACCACGATGGCGTCCGTGCGCGGCGCCGACATCCACTCGCGCTGGAGGTGCGAGATCGGGCGCCCGGTGGCGGCGTGGACTTCGAGGGCGCGGACCGTCCGGCGCCGGTCGGCGGGGTGGATCCGGTCGGCGGCGTCGGGATCCACCGCGAGGAGTCTGGCCCGGAGCGCCTCGAGCGTCGCGCCCTCGAGGGCCGCCCGCAGGGCGGGATCGGCTTCGGGGCCGGCGAAGAGTCCGAAGAGCAGCGCCTGCACATAGAGGTTCGTCCCGCCGACGACGATCGGCCACCGTCCGCGCGCCCGCGCGGCCGCGATCGCTGCCTCGGCGTGCGACCGCCACCGGTCCACGGTGAAGCCGTCGTCGGACGGATCCACGAGGTCCAGGCCGTGGTGCGGAATCCCGCGCCGCTCCGGCATGGTCGGCTTCGCGGTACCGATGTCCATCCCGCGATAGACCTGCATCGAGTCCGCGGAGATGCACTCGCCGCCGCCGGGAAGACGCTCGGCGAGCGTGATCGACAGCGCGGTCTTGCCGCCGGCGGTGGGGCCGACGAGGACGAGCATCGGGCGGTCCGTGGACACGCGGCGATGCTACTCCGGGAAAGGCACGACCGGCCGAAGGCGGGTACAAGTGCCGTCATGCCTGTCAGCCCGCTCACCGGCGCCGCCCCGGAAGACGGTCGTCCGCGGAAGTCGCCCGCCGTGCCGATCATCATCGGCTGCGCGGGCCTGGCGCTCGTGGCGATCATCGGGATGGCGGTCGTGGTCGGCTTCGGCATCGTGACCTTCAAACGGATCCTGGAACAGGAGATCGCGGACTTCTCGCTGCCGTTCGAGGCGCAGGGCTTCGAGCGGCGGACCGGGCAGGTGATGCATATCCGCAGCGACATCCTGGTGCCGACCGTCCTGGTGGGGCAGGTCGTGGAGATCCATGCCGACACCGATGCGGATCTCGCGGTGCTGGCGCAGATCCTGAAGGTGCACGGCACGATCGACGGCACGCTGACGTTCCGCGGCCAGATCCTGGAGATCGCCTCCGGCGCGGTCATCACCGGTGACCTGGACATCCGCGGTGCCCAGTCCGTGCTGATGAACGGCCGGGTGGACGGCGAAGTGCGCGGCACGTGGCAGGTGATGACGCCCGCGCCGCCGGCGCCGCCGACGCCGCCCGACGCGACCGAGGTCGAGGACGCGCCGGCGGAACGGGCGATGCCCCCGGGGTGAGGGTGGGAGGGCGCCACCAAGGAAGACGACGGCGCCGACGGGGGCGCGCGGGATACGTGAAGCGGCGGCCCCGTGGATCTCCGTGCTCCCGTGCGCACGCTCCCGGGACGCGAGCGCTGCCGGGGCGCTTCGAGCGGGCTTCCGGGGGATGAGTCGGTCGCGATCCTGATCGTGGTCTTCCGGCTTTCGTGAGGGGAGATCGGCCGTACGAACGACGTGCTTGGCCGGCGCCAGGCGCGCGCGTATCGCCTGCAGCCCAGCACGCCGAAGGCGTGGACGTCTCTACCACGACAGCGCTTCATCGGCACAAGCTGCGCGACGCCGCCAGCCGATGTACTCCCGTGACCATCGCGGGAGACTCCGGATGGACGTGTCGCAGATGCAGCCGGTGTACTCCGAACCGATACGACTCACAGGTGCTCCGCAGGCGTGCGCCACGGCGCCGCGCCGAGCGAGCGCACCCTCGCTCGCATCAGTCGACGATGGCTCTCGCGCGCCGCCGCGATCAGGGCCGCATCGTCCTCGAACACGCGGTTGCGCCAGTGGTTGTTGCGGAACCACAGCCAGAGCCGTCCGATCGCCGGGGACTGTGGTCAGCCATCGCATACGGAACGAGACAGATCCATGCCCTCCACGACCGTGAACATGCTCACCATCACCGCCATGCACCGGCTCTCCGCGCTGGCGATGCGCGCGTCGCGGTGATCGGGCCGCGCGCGTGAGCGCATGTGCCTCCGAGGTCCTGCTGGTCGCGTGCAGTTGCGGCGGATCGTGGTGCCCGCCGCCCATGCATGTCCCGCATCCGGCGGGTGGGCCCTGGAGGGGACTTGCGTCGCGGCGGGGGGGGGGGGGGGGGGGGGGGGCCCC
>JAHBWZ010000018.1 GCA_019636755.1 Phycisphaeraceae bacterium | reverse complement strand
GGGGGTCCGGGGGTCCGGGGGTCCGGGGGTCCGGGGGTCGAGCACGGGCCGGGCCGTCCTCTTCTTCTTCAGGTACGCCATCCTGCACGGGATCCTGCGGGCATTGGCTCGATATCAGAAATTTCTTCGGGGCGGGATGGGGGGCGGAGGGGGGCCTCGAGCACGTGCGCATGCCCCCGAAGGGGCCAGGGTCGGTAGCCGCCAGTACGCCGGCCGAGCCGAAGGCGAGGACGGTGTACTGGCGGTTGCGGCGCCCGAGATCTTCACCGCCCCGCGAGGGGCGGCGGAGGCGGTCGACGTCGTGCGTCTCCGCTCCCCCTCGCGGGGGAGGATCGTTCTTTCGCACGCTGTCCACGAGTTCCGCTGCGCTTCACTCGTGGCTACCGACCGTGGCTCCTTCGGAGCCGGACGCGGGCGCCTGCGGGGCTCCTCCGGGGCCGAAGGCGCGCACATGTATGGCTCCTCCGAGGCCGAAGGCGCGCGCATATGCATGGCCCCGGAGGGGCCAAGGTCGGTAGCCGCCAGTACGCCGGCCGAGCCGAAGGCGAGGACGGCGTACTGGCGGTGGCGGCGCCAGAATCTTCACCACCCCGCGAGGGGCGGCGGAGGCGGTCGACGTCGTGCGCTTCCGCTCCCCCTCACGGGCGAGGAACGTTCTTTCGCTCGCTGTCCACGAGTTCCGCTGCGCTTCACTCGTGGCTACCGACCGTGGCTCCTTCGGAGCCGGACGCGGGCGCCTGCGTGGCTCCCTCGGAGCCGAAGGCGCGCACATGTATGGCTCCTCCGAGGCCGAAGGCGCGCGCATATGTATGGCCCCGGAGGGGCCAAGGTCGGTAGCCGCCAGTACGCCGGCCGAGCCGAAGGCGAGGACGGCGTACTGGCGGTGGCGGCGCCAGAATCTTCACCGCCCCGCGAGGGGCGGCGGAGGCGGTCGACGTCGTGCGTCTCCGCTCCCCCTCGCGGGGGAGGATCGTTCTTTCGCACGCTGTCCACGAGTTCCGCTTCGCTTCACTCGTGGCTACCGACCTTGGCTCCTTCGGAGCCGAAGTGGGACACGCGATCGCGCACGCAGCCGCGCACCACCGCATCCCGCCGTTGCTTTCGCCCAGGCATCACTCACGCCGATCTGAGCGATAGAGACGTGCCCTATCGCTCATGTGCTGGATCTGGCAGCACCGTGACTGGCCTCGGCTCACGTGGAACGGTGCTCGGCTGGCGGCTTCTTCATGGGCGCCGTCCTCCCGATGCCAGCACCATCCAGCTCCCTCGGCACACGCAGTACGCGCACCCGCGCCCCTCGACGCCGCTTACTGCCGGCAGAGCATGCACACCGCGTGCACTTCGATCGCCCGGCCTTCGCCGATGGCGTCGAGCTTCTCGTGCGTCTTGCCCTTGACGTTCACGCGGTCCACCGGGCAGCCGAGAACGGCCGCGATCGACGCCGCCAGCCGCCCGCGATGCGGTGCGATCTTCGGCGCTTCACAGATGACCGTCGCGTCGACGTTGCCGATCTCCCAGCCCCGTTCGCGCACCGCCGCGACGGCGTCAAGAAGGAAGCGGCGGGAGTCGGCGCCCGCGCTCGCCGGGTCGCTGTCAGGGAAGCGCGTGCCGAGGTCGTCCAGTGCCAGCGCGCCCAGCAACGCGTCGGTGATCGCATGGAGCAGCGCGTCGCCGTCGGAGTGCGCCACCGGGCCGAGCGGCGACTCGAACGGCAGCCCGCCCAGGACCAGCGGCCGACCCGCCCCCGCGGGCACCGCGGGCTCCAACCGATGCAGGTCGTAGCCGTGACCCACGCGCACCGAGGGCCCGGCCGGATCGCCATTGCGTCCCGTCATCGGACCACTCCCGGGCGCGCGATCGACACCAGGGGTCGTGGTTCCTCTGCGTTCCCTGGTGTCCCGCGCATCGCCGCAGCGTACCCGCGTCGGCCCGAGTCGCGCCGGACGCGCCCAGGGCGGCGGACGGCGATCACGGTCACGCGCCACCGTCCACGGCGTCCGGTCCGACCAGGCCTCGCAGATGCTCCAGCCACCGTCGTCGCGCAACGGTCTCCAGCAGCGCGTGCGTGGTCATCGCGGCCATGAACGGATCGTCGGTGTCGTGCGTCGCGCCCCAGGCGCTGACCTGCGCCTCCACCTCGTCCAGCGCGGCAAGCGCGCCCTCGACCCACGCCGCCCGTTCCTCCGGGGCCAGCACGGAAAGGAATCGAGCCCGCGTCCGCAGCGGATCGGCGGTCACCGTGACCGCTTCTTCGCCCAATGGCGGGCCGATCCACGCCCGAAGCGCCGCCAGGCCGGCGCCGGTGACTTCGTACTCCCGCCGCTGACGCTGCCCGTGCGACCGCACCCGGCCCAGGATCAGGCCGTCCCGCTCCAGCCGACGGAGCGCGGGGTAGATCGACCCGGTACTGGCGCGCCACTGCCGGCTGGGGGATCCCTGCATGTGCCGGCGCAGCGCGTAGGCGGAGACCGGCCCGAACTGCCAGATCACGCCCAGGACGAAGGACTCCAGTTCGCTGCGGTTCGGCATGGCGGCCTCAGAGTCGGTTGGAAATCCCGCGGGTCGGCATCCCAAGACTATAGTGCGAATCGCACTATCTGGCGGCTCTGTTCGCTTCCTCCCTCCCTCACCCCCCCTGGCCCCCGGGCCCTGGCCCCCGGCCCCTGGCCCCCGGCCCCGACCAGCCTCCGCAGGCCCCCTCTTCACCGCGCGTGCCGCGCGAAAGGACCGACCCCGTGTACCGGCGCTCTCTGCTCTCCGTCCTCGCCATGCTCCTGTCCGCCGCACCTGCCGCGCCGGCGCCCGGCGCCGCGATGCAGCCCGCGCCACGGACGTACACCGACAGTGCGACGATTCCTGATACACCCGCCTATCGCCGCGCGCTCCTCCTGGCGGCATGCGTCAACGCCAACGACGCCGAGCGCACCCGGGCGGCGCTTGTGGAGTCGCTCTCGCCGCAGTTCCTGCGGGAGATCCCGATCGAGGAGCACGTTTCCATCTTCGGTCAGGTCACACGCGAACTTGGCCCGATCACGGTCCATGCCGCCCGGTCGTACGACCCGCCCGACCCGTCGACGCACGCGGTGCTGATCGTGCGCAGCGCGCTCCTCGAAAGCTGGCGGGCCATCGTGGTCGACGTCGAGCCCGAGCCGCCGCACCGGATCGTCCGCATCAACCTCGCCCAGGCACGGCCGCCGAGCAACCTGCCGCCGGCCGAGCGCCTGGACGACCAGCAGATCGCCGAGCACCTGGCGGCCTACGTGGGCCGGCTTGCGGACGCCGGCGCGTTCAGCGGCACCGTGCTGCTCGCGCGCCATGGCACCGTGCTGCTCACCCGCGCCGCCGGCCTGGCGAACCGCGACTTCGACGCGCCGGTTACCCTTGATACGAAGTTCAATCTCGGGTCCATGAACAAGATGATGACGGCGATCGCCGTCATGCAGCTGGCGGAGTCCGGATCGCTCTCGCTGGATGACCCCGTGTCCATGCACCTGGGCAGCGACTGGCTGCCCAAGGTGGACCTGTCCACCGTGCACATCCGTCATCTCCTCAACCACACGAGCGGACTGGGCAGCTACTTCACGGACGCGTGGGAGCGCACTGCACGCACGCTCTATCGCACGGTGGACGACTGGAAGCCGGTGATCGCCGACGAAACGCTGGCGTTCGAGCCGGGGACGCGCTTCCGATACAGCAACACGGGCATGCTCATCGCCGGCGCGATCGTGGAGCGCGTCAGCGGACTCTCCTTCGATGCCTATGTCCGCCGGCACATCACCGAGCCCGCCGGCATGGCCGACACCGACTTCTACGAGACCGATCGAGTGACCCGCAATCTTGCCGTCGGGTACGAGCCGTTCGAACAGGATGGTGCGCGCCACTATCGCAACAACCTCCATCAGCACGTCATCAAGGGTGGTCCCGCGGGTGGCGGATACTCCACCGCGCCGGACCTCCTGCGGTTCGACCGCGCCCTGCGTTCCGGCGCGCTGGTCTCCCCCGCCGCACTCGAGCAGTTGTGGACGCCTGCGCCGGCGTCGCCCGGCTACGGGCTGGGCTTCGGTGTCCAGGAGACGCCCGCCGGGCGCGTCGTCGGACACGGAGGTGGCTTCCCCGGCATCAGTGCGAACCTGGACATGTACCTGGACGAGGGGTACACCGTGATCGTCCTGTCGAACCTGGGCGGTGCCGCGCGATCGGTCGAGCAGAAGGCGCGCGAACTCATCGATCAGGGGCGCTGAGAGGGGCGCTGACGACGCCCCGAGGGGGCACCCGGCCGGTCGACGCCGCGTCACGCCCCGCCCCGAGATGCTTCTCCAGACCGGTGCCCGGCCCCGACTTTCCTGTCAGACCGGGGCCGCGGTTGGCCGATAAGTCCCGGACATGCCATCGCGCGGCGCTGCGCCGCGCCGCGGCACACGGAGACTCTCGACCATGTCCACGCGACACGCCCGCGCGATCGCCGCCACCGCCGGCACCCTTCCGGTCCTCGTCCTGCTGACCGCCTGTCACGGTCCCAGCGGCGCGTGGATGCCGTACACCGGCGCCTCGCAGTCCTACATCTCCACCGAGCACCTGCCCAAGTCGGTCCGGATCGTGGACACCCGCAGCGGCGACATCGTCTTCGCCATGGACGTGCCCTCCGGCAAGCAGCTCTCGCTGGACTTCGTCGCCGGCCAGGGCGACGACCCCGTCTACACGCCGGACCTCATGCGCTGGCAGCTCTTCGAGGCCGGCACGCGCACGGGATCACTCAGGAGTTCCATGAGCGTGCCCGGCGCGACGGCGCGGCGCATCGACGTGGACGTCCGGCCGGGACCGGAGTATCCCCCGGCGTCGCCGGACGATCCGCTCCGCGCCGACCGGCCGGGAGACCGACCCGACTGGTGGACACCGCAGGGCGGCGAGCGCCCGGCGGACCTGACGGGTCGGCGCCGCTACGACCGATAGTGCACTGACGGCGCAGCGCACCACCAGCGCACGCCCGGCGAACCCGCACCCGCGTCAATGCACGACCGATGGCAGCACCGGCGGCGCGCCGGGCATGTCCGCAGTCCGGCGCAGCGGCAGCGGATCCGGACCGTTGATCGCGAAGGTCTGCACGTCGCCTCCAGATGCAAGGCGGACGGTGACATCGACCGGCCATGGTCCGTCGTAGTCCGACGCGTCGAACGCCACCGTCGCGATCTGCCTGCCCGGTCGCGCCGCGGCGGCAAGTCCCGGCTCGAGCCAGCGCCATCCGTCGAACGTCACGCGGATCCCCTCGGGAACATCCACCTGTGGCGGCTCTCGCTCGCCACCGCCGGCGGCGTCCAGGACCAGCAGGCGCACACGATGCCGCGCATCGGCCTCCAGCCAGGGGGATTCGCGAAGAACGCGCAACTCGAACGGGAGAATCCCGGTCGCGCTCAGCGAGATCATCAGGCCGGGGTTCTCCCTGTCGAACGAGAACCAGCCGACCTGCGTGGTGTACCCCGGCGTCGCGACGGCGAAGCCCACCGTGAAATCCGCGGTCTCACCGGGCTGGAGCGTCGACGGCCCGCGCCGGGTGGCCATGCATCCGCACGACGCCCCTCCGGCCTGCACTTCGAGCACCTGGCCCGTCTCATTGGTCACCCGCGCCGTGTGCGAGATCGGAACCGCCTCACGGCCGCGGATGACCACGGATCCCGCGTCGAACGCGACCGAGCACAACGTCGCGTCACGAAGCACGACGTCCGTCACCGACGGCCCCTCGTACACCTGCTCCCGAACGCCCTCGGGGAGGAGGGTGACCGGGCCGAACACGCCCGACGCAATGATGTCCTCGACGGTCCAGAGGACGGATCCGCCGGGCGGCTCACGATCCTCCGGAATGTCCAGCACGAATCGCCCGTCCAGCACGAATCCACCTCCCCCGGGAATCCCGCAGTGGTAGCCGACATCCAGCCGGCCGTCGGCGACCGACGCTCGATCCGGGATCGGCAGCAGGAAGTCCTCGGCCGCGGCCGGCGCACGGCTCATCTCCACGATCTCCAGCTCGATGCGCTCCGCCCGGTATCGCTCCGCGGGGTCACCGCCTTCGCCGGCATGCTTCCATGCGGCGTATCTCCCGATGAGGGGTCGCGCAGGATCGATCTCTTCACCGGACCACTGCACCGGGAGGATGCGGCACTCCGCCAGGACGGGATGCGGCGGCTCGGACAGTCGAAGCGATGCGAGTGGCTCGTCGCCGCAGCGTCCGGTGGATCGCCCCACGCGAACACGGATCTCCTCCACGGTGATCGGTACGCCGCCCGTGGGTCGCTCCGCACCGATCACGATGACCTCGATGTTGCCGGACAGCGGCGGAGGGAAACACCGGCGGATCATCCACCGGCCGTCCGGCAGACGCACCGGCCCTTCCACCGGCAGCACCGCATCGGGAAGCGGGAAGGGATCCTCGAAGAGTGCCGCCATCGGCGTTCGCATCCAGGACACGTTGCCCTCCAGCATCAGGCGTCCCGCCTCGAACGGCCACGGACCGTTGTGCCACAGGTAGACGTCCTCGATCGACGCGAAGGCGTGGCGCCGGTCCGCGGTCACCGACGCCTTGCGGAACTCCGTCCCGCTCCAGGACACGGCGAACACCTCGCCCCGCTGGCGGGACGTCGGGTCGAAACTGAGTGTCTCATCGACACGCCGATGCATGAGGAACCGTTCACCCTGCCAACGACGGTACACCGTGAACACCGACTCCGGACCGAACTCAACCAGCCATCCCTCGGATGACACCTGCGGATACACCGGCTCGAGCGGCATGTTCTCCACCGCCTCGCGCTGGTGGTAGACGACCGACATCCCATCGAATCGTGACGCGAGCCAGCGCAGCGCATCGATAAACTGGTCGACGGTGGGGTCGGCAGCCAGCGCGGCGGGCGCGCTTACCAGCCATGCGAGCAGCCCGCACACCCGGACGGTTCTGGACGGGAGCGGGCGCATCAGGGTGCACCCGTCGTGTCCGTATGCATCGGCTGATCCCCGCCAACGATGCACGCCTTGAAGAAACAAGCTGAACCAGTCGGCGCGACCGTTGTGCACGTTGGCACACCCCCAACGAGAGTACACGTTCCGGCGAACGCGTTCCCGCATGCAACCGTGCCGTTGGTTCCCTCGGTCAGATCGGTCTGGCATTTCAGAGTCGGATGAGGGAAGCACAGGTCCTTCAGCCCGGACGACCCGTCGCACGTCCGGCACGCAGGCGCGGGCGGTCCGACACCCAGGTCCGCACACGGGAGCGTGGTGCTGTTGCACCGCGCATTCTGCTTGCACGAGTGGTTCTTGTGATACGAGATCGCCTCGAGATCGTCCTCCTCCACGATCTCGATGTCGATCCCCACCACGAGTCGCTCGATAGGCTGCGTGGTCGACCAGACCACGCGTTCCCACGTGCCGGGCGGGGGCGGCGGATCCGGATCATCGGTCGCCACGGCCGACTCGCCCGCCGTGATGGGCACCATCGCGGACAGAACCGCCGCCCCCATCGGCGCCGACGCGCCACCATGGGCGGCGATACTGCTCACGAGCGCCACGACAGATACGAGGCCGCCCAGCGCGCCAGCGGACTTCCAGCATCCGGACATGAGATCGTTCCCTCGGGGACCGGGCCATCACCGGGCCATCACCGGGCCATCACCGGGCCATCACCGGGCCATCACCGGGCCATCACGATGACAGCCGATGGGGCCCGTGCCCGTCTCCCGCGCCGAACCCGTCCCCAGCGGCCGCGCGAGCGCAGAGAGATCCACCGCGAGGCTACCTGACGCTCGCCGGGCTGTCAATCATCCTGAGACATTCACGGCCTCAGGCTTCGCCGGGCAGGCCGGACCCCACCGGTACACTCCCGCCGCATGATCCCCGTGGACGCCATCCTTCAGTCCATGCAGCACCCGGCCATGCGGCACGCGATGCTCGTGCACTGGCCGATCGTGCTCGCGGTCCTGGCCGCTGCCTGCGCCGTCGCCGGCGCTGTCCTGGCGCCTGGCGCGCGGTCGATTCGGACGGCGACCGTGGTCCTTCTGCTCGCCGTGGCCGTCAGCGTGTTCGCGGCAAAGCAGAGCGGCGAGCGCGCGTATGAACATGTGCGCGGCGATCTGCCGGCCGAGGCGCTCGCGGCGCTGGACCGGCACGCTGAGAGCGCCACGTGGATCCTCCTGGTCGCGGTGGTGCCGCTGGTCATCTCGCTGGGCATGTATGCGCGCCGTGACGCGCTGGCAGGCGCAGCGCGATGGCTCACCGTCCCCGCGGCGCTGCTCTCCGCCGGATGGATCGCAACGATCGCGCACCATGGCGGCACGGCGGTGTACCGCCACGCCGTCGGAGTCACGCTGCCGCCCTCCGCGCAGACCGACGCGTCTTCGACAACGGATCCCCGGATGTCGTTCTTCCTGGAGTCCGTCCGGCCGATCCTGGTCGAGCGCTGCATGGTGTGCCACCATCCGCGGAAACTGGCGGGCGATATGGACCTGACGACGATGCGCGGCGTGCTGGCGGGCGGCGAGTCGGGCATGCCCGCGCTCATCCCCGGTGATCCCGAGCAGAGTCCCATGGTCCGCCACATCCGGGGCGAGCCCGGCGTCCCGCTCATGCCGCCGCGGGAACGACTCGAGCCGCGGGAGATCGAGGCGATCGTCCGGTGGATCGCCGAGGGTGCAGTCTGGATGGACGGGGCCGGAGGACCGGCAGGCGATCGCTCGCCCTGAGTGCTGGTCGGCGGGTGGACTTTGGACGCCCGGGCGGCGACGATTGCCGCTTCCGCGCCCGACGCCGACCACCACCGCCCACCGCACGATCACCCGGATGCCCACCACCCAGTCCGTTCATCGCCGTCCGCCCGGCCGCCGTGGTTCGGGAACGACCTTCTCTCACCGTTCGCTGTTCCTGCGCAAGTGGCTGCGCGACCGCGAGGGGATCGCCAGCATCACGCCCTCCAGTTCATGGATGTGCGACGAACTGACGCGTCACATCCGGCCGGACCGGCCGCAGCGCATTCTTGAACTGGGCGCGGGCACGGGCGTCGTCACGCGCCGCATCCTGGCGCGGATGCATCCGGACTCCACGCTGATCATCGTGGAGGTCGACCCGGACTTCGCAGCGATGCTGGAGCGCACCTACGCGGATGACGCGCCCCGTGTCCGCGTCCTGGCACAGGGCTTCGAGACGGTGGGTGACCTGCTCCCGGACGGCACGTCGTTCGACGTGGTGGTCAGCGGCATGCCGACCCCGAACTTCCCGCCGCGCCTGCTTGCCAGTCTTCGCCGGCTGATGGCGCGACACGCGACGGATGCGTGGCTCAGCCAGTTGACCGAGATCCCCGTCGTGTTCCTCGGCCTCTATCGGCGCATGTTCCGCGAGGTCGAGTTCAGGTTCGTCCCGCTCAACATGCCGCCCGGCGGGGTGTACCACTGCCGCGGCGTGCGCGCGGGCGGCCCCGGCGCACGGCGTCGTCGCGGGCCGCGCAGGGCAGGTCTCGCGCCGTGAGTGATGCGCCCCCGGGCGCCGCGCCCATGCCGGCGGCCGCCGCCCCTGTATCAGGCGGCGAGGTCGCGGCGCGCATCCTGGCGGACCTTCGTGCCCGGGATCCCGCGGGCGACCGGGTCCACATCGCTGCCGCGGTGCTCTTCATGGCCTGCCTTCCGCTGGCGCCCGCCCCGAGCGCGATCGCGTTCGCCGTCCTTGCCACGGTTTCGGCCATCCGCGCTCCCCGGACCATGCCCGCGTACCGCGTCCTCCTGCGCGACCCCGTCGGCTGGCTGCTCATCGCCTGGACGGCGCTGACGGCACTCAGCCTGCTCTGGACGCGGAATGCCGCACAGGGCGGCGCCGAACTGGGCGCGTTCCGCATGGTGACGACGGGCATCCTGCTCTGGCCGCTGTTCAACCGCCTGCCGCTGCTCATCACGGCGTTCCTTGCCGGCGTGCTCATCCAGAACGGCATCCAGGCGGCGCAGGGGCTCGGGCTGCTGGAGCGCATCCCGGGCGATGCGCATCGCCTGCGCGGCCTGGTGCATCCCATCATGACCGGCACCATGTGCCTGACCGCGGTCTGCTGGCACGCAAGCGCGTGGCTGCATGCACCGGGCGATCGTCGACGGTTCATCTGGCTTGCTGGTGGTGCGCTTGCGCTCCTGGGCCTCCTGCTGACGGGGAGCCGCGGCCCATGGATCGCCGCGGCCGTCGCACTGCCGCTGCTCCTGGCCACGGCGTCGCGTCGGTCGCCGCTCCTGCGGCGGCGCGCCGTGACCGTCGCTGTCCTTGGACTCCTGCTGCCCCTGGTCGCGTGGCCCGTGGCCGGTGATGTGCTCACACAGCGCCTCGATCTCGTGCGACAGGACATCGCTCGGATCTCCTCCGGCGACCTCTCCGGTGACATCGGCTTCCGCATCGCCAGCTGGACCGCCGGCGCGGAGATCCTGCGCGAGCGTCCGCTGACGGGCACGGGCGCGGGCGGCTTCCACGAGGCGGCGCTCACGACCTCCCGCGGCGACGTCATCGCCGGCATGGACGCGCACGCGCACTCGCTCTACGTTCAAGCCGCGGCCACGACGGGCATCGGCGGCGCGATCATCGTGCTTGCACTGGCGGGGACGGGTCTCGTCCGCGCGTGGAGGAACCGGGCGGATCATCTCTTCGCCGACGGCACGTTCGCCGCGATGGTCGCATGGTGGGTCGCCGCCGCGTTCGATGCGTATCAACTCAACGGGCAGACCCTGGGCCTGGGCGTCCTGCTGCTCGCGGCCGTCCATCCCGCGCGGCCGCTCCTGGGCGGCGAGGCCGGCTCACCGGCGCCATCGGCCGGGAGGTAGCCGCGGGCTCACGCGCGCGGCAGCGCGCCGGCGCGTTCGGCGGGGACGAACACGAAGTCCGTGCGCGACCGCAGCTGCATCTCCGCGCGAAGGTCCGCAGCGCGGGCGATCGGCGCGAAGCCCTTCCCGGCGAAGCAGAAGCCTTCGTAGCCCACCTCGGCGAGCACCGCTGGCAGTTCGCAGGCGGGATCGGAAATGCTGAGGCACTCGACCAGCAGGTCCGGCCGGTCCTCCGCCAGCAGCGTGCGCCCGCCGCGGAACACCGCGGCTTCATGTCCCTCCACGTCGCACTTGATGAACGCAACCGGTCGTGCGGGTTGGTCTGCGAAGGCGCGATCCAGCGTTGTGACCGGCACGCGAAGGAAGTCCGCATCGCGCGCGTCGCCTGCATCCGCGGGCTGGAAACTCGCGCCGCCCCAGTGCCCGTGCGGACGCCTCAGGATGAGTTCGCCCGATTCCGACGAGAGCCCGCTCCCGACGACGGCAAGTCGAGACAGTCCGAAGGCACGTCGAAGGTCCGCCAGCCTCTCCACGAGTTCCGGCTGCGGTTCGAACGCGATCACCCGGCCGGCCGGGCCGACCGCGCGATGCATCCAGTACGAGATGATTCCGAGGTTCGCGCCGATGTCCACCGCCGTGCGCCCCCTGAGATCATGGCGCCGGAGGAACGACAGCCCGAATCGCTCCGTGCGGAGGCGATAGCGCCAGGCTCGGTGGAGGAAATGCAGGCGCTCGATCGCGTTCATGGCTGGCGGTATCGTGCAGCAGGGATCGGCCATTTCAAGGCCTGCACAGGAGAATGCGGGCGCCCCGGATCGGTCGGCGTCGCGCCGCCGGGGCACCCACGCGGCACGAAGTCCCATGGCAGCATCGACGCCCCCTTCCACGCTCCCGCCGGGCACCATCGCCTGGCTTGCCTCCTACCCGCGCTCGGGCAGCACCTGGGTGCGCTTCCTCCTGACAGCGTACCGGCACGGTGCGATCGGCAGAAGCACGGACGTCGCGCGGGAGGTCCCGGACATCCACGGCCCGGACGCCGTGCGCGCCGACATCGCGGCACGGCTCGACCGCGGCGCACCGCTCATCGTCAAGACGCACGTCCCGTGGACGGCGCACCATCCCTTCGCCGCGCGGACGGCCCGTGCGGTCCTGCTGGTGCGCCACCCGCGTGATGTCCTGCTGAGTTCACTGGCGTTCCACCGGGCGCTGGGGCACCCGACCCCGCCCGACGACGCGGAGGCGGCGCGCGCGTTCATCGCGGAATCGGGCGATCCCGCGTGGCGGGCGGCGGGGTTCGGGACATGGTCGCGCCACGCGCAGTCGTGGCTGGACGTCCGCGCGTATCCCGTGCACGTCCTGCGCTACGAGGATCTTCGCGCCGATCCCGCGCACGCGCTGACCGGCCTGCTCCGGTTTCTCGGCGAACCGGTCAGCGCCGAACGCGTCGCCCGTGCCGTTCACATGTGCACGTTCGACGCGATGCTGGCGCTCGAGATCCGGGAGAAGTCCGCGCAGGTGGCACACGCGCCCGATGATTCCGGTGACAACGATCACGCCGATCAGCATGATTTCGGCGTCTTCGTCGGCCCACCGCACGGTGTCCGCACCGGCGCGCTCTTCATGGACCGTGGGCGCCTCGGCACATCGCTGGACGCGCTCAGCCCGGGACTGGACCAGGCGCTGCGCGAACGGTTCCGCGGGGAACTGGACCGGCTCGGGTACGGCTGAGGGCACGCGGGACGCGGTGCGCGGTTGAAGGCGCCCCGCACTGCAGCACGGGGCGGCGTCTTGCGGGGGGGGGGGGGGGGGGGGGTT
>JAHBWZ010000017.1 GCA_019636755.1 Phycisphaeraceae bacterium | reverse complement strand
GGGTGACCGGGGGTACCGGGGGTGACCGGGGGGCCAATCGGACCGGGATGTCGAGAGAGAAACAGCGGAACCCAAGGCAATCAGCACAGCGCCCATGGAAGTGGATACGCCGGAAACCGGCGGGCGCTGTCCGGGGATCGAAGTGTGAGCGGATCCCAAGGTCCACGGTACAGCTGGGTCGGTGGCAGTCAAGCGCGGAAGGCGCGGCCTGCGCAGCCACGTCGGCAGATGCGTTGATACCGGGCAGGCCGGTGCGTTCCGGGACCGGGCTTCGGCCCGGGTCTGCGGGCGCATGGGGCTGCGCCCGGTGCGCACGCGCGTCCAGGGAGCGATGGCGTGCATCGAATCGGCGATGCTCCAGCAGGGCCTGGAAGCGCCCCGGTCAGGCGGCGCTCGCTGCGGATCGGATCACGGCGCCGAGTGTGCCGGCCACGGGACGGGGGCCGGGTGCGTGCATCACCCGGCCGCCGCCTGCCGGCGAGCGCGTGTCTCACCACGGCCGCGCCGGTCCAGGGCCGCGGTGGAGCGCGCAAGGACGCGGTGCGTGCGGATGAGCGCGCCTGTGGCACCGTGGAGGTACTGGTGCGCCCAGCGCCTGCCGTGAGCGTCGGCAGAGACGCCACGCCACGCGCCGCGCGGAGGCGCGGACGGGTTCACTCGTCCGGCGGCGGGTCCGGATCGGGATCCGGCGGTGACGTGAAGCCGACCGGGCTGATGCCGATGAGCCCGGCCATGCCGTCGGCGATGATCGGGATGGCGGAACGCGTCCGCATGGGCGCGGGCTCGAAGCAGACTCTGCGGAAGGCGGCGGCGAGCAGCGGCGCGCTGCCGCCCGGGGCGCAGCGCGCATCGTGGCGCGCCTCGACGCGCATCCGGATCCAGTCGGTCTGGTAGTCGGCCACGGTCCCCAGGCCGGCACCGCCCTCGCTCAGCGGGCCGTGCCACCAGCAGGTGACGCAGGTCGTCACGCCGCAGAACTTGACTTCGTTCTCGTTCCAGACGGAGAGCACCGCGTGCGCCTTCGCCGGTTCGGGTTCTGCGGGTCGCAGGTCCAGCCGGAGCGCGAGCAGCGTGAGCGACGTGGACGTGGTCACGAGGGAGGACGTCGTGGACAGTGCGGACGAACCCTCCGCCGGTCCGTCGAAGAGCAGCACGCGCGGCGCCGCTTCGTACGTCGTCCCGTCCAGCGGGAGCGCATCGGGTGGCCCGATCGCGCTGCCGTTGTCCGTGCCCTCCACGGCGCGGAACGAGGCAGGCAGCAGCGTGACCGCGTCACCGGAGAGGTGCCGGACGATCGTGGCGTACCCGAAGAGGTGATTCCAGCGGATCGGTCGCCCCGTCTCGTCGACGGCCCACACGAAGAGCGCGCCGAGCAGCACGCGCTCACCCGTGTCGGGATCCGGCACCCCGGCGGGGATCCCATCCAGCGCGGCAAACGGCCGGATCGAGATCGGACCCGTGCTGCCGAGTTCGGCGGACCACCAGGCGGGCTGGTTCGCCGTCAGCAGTCCGCCGTCGACCGCGTATGCCCAGTCGCCGCCGCCGTCCGAGGACGCGCTGCCGCGCACCAGCAGGGTGCGCAGGTACACGGACGCGCCGAAGTCGTTCGCGACCTGGATGATCGTGTCACCGGTGACATGCGTCCCCGCCTGGTTCCATCGGACCTCGATGTGCGGGAAGACGAGCAGCGAGCCCGGATGATCGAAGCGCATCCACGGAAACGCCGAGGCGATCGCCGCGCACGCCGCGTCCATGCACGTGACGTCCGCACCGGTCCACGCGCCGCCGTCGGCGCAGCACTCGGGCTCCGTGAGTTTCTCGGCACAGGTGCCGTCGTCGAAGCAGCACGCGCCGACGCGCGGCCCGCGTTCATCGTCCTCGTCCCTGCGTTCGCGCTCACCGACCAGCGGGCGCAGCGCGTCCCACGGGCCCGCCGGCCCCGTGTCGCCCGTCGGGTCGCCGGATGCCGGCGCGGGCGAGACGAGCGACGGCAGCAGCAGCATCATCATCAGCAGCGCGATCAGCCGGAGGCTTCGCAGCCGCGCGCTCCCGGAGCGCGCGGACGGACACACAGCGGCGGACTTCCACATCCGCGATTCTCCCCTCCGTCGCCGATGTCCCTGGGCGCCATCCGCCGACGCACGCCGCCGAGGCGTGCAGCCGCGTCGTGCGCTGCGCGATCCGGAGCCGAAGCGACGGGTGACGGCTCCGCTGCCCCCGGCCGCGCGGCGGATCGTACGGCGGGCGGAACCGTTCCGCGACGGGGGCGGTCATGCAGGTGTCGGGACGGTGGACAAGCGGTGGAGTGACTGCGCGATCCCGATCGTCAGCGCCGACGGCGCGATGGCGCGGCGGATCGCGTGTCGACGGTGCGCCCGCGCGCATCGGCCGTGCGCGGCGCGCCCGCGGCGCCGACCGGTCTGCGCAGCACCGCGACGAAGAGGCCGGGCCCCTTCGCATCTGTATCCGGCGGGATGGCCCGGATCGGTTCCATGTGAAGGCCTGCAGCCTCCGCCCACGCGTGCACGGTCGTTGCCGCGAACCCGAGGTGCCGGTGCCCCATCGTGCCCCGATAGCTCTCGCGATCGTGCGGTGCCATGTCCACGATGAGAATCGCGCCGCCGGGGCGCAGCGCCTTCGCGATGGCGCCGATGGCGGCGGCGGGATCCTCGACGTGATGCAGGACGAGCACGAGCAGCGCGGCGTCGATCTCCTGCGCGGCAAGCGGCGGCGCAAGCAGATCGCCGATCCGGAACTCCACGTGGGGGCAGTCCCGCAGGCGCCGTCGCGCCGCATCCAGCATCGACGATTCCCGATCGACCAGGATCAGGCGCCGGACCCAGGGCGCGACGAGTTCAGCCGCCTGGCCCGTTCCGCAACCGAGGTCCGCGATCACCCAGTCGCGCGGCAGCAGCGCGAGCAGCGCCTCCGCCGTGAAGCGGGCGCCGAAGAGGTCGCCGCGGATGGAGTCCCATGCGCCGCCGAGCCGACCGAAGAACGACCGGCCGTTCTCGCGCCGCTCCTCCAGCACGCGCTCCAGCCGCCGGTCATCTTCCTGCAGCGAGGATGCGCCGGCGACGCCTTCATCGATGATCGACCAGAGACGCGCGGCCTGGTCGTCCAGCGATGCAGGCTGCAGCCGGTACAGGCTCGCGGGTCCTTCGGACCGCTTGATGATCCAGCCGTCGGCGCTCAGTGCCTTGAGGTGGCGGCTGACCGTCGACTGCGGAAGCTGGAGGGCGCGAGCGAGTTCGCCGACGCTCAGTTCAGATCGCTCCAGGAGACGGAGCGTCCGGACGCGCGCAAGGTCGCCCAGCGCCGCAAGCCGCTGGAGGATCGGCGGCGAGTCAGGTCGCGGGCCGGTCATCGTGCCGTACGCTCAGCGCCCGGGCGGAAGTCGGAACGTCGGACCCGGCACATGGCCGAGCGCGCGGAGGCGCGTGTTGACCGCGTCGTTCTGGACGTCGATCCAGAGCGCCTGCCGGAGCCGTCGGACGGAGAGATCGACATCTCCGATGGCCTCCGCGAGATCCGCCGCAAGGAGATACGGCGCGGTCGATGACTCCGGATCAACGGCGATCGCGGTGTCGATCGCCAGGCGGGCGGTGTCGGGATCGCCGCTCTCCGCGGCGTATCGGGCCAGCCGCATCCAGGCGCGGCTGGACCCCGTCTGCTCCGCGCGGTCCCGCAGGAACGCGAAGAGCTGCGCGGGCGCTTCGGCGCGGAAGAGCGCTTCGGCGTAGGCGTCGGCCAGGTCCGGATCCGCAGGGCGCCGATCGGTCGCGACCTTGAGCGCCCGCCTGGCGGCCTCGTATTCGCGCAGCTCGAGCAGCGAGAGACCGTATCGATACTGCCCCATCCAGTCGCCTGGATAGCGATCGACGATCTCGCGGTACTCCGCGGCCGCCTCGCGATACTCGCCGCGGTCGAAGTGGTGGTCGCCGCTCTCGCGGACCCGATCGACGGGACGGGGCGAGGCGCAGCCGCTGACGACGATCGAGCCGGCCAGCGCCAGGAGCAGCGCGCCGACGGGGTGTCCCTTCCGCATGGCGGGCATGATACGGGAAGCGCCAGGGGCCCTCCGCCGGGTCCCGCGCGCCGAGGGCCAGTCCGGCCCGCTACGCCGCGCAGTGATCCCAGTCGTCCATGTCCAGGAAGTCGCCGGGCGCCGGGATCGCGGTCTCGGAGAGGTCCGTCGAAGCGATCGCCTCGGCCGGGACGCCCAGCGCCAGGAGCAGCGCCGATTCCGCCGCGAACTCCATCCCGACCAGATGGGCGGTGGCGGTCACCTCCCGACAGTGTCGGCAGACGCCGGGGACCACCGCGGCGACCAGACGGCCCGACCGCAGTTCCAGGTGGGCGGTCTCGCCCGGCCGGAGCGGCCGGTTCGTGATCACGCCGACACCGCCTCGGCTGATGTCGCGGATCATCCCCAGCAGCGTGGGACGCGGGTCCGAGGGATCGTCGCGCAGAATGCGGGCCTCCCCGCGGGCGCCGAATCGCGAAAAACGTCGCTCTCCGCCCGTCGCCCGGGCCTCCTGATCCCGCTGCTGGGCATCGAGGGTCTCCACGGCCTGGCGGAATGCTTCTGGGTCGAATGTCATCGGATCGCGCTCCCTGGGGGCTCGAACGTGGCGGGCGTGGGCGTCTGCATGTCCCGAGCCGCCCTGGTGCCGGTTCCACCCCTGCCCGATGGGCCTCTATCGGCCGCTCCTTCGGACCGGATCATCGCGATCGAAGCCAGACGGCAAAAAGAGCGGAACCCCGCGTCGGCGGGGTTCTGCGATCGGTGTTCGAGCCGGGCGTCGGAGCGGCTCCGGGTCGCCCGGCGGAGGTCATGTCAATCGTTCGAAAGGTCCTCGAGCAGCCGCTCCATGGCGGTCGTGAGGCGATGCTCATCCTCGTAGGTGCCGTTGGCGATCGCTTCGCGGATCGCGGCGAGACGCTCCGAACGCACGGCAGGCAGGCGGTGCAGTCGGTCGAGCGTGCGAGCATGCTCCGACAGCTCCACACGGTCGGCCCGACGGTCCACAGACTCGGATCCGTGGCCGGGGGTACGCAGCTCGGGCCGCAGTCCCGACAACGCGGTTCGATCCGCTGGACCAAGTGAGCCCGGACCCATGGGCGAGATGTCTGGCATCAGTGTGAACTCCTTCGCGACCGGTGGCGCGATCAGGCGGTATCAAGTGGCTCGGAAGTCGGTTCAGCCTCGGCTGCGGTCGACGGCTCTCGGGCCTGCCGTGGCGTGCTGGTGAGGGTATCGGCGGCGGGTGCGCCGAACCTGTAATTTTCCCGGATTCCCGCCGGAATCCCGCGTTTTCAAACCTCCCGGTACGCCATGCGCAGCAATCGCTCACGCCGCCCCTGCACCACCGTCCTGCTCCTCCTTTCGCTGGCCGTCGGCGGCGGTTGCACGGGACCGCCGGCGGGCATCGGCGATCCGGACGCGGCGCCCTCGCGCGGGCGCGTGACGCCGCGCTCCGGCCAGGCGCCGCTCGCGTCGGCCGATCAGGCGTCGTATGACCTCGGCGAGGACTGGTTCGAAGCCGCCCAGCGGGCCGGCACCGCGCGGCACGGCGGCGCCGCCGCGCCGGGGGACAGCGGGACGTCGTCGACCTGGATGATCGTGCTGCGGACGTTCCGGGCCGGCGATCCGCAGGAGGCGCCGCGGAACTTCATCGAGTCCTGTTCCGCGATCGACCCGGGGTTCGCCCGCGCCCGCGTCATCCAGCGTCCGGAAGGTCGCATGGTGGTCTACGGTGAATACGACTCCGCCGATGACCCGCAGGCCCGTCGTGACCTGGAGTGGGTCAAGTCCGTGACCTTCCGCGGGCAGCCGCTGCTTCCCCGCGCGATGCTCGCCCGGTTGAATCTCCGCCATCTGCGCGGCGAGTTCCTGCCCAACGAACTGGTGGGCGTCCGGCAGCGCTACCCCAACACGATGTCGATCTTCACGCTGCAGGTTGCCGCCTGGGGCGACTTCGGCAGCGGCACGCTCTCCCGGCAGGCCGTCCAGGCGCGCGCGGAGGCATTCGCCCGGGACCTGCGCGCCCGCGGATATGAAGCGTACTTCCATCACGATGACGACCAGGTGCTGAGCGTGGTGACGATCGGCATCTTCGACAGCGAGGTCTACGACGCGCAGTCGGGCATGTTCACGGATCCGCGCGTCAGTCGCCTGATGCGGGAGTTTCCCGCGCACCTGATCAACGGCGAACCGCTGGACGAACCGGTCGATCCCCGCTTCCCGCAACTGGGCACGCGGACGCAGCGTCCGCGGCTGGTCGAGGTGCCGAAGCGCTGATCATCGGCGCGCGCGATGCATGGGCGCACGGCGCCCGGGATGACGGCCTCGTCACGGCCAGACCTGGCGGACGGTCGCCTTGACCGAGCCGTCGTCGCGCAGCAGTTCCTCGACGCCCGGCTCGGCCAGCGACGGGTCGGCCTTCAGCCGCATCCACTGGTCGGGATGCCTGGCCAGCGCCCGCGTGCCGCTGGCGATCAGGTTCATCGTAGTCTCATGGCCGCCGAAGACCAGCAGCACGCATGTGGCGATCACTTCCTGCTCTGTCATCCCGTCCAGTTCTTCACAGGCAACCAGCGCGCTGATGAGGTCGAGCGTCGGGCTCTCGCGACGCTCCGCGATGAGCGGCCGCAGATACTCCACCAGGGACGCGGCGCCCTCGAGGCGATCTCCCGCCGGCGCGCCCAGCAGTTCCAGGATGACGGTGAGCGGGACCATGTACGCGAAATCGTGCACGACCTCGAAGCCGCGCCGTGGCACCAGGCCGCGAAGCAGCGCGTTGACGATGGACCTGACCCGCGGGCGGTACTGCTCGACCGCGCGCGGCGTGAACCTGGTACTGAGCAGCCGGCGGAGCCGCGTGTGGTCCGGCGGGTCGATGAAGACCATCCAGTGCGAGAGGACGTCGAAGATGTGCCGGTACGACCTGCGATCCTCCGCGCTGATCTCCCGCTCCAGAAACGCCATTCGACCGGCGGAGAAGGCCTCGGTCTCGCGCAGCCGGTGGCAGGCGGCGTGCGGATCGGCGATCGCATCCCGGGCCATCAGGTCATCAAGCAGCATCGTCATGCCGGTCCTCGCAACGGGAACGGGTGGTGCGCGCGGCGCGTGCATGCCGAGGCGCGCGACACGCGCGGCGCCGACGGTACCGTCCGGGACGTGCCGGAACAGGGGTGCCGGGATGGGACATCCGCCCCGAAGCGACGGGCGGACGGACCGGGCGCGCCCGGGGGCCGGGGGGCCCTTCGCTCGCGCCCGTGCCCGCGCGAGCCCCTCGACAGCCTGTTACCGATCCGGATGCCAGATCGTCTTGATCTCGACGAACGGCTCGATCATCCAGGGCGAGGTGCAGCGCGCATCGTCGTACCAGTCGTCGCCCTTCAGATCGAAGACGTGGACGCGCTTCAGGTTCTCCGCGCTGCCGGCGCGCAGCACGGCGGCAGTGTCCCCAGGCACGTCGGCCGCAGAGATCGCCGCGATGCCGCGGTGCGACGCGATGATCGGCGCCAGTTCCTCCGGCGGTGACGAAAGGATGTTGAGCACGCCGGCGGGGATGTCCGAGGTCGCACAGGCTTCCGCCAGCACGAGCGCGGGCAGGGGATGGGACGGGGAGACGACCATGACCGCGGTGTTTCCGGCGGCGAGGATCGGCGCGAGCAGGGAGATGCCGCCGAGCAGCGCGGGCACGGCCGGCGGCAGCACGGCCACGACACCGGTGGGCTCCGGCACGCTGAAGGTGTAGTAGGGGCCCGCGACGGGATTCTGCCCGCCCAGCACGGGAACGAACTTGTCCGTCCACCCCGCGAAGCAGACCAGGCGATCGATCGATGCATCGATCTCGCGGCGCCGCTCCGCTGCGGTGCGCGGACGACCACCACCACTCATGCGAAGCGCATCGGAGAGTTCCTCGCGACGGCCCTCCAGCATCTCGGCCAGCCGGTAGAGGATCTGCCCACGGTTGTACGCCGTGCGCGCCGCCCATCCGCCGCCTGCAGCATGCGCGGCCTCGACGGCGTCGCGCAGGTCCTTGCGCGACCCATGCGAGATCTCGCAGAGGACGCGTCCCCGGGCATCATGGAGCGCAATCGACCGTCCGGACTCGCTGCGCGGGAACTGTCCGTTGATGAAGAGTTTCCAGGTCTTGAGAACGGGGATGCGGGTCGACACGGGAGCGGCTCCTTCGGCGGACCGTGGTGCCACGTGAGGCGGTGGTTCCGCGGTCGATTCGGCCTGCACGGGAGCATGGTACCGAGGCGCTCCTGGGGGCCGGAAGGCGATCCGCGGCAGCGAAGGTGGTGCCTCCGGCTGCTCTCACGCCGGGATGCGGTGGCGTGCGGCTGCGTGCGCGAGCGCGGGCCCCACATCTGCCACTGGCGGCTACCGACCTTGGCCCCTCCGGGGCCCTACATGTGCGCGCGCCTATGGCGGGGTCAGGCGGCCGGTTGCGCGCGCCCTGGCACGCCGAAGCGTCCGGTCGGCCGCGCGTGCCTGCCCCATGCCCCCCCCTCCCCATCCCACCCCGAAAGAATCTCTGATTCCCCGCCAACGGCCGCAGGATCCCGTGCGGGATGGCGTACCTGAAGAAGAAGAGGACGGTATGGCCCGTGCTCGGCCCCCGGACCCCCGGACCCGCGGGGCCTCCCGCTCCGGCCCGGCCGACCTCGTGCCTCCCGCCCTCGTTCACTGGATCCGCCTTTTCGCGTTCATGACACCAGACCTCACCAAAGGAGTACCCGCCGTCATGACGAACACTCGACGACATCCCATCTCCCTTGACGCCGGCGCGTCGGCCGGCACGATTCCCGTTCGCGGTTCGCGGTTCGCGGTTCGCGGTTCGCGGTTCGCGGTTCGCGGTTCGCGGTTCTTGCGCGCTGATGGCGCTCGCATGCATGCTGCCGGGGCTGCGTGACATGACGGGCTCCGCGCACGCCGATCCGCCCAGGTACAGGATCGTGCCGCTGGAGCCTGACAGCACGGACATCCTCGCCCAGTGTCGCGTCCTTGGCATCAACAACAGGGGGCAGGTCACGGGGTTCGTGCACGTCCAGATCGACTCGGAGTTCGTTCCGCGTGCGTTCGTCTGGGTGCCGCACGAGGTGACGATCGACAGCGTGGTGTATCCGACGGGCGTGCTGACCATCCTGCTCCACCCGGGCGAGTCGATCGAGGAACTCGATCCGCGCCCCAGTGTCGGCCGGGCGATCAACGAACACATGCAGATCGTGGGCGCGGTCGCGGCGGTCATCGATGAGACGATTCAGCCGCTTGAGGTCATGTCCAGTGGCATTGCATACATGTGGATCCCGGAAGAGGCACTGCCCGAGCAGGGCACACAGGACCTCTGGCCCGCGCGGGAGATGGCCGTCCTGCCGCACGGGCTTCCGAACAACGACGAGAGCATCTGGTCGGATGCCTGGGACCTGACGGACATGGCGGACGATCGGGTCCGGATCGTCGGTACGCGCGCGGCGCTGACGGCCACCACGGCGGAGCGGATGGTCGTGGGCGCGATCTTCGATGGATGCACGGTAGACTTTCAGGTCTGCCTGGTCAGCCCTGGTCCGTCGGAAGGTGGCAGTTCGCTTCTCCAGAGCCCGCCCTGGACATTGCCGATTTTCGGCAATCGTGCGGCGGAGTGGGAGCCGGCGTGGACGCTCAGCGCCATGGACCATCCGGATGAGTTCCTTCCGAACTCCTCGCAGTCCAACGCGGCCTTCGCGCGAGCGGTCAACGACGCGGAGGACGCGGCGGGGGGTGGAATCGGGGAGGTGACCGATCCCGAGGTGTACAGCTGCCTGACAGTCCCGCTCTTCTGGGGTGCCGCCCAGTCCACGCCGCAGATCCTGCCGACGCCGGTGAACGAGGGCACGCCTGAGCAGGGATGGGCCAACGCTCTCAACAACTTCGCTCCGGCGATGGTGGTGGGACGGAACGAGACGGTGGGTGCCGCTGCCATGTGGGAGGTGGACTTCACATCGAGCAACTGGACCTACAACGACCTCAATGACGCAGTGTTCACGAATATCAGTGCGTGTGGGTGGGAGCGACTGATCGAAGCGTTCGACATCAACGATGGCGTACTGGGCTCGAGACCATGGATTGCCGGGTACGGATCAACGGCTACCGATCCAGCACTGTTCCATGGCTTCGTTCTAGTACCCATCGATCCCTGCGATGCCGATGTCGACGGCACGCCCGGGATCGGATTCGGCGATCTCCTCATCCTGATCGGGTCGTACGGCAGCTGCCCGGTCAACGAGGTGTGCTGGCTGGACCTGGACGGTGATTGCGATGTGGACTTCGCGGATCAACTGCTGCTGATGTCGTACTTCGAGTCGTGCACCGGTGAGTCGATGCAGAGCGGCACGCCGGTCGAGGACGCGCTGCTGTCGCTCTGGCTGGCGCTGGGTGGCATGGAGGCACTGCAGACGGGCCAGATCACACCAGCCCGGTTCAACGAACTCGTGCTGACCACGCCACTCATCGACGGCGTCATCGCGCTCTTCAGTGAACTGAACATGGATCTGCCGGAGTCAGGAGGTGAGTCATGATGGATGTCAGGGCCGTGATCACAGCCGTTCTCTTCGTGACCGCTGCCTGTGTGACGCTCGATCGCGCGGCGCGGGCGGACTCTGTCCACCACTACAACGGCTTCACCGTCTACTACGGAGCGCCATGGGAGTCGTTCGGGACGTGGTCCAATGACGTCGTCTACGTCTCCAGCATACTGTTCACGGAGATTCCGCCGTACTCCTTCGTCACGACGCAGTACACGCACCTCGGTGTGGAGTTCGTGTCCATCACCATCGATCAAGTGTTTGGATTCGGCATACTGGATGGCGCTTCTCTGGATGGCAACATGGATGTCCGTCTGGCCTTCGATGCACCGATCCGCGCGGTCGGGCTGCATACCCAGTCGCAGGGCCTGCGATTTCACTTCTACAGGAACGGCAACCATGTTGTTTCCACGCACCAGATTCCGATCGGCGGCGGCATGCAGTTCCTCGGCATCGTAACGGAGGAGGAATTCGACTTCGTCTACATACAGCCGGATGGTTTCAATGTACTTCCCGACAACATCCACTTCGCCACCGTCCCCACCGACTGCAACGGCAACGGCATCGCCGATGCGCCGGAAGCAGGCGAGGGACTCGCGCCGGACTGCAACGCGAACGGGATGCCGGACGAATGCGACATCGCCTCCGGTGTGAGCCTGGACCGGGACGGCGACGGCGTGCCGGACGAGTGCAATGACTGCACCGGCAGCGGCCAGATGGACTGGATGGACATCGCGGCGGGACTGGCGGCGGACTGCAACGGGAACGGGATCCCCGACCAGTGCGACATCGCGGGCGGGTGGAGCGAGGACTGCGACGGCAACGGCGTCCCGGACGAGTGCGAGATCTCCTACCCGCGCTCCGGCGAGTCCCCCGTGTGGGGTCCGCCGGCGGCGAACGATTGGTACGTGCACACGCTCTGGGACGTGGGCCGGGCGGGGACGGACGTGACGCTCACGCTGAGTGCACACGGAGACCTCGACCTCTGGTTCGAGTACGTGGACGTCTACTTCAGCACGGTGCTGCTGGGCCGTGCGTTCGAGTTCTCGAAGGACTGCGCCGACGTATCCGAGCAGATGATCATCCCGCGGGAGATGTGGAACACGCTGATCGAGGAAGACGGCTGGGACCGCGCGCGGATCTGGCTGCGACCGTCCGGCGGCGTGAGCGCGGCGCAGTGTCCGGACGGCTATCTGCGGTGGACGATGGCATGGCAGAGCGAGGGCACGGGCGACCTTGACACCAACGGCATCGTGGACGCGTGCGAAACCCCTGCGTGCCCGGCGGACCTGGACGGCTCTGGCCACGTCGAGTTCGCCGACCTGCTGAGTCTTCTGAGCGTGTTCGGCCCATGCGAGGCGCCGTGTCCCGCGGACTTCGATGGAAACGGCGCGGTCGACTTCATGGACCTGCTGCTCCTGCTGGCGGCATGGGGACCGTGCGGATGAACGTCGGGAAGGGCCCTGATCGTCACGATCACCCCGCCTCCGGCGCCTGCGCCCCGCGGCACGTCATGCTGCGGACGCGCAGGCGCCGGGTGGCTGGCGCCGGAGGCGTCGATCCCCTGGCGAAGGTGCGCGCTCGGTTGTTCTGGCTCGGATTCGGCGTTTCCTCGACTGGCGTCTGCCCGTCGGGCTCGTCGGCCTCATCGACAGGCGTCCGGTCAGGCGCGAGTGCCTGCCCCCTGCCGGGCAGGCTGGCCCTATGCGTGCTCGAGGCCCAGCGCCGGCTCCCCACCCGTCCCGAACAATTTTTCTGATTTCGCGCCGATGCCCGCAGGATCCCGTGCAGGATGGCGTACCTGAAGAAGAAGAGGACGGTCTGGCCCGTGCTCGGCCCCCGGACCCCCGGACCCCCGGACCCCCGGACCCCCGGACCCCCGGGGATCTGCGCTCCGGCCCGGCCGACCTCGTGCCTCCCGCCCTCGTTCACTGGATCCGCCGTTCCCGTCCATGACACCAGACCTCACGAAAAGGAGTACCCGCCGTCATGACGAACACTCGACGACATCCCATCTCCCTTGACGCCGGCGCGTCGGCCGGCACGATTCCCGTTCGCGGTTCGCGGTTCTTGCGCGCTGATGGCGCTGGCATGTCTTCTGCCGGGGCTGCGTGACATGACGCGCTCGGCGCAGGCCGATCCGCCGAGGTACCGGATCGTGCGGCTGGACAGTGGACTCTCGGATCAGGGCGCG
>JAHBWZ010000016.1 GCA_019636755.1 Phycisphaeraceae bacterium | reverse complement strand
AGCGTTCGAGGTCGCGCTGTATGCTGAGGGAAAGCTGATTGCGCCGCCGCACTTCTTCTTTCCAAGCTCCGGCGTCGGCCTCTTCTCCGCCCTCGTGTCCGACACACCGTTCGACCACGTGGTGCTGCGGGACCCTGTCAGCGGCTCGCTGCCCATCGACGACCTGCACTTCGGCGGCTGGGCGGTCCCGGCACCGGCGGCCCTCGCCCTGCTGACGCTGGCGCCGCTCGTCGGCGGACGCCGACGGCGGTGGCGCGACGTGCAACGGACGGGCACTCGTGTCGCACCGCGCACGAACGCGCGGACCGCCTCGGTCGGGCGAGCGCGATCAGGTCTTCCACCTGCTTGAGCACGCTCCGGTCCGTCGGGCGCGGCGCGCCCCGGACCGCCATCGCGCCGCCTGTCACATGGGCTGGGTGGGATTCGAACCCACGTCATATCGATTATGAGTCGATGGCTCTGGGCCGCTGAGCTACCAGCCCCGGGATGCGGTCCATCGTACCGCGACCGCGCGCACAGGCAGACATGCGGACAGAGAAGGAGACAGGGCGGAGGCCGTCACCTCCGCCCTGTTCGTGCGATGCCGTTCGGCCTGTGTCTGGCGCGGGAGGAATCACCGCGCCTGGCGGGCCGCCCGCCCCGGCGTCCGGTCAGCGCCGGGCGGGTCGGCCTGGGGCCGCGGGAAGGTCGTTGCCGCGGCGCGGGCCGGGCATCGCGTCGTCATCGCCGGCGCCGGCGTCCGTTCGGCCTGGTGCAGCGCCGGGCGCTTCCGGCGGCGGCGCGTTGATCACGTCGAATCGGATGATCGCGGCCTCGAATCCGATGCCGACGAGCGGTGACGCGGTGGCATCCCAGCGCGTATCGACCGGCGGCGGACCGAACTGCGAGCCGGCCTCGTAGGGCACGCCCTCGAACGCGATGAGCCGCAGGCTCACGCCCAGCATCGCCGCGGACACCGCGTCGACGCACGGCGCGCCCGACAGACCGTCGATACGGGCCTTGCCGTGGTCGCTCTGGAGATTCCCGACGAAGAAATGATTCGGCACGTCGTAGTTGCTGAGCAGGGTGCAGTCGAAGCAGGTGACGCACCGGTACGTGCCGGAGAACTTGACCTCGTTCTCATTCCAGATGTCGAACGTCGCGCGGGTCGTGATCGGGCCGGGGTTGTCCGGTGCGTCCCGGAGGTCGACGGACACCGGGTGCAGCGCCAGGGCCGGGAAGGGCACGGCAAGAACCTCGGCGGTCGACCACGCCGTGGAGCCCCACGCCTGGAAGTTGTAGAGCAGTTGACTGGGCGCCTGCGCGTACTCGATGTTGTCGAGGTTCAGAACCCCCGGTGTTCCGGTCTTCGCGCCCAGCGGCAGCGGCTGAACGGACTGGAACGCCGCCGCGCCGGCCTCGCGCGCCGCGCCGAGGTCATAGAACACGGTGGTGGCGACACCGGAGAGATGGTTCCAGTGGATCTCGTGCCCGTCGGCATCGACGGCCCACGCGTAGATCATGCCCCGGATCATCCAGTTGCCCTGGTCGGGATCGAATCGGCCCGGTGGCATGCCCGGATCGAGCACGGGCCACGGCGAGACGTTCACCGTTCCGAGGCCCGTCGCAGACGACCAGACCGCGGGCTGGTCACGGGTGAGCGAGATCTCGTTGTCGACGAAGTTCCAGCCGGGATGCGCGCGATCGGTCGGCGTCTCCGGCAGCGGCTCATCGCCGTTGATGAAGTACATCAGCACCCGGACATCCGACGGATAGTCGTTCGTCAGCGAGATGAACGTATCCGCGAGGACGTTGCCCTGCTGATCGAAGCGGACCTCGACCTTGGAGTAGACCAGCAGGCTGCCCTTCTCGCTGTACGAGTTCCGCGCGGGCGGCGCGGGCGTCGGCGGCGGGCAGAGGCCTGGAAAGCAGGTCGTGAAGTTGCCCTGGAAGGTGCCGCCCTGGGAGGCGCACTGCGCGGCGGTGCGCTCCTGGCAGGTCCCGTTCGGGAAGCAGCAGGCACCGGTCGGCTGCGGGCAGTTCACCGTGGCGCAGTCGGACGGGAAGGCCTGGGCACTGCCGCCGGCCGCGGCGCAGTCTTCCGCGGTGAGCGTGTCGCACGCGCCGCTGGGGAAGCAGCAGGCGACCGCCGGCTGCGGACAGACCGTCGATCCGCAATCGGACGGGAACGCCTGCGGGCTGCCGCCGGCGGCGACGCACGCATCCACGGTGAGCGCGGCGCATGCACCGCTGGGGAGGCAGCAGGCGACGGTCGGCTGCGGACACACCGTCGATCCGCAATCGGACGGGAACGCCTGCGGGCTGCCGCCGGCCGCGATGCAGTCATCCGCGATGAGCGCATCGCACGCACCGCTGGGGAAGCAGCAGGCGACGGTCGGCTGCGGGCACGGCGCCGATCCGCAGTCGGACGGGAAGGCCTGCGGCGTGCCGCCGGCCGTCGAGCAGTCATCCGCGGTGAGCGCACTGCACGCACCGCTGGGGAAGCAGCACGCGATGAGCGGCTGCGGGCAGACCGTGCCGGCACAGGAGGATCCGATCCCCTGGGGCGAGCCGCCTGCCGCGATGCAGTCGGTCGGCGACAGGAGCACGCACTGTCCGGACGGCAGGCAGCAGGCCACCGGGAACGCCGAGCAGAGCACGGTGTCGCAGGATGTCCCGTCGCCCTGGTACTGGCCGCCGAGTGCGTCGCAGTCGGTCATGAATTCGACGACGCAGTCGCCCGCAGGCAGGCAGCATGCGCCGAAGGGCAGGCACGTCGTCGTTCCGCAGAGCGTGCCGTTGCCCTGGAAGAATCCGGCCTGTGCCTCGCAGTCCACCTGGCCGAGTTCCACACAGGCGAGGCCGGGCAGGCAGCACGCGCCGGGGCACGCATTGCCGCAGTCGACGCCGGGATGCCATGCATCGGCCGAGCCGCCCTGCGCGATGCACTGGACCAGGGTGAGGGAGAAACACTCGCCGGTCGGCAGGCAGCAGCCGCCGGTGATGGTCTCGCAGAGTCCGCCAGGCGGGCAGGGGACGTCGTCGCCCTGATAGACGCCGCCGGCCGCCAGGCAATTGGCCAGCGTCAGGACCTGGCAGACATCATCCTCCAGGCAGCAGGCGCCCGTATCCGTGCCGGTCTCGGAGCCGCGCGCGCTCACCGCGAGGACGCAGCTCAGAATCGCACCGATGAGTGCGTGTGTGCGTGACATGGTTGCGATCTCCTCCTGGTACCCCCGGCGATCGCGGCGTGTGCGCAGCGATCGCGCCGGGGCATCTCACCCTCGATCCGCCGCACCGCGACGGATCCGTCTGTTCCCTGCCGACGGGACGGGACGGCGATGCTCCCAAGCGATGGCCGTCCGTCCCGCAGGCGCCGTGCAGACCCCTCCGTCCGCCGTTCACGCCCGCAGAAGTCCAGTAAACAGCAGTGGTTATGGCAACGCAACAAAAAAGCGGCCGGCGTACGACCGCGGCGCGGGTGTGCTGTCCCATAACACGGGTGATGCGATGCGCGCAGCGCCGGCTGGCGTGTTCAGAAGCGCCGGTCCGGATGGCCGTCAGCGTGCGCCGGTGGCCGGTGCCCGGTCGGGCGTCGCGGCCCGGCCCGAGGAGATCCAGCGGGCGCACGCTCGAAGCAGCGCGGGCGCGTCGATCGGCTTCGTCGCGAAGTCGGAGCACCCGGCGGCGATCGCGCGATCGCGATCTTCCGCGGAGGCATGCGCGGTGAGCGCGATGATCGGCAGCGTGCAGCCGGCGGCCCGGAGGCGCGCGGTGAGCGTCAGGCCGTCCATGACGGGCATCTGCACATCGGTGACCACGAGATCGAAGGGCGATCCATCGACCTGTGCCCGCTCGATGCTCTCCAGCGCCTGCTGTCCGTTCTCCGCCACCTGCACGGCGGCGCCGGCGCGTCGCAGGTGGAACGCGATGAGCCGCTGATTGTCGATACCGTCCTCGACGAGCAGGACGCGACCGTACAGCGTCGGCGCCGGGTCCGCGCCACGGGACCCGGACGAGGGCGCCGCAGCCGGGGTCGTGGCGGTGCTGCGGCGCCGTTCCGGCGCCAGCGTGATCGGGAGCGTGGCGCGGAACCGGGAGCCCTGGCCCGGCCGCGTGAACTCCAGGGTGACATCACCGCCGAGGATGCGGGCGAGACGCCTGGAGATCGCGAGCCCGAGCCCGGTGCCGCCGTGGCGGCGCGTGACGCTGGCGTCCGACTGCGAGAACGGCTGGAAGAGCAGCGGCATGGCCTGATCGGCGATCCCGGGTCCCGTATCGCAGACGTCGACGATCAGCAGGTCCTGCACGCATGGTGCGGCGGTCGTGCGCCGGTCGATCGTGACGGTGACCGATCCCTCCGAGGTGAACTTGACGGCATTCCCGATGAGGTTCATGGCGATCTGGCGGAGTCGGGTCGGATCGCCGAGCATGACCGGCAGCGCCGGATCCGCCAGGTGCACCGCGAGTTCGATGCCCTTCTCCCGCGCGCGGGGCGCCATGAGTTCCATCACCTCGGAGATGACCTCGCCAGGGCGCAGCGGAACGCGCTCGACGGTCATGCAGTCGGCCTCGATCTTGGAGAGGTCCAGGAGGTCGTTGATGATCGTCAGCAGGTGCTCGCCGGCCCGGACGATCGTCTCGATGTGCGAGCGGCGCTCGGCCTCGATCTCGCCGGTGCCGGTGCCGGTGCTCTCGCGCAGCAGGTCCGCGTAGCCGAGGATCGCGGTCAGCGGTGTCCGGATCTCATGGCTCATGTTCGCGATGAACTCGCTCTTGGTCCGGTTGGCCGCCTCGGCGGCCTCCCGGGCGCGATCAAGTTCGAGGAGCAGCCGCTTCTCGGCGGTGATGTCCTTCGAGTACATGATGATGCCGCCGATGCTTCCGTCCTGGTCGTACCACGGACGGACCTCCCACTGCAGGTGCTGATCCTCCGTCCAGCCCTCCGGGCGCCAGCTGTCATCGTCACTGCGTTCCACCGCGCCGGCCAGGCAGCGCTGATGGACGGCGCGCCACCGGTCGGGGATGTTCGGGAAGACCTCGTAATGCGTGCGGCCGACGACGACCGTGTCCCGGAGTCCGTAATCCTCGATCCATCGCTCGCTGGCGGCGATGTAGGTCACGTCCCGATCGAACATCGCCACCGCCGCGGGCGCGTGGGCGACGAACGCGCGAAGGCGGGCCTGCGTCTGCTCGAGTTCCGCGGCATGTCGGCCCAGTTCCCGCCGCTGGCGCGCCTGTTCATCACGGGCACGGGTGAGTTCATCGATCATCCGGCGGAGCCGGTCGCTGGCGAGCCGCCGCTCCGTCACGTCCTGCGCGGTGCCATGGACCGTCCGGCCGTCATCGGAGAGCGAGCCGCGCGTCTCGAGCCATCGAAGCGGCGCATTCGGCCGGCGGACGGCATGTTCGATGACGAACGGTGTTCCGTCGCGGAGCGCCTTCTGCACCGCGGCATCGAGGCGTTCCCCGTCGACGGCCGGGAGGTGCGCAAGGAACTCGGCGTACTGCGGAGGACCGAGATGCTCCGGGCGCGCCAGCAGGCGATACATCTCGCCGGACCAGGCCACCCGGCCGCCGACGCCGTCGACGGACCAGGATCCGATCCGTGCCGCGCGCTGCGATGCCACCAGCAGGCGCATGCTCCGTGCGAGACCGGCTTCGCTCTCGGACCGGGCCCGCGCGGTGGCGAGCGCGCGGCGCCGGAAGTGGAAGAATCCGACGCCCGACGCGAGTGCCAGCACCGCGGCCGGGAGTCCCCCGAGCGCGACCTTGCGCCGGACGCCGGCGAGGTGTGCCAGGTGCACATCCGCGAGGATGTCGACGCCGGCCACGCCGACCTGTCGCCCGTCCCCGTCGACCAGCGGCGCGAACCCGGTGACGAAGCTGCCCCATCGGTCGGTGAACGGCTGTCCGGAACTGAACGGGCGGCCGGGCTCGGTATCCGTGCCCAGCGCGACGAAGATCGCCGGGTCGGCGTTGTCGTAGACCTCGAACACGCCCGCGCGATCCTCCACGCCGTCGTTGTCGTGGTCGCCGGGTTCCGCCGCGTCCAGGATGAACCGGACGTCATCCCCGGCGCGGATCGCCGTGTAGATGTACCGGACGCCGGGTGTGTGCGCCAGGAAGCGGCGGAGCGGACGGACGGCCTCCACGTACTCCGGCGTGTCGATCTGTTCCGGATCCCGGATGCGTTCGTGCAGACCGACGTCGATCGTGCTCGCGGCGGCGGAGGCGAGCCGCATGAGATCCTGCCGGAGTTCGTCTCGCAGGGCGTGCGCCGCACCGACCCAGAGACCCGCGGCGGCCACCAGCCCGACGAACAGGAACACCGCCGTCAGGACGCACGCTTCGATCAGGGCCTGGCGGGCGTCGCGGTGGCCGGTCGAGTCCCGGCGGGCGCGCTCGGTGTCCGGGAGCGCGTGGCCGGGTCCGTCGACCCGCCACGGGCTCGACGCGGGAACGCGGCCAGGGGCGGGACGGCCCGTCAGGAGAGGATCGGGTCGGGGAGCGGGCACGGGGATGGCCGACATATCGACCGTCCCCGGGCGGCGGTTCACCGCCACCTGGCCGGCATGTCCATGCGACGGTGCCTCCGGTGGGCTCCCATCGGGATCCGGGCCGGATTCCCGGTGCAGGGTCCGCATCGGCGCGGGACACTGCGGCTGGTCCGGACGGGACCGTCGCCTCCCTCGCCGCGGTCATGGCATGGTCGTGACGGGGAACCGTCCGGGGACATCTCACGACACGGGAGCAGATCGATGCGGGACCAGACGACACCAGGCAGACCGGCGACCGCTGCGGACGTGATGACACCGGAGCCCGTCTGCGCCACCGGCGGCATGACAGTGCGCGAGGTGGCGCGGCTGCTGGACAGCATCGAGGTGTCCGGCGCCCCGGTCGTGGATGGCGAGGGCCGGCTGATCGGCGTCGTGTCGCGTTCCGACCTGCTCCGCGGCTTCCTGGCCGGAGAGTTCGGCGACGACCAGGGATCGCTCCTCGAACTCTTCGGCGGCGATGACGAGGGTGAGGCATTCCAGCGCGGCCCGGATCCAGAACCGCTGGTCGTCGTGGAGGACTTCATGTCGCCGGATCCGGTCACCGCGCCGCCGACCGCCACGATCACGGCGCTGGCGCAGCGCATGGTCGAGGCACGCGTCCACCGGATCGTCATCGTGGACGCCGAGGGCCTGCCCGTCGGCATCGTGACGAGCCTGGATCTCGTGCAGGTCCTCGCCGGGCAGGCTGCGTCTCGAAAAGGCACGAAGTGACGACGTCCGCGCGGCCCGCGCGCGTCAGCGACCGCCGCTGCGATTCATCATGGAAGCGCCGTCGCGCCCGGTGACGATCTCATCGGCGATCTCGAACGCCTCGCGCAGCGACTCCATCGCGCGCTCATGATCCTCGCAGTCGGGCAGGATGGAGGCCCGCTCCAGGTGATCGATCGACGCGACGGCATCGCCCGCGATCAGGACGGTGCGCGTCGGCAGCGGCAGGAGAATGCCGCAGCATCCCGCGGTGACGCCCGGCAGCGGGAAGAGGTCGACGGACCCGGCGAGTGCATCGGGTGAAGGCCGGCAGCGGGCGAGGATCCCGGCGAGCGATTCGTGCGCACCCGCCGCGGCCGCTCCCGCGCGCGACGCCAGCCGGCTCCGCGCCGCCTGATGTTCCGCTTCCGAGACATGCCATCGCGCGTTCGCGAAGAGTTCGATGCCGCGCAGATGGTCCGGCGTGAACGAGGTCAGGAAGACCTCGGTGATGTCCCGGGCTCGAACCGGCGTCCGCTCGGAGAGTCGCTGCTCGAGGGCCGGTGCGGGCAGTCCCGGGTCCACGATGATCCTGTGATCGCCCGCGATGATGAGCGTCGTCGTCGCATGCCCGGTGCGGACGGGCGCCCGCTCGTTCCAGAGCGGGTTGGCGGCCATCGTGCCGAGCGAGATGATCCGATACTGCGGGACGGACACGGCGGATCAGTCGATGTGGCGGTCGTGGGCGAAGCGCCGGAGCGCGGCCTCGCCGTCACGAAGGCGGAGGCGCATGCGCTCGAGCACGAGCGGCGGAACGAGGTGGGTGAGCCGGTCCACCGACCCGCCCTGCGCCACGACCTGGCGGATCAGGCTGGAACTGGTGAACGCGTACGGCTCGCCGGTGACGATGAAGACGGTCTCGATATCGGCCAGCTGCCGATTGGTGATCGCGAGCTGGCACTCCGCCGTGAGGTCGGTCACGTTGCGGACGCCGCGGATGATGGCGCAGGCACCGAGCCGGCGTGCGAAGTCGACCGTGAGTCCGTCGTAGGCATCCACGGTGACCGGCGCCTGGTCGGGATCCTCCTGCACCATCTCGCCGACCAGGGCGCGCGCGATGTCGAGGCGTTCCTCGATGGGGATGAGCGGGGCCTTGTCGGGATTGCAGCCGATTCCGAGAACGATCGCGTCGAACAGGCCGCGTGATCGCCGGAGCACGTCCAGGTGTCCGAAGGTGGGGGGATCGAATGTCCCCGGGTACAGCGCGATATGCCGGGCCGCGGCCGCCATGGCCGCGATTGTACGGGAGGCGTGTTCTTCCGGGACCCGCCCGCATCCGCGGCGTCACCGGAACAGGCGGAACCGCATGTGGGCGCGCGCGGTGCATCGGACTCGACGCCGACCGCGGCGCATTGCACAGTTCCGGAGCTGGGTTCTGGTGCTGCCCCCTGGATCGGCCCCGCGTCCGGATTGCCTCCCCGGGCGGGGCCTTTTTCTTTCCGGCCGATGTTCATTCCGCCGGCCGCGCGTGCCGTCGACATCCCGGACCGGCATCGGTCACGCGCTCGCGGGCACGGGCTCCGTCGCGCAACGCCCATGCACGGCGCCGTCGATCACGTCGGTGCGTCGAACGGGATCCCGGCCGATTCGACCAGCGTCCGGAAATTGTCGGAGAACACGAAGTTCGCTTCCGGGAAGGTGACGCCGGCCAGGTTCCGGTCGACGTGGCTGAAGAGCAGGTCGACGGCGCCGATCGCATCCCACCGGCCGTCCTGTTTCGCGTGATCGAGCCGCTCCACCGTGCCCGTCGTCGAGGCGCCGGCACCGTCGAGGCGATCGATCAGCGCGGTGTATCGGATGGTCTGGCCGGGGAGAACGTCCTGGTCCAGCACCGCCCGCACGATCTTCGCCAGGACGACCTTCTCCCGGAACCGATTGACCGAACCGACGAGGATGCCTGCCGTCTGCGCCATGCCCTCGATGATGAGCGAGGTCGGCATGACCGGGGCCGCGGGACGGTCGGTGTCGGCACTGAAGTGATCGTGCAGATGGGACTCGGCCAGGGAGACGCACTTGATCGCGGTCAGCGACCGGCGCGGCTCGAACGCGATGATCCGGTCGATCCACATCCAGCGCATGTCGCGGCTCCTGGCCGTTTCCGTGGCCGGGCACCGCGGTGCCCGCCGGCCGCGCGCGGTCACGCGGCGGCGTTCAGTTTCCGCTCGACGAACTTTGCGATCGCGTCGACCGTGATCAGTGCCGCGACCTTGTTGACATCCGCGTCGAATCCCGCAAAGTCGACGTGCGGCATGCGCTCCTTCAGCATCGCGAGTCCGGCCGGGGTGAACCGACCGCTCTGGACCCACTCCGGATTCTCCATCAGGTTCTCCGGAAAGAGCTCACCGGGGGAGATCTTGAACGGACGGTCGGGTGTCGAGAACGCCTTCTCGAGCCGGAAGACGATGTCGAGAAAGTCGATGGACTCGGCGCGCAGGTCCGCCGTGAGACTCGCGGTCGGCGTGATCTCGTCCTCGTCCGCCCCCAGGGCGTCGGCCAGGACGTCTCGAACCTGTTCGTAGATCTGATCGCGAGTCATCAGCACGTCAACTGTCTCCGTGGAGCCGTTCCAACCGTGATCCCGCCAGCGACTGCGGACGGAGGGGTCGCATGGTAAACCGGCCGGCGCAGGCCGTCTCGCCGGTCGTGCCGTCCGCGCGGCGCGCCGCGGCCGTCCCGCGGCAGGTCCACGTGCCGTCTTCCTCCCCTGGACCGACGGTCACCTCGGCGATGAGCGCGTCGCCGGGCCGGATCATGGCGCCGTAGCGCAGGGCGCGCACGTCCCCGGCGACGAGCCTCGGCGCGGGCCTGTCCGGCGCGGCGGCGCGGCACGCCGACTCGCAGAGCAGGCGTGCCGCCTGCACCAGCGTCTCGAACATGAGCACGCCGGGAAGGATCGGGAAGCCCGGGAAGTGGTCTCCGAGGTACTCCTCGGCGGCCGAGACCTGCTTCAGCACGACGATGCGGGACGGCTCCTGCTCCATGACGGCATCGATGAGCGTGAATCGCATGGCGGGCGTTCCGTCGGCGGGGAGCGAGGGTTCGATGGCGCCCTGGGGCGATGGCGCCCGGGGGGGGAACGGCGACGGGGGGCGTCGGCGCCGGACGCGGACGGTACTCCCGCGAGCGGCCCTCCCGCAACCGTGCGGCGCGTCCGGCGCGGCGGCCGTCCGCGCGACGGGGCCGGCCGGCAGCGCCGATGCGCTGGCCAGTCGCGGGGCGCGTCGGTATCCTGCCCGCCCCGTTCATCTCTGACAGACAGAAGGATTCCGCGCCCATGGCCGCCACCGGCACCGTCATCCAGGTCATCGGTTCCACGTTCGACGCCCAGTTCCCCGAGGGATCGCTTCCCCCGGTCTACAACGCGGTCCAGTGCGAGATCACCAGCGGCGAGACGTCGCTGACGCTCGTGGGCGAAGTCGCGCGCCATCTCGGTGGCGGGCAGGTCCGCTGCGTGGCGCTCGCCTCGACCGACGGCCTGCGGCGGGGCTCCAGGTGCACCGACCTCGGCGGGCCGGTGACGGTCCCGGTCGGCGAGGAGGTTCTGGGGCGCGTGTTCAACCTGCTCGGCGAGCCCATCGACGAGCGCGGTCCGGCCCGCACGAGCCGCCGCGCCCCGATCCATCGCGAACCGCCGGAGTTCCGCAATCTCCAGCCGAAGACCGAGGTCCTCGTGACGGGCATCAAGGTCATCGACCTGCTCTGCCCGTTCGTGCGCGGCGGCAAGATCGGTCTCTTCGGCGGCGCGGGCGTCGGCAAGACGGTCGTCATCCAGGAGATGATCGCCCGCGTCGCGCGCGAGTTCGGCGGGTACTCGGTGTTCTGCGGCGTCGGCGAGCGGACGCGCGAGGGCAACGACCTCTGGCGCGAAATGCAGGAGGCGGAGTACACCGACGAGAGCGGCAACACCGCGCACGTCATCGACAAGGTGGCGATGGTCTTCGGCCAGATGAACGAGCCGCCGGGCGCCCGCCTGCGCGTGGCGCTGTCCGGCCTGACGATGGCGGAGGACTTCCGCGACTCCTCCGGCAAGGAGACCCTGATCTTCGTCGACAACATCTTCCGCTTCACGCAGGCGGGCTCCGAGGTCTCCGCGCTGCTGGGACGCATGCCGAGCGCGGTCGGATACCAGCCGACGCTCTCCACGGAGATGGGCGAACTCCAGGAGCGGATCACGTCCACGGACAAGGGCGCCATCACGTCCGTCCAGGCGATCTACGTCCCGGCCGACGACCTGACCGACCCCGCCCCCGCGACCGCGTTCAGCCACCTCGATGCGTTCATCGTGCTCGAGCGGAAGATCGCGGAGAAGGGCATCTACCCCGCGGTCGATCCGATCGCATCGACCTCCCGCATTCTCGAGCCGGCGGTGGTCGGCCAGCGGCACTACACGGTTGCCCGCAAGGTCCAGCGCATCCTTCAGCGCTACCGCGACCTCCAGGACATCATCGCGATCCTCGGCGTGGATGAACTCTCCGAGGACGACAAGCTGACCGTCGCCCGTGCCCGGAAGATCGAGCGGTTCCTGTCCCAGCCGTTCTTCGTGGCCGAGCAGTTCACCGGGTTCAAGGGCATCTACACCTCGCTCGAGGACACGATCGATTCGTTCGATCGCCTCTGCGAAGGCGAGGGCGATGACCTGCCGGAGAACTCGTTCATGTACGTCGGCACGCTGGACGACGCACGGAAGAAGGCCGAGGCACTCGCGGCCTCGGTCTGAGCCGCGATGGCGCCGCGTCCGCGCGCTCAGGCGCCGGCGCGGTCCCGGCCCGTTTCATGCCGCCCTGGCGATTCGTTCCCCGGCGGCGCGCGGCGTCCGCCGCGCCGGAGACGACCTGCTGAAGAGAACGCGCCGGCTCCTGCGGCCCGCCGCCCGGAGCGCCGCGCGCAGCAGGCGGACGTAGCCCCGATCCTCCGGTGTCCGGTCGCCCAGGCCGAGCCGCGCGGCGGTCTCCCGGACGACACGGGCGTCCGATCCCTCGATCTCGACGAATCGGCCGATCAGCGGCAGGTCGTCGATGACAACGACGGCGCGGTCCAGGCGCCAGGCGGTCCGGCGCTTCTCGTACTCGAAGATGCGCCGGTAGCCCAGCGCCCGAAGCAGTCGTCGCGCACTCGCAGCGCATTCGACGGCAAGTTCGATCTCCGTCCGCTGCTTGAATGGGCCGGGCAGGCGCGGACCCTTGAAGGTCACCACCGGTCGCGACGGCCGGTCGCCGAGGCAGGTCCGCGTCCGCAGCCGCACGCGTTCGCCCCGCCGCGCATGGCGGCGGCTCCGCCGGTCCAGCACGACCGTCCGCTCCAGTTCCCGCGACAGCGGCTCGGCCCCGAGCCGGCGCAGCCGGTCGAGGAGATCCCGGGGATCGGGGAGCGGGTATTTCGCTTCGATCTCGATGCTGGTCATGATCGCCCCGAACGGAGGATCGACCCGATCCGCCGGGCGATTGAGCGGGATGCAGGCATGCGCGCGCTCGCTCGTCGATGTCTTCAAGGACCTGGGTTGACCTCGGGTCTCCCTGATCACGCGGATTTCCGTACGGGGGCGCGAGCGCAGGGGGGCTGAGGCCCCCCTGCAACCCCCCTGCGCGCAGGCGGATGGCGGTGGTCAGCCGGCGCGCGAAGGCGCGCTCGGGATCGTCAATCCCCGGGGGGGGAGGGGGGCGTTCGATCCGCGCCGCGCGGGCGCCCGGGACGCCCGACGGTGCCGCCTCCCGCGCGCCCGACCAGCCGGCCGCGGGCGTCCGCCGTTCTTGCGGCCGACCGACCGGACCGGTATCCTGCCCGATTCCCATCCGCACGCTGAAGGTGCGTCGCACGGCCGCCGCTCGATCCGAGCGGTGGTCCCACGGCGGCCCGGCGGGGGATGCCGGCCGCGGGCCGGTGCCCGCCGAAGTGGCGTCCCGATCCAGGAGCAGCATCGAACATGGTCGTCATCCGTCTCAAGCCAATGGGCAGGACCCATCGGAAGTTCTACCGCATCGTCGCGATGGACAAGCGGGCGCCGGTCGACGGCCGCGCCATCGAGGAACTGGGCTGGTACGACCCGATCGCGTCCGAGGACCGGCAGTTCAGCGTCAAGGCCGATCGCGCGCAGCACTGGCTCAGCGTCGGCGCGCAGCCGTCGGACACGGTGCGTTCGCTGCTCCGCCGCGCCGGCGTCATTCCACCCGCCGGGCACAAGGCCGCGAAGAAGAAGTGATGAAACGGCGCAGGCGGTGTCTCCGCGACGGTTCGACATCCTGACGCTCTTTCCGGCGATGTTCCCGCCGGTGCTCGCGACGAGCATCATGGGACGGGCCGAGTCGGCGGGTGCCGTGCACTACCACGTGCATGACATCCGCGACTGGAGCGAGGACCGGCACCGACGCGTGGATGACCGGCCGTTCGGCGGCGGACCCGGCATGGTGATGATGTGCCAACCTCTGTTCGACTGCGTCAGCGCCGTTGAGGCGATGGATGCCCGTCGTGCGCGCCGGATTCTCCTGACGCCGCAGGGCGAACCGCTCTGCCAGTCACGGGTGGAACAGCTTGCCGCTGAGGATCGCCTGCTCTTCATCGCCGGCCACTACGAGGGCATCGATGAGCGCGTGGTCGACGAACTCAGCCCGCTGGAGATCAGTCTGGGCGACTACGTGCTGAGCGGCGGCGAACTGCCGGTGCTCGTGCTGGTCGACACGATCGTCCGGCTGCTGCCGGGCGTCCTGGGCGATGAGACCTCCGCGGCGCAGGACTCGTTCTCGCGGCGCGACCTGATGATGCCTGCCGCGGGGGGATGGACAGCGCGACGGGACACCGGCGCCGCGCCGACACCCGCCACCGCGGAGCGCCAGGGCGCCGGCCGACCGGCCGGGACCGATCGGCCGTCCATGGTCCGGCGCCTGCTCGACTGCCCGCACTACACCCGCCCGCGCGTCTGGCGGGATCGCGAGGTTCCGTCGGTCCTGCTCAGCGGCGACCATGCGGCGATCGCCGGATGGCGCCTGGCGCAGAGCCTCGAGCGGACGCGGATCCGCCGACCGGACCTGCTGTCGCCCGATGCCGATGCTCCGAGTACCCCCGCGGGCGGCGAACCGATGTCCGGATACGTCCGGCATGGCGCCGCCCCGTCATCCCCGATGCGAGGAACGAACGATGCGGCGAAGAACGCCGCACATGCGCGACCCCTGAGGGATCGCCCGGATGGCACGATGCCTGACGAGGCCCCGCTCACGTCGCAGGAAGGACATGGCGTGCCATGAACAGAACCGACACCATCGAGTCCATTGTCGCCGACCAGCTGCGCGGTGACGCTGACATCCCCTACTTCACGGTCGGCGACACGCTGAACGTGCACACCCGCATCATCGAAGGCGAGAAGGAGCGCATCCAGGTCTACCAGGGCGTGCTCATCGGGATGAAGGGACGGGGCATCAACCGCACGATCACCGTCCGGCGCATCGTGGCCAACGAGGGCGTGGAGCGGATCTTCCCGCTGCACTCGCCGCGCATCGCGAAGATCGAGGTCGTCCGTCGCGGCGACGCGCGTCGCGCCAAGCTCTACTACCTGCGGGACCGCGTCGGCAAGTCCAGGCGGCTGCGTGACCAGCGCCGCGGACTCAAGCACGTGCAGGCGTGGGAAGCGAAACAGGCCACGAGCGGCCAGGCCGCGACCCCGGTGGAAGAGCCGGTCGCCGACGCCGGCGAGTGAGGGACGGTCTTCCGCGCCGGCGCGGGGGGACCGTGCAGGCTCCCAGTCGACGCACGCGGCCGCGGCGCTCCTTCCGGAGCGCCGCGGCCGCGTGCCGTTCCGTGCGCGATCGGCTCAGCCCGCCGCGCGTTCCCGCGCGACCGCGCGCAGCGCCGCCGGCACGTCCGGGCTCATCGTGAAGACCCGATCCAGTCGCGTCAGCCGGAAGATGTAGTTGACGTTGTGATGCGGGTTCACCAGGGCGATGCGGCCGCCGTGCGCCGAGAGGCGGTTGAGCGCTTCGACCAGGCAGCCCAGGCACGCGCTGTCCATGTGCTGGACGTTCTGCACGTCGAGCACGAAGTGCAGTGAGCCGGTCTCCGCGAGTTCGAGCAGGAGGTCGGCCAGGCGATCGACGCCGTGGTCACGGCAGAGTTCGGTGTCGAGAATCGTCGCCACCGCCACGCGGTCGATGATCTCGATGGTCGCGACCGGCCCCTCCGGCGGCGCCGGGCAGGCCGGGGCGTCGTGCAGGGTGCCGTCGTCGTCCTGTCCGGTGGGGTGCGCATCGTCCGCGCCCGGGTCGTCGACCTCGTCCGCAGGCCGGAACGCGCGGGACAGCGGGATCGCGCCGTCATCCACGGGGACCGGCGGGATGGGCGGGACGTGCCCGATGGTCTCGAGCCTCGGTGCCGAGGCGGGATGCTCTCTGCCGAAGGGGTTCCACATGATCGGCTCCCTGCGTGCTTCCACGGATGGGCGCCGGCCGGCGATGCGCCGGCTGCACGCCACGACCATCGAGGATCGGCTTGCCGGGCACGCCCGGACGCCGATCGAAGACAGGATGTACCGCGGCGCCGTCGGGCAGGCGGGGTAGGGCGACCATTCGATCTGTGCGGGTCCCGGAACCGGGCGCTGCCGCGGGGTGGCGCCGCGCGGTCAGCCGCCGGGGCGCATCGGCGTCCGATCGTCGAAGCCGGACAGCGGCGTGCTCCGTTTCGGTCGGGCGCGAAGGCGACCGGGCTGTCCAGCCTGGTCGGGTGCGGTGGGCGGGAACGGCTCTTCGGCCGGGACCGGGGCGGGCGGCGGCGTGGTCGCCGCAGGCGCGGGCACCGGACGCGACCCCGTCATGCGCCGCTGCCGGGCGATGTCGATCGATCGCTCCATGGCCTGAAGGACGTGCCTGATCCGATCTGCCGCGGGTTGCTTCTGGTCCATGGTGGGTGGGCTCCGGCGTGCATTGCCTGACTCGGTCTCCCATCGGCGGGACCCCATCCGGACGTGACGACAAGTCCATGCCGGAAGCGGACTTTCAACAGGGACCTGCCGGTGTGACCGCTACATCTCCGCACCGCCGCCGCCTCGTCCGGTACGCTCCCGGTCCACGGGCGGTGCCTCGGGACCGGCGCCGCCATCCGACATCGGGGGACGACTCCAACGACCGAGGATCCGACCGTGCTCGAACTCCGCCGCGTTGTCCGCATCCACGCCACCGCCTTCACCCGCCTGCTCGGCGGGCTCCTCGCCGCGGTCGCGGTCGGCCACGCGAGCCCGGTGCGCGCGGACGTGGTGGACCTGCCCCGGCATCCGTCGATCTCCCCCGACGGTCGCACGGTGGTGTTCTCCTGGCGCGGGTCGCTCTGGCGGGCGCCGATGGAGGGCGGTCTGGCCGTCCGGCTGACCGCGGCCGGGGGCAACGACCTCATGTCGGCGTGGACGCCGGACGGGGGGCGCATCGTCTTCACCTCCGACCGCCTCGGCGTGCGCAACCTGTTCGCGATGGGATCGGACGGCACGGGCACCCGGCAACTCACCGACCTGGATCGGCCGGTGACGCTCGCGGGCACCGGCACGCTGCCGGGCGGGCGCGTGGTTGCGACATTCGATGCCACGCTCGAAGGCGACGTCTACCGCGAGCGCCGCCCGTACATGGTCGATCTCGACGGTGGACCGCCGGCGCGGATCCATGATGCATTCGGTGCCGAACCGCGATTCTCGCGGGACGGCGCTCACCTGGTCTTCTCCCGCGGCGGGTACTACGACGCGTGGCGCCGCCGGCATTACCGCGGCGCCGAGGCCGCCGATGTCTGGATCCACGACCGCGGTGCGGACGCGTTCCGGCGGCTGACCACCTTCGACGGCAATGACGGATACGCGCGCTGGGCAGGCGAACGCACCATCCTCTTTCTCTCTGATCGCGACCACCGGACGGTGAATCTCTTCCGGATGAGCGCGATCGAGGGCGATGCGGTCATCGCGCGCGTGACGGACCAGGGCAACGGCGAGAACATTCTGGACTTCGACGTCTCCCTGGACGGCCGCACCGCCGTGCTGCTCATCCGCGACACGCTGTACCGGCTGGATCTTGCCCGCGTGGACGCGATGCCGGAGGCGCTGGCGATCCATGCGGGCGACGACGAGGTCACACGCGAGACGCTCCGGCAGATCGAGCGCGACGTGACCGCCGCCGCACTCTCGCCGGACGGAAAGACCCTGGCGCTCATCGCGTACGGGCGGCTGTACGTCCGCGCGGTCGAGGACGGCAGTCCGACGCGCCGGATCGACGCCGCTGCGGGCACGGCGGCCGGACACGGGCGGATCACCGACCTCGCGTGGTCGCCGGACGGGCTGGTGCTCTACTTCACCAGCGATGAGGACGGCACCGAGTCCATCTATGCCGCGCGGGTCGCACAGACCCGGACCGAACTTCGCGATGCGTTCCGGACCGCCGGTCGACCGGCGGAGGCGCCGGCGGGGGAGGACGGGGCGCCCGCGACGGCGCCCGAGCCCGAGCCGATGCCCGAGCCGATGCCCGAACCCGACCCGGATCCCGCGGGGGCCGCGCCCGCAGCCGCGACCGACCCCGGCGACGGAGCGCCGGGCGACGCACCGGCGCCGCCCGCAGGGGAGGAGGCGAAGACGAAGAAGGCGAAGAGCCTTCCGCCGGAACTCGACCCGGCGCGCTGGCAGGACGCGATGGTCTTCCGGGTCGAGCCGCTCGTGCAGCGTCCGACGGACGATCGCGCGCCGTCACCGTCGCCGTGCGGTCGCATGCTGGCGTTCCGCGGCGTCCGTGGCCAGCTCAACATCATGGACCTCGAGTCGCGGGAGATCCGCGTGCTCCGCGACGGATGGGATGCGTCGCTCCACTGGTCGTGGAGTCCGGACGCGCGGTGGATCGCGTTCTGCGAGAACGACCTGGACTTCAACGCGGACATCTTCCTGGTCCCGGCGGACGGCGCCTCGGCGCCGGTCAACATCTCGCGCCATCCGGACAACGAGTCGTCGCCGCGATGGTCCGCGGACGGGAAGATGCTCGTCTTCCTCTCCGACCGCATCAATGACGAGATGGACGTCTGGATGGTCTACCTGGATCGCGACATCGATGCGATGGACGAGCGCGACCGGAAGGCGTATCACGATGAAGCGGCCAGAGCCGCGCCGAAGCGGACGCCGCTCCCGACCGATCCGGACGCGCGGGCGAAGGCGCTCGCCGACCTGCCGAAGCCGGCCTTCGAGCCCGCGCATCTCGACGACGCGTGGCTGCGGCTGCGGCGCGTGACGAGCTACCTCGGGTCGGAAGGGAACCTGGCCGTCACGCCGGGTGGTGACCGCATCATCTTCTCCGGCAGCGACCGGATGGCGGGTCTGCACTCCATCAAGTGGGACGGCAGCGACCTCAGGAGCCTCGGCGCCGCCGGCGCGGTCCAGCATGTCGCGTTTTCCGGGGATCGCGTGGTGCTCGTGTCCGCGGGACAGGCGGCCACGGTGAAGCCGGACGGCGGAGATCGCAGGACGATCGGGATCTCGGACACGCTCCGCATCGACCGGGCGGCGCAGGCGGCGCAGAAGTTCCGGGAGATCGCGCGCGGTCTCGGCGAGAACTACTACCACAACGATCTGCACGGCGTCGACTGGCCGCGACTGACCGGGCAGTACATGGAACTCGCGGTGCGTGCGCGCACGACGGACGAGTTCAACTGGGTGGCGAACCAGTTCATCGGAGAACTCGGCGGGTCCCACCTGGGCGTCCGCGGCGGCCCGTCCGATGTCCCGGGTGCATCGGGCGATCGCCATGCGCGCCTGGGGACGATTCACCGGCCGGTCGACGGCGGGTTCCTCGTGGAGTCGGTGATCCCGTTCTCCCCGGCCGCGATGGGACCGCTCGCGCTGGCGGCGGGCGACCTCATCACCGCCGTCGACTTCACGCCGATCCGGCCCGGCGACACCCTGGAGGCGATGCTCAAGGGGCGCGCGGGCAGGGAGACGGCCATCGGGATCCGGCGCACGGTCGACGGCGCGGTGCGCGACCTGACCACGCTCCTCGTGCCGATCACGTTCATGCGCGAGTCGCAGTTGCGCTACGAGGCATGGCGGGAGGAGAACCGGCGACTCGTGGAGACCTGGTCCGAGGGCCGGCTGGGGTACATCCACATCCAGGCGATGAGCCAGCCGTCGCTGGATCTCTTCGAGCGGGACCTCTATGCCGCGGGCGCCGGGCGCGAGGGGATGATCCTGGACGTGCGGAACAACGGCGGCGGCTGGACGGCCGACCGCCTGCTCTCGTCCATCATGGTCCGGCCCCACGCATCGACGGTCCCGCGCGGCGCCGATCCGGCCGCGCGGGGGCACTACCCGCAGGACCGGCTGTTCATCCAGCGATCGCTGATGCCGATGAACCTGGTCTGCAACGAGAAGAGTTACTCGAACGCCGAGATCATCTCGCACGCGTTCAGGACGCTCGAGCGCGGCACGCTCGTCGGGATGCCGACGCACGGCAGCGTGATCTCGACCGGGGGCTGGTCCCTGATCGACGGCACGACGGTCCGGCGCCCGTTCCGCGGCTGGTACGTGGAGGACGGCACCGGGCGCGACATGGAACTGAACGGGGCGGTGCCGCACATCATCGTTCCGCAGACGCCGGAGGACGAGGTCGGGGGCACGGACCGCCAGTTGCGGACCGCGGTGGACGATCTGCTGCGCCGGCTGCCGGCACGGTGAATCCGCGGGAGTCCGCGCCGGTCGATCGCATCGCAGGGAGCGCCGCATGCACGGAGTCGTCGATTGCATCCATGTATCGCCCGCAGAGGGCGAGCCGATGCGCGAGGTCGATCGCGCGGACGCAGCGCGGGACCTGGGCCTGCGGGCCGATCGATACGCGCGCGAAGCGGCCGGTGCCGGGCGCGTGGTTCCGGCGAAGCAGCAGGTGACGCTGATCGAGGCGGAAGCAATCGAGGCGGTCGCGGCGGAACTCCGCGTCGACTTCACGGCCGCGATGAGTCGGCGCAACATCGCCACGCGCGGCTGTCGACTCAACACGCTGGTCGGCCGGACGTTCCGCATCGGCGGCGACGTCGTCCTCCGCGGCATCGAACTCTGCCATCCCTGCGCGGGACTGGAACGGGGCGCAGGGATCTCCGGACTGACGCGCGCCCTCGCGGCGCGAGGCGGCCTGCGCGCGGAGGTCGTGCATCCGGGCGGGATCCGCCGCGGTGATGCGGTGGTGCCCTGCGACGTCCCGGCGCCCTGAGGGCGCCCGCCCCACCATGGCCTGTCGGGGTGCCGGCGGCACCCGGTGACCGGCGCCTCCGGCCTGCGCCGCACCGCGGCGCCACGCGGAGGGAATCCTTCGCGGATGGACGCACGGGAGACCCCCGCGTGTCTGCGGACCGGCTACGCTCTCCGCTTCGCCCGTCCACGCGCCGGGCATCGACGCGCCGCCTGTCGTTTCCGCGGACCCGGAGTGCACGGGCCGCGGGGACCTGCGGTCCACCATCACCTCCCAGAGTCTCCCTATGAAGCCCCTCCCCACCCGTTCCGCCACGCTGCTCGCCATCGTGATCACCGGCGCGTCCGTGGGCGCGTCCAACGCGCTCGTCCTCCGCGGTGAAACCGACTACCGAAGCCTTCCGCCCCGGCACGGCGAGGTGGAGGCCGCACTGCGCGGCGTCCGGATCTCCCTGCCGCAGGCGATGGAGATCGCCGTGAAGCACGCCGGGGCAGGCGCGATCGCCGGTGGCGCGGCATTCCACACCGCGCATCAGCATCACGGTCACGATCATCCGGCGCACTTCGACATCACGGTCTACCGGTCGGGTGAGGCGATGCTCATCCTGGTGGATGCCTCCTCGGGTTCGGTCCTCTCGTCCGATCCGCTGCCCTGGCTGCCGGGAACGCCGTTCAGAGGAGAGCCGGTCTCGACCGCGAGCGGCCTCATGTACTGGGACATCCTCGAAGGGTCCGGGTCGATGCTCCCGGCCCCCGACGCACTGGTGAAACTTCACCTGGACGGCTATCTCGTCGACGGCCGGCAGTTCGAGTCGGGCGATGCCCGCGGCGAGCCTCTCACGATGCCCGCCAACGGGTTCGTTCCCGGGTTCACCGAGGCGCTGGCCACGATGAAGTCGGGCGGACGCCGCAAGGTCGTCGTACCGCCGGATCTCGCGTTCGGCGCCGAAGGCAGCCCGCCGGTCATCCCCGCGAACGCAACGCTCATCTTCGACATCCACCTCCTCTCGATCATGGACTACAGCACCGTTCCCGCCCTTCTTCCCGGTGATCCCGTACGCGGTCAGCCGGTCACACTGCCGTCCGGGCTCATCTACTACGACCTCGTGGAGGGGCAGGGCGACCAGCCCCAGGGCCCGTCAACGCGCGTGCGCGTGCACTACTCGGGCTGGCTCAACGATGGCACGAAGTTCGACTCGTCGATCGATCGCGGTCAGCCGGCCACGTTCGCCCTCAACCAGGTGATCCGCGGGTGGACCGAGGGCGCCGCGTCGATGCGGGTCGGCGGTCGCCGCAAACTGGTGATTCCCTACGACCTCGCGTACGGACCACAGGGGCGCGCGCCGACGATTCCGCCGAAGGCGCTGCTGGTCTTCGACATCGAACTGCTCGAAGTCCTGCCGTAACGCGGCCATGCCCAGTCCGCGGGTGACGACAGACGCGACGCCGCCCGGCGGATCCTGCATCCGCCGGGCGGCGTCATGCGCCGGGCGGCCGCCGGATCGCCGCGCCTCACGGGCGGATCCGGGCCGGCGGGCATGAACGCGCCACGCCGGTGGCTCCGGTGCGTGGCGGGCAGTGCGCTCGCGATCGCCGTGGTATGTGCCGCCATGGTGATCGCGCTGCTCGTCGCCTCACGTGGGGCGCCGTCCTGGTATGCGCCGGCCGCCCACGCCGATGCGCCGAGCGCGCGCGCGGCCGAGCAGTTCGAGTACGGACTCGTGGTGGAGTGCCAGTCCGTCCGCGCCCCGCACGAGACGTGGCACCTCGTGCTGCCGGCACCCGAGGTCAATCAGTGGCTCGCCACCAGGCTGGATGCCTGGCTGGTGCAGCAGGGGATCGTCGCGGACATCGACGGGCTCCGCGCGCATCCGCCGCAGGTCCACCTGGATGATGGTCTGCTCCACGTGGCGCTGCGTCTCCCCCTGGAGCGCGTGGCCGTGCTCACCGTCTCGCTGCACCTCGCCGACGGGATGCTCTGCGTGATCGCAGAGTCGGCGATGGTCGGCCTGGTTCCCGTCCCCGTATCGCATGTCCTGTCGCGCGCCTTGGGCGCGTCCCTGTCCGACGGTGACGGACTCCACGTCGGGGTACGCCCGGATGACGGTCGACTCGAGGCGCGATTCCCCGCGCGCTTCCGGCTGGCGGATGGCCGACAGGTGTCGCTGCTGGATCTCGAGGTGCGCGCGGGGGCCATCGAGGGAACCCTCCGAACGGCGGTCGAGGCGCCCGAGGATGCCGGCGAAGCATTCCCGGAGGAACAGGTTCCCCCCGGAGGGATCACGGAATAAGAAAAGGGCTGGGCACGCCCCCACGGCTGCCCAACCCTCTTCAGGACGTCCGGCCAGCAGGCGGACATCCTGCCCACAACCCACGGGGGATGCTACCACGGAATTCAGGATGAGCAAGTCGATGACCGCATGTGCCCCGCATCCGGCGCCGTCGTCCGGCCGTGGCCCGTGCCGCGGTCCAGCGCCGGGTTCGTGAAGGAATGCACAGAGGTCGCCCGTCCGTCGTTCACGCCGGCGTCCGGGCCGGCGCGATTCCGGGTCCGGCCGGCGCGGGCCGGTCCTGTCCACGGCGCGCCGGTCAGGACTCGCGCCACCACCGGGTGACGATGCCGTCGGCGACTTCGAAGAACGTCCGTTCGGTGTTCTCCCGCTGCGAACGTCCGGAGAAGATGAGGAAGACCGAGCCGCGTTCACGTGTGACCCGGCGATAGTCGTACCGGAGGATGGCGTCACCGCGATCGTCCACCTTCGTGCGCTGGCTCGGTTCGCCGAGGGTTGCGATCAGCCACGCCTCCGTCGTCCGACCCGGCTCGATCTGGTCGAGCGTGGACGAACTGACGGCGGTCCCGGCTTCCGAGGTACTCCGGTTCGATGTCACCAGGCACCCGGCAAGCGGGAGGGCCAGGACGGTCATGGCGACCAGGGACGTGGCGGACTTCCGGGACATGGAGCAGCTCCTGACGGGTTCATGCGCAGGCATGAGAGGGAGGTAGAGGGGCGCGGGGCTCCGGCCTGACGCGCACCGGAGGCGGTCCCGAGCAGACACGCGATGGGCGAGGCGATTCCCTGCGGTCAGTGTACCTTGCCGCGATGCCTGTACCTTCGACGGCGGGACGTCTCCTGATCGCGTGTCCGGACGCGCGCGGCATCGTCGCGGCGGTCGCCGGATTCATCTCGGAGCACGGTGGCAACCTGCTGGACGCCGAACAGCACACCGATCACGAGCACGGCGAGTTCGTCATGCGGGTCGTCTTCGATCCGTCGGGATGCGACCCCGATGATCGCATGTTCGAAGGTGCGTGGGCGCGGCTCGTGCAGCGGCACCGGATGCGGTGGCGCATCCGGTGGAGCCATGTGCGGAAGCGGATGGCGATCCTCGTCGGCCGGCAGCCGCACTGTCTCCAGGAACTCCTCTGGCGCGTGGGGACGGGAGAACTCGGGGCGGAGATCGTCTTCGTGGCAAGCAACCATCCCGATCTCCGGGAGACCGTCGAACACGCGGGCATCCCGTTTCACCATCACCCGATCGAGGACGGACCGGGCGCCCAGGCACGGCAGGAGGCGGACCTTGTCGCGCGGGTGGATGCGGCGGACGTCGACCTGGTGGTGCTGGCCCGCTACATGCGCGTGCTGGGACCGGCGATGCTCGACGGCCGCGCCGAGCGCATCATCAACATCCATCACTCGTTTCTTCCGGCGTTCGCCGGTGGCGATCCCTACCGCCAGGCGTACGACCGCGGCGTCAAATTGATCGGCGCGACCAGTCACTACGTCACGGAAGTGCTGGATGACGGGCCGATCATCGCGCAGGACGTGACGACCGTCGACCACCACGATTCGGTGGCGGACCTGCGGCGCCGCGGCCGGGATCTCGAGCGGCTGGTGCTGGCCCGCGCGGTCGCGGCCCACTGCGAGGACCGGATCCTCGTGACCGGCGGGAAGACCGTGGTGTTCCGCTGACGGGGTGGAAACAGGGTGCCGCCCCGCGCCCGGTGGTCAGTCAGGACGACCAGGCGGAGAGCAGCAGCAGCAGGTCGCCGAAGCCGACCTCGCCGTCACCGTCCAGGTCGGCGGGACAGGGGTCGGCACACGGCCCCCAGGCGCCGAGGAGGATGAGCAGGTCGCTGAACCCGACCGTACCGTCGCCGTCCAGGTCGGCGGGGTCGGCGGCGATCACGAACGTGTGCGTCGACCCCGTGCCGGGATTGGACGCCCAGTCCAGCGCGGTCACCCAGTAGGTGATGCGCCCCGTGGCCGCGGGAAGCACGCCGCGCCAGAGCGAGTTGCCGCTCCAGTCCATGGGGACCTGCTGCACGTCGCCGCCGTCCACGGTCCAGTTGAGGTGCACGCCCCGGTCGAAGAAGCCGCGGTCGGACGTGACGTCATCCCAGATCGTCGCCCGGATGATCCACGGTCCCTCCGGCTGCGCGTCGCCGTCCACGAGGTCCATCCGGATGATGCGCGGTGCGCGGGTGTCGGCCGGGCCGGTCGTGTTGATGTAGATCTGGTTCGTGAAGTTCCCGGACTCCCCCTGGGCGGTGATGATGTCGAAGTCGCCGTCGTTGTCGAAGTCGGCGACGGCCACGTCCATCGTGGAGTCGTTGCGATCCGTGATGATGCCGAGCGCCTGCGTGAATCCGCCGCTGCCGTTGTTGATGTAGATCTTCTCCCGGGACTGGCCGAGGGCCGCGATGATCAGGTCGAGGTCGCCGTCGTTGTCCAGGTCGAAGAACTTGCTGTCGTTGTCGTCGGCATTCGGGTTCGGCGAGATCCCGCTGCTGGCGTTCGTCCAGCCTGATCCGGTGCCGTCGCCCAGGAGGAGGAGTTCCTGGTTCGACGGGCCGGCGTTGGCGCCGATCATGTCGAGGTTGCCGTCACCGTTCACGTCGCCGAAGTCGTACGAGTAGCACATGCTGTCGGCGGGGACGCCGGTGATGAGCGAGAACACGCCGGCGCCGCTGTTCCGATAGAGCTTGCTGTTGTTGGAGCCGCGGTTCCCGGTCCGGACGTCGAGGTCCAGGTCGTTGTCGATGTCGCCGAAGATCACGTCCATCGGCTCGCACACCGCGCCACCGGGATGGCGGATGTTCGTCTGGTCCGCGAAGTGACCGGTGCCGTTGTTGATCCACACCCGGTTCTGGCCGCATCCGAACCGGTTCGTGGTGCCGCCGTTGTTGATGTAGATGTCCAGGTCGCCGTCGTTGTCGATGTCGCCGAACTGGGCGCGCGTCGACGAGGTCGTGATCGCGGGCAGGCGCGGGACGGTCTCGTTGGCGTAGTACCCGAAGCCGTCGTTGATCAGGAGCTGGGCCTGCCGGTTGAAGTCGGCGGCGAGGATCAGGTCCTCGTCGCCGTCGCGGTCCACGTCCCCGGTGGCGACACTGCGGAAGATCCCGGCCAGACCGCCGGTCCGGAGGATGCTCTCGTCGGTGAAGACCGCCGAGCCGTCGTTCACGAAGATCCGGACCAGCTGGTTGGTTCCCGCCGAGGAGAAGTTCCCGCCGTTGGCGAAGATGACGTCCAGATCACCGTCGTTGTCGATGTCCGAGACGGCGATGTAGTTCGTGTAGTCCGCCGGGTTCGGATTGGGGAATCGGCTGCTCGTCTGGAGCTGGAACTGCTGGGCGCCGGCGGTACACACGGGAAGCAGGGCGGGGAGGATCAGGCGAAGCGCGGCACGGACGGGGGCGGGCACGATGGATCTCCTGGGGGCGACGGGAGGCGGGGGGGTGCCCGGTCGCGGTCGTGGGCGGCGAGGCAGGTTCGACGGGGGTCCCGGTGACGGGGGGCCCCGGCGGCGGGCCGACGGGTCGCCCCGCCCGGCCGGTGCATGGCCAAGGTACGCGGTGAGCGGGGGCAGGGCCAGAGGATTTTTCTCAGGGGGGGGGGCGGGGGGGATGTCAGGCGCCATGCCGGCATCTGCGACGTGTTTTCGCGATCCCCGTCCGAACCTGCGTCGCTTCCGATGCATCCACTTGATCTGCGGTATCGACCCATGCGCGCCGACATCTTCAGGACGCGCGTGCGCAGGGGGGCTGAAGCGCCCCCCTGCAACCCCCCTCGCGGATGGACGATCGCAGGGAGCGCCTGGGCGCGCCACGCATCGGCCGCGGACGCGCCCGGCCGGACGCGCCGTCGTCATCAGGCGTCCTCGGCGCGAGACGCCGGCCCCATGCGCGCAGACACCACCACTCGCGCGCCGGCTGATCCCAGCCACCATCATGCGCGCAAGGGGGTTGCAGGGGGGGCCTCAGCCCCCCCTGCGCTCGCGCCCCCGCACGGCGATCATCA
>JAHBWZ010000015.1 GCA_019636755.1 Phycisphaeraceae bacterium | reverse complement strand
GTCCCCGTGCCCGCCCCGCCAGTACTGCTGGTGGTCGCACTGGGTGCCCTGACGGCGCGCGGCTCGCGCCGTCGTCGCGCAGGGCCATGATCGATCCTGTCTCCATCCCCCGGGGCCTGCGCTCCGCGGCACGTCGTGCTGCGGGCGCGCAGGCGCCGTGTGGTTGGCGCCGCAGGCGTCGATCCGCTGGCGCCGACGCGACGGAAACCGCGATTCCGCCAGGGGGGCTCAAGGCGAGCGCCAGCCCTCATCGACATGCCTCAGACGAGCGACCCTGTCAGCGTGCATCGCGACGATCGAGTGATCGGAAGAGGAGAGCAGAACTATGAGAACGACGACAGCCACGATCGGCGCGACGGCGATCGCGATGCCTGCCGTGTTCGTGATGACTGCACAATCGCCTGCGGCGCTGATTCACTATTCGCAGTTGGCGCGTGATGCATGGTTCGGCGACGCAGGTGCGATTGAAACCATCCGAACGATCACGTTCACAGAGCACCCGATGGGGCAGTTGACGACGCAGTACCAGGAGTCACACGGCATGACGGTGACGGGGTCGGGGTGGGTGCAGATCATGGCGGCGGACAGCGGGTTCCCGCTCGATGGAAGGGGAATGGGCACGCTGTCCAGCGACGCCATCTTCCACTACGACCGTCCGATGCAGGCGCTGGCCATGGACTTCCCGGGGAACATCACGGTCCAGTTCCTTATAGACATGGAACTCATCGGTGTGGCAACGGTCGGGGCGAGTGGCGCCGGCAACTTCCGGGGCATCATCTCCACGCTCCCGTTCAATCGCGTGCGAATGCACGACTCGGACGGTGTCTTCGGCATTGCCGACCTGCACTTCGTGCCGGTGGCAGTGCCCGCGCCGGCCGGTGCCCTGGTGCTGCTGCCGGCGGCGTTGATGCTGACGCGGCGCCGACGCCGTCAGTGCGGCGCGGGTGACCTGCGCCGATGCAGCCATGAAGGCCCTGCCTCGGCGCCTTCACCGCCGAGGGGGGCGCCCATGTGCGCCGGCGCGCAGAGAGGGTGGCGCGGAAGGGTCGGAGTGATCAGAGTGATCGGGGTGCTCGGGGTGCTCCTGGGGAGTGTGCTTCCGCATCCGGCAGACCGTTCTGCCAGTGCAGCCCCCGGCTGGCGCACTGGTCAGGACCAGATCAGCATCCCGGTCCTCGCTCCGTCGTCATCGCCGCACGGGGCAGATGGTGCGCGGAATGCGTCGGTGCACGTGTCCATTGCAGTGTCGGTTCACACCGCCGATGGCTCGCCCGTGGAGGACGCGGTGGTCTTCACGGACCATGGTGGGCCGACTGCAACGGACGCGAATGGCCGCGCGGTGGTGAGAGTGGCTCTTCTCCGGGGCGTTGACGCGGTGTCGCTGTCAGCGGCGTCAAGCAGTCACGGGATGAATCTGCCTGGCACTCGTCGGTTGACTCTGCGCGAAGGCTGGTCGGTCGAGCACGATCCGACCACCATCACGGACGCCGGCATCATCACGGTGCGCGCGGGCGGCGCGTGCGAGCCCACATGGCTTCCCGGGTTCTGGCTGCCGGGGATGAACCCCGCGGTCTCTGCGCTCACCGTCTTCGACGACGGCAGCGGCCCGGCGCTCCATGTCAGTGGAGAGTTTGCAACCGCAGGTGGACTCGTGTCCGTTCGCTTCGCGAAGTGGCAGGGCTGCCATGCATCGAATCCATGCCAGGCGGACTTCGACGGTGACGGCATCGTCGGCATGAGCGATCTCTCCGCGATCCTTGCCGCGTGGGGCGTGTGCTCCGGATGCGATCAGGATCTGACCGGCGACGGTGTGGTGGACTTCCGCGACGTGCTGGCCCTCCTCGCCTCGTGGGGCAGGTGTCCCTGATCGGTTCCGGTGCATTCCACGATCGTGCCGGGTCCGGAGCCGCATCTGCGCACACGTCGCTGCGTGTGGCGACACGCGTGCGCGCATGGGTGCGCACGTGTCCCCGCGATCCACATGCGGCAGCGATTGCCTGGAGGATGCATACCGCCCTGCGCGCGGACGACGAGTGCTGCGCGCATCCACCGGGCCGCGGGACACGGCCACGGATTCGCAGGAGTCGTATGCGCGGGGTATGCGCGGACGCGAGAGCGATGCTTGACGGTGATGCGGGCGTGACAGTCCCCGTCGACGCCGACGCCGGTACGAGTCGAATCGTCCCTCGCGCTGTCTTGCTGGAGGCGTGCTCCGGGCGGCAACTGGCAGAGACCACCAGGCCCATCGTGTGTTTGTCCCGGACCGTTCGTTCGAGCGATGCGCTGCCCGCGCCGGCGCGTATCCGCACGAGCACGCGCTCCCGTCGCGTCAGGGCTCCCGAGTCACCAGCCGCACGCGCCGTACACGCTGAGTGCGCTGCATGCGCCGGATGCACCGACCCCGTCGCGGCACCAGAGGGCGCCGCTCCGCCTCAGTTGCGCTCTGCTCTCCGTCGCTGCAGTTCCGCCGTGATGAACTCATGCAGGTGTCCGTCAAGCACGGTCTGCGGATTGCCGACTTCGTGCCCGGTGCGGTGGTCCTTGACGCGGTTGTCGTAGAACACGTACGAGCGGATCTGCGTGCCCCAGCCGCGATCGACCTTGCCGCCGGTCGCCTCGTTGAGTTCCTTCTCGCGCCGCTCGTCCTCGATCTGCTGCAGTTTCGCCTGCACGATCGCGAGGGCCTGCTTCTTGTTCTGCGGGAAGTCCCGGTAGGTGGAGGAGACGACCATGATGCCCGTCGGTCGATGCACCACGCGGCACGCCGAGGCCACCTTGTTGACGTTCTGGCCGCCCGGTCCCGATGAGCGGGCGAACGCGGTGATATCGCACTCCCGCTCGTCGACCTGGATGTCCGTCTCCTCCAGTTCCGGGGTGACCTCGACGGTCGCGAAGCTCGTCTGCCGCTTGCCTTCCGCGTTGAAGGGGCTGACCCGGGCCAGGCGGTGCGTGCCGCGCTCGCACGCCATGTATCCGAAGGCGAGCGGTCCCCGGACGTGGTACGTGACTTCGCTGATGCCGACCTCGCTGCCGTGGATCTTCGCGATCTCCTCCACCTTCCAGCCCATGGACTCCCAGTAGTAGAGGTACATGCGCTCCAGCATGGCGGCCCAGTCATCGGCCTCCGTGCCGCCCGCGCCGGCCTGGATCGTCACGAAGCAATTGCGATGGTCGTGCGGCCCGGAGAGCAGCGACGCGAGTTCCACCTGCTCCATGCTGGACTCGAGGCCGTGCAGGGACGTATCCACTTCCGCGAGCAGTTCCCGGTCGCCGGCGTCCTTTGCCAGCTCCAGGCCGACCTTCGCGTCCTCCACCCTGGTGATGACATCCGCCAGCCCCTGGGTCTGGGCCTTGAGCAGTTTCATCTCCTCGATGGTGCGCCGTGCCTTCGCCGGGTCGTCCCAGAACGAGGGCTCTTCCATCTGCGCGTTCAGTTCGCGCAGGCGATCGCACTTGCGGTCGTAGTCAAAGAGAGTCACGGATCGTCAAGATCCGCGCCTCGAGGTCGTCGAGTACAGGCTGATGCGTTTCGTAGTACATGGGAGGGCGGAGTGTAGCGGGGAGCCCGGGCGCCGTCGCGGATTTCCCTCGGCGGATCAGCCGGGCGGCGGTGCCTCCACGGCGCCCTCCGGGCGCTGGAACTGGGCCTCGTTGAGCCGGATGAAACGGACGGCCCGCAGTTCCGCGTGACCGCGCTGGCGGGGACCCGCGATGCGCTGCGGCTCCTCGGGCGAGAGGAACCGCCAGCGGTGCGGCACCGGGACGCCGTCGATCAGGCGATGATCCTCGAACAGGATCTGCGAACGCGGCGCGTCGGCGGCGCTGCCGCGGCCGAACGTGACGATGTAGTCCGCGGCCCGGACCGTGCTTTCCGTGGGATCGACATAGAGGCGATACCAGTCGTCGGGCGTGTCGCCGGTTCCCCGTTCGAAGGAGACGCGGAGAACGTCGTGGAGGCGGGGCGGACCGGCGTCGCCCGGCAGGGTCGTCCGCGGTTCGGTGGCCAGGAACACGCCGGGATCGCCCAGTTTGTACGGCAGCGTCAGGAACCAGGTCCAGGCGCGCGCGTGGAATCGCGGTGGGAGTGCCCCCGGCGCCGGGTCCGGCGCCGGCGCGGGCGAGACCCAGCAGCGCGTACCGTCGAACACGATGAGCGTGCCGTCGGCGCCTTCGATCCGCGTCCGATCGCGGCGCGGATCGTGCACGATCGCGGCGTCGATCAGCACCGTGTCGTCGTAGCGGACGGTGATGTCGAACCGGATTCCCTCGAATCCGCGGAACCGGTCGGCGGCATGGCGGCGTTCGATCCGCTCGCGCAGTCGAGCGGCCTCCGGCGCCGTGACGTCGGGCAGGGACGGAATGCCGGGGCGCGTGGCAGGCAGGGTCGTCGGCGCCGCCGGCCTGGTCGCGGGCCGGTCGGGCGGCAGCATCGGCGGGCTGCCCTGCGGCGAGGCGTCACCGAAGCATGCAGCGCCCAGGAGGCAGGACAGGATGGAGCCGCGCAGGCATGTGAGTCGCATCGTTCGATCTCCCGATGGCGGGCGCGCTCGGCGATGGATCGTCCCGGCCCGCGGCGGTGGCGATGGTGCAGGCGGTCATGATACGGGGCCGCGGGGGCGCCGCGTGCGTCGCGGGGGCACTCCCGGGCTACGCGCGGAGACGCCGCGCCAGGTCCACGACGTCCGCGCCGATCCGCTCGATGTTCGACTGCTGGGCCGCGTCGCGCAGCATGCCGTCCGGCCCGAACGCGTCGGGGGCCTTCCCGACGGCGACCTGGTTCGGGTGCACGTGCACCATGATGTTGCCCAGGATGGCACGGAGATGCACCAGGCCGCGCAGTCCGCCGAGCGCCCCGGTGGACGTGGACATCAGTCCCGCGACCTTGCCGCGGAATCCGGCGAGCGGCGGCTGCCCCGCGACCGGCCTGCTGACCCAGTCGATGGCGTTCTTGAGTACCGCGGAGACCGAACTGTTGTACTCGGGCGACGCGATGAGGAACGCGTCGTGCGCGATGAAGAGATCGGTCAGCGACCGGGCGGCCGCCGGCGGTCCCTCCTCGCGCTCCAGATCCTCATTGAAGAGCGGCAGCGGATACTCGCGCAGATTGATCACGCGCACGGTCGCCCCGGCGGCAACGGCGCCGTGCGCCGCGATCTGCACGAGCTTCGTGTTCCACGAATCACGGCGAAGGCTTCCGGAGAAGGCAAGGACGGCGGGTGCGGTCATGGAGCGTATCTCCGGGAGCGAGGCGTTCGATGCGCAGTCGGGTCGCGGTATGACAGGCGGCGTGCGCGAGGCCGCGGTGCCCGCCGCGCGCATTATGGCCGATCGTCCGGGACGTCGCCGGCCGGATCGGACGCGCGGTGTTCCCGGATGACCTTGAGCCGCGTGGCTGCAGCCGCCAGGCGCGCCCGGACATCGTCCGCGCGTGCCGGAGACGGCGCCGGTACGTCATGACCGTCTGCCGTGAGCGATTCAATACGCGCGAGAGCGGCTTCCGCGTCCGCGAGCCACTGCCGGAGGCGTCCGTCAGATACCTCCGACGGCGGATGCTCCAGCGCGGTGATCAGGAGCGCCAGTCGCGCGAGGACCGCGATCACGACCCGGTAGCGATACGCCACCGCCGAGGGATCCAGCGCCAGGACCGCCTCCATCGCGTCAATGCCCGCGCGACCGGACTCCAGTGCCTCGCCGATCCGGCCCGAGCGTTCGAGGGCATGCATGTGGATCCGATGCGCGTCGCTCAGGATCCACCCGACCGCGGGACCGTCCGGGTCGGACGCGCCCGCCAGGCGCGCCCGGCAGAGATCGATGCATTCGGCGGCGGCGGTCGCCGCCTCGATGGCGGCCCCGGCGCCGAGCCGCAGGTCCGCCTTCGTTCGCAGGACGTCGATGAGCGCGTCGGCGGGACCCTGTATCCACGCGCCGACGCGCCTGGGCAATCTTGTGCGGTGATCGACCGATCGCGCCAGTGCCTCCGCCTGGCCGAGCCAGCCTTCCGCGCCGGGGCCACCCGCCTCCGTGAGCTGGCGCGCGTACTCCGCGAGCAGGCGGACGCGATCGAGGGCAGCGACACCGTCACGGCCGCCGGTGTGCGGCGGCAGCGCCCGCACCAGGGCGCTCGAGCGGGCCAGTGCCGTCTCGATGATGTCCGGCCGATCGGTACTGCCGGCGATCGCGCCGGCAAAGCGATTCAGGCCTACCGAAGTCCCGATGGCCCAGAGATCGTGTCCGTCCGCCGCACGCGCCCACGCGTCGGCAGACGCCAGGGCGGCGGCGATGGCCTCGTCGTACCGGCCCGCGGCCTGGTGCGCGTCGGCGAGGAGTTGCCACGTCTCGGCGAGTCCGTGCAGTGCGGCCGCGCGTGATGGATCACGAGCGGCCGCACGCTCGTACAGCGATCGCGCCCGATCGTACTGCTCGACGGCCTTCGCGCTGTCATTCAGGCTCGCACTCCGTGGGGAACCCATGATCTGGCCGAGGCGCAGATGGGCCTCGGCGATGACGCGCAGCAATTCCGGGTCGTCCGAGTCATGAAGCCCGGCACTGTCGAGGAATTGCGTCGTCGTCGCGACGAGGCTGGCGCGGAGTTGTGTCCCGCCCGGCAGGGCCTTGAGGGCGTTCTGCAGGTCATCGATCACCGCCATGGCCAGCCGGCGCATGTCCTCGGCGCGGGTGATGGCATGCCGTTCCGCCGCGCGGGCGACGCCTGCCTGCCAGAGAGAGAGGCCGGCGCCGATCAGGAGGGTCGCGACGGCGGACGCGAGCGCCAGGGAGAGCAGTGGTTCCCGCTGCATGAACCGCAGGATCCGGCGTCGCCGGGGCGCGGGGCGCGCAAGGACGGGCTCCCGTCGGCGCCAGCGGTCCAGGTCCGCGGCGAGTTCGGATGCGGAGGCGTATCGGTGTTCCGGTGCCTTCGCCATCGCCTTCGCCACGATGCTCTCCGCGTCCCCGCGCAGGGCGCGACCGTGGATGCCGAGCGGCGTCGGCGCCTGTTCCCGGAGCAGTCGCCGTGCTTCGATCAGTGACGCGGACGGGAAGCGAAGCGGAAGCCGGCCGCTGAGCAGTTCGTAGCCCAGGACGCCGAGCGCGTAGACATCGGTGCGCGCGTCGATGGCGTCGGGATCACCGGTCAGCTGCTCCGGACTCATGTACCGGAGCGTACCGCCGACCCTCCGGACGGCGTTGCCTTCCGCGCAGACATCCCCGGCGCCGATGATGCGGGCGATCCCGAAGTCGAGCACACGGATCCGCGGCGCCTCGCCCGCATCGCCGTCCGCGACCAGGATGTTCGAGGGCTTGAGATCGAGGTGCACGATGCCGCGCAGGTGCGCGTGATGGACGGCGCGGCAGACGTCGGCCAGCAGCGCCGCGCGCGCGCGCGAATCCAGTCCGGCCCGCGCGGCATAGGTCGTGAGCGGGACGCCACGGACAAGTTCCATCGCGATCCACGCATGCGGTCCGTCGCCCGTCTCGATGGTCCCGGCCTCGTGGACCGCCGCGATGCCCGGGTGCTCCAGCCGGGCGAGGATCGCCGCCTCCGCCGCCAGGGCGCCGTCGCGCGGCGCGGTCACCGGGTCCCCGCCGATCACCTTGATCGCCACGGACCTGGGCGGATCGAACTGCTGCGCAACGTAGACCTCCGCATCGCCGCCCCGGCCGATCCGTTCGCCGACGAGGAATCGTCCGATCCGGGTCCCGGTCAGCGATCGCTTCGGTGCCGCAGCGATGTCGAGCCGCATGCGGCGGGGCGGCTCCAGGAAGTGGTCTCCGGCGGCCTGGCGCGCCGCCAGCAGCGTCATGACCTGCTGCTCGAGATCCGGGTCGCCGGCAGTGGCAGCGCGGATGAAGTCCGACCGGCGCGCCGCCGGCTGTTCGCCGGCCGCGTGGTAGATGGACCACATCCGGTCCCACGCGTCGGGCGCGCCGGGGAGGGGACTCAACGTGGACTCCCGGGACTCTCGTTCATGGCATGGCAGGGGGGATGGAAGACCCGATCGCGTGACCGTGGGTGGGTGGGGGCGGCCCCGCCCGGACGCCGCTCACCTCTGCTTCATGCGAGATCCAGTTCCCGCGCCAGCCATGCTTTCGCCGCATCCAGGTCCCGGTACGCCGTCCGCTCCGAGATGCCCATGGCAAGGGCGACCATCTGCATCTCGAGCCCGGTGAAGTAGTGGAGGCTGATGACCTCGGCCTTCCGCGCGTCGAGCGCCTGGAGTCGGGTCAGGGCACCGTCCAGAGCCTCGACATCGACCGCACGACCGTCGTCGTGACGCGGCCCGCCTGACACCGCCGCGGACGCAGGCAGGTGGGCCTGGTCATCGAACGGCTGCATGGTGTGACCGCCGCCGCGCTTGAGCGTCCGCGCCTGCCGGATGCGCTCCACCATGATCCGCCGCATCGCCCGCGCGGCGGCGCCGAAGAAGTGGCCGCGGCTCTTCCAGTCGACCTCCGCGGACCCCAGGAGCCGCATGTACGCCTCGTGCACCATCGACGTGGTGCGGATGATCCAGTGCGCGGGATCGCCCCGCAGGTGCGACGTCGCGATCCGCTGGAGTTCCAGGTACACCACCTCCAGAAGCCGCGACTCGGCGTCCGCGCCGCCGTCGGCCACCACCGCCAGCAGCCGGGTGACCTCGCCCGGCGCCTGCTCGTCGGCGCTGCCGGGAGCGCCGGCGCATTCGAGGCCGGAGGCGTGGGCGTGATCGTGCATGGAAGCGGCTCGATCGGGATCTGCGCCGGTCGGCATCACCGGTGCGATGCGGGCGGAGAGGTCACGCGCCTCGTGCCGGAAACCACCCGGAAAGGTGGCAGTCGAGGCGCGCGATTGTCGCAGGACCGTGGGGACGTGGCAATGCCCGACCGGCGGATGGCGCGGCGTCGTCCGGCGCGGTCGGCGAGCGAACCCGTCGCGCCGCGCTCCCGGAGTCCGCGTCATGCCGCCCTGGACCACGACGGTCTGCTCTTCATCCTCGTCCTCGTCCTCGTTCTCGTCCTCGTCCTCGTCTTCCTCCTCCACCCGTACCAGGACCGCCGCCCCCGCGCCCCTCCGGGGGGGCGCGGGGGTGTGCGGGCGCGGCGTGATTCATGGGTGGCGGGCGCGCGCCTGGTCCGGACTCATGCATGCGATCACCGCGGTTCTGCTGCTCTCCAGCGGTCTCGGCCACGGTCCGGCGCAGGCGGCCGACGGGCAGAATCCTCCGGCGGGCGTCACCCTGCCACCAGGTCTCTTTCATGGGACACCGGCGGAGATCGCGGCATGGTTCAGGTCTGCTGCGGATGCGATCGAAGCGTCGGGACCGACCGAGCCGTGTCGCTGGCAGGTGGACGAGCGGATGGTCGCGCGCTGTGGATGCTGTGGCGCCTTCATGACTGATGGTTGGAATCCGGGACGGAAGCCGGAAGCGCACGCCCCGGGCTGCCCCGAAGGACGTCTGGAGAAAGTCAGGTGGCTGAGGGCGCAGCAACAGCACTACGAGGCACGGAGTCGGCAACCGATCGCGCGGTCGCATGAGCCGCCTTCGCCGCCGCCACCGCCGGCGCCGGATCGGAAGGCCGACGTCCGCGAGCGGCACGAGATGATCGAGGAACTCAATCGCAGTCTCAATCAACTCGCACGACAACTGCGGAGGCAGGAGGACGCGAGGACGGCGCGAAAGAACACGGAGGCCATCGCGCGGGCGGACGAGATCCTGGATGCCTTCAATGCGCAGTTGAGGGCGTCGATCGCGACTGCCACGAAACGCGATGCGCAATCCGGATTCCTGTCACATCCAGCGACGCCCGAGTTCCTGTCTGACTTCGATGCCTGGATGCAGTCCAGGGCCGCGGAATCCGGTTCTGGTGAGCAGTGGGGACGGTCGGATCCGGGGTCGGCCTCGGGCATGTCGGGCGCGCAGAGCCGCGCGTCGACGGACATCGCCGGGACCGCGGAGGAGGCAGCGCGTGCGATCCGTGAACTGCTCACGGACAACTCGGCGCAGGTCGGGGTAAACGCGATCTCGAACACGCAGAAACTCCTCGGTCTGCGCAACAGGGTTCTCGAGATCATCCGGCGGATCGGGCGCGAGGTCGAGGACGCCATGACAGCGGACCCGCCCGCCGCGGCGAAGCGCGGGGGACAGGGGGCTCAGGACAGCAGCGTGCTGCAGCGGATCAATCGCCACTTCCAGACGAGTGACCCGGGGTCGACCCATGGATTGGACCCCGGACGGTTCGACAGGTGAAACCATGCCTCAACCTTCCTGGACTGCCGTTGCGGCGGTCGTCATGTCCGTGGCGCTGCTCGGCTGCGCAACGGATTCACCCTCGCGACGTCGTGAATTCCTGAAAGAGGCTGCGGACCGCGCATGGACCTCGGATCCGGCCGCGGCCGAGCGGTCCATCGATGCGGCCCTCGATGTCACGAGGGCTGACGCGGGCATCTGGTGGCGGAAGGCGCTCCTTGCCGCGCAGCGCGGCGATTCCATGACGGCGATGTGGGCGCTGTCCGTTCTCCTCCAGATCCGACCCGACCTCGAGAGTGATCGCCAGCTCGATCTCCTGCTTTCCGGTCTCGAACGACGCATCGACACCTGTTCCGAGGCTGTCCGGGCAGAGGGCCTGGGGCTCGTGGGGGACATGCCATGAGCATCCGGTCGAACCGCTTCATGATTGATCGCGTGTGGCTCGTCGTGCTCGTGATCGCCGCGGCCCTGCTGCCGGCGTGCGGCCCGGCGACACCGCCGCCGATGCGACTGGCATCGGCACTCGGCCGGACGGAGACGGCGAGACTGTATCTGGAGAGTCACCCCGAACTTCCGCTGAAGGAGCGCATCCAGTACATGAAGGTGGCGGCGGCATGGGGTCAGTCGGAGAGCGTGCGATTCTGGATCGAGAACGGATGTCACGAGCGCGCCGCCCTGGGATCGGCACTGATCTCCGCCGCCATGTACGGACGGGCGGGCACGACCCGCATGCTCCTCGAACTCGGGGCGGATCCGAATCATCGAAACCTCACGCTCCGTCCGATCGACGGCATGTTCTTTGTCGCGAGCGGGAGAGCAGGCACACCCGGATTCGATGAGGAACACACCGGTGAGCCGCGCGACTACGTTCGCACACTCGTGGCACTCCACCACGCGGGGGCGGATCCGCGTGGCGTGCTCGCCGAGTATCTTCGGGACGCCGCCGCCCTGGGACACGACGCGCTGGTCGCGGCCCACCGACAGATCGTCCGCGACTGGGTCGCCGCCAGGCGCCGCGAGCGGCCCGCTGCGGAACCGGGAGGCCCGGACATCTGAGCCGCCGGGTCGTTCGCGTGTACGTGTCTCCGGCCGGCATCCGACGACGGCGCCCACTCGCCGGCAGTCCAGCCCGATGGCGTGCCGGCGCGAGGTCGACGGCCCGTCGGGCGACGCGATCCCGGCTCTGAGCGCGGTATCCTCTCTGCCATGAGCCTGCCCGCCGGCCCGTCACGGATGCCGCAATCATCGTCTCCTGCCTCCTGCAGCGGCGAGCGCGCACCATCGGGGGCCGGTTCGACCGGTGCTGCTGCAGTGACAGACATGCCCGGCATCCGTCTCTCCCATCGTGTCACGCGGCTCAAGCCCTCCGCCACGCTTGCCGTCGGCGCCCGTGTTGCGGCGCTGCGGAAGGCGGGCGTCGATGTCGTCGGCTTCGGCGCCGGTGAGCCGGATTTCGATACGCCGGAGCCCGTCAAGCAGGCGGCGATCGCCGCGCTCCAGCGCGGAATGACCAAGTACCAGCCGGTGCCGGGCACGCCGGAGGCGCGGGAGGCGATCGCCCGCAAGCTGCGCAATGAGAACGGGATCGACTGCCGCGCTGAGCACGTCGTCATCACCGTCGGCGGCAAGAGCGCGGTGCACCTGGTCATGCAGGCGCTGCTGGATGAGGGAGAGGGCCACGAGGTCGTGCTCCCGACGCCGGCGTGGGTGAGTTACGCGCCGATCGCCGGACTCTGCGGCGGCACGGTGATCCCGGTGCCGAGCACGGCGGCGCGCGACTTCCGCATCACGCCGGAGGAACTGGATGCCGCGATCACGCCGCGGACCAGGCTGGTCATCCTGAACAGTCCGTCGAACCCGTGCGGCACGATGTACACCCCGGAGGAGATCGCGGCATTCGCGGAGGTGCTTGCCGCGCATTCGCACGTGCTCATCCTCTCCGACGAGATCTACGAGAAGCTCATCTTCGGCGGCGTCGCGCACCGGTCGATCGGGTCGATCGCGCAGGTCGCGGCGCGCACCATCACCGTCAACGGCCTGAGCAAGGCGTACGCGATGACGGGATGGCGACTGGGCTACCTCTGCGCCCCGGGCGACGACGGCGCCGTGGCGAAGGCGGCGGCGAACCTCCAGGGGCAGATGACCAGTCACGCGACCAGTTTCCTGTATCCGGCGGTGGTCGAAGCGATGACGCACGGGGCGGCCGAGGTCGAGCGCATGCGGCGCGTCTTCGCGCAGCGCGCCGGGCGCATGCACGCGGCGATCGCTTCGATCCCGGGGATCCGCTGCCCGCGACCGATGGGCGCGTTCTATGTCTTCCCGGACATCTCCTGCACGTTCGGACGGACGACCGCGGAGGGTCGCACGATCGACTCCTCGCTCTCCTTCTCCGAGGCGCTGCTGGAGGAAGCGCGGGTGGCGGTCGTCCCCGGCGAGGAGTTCGGCCCCGGCGGCGAGACCTGCGTGCGACTCGGGTTCGCGTGCGGCGAAGAGACGATCGATGAGGGGTGCAGGCGGCTGGCCGCCTGGATGAAGACGCTGCGCTGATCCCTGATGCTCCGACTCAGGCCGACAGAGCACGAACTGCGCATCGAGATCATGCCGCTGATCGACGTGATCTTCCTGCTGCTCACGTTCTTCATCTACGCGCTGGTCCTCATGATCCGCGCGGAGATCGTGCCGATGGAGATGCCCGCATTCGTCTCCGGCGACGCGGCGACCGCGACCCCGAAACTGCTCTCCATCAGCCTGGACGGGCAGGGGCAGTGGTTCATCGATCGTGAGCCGGTTGCGATCGAGGAGATTCGCCCGCGCCTGGAGGCGGCGCGGGCAGCAGACCCGTCGCTCGTCATCTACCTGGCCGCGGCGACGGAGGGCGACCGCGACCGGCTGCCGGCGTTCCTGGATCTCTACGACCGGCTGGCGGGAAGCGGGCTGGATCTCAGGCTGGTGGGACGACCGGCGGAGTGATGGCTGAAGGTTCGCGATTCGATGTCGGCTGCAGTGTCTGTCCAGGATCGCGGGTGACTTCCTGTCGCCTTGATCACTCCGCGTTCCGTCGGGGTGCGCGAGCGCAGGGGGGGCTGAGGCCCCCCCTGCAACCCCCTTGCGCGCAGGAGGGTTGTGGGGGGTCAGCCGGCGCGCGAGTGGTGGTGCCTTCGCGCATCGGGTCCGGGATCGCGCGCTGAGAACGTCTGTCACCGACGGCGCGTCCGTGATCGCCCTGGTGCGAGTCAAGGCGCCTCCGGGATCATCCATCCGCGAGGGGGGTTGCAGGGGGGCGTTTCAGCCCCCCTGCGCCTGCGCGTGCAGAAGACGATGGCGTGCACGGCGGAGGGCCGGTGCGCGTCGTCGAGGTCGCTGGCTCGTCCACTCGCGCGCGCGACGCGCGGGCGTGCTACTCCACCTGCAGCGATGCCAGGCTGGTCAGCACGTCGTCGTTGAAGTCGAACACCTTGTCCAGTCCGGTGACCAGGAAGACCGACCACACGGTGTCGCCCACGGAGCAGACCTTGAGCCGCGCGTCGTCGGCCAGCAGGCGCTTGCGGAGCGTGAGCATCTGCGCGATGTTCGACGAGTTGATCGCATGCACGGCCGCCATGTTCAGGACGACGTCGGGGAGCGGCGGCTCCATGGCCTCCAGGCGCGCGATGAGCGTCTCCAGGTCCTCGGAGAACGAGGGCTCATCCTGGAGGTCGGCCAGCAGAATCGATTCAGACCAGTCGCTGATCGCCATGCATGAGGCTCCGTCCGTTCGTGGCGCGAGTATACCAGAGGGCTGCGTGGCGACCCGCGGGCCTGCGTGCCGGAAGCACGGGCGGATGGCATGCACAGTGGACCACGGATGCGGCTCGACGCGTGACGGCCGGTCAGCCGCCGACGACTCCCGGCTCCGCGCCGGCGGCCTCCGCGTCCTCCGTGCCGGAGTCCACGACGCGCGCGGCGGCGATGAGGCGATCGCCGGACTTCAGGTTCACGATGCGCACACCCTGCGTGTTCCGGCCGATGCGCGAGATGTCGCGGGACGCCACGCGGACGATCATGCCGCCCTCGCTGATGAGGACCAGGCTGTCCTCATCCGTCACGCATCGCACGCAGGCAACCGGCCCGTTGCGGTCGGTCGTCCGGATGTCCAGCCGGCCCTTGCCGCCGCGCCGCTGCGTGCGCGTCGACCCGTCCTCGGACTGGACCAGATACTCCTCCAGCGGCGTGCGCTTGCCGTAGCCGCGCTCGCAGATGGTCAGGAGGTCGGCGTTCTCCTCCGCGCGGACGATGCCGACCACCAGGTCATCGTCCGCGAGGTCGATGCCGGTGACGCCGGCCGCCGACCGCCCCATCGGCCGGGCGTCATTCTCGTCGAAGCGGATCGCCATGCCGGCCCGCGTGGCGAGCAGCACGTGATCGTGTCCGCCGGTCCGGACGACGTCGATGAGATCATCGCCCTCGTTCAGGTTGATCGCGATGATCCCGGCGCGGTTGATGTTGCGGTACTCGCGGAGCGCGGTCCGCTTCACGCGTCCGCGGGAGGTGCCGAAGAAGAGGTAGTCGTCACTGTCCATGCCGCCCGGGATGTTCAGGAACGCGACCACGCGCTCGCCTTCGCGCAGGTCGACCAGGTTCACGATGGCGCGGCCGCGCGACGTCCGCGACATCTCCGGGATCTGGTAGACCTTCTTCTGGAAGACGCGGCCGGTGTTCGTGAAGCAGAGCAGGTCATCGTGGGTGGATGACACGAAGAGATGCTCCACGAAGTCTCCTTCGCGTGACTCCGTGCCCTTGATCCCGCGCCCGCCCCGGCGCTGTTCCCGGTAGGTGGTGACGGGGAGCCGCTTGACGTAGCCCTCGTGCGAGATCGTGACGACCACTTCGTGCTCGGGCACGAGGTCGCCGATGTCGTACTCCTCGCTCTCGGCCTCCTCGATCGTGGTCCGTCGCGGGGTGCTGAACCGGGCGCGCAGTTCGACGCAGTCCTCGCGGATGATCGCCCGGACGCGCGCGTCGTCCGCGAGGATGCTCTCGTACCCGGCGATGTCGTGCAGGAGTTTCGAGAACTCGCTGACCAGCTTCTCGATCTCCAGGCCGATGAGCTGCTGGAGCCGCAGGGCCAGGATCGCTTCCGCCTGGACACGGGTGATCTCGGCACCGTCGCCGCGCGCCGCGCGCTCGCGCAGCGAGGCGGGCACGAGCGGCGCCTGCGGATGGGACGGCGGGATCCGGTAGTGCCGGGCCATCAGTTTCGCGAGCGCATCCTCCCGGTCCTCGGAGGACTTGATGAGCGCGATGATCTCATCGATGTCGAAGACGGCGAAGACCAGTCCCTCCAGGCGGTGGGCCTGCTTCTTCGCCTCGCGCAGCAGGTGCTCCGTCCGGCGGCGGATGACCTCGCGGCGGTGCTCGATCCAGCAGTCGATCAGCTGGCGCAGCCCCATGGTCCGCGGACGCCGCTGGTGAAGGGCGGTGTTGATGATGGAGACGGTCGACTGGAGCTGGGTGAACTCGTAGAGCTGCCGCTCCACCACGTCCGCCATCGCGCCCTTCTTCAGGTAGACGACGATCCGGGTCCGGTGCTTCATCCCGGAGAAGTTCTTGATGTCGGAGATGTCGGGGATGCGTCCCGACTTCGCCGCCTCCACGATCTTCTCGATGAGCGCGTTCTGCACCACCTGGTAGGGAATCTCGTCGATGACGAGCACTTCCCGCCCGTTCAGGGTTTCCGTGTGGACCCGCCCCCGGAGCTGCACGCGGCCGCGGCCGGTGGCGTACGCCTCGGCGATGCCGCGCCGACCCATGATGACGCCGCCGGTCGGGAAGTCCGGGCCCTGGACGACCTCCATGAGCCGCGCCAGTTCGATCGCGGGATCGTCGAGCACGGCGATGATGGCGTCGAAGACCTCGCCGGGATTGTGCGGCGGGATGGAGCAGGACATGCCGACGGCGATCCCGCTGGACCCGTTGATCAGCAGGTTCGGGAATCGCGCGGGCAGGACCGCCGGCTCCTGGCGGGTGTCGTCGTAGTTGGGCCGGAAGTCGACGGTCTCCAGCCGAAGGTCGGCGAGCATCTCCACCGCCGCCTGCGTCATGCGCGCCTCGGTGTAGCGCATGGCGGCCGGCGGATCGCCGTCGATGGATCCGAAGTTGCCCTGCTTGTCCACCAGCGGGACGCGGGTCTTCCAGTCCTGGCCCAGGTTCACGAGCGTCGGGTAGATCACGGACTCGCCGTGGGGGTGGTAGTTGCCCGACGTGTCGCCGCAGATCTTCGCGCACTTGCGGTGCTTCCGCCCCGGCGTCAGCGCGAGGTCGTTCATCGCGACCAGGATCCGCCGCTGGGAAGGCTTGAGCCCGTCCCGCGCATCGGGCAGCGCGCGGTCCATGATGGTGGACATCGCGTAGGTCAGGTAGCTGTCATGCAGCTCCCGGTCGAGTTCGCGCTCGACGACCTGGCCTCGCGGCAGGCCCTCGTCCTCGGCGAGGGTCTCGGGCTCGTCGGGCAGATCCGGGGTGTCCGTGGGCTCGTGTTCGCTCATGGGGACCGGGAGGGGGACCGCGATGGAGACCGGGGCGCTGCGGGCGGTCGGAGGCCGCGTACGGCCGGCGCGGGGCGCCGAGCCGGGCAGTGTACCAGAGGGCCACGTTCCTCCCGGGTGTGCAGGGCGGGCATCCATCGCCGCCCGCGCGCCGCGCCCGGCGATGGCCGGAGACGACCGCAGCCGCTCCGGAGGGGAGCGGCTGCGGGCGCACGGATCGTCCGTGGTGCCGGACCGTGGCGGACGCGGCTCAGCGGCGGCGGCGCCGGCCGAGGATTCCCGCGAGACCCAGCAGGGCGAGCGCCCCCGGCGCCGGTGTGGCCACGCCGAAGCTGCTCTTGAGCGGCCCGCCGGCGCCGCCGAGCTGCCAGCCGACGGTGCCGTAGAAGTCGAAGTTCGCGTTCTCCGGCACGGTGAACTGGGCGATCACGATCGATCCGCCGTTGACCACCGTGCCCGGGTTCGCGTCATACCAGCCCTCCGCGGGATCTTCGAAGTACGCACCGACGATCACCGGCGCCGCCCCCCACCCGCCGCCCAGGAAGCCGGGCGAGAAGGCGGCGTTGGCCGACACGGGATCCAGGCCCAGGGTCACCCAGGAGTCGCCTGGTCCCTGCACGGGGCTGCCGGCGCCCTGGAAGAAGTCGGAGAGGCCGGGAAGGCCCAGGTCATCCTGCACCAGCGGGGCGCTGGACGCGAAGCGAACGGCGGCGTTGCCGTTCGCCACGTCGCCGAACACGGCGAGCAGTTTGTCCAGCGGGCTGTCGAAGTGCACGCTCACGCGGTAGGTGATCGTGCCGGCGATGATGCCCCTGCCGTGGATGTCGACGGTGGCGTTGACGAAACCAGCCGACGCGGCGCCGGTGACGCTGATCGTGCCGATCGCCGCCGCGGCCAGTGCGCGCATGTCCATGTTCGTTCCTCCTTCAGGACGATTCGAGAGCCTGCGTGGATCGCCGGGGGGCCGCGAGAGCGTGTACGGCGCCGCCGGTGCCGGCCCGTGTGCCGGCAGACAGAGAGAGAGCCTGCGAGCGTAACACGCGGGGCCCGGCGCTCCAACCCTTCGCCACCGGAAACGGCGGATATCAGGGTTCCGGCTCGCCCACGCCCACGATGGCGATGCCCGCGCGATCCGCCGCGGCCAGCACGGCCGGTCGATCCACCAGGATCACGCGCCCGGTCCCCAGGGCGATGCACGAGCCGCCCGCCGCCGCGACGCGCTCGATCGTCCGGACGCCGATGGTCGGTACGTCCGCCCGCAGGTCGTGACCGGGCCGCGCGGTCTTGAGCAGCGTCCACGACCGGCCGCGGGCGAGGCGGCCGGCCCGCTCGATCATCGCGTCGGTGCCCTCGATGGCTTCCACCGCCAGGACATCGCGCTCCCGGATGGCCACGGCCTGGCCGACATCGAGTCGCGCGATGCCTTCCAGGATCGGCCAGCCGAAGGTGATGTCGTCCCGTGCCGCCGGCGACGGCGTGGCCCGCCCGTTCGGTCCGGGCCGGGCCATGTGGTCGCGGATGTGCATCGTCGAATCCACCAGGGTGATTCCGCTTCGTTCCAGTTCATCCGCGACGGCGGCGAGCAGCGCCGCGTTCCGGCGGTCATGGCGCAGGCGACGGTACCAGATCGAGATCGCGCGGAGATCCGGCAGGTATCGGAGCAGGCGCAGGCGATCGTGGGCGCGGCCCTTCTCCACGCGGCCGACCATCACCGCTTCGGTGACGCCGAAGCCGCGCAGTGCGCGGATCCAGCCGCCGATGCGGGCGACGCCCACGGCCCGGAAGTGGCGGCACAGCGGCGGCAGGTGCGGCGAGTACTGGCCGGCGAAGCCGATCGCACAGACCTCCAGTCCCGCGGCGGTCATGCCCCGCGCGACGATGACCGGCAGGTCACCGGCGCCCGCGATGAGTCCGATGCGCTGTGTCACGGCCGGCGAGTGTACCGCCGGTCCTCCCGGCACCTGCGGCCGCGGTGGGTGCGTGCGGGCAGTACGATGCGGTCCGTGGCGGTTGCGGCGCTCGTGATGGTGTGTGTGGGGTTCGCGATCAGCGCACCGGGAACGTGGGCGTTGCTTCGCGTCGGCGTGCGACTGCGGATGCTGGACTCTCCCGGGTCGGCGGGCCACCGGAAGGCGGCACTGCGGGCCGTGCCGAACATCGGCGGCATCGCGATCACGCTCGGCATCGTCCTGCCGCTCGCGGCCGGGGTCGCGGCCGTCGCCGTCGTCGACTGGGCGCGGATCACCGCGATCCTCCCGGGGATCGCGCCGCACGAGGAGCGGCTCCGCGCATCGCTTCCGCTGGCGGTCGCGCTCATCGCCGCCACGCTGGCCCTCCACGTCGTCGGGCTCGTCGACGACCGGCGTGCGCTGCCGGCGCGCCTGAAGCTCGTCGGGCAGATCCTCCCCGCGCTCGTCCTCGTCCTCTTCTTCGACGTCCGCCTGCTGACGATGCTGGGACCACTGCCCAGCATCCTGATCACCATGGTGTGGATCCTCGCCATCACCAATGCGATGAACTTCCTGGACAACATGGACGGACTGGCGGCAGGCGTGGGGGTGATCGTGTCCGCGCTGTTCATGATCGCCGCGGTCGTGAACCAGCAGTGGTTCATCGCGGGCATCCTCGGGCTCATGGCCGGATCGCTCTCCGGATTCCTGGTGTTCAACCTGCCGCCCGCGCGGATCTTCATGGGCGACGGCGGGTCGCTGGTGATCGGCTTCCTGCTCGCCGTGCTCACCGTGCGCACCACGTGGTGGGATCCCGCGAACACGGAGGCGATCGGCAGCGTGTGGTATGCGATCTTCATGCCGCCGGTGATTCTCGCCATCCCGCTCTACGACCTCTGCTCCGTGACGCTCATCCGTCTGCGGCAGGGGCGGAGCCCGTTCGTCGGGGACCAGCAGCACTTCTCGCACCGGCTCGTCCAGCGCGGACTCTCGAAGCGCGGCGCCGTGGCGGTCATCTGGGGCTGCACCCTGGTGACGGGAATCGGCGGCATCTCCCTGGGACGACTGCCCTGGTGGCAGGCCGTGCTCGTGGGCGTCCAGACCGTGGTGGTGCTCGGCGTCCTGGCACTGCTCGAGCACGCCACGCGCCCGTCGCGCCGGTCGCCGGAGTCGCCCGGCTGATGGCGCGCCGTGGCCCGACCGCGCGCCGCGCCGCCGACGGATCGCGGGTCCGGCCCGGCGGCGGCGCCGCCGCCGCGGATTCCGGCGGTGCCGTGCCGCCGCACCGCGGGATCGGCGATGACCTTCCACTGCTCGCCATCGTCGCGCTGGCGGTGCTGCGCGCACTCGTGCTCTTCGCGCCGGACCGGCACTTCGATCTTGATCCGTTCGCCGGACATCCGCCGCTGGCCGCGATTCCCGGCGTCGCGGCGATGGTGATCGACCTGCTGACCATCGCGCTGGGCGGCGTCGTGCTCATCCGCGCCGCGGCGGCCGGCCGGCTGGAACGGCCGCTGTCGTGGCTCTGCATCGCCGCCGTGCCGGCGCTCCTGGTGCATGCCGCCGCGCACGGCGACGATCTCCGGCTCGGGCTCGCATGGTTCGCCGCCATGTTCACCGCGGTGGCCATCGTGCACGGGGCGCGGGATCCGCAGCGACGGCGCGTGGTGACCGCGCTGCTGCTCGCCGCGCTGGCGCCGCTCATGCTGCGCGGACTGATGCAGTGCGAGATCCGCACGATCGGCTTCGTCGGCCCGGAGCATGCCGCGACCATCCGGGCGTTCGAGCAGACGCGGGAGGCGTTCTTCGCGGCGTCGGGATGGGAGCCCGATGGCGCGCTTGCCCGCATCTTCGAGCGCCGCGTCCGCCAGGCGCAGCCGCGCGCCTGGTTCCCGACGACGAACGTGCTCGCCACGTTCCTGGCCGGCGGGTGCGTCCTGTTCATCGTGCTGGCGTTCGCGCGGTCGCTGCCGCGCGGGCTGCGCGCCGGGGCCGTCGTGGCGGGCGCGCTGCTGCTGCTGCTCCTGCTCCAGAGCGGATCGCGCGGGGCCATCGTGGCCGCAGCGGCGGGCGCGGGCGCCGTCCTGATCGGATGCATGGTGGCGCCGCGATGCGCCGCCGTCGCACGGGCGCTGCCACCGGCCGCGGCGCTGCTGGTGCCCGCGGTGGTCGTCGCCATCTGGGCGCGGGGCGCCATCCTGCCCGAGTCGTTCGGCGGTGAGCGCAGCCTGCTCTTCCGCGCCCACTACCTGCAGGCCGCCGGGGCCATGGTGACGGATCATCCGCTGACGGGCGTCGGACCGGACGGATTCGGCCGCGTCTATCCCGCGTACCGCGTGCCGCGCAATCCGGAAGAGGTACGCAGCGCGCATGGCATCGTGCCCGACTGGCTGGCGTCGCTCGGCGCCGGTGGTGCGGGATGGGTCTGCATCGTGATGCTGTTCGCGCGGCGCGCGGCCGGACGGGCGGTGCGCCCGGAACCGCGAACCGCGCCGCCGGTGCCGGACAGGCGTGACGCCAGCGACGCGATCGACGATGCGCACTTCGTCCGCCCGGCCATGGTCGGCGCCGCGGTGGCGGGGCTGACGGCGATGGCCGTCGGCGCGGGTGACCTCGAGACGCCGATGACCGGCGTATGGCGCGCGGTCGGACTCCTGGCGATGGTGGCCGGTGTGCCGATGATCCTGGCCCTGCTCCGCCGCGGGGGCGGCGCGGCCGCATGGGCGTGCGCCGGCGCCGCGATCGCGATCGTGGTGCACCTGGGCGTCGAGATGACGGCCGTGCTGCCCGGGTCGGGCGCGCTGGCGCTGGGGCTGCTGGCCGCGCTGGCCGGACCGCGCGGGCGCGCGACGGCGCCCGAACCCTCGGCGGCAGGCGGGGCCGCGCCGCAGGCGCGCGCCGCGATCCGGCGCGGAGACCTCGTGCCGGGCGTGATCCCGCTGCTGGTGGTGGCGGCCGCGCTCCCGTTCGGGCTGCTGCCGCAGATGCGACAGGCGCGCGCCGTCCAGGCGGCGGCGGAGGGACTCCGCGCCGCGTCCGGCGTGCCCGGCGGTGCTGACGAGGGAGCCGCGCGCCTGGCGGCGATCGACCGGCTGCTCGACGCGTGGCGTGCATGGCCGCGGTCGCCGGCGCCGGCGCGATTCGCGGCACGGCAGGCGGAGCGACTCGCCGCGGATGCACGACCCGGCGCGGGTGACGCGGCGCTGGCGGCTGTCGACCGTGTCATCGAGGTCCTGGCCGGGATGGACGGGCGGACGCGCTCGCTCGCCGAGGTGCAGTCGGAGGTCCGGCTGCGCGAGGTGCGGTTCAGGATGACCGGGGCGGCGGCCGATCGTGACGCGGCGCTTCGATGCGCGCAGGAGGCGACCGCGCTGGATCCCGGCGGCCTGGAGACCGCGCGCATCCTCGCGCGGCTGCTCGACGATGCGGGTGACGCGGAGGCCGCGCGGCGCGCGGCGCAGCGCGTCCTGGAGATCGACGCGGCGTTCGAACTCGATCCGCTCAAGCGGCTGACGGAAACGCAGCGGCAGCGCTATCGGGCGCAGGCGTCATCGCCCTGACCCGTCGCCCGCGGCGTTCGACGTGGACGCGCCCCGACCGCGGTCCGGATCCGGTCATCAGTCAGGGCGCCGTGCGGGACCCGGAACTCGTCAGGCGGCCGTTCACGTGGTGACGGGCGCGGCGGATGGCCTCGACGACCTGCGGGGCCGTGTACGCATTCGCGAGCCAGGGTTCCGTCGCATCCGGACCGAAGACCGCCAGCACCGGGATGCCGACCTGCCCCAGTTCCTCCAGCAATGACTTGCCCGGCGCCGTCCGGCTGGTCAGGTCCACGGTGAACGCGACGATGTCGCCTTCCGCGAGCAGGCTGCGCACCGGATCGCGATCGAGGACCGTCGCCTTCAGCACCTTGCAGTTGATGCACCACTCCGCCGTGAAGTCGAGGACGACCACGCGGCCGTCCTCCCGGGCGCGCGCGAAGGCGGCAGGCGTGTAGTCGTTCCAGGTCTGGGTGGTGTAGCCATCCTGTGCCGTCGCGAGCGCGTCGGCCCGCAGCAGCCAGGATGCGCGGGCGCGACTGGTGGAGTCGGCCGCGTAGGCGAGCGCGACGCCGCCGATGACGATGCCGGCGACCAGGAAGCCCACCCGCGCGGAGGCGGCGGAGGTCAGCTGGAACGTGCGCCAGGTGAGCCACCCGCCGGCGAGGAGTGCGAAGAGCGCCACCGTCCACCAGTGCAGTTGCTTCGCCATCCACGGCTTTTCCGCGACGAGCGCGATCAGGCCGGAGCCGATGAAGTACGCCGCCGCCGCGAGCAGCAGCAGTCCCATGACCTGCTTGACCAGTTCGCTGGCGGGCCCGGTGCGCGGCACCTTGTGAATCAGCCCGGGCCGGAAGGCGAGGACCAGGTACGGCAGCGCCATCCCCACTCCCAGCGAGATGAAGATCGTCATGATCGTGACGGACGGAAGGCTTGCCGATCCGGCCAGCAGCGCGCCGGCCACGAAGCCGAAGCACGGCAGACCGAGGACGCCGGTCATCACGCCGAAGAGGAACGAGCCCCACGCGGTATCCGCCTTCGGATTGATCGCGTAGACGGCGTTGGGCAGCGAGATCGTGAACATGCCCATGATGCCGATGCCCATGACGGCGATCAGCGCGCCGATCCCGAAGGTCAGCCACCAGATCCCGAAGATGCGGGAGGGGTCGCTCACGCCACGGACGAATGCGACCGGGAGTCCGAGCGCCGCCCAGAACGCGACGACGCCGGCGGCCATCCAGAGGCCGAGCGCCAGCATCCGGGCGGGAGACCCCGCGTGCTGGCTGATCGTCATCACCTTGATGGGAAGCACGGGCAGGACGCAGGGCGTCAGGTTGAGGACCAGCCCGGCGATGACCGCCATGAACGCGACGGCGAGCAGCCCGACGACCCCCTCGGGCCGCGGAAGCGTGATGCCGAAGAACGACGGTCCCTGCTGCACGGCGGGACTGCCGGCGAGCCCCTCGTCCGGCCGCGCGGCGGGCACCGCTTCCTGGTCGCCCGGGCCGTTCTCCGGCGCGGCCGCTCCGGTCGTCGCGCCGGGCGCGGCCTCGGTCAGTGTGTCGAAGAGATCAGCGGGGGCGGCGCGGAAGTCGGCGGACGGCGCGGCGCTGCGGACCGGCGCCGAGCCCGCCGCCGTGATCTCGACGGTGAGCCGACGCGGCTGGTCGAAGTCGGGCTGCATGCAGGTCTGGTCGTTGCAGGCCTGCCATGTGATGGCGAACGCGATGGTGGCGGTCCCGGGCGCCGCATCCGGCGCGACCGTCACCGGCAGGAGGGCCACCGCGCGCCCGCCGAAGACGAGGAAGGTCTCGGGCCCCTCGCCGAGGTCGGCGATCGCCCGCTTCGGCTCCGGCCAGATGGTGTGATCGGTGTGCACCCGGACGCCGGGCGGTGCGCCGGTCACGGCGATCTCCGTCAGGATCGCGCCGCTGAACCTGGAGAGGCCCGCGGGGACCGGTCGGTCATTCGTCCAGACGTGGAATCCGGGCTGGTGGTCGAAGACGACGGCGACCAGGAATCGACCGCCCTGGGGAACGGACGCGTGGTCGGCGGCCACGTGCACCGTGACCGGGTCCCCGGACGGGGCGGGCGCGGGCATGGGAAGCCCGGTGCCGGGAAACGGTGCCTGGGCCGACGCCGTCCGGGCGTCGAGCGCGAACCGAGGTGCACACAGGGCAGGGACAAGAAGGAGTGCGGCGAGCGCTCGCACCGTGCCCGGGCTCAGGGCCATTGTTCCATCTCCGGCAGCGTGGGTGGATCGATCCGGGGCAACCGTGACTGCATGCGTCTCTTCGAACTCCCGCGAAGTCGTGATTTCCGGAGGCATCGGTCGTGCCGGTGTTCAAGCGGCGGCGGGGAGGACTCCGATAACCGCTTGGGCCATCCGGTCGTCCCGCCGTGGATCGCCCGGCGGCACGCCCGCAAGGATAGCGGCGCGGGGGACCTCAACGATCCGCCGTCCGCCGTGATTGCCGGCGGTCCCGATCGCCCGTGGAAGTCCGATGAGCGACGTTCTCGACCAGTCCGACATCGATGCCCTGCTCAGCGCGGTGGCCGAAGGCGAGGTCGAGGATTCACCGCAGGACACGCTGATCTTCTCCCGGCAGCGCCGCCACCGCGAGGCGGTGGAGATCCGCGATTACGACTTCCGCCGACCGGAACGCATCAGCAAGGACCAGATGCGCTCGCTGCAGACGCTGCATGAGAACTTCGCGCGGAACTTCGGTGCCTCGCTCTCGGGGTACCTTCGAACGATCGTCGAAGTCCGCGTCGCCCACGCCGAGCAGATGACCTACGCCGAGTTCATCAGCGGTCTGCCGAACCCGACGAGTTTCAACCTGCTCTCCTCGGATGACCTGGAAGGGCAGTTGTGCCTGGAAGTCTCGCCGCTCATCGTCTATCCGATCATCGACCGGCTGCTGGGCGGCAGCAACCAGGACCTGTTCATTCCGCAGCGGCCGATGACGCTCATCGAGCAGCGTCTCATCCGCACCATCCTGGAGCGCGGCATGGGCGCGCTGGGGGATGCCTGGGAGGGCGTCCGTGCCATCCGGTTCCGGCTCGGCGAGATGGAGTCGAACCCGCAGATCGTCCAGATCGTTCCGCCGAACGAGGTCGTGGTCGTCATCGTCTTCGAGATCAAGCTGACGAACCGCGCCGGAACGATGTCCCTGTGCATTCCGTTCAACGTGATCGAGCCGCTGGTGGAGGACCTCTCGACCCGCAACTGGTTCCTGGCGGGGAAATCGCGCGGCGAGATCCGCTGGGCGGATCGGGTCGCCGAGCGCATCGCGGGGGCGCGGGTGGAACTGCGCGGCGTGCTCGCGGAGACGACGATCACGCTGGCGGACCTGCGGTCGCTGGAAGTCGGCGACATCATCATGACCGAGCGGCCCGCCGTCATGCCCGTGGTCGTGGTGGTCGAGGGCAAACCCAAGTTCCTCGCGCGGATCGGGCAGCATCGCGGCCACCGGGCGCTGGCCGTGGCTCGGCCGGTGCGACCGGGTGAGCGGCTCTGATCCGCCGCGTCCCGTTGCGTCGCCGGCCCGCAGGACCGCCTGTCCCGATTGACGGATCCTGCGGCCCCGCGTACCCTCTCCGCTTCCGCCGCGCCGTCAGACGCGCGTCGGAGCGAGCGATCGGCCCGTCCGTCCACGGTGCCGTTCCGTCGACCCGCCTGTGCCCGCCCGTGTCGGCACCGCGATGCTGCACCGCATGGACCGCGCCGCCTTCGGCGCGACGACTGCCTCGAAGCACCGCCTCTGCCGACGCCACCGCAGGCATCGCGACCGGCGCGGCGGCAGGTCATCGGGATGTTCCCGCGGCCTTCCGGACTGCCGGGAGGCGATGTCCGGGCGAGGTTCCGTCGACGGATGTGCCGGTCCCTCAAGGAGTTCACCCGTGCGCCTCTGCACCATGACACGCACAGTCCACACGGCTTCTGATCTCCATGTTCCGTGACCGGCGCACAGCCCCTGTGCGCGGTTGCGCGACCCGCGGTGGCCTTGGCCTGTCGCCGAAGGTCGCCTCGCCCGGCGGCGCTGCTCCGGCAGTGCGGACGTGCGGAGCGATCGACTCCCGGCCCGGGAGTGCGACGGTGCCGGCGGATGTCCGGACCCCGGTCCGGCCGACCGCCAGGCCGATTCGGCAGGGAAGCCCGACCTTGACCTGATCCACCGGAACAGGTCGAGGCCGGCGGAGGGGTCCCTCCCTCCTCCTGCGTACCGCGGGTCACGGGCGCGTCCGATCGCTCGTGACCCGCTCTGTTTTTGGCCGGTCCGGGGAGGGGCCGGCCTGCCTCGGATCAGCGTCCCCGATCGCCTTCATCCGCCGCTCCGGCAACCCGACATCCCGACATCACGACATCCTGAGACCCGGACCCGGGACCCCGCATGAACCACGAAACGATCCGAATCCTCGACTCCATCGCCCGCGAGCGCAACGTCGAACGCGAAGTCCTCGTCAGGGATATCGAGCAGGCGATGGTGTCCGCGGCGCGCAAGCACTTCAACTCGCTCGATGTCGAGGAGTTCGGCTGCCGGATGGACCCGATCACCGGGCAGATCACGATCTGGCGGAACCATCCGTCCGAGATCGACGGTGAGCCGCCGCAGCGCGAGATGATCCCGCTGGAGCAGCTCGGGCGCATTCCGGCGCAGACCGCCAAGCAGGTCATGATCCAGAAGTTCCGCGAGGAAGAGCGGAACAGCATCCTGGACGAGTACTCGAAGCGGCAGGGTGAACTCGTCACCGGGACCGCGCAGCAGTACCAGGGGGGCGCCCTCATCATCCAGATGGATCGCGCGGGCGTGGAAGGGTTCATGCCCCGATCCGAGCAGATTCCCGGCGAGCAGTTCCACGCGGGCGACCGCGTCCGGTGCCTGATCAAGGAGGTCCGGGAGCAGGGCAGCCAGGTGAAGATCGTGCTCTCCCGGCGGGATTCCGACCTCATCCGCCGGCTCTTCGAGGCGGAAGTGCCCGAGGTATCGGAGCGCGTGATCGAGATCAAGTCGATGGCGCGTGACCCGGGCTTCCGGACGAAGATCGCGGTGGCCTCCATCGACAGCAAGGTCGATCCGGTCGGCGCGTGCGTCGGTGTCCGCGGCAGCCGCATCCGCAACATCGTGGATGAACTGGGCGGCGAGAAGATCGACATCGTCCGCTGGAACGAGTCGAGCCAGATCCTGATCGCCAACGCACTGAAGCCCGCGGAGGTGGAAGACGTCAGCCTGTGCTTCGAACTGCGGCGCGGCACGGTCATCGTGCGCGAGGATCAGCTTTCGCTCGCCATCGGCCGGCGCGGACAGAACGTGCGCCTCGCGGCGAAGCTGACCGGCTGGGACCTGGACGTGATGACGCCGGCAGAGTTCGTGAAGAGCCTGGAGGTCCTGGAGGACACCCTGCGCAGTCTGGACGGCGTCACGCCGGAGATGCTCGACCGCATGGCGGCACTCGGTCTGATCTCGGTCTTCGACGTCTCCGATGCCGGCGCGGAGGTCCTGGTCGAGGAACTCGGGGTCGAGCCGGACCAGGCGGAGCGGATGGTCCTCGCCTGCGAGGAGCGCGCCGTGGTCGTGGAGGAGGAGCAGCGCCGCGAGAAGGAAGCGGAGGAGCGCCGCCGCGCGGCCGAGGCCGCCGCGGGCGCGTCCATCCTGGCGGGCGACTCGATCGCGTCGATCGACTTCGCGGTGGATCAGCAGGCCGAGTCGGTGGCCGACGCGATTCTCGGCGGCGGCGGCGCGCCGGCGCGCGAGCCACGGCAGGATGACGAGGGTCCGGTGATCGAGTCCGAGCCGGTGTCCCGCGAGGGCGCGGTCAGGCCGGGCGAATGACGGCCTGCCGGTCCGCCGCCAGGACGGCGGGGTCTGCTCCGGCCGGCCCGTCCGACCTGAGCGTTCCGGCGGCCTGCCAGGTGTGGGGTGGGGATTGCTCATAGAGCACAGCGGAGTTCAGCGTGGCGAAGAAAGCAGCAGCATTGCGGGTTCACCAGGTGGCGAAGGAACTCGGCATCGACTCGAAGGAGATCGTTGCCAAGTGCCAGGCCGAGTCGATCCCCGGGATCACCAATCACATGTCGACGGTTTCCGTCGGCCTGCACGCGACGATCCGCGAGTGGTTCTCCGCGGAGAGCGGCGGTGCAGGAACGACGACGGTCCAGGTCGCGCCGCCGGTGGACATCACGCGCGTCCGGCGCAAGGCGCGCCGTGCTTCCACCGTGGTCGACGCGCCGGCGGACGGTGACGTCCCGGCGACGGTCCACGCCGCCGAGGCCGGCCCGACGGATGCCGGGACCGGTCGGACGACGGTGCCGCACATGGAGGCCGGCGAGACGCCGCCGTCGCCGGGCGACCGCGCCGCTGAGCCCGAGGACCAGCCGGTCGCGGTGGCGGAGATCGCGGAGGACCGGGCCGTGCCGGGGCCGACGGCACCCGCGGCCGAGCCGGAGACGCGCCCGGCACCGATGCCCGCGCTGCGATCCGACGACGCCGGGAGCGCGGAAACGGCGGGCCGGGTGGGCGGCGCGGAGGCCGAGCCGTCGGCGCGGCCCGTCCGTGCGGCTCGCGCGGCGCGCCCGGCCGCGGCGGCCGCGGATCGCGAACCCGCGCCGACGATGAATGTCCCCGATCGCCCGGAGGTCGTACGGCCGGCCGGCGAGCGACTGGTGACGCCGAAGAAGGCCGCGCTGGCCGGACCACGCATCATCCGGATCGAGAAGCCGGAGGTCGTCCAGGCGCCGCGGCGCCCGACGCGCGGCGGAGAGGCGGGCACGCCCATGGGTCGCGACTCCCGCACGGGACGCGACGCGGGCATGGCGCCGGGCGGTGGTCGGCCCGGCGGCGGCGTCCGTGGCGGTGCGCCGCAGGCGCCGGAAGGACGCAACGTCCGGCGCGGAGCGCGGACCCGGACGGATACCGGCCGGGGCGGGCGCAGTGCGATCGGGTTCAGCGAGTCGACCGCGTTCAACTGGCGCCAGCAGGACCTCCTGGAGCGGGAGCAGCGCCTGACGCGATCGCAGGGGTTCCTGAAGGCCGCGCGCCGCGACAGCCAGAAGCGGTCGCTGACCGGCACCACCGCGCGCGCCGTCACGCCGGCGGAGTCGGGCGGCAAGGTCGCGATTTCCGAACCGATCACGATCAAGGCCCTGTCCGCCGCCGCCGGCGTCAAGGTGCAGCAGATCATCACCGCGCTCATGCGGCGCGGACAGCCGCTCTCGACGGCGGACGCGGTCATCGACACGGACCTGGCGATCGAACTCATGCTGGAGCGCGGGATCGAACTCGAAGTGGCCGAAGAACGGACGGCGGAGCAGGAGATCGTCGAGCAGTTCCGCGACCGTGCCATGGTCGATGAGCGGCCGCGGTCGCCCGTGGTCACGATTCTCGGTCACGTGGACCACGGCAAGACGAGCCTGCTCGACCGCATCCGGAACGCGAACGTCGCGGCGGGCGAAGCGGGCGGGATCACCCAGGCCACCAGCGCGTTCCGCGTCCCGGTCCACGTCGGCGATACAAGCCACGTGATCACGTTCATCGACACGCCCGGTCACGAGGCGTTCACCGAGATGCGGTCCCGCGGCGCGCGCGTCACGGACATCGTCGTGCTCGTCGTGGCCGCCGATGACGGCGTGATGCCGCAGACGATCGAGTCCATCAATCACTCGAAGGCGGCCGGTGTTCCGATCATCGTCGCGCTGAACAAGATCGACAAGCCGGAAGCAACCGACTCCAACATCCAGCGCATCCTGGGGCAGCTTGCCGAGCAGGAACTGAATCCCGTGGAGTGGGGTGGATCGACGGAAGTCGTCCGCGTCAGCGCGCTCAAGGGAACGGGAATCCAGGATCTCCTGGAGATCCTGGACTACCAGTCGCAGCTTCTCGGCCTCACCGCGGACTTCGGCGGCGCCGCGGAAGGCACCGTGCTGGAGGCGAAGGTCGAAGAGGGCCGCGGTCCGGTCGCGAACATCCTGGTCCAGCAGGGCCTCCTGCATCGCGGCGACTTCATCGTGGCGGGACGCGGGTTCGGCCGCGTGCGAGACATCGTCACCGATCGCGGCGATCGCGTGGATGAGGCAGGTCCGGGCGTTCCGGCGACGATCTCCGGCCTGAGCGACGTTCCGGACGCCGGCGACCGGTTCTTCATCGTCCGGACCCTGCGCGAGGCGGAAGCGGCCGCGGCGGAGCGCAAGGCGGAGGAGCGCGAGCGCTCGCTCGCGCAGGAGCGCGTGACGCTGGACAACATCTTCCAGAAGCTCGCCGCCGCGCAGCGGAAGGAACTCCCCCTCATCGTCAAGGCGGACGTGCAGGGCTCGCTGGAGACGCTCCGCGCCACGCTGCCGAAGATCGGATCCGAGGAGGTGCACGTCGTCATCAAGCACGCCGCGGTCGGCGGCATCAGCGAATCGGACGTCCGGCTCGCCGAGGCTTCGGGCGCGATCATCGTCGGATTCAACGTGACCGCGGGCGGCGCGGCGCGGAAGCTGGCGGAGAGCCGCGGCGTGGACATCCGGTTCTACGACGTCATCTACGACCTCACCGACGATGTCACGAAGGCGGCCGAGGGCCTGCTGGCCCCGGAAGTCAAGCTCGAGGTCCTCGGGCATGCCGAGGTCCGGGAGGTGTTCCGGGTCACGAAGGTCGGCATGGTTGCCGGCTGCTACGTGACGTCGGGCACGATCGAGCGCCACGCGAAGATCCGCGTCACGCGGGATGGCATCGTCATCGAGAAGGATCGCCGGCTGGAGCAGTTGAAGCGGTTCAAGGATGACGTGAAGGAAGTGAACGCCGGCCAGGAGTGCGGCATGCGGATCGAGGGCTACGACGACATCCGCGCGGGCGACGTGCTCGAGTGCTACCGCGTGCGGGAGGTGCGCCGCACGCTCTGAGCGCGCGGTGCGTCAGTGCCATGAGCGTGCACCAGGAGAGAGTCGCGTCGCTTCTGCGGCGGACGATCCAGGAGATCCTCGGCCGCGGGCTCGCGGATCCGAGGATCCGCGGGATCGTGAGCGTGACCGCGGTGCGCGTCAGCGATGATCTCGCCGATGCCACCGTCATGGTGACGATCATGCCGGAGTCCGAGGTCGAACTCACGCTGCACGGGCTCCGTGCCGCGGCCGGGCACATCCGCCGGATCGCGAGCGACCGGATGGCGCTGCGGCGGACGCCGCGGCTTGCTTTCCGGCTGGACAAGGGGGCCCGGAACGAGGCGCGCGTCCTGGCGGCGCTCGCGGAGGACCCGGTCAGGCCGGCGGCGGACACGCCGTCACCGGACACGCCGTCACCGGACACGGACGGCGGCGGTGGGTCGGGGACGCCGGAAGCGCGGATCTGGACATCGGTCCGCGGGACAGTCAACGAGGAGCATCCGTGAAGAACGCCACCGATCGGTCCAAGGTCCTTGCCCGCCTGCTCAAGACGCTTCCCACGGCGGAGCCGCATCCGTTCCCCGATGCGGATGATGCCACGGCGGTCCTCATCCAGAGCATGCTCCTGTGGGAGTCGACCAGCGCGAAGGCCTTCGCCGCGTATGAAGCGATCCGGCGGCACGTCCTGGACTTCAACGAGCTGCGCGTGACGATGGCGGACGAGATCGTCGAGGTCATCGGGCCGCGCTATCCGATGGCGACGGAGCGCGCGGCAAGGCTCCGCGCCGTTCTCCGGTCGATCTTCCTCCGCGAGCACGCCGTCTCGCTGAAACTGCTGCAGGAGCAGGGAAAGCGGGACGCGCGGAAGTACATCGAGTCGCTGGACGGCATCATGCCGTATGCATCGGCGCGCGTGCTCCTGCTCTCGTTCCAGACCCACGGCATTCCGGTCGACGGCCAGCTGCTTCGACTGCTCGTCGAGGAGGAGATCGTGGAGCCGGGCAGCACGGAGGCGGACGCGGCGGCGTTCCTCGGTCGACATGTCCGCGCCGGGGACGGCGCGCAGGTGCATGCGCAGTTCCAGCACTGGGTGGAGGAGCGGGCCGGCGGTGGCGCCCGCGCCGCGAAGTCCGGACGGGCGACCGGGGGCGGGGCGCGCCGATCGAAGGGTTCGCGGAGTCGCGCGACCGGTGCGGCATCCACCACCGAGAGTCCGACCGGGACCGGTGCCGGCACCCGGCCAGGGAAATCCAGGGCGAAGGACTGATCCGCCACGATGGCCCACAGCGAACGACGGCGCATGGACAACGGTCGATCGGCTGCCGGCGCAGGCCGGCATCGCCGTGGTGCCCGCGGGCGCCGGATCGCGTTCACCCGGATGGGTCGCGCGGCGACGGCATTCGGCTGGTCGGTCACGCTGACGGTCACGCTGACTCCGGTGCTGACCGGATGCGCCGCACCGGACACGGGACGGCACGGCGCAGCGCCCGGCGGCGAACGCGGGACCGCGGCGGCGCACCATGACCTGCCGGAGATGCCGGGGCGTGCGCTGCTGCGCATCGAGGGAGGCGACGCCGCCGGGACACCGCCCGCGCGATGGGGCGTTCCCGGGAGCGCCCGGAGTCCGATGCCGCTCGCCGAGGTGCTCGCCGCCGCGCGGACCGCGGCGCCGCCGCCGCGGCCGCTTCGACGCGTCAGCGCACCGGACGAGGCCCTTCGGCTCTATCTCCGCGGTCGCGAAGCGCGCATGGATGGCCGGCTCCGCGACGCGGTGGACCTGCTGGAGCGGGCGCGCCGGGCCGATCCGGAGTCGGTCGAGATCCTGCGGGAACTGGCGCGCGTGCTGCTCATGGCCGGCCAGCGCGTCCCCGCCATGGAACTCCTGCGCACGGCGCTCGCGCTCGATCCGGACGAGGTGTTCGCCGGCGTCATCGTGCTGGGGGAGACCGTGGAGCAGGGGCGGTTCGACGAGGCGGTCGAACTCGCCGCGCGATTCGACGACCGTCGCAATCTCTTCGAGGACGATGCGGTCATGGGGCTCCGTGCGCTCGATGCGCTCTGCGCGGCGCTCGACGGCGGCGGATGGAACCGCGCGGCGGTCGAGGCGTCCCGGCGACTGCTTGATGACCTCGCGCACTTCGAGGCCGTCGGCGGCGTCCGGCAGCTCATCGAGCAGGTGCTGTCGCACGGCGGCCGCGTGGCGCTCGCGGCGGCGGATGCCGCGATGCGCGCGGGCGATGCCGGGGCGGTCCGGGAGATGCTCGATGCCGCCGTGCGCTTCGGCGATCCCGATCCCGCGGGGCGCCGGATGCGGCGGGCGCTGCTTGCCGCGTCCTCCGGATCCGACGCGGCGGCGGTTGCCATGGACCTGGTCGGCCAGTGGGCGACGGACCGGTCCGCGGTCGATGACCGTGACATCGCGCTGGCGGTGTGGGCGCGGCGTGTCCTGGTCGGTGGCGGGCGGGCCGTTCCGCCGCTTCCGCCGCGTCCGCCGGGTACCGAGCCCACGCGCCTGCAGCGGCGCCTTCGACTGGCACTCGAGCCTGATCGGGAGCGCGCCCGCGCCGGGCTGGAACAGGTGCGCGAAGCGCATCCGCGCGACGAGGGCGTCATCCGGGACCTGCTGGCCAGGGCGGTGGACGCGGACGGCGACGCCCTGGCGGCGGAGGCGGAGCGCCTGCTGTCGGCGGTGCCCGAGCGGACGGATGAGATCATCGAGTTTCTCGCCCTGCAACGGCTGCGACCAGCGGCGCGCACGGCGCTGAGCGCGCGGTCCCACGAGATCGCCGCGCGACTGGAGGCCAGACGCGGCGACCTGGGCGGCGCGTGGCGCCGCTGCCTCGCGGGGCTCAGCGCGCATCCCGCAGACCCGGGCCTGATGCGACTGCGCGTGGAACTGGCAGGTTCACTCGACGAGCCCGGCCTGCTTGCGGCCGCCGTCGCCGCACTCGGCACGGACGTCCCGCCGTGGACGCGACTGGTGATCGGACGCGCGCTCGAGCGGGTGGGTGATTTCGAGGGCGCCGCCGCCCGGGCGCGGCAGGTCCGCTTCGAGCTGGAGCGCGCGGCGCCCGTCGACGGATTCCTCGTGGCGCGGTCGTTCCTGCTGGAGGCTTCGGCACTCGCGGAACTGGCGGCCGGGATGGACATCGGGCCGCGCCGACGCGCGACGTTCGAGCACGTGCTTCGCCTGGCCGGTGACGCCGCGCGCCGTGATCCCGCCTATCGGGAGCCGATCGTGCTCATGCTCCGCCTCGTGCGCGCAGGCGGGCCGCTTGCCGACGTCGACCGGGCGCAGGCGCTCCTGCGGGAGATCGCGGCCGGACCGCTGGCAGGCGACGTGGCGCTGCTCGTGATCGCGAACGATCACCTCCAGGCGGGTCGACTGCGCAGCGCGTCGGTCTTCGCGGCACACGCGTATGCCATCGACGACACCTCCGCCGAGGCACTCGCGGTCCTCTCGACGGCGGAGGAATCGATGGGGCGCGGGGCACGTGCGGAGCGGATCCTGCGCGCGCGGCTGGAGGCATTCCCGGGCGACGCCGTGGCCCTCGACCAATTGCTCGCGCTGCTGACGCGCACGGGCCGGAGCGCCGAGGCACGGGCGGTCCTCACCGATCGGCTGGAGGCGGACGCGGGCGACGCGATGGCCCGCAGTCGGCTGGAGGTCCTGGCGCGATCGGAAGGCGAAGACGCCGCCGCGCTCCGACTCGGCCGGGAGCGCCTGGCGGGCCGGCCCGACGGCGCGCGCCGGCTGCTTGATGAAGCCGCACTGGAACTGCGCCTGGGTGATCGCGAGACCGGGCTGGTCCGGCTGGCGGAACTGTCGGCGCGCGAGGATGCCAGCGGACGGCATCAGCGCCTGGCGCTGTCGCTGCTCGCGCAGCTCACGCCGCCCGAGCGGCGCGGGGACGTGCTGACGCTCCTGTTCGTCGAGCGCATCCTGGGGGCGGAATCCGCGGCGCCGTTCGACCTGTACGCGGTGGGCATCGTGGCCGCGGCGCGCCTGGAGGACATCCCGCAGGCCGAGTCGCTCCTGGCCCGGGCGATCGAGCGCACCGAGGTGGCGCGGGACGGCTCGCCGGGAGGCATGCTTCCCTGGCAGGCGCTGGCGCAGCGGATCATCATCGGCGGCGCGCCGGCGGCGGCGGCGGCGCGGGTCCTCGCGGCGCGGGCCGACCATGGTGCACCGCTGGCCGACGACGCGTTCGTGCTGCTCACGGCGATGCGCCTGGTCTGCGAGGCCGCGGAGGCGGACACCACGGGGCGCGCGGAGGCGATGATCGCGGCCCTGGCCGAGCGCGGCCTGCTCACGGCCGTGCCGGCATTCTCGGAGGCCGGAGGGCCCGCAGCGGCGCTCTTCGCGCTGGCGCAGATCGCCTCGATCCTGGGCAATGACGCGGGCGCCGAAGCGATGCTGGTCCGCGTCCTGGAACTGGACCCGGGACTGCACATGGCGGCCAACAACCTGGCCTACATGCGACTGGAGGCGGGCACGATCACCGATGCGGACGTGGCGCGGCTGCTGCAGGCCGCGGACGCGCACCCGGAGGACGACAACATCCGCGACACGGTCGCCTGGCTGGCGTACCGCTTCGGCGCGTTCGACACGGCGCACGGCATCCTGAACGACCTGGCCACGGCGGACCATCCCGGTCCGGAACTGCTGGAGCACCTGGGAGACGCCCGGTACCGCATCGGTGACCGCGCCGGCGCGCTCAGCGCCTGGCGCCTGGCCAGCGCGGGCCACGACCCGACGGAGCGCACCGAGGCACTGGCGCGGTTCCGCGCCCTCCAATCACGCCTCTGGGGCCTGCTCGTCGTCGAGCCCGAACGGCTCTGGGCGCGCGAAGTCGGGGCGCCAGGCGAGCGCCTGCGGGAGAAGATCGCGGTCCTGGAGGCAGGCGGCGAACCGCCGGTCACGCCGACATTCCACGAAGCGGGGCTCATCGCGCCGCAGAGGCCGCCGGCGTTCCCGGGAGTCGGCGGGCCCGCGGCGGCGGCGCTTTCGACGGCACCCTGATCAGTATCAATCGAGGAGTCTTTCGACCGATGGCCGGACACAGCAAATGGGCCAATATCAAGCATCGCAAGGCCCGTCAGGACTCGATCCGCGGAAAGGCGTGGTCGAAGTGCTCGCGCGCCATCATCGTTGCCGCGAAGAACGGGGGCGGGGATCCCGACGCGAATCTCACCCTGCGCTATGCGATCGATGAGGCGCGTGCGGCGAACATGCCGAAGGACACGATCGAGAAGGCGATCAGGAAGGGCACTGGTGAACTGACCAGCGGCGAGTCCTACGAGGAACTCCGGTACGAGGGCTACGGGCCGGGCGGCGTCGCGATCATCGTGGACTGCCTCACGGACAACCAGAACCGCACCGCGCCGGAGATGCGCAAGATCTTCGAGAAGGGGGGCGGCAATCTCGGCAAACCGGGCGCGGTCGCCTACGGCTTCACGCAGCGCGGCGTGTTCCTGGTCGACGCTTCGAAGGTGGGCGAGGAGGAGATCATGGAGAAGGCCCTGGACGCGGGGGCCGAGGATGTTGCCGAGTCCGGCGGCGCGTGGGAGATCACCTGCGCCCCGGCGGCGTTCCACCAGGTGCGCGACGGGCTGGAGCAGCACGGGCTCGCGTTCGAGTCGGCCGAGATCACCTGGGCACCGAACTCGACCGTGGCCTGCGATACAGAGACTGCGGAGAAGCTGCTGCGCCTGGTCGAGACGCTCGAGGAGAACGATGACGTCCAGAAGGTCTACACCAACGCGGACATTCCGGACGAGGTGCTCGCGAAACTCTGAACCGCGGGGAGCAGCGGGGCGATGGTCCGGTACACCGTCCGCTTCGAGGGGATCGTGCAGGGTGTCGGCTTCCGCGCCGGCGCCGCGTGGATCGCCCGCGGGTTCCGGGTGACGGGCTTCGTGCGCAATGAGCCCGACGGCTCGGTGCGCCTCGTGGCCGAGGGCGACCCCGGGGACCTGGATGCCTTCCTCGCGGCGATCCGCGCCGCCCGCGGCGGGACAGTGCATGCCATGCACGTGGATCGCGGCGCCGCGACGGGGGAGTGGACGGGATTCACGGTGCAGCGATGACCGGCCCCGGGCCGCGCGTGCGTGCCGCGATCGGACGCCGGCGACCGATCGCATCCGCATGCGGCGCGACTTGTGCGGATACGCGCATGCGGCCTCGTCCCCGGCGCCGTGGACCGGGCGCCGCGCACAGTGCTGTCGGATCCGCGTGGCGCGGCCTCCTCGGCCTGGCCCGCCGGTCAGCCGGAGGTGCCGCAGGCGAGCGCCTCGCGCACCAGCCGCTCGGCGAGCAGCCAGTTCTCCACGTCATCGCCGCCGCGCACCTGCCAGATCAGCCGTGCCTGGTAGGAGACGACCTCCTGGTACGGCTTGAGATCGATCTCCTGCGCGCCGTGGGAGCGCGCACCCGCCGGCACCGGATCGGCGGTCGCGGTGGTCGGCGCGGACGCCATCGGCGCCGGCGCCGTCGGCTGCGCGGCGACCCGGCGAGACGTCTCCTCCATCTTCGCGAAAACCTTCTTCACGGACGCGGTCCCGCGATCCTCGGACGAGCCCGCGGGCTCGGACGTGGGTGCGACCGGCGTGATGCCGGTCGGCTTCGCGACGGCGGGGCTCGCCGGCGTGCGACGGGCGGTCTTCTTCGGGGCGGTCGACGACTTCTTCTCTGCGCTGTTTCGCTTCTGTGCCATGATCGACACTCCATTCGGAGGGGAAACGGCGGATCCTATCAGAGGTCCCGATGATTCTGGTCGGATCGGTGAACTCTTCGCGCGACTTTGGCCGATCGCAGAGGATTCCACACCCTCCGACGCGGCCGCCCGCCGGGACGATTCACGCCCGATGATGCACCACCCAAGACGACCTGCACCCCACTTCGCCCTGCTGCTGCTCCTGCTGGGCGGCTGTACCGCCGTCGAGCGCGACTTCGCCGGCGTGCCCGCGGATCAGCTCTGGACCGCGCTCCTGGTCGCGGCGGAGTCCCCCGACTACGAGTCTCAACCGCCTTCCCGGCGGTGGTTTGTGCGACGGAATCACGTGCACGCCGACGCGGCGGCGCGGCACATCTCCATCGAGCGGGAACTGCATCGCGTCACGCTTCAACCGACCACCCGGCCGCTCGCGGAGCGCCGCCGCTGGCGACTTGAACTGGCGCTCATCGAGGGCGATCCACCGCGCGTCCGCGTGACCAGCCGCGGCTGGTCGACCCGGGCGGCCGCGGTCGAGGAGGCGGATCGGCTCTTCGACGAACTCGCGATGCTGCTCAGCACGGGTGGTCTTCCGATCCGCGAGGCCACCCCGCCCGCACCGGCCGGGCCGGCGCCGGACGCCAGGCCGCCCGCACTGCCGCCCATCGACATTGATGACCTGGAGCCGTCGGGGGGCTGACGCGGCAGGGGTTCCCCTGTCGTCCCGGCCCACCCCCGGCCCAATTCCGGTGGTTTCCGGGGATCAGGCCGCCTCCGGCACGTCCGCGCGGCGCGATCGGCGCAGTACACTCCGCCCCTTCACGGCGCAATCGGCACGGCGCAATCGGCACGGCGCGATACGGCACGGCGGTGTCTCTGCCGGGACGCCCGCCGGGCCCGGACCGGAGGGAGACCTCGGGTGCCGTGGAGCGCGCAGGCCGATTCCGCCCGACTCCGACCCGGGGCCCTGATCCGGGACCCGCCTGACCGAACGACCGAACGACCGACAGGGAGCGCTGACGCATGGCCGACGCCATCCGCATGACCGACCGTGGACTCGCCGTCCCCGCCACGCCCGTGATTCCGTTCATCGAGGGTGACGGCACCGGCCCCGACATCTGGGCCGCGTCCGTGCGCGTGTTCGATGCCGCGGTCGACAAGGCCTACGGCGGCTCGCGCCGCATCGAGTGGCGGGAGGTCCTCGCCGGCGAGAAGGCGTTTGAGAAGACCGGCAACTGGCTGCCCGACGAGACACTGGACACGTTCCGGAAGTACCTCGTCGGCATCAAGGGGCCGCTCACGACGCCGGTGGGCGGCGGCATCCGCTCGCTCAACGTGGCGCTGCGGCAGATCCTCGACCTCTACACCTGTCTCCGCCCGGTGCGCTGGTTCACCGGCGTGCCGTCTCCGGTCCGTCATCCCGAACACACGGACATGGTGATCTTCCGGGAGAACTCGGAGGACATCTACGCCGGCATCGAGTTCGAGGAAGGGACGCCCGAGTGCCGGAAGATGATCGACCTGCTTGCCGTGAACTTCCCGAAGCTTCACGGCAAGATCCGATTCCCCGGGTCGAGCGGCATCGGCATCAAGCCGGTGAGCCGCGAGGGAACCGATCGCCTCATGCGCGCCGCGATCGAGTACGCGATCGCCAACGGCCGCACGAGCGTGACGCTCGTGCACAAGGGCAACATCATGAAGTTCACGGAAGGCGCGTTCGCGAAGTGGGGCTATGACCTCGCGGCGAAGGAGTTCGGCGCGCAGCCGCTGGACGGCGGCCCGTGGAAGGTGATCGACCTGAAGGCGCTGGGGCGATCCCGCTCGAAGTCGGACATCACGCACGTCCCGACGATGAAGGGCACGGCCAGGGCCGACCCGGACACCATCGTCATCAAGGATGTCATCGCCGACGCGTTCCTCCAGCAGATCCTGACCCGGCCGGCCGAGTACGACGTCATCGCGACGATGAACCTGAACGGCGACTACGTCTCCGACGCGCTGGCCGCGTGCGTCGGCGGCATCGGCATCGCCCCGGGCGCGAACATCAACTACGTCACCGGGCACGCGATCTTCGAGGCGACGCACGGCACGGCGCCGAAGTACGCGGGCCAGGACAAGGTCAACCCGGGATCGGTGATCCTCTCCGGCGAGATGATGTTCCGCTTCCTCGGCTGGACGGAGGCGGCGGATCTCATCGTCCGCGGCATCGAGGGCGCGATCGCGGCGAAGACGGTCACATACGACTTCCACCGCCTCATGGAGGGCGCGAAACTGCAGCGCTGCTCGGAGTTCGGTGACGCCATCATCCGGCACATGGAGGCGCGCGTCGCGGCGCGGGTGTGAGTCCGGAGGCGCGCGGCGGGTTCATCCGCCTCAACGCCCGGTTCCTTCTCTTCGGACTGGGCATGGCGGCCGTGTCGTCATTCGGCCAGACGTTCTTCATCTCCCTGTTCGGCGGTGAGATCCGCGCGGCGCTCTCGCTGGATCATCGCGGGTTCGGACTGATCTACTCGGCGATGACGATCACGAGCGGGCTTTCGATGCTCGTGCTCGGCCGCCTCATCGACCGGGTCGACCTCAGGCGCTACGCCGCGGCGGCGCTCGGCCTCCTGCTGGCGGGCGCACTCCTGATGGCGGCGGCCGTGCACTGGGTGCTCCTGGCGCCGGCCGTCCTGCTGCTGCGCCTCGGCGGGCAGGGACTCTGCGCACACGCGGCGGTGACCAGCATGGCGCGGTACTTCGATCGGGAGCGCGGGCGCGCGATCGCCATCGCGTCGCTGGGATTTCCCCTGAGCGAGGGGGTGCTCCCGACGGCGGGCGTCGCGCTCCTGGCGGTGGCCGGGCGGCACGGGTCGTGGCTGGTGGTCGCCCTTGTCATCCTGGCGCTGGCGCCGGTGCTCCTGGTCGTCCTCCTGCGCGGACACGCCGGGCGCGATGCGGCGTGGCGGGCGCGGCTTGCCGCCCTGGCGGCCGCGCCGGCGCCCGGGCGTTCGGGCGGCTCCGGCGCCGCGCGGTCATGGACGGTGCGCCAGGTGATGCGCGATCCGCGCTTCTACGGTCTTCTGCCCGCGGTGCTGGCCGCGCCCTTCCTGGTGACGGCGGTCTTCTTCCACCACGTGCACCTGGTCGAGCTCAAGGGCTGGCACCACGCCTCGTTCGCCGCATCGTTCACGGCGTTCGCGCTGGCGCAGGTCGCCGTCGGACTGCCGGGCGGCGCGCTGGTCGATCGCGTCGGCGCGCGCCGCCTGGCCGGCGCCGTGCCGGTGCCGCTGGCGCTGGCCCTGCTGGTGCTGGCGTCGGGTGAGCATCCGTGGACAGCGCCCGTCATGATGGCGCTGCTCGGCGTCACGTCCGGGCTGGTCGGCCCGGTCTTCACCGCGCTCTGGGCGGAGTGCTACGGCACGGAACACCTGGGCGCGATCCGCGGCCTGCTGGTGGCGATCATGGTGGTCTCCACGGGCGCCTCGCCGGCGCTCTTCGGCATCGGCCTGGATGCGGACGTCACGGTGGCCGTGCTCTTCGGTACCGCGGCCGGCGGCACGCTCGCTGCCGCCGCACTGGCGACATGGATGTGCAGGACACCGCCGCACGATCCGCCGTCGGCGTGCCGTGCCGGTGACTGACTGGATGCGACTGGACGACCGGAGCCGCGGTGGTGATGATCACCGTCGTGATGCGGGGGGGCGGCGTTCGACGGGCCGCTTCAGGGAGACCACGCGATGATCGGAGCGGATCGGATCACGACGTACGCCATGCGCACGGCGCCGGCGTCACCGGGACGGGCGCGCCGGCGCGACCGGACGCGCCCGGGGCGCTGTGCGGTTCACGGGTTCCTCGTCACCTCGATCGTGCTGCTGATCGTCGTGGCCGCGATCCAGGCCGGATCGCGGATCGCGGCGCGCCGTCCCGGCGCGCCGGCCGTCGCCCCCGTCACCGTCCAGGCAGCGACCGACGGCCGCCCGCGGACCGGGTCAGACGACGATCCGCAGGCGCGGGACGGAAGTCCGGGGCCGCGCGACGGGGCCTCCGGCGGTCTGTGTCCGTGATCGGCCCCCGGCCGGGCGCGTCCACGACGGCGCCGCAGCGGCGACACGCGCGGACGGCCGACAGGCGGGCGTGCTACGACGCCTCGGCCCGCGGGTGCGCGTCGTCGTAGGCGGAGCGCATCCGCTGCGTGCTCAGGTGCGTGTACACCTGCGTGGTCGAGAGCGACTGGTGCCCGAGGAGTTCCTGCACGGAGCGCAGATCGGCGCCGTTGTCCAGCAGGTGGGTCGCGAAGGAGTGCCGGAGCGTGTGCGGGCTGATGTCCGGGTCCAGTCCGGCGACTTCCAGGTACTTGCTCACCTTGCGGCGGACGGATCGCGTGGAGAGCCGGCTGCCGTGCTTGTTGATGAACAGCGGTGAGGTCGGCGCCGCAAGCTTCTCGCCGCGCGGGTCCGTGCGCAGGACGTTCAGGTAGTGGATGATCGCCGCGATGGCGTGGGACCCGAGCGGGACGATCCGCTCCTTCTTCCCCTTGCCGCGGATGATCATCGCCTGCCCGGCCTCGTCGATGTCACCGTTGTTGAGGCCGACGAGTTCGCTCACGCGCAGCCCCGTCGAGTAGAGCGTCTCGAGAATGGCGCGATCCCGGGCGCCCAGGAGATCGCTCGGATCCGGCGCGGAGAGCAGTCGCTCCACCTGGTCGACGTTGATCGCCTTCGGCAGGCGCTTGCTCTGTCGCGGCGTGCGGATCATCACCATCGGGTTCATCGGGATGTGACCGTGCTTCTCCAGCCAGCGATAGAACGACCGCAGCGTGGCGATCTTGCGCGCCATCGTTGCAGCGGAGTATCGATGCTCATCCAGCCGCGAGAGGAACTCGCGGATCAGGTTCACGTCCGCGCGAAGCATCCATCCGGTCACCGTCGGCGGGGCGGGCGACGATGCCAGGTCGGCCATGCCGGCGTCACCCTTGCGGGGCGGCGTCCGACGGTTGGCCTCCAGCGCGCCCTGCTCCGCCGATGCATCGGGCGTGATGTGGTACTTCTCGCCGATGAACTCGATGTACTGGCGCAGGTCGACGCCGTAGCACCGCGCCGTGTACGGGCTGAAGTGGCGATCATCCAGCAGGTAGCGGCTGAAGGCGTCGACGATCGGAAGGTGGTCGGACATGGCGTCGTGCTCTCTGGTGCAGACCCGGAATCGTGCGCTCTGGAGGATCGTTCGTGGCGTGAGGGAGTGAGGCGGGCGTCCTCTGGTTCAGGTCCGTGTATCGGCGGAGCCGCAGGTCTCCAGGACGAGTCGGACGAGGCGGCGCGCGGTCGGCCAGTCCAGCGGACACGCGGGATCGCGCGCCATCGCGCTGATCGTCCCGATCATCGGCCGTTCGCACCCGCTGCTGAAGCCGAACCGCCAGACATGTCCGCCGGTGACCAGGCAGAGCCGGACGACCCGCCGTTCCGGGCCGGGCGCCGGAAGCGCGTCGATCCCGGCCGCGTCGGCCGCATCCACCGGCGCAGACCCGGCCGGCGTCTCCGCGGGCGCCGGCGCCCGCCGGGTGCCGGGCGGCACGAAGCGGGGCGGCTCGCGTTCGAACTGGAAGGGATCGGTGTACGCCATGCCGGGCCTCGACGACGGATGCGCCGGGCCCTCTGGGCTCAGCGCGGATGGTCAGGGACCGCGGCAACCGCCAGTCGTCGGCGCTCCTGGTCCAGGAGCTGGCCGAACAGCGCGTGTGCCGCGAACTGCGCGTACAGGTCCATGCTGACCAGGTACACCTCCGCACCGAACGCGGTGTCGGGGGCATTGCGGCCCTTCGCGTAGCCGTCGAGTTCCATGAGCACCGCGTGGTTGTGTGCCTCGAAGACCCGGGCCGCGCTTGCGGCGGGGCCACGGGCACCGAGTCCGCCCGGCGCGATCTCGCGCGGGGAGCGCTCCACCTGCCGCATGTCCAGCGTGGACCGGGCCTGGAGATCATCGCGTGTGTGGAGTTCGACCATGAGCCCGAGGACCGGCGGTCGATAGGGGTCGTACGCGGAGAGCGTCGAGACGATCAGCCCGTCGAGGTCCAGCCGCCGGAGCAGGGCCTGCGCATCCTGCGCGGTGCGGATGCGATCCATGCCCAGTTCCCGCATCGCGGCGAGTACCCGGTTCACGGGGACCGCGTCGACGCCGTCGATCTCCTGCGCGGCGCGCTGGAGCGCGTCGCTCAGGCGAAGCAGGTCGGCCGCCGTGGTCCCGGACTCGTCCACCATCGGCGCGATGCCCCAGACCACGCCGTCGCTCCACGGTGACTGGAGCCGCGTCGGACTGGCCAGGCGCGGCGCGCATCCGGAGAGTGCGAGCGCAAGCACGAGGCCTGCGCTCACCTGATTCAGCATGCAACCTGCACTTCTCATGGCGTCCTGCCGGACCGGAGGGGCTCCGCCCTTCCGTTCAGTCGGCCGCGGATCACCGGGATCCGCGGATCAGATCACTCATTCGGACGGGTCGACCTGCGTGAGCGTGCCGCTCGGGAGCGCGCGTCCCAGCCGGCTGGCGCGACCGGTGTCGAGCGCCCAGATGTCCTCCGAGCCGCCGCGGTCACTGAGGAAGTAGATCGTCCCGTTCGACGCCCAGACCGGAAAGAGATTGAGCCCGATTCCGCCGGTCAGGTTGATCCGCCCCGTGCCGTCGGCGCTCACCACCCAGAGATCGGCACGGCGCGGCTGCGCGTCGCCGTGGGTCTCGGGATCGACGATCGAGCAGAACGCGATGCGCTGGCCGTCCGGCGACCACGCCGGCTGCACGATCGCGGCGTTCGCCGCGGAGACGATCTCCGTCTTGTTTGTCGCTTCGCCGCCGACCAGGTCGAGCGTCCAGATGCTGAAGAACCGGCTGCCGCGCTCGCGGGCGCGCTGGTAGACGATCCGGTCGACGGCGGGGTCCGGGTTCCATCGGGGGAAGAGTCCGTAGGCCAGGAACTGGTGGACGTTCGTCTCCAGGTCCACCATCCAGATCTCCCATCGCCCCGTGTGGGACGCCAGACGCGCATACGCCAGGCGCCGGCCGTCCGGTGCGAAACTGGGATGGACCTCGTGATCGGCGCTCTCCGTCACGCGGATCGCGGGTCCGCCGTCGACGCTCGTGATGAAGAGATCCCAGTCGCCGAAGCGGTTGGACGCGAACGCGATCCGCCGTCCGCAGGGCGAGATCACGGGCATCTCGTCATCGGCGGCCTCGACCGTGATCTGGCGCTGCGTGCGCCCGTCCACCGCCTTCATGTAGATGTTGGCGCGCTCGGAGTGCTGCGTGCTGGCATAGACGATCCAGCGGCCGGAGCGGTCGACGTCGGGATGGAAACAGGCGCCGTCGCTGGACGCGGTGACCTGGACGAGGGCGCCGACGACTTCCGGCGACGATGACCCTTGAAGGTCCGCGGCGAATTCGCCGTAGATCCGCGAGGCCGGTGTCGGCCGTTCCGCCGCGCCCTGGAGCCCGCCGCCGGCACGCGCAAATTCCACGCCGTCGATCGGCGCGGCGCCCGGCGCACGCGTGCCGTGGACGGCGTTCCGCGCCGCCGGCGACACCGTGTCGCCTCCGGCACCGCGGCACCCGGGCAGGCCGGCGGCGAGCGGAAGAGTCAGCGTGACGATGATCGCAGCGAGCGGGGGGATTCTCACGATGGATGCTCCGCGCGGCGGAGGCCGTCCGGCACGGCGACCCGGGAACGGGCCTTATCGGACGGATCCGCGATGGGTCTTGAGGCCGGGGCGGACCGGACCGCCCCGGTGCGCTCCATCGGCCGATTCCGCGGCCGGCGTAAGGAGAGCGCGCGGCTCCGGAGCGGATCGAAGGGGCCGCTATACTCCGCCGCTTCGCCTCGGCGACCACGTAGCTCAGTTGGCAGAGCAGCCGACTTTTAATCGGCCGGTCCTGGGTTCGAGTCCCAGCGTGGTCACTTCGATCGCCGGGCGCGCCGCGGGAGTCGCGGAGGGACGAGCGCGCACTTCATGCTGATTCTGCACGGGAACTGGACGGAGGGCGGTCTGCGGCTCTGGGGGGAATCGCTGGCGCGCTGTATTGCAGGCGTGCAGCGCGGCGCGCCGGCCGGTCCCGTCGACGGACCGGATGCGGACCACCCGTTCGCGGCCACCGTCGAGGAACTGAAGATCGCGCTGCGGATCGCGGCCGGGCGCGGGCGCGAACGCATGCGGTCCGTCGTCGGTGTCGCGGCCGGGTCGGACGAGCCGGGGGACACGGTCTTCACGCTGCCGCTTCCGATCGTGGACGGCATGCCGGCGCCGAGCGAACGTCTCATCGGCCTCATCGCGGATCCGCCGAGCGGGCCGTCACGGCCTGGTCGCGTCCGGGTCCCGGCGCTGTCGATCCCGGCCACCACCGCGCCGGCGCTGCTGCCTGAACTCGAGGACTCCGGTGCGGGCGAGGTCCGGATCGCGCATTCGCTGCGCTGGTTCCGCGAGGTCGCGCGCTTCACGATCTCTCTGGTGTCGGACCAGCGGTTTCTGCCGTCGCTCTATCGCGACGACGACCTTGGCCTCGAGGCGACCTGGCAACCGTGGCTGCTCGATGACGCGGCCCGCGCCACGCTGGCGCTGCTCCTGGACTCCATGCCGCCCGTCGTCCGGGGAACGCCGCAGCGCGCGGCGGGGCGGCCGTGGCCGATCCTCGACGAGATACTCCGCACCTGGACGGATGCCCGGATCCGCGCGGTCCTGATCCGGGAGCGATTCGACGATGTCCTGGAAGGCCGGGACCCGGACGCGGACCCGCATGTCGCCTGGCTCACCGGCCTGCTCAGCGCGCCGAGGCCGGTCCCGATCGCCGAAGCGGGACGCGCCCGCCTGTTCAGCGCGGTGGCGCGATGGCTGGACGGACTGGATACGGCAGGACGACAGGGCGAAGTCCGGCTCTCGCTCCGGCTGGTCGAACCCGAGGAGGGCGAGTCGCCGTGGCGGCTGGAGTTCGGACTCGTCGGCGCGGGGGCGGGCGGCCCGGATGACGACGCCGGCCCGGCCTTCGTCAGTGCCCAGGCGCTCTGGCGCGATCCCGCGTCCGCCGCCGACCTGCTCGGACGCTCCGGAACCGGGCTGGAGGAACGACTGCTGGCGGAGATCGGGCGGGCGGCCCGCATTCACGCGCCGCTGGAGACGGCGCTGAGCGCCGCGCAGCCGACGCATCTCGAACTCTCCACGGAATCGGCGTACGCATTCCTGGTCGAGGGGCGTCCGGTCCTCCTTGAGTCCGGAGTCCACGTCGAAGTGCCACCGTGGTGGGGAGAGGCGTCCGCCGGTCTCTCGGTGCGCCTGGTCATCCATGCCCCGTCCGGCGCGGATGAGATCGGGGCGACCGGGACCGCGCCGTCGTCGGGCGACGAACGGACGGCCGGCGCCGGTGATCGCGGCGCGGCCGTCGCCGGACTGGCGAGCATCGTCGAATACCACTGGGAGCTCGCGGTCGGCGACCGGAGCCTGGACGTGGAGGAGTTCCGCGACCTGGCGCGCCGGGCGGCCGGCGGCGCGGCGCTGCTGCGCCTGCGCGATCGCTGGGTCGAGGTCCGCCCGGAGGAGATCCGCGAGGCAGGCACGCTGCTGGATGAGCGACCGGGAGGCGAGATGCCGCTGCTGGAGGCGCTGCGCATCGCCGGTGGCGCCGGCGGCGGCGGCGTCACGCTTCCGGTGCACGGCGTTACCGCGAGCGGCTGGGTCCGCACGCTCCTCGACGCCACCGATGACGAACGGCTCGCGACCACCGAGGCGCCGCCGTCGTTCGTCGGATCGCTGCGTCCATACCAGCTCCAGGGCCTCGCGTGGCTGCGGTTCCTCGATCGACATGGTCTTGGTGCCTGCCTGGCCGACGACATGGGTCTCGGCAAGACGATCCAGCTGATCGCCCTGCTCCTGGCCGAGCGTGAAGCGGGTCTCCCGCCGCCGGCGGGTCCGACGCTCGTCGTGTCGCCGACCTCCGTCATCGTGAACTGGCAGCGAGAACTGGCGCGGTTCGCGCCCGGCCTGCGCGTCCTGGTGCATCACGGCCCCGACCGCCCCGCGGGCGCGGCGCTCGTGGAGTCGGTGCTGCGGTCGGACGTCGTCCTGACCACGTACTCGATCGTGCCGCGCGATCGCGAGTCCCTCTCCGTGCCCGCCTGGCATCGCATCGTGCTGGACGAGGCGCAGTACATCAAGAACACGCCGGCCAAGCAGACGGCGGCGATCAGGCAGTTGCGGACGGACCGGCGGATCGCGCTGACCGGCACGCCGGTGGAGAACCGGCTGAGCGAACTCTGGTCGATCATCGACTTCCTCAATCCCGGGTACCTCGGATCGGCGGCGGAGTTCCGCCGGCGGTTCGCCGGACCGATCGAGCGCCAGCGCGACGCCCGCGCGTCCGCGCGACTGCGTCGTCTCGTCCGTCCGTTCGTGCTCCGCCGGCTCAAGACCGATCCGAAGGTGATCGACGATCTGCCGTCGTGCGTGCGGACCAAGGAGTACGCGAACCTGTCGCCTGAACAGGCGGTGCTCTACGAGCGGACCGTCCGCGAGATGCTCGCGGAGGTCGGCGCGGCGGAGGGCATCCGGCGGCGCGGACTCGTGCTCGCGACCCTCGGGCGACTCAAGCAGATCTGCAATCACCCGGTCCTCTCGACGATGGAGCCGGGCGACGATGCCTCCGGGCTCATCGGAGACGCCGCGGGGATGTCGCAACTGGTGCATCGATCCGGGAAGTGCCGGCGCATGCTCGAACTGCTGGACGAGGTCGTCGCATCCGGCGGCCATGCCCTCGTCTTCACGCAGTTCCGGCGCATGGGACACCTGCTGACGGCGATGATCGAGCATGCGCTCGGGGCCGAGGTCCTCTTCCTCCACGGCGGGACGCCGACGGCGCGACGGCAGCAGATCGTCGACCGGTTCCAGGAGCAGTCGTCCGAGGTTCCGGTCCTGGTGCTGTCGCTGCGCGCGGGCGGCGTCGGCCTCAATCTCACCGCGGCGAATCACGTGTTCCACTTCGATCGCTGGTGGAATCCGGCCGTCGAGAACCAGGCCACCGACCGCGCCTTCCGGATCGGCCAGACGCGTGCCGTCCAGGTGCACTCGTTCATCTGCACCGGCACGCTGGAGGAGCGGATCGACCAGATGATCGAGCGGAAGACGCACCTCGCGGAGTCGATCGTCGGCGCCGGCGAGGAGTGGCTGACGGAACTGTCCACCGGGCAGTTGCGGGACCTGCTCATGCTGCGAGACGAGGCGACGGAGGGCGACGACGACGGCACGGGCGACGGCGGGGATGGACTGGCGGCGCGAGGCGCGCTGGCCTGCGAGGAGGCCGGCACGTGAGTCGATCAGGATTTCGCGTGCGGGGCGGACTCCGACTGACGGCGCGTGACGGCGTGATCGCGCACTCGCCGCTGTCCGGGGCGTGGCTGGCGCTCTTCGAGGGCGCGCTGTCGGAGGCCGATCGCGCGACGGCCGTCGACGAAGCCCGGACCGGGCGCGTGGCATCGCTGGAGCTTGCGCCGGGCCGCGCGGTGGCGGAGGTCCAGACCGGCCCGGGGCGGACGACGGTCGTGACGATCGCGCAGGAGGCGATGCCGCTGCCGGTGCGCGAGCGCATGGTGGAATCGCTGGCGGACGAGGCGCTGCACCTGGTGCGACTGCTCTCGGGCGAGTTGCCAGAGGCGCTTCCATCGCTGCTCGCGGACCTCGGCACGCCGCTCGTTCCGTCGTCGCCGCAGGCCATCCAGGTGACGTACAGCGGCGGCGGCGCCGGCGGACGGAGTCCGCGCACGGCCTACATCGTCGCCCTGCTGATCGCCGAGCGCATGGCCGAGGACGCCACGGTCGCCCTGCTGCTGCGCGGCGTGGCGATGACGGATCTCATCGAGCAGGTCCGGCAGGCACGCCTGATCCGGTCGCGCGGTCGCGTGGCGGCGCACCCGGAGCCCGCGCTCACGCAGATCCAGCGGGAGCCGGTGCCGCTGGCGCAGTGCATGGATGACTTCTGGCGGACCGGTCCGTCATTCAGCCGGCTCGGGGAGCGTGCGCCGGCACGGCACGCGCGGCTCGCGCTGCTGCGCCGGCTCGGCCCGTCGCCCTTCGCCGGACGCTTCCCCTTCGTCGGGCTGCTGCAGTCGATCTACGAGGCGGTCGCGTCGGCGCAGGAGCGCGGCGATGACGACGCGGGGGCGGGCGGCATCGACTGACCGGATCGGTGCGGACGCGGACATGCCGCGCCGTTGTCGGGCCTCCGCGCGGGCGGTATCCTCGCGCGATCATGGGACGACGAGGGCGCGCACTCCTGGTGGCCGGTGCCGTGCTGGTGGCGGCGGGCGCCGGCACGCTGCTGCTGATCGGCCGCGCAGTCGTCCGGCGCGATCGCGCGCGGGAAGCGGAGGTGGAGACGCGGTGGCAGGCGCAGGTCGAGTCCGTGGCCTCCGCCCGCGCGAGCCGGCCGGCCCGGACGTCCGGCGAGTCCCTTCGCGCACGTGCCGCGCTGTACGGAGCGCGCGTCAGCGACTCACTGGACGACGGCGCCCGGGAGACGCTCCGGTCGGGGACCGACCTGCCGGCGTTCCGCGGGCTGCTTCAGCAGCACCCGTGGCTTCTCGAGGACGCGATCGCACTGAGCCGGCTGCCGGCGTGGGTGACCGTCGCGGATGATGCGACGGCGGGCGCGGATCCGTTCGATCGGTTTCAGGGTGTCTCGGAGGGACTCGACCATGTCCGGACGGCGGGTCGGGTGCTCGACCAGGCCGCGATGCTCGCACTGCACGACGGGCACCCCGAGATCGCGCTGCAGCGGATCATGGATGGGCTGGATCTCGTGCGCGCGATCATGACGGCGCCGACGATTGCGCAGATCATGCATGCCACCGCGCTCGAGCAGGCGATCCTCGCCCGCGTGGAGGAGTTCCTTCCACGCATTCCGGCCGTGGCGCGCGGGCCCGGTCGGCCGGCCATCGAACGGCTCCGCGCGCATCTCGACGCCACGATTCCGCACCGGGATCTCGTCGAGGCGCTCGTCGGCGAAGGCGAACTGGGGCTCGGCATGATCGAGTCCATGGAGTCCATGACCGGAAGCGCGCTCGGGTGGATGGCCGACCTGGTACCGGGGCTGGGATTCTCCGCGCGGCAGGAGCGCATCGCCTACCTTCACGCAATGGCCGGCCTCATCTCGGAGGCGACGCGCCCGTTCCCGCAGCAGGCGTGGCCGGCCGGCGCGCCGCCCGGGCGGCGAGGCGCGGCCGACATGCTCATCCCGGCGGTTGGAACGCTCGCGGGCCGGTCGGCGCTTGCGGCGCGCCACCGCGCCGTCCTCGACCTGTCGATCGCGTCGCTGCTGGGCGAGGTGCCGCCGACGATGCCGGCGGACCCGCTGACGGGCGCACCGCTCCGCGTCGAACGGGACGACGCGGCGCTGCGGATCATCCTCAGCGGTGCGACGATCGACGAGACGCTGCTGACGTGTCCGCTCGACGGGCGCCCATGAGTGCATGGCCCGCGCGGCGACATCCCGACGGCCGGTGCAGAGCGCGGGGACGCGCGCCGGTCACGGCCCGGATGACGGTCCGCCGGCCAGGAACTGGATGCCCGCGTCCGCGATGACGTGACTCGCGAGCCAGAGCATGCTGCCGAGGGGCGTCACGAAGAAGATCAGGAAGAACACGGCGAGACCGACGATCGGTGCATTCGGATGGTCGTACAGGCGCCGGGTCTCCGGGATCATGCCGGCGACGATGCGGGAACCGTCGAGCGGCGGCACCGGGAGCAGGTTGAGCAGGCCGAGCGCGATGTTCAGGAAGGCGCCGGTGTACAGGAACATCGCCAGGTTCTGCGGCACGGCGCCGAAACGCAGCAGCAGGCCGAGGACGGCGATGCAGGCCAGTGAGAGCGCGAAGTTCATCGCCGGGCCCGCCCCGGAGACCAGGACATCGCCGCGGGCACCGCGGCGGAACCGGTGCGGATTGACCGGCATGGCGCCCCATGCGATGCCGGCCAGCGCGAAGAGCAGCAGCGACATCGGCCCCATGTGCACCAGCGGATTCATCGTCATGTGACCGCGCTCGATCGGGGTCCGATCGCCCTGCGCGATCGCCGCCCAGCCGTGCGCCAGTTCATGCAGGGTGATGGAGAAGATCACCCAGAAGATCCACGAGACAAGCGCGATCGGCCCGTCCCGCTGGAGTACAGCCTCGACCCACCACATGCGGGGCGGTCAGCGGCCGCCGGCGGCGCCGCTGTCCTCGTAGAGAATCGCGACCAGGATGTCCGACGGCGCGAACGCGGAGAACCCCTGCGTGCCCGGCCGCTCGCCGCGCGACGTCTGCGGCGCGATGTTGCTGGTCATCGAGAGGACGCGGACGCCCGACGACTTCAGCCAGGCGTTGATTTCGCCTTCCAGTCCCTTCAGTTCCGACTCGAGTCCCTTGAACAGTCTGATCTGCTGCATGCGACCCATTCTCCGTGTGCGGCGCGAAGTATACGGACTGACGCGGGCCGACTCCCGCCCGGCAGCGGAACTGGACCCGTCGCGGCCGCGGCCTCAGAACGTCCGCAGGAGCCCGATCGAGAGCATCGGGCCGTCGTAGCCGAGGTTGCGGCTGCGGCCACGGACCCGGGCGTTGGACAGGTGGTGCCAGCGCAGTCCGCCGATGAGCGACGTGCGGTCATCGAGCCGCAGCGTGGCGCCCAGGCCCGCCTTGAGATCGAAGTTGAACCGCAGGCTCTCACGGGTCAGCGGGTGCTGCTGGAAGAGCATCGCGGCGCCGCCATCGAGGAACAGGGACGCATGACCGTCGCGCAGGAGATGCCATCGGATGCCCGCCTCCGGGCCGCCGAGCACGCCGTCCCGCCATGCGTCCGCCTCGGCATAGCCGAACGTGCCCCCGATCGAGATGGACAGACCATCGCGGATGAAGCGGCTGTGCTCCACCTGGAGCGCGATGATCCGGCCGAGCGACGGATCACGTGAGCGGCCGAGCAGCACGCCCCATGCACGCGTGCCCATCGCGAACGGTTCGGCGACGGGTTCGCGGGTCGACGGCACCGCCTGATCGGGCCATGACGACGCCGCGTCGCTGATGCTCGCCGCGTCGCTGACCCCCGCGTCGCTGACCCCCGCGTCGCTGATCAGAGCATCCGCCGGGCCGACCGGACCCGCCGCGGCCGGCGGTGGCCCGGCCTCCGGCGCGCCCGCGCGCGCCACGACCGGGGCGGCGGACTCGGCGGCACCCGGATCGAGGCGACCGTGGGCCGGCATGAGGTGCAGGCAGGCGCCGATGACTGCGCAGACCGGCATCCGGCGGATGATACTGGGTCGATCCGCGATGCGGGTACGATCCCACCTTCGAGTCCCATGGAGCCACCGCCGTGACATTTGCCTCGATGACCATGCCCGAGTTCGAGCACGAAATGGCGACGACGCGGAAGATGCTCGAGCGCCTGCCCGAGCATCGCCTTGACTGGAAGCCGCATCCGAAGTCGAACACGATCGGCTGGAACGCGTGCCACCTGGCGGAGATTCCCGGCTGGGGCGCCAGCATCCTGGCCGAGCCGTACTACGACATGAATCCGCCCGGCGGCGAACCGTACCGGACGCCGTCGCTCACCACGCGCGGGGAGATCCTGGCGCTCTTCGACGCCGGTGTCACGGCGGCGAAGAAGGCCATCGCGGCGGTGGACGAGGCATCGATCATGGCGCCATGGCAACTCCGGGACAACGGCACGGTGCTCCTGGAGATGCCGCGCGCGGTCGCGTTCCGCACATGGGTCCTGAGTCACTCGATTCACCACCGGGCCATCCTGAGCGTCTACTTCCGGATGAACGACGTGCCCGTGCCGGCGATCTACGGACCCTCCGCGGACGAGGATCATTGAGTCGCGGCGACGAGTCTGCGCAGATCGATCACGCACCGACCGGGTGCAACCCCGACGGCGCACGCCGTCCGCCCCGGTGCGATCGGGCCAGGTGAGGTGCGCCGGGCGACGCGGCGCATGCCGGCGACGGTGCCGGCAGGGCGCCACCACGGCGATCGTGCGCAGCAGCCACAGGGCAGTCGTTCGGCGGGTGACGCAGGCCAACGGGGGCTGGCGTCCTCCCTGTGCCCGCGCACCCGAACGGCGTCTCTCGTGATCAGAGGGACTCGCGGGCAACCCCAGTCCCTCAAAGACATCGTATCGAGCGCGCGCGCGCACGCATGCACAAGTCATCGTCCTTGACGATGCGCCAGGGCGCCCTGCCATGCACGCCAGCGCTCTCAGGACGCGCGAGCGCAGGGGGGCTGAAGCGCCCCCCTGCAACCCCCCTGGCGGATGGATGATCCCGGACGCGCCTTGACTCGCACCAGGGCGATCACGGACGCGCCGTCGGTGACAGACGTTCTCAGCGCGCGATCCCGGACCCGATGCGCGAAGGCACCACCACTCGCGCGCCGGCTGACCACCACCACCCACATGCGCGCAAGGGGGTTGCAGGGGGGGCCTCAGCCCCCCCTGCGCTCGCGCACCCCGACGGCAATCCACAGAATCATCGAGACCTGACGTCATCCCTGCTCCCTGACGGGACATTCGAGCGATCGAGCACGTTCTCTCGCGCGCGCCCGAATGGACGAGTCAGCGACCTTGACGACGCGCACCGGCCCTCCGCCGTGCACGCCATCGTCTTCTGCACGCGCAGGCGCAGGGGGGCTGAAGCGCCCCCCTGCAACCCCCCTGGCGGATGGATGATCCCGGACGCGCCTTGACTCGCACCAGGGCGATCACGGACGCGCCGTCGGCGCCGGACGTCCCGCGCGCCACCCTGAACGTGATGCGCGAAGACACCACCACTCGCGCGCCGGCTGACCCCAGCCACCATCCTGCGCGCAAGGGGGTTGCAGGGGGGGCCTCAGCCCCCCCTGCGCTCGCGCCCCCGAACGGCGATCATCAGGATCCAGGAGACGCAGCGCCAACCGTGCTCAACGACAAGGGCGGCCGTGGGGCTTCGGCCCGGTCCCCGGCGATTGACGATCATCCCGTCGGGATGGAGCGGAGTGCGATCGTCTCCGAGTTCCATGCATCAATCCGAGCGCACCGACCGCATCGACATCGCGGCCTTCCATCCACCACATCGACGCCCGGATCGGCGCCGTCGCCGACCGGTGAGCGCGCCCCACCCGGCCAGGAGCGCCATCGCGGCGCCGCCGGGTCCGGGCACCAGCGCCTGGTGCGTGAACATGATGTCATCGATCGCAAGCACCGCGTCTGACGGGTCCCACAGGACGATCCGGTCGAACGGGATGGTCGAGAGGATCCCGCCGAAGTTGGGGATGAGGCCGAGGAAGAAGGAGTGCGCGATCTCCTCTTCTCCTGCGTAGAGCTTGAACACCACGACACCGAAGCAGTTGTCAAACGCGAACGCCGTGATCGGCGTGTCGAAGCGCAGGTCGGCGACAGAGGTGAATGTCACAAGCCCCTGGTTGTCGTGGAAGCTCGCTGCGTGCGTGATGAACTCCGTCGGTCCCGCGAAGATGAGCCCGTGCGACTCGTGGGAGTGGTCGTCCAGCCACGTGCCGACGGGGTGCTCCGTGAAGGTGATCACCTCCACGCCTGTCGTCTGGCTCAGCCAGAGGTCCTTCTGGTCCGTGTACGTGATCGCGCCGGCCGCGCTCTGCGAAAGAGCCGCGAGAAGCACCGGCAGCGCGAGGAGCCGGTGCATGGCGGTGACGGTGAAGATGGACATGGTGATCTGGTGCATGGGTCGAGTCTCCAGGAGAACGCCCGCGCCGGGCGCGTGAGCGCCCGGCGCGGGGGAGACGGTGCGATCGGGTCAGGTGAGGTACGCCGGCGATGCGGCACATGCACGGCGGCGGCGGCGCCGGCAGGGCGCCCCCGCGGCGAGCGTGAGCAGCAGCCACACCGCCGCGGGTCCTGGTACCAGCGGCGCATGCGTGAACATGATGTCGTCGATGAAGAGCACCGCGTCCGACGGGTCCCACAGCACGATCCGGTCGAACGGGATGGTCGAGAGGATCCCGCCGAAGTTGGGGATGAGGCCGAAGAACTGCGCGAATCCGATCTGCGTGTCCCCTGAGTACAGACGCAGATTGACAGACCCGAAGTAGTTGTCGAACGCGAACGCCGTGATCGGCGTGTCGAAGCGCAGGTCGGCGACGCCGGTGAAGGTTTTCATACCCTGAAGATCGTGGAAGGCCGTGTCGTGCGTGATGAACTCCGTCGGTCCCGCGAAGATGAGCCCGTGCGACTCGTGGTAGTGGTCGTCCAGCCACGTGCCGACCGGGTGCTCGGTGAAGGTGATCACCTCCACGCCTGTCGTCTGGCTCAGCCAGAGGTCCTTCTGGTCCGTGTACGTGATCGCGCCAGCCGCGCTCTGCGAAAGAGCCGCGAGAAGCACCGGCAACGCGAGGAGCCGGTGGATGGTGGTGATGGTGAAGATGGTCCTGTTGATCTGGTGCATGGGTCTCCCTTTCCTCTTGCTTACTGATTGCCGGCCACCAGTTCGAGGCAGGCGAGCAGTGCATTGATGTCCCACCCGAACCGCGTGAAGCAGTCCTGGACATCCTGCGGTGTGCCCTGGCCAGGATTGCAGCACGGACCCCAGTACGAGAGCAGGAACAGCAGGTCAGGAAACTCGACCACGCCGTTGCCGTCCAGGTCGCCCGGGCAGAGTTCCATCCATGGCAGTTCGCATGGTCCCGTCGGTGTGCCGCACGATGCGTCGAAGTAACTGAGCAGGATCAGCAGGTCAGGGAAATCGACCTCGCCGTCCTGATCCAGGTCGGCGGGACAGCTCGTCGGCACCAGCACGAAGGCATGCGGCTGGCTGACCTCGCCGATCGTCCGGATGCCCCAGCCGGTGATCCAGCCGGCGTCGTTGACGTCGTACGCTTCGCGCAGCGTCCAGCCCGGACAGGTGCCGGCGTCGACGATGCCCGGATACACCGGGTGCGTGTCCACCTGGAGCCGGTAACCCTGCCAGCCGTCGAGCGTCTCGTGCTCGACCCAGAGCAGGGGATGCTGTCTCAGCGGATCCCACCCGACGATGCGCCGCCTGGGCGCGCTGTTGATCGACTCGGCGCGGGAGAACCCGGCACAGTCCCCGAGCACGAGATGCAGATTCGTGTAAGCGCCGTTGTCCGCGGGGTCCCACAGCAGCGCGTTGAGGTCGCAGTCCGGCGACGACGGCGGGTCGGGCGGGAGTGTGCCATACCCCACCACCGTCCCGCCGCGATCCACGCCGCGACCGAAGCCGCGCAGATCCTCTGGGACGTCGTCGCCGAAGTCCGCCAGAGCGCCCGCCGAGATCGATGGGGGCGAACCCGCGGCCGCGCTGAATCGGGCCGGCACATCCTCCACCTCGCAGTAATAGGTGATCGTCACGCCACAGTGCCCGACCCTGGGATCGCGATCTCCGCGCCCGGCGAGTTCATACTCGCCCGCCGCAGCGCGATCGATATCGAACGCGAACTCGCTGGGGAACCCCGTGCCGGTCAGTGCGGTCACCGTCGGCGTGGACTGATCCAGGTCAGTCACCAGGTGTCCGGATGAGAAGCAGACGTCCTCCGAAAGGCACTGGCCCAGACGCCCCGCCTCCATGACCATGACGGGGACCGAGCCGTCGTCGACGACCGCGACGCCGCGGCTCCAGCCGCCGCCTTCCTCGCACGCGCCCGAGGACAGTCCATCGATCACCCGCGCGTTGTCCGTCCACCCCATCGAACCGGAGAGGTCGGCGATGTACGCGCGCCCCTGTCCACGAATGATGTATGGCCCCGTGCCCGATCCCGCGCGGCACTGGCCCACGACGAATCCGTTGTCGCTGATGTCCACCGCGCTGGCGTGATCCCCGAAGTCGAACTGCGGGAAGAGATCGACCAGGGCATGCACGCCGGCCGACAGTCCATACGCCGGACGCGGGAGCCAGACGTACGGGCGATGCGCCTCATCGATCCTGCGCGTGAACGCCACCTGGCCGTGCGCGTTGATGCCGAAGCGACCGGTGAGTTCGGCGTTCGGTTGAAAGAGTTCGACATTCGTTCCCCCATTCAACGGCCCCAGGTCCACGATGGCGTACCCGGGTCGATCGCACGCCGGTCCGCAGTCCGGCTCATCGGCCCGCGAGAGCGCGAGCACGGGGACCATGGTGGTCAGTCCGGCAGCCAGTAGAATTCGGATCGCGGATCGCGGATCGCGGATCGCGGATCGCGGATCGCGGATCGCGGATCGCGGTGTTGCGCGCCCGTCGGCGCGCCCGTCGGCGCGCCCGTCGGCGCGCCCGTGTGGTCAGTCAGGTCCGTCTGTGCTGTCATGGATGAAGACTCCGTGAAACGGTGCCTCGCTGTTCTTCTGCCCGTTCCCGACCGCCGGGATCGGGCTTTCCGCGCGTCGGCCCGATGCCGGGCGCGGTCGATGGTGCCGCCACCTGCCATCCCGGGCACGACGACCATGCCCGACCCTCGAACCCCCGGACCCCCGGACCCCCGGACCCCCGGACCCCCGGACCCCCGGACCCCCCGACTCCGGCCCCCGACCTCCGACCCCGGAACCCTGCATCCGGGATCCGACCGCCGGCAGCGTCGCACCTGACCGACCGGGATGCGGCGGCCGATGGACCCTGCCAGAGACAGATATGCCCATCCGGCGCCGACTCTGCGCAGAATCTCAGAATTTCTTCCGGGGCTGCCGGGCGCGTCATCAGGCGTCAGGGGCCGGGGACTGGCTGCGGGACTGGCACTCGCACGCTGCAGCCGCTGACTCGAGGAGCGAGCGCGTGTCCGGCGCATGACGGGGGATCGAGAGGTGGCACGCGGGCCGGCCGCTGCGACGCCCGAAATCTTCCCCGCCCCGCGCGGGGCGGCGGAGGCGTTCGACGTCGTGCGCTTCCGCTCCCCCTTGCGCGGGAGGATTGTTTCTGTCGCTCGCTGTCCACGAGTTCCGCTGCGCTGCACTCGTGGCTACCGACCGCGGCTCATTCGGAGCCAACGGCGGACGCATCGCGGCGCAGGCGCCGGATGCGCGCACACACGGCCCCGGAGGGGCCAGGTCGATAGCCGCCAGTACGCTGGCCGAGCCGAAGGCGAGGACGGCGTACTGGCGGTTGCGGCGCCGAAATCTTCCCCGCCCCGCGAGGGGCGGCGGAGGCGATCGACGTCGTGCGCTCCCGCTCCCCTTTGCGGCGGAGGATTGTTCTTGTCGCTCGTTCTCTACGAGTTCCGCTGCGCTGCACTCGTGGCTACCGACCGTGGCGCCTTCGGAGCCGGAGACGCGCCCATGGTCCCGACGGCGCCACGGTCAGTCGCGCCATCCACTCCCGGGGGCCTCTCTCCGAGCGCAGATGAATGCACCACGAAGAGCACGAAGGACACGAAGGCGTGCATGAAGCGCTGTCCTCGGCGTGCGTGCATTCCCTGCATACGGAAGAATTGACAGAGAGGGCACAGAGGGCGCAGAGCAGAGCAGGTCAGATCAGATCGAGTCAAGGTGTGATCGGAAATGTCATCGAGGTCCATGCCATCGTGCGGCATCAGCACAGGGCTTCGAATGAGCGTGCTCGTTCCAGTCGATCGGGATCCCTGCCGTGTCTGCCCCGCGACCCCTTCGTGCCATTCGTGTTCTTCATGGTGCACCGGTCCGGCTCCATCGCGAGCAGCAAGCGTTGACTGCTCGACCGACGCAACGGCCGCGGCTGGACACGGTCGCGCGCAGGACACCGCGGACCGCCGTATGCAGGCGCCAGCAGTCCGGGTGCGCCATGCTCGCCGGGGGGGCAAGGGCGGCGCCAGCCCCCGTTGGCGTACGTTCACTGGGCGCGACACTCGCGCGCCCTCGTGCTCGAATGCGTACTCGAACTCGAACGCAGCACTCGACCGTTCAGAGATCGGGGACAGACACCCGCGCCCGCGTGATCCGATCTGCACAGTGCCCATCACATCCCGTCCGGTCCTCCTGCCGCGCTCCCGCCGGACCATCGCATGCCGGCCAGTCCCGCTGTAGAGTGGTCTTCGATCCCGGAGGCTTCAGATGCAATCGAGAACCCGGTTGTCCTGTCAATTCGCCACGGCCCACGGCCTGCCTGCGCGCTGAGCGAGCGATGTGCCCTGGCGCGCCGCCGGCGGGTGGCGAGCCTGTGCCTGGTGTTCTGCATGGGTGACCTGTCCGCCTGCATCGAGAGCATCTCCCACTTCCAGGGAGGCGGTGAACCATGACCAGAACCACCCTCGTCCGCTCGATCCTGTCGGCCGCGATCGCACTCGTTCCTGTCGGCACGGACACAGGCGCCGAAGTCAC
>JAHBWZ010000014.1 GCA_019636755.1 Phycisphaeraceae bacterium | reverse complement strand
CGCCCCCCCCCCCCCCCCCCCCCCGCCCACTCCTCATACTCCCCGATCACCGAGTCCGACGTATGCCCCAGGTGCTTGAGCGTCATGATCTCACGGAGGTCCTCGTACGCGATGTACGAGCAGCGCTCGGCGAGCGGGTGGTTCTCCAGCAGCGCGAAGACCGGGCGGCTGATCTCTTCAAGGACCTTCTCGCGGCGCTCGACCGAGGCGACGATGTGGAGCCGGATGTTCATGTTCGGCTGGAGCGCCAGCAGGTCGGCCATGCGCAGCAGGCCGGAGTAGATGGCCGTCGTGTGTTCGACCTCGAACGCGCGGCGGATGGCGCGGCCCTTCAGCCAGAGGACGTCGATCTGCTCGATGGTGCGGAGGGTGATGCCGTCATAGTTGAGCGGGAGTGTGCTGAGAAGGACGCCCTCGCCGGGCTGCCAGTGGGTCAGGACGCCCGGTCGGTCGTTCTTCGGAAGCCAGATGTGGAATCCCATCTGTTCGCCGAGCCGGGCGAGGTCCGCCTGGATGCGGATGGACTCGCGCGATGATGAGGCGGGCAACGCGGGTGACACTGGCGGCATGGGCGATGCCGGCGGCTCTTCCGGCTCGTCGGCCGGCACGGTCACCGCGATCAGGCCCTCGGCGCGCCTCACATGGCGACGGCGTTGCGCGTCGATCTCTGACTGGCTGAGCGGATACATATGCGGCGACTCGGCCTGTTGCAGCAGCAGGTTCTCCAGAAACCGCCCGTCCGCATCGTCGATGTGCTGGAGGCTGCGCCGCAGGGGGCCGAGCCAGTATCCGTTCTCGCGCCCGCGCGTGAAACTCAGCGTCTCGAAGACCTGGCGTTCACGGATGGGCACGCCGTGCTCAAGCAGAAGCACCACCAGCGGATTGACATGGAACCGCAGGGTCCATGGATCATCCTGAGGCACGAAGAGCGGTGTCGTGTCCGTGAACGGTCCGTCGACGATCTCCCGCACGGACACCCATCGCGAGAGACCAAGGACATAGCCCAGCAGCCTGTCACCGGGCCGGAGCCGCCTGGCCATGCTGGCTTCGCGCGAGTCCGGCTTGTATCCGCTGACCGTGCGAGCAGACGCGAGACACGCGGTGTACGTCTCCACCGTGAACAGGTCGGTGTACCAGGCCATGGGACGAGTGTACCGTGCGGTTGATCGGCGGCCGTGCGGCTGGATGCGCGCCGCGCCAGGCGCCGCCGGGACGCGCCGGAAGTGGGCGGAATCGGGGCGAAGTCGGCGCAGGCACATCTCGGCGCCGGGCATCAGTTCCGGCGGCGCTTCGCCAGGGCGCGCAGGCGGTCGGTGTCCCCGGCCGCGAGGGCTACCTTCTTCGCGTGGGACCAGCGCTTGCGTTGGCGTTCGCGGGCGACGGCTTCGGCCCGCGTGGCGAATGTCTCGGCGTGGACGAGCTCGACGGGACGGCGCCGTGCGGTCCAGGATGCGCCTTCGCCGCGATTGTGCGTTGCGACGCGATCGGCCAGATTCTCGAAGGATCCTGCGTAGAACGTTCCGTCGGCGCAGCGGAGGAGGTAGACGTGGAACACCGAGTACCCCTGGAAGAAGCCGATCGGCGGCGGCAGGTAATCGCAGCGCCTGCGCGCCAGGCGCAAGTGGACGTTCGTGCCCTTCGACTCGCTGCGCTCGCTCAGGACATTCGACTCGGGGCCGCGGACGTTTTCTGTGCCGCCTGACACGAAGGGCCTGCCATGAGCGAGGGGCCGCTTCCACGCCAGTGGAAGCGGCCCCGAGTCGAATGGAGCCGGGGGGATTCGAACCCCCGTGCCGGAATGGCCGACGTTCGGCCTCTACGCGTGTAGTCGATCATTTGATCTCGACAGTGGCGGGCCGCGATCGACAGCGTCCCGCCCTGTCATGACGAACTGGTGTCTTGTTCCTTGCGGCTCGTCAGCGCTTCGGAACCAGCCCGATGTCTATGACCTCCGCCTCATCGGGCGTCGGGCGAAGGTCATGCGGCGGAAATTACGCCGCGAGAGCGTACTGCGTGTTGTTGGCAGTTGTTGGTTTGCATCCTTTTTACGTGGCAAGGATGCTCCACGACGCGCCACCAGACGCCTTAACCATCCGGTCGATACCAGTCGGCCCCGCTGTCAAAGAGCACCGTCGCGCCCGGGTGCGTGGTGGAAGAGCGCGCGTCCGTCGCGTCTCTCGGCCCGCGCTCCCGGGAGCGTCCATCGTAGCCCCGAAAATTTTCTGATCAACCGCCGGGCGTTTCGGTCGTGTGTTCCGGAGCACGCTCCGGGCACCGGTAGAGTGCGGTCCGGTTGATCGACGGCCGGTGCCGGGAGCGGCCCGATGTCCGGATACGGCGCGAGGACCTCGCGCCTCGCCGATCGACCGGGAATCGTCCGGGACAGCCGGAGAAAGGGAGAGAGACGTATGTCGAGCGGCGTGGTGGATGGCATGAGGGCCGGCGGGGTGGAGTCCGTGGCGGCGCGTTCGACGCGTGGCGCGATCTCGGCGGCCGCCGTGGTCCCGGGTGATGGGGGCGTGCGCGGCCTGCGCACCGGCGGCGCGCGGACCCCGGGCCTGCTGGCGGTGGCGGCGGCGGGCGTGATGATGGGCCTCGCGGCGGCGACGCCCGCGGCGGCAGGGCCCGTGGCGCTGGCCACGTGGTCCTTCGAGATGTCCGTGCCGGCGCACGCGGGGCCGCACGAGGCGGACGAGGGGTTCTACGCGGGGTCGTCGCTGCTGACGATGTGGTCGGCGGACGCGGCGGCCGTCTACACGAACCCCACGGGCAACGGGTCGGCCGAGTCGTTCGCGAAGAACCGGTGGTCGGCGGGCGACTTCGTCCAGTTCAGCGTGCCGACGAGCGGCTTCTCCGGGCTCAGCGTGTCGTTCGACCAGACGCGCACGAGCACCGCGCCGGCGTCGTTCGCGCTGCAGTGGAGCGTGGACGGGAGCACCTTCACGGACCTGCTGGCGTCGTACACGGTGGATGTCGTGGGCTGGAGCGCGTCGACGCGGAACGCGCAGTCCGTGTTCGGTCCGACCGCGGTCCCGTCGCTCGCAGACGATCGGCCGCTGGTGCACTTCCGCCTGGTCGCGCTGGAGGACGCGACGGGCGCCACGGGCCTGGTCCGCTTCGACAACATCACCGTGACGGCGAACACCGTGCCGGCACCGGGGGCGCTGGCGCTGCTGCTCGGTTCGATGATGGTCACCGGTGCGCCCAGGCGGCGCCGGGCACCCGGCGCGCTCCGCGTGGAGCACGCGGGCCGGCATCGGCGCGGATAGTGGCAGACGCGTGGTGCGCCCTTCCGGGGGAGGCCGCGGGCCGAGGCCCGGGACGCCCGCATGCGATGCGGCTTGCGGGGGTGCGGGGCGCGTGGAACGGACAACAGGCGCGGCGCGATCGACGCTGCGCCACGACGATGTCCGCATGTCGCGACTCGATCGCGATCCCACGCCTGCGACGGGACCGTGTGCGTTCGGCCGGGACAGCCGGCGCACGCGGCCCGTCGCACCCGCTGCAGGGCGCAGCATCGACCGGGCAGCCGGACGCGGCCGCGCCGCACACCCGCGCCGGGGGGGGCGCCGTCGGACCCGGTCACCGGTCGTCCGGGAGTGGCCGCGCGGTGATCGACGCGGGGTCGAGGGAGCCGCCGCTGGCAGCATCTCCGTTCCGGCAGGAGCCCAGGAGAGCGGGAGAGGGGGAACACGGAAGGCGATGGACGGGGTGACCTCGTCCATCGCCTTCACGTCTGCGGCGCGGCGGCATCGCCGCGCGTCGAGGTGGACGGCCGGAGGATCAGGAGTCGCTGCGACGGCGCCGACTGAGTCCGCCGAGTCCGGCGAGCGCGAGCAGCGGGATTGCGCCGGGTGTCGGCGTGACTGCCCAGACGCTGACCGCGTTCGGGCCGACGGACTGCACGTGCTGCGCAATGCGGATCTCACCGGACAGGAACGCACTCACGAGGTCCGCGGAACTGAGGTCGCCGCACTCGATCCGGAGCGTGAGGGACTCGCCCAGGCCGGCATTGATGCCGTTCATCGGGCCGGGTGACTGGGCGCCGAAGCGTGCGATGGTGCCACCCCACGGCAGGCCGAACGCGTCCGGAATCCCGGCTGGATTGTGTGGCGAACCACCGCTGGCGAAACTGACGCCGGCCGACTGATCGACGATGGAGATGCCGCCCGATGCGGAGGTCAGCGAGCAGAGTTCCAGGTAGATCACCGTCACGACCGACGAGAGGGTCGATTCGTTCCGGAACACGATGTCCACGGCCGACCCCTGGTCGATGAACTCCGCAGTGAGCGAAAGTCCGCTGAGGTCGGCGCTGTGCGCATTCTCATAGACCGAGAAGTTGACGACGCCTGCGGACGACGCGGCTGCAACGGCACCGACGGCGGCAGCAGCGAAGAGGGACAGTCGAGTATGCATCAGGTGACTCCGCTCCTGGCTCGGCTTCGGCACCTGTCCGCCGCGCACCATGGCGCGTGTCGCGGTGAGGTTGCCTCCGGGCCTGTCGAGATGGGAGTGTGCATTGCCTCCGCGCGCCGGCCAGCGGCGGCGGAACGGGTGAAGGCGCCCCGGTGCGGTCCCCGGTCTGCCCACGCGGCACAGGTTCACCGGATGCGCGGACGGACTGCTCGCCGCACGGCCGGCGCACGCGATCTTCCGGGACGCTCCGCTCGACCTGACCGGTACGCGATTCCCGTGGTACAGACCGCGCGGACGGCACCAGCCGCGCCGGTGATCCGATCACGGTCCGGAAACGCGGTGGCGGCTGTTCGCGCCAGGTCAGGTCGGTGCGCGCGAGGATGCTGGCTGCGATGTGCATGTCCGTGCCCGGGTCGCACGGATCCTGCGCCGTGCGACCGCACGCCGTCCGGGACTGCCTGCCCGCCTCTCACCAACGCACACACCGCAGGCAGTCGCGACCGGGGTCGCGCCCGCCTGCGGCGTGCATGCGTTCGACTTTGTGACTCGCTCAGGCTCGACGTCGTCGCCGGCCGCCCGCCACGCCCGTCAGCGCCAGCAGCGCCAGGGACGCCGGCGCCGGCACCGTCGTCACCGTCCAGACGCTGACCGAGTTCGGGCCGACGCTCTGTACATGCTGCGCGATGCGGATGTCGCCGGACTTGATCGCCTCGATGATGTCGAACGCACTGAGGCTGCCCAGGCCGATGCGGATGGTCAGCGACTCGCCCGGCGAAATGCCGTTGCCGGAGGGCGGCGCGGTGGCGCCGAACCGTGCCTCGGTCCCGGCCCAGGGACCGCCGAATCCGCCGGGAATGCCCGCGGGCGTCGCCGGCGACCCGCCCGGGGCGAAGTTCACACCGGGCGACTGCGCGAAGATGCTGTATCCGCCGATCCCGAGGGACGCCGGTGTTGCCTCGAAGTACACCACCGTGACCACGGACGGGATGGTCGAGGCGTTGTGGAACACGACGTCCACCGCCGTGCCCTGGTCGATCAGCTGGACCGAGAGATCGAGTCCGCTGATGTCCCCGTTGTCCGCGTTCTCGTAGACGGACAGGTTGACGAACGAGGCCTGCGCACCGGCTGCACCGACGGCGATCACCGCCGCAGCCGCGGCAGCACGAAGGATGGAACGCACGAGAGTTGCTCCTGAGAGTACGTCTGAGTGAGAGAGCGATGAACCCCTGCGTACCGGTCACCGTTGAGAGAGAGAGAAAGGACGGGGACCGGCAGGAACGCTGCTGCAAGCGGCAGCGTGGTCAGAAGATACCGCCGCCGTCACCGTTCGCAAGTGCCGCGTGACCGGTTCCCTGAAATGCGCCGGCGAGGAGGTCCGCTCACACACGTCATGCCGCGCCGGCTTCTCCCGTCAGCCCATGTTGACACGTGATCGGTCGATACGATGTGTCCATGCAGTGCGCGGTCATCGTCCAGGCACGCATGTCATCGCGGCGCCTGTCCGGGAAGTCGCTTCGTCCGCTCGCCGGTCGCCCGCTCATCGACTGGGTGCTGGCGATGGCGGCGGCCGCGGCGGCGCGATCGCGTGATCCGGTCCTGCTGGCGACGAGCACGGACCCGTCGGACGACGCGCTCGCGGACCGCGCGCTCGCGGCCGGCGCCGGGTGCTTCCGCGGCGATCTCCTGGATGTCGCAGAGCGCCTGGCTTCCGCGGCGGAGTCGGTGGGCGCGGAATCGTTCGTCCGGATCTGCGGTGACAGCCCGCTGATTGCGCCGGCACTGATCGCCGAGGTCCGGGACAGGCATCTCCTGTCCGGTGCCGAATTCACCTCGAACGCGATCGCGCCGCGCACGTTTCCGGCCGGACAGTCCGTCGAGGTCATCCGGACCGCGGTACTCCGTCACCATCTTGCCTCTCTTGACGCGCACGACCGCGAACACGTGACGCCGTGGTTCCACCGCACAGCGGTGATCCACAGGGACGCGGTCCGCGCAGCATCGGACATGTCCGATGTGCCGATGACCGTCGACACCGAGGCCGACCTTGCCCGGCTTGACGGCGCCTTCCGACGGCTCGCGGACCCGGTCGGTGCCACGCTCCAGGAACGGATCCGGGCGGTGACGGGATGAGCGACCCGATCGGTGTCGCCGTCATCGGACTGGGCGTCGGCGCCGCACACGCCCGCGCGGCCGCGCGTCATGCCGGGGCGCGGGTCGTTGTGCTGGCGGACCGGGATCCGGACCGCCTGCGCGAGGTCGCCCGGGAGCATCCGGGGGCGGCGACGACGCCCGACGCAGAGGAGGCGATCGCGTGGCCGGGCGTGGACGTGGTCGTTGTTGCCACGTACGACGCCGACCACGGCGCACAGGTGCTCGCCGCGCTCAACCATGGGCGCGACGTCTTCGCAGAGAAGCCGCTCTGTACGCGCAGGGAGGAACTCGATGCGATCGCCGCGCGACTGACCGCCGCACGCGGGTTGCACCTCTCCAGCAATCTGATCCTGCGGCGCGATCCGCGATTCATCGCCGCGCACCAGGTCATCCGCCAGGGGAAACTCGGCGAGGTCTTTCACGTCGAGGGGCACTACCTCTACGGGCGGCTCGAGAAACTGACGCATGGCTGGCGCGGACGGGATCCGGCGTACTCGGTCATGCTGGGCGGCGGGACGCACGTGCTGGACGCGCTGGCGTGGCTGACGGGGCTGCGGTTCGGCGCGGTGATCGGTGCGCTGCACGGGAACGTGGCGTCGCGCGCGGCCGGCAGCCCGTTCGCCGGTCCGGACCAGTGCACCGCGCTTCTGCGACTGGGCGACGCCGCCAGCGCGATCGTGACGGCGAACTTCGGATGTGTCCGGCCGCACGCGCACCACCTGACGATCTACGGCACAGACGCCACCCTGAGGCTGGACGAGTCCGGGGTGCTGTTCACGCGAAGCCGTGACCGGGACAACCCCGGGGCGTGGTGGTGCCGCGCGTGGACCGCGCCGGACAAGGGTGTCCTGCTGACGGCGTTCCTGGATGCATTGCTCGCCGGAGCACCACCGGAGCCGTCGTTCGCCGACATCGAGCACGTGCTCCGGACGGCGATGGCGATCGACCGCGTGGCAGGAGGGCGGTGAACGGGCGCCCGTCACGGGGCGCGGGAGGCACTCGTACGCGTTCGGCGCAGACGGCCAGGCATCGCCACGGATCCATCGCCCGCAACGGCGCTGTCACGATGGGCGATGCCGCGCCTTACCGCACCGGCGCCGTTCGGTCGATCGCCGCCGCGTAGCGGATCCGCTCCGCGATCCGGTTGCGCTCATCGCAGACGATGACCGTCGGGCGATGTCGCTCCAGTTCCTCGGCGGTGACCTGGCAGAAGCCGATCACGATGACGCGGTGGCCCGTCCCGGTCAGGAGCGCCGCGGCACCGTTGATCTCGACGGTGCCGGAGCCGGGCTCGCCTTCGAGGATGTAGGTCTCGAAGCGGTTGCCGTTCTCGCAGTCCGCGACAAGCACCTTCTCGTTGGGGAGCAGGCCCGTCGCATCCAGCAGGTCGCGGTCGATCGTGATCGACCCGGAGTAGTCGGGCCGGCAGCCGGTCACGCGTGCGTGGTGGATCTTCGCGAGAAGCGCTTCCCGAAGCATTGGGCAACCTCACGAATCGGAGGACGGTGCAGGCTCCGTCCGCGCCCACGCGACCGGGCGGGCGTCGGACCAGAGGGACTCCAGATCGTAGTACGCCCGCTGGCCGGGCTCGAACAGGTGCGCCACGACCGTGACGAAGTCGACGACGATCCAGGTCGACTCGGCGTCGGAATTGGTCCGGAAGGCCGGGTGGCCCGAGGCCTTCCCGAGATCCGCCAGTTCATCCGCCACCGACCGCATCTGCCGATCGCTGGTGCCGGACGCCACGAGAACGAAGTCGCACACCTGGCTGAGCCCGCGGACATCCAGCAGCCGGACATCCTCGCAGTGGCGGTCCGCGGCCAGCCGCGCGGCCTCCACGGCGAATGCCCGGACCTCCTGCGGATCGGCGATCGTCCAGGTGCGCGTCATCCGGTCACCCGAGCCCGATCAGGCCGCCGACGACCGGGCTGAACTTCACGATGAGGCCGGCGAAGACGACGGAGACGATCGCGATGAGCTTGATGAGGATGTTGAGCGAGGGACCGGAGGTGTCCTTGAAGGGATCGCCGACGGTATCGCCGACGACGCCCGCCTTGTGCGCGTCGGATCCCTTGCCGCCGTGGTGTCCCTTCTCGATGTACTTCTTCGCGTTGTCCCAGGCGCCACCGGCATTCGCCATGTAGATGGCGACCGCGAAGCCGGAGGTCAGCCCGCCGACCAGCAGACCCATGACGCCGCCGACCCCCAGGATGAGGCCGACGATGACCGGCACCACGATGGCCAGCAGCGAGGGCACGATCATCTCGCGCTGCGCGCCGGCGGTGGAGATGGCGACGCATTCGGCGTAGTCCGGATACTCGTGGCCCTCGTGGGTCACCGAGAACGGCCACTTCATCGGATCCGCGATGTCCGACTCGCTCATGCCGTTCTTACGGAAGGCCGCCCGCATGATCCCGAACTGGCGCCGGCACTCGTTCATCATCCGGTAGGCCGCGCGGCCGACGGCGTTCATCGTGAGCGCACAGAACACGAATGCCAGGAGCACGCCGAGGAAGATGCCGCCAAGAACGCGCGGGTTCATCAGCGTGACGTCGTAATAAGCCAGGATCTGCCGGATCGTGGCCCGGTGGACGGGGACCAGTTCGAACTCGGTGCCCTCGTCCTCCACGTGATAGGAGTTCGCGATCGTATCGAACGTGTCGTTGAAGGTGATCACATGGCCACCCTGCAGCGACCGCTCCACGTGCCGGCGCACCGGCGTGGAACCCATGAGCAGACCGGCGAAGACCTCGCCGTTGTGAGCCACCGCGAATTGCCCGTTCCCGCGATACTCCGCGACATAGGCCGCGCCGGTGCCCTTCGCCGCAAGCTGTGCCGCGTCCACGCCCGCGGGAATCTGGCGGTTCAGGCTCGTCTGCACCACGAGGATGTACGACGCCAGCAGCGCCATCGCCGTCAGCGCCGCGGATCCGATGGCGAAGCCCTTGCCCGTCGCCGCCGTGGTGTTGCCCAGCGAGTCCAGCATGTCGGTCCGCTCACGGACGAACGGGGGCTGATGCGTCATCTCGGCATTGCCGCCGGCGTTGTCGGCGATCGGACCGTACGCATCCGTGGCGAGCGTGATGCCGAGCGTGGAAAGCATGCCGACCGCCGCGATCGCGACGCCGTACAGGCCCAGCAGGAAGTTCTCGCCGCCACCGGCGAAGCTGAACGCGAGCAGGATCCCGATGACCACCGTCGCAATCGGCACCCAGGTCGAAAGCATGCCGACCGCCACGCCGCTGATGATGACGGTCGCGGGACCGGTCTCGGCCTGCTGTGCGATCGACTGCGTGGGCTTGTGCTCGTAGCTCGTGTAGTACTCGGTCGCGAATGCGATCACCAGGCCGGCCAGGAGGCCGGTGACGATGGCGCCCCAGATGCCGAGACCGGAGGCCAGCACCGTGCCGTCCGCGGTCGTCAGTCTGCCGATCAGCACCTGGAACAGCACCAGCGACAGCACCGCGAGGATGCCCGATGCGGTCCACACGCCCATGTGCAGGCTCTTCAGGAGCTGGCTGAATGTGGCGTTCTCCTTGGCCCGGACCACGAAGACGCCGATGAGCGAGCAGAAGATCCCGAGGCCGGCCAGCGCGATCGGGGCGACGACCAGCTTCATGGCCGCGCTCGTGGACTCCGCACCGACCAGTCCGAAGCCGAGCGCCGCCGCGGCGCCCAGCGCCATCGTCGCGAGGATCGATCCGTAGTACGACTCGTACAGGTCGGCGCCCATGCCCGCCACGTCGCCGACGTTGTCGCCGACGTTGTCGGCGATCGTCGCCGGATTCCGCGCGTCGTCTTCCGGAATGCCCGCCTCCACCTTGCCGACGAGGTCCGCGCCGACGTCCGCCGCCTTCGTATAGATCCCGCCGCCGACTCGGGCAAAGAGCGCCTGCGTGGACGCGCCCATGCCGTAGGAGAGCATGACGGTCGTGATGGTGAGGAGGTCGATCCCTCCGCCGAAGATGTTCCACGCCGCGAACCAGAGCGAGACGTCCAGGAGCGCGAAACCGACGACGACCAGGCCCATGACCGCGCCGGCGCGGAATGCAACGGTGAGGCCGTCGTTGAGCGAGTTCTTCGCGGCGAACGTCGTCCGCGCTGACGCGTTCGTCGCCATCTTCATCCCGAACCAGCCGCAGAGGCCGGAGAAGAGACCCGCGATCGGCACGCCGATGGCCGTCATGATCTCCTGGATCCCGAGGAATCCCAGCACGAGCAGCACGGAGACGAGGATGACGAAGACGATCGCGACGACCTTGTACTGCCGTGTCAGGTACGCCATCGCACCGTCGCGGACCGCCTGGGCGATCCGGACCATGTTGTCGTCACCTTCGGATTTCGCCATCACCTTGCGGTTGAAGACGAAGGCCATCGCCAGAGCGGCGACGGCGCCGAGCGGTCCGAGGATGTAGAGCCAGGCGTTCTCGAAGATCTGGTTCATGGTGGCAACCGGGAGGGTGAGAAGGCGTCCCCGCGACGGGTCGCGGGCGCGTCACTGAAGAATGTTCGTGCGTTGCCGAGGACGGTCATCGCGACCCGTGCAGCGGGTCGCCGGGGCCACATCCTCGCACGTCTGCCCCGCTCTGTCCGGCGTTGGACCAGTCGTTCGCCGGTCCGTGCCCGGCTCCATCGACGCCGGTGCCACGCACGACGGGACTTGCCGCGTCCGGAGCAGCCACGCATCCGGCGCGGATCGGACTGTCACCGGAGCACTCAGCGCGGTCCGCGCGAGGGACCGCGGCCGGGACCCCCGGGGCCGCCGCGCTGCGATGCACGCGGGCTGACCCGCGGCGCACCCGTCACGACCCGCGCCATGCGCGAGGCGGACTTGCGGTCCGAGCGCCGCTTGCGCTCCGAGGGCTTCTCGAAGTACTGCTTGCGCTTCACGTCCTTGGTCAGGCCTTCCTTCTCGCAGAGCTTCTTGAAGCGCCGGAGCATCTGGCCGACGGACTCGCCGTGTCTGGACTTGATTCGAATCGCCATGCGAAGGGTGACTCCACCGTCTGAAGTGAATCGGCCATTACACCCGATCCGGCGGCCGTTCGCAAGGAGGCGCGGGCCGGGGCGGCCCCCGCGCCACCACCCCCTCGGGGCGGAGGACGACGCCCCCGTAGGATGCCACGTGTCCCATGCCGCTGCTCGTCGATGCATTCAACGTCCTGCACGTGGTCGGGATCCTCTCCCCGGAGATCGCCGGCCCCGACCTGCGCGGACTGGCGGCGCTCATCGGCCGCAGTCGATATCGAGCCGAGGCGGTCACGCTGTTCTGCGACGGGCGGCCGGATCCGGGGACTCCGAAGACCCGCGCGGCCGGGGCCCATCTCCTCTGGTCCGGGCCGGCGCGATCCGCCGACGATCTCCTGATCGCGCGGATCCGCAGCACGACCATCCCCCGGAAGACGATCGTCGTCTCAACGGATCGAGCCATCCGCCGCGAGGCGAGGCGGCGCCGCTGCCCGTGGATGACAAGCGAGGCGTTCCTGAGCGCCCTGGACACCGACTGGCGGAGGTGGAGAGCGCCGTCGTCGCCAGGTCCCGCGCCGCCCCCGGAGTCAGGGTCCAGACGTTCCACCGGTAAGGTCACACGGGATCCGCACGAGCGCGGTCCGGCGTCGGACGAGACCGCCATCACGGCGGGCGCGGCCGATCGGCACACGGTGTTTCCGGCGTGGCTCCTCCGGGAGGCCGATGTGATGGCGAAGCGGCTCGGTGCGATGAGCCTCCCGTCGCCCGACGTCGGCGATCCGGCGGCGGGCGCCCGGGACAGGCACGACGGACACGCCAGCCATGGGGCGGCCGCCTCGCCGGTGACAGCGCCAGCACCACCCGCGCCGCGTGCGGCCGCGGTGAATCCGGGCGTGCTGGATCGGACGACACTGGATCGGACGGCGCTGGATCAGGCTGATCTGGATCACGCCGCGCTGGCCCGGACAGCCCGCGATCGGGCGAATCCCAAGGCGCCGCTTCCCGACGCGGTGATCCGGGAGGCCGAGGACCTGCTCCGACGCCCCGGAGACGCGGGCTGACCGCGGCGGCGGCCGGGCCTTGGGGGACGCCGCGACGCAGATTGCCCATCCACCCCATGTTCTGCGTGTCCGAACCTGGCCGGTTGTGCGTGTCCGAACCCGGCCTCCGAACCCGGCCCCGCGAACCCGGCCCCGGATTCTCGAAACAGCCCTCGCACGCTGCCAGCCGCCTGTTAGGATCGAGCGTGATGGGCGGTGGCGGCAGAATGGGCGCGGTCGCAGCGCGGCGGGGATGCGCCCGCAGGGACGGCGCACGATCTGCGCCTCTGGAGCCATCGGCGGGGGTCGGGGCAGCCGCGCCGCGCAGCCTCTGCGCCTGGGTCACGACGGCCCTCGCGCTTGTCCTGCTGCCTGGTACCGCCTGCGAGCAGGCGTCCGACGAACCCGCGAAGGCGACCTCCGCATCGCGCCCGACCGCGCCGCCGCCGCCGACGACCGACCTTCTTCACAGACCCGACAGCCTGATGGCGCTCGATGCGGCCGACGTAGGCCACCCTGCGTTCGCCTCCGCGCGGCGCGAGGCCGTGAGCCGGCTGGAGGAGGCCCGGCTTCGATGGACTTTCGGCGATGACGCGTCGCGTGCCCGCTGGCTGATCGGATGGTGGGCCGCCGACGAGACCGGCCCGGCGGAACTGCTCTGGGTCGCGCCGCTGCACTGGTCACAGTTCCGGATCGAGGGCACGCTCCGCAGCCGACCAGCCGATGCGCAGGCACCACCGCCCGGGTCGCTGGTGACCTTCTCCGCCGACGAGGTCGCCGACTGGGTGTGCATTCATGACGACGGGTCGATCGAGGGTGGGTTCGTCCTTCGATCGGTCAACACCCTGCGACGATCGAGCGCGGCACGGACGAGCCCGCCGGCTCCATCGGACCGGCACGAACCGGTCCGCTGAGACCGTGGGGCCCGCGCGAGCCGGAGGACCTGGCCTTCCGCGCGCCGAGCGCGACCGGTCGCCCTGCCCGGGTCACGGGAAGAGCCGCGTCGCCCGCCACGGCGCCGCATCATCCGCGCGCTCGTACCGGATCCGGTCATGCAGCCGGAAGATGTGGCCCTGCCAGAATGTGATCGAGCGAAGAAGGATCCGGTAGCCGCCCCAATGCGGCGGCCGCGGCACCGGACCATCGCCGAACCGGGTCTCCGCCGCACGGAATGCCCCGTCCAGTTCGGCGCGGTTCGAACAGGGCTCCGACTGTCGGCTCGCCCACGCCCCGATCTGGCTCGCTCGCGGGCGGCTCGCGAAGTAGGTGTCCGAGGCCGCGTCATCGACCAGGTCCACCGGACCTTCGATGATCAACTGGCGATCAAGCACATCCCAGTGGAACGACGCGACCGCGAACGGATGGGCGGCCAGGGCGCGTCCCTTGCGGCTCTCGCGGTTCGTGAAGAAGACCAGGCCCTCCGGCCCGAACGACTTCCGCAGCACGATCCGCGCCGACGGCCGACCGTCCGGATCCACGGTGGACAGGCACATCGCGTTCGGATTCGGCATGCCGATCCCGTCCGCGGCGGTGAACCACGCCGCACACCAGGCCATCGGGTCCTCAGGGGGATCATCGAAGTCGAACGTGGGCGGCGCGCTGGCGGCGGAGGTGGACATGGACGCAGAATTCCACAAGTCAGTGACATTCCCGTTGCACCCCGCGGATCCGGCATCATGGTAGAAGATGGTCCGGGCGGTGTCGGGGCGGAGGGTGGGAAGCGGCGGTCGGAGGGCAGAGCGCTGCGGCCACGCGGTGGCCGCGGTCAGAGCGTCCCGCGGCATGGACACGACAGCGTGAGGCACGCGGGCGAGGCAGTCCGGAACCGCTGCACGGAGGCGTGACGGTTCCAGCCGAACCGGCGCTCGGGCCGGCCTGGGAAAGGGGGCCTCCGATGCATGAACGGCGGAACTTCGCTCTGGTGCTCGGCGTGGCGGCATGCGCGCTCTGGGCCATCGTGGCGTGGTTTGTCCTCGGGCCCGCGGCACCGTTCATCGCGGTGCAGCGGGCGGGTTCGGTCCTCGGCCTCGTCGTGCTGGGCGCCCTGCTTGCGTATGCGCTGGCATTCGAGGATCGACTGCCCGACCTGCTCGCCAGGGAGGTCGGACCGATCTACTACGAGGTTGACGGCGTCTCCTTCATGCCCACGGTCCGACGCCTCGGAGACCGCGCGGAACTCTGCCTGTACTACCAGAACCGCTTCGAGAACCCGGCGCAGGTGGTCGTCCACCTCCGCCCGGCGGAGGGCGGATTCCGCATCCGCCCCGGTGCGCGGGACGTGCACCTGGCATTCCGCGTCGGCGGCGGTGACTTCGGCGTCGTGCGGCAACCCATTGCCGTCGCCCCCGAGTTCCAGGGCGAAGTCGTGGAGATCGAACTCGCCGCGGCCTGCCTCTACCCGCGCAGCCACGGGGCGCGATGGCGTTCACGGTCTGGTCTCGAGGTCGGCACACTCACCATCGACTGGAGCGGCGCCGCCTTCAGAACGGGACTGCACGAGGTGTGCGGCGAGATCGACCTGGTGTCGCCGACGAAGATCCATCTCTCGCTCCCGACCGCCATCGCGGACTCAATCGCGCCCCAGGAGACGTGGCGACAGGAATGTGTCGCGATCGGTGACGAGGATCGCTGAGCACGGCCGGGGCCGCGGGGGTCGGGCATAATCCCGCCTCGTGACCGCGCCTTCGCCACCTGACGTCGCACGGGCCGGCAGCCCGCGCCACCATCGCCAGATGCTCCTGCAGGGCATCGGCGAGACCGGTCAGGCGCGGATCCGCGCGGCGCAGGTCGCGATCGTCGGCGTGGGCGCCCTTGGGTGCATCGCGGCGGACCTGCTGGTCCGCGCGGGCGTCGGCCGGATCATCCTGATCGATCGCGATGTCGTGGAGTGGACCAATCTCCAGCGACAGACCCTGTTCACGGAACAGGACGCCGCCGACGGTGCCGCGAAGGCGGAGTCGGCGGCGGCACGGCTTCGCGCCGTCGACTCCACGGTCCGGATCCGCGCCGAGGTGGCGGATCTCCATGCCGGCTCGATCGGGCGCCTGCTCGCGGGCGCCGATCTGCTCGTCGACGGACTCGACACCTTCCAGGCGCGCTACCTGCTCAACGACTGGGCCGTGGCGGAGGGTCGACCGTACCTCTACGGCGGTGCCGTCGGCACCACCGGCGCCACCTTCCCGGTCCTCCCGCACGCGGAGGCGCGCCGGTCGACCGCATCGCCCGGCGCCGTCGCGTGGCCGGATGCGTTCGCGACGCCCTGCCTTCGCTGCCTCTTTCCGGAACCTCCGCCGCCCGGCCTGACACCGACCTGTGACACCGCGGGCGTCCTCGCGCCGGCGGTGGCCATCGTCGCGGCGCGGCAGGTGGCGGAGGCGATCAAGCTGCTCGCAGGGGCGCTCGATGCCGTCGATCGCACGTTCGTGTCGTTCGATCTCTGGCCCGCACAGGAGCGCCGCGTCTCCCTCCACGCGGCGCGGAACCCGGAATGTCCGTGCTGCGCCCGGGGCTCGTTCTCGTTCCTCGACGGGCGTCGGCGCGAGGAAGCGCTCACGCTCTGCGGGCGGGACACCGTCCAGATCAGGCCGCCGGACCTCGAACGGGACGTCGCGCCGATCGACCTGGACCGCCTGGCCGAACGACTGGCCCCGCACGGCACCTTCCGCCGGGTCGGACCGCTGCTCCGCGGGACACTGCGCGACGAGCGCCCCGATGCAGGCGAGGCGGTGACCCTCACGCTCTTCCACGACGGCCGCGCGCTCCTGCACGGTGTCACCCGACCCGAACGGGCCCGCCAGATCTACGCGCGCTATGTCGGCGGCTGATGAAACCGCCCCGGCCTCAACGCCGATCCGTATCGCCGGTATCACGCCGGACCCTCCCAGGAACCCATGCTCGTGAAGACCGAACTCCGACGATTCCCCCGCGTCTCTCCGGCAGCCCTGACGTGCCTGCTCCTCCTTCTGTTCTTCGCGCGGCTCGAGCAGCCCGCGATCGGACAGGGGACCGACGGGGCCCTGCCCGATCCGGTCACCTCCGCCGAGATGGCGATGTATGCCGATCGGCTGGGCCTGAGCGAGACGCAGCGGATCGCGATCGATCGGCTGCACGACGAGTACGCACGGGAATTCCGGGCGCTTCGGGACGGCGAGATCGAGCGCTTCATCGACAGCTCCCGGCAGCTGTTCACGTCGCTCATGTTCCGGCCGGATTCCCGGGAAGCGCGCCGGACGCTGGAGCAGTACACCCGCCTCGCGCAGCGCGTCCGCGCGCTGGACGAGGGACTCTTCGATCGCATGGAGTCGGTACTCACGCGAGAACAGTCACAGGCGATGCAGCGCGTCCGGCAGACCCGCGAGCGACTGCGCTACCGATCGGGCGTGACCCGCATCCTGTCGTTCGCGAACCCGGCCATCATGGTCGATCTGTACGCGCTCGTGGACGGACTCAGCCTTCCGGCCGAGGACCGCGCCGGAATCGAACCGCTGCTGGAGGTGTACGAGTCGCAGATGACGGCGCGTTTCCGCCGGTATGACGATGTCTCCGGGAAGACGGTCGTCTCGATGGTGGAACAGCTCGAGACGATGATGGCCGGCTTCGACATGCAGGACATGCAGAACATGCAGAACATGCGCGCGATGATGGCGAACTTCGAGCGCATGCAGGAATCGATGCGGGAAATCGCCGTGCCCGCGACGCGAGAAGGCGCGGAGATCGCGACGTTCAACCGGCGCACGGCCCGCACCATCGAGCAGGCTCTCCCGGCGGATTCCGCCCGCCGCTTCCGTCTTGCGTTCCATCGCGCGGCGTACAGCCGGGTATTCGAGGGTGAGTGGGCGTCGCTCGGCCCGTACACCACGGTGCTCGCGCGCCGACCGCTCGAGGACCAGGTCCGCGTCAGGGTCGAGCAGATGCGGGACGCGGTCGAGTCGCGGCACATGCCCGTGAGCGAGCAGATGAAGGACATCCTGGATGAGCAGCGTCGGGAGCCGCCGATGCTGCGCGTCCGGCGCATGGACCTGGTCAGCACGCCGGAGATGCAGGAGAAGCTTTCCGCGCTCGACGAGCGACGGCGGATCATCAACGAGCAGGCCATCGACGCGCTGCTGGAACTCCTCGGCGTTGCGAACCTGGCCGATCTGGGCGACGTCGGATCGCTCGACGCTGCGCCGCTCGTGCAGTCGCTGGGCCGCGTCGCACGCCGGGCACCGCGTTCCCCCGCGGCCCGCCGTTTCTCGCCCGCGAGCGCCGTCGCGGAAGCCCTGCGGACGGCGCCGTCGCGCGATGACCTGCTTCCCGGCATGATCGATGAGCGCGAGTTCCGCCGCGGACTCCGCCTGCTCGGCACGACCCCCGGGAACCAGGCGGTGGCCGAATTGCTCTATGCGGACTACGTGGACGGATTCGGCCGGCTCGAGGAGGCGAGGATTCTCCCGTTCGCCGAGCGGATGAGCCGGAGCTGGTCGTTCGGCCAGAACAACGAGAACACGCGGACGCCGACCGAGGCGGACATCGACGCCGCCTACACGGAGCGCCGGGAGATCCTGGCCGAGATCCAGGCGCTTGACGCCCGATTCATCGCCGACCTCGGCCTTGCGCTGTCGATCGCACCCGAGTCCCTTGCGCGGCTGCGGCTCGCACGCGAGCGCGCCGTCTTCGGCCGCGGCGACGGCAGTGCGCCCGGCGGCGGCGGGCAGTCACCGCTTGGCGCGTTCCGCTCCGGCATGCAGATGGGCATGAGCGGACGCTTTGCACGGGGTCGCGAGGACGCGATCGACCTGGTCCTTCTGCTCGATCTTGTCGAACTTGGCGCCGAGGACGCCGGTCGCGCCGAGACGATGCTTCGCCGGTACGAGTCCGACGCGGCGGAGGCACTCCGCCGGCGGTACGACGCCGCGTTCGAGGTCAGCCGGCTCTTCGAGCGAGCCGGTGCCCTGATGCTCGGAAGCCGCGGCCAGGCCGCCCGTGACAACCCCATGCAGCTCTTCAACAGCCCGATCATGCAGGAGATCCAGGGCGCAAATCAGCGGCTGGAGCAGGCGCGCGAAGCGCTGGTGGCGCTGAACCGGGAGACGGTCGAACTGCTCACCGGCGGGCTGTCGGAGTCCGCCGGGGGACGGCTGGAGGATCTCTATCGTCGCGCCGCCTATCCGGACGTGTTCCGCGATCCGGACAACGCGGAGGGCACGCTGCTCGCCGCGCTGGATCTGCCGGACCTGCGCGACGACCAGCGCGAGCAGATCGAGGACCTGCTCATGGACTTCCGCGGCCCGTATGCCCGGATCTCGGAGGAGATGATCTCGCTCGAGGAGGGCCGGGGCACCGAGGACGCACGCCCCGCCGGCGCCGGCCGCGGCGGCGCAGGGGCTCCCGGCGGCGGTGGCGCGGGCGGCATGGGCGGAATGGCGGCGCGATGGCAGCGGGACGGTGAGCGCCGCCTGGTCTCGCAGCGACTCCGGTTCGACCGGACCGAACTCAGCGAGCGGACCATCCGGCGACTCATGTCGATCCTGGACGAGGCACAGCGGGCCCGGATGGGACTCGACGGCTGACAGGACACGGGCGCGGGCCCGGCGCGCGGGCGCGCCCGCCATCGCGACGCACGGCGTCTCGTTGGCGGGGGGGTCCTCGGTTTCGCGCGCCGATCCGCGGGCGGTTTTTCGAAAGGACCGCACCCGCGAGCGCGAAACACGAAACGTACACTCGGTCCTCGCCGCCGAGGCGACGCCACCGGGCGCCCCGTCCGGCCGTCGGAGCGGGTTCGCTCAACCGGAGAGATGGAACGATGACCAGCCAGATCAGCCACCGCACCCGCCGGCGTTCGCGTGACGAGCGCCGGATCGCCACGCACCGCTCCGGGACCCCGGGCCGTCGATCGGCGCTCCGGTCGGCGGTCGGACGGACGGTCCTCGTCCTCCTGGCGGTACTCCTCGTTCCGGTCCGGTTCGTCTCCGCCCAGGGCGCCATGGGGATCTTCCCGGGGCCGCTCTCGGCGGCCGAGATCGGACCGCTCTCGGCGAAGATGGGGCTCAGCCGCGAGCAGAGCAGCGCCGTCATGTCGATCCATGACGAGTACATGCGCGAGTTCCGGGCGCTGCGCGACGGCGACATGCAGACCACGCTCAACCGGATGATGAGCCTGCAGTCGGGTGTCATGCCGGACCTCGCGGAACTGGGCGCCGTGTTCAAGGCCATTGAGACGACGCTGCAGAGAGTCGCGCGGGTGGACGACCGGTTCTTCGACCGCGTGCAGGGCGTGCTGACCGCGGACCAGGTGGCCCGACTCAACCGCGCCCGCATGGCACGCGAGCGCGCCCGCTACAGCGGCAGCGCCGCCATGTTCGGCGGAGCGGCGGGTATGGGCAGCATGGTCGATCTTGCCGCCACGATCGAGGGGCTGCCGGACCTCGACATTCCCGAGGAACTCCGCCCGGAGTTCGACGCCATCCTGGAGTCCTACGAGCGCCGGCTGACCAGCGATCTCGGCCGGATCAGCCGGGAAGGCATGGAGGCCATCTTCGGTCTCCCCGCCGTGCTCGCGGAACTGGGTATCACGCCGGGCACGAACCTCATGGAGGGGGACACGGCGGAGCGGCTCAACACGATCATGATGGAGCGGATGGGCAACATGATGCGCCGGCAGGGCGAGATGGGCAGGAGCCTGCGCACCCTGGCGCGATCGACCGCGGCGCGGCTCGCCGCAACCCTGCCCGAGTTCGACGGGCGCCGGATCCGCATCGCGTGTGCCCAGGCGGCGCACCCGGACCTGTGGGGCTTCCATGTCCACGAGGGATTCCCCGACATCGTGCACTCGGCGCGCCAGGCGGCCGGGTCCATCGAGGATGCAACGGCGCGCGATGCACTCCTCGCCGCCGCCCAGGAGGCCGACTCGGCGCTGCATCGACTGTTCGAGCAGGCGATCGCCCGATCCGACGAGGCCGCCGCGTCCATCAACCCGTTCGAATGGGATCAGGAGGCGTGGCAGGAGATCCAGCGCGCACAGGAGGCGCTGCGGACATCGGCGCAGGATGTGAAGAACCGGCTGGTCGACGCGATGAAGTCGACGCTCGGCGCGGACTGGCGGGCTGAACTCCTCCGCCGGAACGCCGTCCCCGGGACCGCCGTGGCGGAACAGGCGCCGGCTCAACCCGAGCCCGCCGACGCCGATGACCTTCCCTTTCACGACTGGTCACGTCCCACGCGGCTGACGCGCCAGGACATGCAGCGCATGACGGCGCTGCTCGACCTGGACGAGGGCCATCGCGCGATCATCGACCAGCTGCACGCCGACTACATCGAGAAGGTCCGTGCCTCGGGATCGCTCGAGCAACTGCGGGACGTCCTGTCGAACATGTGGTCGCACGATGCGGAGACCGGGCAGGCTCGCTACCAGCTCGACGCCGCCGGCCAGAAGGAACTCCGCCGGCTGCGGCGCAGCGCGGTGGAGGAGATGGCCGCACTTGAAGCGTCGCTGTTCCGTGACATGGCCATCGCGCTTGGCGGACCGTCGCGCGCCAGGACGCTGAAGGCGGTCGCCGCTCTGCGCGAGGTCGACCTGTGGAACCGGTCGCCGCACTCATGGTTCGGCGGCGGCGCGATCCATCCCGCGGCGGCGGCGCTCCTTCCGGTGGTGACCGGCGTGCGGACGCTCGGCGGTCACATGGAGGCTGCGGTCCCGGTGCTCGAGGCGTTCGCCGAGACCGCCCTCCCGATTGCGCGAGGCATCTTCGACGCCGGCATCGACCTCTCGGCCGCGCAGGAGCACTGGCAGTACTCGCGCATGCAGAGCAGCCAGGACGGGTTCGACGCCTCCGCGTGGACCGAGGTCCAGCGCCTGATGGACGGTCCCAATCGCGCCATCCAGGATGGCCGGCGGCGGCTCCGTCCCCTGTGCAAGCGCCTCGTGCAGGATCTCTCGGCGGTGCTCCCGTCGCCTTCGGCCCGTGAGCTGGAGCGGAACTTCTACCGCGCCGCCTATCCGGCGGCCTTCGCCGCCGCGACGGACCTTTCGCCGGTCATCGACCGCGCGCTCGCGCTCCCGGATCTCACCGCATCCCAGCGGGAGAAGCTGGAGGAGCTCACCCTCCACTATCGTGCCGAGTTCTCGCGCCTCTCCGTGGCGCTGATCGATGCGCTCGATGCCGTCGCCGACCTCGTGACCCCGATCGCGTTCGACGATCCGGCCGCGCAGGAGGCCTGGCGGACACGGGCGAAACTCGACGGAGAGCGCGAGCGCCTGGAGTTCGACCTGGACCAGCTCCTCCACCGCACATCGAGCGAACTTCGCGTCCTGCTGGAGGACGGGCAGCTTGCGACGCTCGGACCTCTGCCGGCCGGCGGCGCCACCGGGACCGTGCCTGTGTTCGAGCGTCGGTAGCCCGGATGCCTCACGGCGGACATCGTCGGGTTGCCGGATCCCGGCGGCCGCGTCGTGAACTCCGCGCCATGAGAGGTGCGCTGCCCGCACGCACGGTGCACCGGCGCGACACGCCTGCCCGCCTGGCGATGCATGCCGTGAATCGTCCGGCCCACCACCCGGAGACGTCCGGGACCTCGGACGGGCATGATCGCGATGCCCCGGATGCCGGCGGCCGCCGGAACGCCTCCGCGACGCGGCTACACTGGCGGCCGTGGCAGATCCTGAATCCATGCCGGTACGTGGGGGCAGCGACGGTGGCGTCGGCGCTCTCTCCGGCGCTGCCGAGATCCTTGCGCCGCCGACACCGGACACGGCGTCGCTGCCAGCGCCGGTCACCTGGCGCCACCTCCAGCGATGGGCGCGCCAGCGCGTGCCCATTCCCTGCCTGACGTGCTATGACGCCACGACCGCGCGCTGGCTCCAGCGCGCGGGCGTGCCCATGCTCCTGGTCGGCGACACGGCGGCAGAGATGATCCTCGGGCTCCCGGGCACGATCCATGCGCCGCTGGAGTTCATGCTGACCATCACCGCGGCGGTGCGGCGCGGTGCACCGAACTGCTACGTGATGGGCGACATGCCGTTCCTCTCGTACCACGGCTCACCGGACGATGCGGTCATCAATGCCGGGCGCTTCATGCGCGACGGAGGCGCCGACATCGTCAAGCTGGAAGTGGACAGTTCCTACCTGCCGCTGGTCGAGCGGATGGCGCGGGCGGGCATTGCCGTCTGCGCGCATGTCGGCTGCCGACCCCAGCACGCCAAGCGGCAGGGGGGGTATCTGAGCGCCGGCCGCACGGCGGAGGAGGCGCTGCGCCTGGTGGACGAGGCGCGCGCCTTCGAATCCGCGGGTGCCTCGATGCTTCTTCTGGAGGCGATCCCGGCGGTCGTGGCCGAGGCGATCGTCGCGCGATCGGGCGTCCCGGTCATCGGCTGCGGCGCGGGGCCGGCATGCCACGGCCAGGTCGTCGTCCTGCATGACCTCCTGGGCCTGACGGACTGGCAGCCCGCATTCGCGCCGCCGGCGGCGAAGGCGGGCGTGGATCTCGTCGCGGCGGCGGACGCGTGGATCCGGCGCGTCCGGTCGGCGGATCTTCCCGCCCTTCCGTATCGGATGAGCGACGCGGAACTGGAGCGATTCCGGGCGGAACTGCCGGCCACGACCTCATGACTGCCGACACCGCGGAGGTAATCCGATGATGATCCAATTGCGGGCGCTCATTCCAAGCTTCGTCGTGCTCGGCGTGGCCGTGCTCATCCTGCTCTTCGGACCCACGACGGTCCGCAATCTCGCCTACCACGACACGCAGGCGCGGATGCTCCTCGCCCGCGAGCGACTGGCGGACTCGACGGTCCTGGAGGCGTACAACCGCGCGCTGCGCGACATCGCCGAGGTCGTCGAGCCGTCGGTCGTCCACATCAGCGCCGAGCAGGCAGCCCCGGGATCGGGACGTCGCCTCCGCACCAGTCTCTCCTCGGGCTCGGGTTGGGTGTACGACGACCAGGGGCACATCGTCACGAACTACCACGTCGTCGCGGATGCAGACAGCATCGAGGTCCAGCTTGCGTCGGGCGAAATGCGACCGGCGGCGCTGGTCGGAAGCGATGCCTCGACCGACATCGCGGTCCTCCGCGTACGCGGCGAGCGGCTGCATCCCGCGGTCCGCGCCGACCCGCGCGAACCCGTGCGACAGGGGGACCTCGTCTTCGCCTTCGGCTCTCCGTTCGACTTCCGGTTCTCGATGTCTTCCGGCATCGTCTCCGGTCAGGGACGGTTCGTCGACGTCATCCGGGACCGCACCGGGCGCGTGGGCTACGAGAACTTCATCCAGGTGGACGCCGCGATCAATCCGGGCAACTCCGGCGGACCACTGACGGACTTCCGTGGACACGTCATCGGCATGAACACCGCGATCGCCACCGGTCGTCGCGGCACGTTCGACGAAGGACAGTTCGCGGGCATCGGCCTGGCGATCCCGCTCTCGATGATCCAGCCGATCGTCGAGCAGATCATCGACCAGGGCTACGTGGAGAAGGGCTACCTGGGCGTGGAGATCGACACGCTCGACAACCGGATCCGCGCGGAACTCGGCGCCCCCGGCGCCGGTGTCTACGTCCGGCGCGTGACCGCGGACAGCCCCGCGGATCGCGCGGGACTGCAGCCGCGGGATGTCGTCCTCGCCGTCAACGGCGAGACGACGCGCAGCCGGACGCAGCTTCAGGCAATCGTCTCGTCGCTGCGCCCCGGCGCTTCCGTCACGCTGGACATCTGGCGTCCGGACGGCGTGGCCGGCGGATCGACGATGCAGATCGTCGTCGATCTCGCGCGGCTGGACTCGCTGGTCCTGCGCGGGGAACTTCCGCCGGATCAGCCTGAGGATCACCTGCGGGAGGTCGGGATCGCACGGATGCGCACCGCAACGCCGGACGCGACCGCCGCCCTGGGCGTGGCATTCCATCCCGGCGTCCTCGTCGAAGCGATCGTGCCCGGCTCCGAACTGGAGAACGCGCTTCCACCGGGGTCGATCATCGTCGCGATCCAGGACTGGCCGGTGACGAACACGGCGACCTTGCTCGCCACGATGCGGAGGTTCGACCTCCGCGCGAACGCCTTCGGCGGCGGCGTGCTGGCCGCGGTCGTCCGTCCCGACGGCAGCCTGGCCAATGTCCGGCTGCGCGCCCGCCGCTGAGCACGACTCGCGCCGGCACCGCAACAGACGCCATCGCCGCCGCTTCTCCGGGAGAAGCGGCGGCGATGACGATCGTGCATGCCCGGCCGTGCAGGCTCAGAAATCGGTCGGCGCGGTGACGTACCGCTCGTCCGAGGCACCCTGCTCCAGCGCACGGTTCTGCGCCATGAGCGTCTCGGTGGACGGGTACTGCGCAACCGTCTCGCCGTGAAGCGTGAACGGCCGGCGCGTCGGGAGGTCGAGCAGGACGTAGAAGTCCGCATCGCCGATGGTCATGCCCGTCGGGAGAACGCGGCCGTGCATCGGCATCGAGTCTCCGTTCTGCCAGTACCACGCGCCGTGGCTCACGCTCTGGTAGACCTCGTGATCGGGGTAGTAGCGATAGAGCCGGAACACCTCACCGGAGTGCGGATCCACACGTACGTTGCCGCCCAGCGATGCTTCCTCGGCGAGCTGATTGCGGTAGTGGGTGCCGCATCCGCCGAGCACCGGAAGCGCGAGCGCGGCGGCCATGGCCAGAAGAACGGGACGGATCGGGCGGATCGTGCTGGTCATGCGGTTCATCCTGGAGGTTCGTGTCATCCGGGTGCGGCCCGCCGCCCGCATGTGCGGCCGGCGGTGCGCTGGGGCCCGCGCCATCCGCGGTCCCGCTGGTGGCCATCGGCATCTCCCGGGACCGACCGGACGGAGACACGCCGCGTCGGCCACGGGCGCCCGCCCGCAGATCGCACAGACCGCACAGGATGACGTCGGGGGCCGACCGGACCGTGGGCAGGGTCCCGAGAACCGGCGGCGGGCGGGCGCATACGACGCACCCGCGCACGTCACGCGCCGCCGTTCCCAGGTCGGTTGCGCGGCGCAGCGCGGCCCTGCATCGCGACGCGATGGCGTCGAGGTCCCTATGCCGACACGCGGATCCGGGGATCGACCCAGTGATAGAGCACGTCGACGGCCAGGTTGAAGAGGATGAGAATCACCGCGAACGTGAGCGACACGCCCATGATGAGCGTGATGTCCTTCGCCAGGACGGCATCAACGAAGTGCGTCCCGATACCCGGCAGCGCGAAGACCTTCTCCACCACGAAGGACCCCGTCATCGCCATCGCCGAGGCCGGCCCAAGGTAGCTCAGCACGGGAAGGAACGCGTTGCGGAGTGCATGCCGCAGCGCCGCCTGCCGCTCGCTCAGCCCGCGCGCCAGCGCCGCGCGCACGTACTCCGACTCCATCTGTTCGATCATCCCGAACCGCGTGAGCCGGGCGATGTACGCCGCGAACGGCATGGCCAGCGTGATTGCGGGCAGGATGAGGTGTGCGGGCGTTCCCCATCCCCCGACCGGGAAGACCGGGATCGTCACGGCGAACGCGACCAGCAGGCCGGTGCCGATCACGAACGTCGGAAGACTGATGCCGAGCAGCGCGAAGATCAGCGTCGCGAAGTCGGCGACGGATCGGGGACGCACGCCTCCGATGATGCCCGCGACCAGCCCGATCGCGCACGCCAGGGTCATGGCGAGCAGCCCGACCGTCATCGAGACCGGCAGTCCCGCGGCGAGAATCTCGTTCACGGACCAGTTCTCGTGGGAGAGGCTCGGACCGAGGTCGAAGATGTACTCCGACCGCCCGCGCAGCCGGCGGATCCCCGATGCGCCCTCCAGGTACTGCCAGTAGAAGGACCACGAGGACTCCAGGCGGTACTGCTCCATCATCGCCTGCATGATCTCGTCCGGCGGCCGGCGCCCCTCGCCCTTCTCCAGTGGATTGCCGGGGATCATCCACGCCAGCAGGAACGTCATCGTGTAGATCACCAGCAGGATCGCCGGGATCTGCGCCAGCCGGCGGATGATCAGCGCGGTCACGGCGCCGGCTCCCGGCCGACGCGCCACAGGTACTGCGTCATCCGCGGGTGATCGCTCAATCCCGTCACGACGCCCGGCTCGTACATGTAGAGCGTGACGAGCTGGCAGATGGGCACCATCGGCACCTCCTCCGTCATCAGGATCGATTCGCATTCGCGCAGGATCCGGAACCGCTCCCGCGGATCGACCTCGCGATCCGCCTCGTCGAGCAGCGCGTCGATGCGCGGACTCACGAATCCCCGGTCGTTGTTGCCGTCGGTGGATCGATTGAGTTCAAGGAAAGTCGTCGGGTCGCCGTAGTCACCGTACCAGCGGCCGCGGGCGATCATGAACCGGCCCTGCTTCAGATCCTCCTTGTAGAACTTCGTCTCGATCGGCCTGAGCTGCACGCGCACGCCGAGTCTCGACTCCCACTGCCTTCCGAGCGCGAGCGACATCCACTTCCATCGCGGGATGTTCGTCGTGTACAGAAGGTCGACCACCGGGAACGGGCGGCCCTGGGCATCGGTGACCAGTCCGTTTCCGGTCCGATCCTCCCAGCCGGCGGCCGCGAGTTCATGCCGTGCACGGACCGGGTCGAAGCCCAGGCCCTCCGGCGGTTCGTATCCCGGAATGGAGCCCGGCGGAACGAGCGCCGTCAGCGGCGGCTCGCCGAGCCGGTTCACCTGCTCGGTCAGTTCGCGCCGATCGACGGCGAGCGCAAACGCTCGGCGGACGCGCGGGTCGGCGAACGGATTCTCGCGGCCGTCCGGAAGCCGGGGCCGGCAGTTGAAGGAGTAGAAGTCAAGCCCGAAGGCCGGGCGCGCGTGGATGTTCCGGCGCTCGCCCGGGTCCGGCGCCGGCAGGCTCGCGAGGATCGCATCGAACGGTTCACCCAGCGCGCGGCGCCGTTCGATCTCCTCCCGGTGGCGCCGGATGTACCGCTGCTTCTGCGCCAGCATGTCCGCCTGGTACTCCACGCCCGCATCGACCAGCCAGTCGATCCGGCCGGACTCGAACGCGAGTACGGCGGTGTTCGTGTCCGCGATGAACGTCACGGCGATCGACGCGGCGCGCGCCGAGATGGACCCGACGTACAGCTCGTTGCGTTCCAGCCGCAGGTCCCGCTTGTAGCGCCAGCGCTCCAGCCGATAGGGCCCGTTCCCGACGTGGATCCCCGGACGCGCCCAGCCGTGTCGCTGCTCGAGGCGCCCCGACTCCGGATTGAGCCGGATCCAGCGCCGCGCCTCCAGGGGCGGCGGCTCCGCCGTGTGCCACGGCTGGAAACTGCCGCGGCGCGGCCAGCCTTCGACCGTCGGTCGATGCACGGGAAAGAAGACACCGAAGCAGAGCAGGTCCAGGAAGTAGGGCGTCGGCCGTTCGAGCCGGACCTCCAGCGTGTGGTCATCCTTCGCGCGGATGCCGACGGTCTCTGCGAACCGGCGCTCGGCGTGGTTCCAGAGACGCATGGCCTCGGCGCGGCGCGACTCCGGGCCCTGCAGTTCCTCGTGCCAGGTGCGCAGTTCGTTCTGCAGGCGGAGTTCCGCGGCAAGCGTTGCGCGCTGACCGGAGTTCGCGGCCTGCCGCAGCCTCTCGAGCCCTTCGCGCAGGCGCCGTGCCCGGTCCGCCGGCGGACGCGCGATCGACGGAGACAGCAGGTCCGACGCGCTGATCAGCCCCTCCAGTCGATCCACGGCCAGCAGCGTCGCCGCCGGCGTCGCCGAGTCCGGATCCCGCCACGGATCGCTGGTGAATGCCGCAAGCTGGCGGGCGCGGTACTCGAAGAACGCCCGGGCGCCTTCGATCCGGAAGAAGAACCCCGAGTAGTCCGCAGCCGTGTCGGGAATGATCGCCCGGCGCCATGCATACACGAAGTCATGCGCCGTCACCGGCTCGCCGTTCGACCAGAGCGCGTCGGTGCGCAGCCGGAACGTCAGGGTCCGCTGGTCCGGCGAACACGCCGGCAGGTCGGCCACCGCCGGCTCCACCTCGAACGTATCGGTGTTCCATCGCAGCAGGCCCTCGTACAGAGCATGGGCGATCCGCAGGTCTTGGATGTAGCTCATCCGCTGCGGGTCGAGCGTGAACACTTCGTTCTGGTTGACGAAGGTGAACTCGGCCGGCGGCGGTGACTGGTCGATCCACGCCACCGCCCCGAGTCCCGCCAGGAGCAGCACGAAGGGTGCGAGCAGTCTGGCCATGGAGTCACTCTACCGCGCGCGCGCCGGCGCGGGCCCACCGCGGGCCGCATACCACGGATGTCTGTGCCAGGGCTCGCCGGCCCGGGACGCCGGACCGCGTCGACCGGACCCGGCGCCTCGCCTCCGGCGCGATCGTCCGCGGCCGGTCAGTTCAGGATCGCGCGCCACGCCTCGAGATCGCGATTGAAGCGGTCGCGATCGCCGCTGACCCACGCCCGCTCCAGGTTTGCGCCGGCCGGAACGCGACCCGGCGCAACGAACGGCCCCATGCGCTCCAGGCACCGTTCCACGCGGGCAATCTGGCGCCCGAGGCGCGCCCGATCTTCGGATCCGGTCGGGAAGAGGTCCCACGCGACATCGCGGTAGACCTCGACGAGCCGGACCAGTCCGGGCAGCATCGTGCGGCTGATCGGCGGCTGTGCGGCCGGATCGAGCCTCAGGAACTCCTGGAGGACCGACAGGATGACCGGGTTCACGGCCTCGAGAAGCAGCGGATCCCGGCGAGCGCCGTCACCGACCGCCCGCATCGCCTCGACGAGCGAGCCGTGCAGTTCCTGCCGGATCGACATCTCGATATCGCTGCGATCGCAGCGGAAGATCGCTTCCAGAAGGTGCCGCAGCACGCCCGGATCGGGCTCGAGCGCCGCGGCGTCGCGCAGCCGGCGGGCGGCCTGCTGGCGCTTGCGGACCGAGACCCGCGTCAGGTCCGAGAGGCGGACCAGGTCCTTGAGGCCGCGGGCGGCGCCCAGCCGGATGTGGACCTGCGATGTGGCGCGGACGGACGCGCGATCGAGCAGGGCGTCCAGCGCACGCTCGGTCCCCAGCCTGGAGAGCACGACGATGGCGTTGCTCGTCCGGTGGGCGGAACTGTCGGCGTCGATGATCTGCACCAGCCCGGACTGGATCACCTGGCCGTACTCGGTCAGGAACAGTTCACTCTGGCCGCGCCCGCGGAGCGGCTCGAGCAACCGGCGGCGCGCGTCGTCGATCTCGGCCGCGCTGGCACCATCCCGGCTGAGCTGGGCCAGCCAGTGGGTGCCGAACGCCCGGATCCGCGCCTGCTCGTCCGCCGTGAATGGTGCACGACTGCTCGTCAGGCCGGTGATCGCGGCGGGTTCACCGGACTGCGCCACCGTCGGCGCCGCGATCCCGGCCAGCAGGCCCACCGCGCAGGCGGCAATCACGCGGAGGAGCGGCGACCGGGATGATCGGGATGATCGGGATGATCGGTGGGCGGGGCGCGCCATGCGCAGAGTCTCCCTGAGGTCTCGGGCGAGTCCCGAACCCGACAAGCGGCGGACCGTACCAGTCACCCCGCATGGTGTCAACGATTCGCCAGTCCGGCGATTCGTGCCGGTACCATCCCGATCGATGACGATGCGACGACCCGGCTGGATGTCCCTGGGCGCCTTCCTGCTCGCGCTCACCCTGCTCTGTCCATCCGCGGGCATGCCGGTCGCAGGCGCCCAGAGTCAGCGGATGACGGCCGCCACGCCGCCGGCCGCCGCAACCCGACTGGCGGCCGAGGATCGACTCGCCGACCTGCTGGTCCGGATCGCGCGCGGACTGCTCCAGCGGGAGTTCATGGACCGTGAGTCGCTGGATACCGCGATCGCGGTCCTGGACCTTGTCCAGGAACTCCGCCCGCAGGACCTGGATGACCAGCGCACCCGGCTGCTGCTCGCCTCCCTTCGAGAGGATGAGTCCCGCCGGATGGAGGCGCTCGCCCGCCTTCGGCGCCTCGATCCGGTGAGCGATGTGCTCGTCCTCGCCGATCTCGAGGCCCGCATCGACCGGATCGGAACCGTGCCGGAGCGGCTCTCCTTCTATGACCGCATCATCCGGCGCGAGGTGGGCCTTCCGGCCACGGTCCGCTCGCGACTCGCGCTGGACGCCGCCCTGCTGGCCAATCGCGCCGGCGACACCGCCACCTTCGCCCGATACCTGGCGGAGGCCGCCAGCCTGGATGCGTCCAACCGCGGTGCCGCGGCGATCGCGGCGGGGTACTTCCGGCTCCATGCCGGGGATGCCCGGGAGGAAGCGGAACTCCTCATCAACCTCCTTCTCGCGGACCCGGTCGATCCGACGACCCCCGGCCTGCTCGCCGAGTTGACGCTCCGCCACGGCGCCTACGCGGCGGCGGCCCGCTTCCTCGACCTGCAGCGGCGGACATACATCACCTCCGGAGCGGCGCTCGGCCGACCCGGGGGCGGGCTGGTGCCGAATGACCTCATCGCCGACCTGGCGATCGCGCGGTGGGGCCTCGGCGACCTCGACGGCGCGACCCGACTGATCCGGGAGCAGCAGCGGCGGCTGGACGAGGAGGCCCGTCGTCTCCGGTCGGCCGAGGATCCGGACCTGCCGATCGAGGCCCGATCGCGCATCCGCGCGTCGCTGGGCCCCGCCCTCGAGACCACGCTGGCCGTCCTGCTGCTGCGTGCGGGCGCGCCCGACGGGCGCGCTGCCGCGGAGACCGCCGTGCAGACGATCGCGACTGCCGCCGAGGACGCACCGGACGGGAACGTGGAGGCACATCACCAGGCTCGCGCGGCCGAGGAAGCAGCGCTGACGGCGCTCTGGCTCGGCATCGACGCCGAGGCCGCCATCGCCCTGCTCACCGATCGACTGGCGACGCCGGACGTGGCGCCGGAAACGCGCGCGCGGTGGGAGGGATGGATCGCGCTGCGGCGCGACGCTCCCGCGGAGGCGCTCCTTGCCTTCGGCGCGCCGCGCGACGACGACGTCATGGCGCATGTCGGTCGTGGTCGCGCCCTGGAGCGGCTCGATCGGCCGCGGGACGCGGCACACGCGTACCTCGCCGCGGCCCGGAGCAAGCCGGGATCGCTCCCCGGCGTCGCGGCGGCAGACGATCTCATGCGCCTGATCGGCACCCGCGCACCGATCTCCCGGATGACGTCGGACCTGGAGACGCTGGTGGCGTCGGTCCCGTCGACCTACGACCGCGTGCTCGAACGGCCGACGGACCTGCTGCAGGTGCGCCTGCATGCGCGACACACCACGCTCCTCCCGGGTGACCTGATCGCGTTCGACCTTGAACTGGAGAACATCGGCGTCGCGCCGCTTGCCATTCATCCGGAGGGACCGATCCGTCCGCAGGTCGTGATCGAACTGGAGTCCGGGTTCGGCTCGGCGGGCATCCGTCCGGAGGGACTGCCGGCCCTCGTCGTCGACATCGATCATCGACTCGCGCTGGCACCGCGCGACCCGTTGCGGATCCCGGTCCTCGTCGCTCGCCATCCGGCCGCCTCCCGCATCGAGCAGAACCTGGCGTTCGGCGGCTTCCTGCGCGCCACCGCGATCGTGAACCCGGTCGCGGTCTCGTTCGCGCAGGACATTCCCGGGCAGCCGCCGCGGTTCCGACCCGGCGCGCTCGGCGGGAAGGCGTCCAGCGAGGTCATCCGACTCGAGGGCGTTCCTCCCAGCGGCGAAGCGATGGAGCGCCTCCTCATCGCGTTCGAATCCGAGGTGCGCGCCGATCGACAGGCCGACGGCGGCAGCGCGACGGACGGCCAGGCCATCGCGACCGGCAACCTCGCGGTCCGGGGTGCGGTGCTGTCGCAGCTGCTCGGTGTCGCGCAGACGCAGGCGACAGCCGAGAGCGACCGCACCCGCATCGCGCGACTCGCGCAGCGACTGGAGTCGGCCATCCTGGAACTCCCTGGCATCGCGCAGGCCTGGATCATCGGCGTGACACCGCCGGGCCGACTGGCTGCGCCGCTGCACGAGCATGCACGCCGAACGACCGACCGGTGGGTCCGGATCGTGTACATGCTCGCCCACATCGACAACGTCTCCGACCCGTTCATCGCCGCGGCGATCCGCGGCGACGATGAGATCCTGCGACGGTTCGCGGAGCTGTATGTCGACGACTACCGGCGCATCGAGGCGAGAATCCGGCAGCGCGACCTGCTGGAGGGTCTCCTGCCTTCGCGATGAGCGGGCACCGCGCGAACGGCTCCGCCCATGCGCTGCTCCGCTCGCGAGTCGTGCGGATCACCGGATCGCTTGCCGCGTGTGCGCTCCTGGTCGCCGCGATCACCGTGGTCGCCCGGAACGACGACGCCCGCCGGGCGCTGATGCGCGCGTTCTCCAGCCCGGCCGCGCACGCCTGGCCGCGGCTCATCGGATCCGCCGTAGGCAGCGTGGTGCTGACCGGCCTGATGTTCACGGTGCTCATGCGCCCGTTCGGCCGGGTCGGGCGCCTGGAGATGCAGGCCCTCATCGCCACCTCGGCGCTGCTCAACATGCTGCCGCTGCGCCCGGGACTCCTCGGGCGGGCCGGCTGGCATCGCCTCGTGAACGCGATCGAGTGGCGATCGATCCTCCGGGTCGGACTGGAGTCGATCGCGATCAGCGGCGCCGTCTCGCTGCTCATGCTCGGGTCGGCGCTGCTCGCCGTGCCACTGCGCCTGCCGCCCGCGCTCGTGGTGACACTGCCGCTGGGCGTCACCCTGCTCGCGGCACTGGCAGACCGGCGCCTCCGCCGGCTGGGCATCGCGGCCGCACTCCGCGCGGCGGATGTCATCCTCATGGCGGTGCGCTACGGCGCGGCCTTCGCCCTGGCCGGTGAACCGATCGGGATGAGCGCGCAAGGCGCCCTCGCCGCCGCCGGCACCATTGCCGGACTCGTGCCGACGGCCGGCGGCGGCCTCGGCGTGCGCGAGTGGGTGATCGGACTGCTCGCGCCCGCACTCGCGGACGTGGCGACGCCGACGGCCATCGCGGCAGATCTGGTCAATCGCGCCGGCGAACTGCTGGTGATCGCGGTCCTGGGCGTGGCCGGGGCGATCTGGCTCTGGCGCTGTGCGCGGCGCCACGCGGCACGCTGAGCGCGCCGGTTCATGCGCGGGACTGCCGGACCGCCCGTCACGGACGGCGTGTGCGCGGACAGGATGCCGGGGGCAGCGCCCCGGGCGCCCGCGAACGCACCGGGTTCAGGCCCTCGGGCTCTCCCGCCCGTCCACGCGCGCCGGATCCGGGCAGGCTGTTGACATGCTCCGCCGGGCTCCGAGCGGCCCGGATCCGCCGTGACCGCGTCGCCGAATCTCGACGTATCTCCGGGGATATGTCTTCGATTCGGCTCCTTGTCACGACGGATCCGCTCGCGCTCTCGCCTTCGGCGGAGTACTTCAACAACCTGCTAGACGCCCAGTTCCGCGGCGGTGAAGAGCGCGTCGAAGCGCAGGCCCGCCGCCTCCACGTTCTCGCGCGCGCCCTCGCCACGGTCGATCGTCGCAAGCACCAGCACGATCTCGGCGCCGGCCTCGCGCAGCACTTCCGCGGCCTCGAGCACCTGCCCGCCGGTCGTCGCGACATCCTCCAGCAGCACCACGCGATCGCCCCGGTCGAGTTGTCCCTCCAGCCGTCGCGCCGTGCCGTATTCCTTCGGCTTCGCGCGGACGAAGATGGACGGCAGTCCGCTGGCCAGCGACGCCGCGGCCACCAGCGGAATGCCGCCGAGTTCCGCACCGGCGAGCCGCGCCGTCCCCGGTGGAATCCGCTCGGCAAAGAGCCGGCCGAGGGCACCCAGGATCTCCGGCCGCGTGGAGAACCGGTACTTGTCCAGGTACCACGTGCTGGTCCGTCCGCTGCGCAGCGTGAACGTGCCGCGCAGAACGCTCGTCTCGGCGATGCGCTGCGCGACCTCGCGGCGGGAGAGATCCGGGCGTGCGGGCATGACGGTCATGGCGCGGATCATACCGGCCACGCCCCCGCCCGACCCGTGCAGCCGAGGGCGGCCGCGGCGGATGGTGCAGCCCGCCGGTACCATCCGCTGAGATGGCATCGGTCTGCTTCTACTTCCAGGTGCACCAGCCCTTCCGGCTGCGCCGCTACAGCGTCGACGCACACGATCCGTTCTACTTCGACAATGACGCGAACCGCGTGATCCTGACGAAGGTTGCCAACAAGTGCTACCGGCCCGCGACGCGCATGCTCCTGGACCTGGTCCGCAGACACGAGGGACGGTTCCGGATCTCCTTCTCGATCACTTCCACCGCGCTCGACCAGATGCAGGCGTGGGCGCCGGACGTGATCGACCTGTTCCAGCAGCTCGTCGAGACCGGTGCCTGCGAGATCCTGGGCGAGACATCGCAGCACTCGCTCGCCTTCCTCTTTTCGCGGCGGGAGTTCGACGCACAGGTCGCGGAACATGAAGCGCATGTCAAGGCGCTGTTCGGGACGCGCCCGGCGATCTTCCGGAACACGGAACTCACCTACCACAACGAACTCGCGTGGCACCTCGAGCAGCGGGGGCAGTACCGCGGGGTCATCTGCGAGGGCGTCGACCGGCTGCTCGGGTTCCGGTCACCGAACTATCTCTATCGACCGCCGGCGCCGCCCGGCGGACCCGGCCTGCATCCGGTGCGCCTCCTGCTGAAGAACTACCGGATGAGCGACGACATCGCGTTCCGGTTCTCCGATCGCGGCTGGCCGGGCTGGCCGCTCGATGCCGCGACGTTCGCGGGATGGGTGGATGCGATCAACGGCGACGGCTTCGTCTGCAACCTGTTCATGGACTACGAGACGCTCGGCGAGCACCAGTGGGCGGAGAGCGGCATCTTCGAGTTCCTGAACGTGCTTCCCGATCACATCTTCGCCACGAGCGCCGGCGCGAATGACTTCGTGACGCCATCCGAAGCCGTCAATCGCGTGGAGCCGGTGGGTGTATACGACGTGCCGGAGGTCATCTCGTGGGCCGACACGGAGCGTGACCTCACCGCGTGGCTGGGCAACGGCATGCAGGAAGCCGCCGCGCAGGCACTCTACCGCCTGGAGGATGCCATCCATGAACGTCACGCGCGGGGCGAGGAACACATCCTCTCGGACTGGCGCCGGCTGACGACCTCCGATCACCTCTACTACATGTGCACGAAGTACTGGGCCGATGGGGACGTGCACAAGTACTTCTCACCGTACGAGAGCCCGTACGACGCGTACATCAACTTCATGAACGTGGTGGACGATCTTCGGCGCCGCGTGGGTGAACGCGAGGCAACGGTCGTCCCGGTCGCGTGACGTCCGCGGCGCGGGCGGTCCGGGCGCACCGCCCCGGGCCGTCGCGCCGTGGCCGCGTCCGGGTTGAGAGGCTCGGCGCCCGTCCCGTCGCGCACCACGGCCCACGGAGGGCGTTGTCCTCGGGCACGGCGCTGATCGCACCGATCACGGCTTCGACCCGCGCCGGCACCGGCAGCAGATCGCACCCGCCCCCGCCTCATCCCCGGTCCGGGGTTCGCCGATCGACCTCCGGGGCCGACGCGCCCCGGAGGCACAGCAACCGCGGATGCGCCGACGACGAACGCTCCTTGTCTCCACCGCGGCCGTCTGCGCCGCGCTCGCCGCGGCGGCCCTGCTGCGGTCCGGCGTCTCGGCACCACGGACGACGGACGCCGCGCGCCCGCCGGTGGCCGACGCCGGCCGCGCACCGGGCCACGCCGGAGCGCCGCGTCCCCGGACGACCCCGTCGCGCGCCGTCGGGCCGCGCGCCGATGAGTCGCGCAACGGCAGCCGCGCCGCCGAGGGATGCACGCTGTACACGGAGTCGTTCGGTTCCTTCGCCGGTCCGCGCGACCTGGATGACGGCACCCACACCGTCACCTGGTGCACGAACGGCGCCACGGTGACCGGCACCAGTCCGTGCAATGCCGGCGGCGCGCTGCGGCTCTCGGCCGCGGGACATGACCCTGTGATCTTCGTGCGCCTGGGCGGCGCGCCGTGTTCGCACGTGACGCTCTCCTTCCGCTACGCGCAGTTCGCCGCCACGGACACCACGGTCCGGATGTGGACGACATCTGCCCAGGCGATCCAGTGCCAGCCCGCGCCGTCGGGTCCGATCGACCCGCTCCATGTCACCGGCGGGCTCTGCACCACGTACACGAGGACGCTGCTCCTCAACGGCGCCACGTCGTTCTTCATCCGGATCGATCATGGCTCGAACGCCAACGCGATCCTGATCGACGATCTGCAGATCGAGCGGTTCGGATGCTGCACGGCGCCGGGCGACTGCTGCTCGACCGGCGGTCCCGGCTGCCAGAACGCCGCCGTCGCCGCGTGCGTCTGCGCGATCGATCCGTTCTGCTGCCGGACCGCATGGGACTCGATCTGCGTGGCCCTGGTGGAGTCGCTGGGCTGCGGGTCGTGCAGCCCATCCTGCGAAGGCGCCCTGGCCGTCGACTTCGGAACGGTCTATCAGACCGGCAGCCTCTGTTCGCTCTTTCCGGCGCACTTCAGCGCGTGCGAGGGTGCCGCGCCGACGCTGACCATCAGCGGCGCCTGCGCCGGCAGCGGTGATCCGGCCATGAAGTTCGGGACCGGCCTCCCGCATTCGGCGGCGATCACCCGCTGCATCGACCTCGCCGGCACCGCCGCGCCGGTCCTCTCGTTCTCATGGACCAAGCAGTCCGGCACGCTCGGCCCCGCGATCGCCGTCAGTGCCGGCGACGGTCCGTTCCAGTCGATCTGGTCCGCGCCGGTCGCGTACGCGGGCGGCTGCACGACGACCTCGATCAGCCTCGCATCCTGGCGCGATGCCGGACCGCTGCGCCTGCGGTTCTCCAGCGGGTCCTCCATTGCCAACGGCAGCGGGTTCGATGACATCGTGATCGGCGACGCGCCGGCGGGGCCGCACGACTGCTGTACCGAGGGCATCCCCGGCTGCAGCGACGCGGACGTGGAGGCGTGCGTCTGCGCCATCGACCCCTGGTGCTGCGAGGTCGAGTGGGACGCGATCTGCGTGGCGGAAGCGGAGTACTTCGGCTGCGCCGACTGCGGACTCTGCGCGGATGCGTTCACCACCGGATTCGGCGCGTCGTTCGCGCCGGGCCCCGTGTGCACCGTCTTCCCGGGACTCTTCGCGTCGTGCGAGGGCACGGGACCGTATCTCGGGCTCTCCGGCCCCTGCGCGGGCGACAACGACCCGGCGCTCATCTTCATGACGGGCGAGGTTCCGTCGGCGGCCATCACGCGCTGCCTGGACCTGACCGGCGATGACCGCGCCCGCCTGCGCTTCGTCTACTCCAAGCCGGACGGCACGCGCGGTCCGGTCGTCGAGGCGAGCGCGGACCTGGGATCCACCTGGGAGATCGCGTGGACCGCGCCCGAGTCCCCCGGCGCCGGGTGCCACGACGCCTGCGCCGACCTCACCCCGTGGACGGGGCTCTCCTTCATCACGCTGCGCCTGCGCGCGGGCGGTCCATCGGGCGGGCAGATGATGGATGACCTCATCCTGGAACGGCTTCCGCCGGCAGGCGACCCGGCGCGCTCGCCGTGTGCCCGTGTCGGCGATCTCAACGGGGACGACCGTGTGGACTTCGCCGACCTGCTCATCCTGCTCGCCCGCTTCGGAGCCTGCCCGCCGATCGGCGGTTGTCCGGGCGACCTGGACGGCAACGGTCGCGTCGACTTCGCCGACCTGCTCATCCTGCTGGCCGCGTGGACCTGACGCCGGCGCGGCGTCGTGCCTCGCCGCCTGACCGCGCACCGAGCCGGCGACGGGCGTCTCCGGCGGCGGTACGATGACGGTTTCGCCGCAATCGCCCCGCACCGGAGCCCGTCCGCCATGTCGCAGTCGAACGAAACGACCCGGATCATCTACTCCATGATCCAGGTCAGCCGCAGTTACGAGCGGAAGAAGGTCCTCAAGGACATCTCGCTCTCGTATTACTACGGCGCGAAGATCGGCGTCCTGGGCCTGAACGGTTCCGGCAAGAGCACGCTGCTGCGCATCCTTGCGGGCATCGACCGTGACTTCGACGGCAGGACCACCATGCAGCCGGGCTTCACGATCGGCATGCTCGAACAGGAGCCCCTGCTGGGAGAGACGCGGACCGTCCGCGAGGTCGTCGAGGAAGGCGCCCAGGAGACCATCTCGCTTCTGCGCGAGTACGAGCGCATCAGCGAGCGCTTCGCCGAGCCCATGGAGCCGGAGGAGATGGAGCGCCTGCTCAACCGGCAGGGCGAAGTCCAGGAGCGTCTGGAACTCATGGGCGGCTGGGACCTGGACAGCCGGCTGGAGATGGCAATGGACGCCCTGCGCTGCCCGCCGCCCGACGCGCGCCTGGACCAGGTCTCCGGCGGCGAACGGCGCCGCGTCGCGCTCTGCCGCCTGCTCCTGCGCAAGCCGGAGATCCTGCTGCTGGACGAGCCGACGAACCACCTGGACGCGGAGAGCGTCGCGTGGCTGGAGCAGCATCTCAAGCGCTACGAAGGCACGATCATTGCCGTCACGCACGATCGCTACTTCCTGGACAACGTGGCCGGCTGGATCCTGGAACTCGATCGCGGTGAAGGCATCCCGTGGAAGGGCAACTACTCATCGTGGCTCGACCAGAAGCGCCGCCGCCTGGAGGTGGAGGAGAAGCAGGAGAGCCTGCGCCGGCGGACGCTGGAGCGGGAACTGGAGTGGGTGGGGCAGAGCCCGCAGGGCCGGCAGGCCAAGAGCAAGGCGCGCCTCAAGGCGTACGAGCGCATGCTGGACGAGGACAGCGGCCGCAAGGCGGCGGAGGTCGAACTCTTCATCCCGCCCGGTCCGCGCCTGGGCTCGCTGGTCATCGAGGCGAAGAACGTCACCAAGGGGTTCGGCGACCGCGTGCTCATGGACAACCTGAGTTTCTCGATCCCCCCGGGCGCGATCGTGGGCGTCATCGGCCCCAACGGCGCCGGCAAGACGACGCTCATCCGGATGATCCTCGGCCAGGAGCAGCCGGACGAGGGCGAACTCCGCATCGGCGAAACGGTGAAGCTCGCGTGCGCCGAGCAGACCCGCGATGCGCTCCCGGACGACAGGTCCGTCTGGCAGGCCATCTCCGACGGCGACGAGGAGATCATGCTCGGCCCCGTCAAGGTGAACAGCCGCGCCTTCGTGGCCCGCTTCGGCTTCCTGGGCGCCGATCAGCAGAAGCTGGTCGGCACGCTCTCCGGCGGCGAACGCAACCGCGTGCACCTGGCGCGCATGCTCCGCGCGGGTGCCAACGTGCTGCTGCTGGACGAACCGACGAATGACCTGGACGTGAACACGGTGCGCGCCCTGGAGGAAGCGCTCCTGAACTTCGCCGGCTGCGCGGTCGTGATCTCGCACGACCGCTGGTTCCTGGATCGCGTGGCGACGCACATCCTGGCGTACGAGGGCGACAGCCGCGTCATGTTCTACCCCGGCAACTGGACGGCGTACGAGGAAGACCGCCGCCGCCGCCTGGGCGACGCCGCCGACCGGCCGCACCGGATCACGTACCGGCGGCTGACACGGGCGTAGGTGTGGGGGAGGGGTCACACGCCATCGCCAATGTCGGCGCTGTTGGGAGGCGCCGAGAAGTCGGGGCGCCGGACGACTGCCGACGACGATCAGGGGAGTCCGCGTGCTCGTCCCCGGTTCGCGTGCGCTCAGCCTCGCGACTCGGCGTTCGATCGCTCATGCAACCGCGGCGGCACCACCGGGCGACGATCGACCACCACCACCGGAGGCGGCGGTCAGCATGCTGTGCCGTCTCCACGCGCTCGTCGTTCGGCGTAGCGGCGGTCAGGCGCGCAACTGGGCCCGGTACAGGCTGGGGTGCAGGGAGCAGTAGCCTTCGATGACACCCGGGAAGGCGCAGATGCGGGCATGGCTCTGGAAACTGTGTACGCGATAGAGCCAGTAATGCTCCGGCGTGGATCGAGATACCTCGAGTTCGTTTGTGGTGACGAAGAACGGCGCGTAGGCGCCGAATCGCGTCGTCTTCACCTCGACGAGCCGATCCCTGCCGTCCATGTCGTAGGACTGGATGTCGTAGCCGGCACCGTCCCCGCGCTCCCTGCTCGTCCACTCGATCCTTCCTGCAAGGTCGGCACGCCCGAGGCGCCGGAGCCGTGCGCGCTCGAAGTCGAGGACGTACCGCTCTCCCGCTTCGCCGAGCGTGCGCATCTGCTGTTCCCGCGCGAACCAGTCGATTCTCGCCAGGCGTCCGGCCGCCGCGCGCAGCTGCGGTGAGACCGACTCCAGGAGGTGCGACAGGTTCGGCACCCGAGTCCGGTCCGGGTGCGCGTCGAACTCCGTGCTTCCGACCCCCGGGACGGCCTCGACGATCGATGTCGATGCCGCGGGGCTGCGCAGCCATGGACATGCCGCCGCCTGGCGCACGACCTCGTCAATGAGCGCATGCTGCACGTTTCGCGCTGGCTTGTAGCCGGCCACCCACGGCAAGCCGAGCGCGATCATGACAGCACTGATGTTCTGGTGCTTGTACTCGACGGACCCGTTCGATCGGCCGGGAAGCCGGCTCATGAGTTCCGCACGATGCTCAGTCTTGCTGAACGCGTTCCCAATGCACTCGAGCCGGAGCATCTCCAGATAGTCGGCGACGATGAACTCCAGCTCGGCTGGAGTCCACGGTCGACCGCGCACCGGGCTCTCCGGGTCGGGTGGCATGCGCGGCTACTTTACATCGTACGGATCGCCGCTGTTGCGCAGGCGTCATCGACGCCGCGGAGCGCATCGGCGGCACTTCCGCCGAATCGGTCCTGGCTGCCCCTCGGCGGCGACGACGATCTGGTCGCTGCATCCGCACTCCTCCGATTGCACCGGAGGGCGTTCCGTCACCACAGCCAGAGCCGCTCAACTGGATTCAGTTCCAGCGATGATCATCACGCCATGCGCGATCAAGAAGCACTTCTTGCGTCCGGGCGGCATCGCCTGATCGCCTCGCCGATCACGAGCGTGCCGCGACCGTCGAGGCCGAGCGCGACCGCACACAGGCGGACGGGCCGACCTGCCTCCCGCACCGCCTTTGCCCTCGGACCGCGCATGCGCCCGCCGAAACGCCTCTCCTCGACGCACATCTGGCCACCTGCCGATGATGACAGCATCTTGTACCCTGGGAAGAGACCGCGCAACCCGAACAGGCAACGAATGGCGCGCGAATTGTTCGGTGCACGACTCAGGTCGGATCGGTTGCGACCCGTGACCGGGGCTGGCGTGAGTGACAGAGGGGCAGGCCGGCATTGCCCCGATGTGCGTCGCACACCCTTCTCCAGGCGATGGAATCCGGCCCGCCGAAATCGACGAGGAGCGGGCGGCCGCCCGCATCAATCTGAATCCGCGGTCCAATTCGTGGCCTCCATTATGAGGCCCCTGACCTCGGCTGCTATGCGCGCATGCTCGAAGGCCGGCCGCTGAGCCCCTCGATGGCAATGCCGGGGGCCGTCGTGGCGGCGATTGAGCCGCCGAAGTAACATGCAATTATGAGAGTCACGGACGGAATTCTGCTCTGTCCTCCATCTGAATCGCCCGACCGAGCCCGATCGACCGCGAAGCTCAGCCGATCCGACAACCTCGAGCCCGGGCGGACGAGCACAACGGGCATCGGAGGGGGGCCTCCCGAGCCTGAAGGCCGGGATCCTCAACGCCCTGCTACTTCTGAGTTGTCAAGCCGGAGCGTCGCGGGCCCCGGCTCGGCGGCGGCCGTGGCGCGTGAATTCGTAGCCCCCGAGGTCACGACAGGTGCCCATGCCGATCGATGAAGTTCGAAGCGTCGTATGCAGCAGGACGCGGCGGGCGCGACGGAGACTGTGCAGACCCTGAGGCAGATCCCCCGGCTGCTGGATCCACGACGCGCAGGTGCCGACGACTGGGAGTCTCGCCTGGATACTCGATGCAACGCATGCCCCGGGAAAGACTGCTCGAACTCGTGGAGGACAGCCCCATCAGCGCGGTCGACCTCTTCTGCGGCGCCGGCGGGTTGACCTATGGGCTGATGCAGGCCGGGATCCGAGTCGAGGCTGGGATCGACATCGCCGAGCAGGCGAGGCACGCGTACCGGACCAACAACCCCGGTGCCAAGTTCCTTTGCTGGGACGTCGCGGGGAAATACTGCCCCAGCATCTCGAAGCTGTTCCGCCCGGGATCGATCCGCGTGCTCGCCGGCTGTGCGCCGTGCCAGCCGTTCTCGAAGCTGACCAACGGGAACGGCACGCACGAGGACTGGAATCTGCTGGACAACTTCGGCCGCTTCGTCCGCGGCCTGCTCCCCGAACTGGTGACGATGGAGAACGTTCCCGAGCTCGAGGAACGCGGCAGCGAGGTCTACCTCCGATTCGTCGGAACGCTCGAGGAGTGCGGCTACAGCGTCGCGCGGAAAATCGTCCACTGCGAGCACTATGGGGTGCCGCAGTCCCGCCGACGCCTGGTCCTTCTCGCCTCCCGTCTCGGCGAGATCTCCATCCCCGAGGGGCGCTATCGCTTCCCGTCGCAGTGGAAGACCGTGCGGCAAGTCATCGGAGCGCTGCGGCCACTGGCCTCGGGCGAGGGGGATCCCGACGACCCTCTCCATGTGGCGTCGCTGCTCTCCCCGACGAACCTCGAGCGCATCCGCGCAACGCCGCGCGATGGCGGGACGTGGAAGCACTGGCCCGAGCACCTGATCCTGCCGTGCCATCGCAAGAGCACGGGGAAGACGTACAGCTCGATCTACGGCCGCATGTGGTGGGACAAGCCAGGGCCGACGATGACGACCCTGTGCACCGGCCTCGGCAACGGCCGCTTCGGCCATCCCGAGCAAGACCGTGCGATCACGCTCCGCGAAGCGGCTCTGATGCAGAGCTTCCCTCCGGCCTACGAGTTCTGGCCGCGCGAGCAGAAGCTCAACCGCAAGGCTGTTGGGAGGATGATCGGCAACGCCGTCCCGCCGAAGCTCGCCAAGGCGCTCGGTGAGGCGCTCCTCGCCAGCGTGCTCACGGTCGGAGTCACGCATCAAGGCCAGGAGGCGTCATGAGCGACTCACCGTTCAGGATGACCGTCGATCTGAACGTGCTCGATCACCTCGCGGACGGCCTGTACAGCAGCGTCGCGGCGGTCCTCACGGAGGCCGTCGCGAACGCATGGGACGCCGATGCGACGCGCGTCACGATCGACCTCGCTATCGAACAGGATCGGATCAGCATCGAAGACGACGGCGTCGGGATGGACGTGGCCGCAGTCAACGAACGATACCTTCGCGTGGGCTACCGGCGGCGTGCGGAAGGGGATGCGACTCCCGGTGGTCGCTCGGTGATGGGCCGCAAGGGGATCGGAAAGCTCTCGTTGTTCTCGATCGCGGACCTGATCGAGATCCAGACGAAGGCGGCGGACACGGAGCCCGCCGGCCTACGCATCGCAGCCGAAGCGCTCCGCCAGGCGATGGCATCGCGGAGTCCCGAGTACAAGCCCGAGTCGATCACAGTTCCGGACGACGCATTCGTGGCAGGGCATGGAACGCGGATCACCGTGACATCGTTGAAGCACGCAAGGCTCCGCGAAGTGGCGCCGGAGTCACTTCGGCGCCGGCTTGCGAGGCGGTTCTCGATCATCGGCAGCGCTGGGTTTCAGGTCCACGTCAACGGTACGGCGGTGACCATCGCGGACCGCGAGGACCTGAGATTCGTCGAGTACCTCTGGCGGTTTCGCGACACCGTGGTCGAGACCGGATTATGCCAGCACCTCAAGCAAACCACGGAGCTCCCGGCAGGCGCCGCGGATTGGGATCCGGCGTGGCGACTGCGGGGCTGGATCGGCACGGTCGACAAGCCGCGACGATTGGCGACGCCGGAAGGGAATCTGAACTCGGTCATCGTCATCGCCAGGGGCCGCCTGGTCGATGAGGATGTTCTTGGGCGGGTTTCTGGTGCGGAGGTCTATACGAAGTACCTGACTGGCCAGGTGGAGGCAGACTTCCTGGACGCCTCCGACGTCGCCGACATCGTCACGAGCAACCGGCAGCGTCTGATCGAGGACGACGCGCGGCTGGGCAGGTTGCTGACCTTCCTTCGTACCTCGATTCGCACGATCGCCGACGCGTGGACGAATCTACGAACCCAGCAGAGGACCGGGGAGCTACGGGAGCGCTTCCCTCGCGTTGGAGAGTGGCTCGATCAACTCCCGAGTGGCTGGCGGACGAAGGCCGAGGCCCTCTTGAAGCGGATCGCCGTGATGGACGTCGGGGGCGATGAAGAAGAGCAGGAGAGTAGCCAGCGCACACTGCTGCGGCACGCGATCTACGGCTTCGAGCGGCTGAGGCTTCGCGGCGACGCCGAGGAGCTGGAGCAGGCGCTGGCTCAGGGCGTGGACGCCTTGCTGAGGCTGCTCGCGGATCGCGACTCCTTGGAGGCGGCGTTCTACAGCGACATCGTCAGCAATCGTCTCCACGTCATCAGCGAGTTGAATCGACTCGTGGATGTCAATTCGCGGGAGCGGGTACTCCAGGATTACCTGTTCGATCATCTCTGGCTTCTCGACCCGGCGTGGGAGCGGGCCACGGGCAGCGAAGCGATGGAGAAGCGCCTGCGACTCCTTGCGCCGTTCCGCGAAGACGCAGAGACGCTGGAGAAGTACGGCCGGATCGATATCCGCTACCGCACGATCGCTGCCAAGCACGTGATCGTCGAACTCAAGAGAGCGTCGGTTCGCCCAGACATCTACGAACTCGCAAGGCAAGGGGCCTCGTACGTGGATGCGCTTCGGGACACCCTTGCTCCCGAGGAGAAGGATCGCGCCGCCATCGAAGTCGTCTTCGTAGTGGGGCCGACCCCCACCGACACGTCCGAGCGCATCGAGAACGCCATGAACAGCGTTGCGCCCGGCTCAAGGATCGTCACCTATCAGCTCCTGACGAGTCGAGCCCAAGCTGCCTACGCCGCGTATCTCGTCGGAGCGAGAGAAGCCGACCGCATCGCAGGGATGTTCGACCCCAGTGCTGCAGAAGCCCCGGAGGGTACCGGCACGAGCATGGCAGGCGCTGGCGGCGATGGCATCGGGCCAGACGGTGCCCGCACCGCCTCTGAAGGACATGGTCGCCCCCCGGCAGAGAAGTCCGCGACGAAGAGAGGTCGTGGCGTGAAGAAGCGGAGCGGACAGCGCCGACGCGGAAAGAAGAAGCCAAGCAGGAAGAAGAAGTGACGCGAAGCCCCGAGCCGAAGAATGGAGTCCCCCCTGAACTGCCGCTGACTCGCTCCGAGCACATGCGGCGCGTGCGCGGGAAGAACTCGGCCGCCGAGCGCTCGCTCCGTTCGGCTCTCCACGCCGAGGGGCTGCGGTTCCGCCTGCACCGGCGGGTCGAGGGAATCGCGGCCGACATCGTGTTTCCTAGCCCGAGGGTCGCGGTGTTCGTGGATGGGTGCTTCTGGCACGGCTGCCCGGAGCACGCCACGTTCCCGAAGACGAACAAGGACTACTGGCTACCGAAGCTCGCCGAGAACCGGGAGCGCGATAGCCGCCAGACCAAACGGCTCCAGACCGCGGGGTGGACCGTCTTCAGGGTGTGGGAGCACGAGTGCCTCCCGCCTGACGCTCGCGTCGTACAGCGTATCGTTGTGGCTTGCCGCGTCGGACCGCTCTCGACGCGCGACGTCGGCGTCCACTGAGAGCGCATCGGCCGATCCGGGCCAGAGTATCGAGGCTGATCTGCGCTCCGGTGGAGTCCTCGGCAACGACAGCTCTGCGCCTACCCGATCAACAGGCACTGCGCTGGTCATCGCGAAGAGCGTGTCGCATCCTCGACTCGCCACCGCCATCGACCATGCAGACTCTCCGGACGTTCCCGCGACGTCGACTATCGAGTGGAAGGCGCACGCCATGGTGCGGCCGATCACGTGCAACGCTCTGTCGGATGCGACTTCGCGCCAATGGTACCAGTTTGTTTCCCACGGCATCACAAACCGAGCCGGAATGACGCCTTGACCGATCGTGAACCGAGGACGCGACCAGCAACTGACCGCTCGACTGGCTACTGGTACGTGAATATGAACGATGAACCACACCGAACGTGGGAAGATTGCCGCCGATTCGGTTTCCTGAGCGCTGGGCAGGCACCCGTGTACTCCAATCCACTCCAGAATCTGGATGTCGGCGATCGTGTGTACGCATGGATAGCAGATCACGGCTATGTCGGGTGTGGCGTGGTGATCACACGGGCGTACATGATTCGTGACTTCGACGTGCATTGCTCCTGACAGCCACTCTCGCAGGCAGGGCTCAAGGCTCCGCGCTCCGGCGCGAACTCCGATGATCCAGAGAGATCGGAGTGGGTCGTCGGCATCCGATGGATGAAGGCAGTGCCGCGCGACGGAGCGAGAGATTTCCGTGGAAGGTTTGCGAACTCAAACACTGAGTGCAGACTGATGCACGCCGAGACGATTCCGTTCCTCGCGCGAGAACTGGGTTCATAGAACACAGGGGGAACCGACATCGACGACGGTCTTCGGCAAACAGACCGCATTGGTCCTGCACGCTGAGTGCGACCTGCATCCGCAACAGACCGCGAGGGCGCCGACGTCACGGTCTCGCGCGGGTGCCCGGAGACCAACTCCGGGAGATGTGCACCGCACCCCGCCCCCCCGCTCCGCAACCGGCCACATCCGCGCGCACAACTCGCAGCGCCGTCCTTCCCCACCCATTGCCCCCGGCCAGCGACGCGCCGGCCCCCGGAGCGGCCCGCCACAGGCTTTCCGCCCCTCGCCCCGCGCGCCGGTCGCCCCGTCTCCTGCCTTGATCCCTCGTCTCGTCTCTGGTCCGGGTCCGGTCGGACATGCATGCGGTAGAACGTGCTCGAACGACCGGACCCGCAGACAGCAGATGCACGAGCAATGACCCACCTTCCGGGGGATCAGCAAGACACCAGGAGTCTCGCCATGAACGCGTACCGCAACAATCACCGAAGTGCCCGCCCGTCCGCCTCCGTCCGCCCGCTCTCCGCGTGCGCCGCCCTGATCGCCGCCGGGACGCTCGTCATCGGTTCGCTCGGCGGCAGTGCGCTGGCCGCGTCCACCGATGCGACCTTCGGCCAGTCGGCCAAGTCGCGGCAGCAGTCGTACGAAACGGGCGTGGGATTCGAGCGGCCCGGCGGCGGAAGCGCGCACGCTGCACCCGCCGATGCGACCCTCGACCAGGCCGCCAAGGCGCGGCAGAAGGGGTACGACCTGGGTGTCGGACTCCAGCGTCCGCTCGGCATCCCGGGATCCGACGCCGTGCTCGACCCGCAATTCGTGATCGACACCGGCGTGGAGGTCAGGCGGAACCCGGACATCGATCAGAACGCCCACATCGGCTTCAGCGATCTGCTCATGGTCCTCTCGTGCTACGGCGCGTTCTCCGATCCGCTGTTCGCCAGCCACGACGCCAGCCACTGCGATCTCGATGATGACGGCATCGTCGGCATGAGCGACCTGCTCATCATCCTGGCGTACTGGATGCCGTGAGATCCCGCCTTATCGTCTACCCGATCTGATCGATCACCCTGATCCTCTTCATGAACACGCCTCCGGCCCGATGGCCGGAGGCGTGTTCCCTCATGCATACATGGATGAGCTGTGCGTGGATGCGCGATGAACCGGAGGCAGGGTCACCGGAGGCGGCACGACCGGACGCGTGGAGCCGCACGACGTCCCACCGACCCGGGCCCGGGCCGGTGTCCCCGGGGTATGTGCCCGGCTACCGGTCGCGTCCGCCCAGGATGCCCAGCCGCTCCGCGAGATCGATCACCTGCAGCACGTTGCCCGTCGCCTCCCAGGCGCGCGACGCCACGTTGCGATCCTGGTGCCACGCGAGCGAGTCGTCGTTGCGCACCATCGCGGAAAACCGGGTCCGGCCATCCCGCCCGATGAGCGCGTGACCGGCCTCGCCGTTCGGATAGGTGCCGATGTACTGGCGCACTCGACCGGTCCCGTCGAAGTGGCGCATGACCGATTCTGCGTTCGCGAACGAGACGAGTGACATGCGCCGCGTTCCCGCGGGATCGCGGTAGTCCGTGCTCGCCTGTCCGCTGTCGTAGGTCGACGTGTCCACCCGCAGGCGTCCGGCCGCGTCGTAGAAGAGCTGGGTTGCGAATCCGCCAGCGCTGTCCCCCGACGCCGGGACCGCCGCCGGCACGACCCTCGTCTGCACGCGGATGAACCCCGCCTGATCGCGAAGCGCGTGCGAGACCACGCCCGCCGCGTCCACGCTCTGGTTCATGCGCTCCCGGCCGTCCGGCCCGTAGAGCGCGGCGAACGCGGATCCCGCATCGGTGGTCCCGAGCTGAAGACTGCACAGCGACGCATCGTCCCTGCCGAAAATGGAGAACCGCGCAAGGCCGTCCTCCGGCTGGGCCGCGAGCAATGACCGCGTCTCACCGCGGTGATCGAACATCCGCTGCTCCACCGTCCCGTCCACGAAGGTGCGCAGCATGATCCCGCCCCTGGAGAGGTCCGCCCCCGGGTTGCCGTGCCCGAGGACCGAGAGCATCGCGGTGCCCGGGGCCTGTTCATGGTCCTCGCCGAGCGCCGCGGCACCGACGCGCACGACGCCGTGCGCGTCATACAGTCGCAGCCGCGCCGATCCCTCGCCATCGACCGCGATCCGGACGCGCTCCGTTCCCTGGAGGTCGATGAATGACTGGAGGATGCCGCCGTCTCCATCGACCTCCAGGCGGCAGCGGACGCGACCGCGCGCGTCCGTCAGGACCAGCCTCTGCGCGTGCACCGTGCCCGGCGGATCGGCGGTGAGCGCGAGGATGCCCGCGCCGCCGAGCAGGAGGATGAGCAGCGCCACGAGCACCTTCAGGAAGCGCGACCGCCGCTCCAGAAGCGCCAGTCGGCGGCGGATCGAATCGAGTTCGGCTGCAGCGTCTGTCATACGTGGTGTCTCGACGTGGTACCGGAGTCCGCCGCATGCGCGGGACGGGCCGGGACCATCACGACCACGTCCGGGGCGGCGCCTGTGATCAGCAGCGACCGCCGAGGTCCCGACCGGCACGCCGATCGACCTCGCTGTGCCGGATGCCAGTCTACAGGATGCGTTCAGCAGGCGGGCATCACCGGTGCGGCCCGCCGCGCGGCGCTGCGAGCCCCTCGTCCGCCGCCACACCTGCGCGATATGTCGTGTACACGATGACCGGAATCCCCAGCGGCTGCAGGTGCTGGTCGAGGAGGGGACAGACCTCGGCCCAGTCCAGTCCACCCACGCCGGTCGCGAGGCGCGGCAGTGCGATGCTCTCCAGCCCCTCCTCACGCGCGATCTTTGCCAGCGATCGGAGTGCGTGACTGACGTGCTCCACGGACGCGCGTCCGGGCCGACCGTGCCTGAAGTGATCCGGGGTCGGCGCCTGCGTCACCAGGTTCACGATGCGTACCCCGTCGGGTCCGCCCCAGATCCAGGCCTCGCCGGGCGCCGGATGCGTCGCATGACACCAGTGCCGGAAGTCCTTCACCATCGCCGGCCACCGTTCACGCAACTGCAGCGCCAGGCCGGTGGTGAAGTGATCATGCGGCGCCACGCCATGTGCGATCGCCCGTGACTTCGTGAGGAGGATGTCACCACTCACTTCGCGGATCATGGGGAACTCTCCCGACCGCGCGGACGCCGCCGGCGGCTCGTGTGACCTGCATCATCCGGGCTCGCTGGCAGGCGTGACACGGGGCGATGTCCCGGATTCCGCTGGGTCTCCCGGGGTGCCACGGTACGATGGCGACCATGCCACACACTCGCTCCTCCGGGCGCCCGCGACGCCGCCCGCCGGCGAACACGCCGCGCGCCGCTGCCGTGCTCGCGCTGGCTTCCATCGGCGCCGCCGTGGAGGCCGGCCCCCGGCCGACCACCACCATCCTGACCCACGGGTTCACGACCGGCGCGAAGGGCATCTGGGTGGAGACCATGGCGGAAGCGATCATCGCCCGCGCGGGCGGGGGTTCGGTGTACCGGTACACCGGCGCCACCGGCGCGCTCGAGCCGGTGGCGCTGGACGGCGCCGACGGCACGACGGACACGCTCGTCCTGATCTTCAACTGGGTTCCGGAGTCCGCGGGCGTGAGCAACGGCCCGAATCTCTTCTACACGCAGGCCGCGGGCGATGCGCTTGCAGGTCTGCTGATGGCGCCGGCATGGACGGACACGGCCGGGCCTGATGACCTGCTTGCCGATCGCGCGGTGCACTTCATCGGCCACAGCCGTGGTCCCTGCGTGATCAGCAGTGCCGTGCGGCGCCTGGGCGCCGCCGGCATCGCCGTCGACCACGTCACGAACCTGGATCCGCATCCGGTCAACGGCACGCTGGACGCGCCGTACAACTTCAACTGGGGCGATGAGGTCCCGGTGCGCTGGAGCAACGTGGCGTTCGCCGACAACTACTGGCGCGCCGACGGCGGCGGATTCATCAACGGCCTGGACTTCGACGGCATCCCGCTGCCCGACACGGTCAATACGCAACTCTCCGAGAGTGCCCTGGACTGCTGCGCGTACACGTTCGCGCACCTCGACGTGCACCTCTGGTATCACGGCACGATCGATCACGCGGATACCGTGTGCGACGGAGAGCAGTGCATCAACCTCGCCGCGCGCTCGCTCTGGTTCCCGGGCGGCTGGACCACGACGGGGTACCACTTCGCCGTCGCCGGCGGCGGCCGGGACCGGCGTCCCGACATGCCGGGGCCGGGCACCGATCCCGGAGACGTGCCGGTGCTCATGAACGGCGGATTCACATCCGGCTCCTGGGCCGGCTGGTCCTACCACGGCGGCGGCGGCAGCGGCGCGATCGTCAGCGTGCCGGGCGGTCATGCGCTCCGCCTGACCGCGACCGGCACGTCGTTCGCGCATAACTTCTTCTTTCTGCCCGCGTCGACCGCGCTGCTCCGCATGCACCTGAGCGTTCCGCAGACCGCATCCGACGGCACGCTCCGCGTCGACCTGGAACCGTTCGGCGAACCGGCGACGACGATTGCGCGCCTGTCGCTCGCCGGGCTGCCGGTGGATCTCTTCACCCCCGTGCATGCGATCATCCCGCCGGACCTGCGGGACCGGCGCGTCCGGCTCCGGTACGTCTACGAGCCCGGCGCCGGGGCGGGACCGATCCTGATCGACGACATCGCCTTCGACGGACATCGCACCGGTGATCTCAACCACGACGGCGCGGTGAACACCCCGGACCTCCTCGCGCTCCTCGCCTCGTGGGGCGACTGCCCCGGCACCTGCCCGCCGTACTGCGCGGCGGATCTCAACTTCGACTGTGCGGTCGATGTGCAGGACCTGCTGCTGCTGCTGGCGAACTGGGACTGAACGGTCGCGACCCCGTCGGGTCCACCGCGGCCGCAGACCGGGGCGCCCGGGATCGCGGTGCACTCGACCGTACCATCCGCCATGTCGATGCCTTCCGCTTCCGCGCTCACGTCACTGGTGCGCTCGCGCCGCGCGATGCGTCACTTCACGGACAGCCCCGTGACGGACGACGCGGTGGATCGCCTGGTGGAGTCCATCCGATGGGCACCCAGCGGATACAACCTCCAGCCCGTCCGCGTGATCCTCGTCCGGGCGCGCGAGCGTCGAACCGCCCTGCGCCGCGCCTGTCTGGGCCAGGCACAGGTGGAGGAGGCGCCGCTGGTCTTCGTGCTCTGCGGTGATCGGGACGGCTGGCGCCAGGTCCTGCCGCACATGCTGGCGCAGGAGCGTTCGGCCGGCGCCATGAGCGACGCATACGCGGCGTTCCTCCGCCGCATCGTGCCGCTTGCATTCGACCGGGGCCCCCTCGGCGTGCTGGCGCCGCTCAAACGGCTCGTCGAAGTGCTCGGCCGGCTGGTCCGCCCGGTGCCCGACTTCCCCGCGTGTCACGGGGACGCCTGGCTCTCACGGCAGGTGGCCCTGGCGGCGATGAACCTCATGCTCACCGCCGAGGCGGACGGGCTGCATTCCTGTCCGATGGAGGGGTTCGACCCGCGCCGCGTGCGCCGTGTCCTCGGGCTCCCGCGCGGGATCCGGCCGGTCATGATCGTGCCCGTGGGCCACGGCGTGACGCCGGTCCCGCCCAGGACGCGCCTGCCCGTGGCGATGATCCTCCACCGGGAGCACTGGGCGCCGGTGCCGCGGCGCCACCGGGCGGACGAACTGGGGATCCAGGATTCGAACCTGGACTAACTGGTTCAGAGCCAGTCGTGCTACCGTTACACCAATCCCCAAGCGAGACGAACCCCCACGCGATGCGGAACCGGTCTCAGCCCTCTCCGTCGGCTGATCAGGGCCGCGATTGTAGCCGAAGGGAACGACACCACCAAGATGGCCTGCGGCCTCCGGCGTCGCCCGTCGCCGCCGGCTCGCGAACATCTCGCCCGCACCATGGCCGGACTCTTCGACGGAACCGCACTCGAGCGCCCCGTGACCTGCGAGGTCTGCGGCCGGAGCCGGGACGCCTGCTCCTGTCCCCGTGATGCCGCGGGTCGCGTCTGCCGGCCCCGGGACCAGGTGGCGCGGATCGCCCTGGAGCGCCGCCGTGGACACGAAGTCACCGTCGTGCGCGGGCTGGATCCCGTGGCGACGGATCTCCGCGCCCTGGTGCGCTCCATGCGAACGACGTGTTCGACGGGCGGCACCGTCACGGCCGACGGCCTCGAACTGCAGGGCGACCATCGCGGACCGGTCGCCGCCGCGCTGCGCAGCGCGGGATTCGGAGTCAAGGGGGGATGACGCCGCCGCTCACGATCCGCGAGGTCCCCGGTCGCTTCGCGATCGTCCGCTTCACGCCGGGGGCGCCGGTGCCTGCGTGGGCGGCGTCATCGACCGCGGCGGTGCACTCGATCACGCGCACGGCCGGGGAGTGTTCCGTCATCGTCGAGGACTCGGCCGTGCCCGGTGATCTCCCCGCCGGGAGCCGCGCCGAACGGCCGTTCGTCGCGTTCGTCGTCGACGGCCCGCTGGACTTCGCGCTCGTCGGCATCCTGTCGAGGCTGGCCGGCGCCCTGGCGCGGGCGGAGATCCCGGTCTTCGCGCTCTCGACGTTCGATACGGACTGGCTCTTCGTGCGTGCGGATTACCGCGCCGCCGCCCTGCGGGCGCTCGGCGGCGTCGCCGCCGTCGTCGCGGCCTCCGTGCCGCCCGCGTCCTGATCCCCTGCAGCCTGCCCACCCGCGGCCAGCCACTCCGCGATCTGGACGGCGTTCAGCGCCGCGCCCTTGCGCAACTGATCGCCGCTGACGAAGAGATCGAGCCCAAGCCCGTGCGGCTGGGACCTGTCCTCACGCACGCGGCCCACCAGGACGTCATCGGCGCCGCTGGCATGGATCGGCTCCGGGAAGCGGTTCTGCGCGCGATCGTCCACGACACGGACGCCCGGTGACCGCGCCAGCAGGTCGCGCGCCTCGTCGGCCAGCATCGGGCGCCGCAGCGTGAGGTTGATCGCCTCGCTGTGCGCCCGGAGGACGGGAACGCGGACGCAGGTCGCGGCGATCCGGACCGCCGGGTCGTCCCAGATGCGGCGGGTCTCCAGGAGCAGTTTGCGCTCCTCCTCGTTCAGTCCATCGGGTCCGATCGTCGAGTCGTGGCTGAAGACGTTGAAGAGGCACTGCGTCCGGAAGACCTGCGGGGTGATGGCGCGGCCCGCCGCGAAGTCACGCGCCTGCGATTCCAGTTCCGCCATCGCCTCGGCGCCCGCACCGGACACCGCCTGGTACGTGCTGACCACCATGCGCTCGATGCCCGCGGCGCGGTGGATCGGCGTGACCGCGACGAGCGCGATGATGGTGGAGCAGTTCGGGTTCGCGATGATCGCCGGACCCGCCAGCGCGTCCAGCACGGCGCCGTTGACTTCCGGGATGACGAGCGGACAGGCGGGATCCTGCCGGAACGCGCTGCTGTTGTCGACGACGACCGCGCCGGCGCTGCGCGCGAGCGGCACCAGCGTCCGGCTGAGGTCCGCGCTCACCGCCAGGAGGACCAGGTCCGTGTCCTCGAACACGGCCCGGTCCGGCTCGGCCGGCAGCGCGACGACCGGCACGCGCGTCCCGCAGAAGGGCAGGTCAGCGCCGGCCGATCGCGCGGAGGCGAAGAGCCGGAGCCGGCCGATCGGAAACGCGCGGTCCTCGAGGACGCGGAGCATCTCGCGGCCGACCGCGCCGGTCGCGCCGACGACAGCCACATTCGGAGTCCGGGGGAGCAGCGGCATGGGGGTGTGCATGCTCGCCGCCACGGAAGCCCGCGGCAAGCCGTCGGGGCGCCCGGGTCGACCGGCCGGCGCACGACCCCGCCGCCCGACCCCGGGCCGGAGAACTGGACACACCCTGTTCACCCACGCCGCCCGGTGGTGACCGGGACACACCCTGTTCACCCACGCCGCTCACCCACACTGTTCACGGGGCCCGACGCGCGGACGGGCCGCCCGCAGCCGGCACCCGCACCCGACGCCCGGCCGGGGGGGTTCTGCGTGCGGGCGCGAGGGCGGCTCCGGCCGGACCCCACCGCAATGCCGTCGCCGGGCGGCCCCCGTGTCCGCCGCGCTGCCGGTGGCGACGTCCGAAAACCTCGGCCGCAACGGCCCTGCGACAAAGCATTTGCATGCAGCGGTGAAAGGGTCGATCGATACAAGCTGCCCCGCGCTCGCCGGTCGGACCCTTCCGGCCGCCCGCCGATCCGGCACGCGGGCCGTGTTCTTCCACCCAAGGCCGGGCGGCCGCCCATGTACGGACTCACCCATGCCACGCTTGCGGAGAATTGAACGTGCCCGACGGGGGATCACCCTCGGGGCCATCCTCGGGGCGGCGATCGCGGCCGGAGGCGCGACCGCGCCCGCCCTCGGCCAGGATCAGCAGAAGCCGTTCGCCGAGGTGTCGAAGGACTACGAACGCGTCGTCTCGACCGCCGACGGACAGCCCTCGCTGTACGGCGTCTGGATCGATCGGAAGCGGGACCAGCTGCTGGCCGAACTTCCCCGCGCGTGGCAGAACCAGAAGTACCTCATCGCGGTCACGCAGGCGAGCGGGAGCATCTTCGCCGGCCTGCAGGGCCCGATGATCTACGTCTCCTGGCGGAAGTACGACGACCGGATCGCGCTCATCGCGCCGGAACTCGACACGCGCTCCTCCGGTGAACGGGAGTCCCGCTCGTCGGTCGACCGCCTCTTCACGGACCGTGTCCTTCTCGACATGCCGATCCTGACCACCGGCCCGAGCGGCCAGCCGGTCATCGATCTCGACCAGCTTCTCGTCCGCGAACTCCCGAACGTCATCGGCCTCGGCCGGACGCAGCGCCCGCAGCTCGCCCGCGTCGTCTCGGCCAAGGCGTTCCCGCAGAACATCGAGATCAGGATCGAGTCGCCCGCGCAGGACGGGCGCCTGGTGACGGTGCACTGGTCGATCAGCGTCGTCCCCGACAACACGGGGTACAAGCCGCGCGAGGCGGACGAGCGCGTCGGGTACTTCACGACCGTCTACCGCGACCTGGGCGAGTACGACCCCGACCGGAAGTGGAAGCGGTACATCAACCGCTGGCACCTGGAGAAGCGGGATCCGTCGCTGAAACTCTCCCCGCCGAAGGAGCCGATCGTCTTCTACATCGAGCACACGGTGCCCGTGCGCTACCGCCGCTGGGTGCGCGACGGCGTGCTTCTGTGGAACTCGGCGTTCCGGCGCATCGGGATCGACGGCGCCATCGAGGCGTACTACCAGGATCGCGAGACCGGCCAGCACATGGACAAGGACCCGGAGGACGTCCGGTACAACTTCATCCGCTGGCTGAACAACGACATCTCCACCGCGATCGGGCCCTCGCGCCCGCATCCGCTGACCGGGCAGATCCTTGACGCCGACGTCATCCTCACCGACGGCTGGATCCGCGCGTACTGGGGCTGGTACCACGAGGACGCGCCGGAACTGGGCGTGGAGGGCATGTCTCCGGAGACGCTCCGCTGGCTCGAGCAGCATCCGGAGTGGGATCCGCGGCTCCTGCTCGCCACGCCCGAGGAGCGCGTCCGGATCGAGGCGATCCGCGCCGACCGGGCCCGACGGCGGGCGGCCGGAGAATCGGTCGAGGACGAGCCCGCCAACGCGATGCTCGCGTACAACGAGGCGCTCCAGGCGATCAGTCGATCCGGCGGGTGCGGCGAGCACTGCTGTCTTGCCGCGCACGGACTGGCCTCGAACATGGCGTCGGCCCGCATGAGCCTTGACGTTCTCGGACTGATCGATCCCGACGTCATGGCGCAGGGCGACATGCTCGACGGCATCCCGGAGTGGTTCGTCGGCCCGCTGCTCGTCGAACTCGTCGCCCACGAGGTCGGCCACACGCTGGGGCTTCGACACAACTTCAAGGCGTCGAGCATCTACACACTCGAGCAGATCAACAGCGAGGCGTGGAAGGGGAAGAAGCCGCTGGCCGGATCCGTCATGGATTACCTGCCGCCGAACTTCAACGTGGAGACCGGCGAGATCCAGGGCGACTTCGCGATGATCGACATCGGGCCGTACGACCACTGGGCGATCGAGTACGGCTACACGTTCGACGATCCGAAGAAGGTGCTGGCGCGCGTCAACGAGCCGGAACTCGTGTACCAGACCGACGACGACCTGGGCGGACCGGACCCGCTTGCCCGGCAGTACGACTTCTCCGCCGACCCGCTGACCTATGCGGAGAACCAGATGCGCCTGGTCCGCAGGCACCGGGAGGCGATGCTGACCCGCTTCGTGAAGGACGGTCAGTCCTGGTCGCGGGCCCGGGCGGCGTATGAGCGCTCGCTCTCCATGCATGTCCGCATGCTCTCGATGATGGCGAACTGGATCGGCGGGGCCGAGGTGTTCCGCAACCGCAAGGGCGATCCCGACGGGCGCCCGCCGCTGGCCGTCGTCGATCCGGAGAAGCAGCGCGCCGCCATCCGCTTCTGCATCGACAACGCGTTCAGCGACGAGTCGTTCGGGCTCACGCCCGAGATGATGCTGCACATGACCGTCGACAAGTGGAGCGACCAGAGTCCCGGCGACCGCGGTGACCCGTCCTGGCCGGTCCATGACCGGATCGCAGGCATCCAGGCCTCCGTCGTCACCATGATGCTCAACCCGACGACGCTCCGGCGCGTCTATGACAACGAGCTGCGCACGCCCGCCGAGGAGGACGCCCTCACGCTCCCGGAACTCCTCGACGGACTGAGCGAGGAGATCTTCGCGGAACTCGCTGATGCGGCCGACGGATCCTTCACCAACCGCCGGCCGATGATCTCGTCGCTGCGCCGGAACCTGCAGTCGTCGATGATCGACCGGCTCATTCCGCTCGCGGAAGGCGGGTGGAACATGCCCCGGCCGGTGGCGCAGCTCGCGACGGCGCACCTGCGTTCCCTGCTCGAACAGCTGGAGAGCGCCGGCGCCGCGGGCGCGAAGCTCGATGACTACTCGCGCGTGCACATCGAGGATCTTCGAGACCGGATCTCGAAGGCGCTCAACCGGATCTACGTCGCGGGCCGGTGAACCGGGGCGACGGCCCGGTATCGATCCGCCGTGTCGAACACCCGCACCCCGGGGCCTCCATCGAGGCCCCGGGGTGCCTGTCATGGGGAGAGCGTGTTTCTGCCGCCGGCCGGCCTGTGGCAATCACGCTCCCGCGGCGCCGCCGCCTCCGGCGATCACGCCCGCGGATTCGTTCCGGCCGCGATTCGCGCGGATGTGCGCGGCGCATGCCGAATGCATGAAAGCGGCGGGCGCTTGACGGATGGATGCCCTGCCGGCACGGGACACTGTTCGTCATCGCCGTCAGGCTTGCTCACGGCACATCCTTCCTGTGCGCATGACGCCCCGGTCCAGCGGCGGGCCGCGTGGCGGACCATCCGCTGCAGCCGGGTCATGCCTGCCAACGAACCAGCGCCGCCAGGCGAGCGCCAGAAGGTTCGGATCCTGTGCCGTGTGAGATCGGTGCACCGTTCCATCGAGGATGTCCGGTTCACCCGCGGAAACACAGCATGTATGCAGCCCCGACGACCGCGGCGATACCGAGCGTGAGGACCATGTTCCACTTCAGCCTGAACATGACAAAGAAGGCACCGATGCCGATCATGATGGAGGCGAGGTCGGCGCTTGACAACTCGGGGAGCAACAGCCGAATCCCGAAACCACGCCACTCCGCGACGTTCGCGAAGGCGACGTGCATCGCGAACCAGACCGCGAGGTTGAGGACGACGCCCACGACCGCGGCCGTGATCGCCGAGAGCCCCGCGGAGAGGATCCTGTTGCCGCGCAGTCGCTCGATGAAGGGAGCGCCGACGAAGATCCAGAGGAAGCAGGGCATGAACGTGACCCAGGTGGTGACGACCGACGCCACGACCGCCGCGGTGAGGGGAGCGAACGGCGCCGGATCCCGGTAGGCGCCCATGAAGCCGACGAACTGGACGACCTGGATCAGCGGTCCCGGTGTCGTCTCCGCCATTCCCAGCCCGTCGAGCATCTCGCCAGGCTTCAGCCATCCGTAGACCTCCACGGCCTGCTGGGCGATGTACGCGAGCACCGCGTAGGCCCCGCCGAAGGTCACCACCGCCGCCTTGCTGAAGAAAACGCTCTCCGTCGCAAACACGTGGCGAGGTCCGAGCACGGCGCACAGTGCGGCGACCGGGCCGACCCAGAGGGCGAGCCAGAGAGCGCCGACGCGGATGGTGCGGCCCCAGGTCGGCATCGCATGACCGGCCTGACGATCATCGATCGCAGCCTCGCGCTCGTCGTCCGCGGTCTCATGCCCGCGGATCACGCAGAACCGGTCCGGACGGAAACGGCCCCCGACAAGCCCGACCGCACCAGCCCCGAGGACGATGAGAGGAAAGGGAATCTCGAAGAAGAAGATGCCGACGAAGGCTGTCGCGGCAAGGAGGACCATGACGAGGTTCTTGAGCGCCTTCCTGCCGATGCGGAGCACTGCTTCGACGACCACGGCGAGTGTCGCCGCCTTCAAGCCGAAGAACAGGGCGACGACGATGTCGGCCTGCTGGTAGACCGCATAGAGGATCGAGAGGATCAGGATCGAGACGAATCCCGGCAGAACGAAGAGCGTCCCCGCGACAACGCCGCCCTTCCAGCCGTGCAGGAGCCAGCCCACGTAGGTCGCGAGCTGCATCGCTTCCGGGCCGGGCAGGAGCATGCAGTAGTTGAGCGCGTGGAGAAAGCGGTTCTCGCTGATCCATCGCTTCTCCTCGACCAGGATGCGATGCATGAGGGCGATCTGTCCGGCCGGTCCACCGAAGCTCAGGAAGCCCACCTTCATCCACGTGCGGAATGCCGCACGGAAGGGGACCTCATGGTGATGCGGCGGGATCGTCATCGATGCCCATTATCACCGGGCAACTGTTCCCATGCAGCACGCTCGAGCGAGCGTCCATCCCGCACTCCTGCGGAGGAGCCTCACACCATCGATGCCCACCAGCAGGCTGTTGCAGTGCTCCGCCGAAGGCGAGAGCGCGAGCGGATCCGTCGTGACAGGGAGCCGGATCGAGAGCATATCCCCGGAGATACGTCGAGATTCGGCGACGCAATCACGGCGGATCCGGGCCGCTCGGAGCCCGGCGGAGTACTTCAAGAGCCTTGCTGGTGGGCATCGTGGCGTTCGGGGCTGTCGCCCCCCTTGAACCCCCCTGGCGCATGGGCGGCTTCCGTCGCGTCTGCGCCAGCGGATCGACGCCTCCGGCGCCAGCCACCCGGCGCCTGCGCGCCCGCAGCACGATGTGCCGCGGGGCGCAGGCGCCGGGGGAGGGGTTGGTGACAGGACGGATCATGGCCCGGCGCGACGACGGCGCGAGCCGCGCGCCGTCAGGGCACCCAGTGCGACCACCAGCAGTACT
>JAHBWZ010000013.1 GCA_019636755.1 Phycisphaeraceae bacterium | reverse complement strand
TGCGGATCCCGGCGACGGGCCCGACCGGCGCGTGCAGTCCATCTGGGGGATCAGGTACATCGATGATCTCATCCTGCGGCGGATCGACACCGATCTGGACGGCGACGTCGACCACGACTGGTACCACCTGACCGACGTGCAGTTCAGCACGGTGGCGGTGATCGCGCCGCGCACCAGCCAGAACGCGCGGATCCACGAACGGCTGACCTACGACGCCTACGGCCGCGCAAGACACCACTGGGGCCACGACGTCGACGGCGACGGCGCGATCACGACCTCCGGCACCGGCAGCGATCGCGCAATTATTCAGGCGATCCACACAACGTCGATGACCGGCTCGGTCAACATCTCTGAATCCGCCTACCGTGCAGAGGCCGACATCAACCGCGACGGCGTGATCAACGCCGCCGACGAATCCGCGCTGGGATCAGCGAAGGCAGCGCTTGCGCATGGCGAGATCAGTGATCGTTCATCTTCCGGCCCGGCTTCGATCATCGGCTGGTGCGGGTACGTGTTCATCCCGGAGACGCAGTTCTACCACGTGCGCTTCCGCGTGTATGACACCGGGCTCGGGCGGTGGAAGTCGCGGGATCCGATGGGGTATGTGGATGGGATGGGATGGGGGTGTATGCGTATGTGAGGTCGAATACACCGGGACGAGCCGATTCATCCGGTCTCGGCCAGGACGTTGGTGACGAGATGCCATTGTCCAGCCTGCCAGACAGGAATCCGGCGGACCCTCAGGACTGTTACGTCGTTGGAGGTCCTCGCGCCAATCCGGAACTTCTTGAGAGAGGCTCGTGCGCGATCGGCACTGGCTGGCAATGGAAGAACCAGCCAGGTTGCAATTACTGCTGCAGACAGCACGCGCTGTGCACGGCCTGTCTCGTGGGTGGCGACGCGCAACGGTGGAGCAGCCAGGGCCGACGGCGACAGGGATGCCGCTTCAAGTCCGTCCCCGGAATGACTCCTCCGATAGGCTTGGAGGTCCCGGTTCCGCTGAGCTACGATCCCGACCCACCGGGGCCATACTGCGGAACGTGTCAATGTCGACGAGTCGCGCTGCCTCACCCGGGCGCGGGTGCAGCGAGCATGCGCGCGCGCGTCTCCCAGGCGGCCGCGTCGTCGGCCCGGCCCTGCCGCTCGGCGATCTCTGCGAGCAGCGCGGCGGTCTGGTGCGCCCGGGCGCGGGCGGCGCCGGTCATCAGCGCGTCCGGCTCGCCCAGCGCGGACCACGTCTCCTGCAGCCGAAGCGCGGCGTCGTGAAAGCGCTCCAGCGCGACCAGCGCACGCGCGTACTCGTGGCGCATGTCCAGCGTGGCCGGATGGGCGTCACCGCCCGCGCGCTGCGCCGCCGCCAGTGCCTCTGCCCACGCCGCCGCGGACTCCTGCGGGCGATCGAGATCCCGGTACGCCATCGCGAGTTGACGGTACAGGAGCCGCGTGCCGGGATGCGCGGGCGGCAGCACGCGCCGGGCGACGGCCGTCGCTTCCAGCAGGATGGCCTCCAGGTCCTCCAGTCGCGCCGACTGGCGCAGCGCGCTGGCCAGGTTGTGCATGGAATTCAGCGTCTCCGGATGATCGGTCCCCAGGACCGCGCGCCGCTGCTCCAGCGCCCGGCGGATCATCGACTCCGCGTCCTCCAGGCGACCGAGCGCAAGCAGCGTGGTCCCGAGCGCATTCAACGCAGAGGCGGTGTCCGGATGCGCGTCTCCCAGCGCCCGGCGCCGTCCCTCGTACGCCTCCCGGTACCACCGCTCCGCGTCCTCGTATCGCCGCTGGCGATGGAGCAGCAGGGCGTACTGCGTGAGGGTCGTGAGCGTGTCGCGATGATCCGCGCCAAGGACGCGGCGCCGACCCTCCAGGACACGATCGAACGTGGCCTCCGCCTCCTCGATCTGTCCAAGGTCGCCCAGGATGCCGGCGAAGTTGTGGAGCGAGGAGAGCGTGTCGGGATGGTCCGCGCCCAGCGCGCGCATCCGTCCCTCGACCGCGCGGCGGTAGAACGGCGCGGCGTCCTCCAGCCGCCCCTGGTGGTCCAGCGTCAGCGCGAGTTGATTGATCGCTTCCAGCCACGCCGCGGGATCCTCCTCCGGCATCGGGCCCAGCCGGTCGAGTAGGTCGCGCGCCACCGCCTCCGCCTCCTCCAGCCGGCCGGTCTTCTCGAGCACCACGCTGATGAATCGCTGCACGTACAGCGACCGCGGATCGTCGTCTCCGTACTGGCCGCGGAAGAGGTCGTGGGCGCGGCGCAGATGCGGCTCCGCCTTCCCGAACAGTCCGAGCCCGATGTAGCTTCCGGCCAGCGTCTGCCGGAGCCCGGCCTCCAGGGCGGGATCGTCCATGTACTCCCGGTCGATCGTGGCCGCCGCGCGCTCCAGCATCGTCCGGTCGATCAGGTGGCGACCCAGGTTCGTCGCGTTCACCCGCGCCAGCAGCGCGTCCATCGCGTCGGATGCCGCCGGAACCTCGCTTCCCGTTCCGCCGTCCGTGAACGGCGCCGACGCCGCCTGCACCCGCAGTTCCCGCACGATCTCCTGGCCGATGAATGCCGGATCCAGGTCGTACAGGAGGCGGGACTGGAACGCGCCGATCCGCTGGAGGTCGCGCTCGCGCCGTTCCACCCGCTCCCGCTGGTCGCGCTCCGCGTTGCGCGCTGCGATCGCCTGCTGCTCCCGGTCCCGCGCCAGTTCGCCTGACCGCAGCGCGCGGCGGAGTCCGACGCCCGTTCCCACGATGCCTGCGGTCAGGACGACGAAGACCGCCGCCGCCCCGAGGACGAACGCGCGGTTCCGCCGGGCGAACTTGCGGAGCTGGTACATCGCGCTCGGCGGGCGCGCGGCGATCGGCTCATCGTGCACGTACCGGCGCAGGTCCTCCGAAAGCGCCGCCACCGACGCGTACCGGCGTGTCTTCTCCTTCTCCAGCGCCTTGCCGAGGATCGTGTCGAGATCGCCACGGAACACGCGATCGATCGAACTGAGCGGTCTCGGGTCCTCCTCCCGGATGAGCCGGACCGCCTCGTGGATGAGTTTGCCGGCCAGGTCCAGCGGCGGGTGTCCCGAGAGGAGTTCGTACGCGATCACCCCGATCGCATAGACGTCCGAGCGCGTGTCCAGCGAGGCCGGATCGCCGGAGACCTGCTCCGGGCTCATGTAGGGCAGCGTCCCGATCAGTTGACCGATGTCCGTCCGGATCGTGGTCAGCTGCACGTCGGCGTCGGTCACGCGGGCGACACCGAAATCCAGGATCTTCGGCTGGCCCGCGCTGACCTCGGCGCCGCCCGCCATCGTCCAGTCTCCGCTGCGCAGCGCCTCATCGACGACGAGGATGTTGCCCGGCTTGAGGTCGCGATGGATCACGCCGCGTCGATGCGCATGGTCGACCGCTTCACAGATACGGATGATGAGGCCCAGCCGCTCACGCATCCCCAGCCTGCGTTCCCCGGCGTACTGGAGGAGCGACGGCCCCTCCACCAGTTCCATGGCGAAGTAGGGCTGCACGCCGGATCCGGACTCGAACGTGCCGGCGTCGTAGACCTGCGCGATGCCATGGTGGTGCAGGCGTCCGAGCGTCTGCGCCTCCTGGGCGAACCGTCGCAGGACGGACGGTGACACGACGCCCGGCCGGAGCACCTTCAGCGCGACCGGACGGCGCGGCTGATCCTGCTCGGCGCGGTAGACCACACCCATGCCGCCTTCGCCGAGCACGCCCAGGATCCGGTAGCGCCCGATCGTCGCGGGCAGCGACGCGGGGCCACCGATCGCCGCGGACGCCTCGGCGGATCGGAGTGCGTCCGCCACGTGCTCGCCCAGTGGGGGCGACTCCAGGAAGCGCCCGGCGGTTCCGTCGTGCGCCAGCAGCGCCTCGACCTCCGCGCGCAGGCGCGCGTCATCGCCGCACGCGTCGTCGAGATACCGCCTCCGGGACTCCCCGTGGCGCTCGACGGCCCCGGCGAAGAGGGCGGCGGCACGTTGATGCAGGTCTCTCGGGTCGTCGGCCATGGTCCCTCAGGGCCCGTCCGGATCGCCGGACGCTGCATCGGCAAGCTGCCGCCGCAGCCACGCCCGGGCGAATCGCCAGTCGTCCTTCACCGTACGCGGAGAAACCCCCAGGATGCGGGCAGATTCTTCAACGCTCAGGCCGCCGAAGAAGCGCAGTTCGACCACGCGGGCCTGCCGTTCATCGAGCGCCCGCAGCCGCTCCATCGCCGCATCGAGGTCCAGCAGGTCGACCGCGAGGTCGGAACCGGCAGCGCGGCCGGCGTCGGCCTCGCCCGCCGACGCGGCGCCGGGGTCATCACCGATCAGCGTCACCCGCTCGACGCCTCCGCCCCGCTTGACCGCACCGCGCGCGCGCGCGTGATCGACCAGGATGCGGCGGATCATCTCCGCTGCGATCGCGAGGAAGTGGGCGCGGTTCGACCACGTGGCCTGCGTCTGATCGGCCATGCGCAGCCACGCCTCGTGCGCAACCGCGGTGGCCTGGAGCGTGTGCCCCGGCGACTCCCGCGCGAACATCCGCCGCGCGATCGCGTGCAGTTCGCTGTAGATCAGCGGCGTGAGCATGCGGACCGCATCGGCGTCGCCGCGCCCCATCCTGTCCAGGAGCATGGTGACCTCGGCCGGGGCCGGCTCGCCCGTGTCGCTCAAGGCATCACTCCAGTGCCGCGGCGAGCTGATCCCTGAAGGCATCGGATCCCGGATGTCCATGCCAGCGCAGTAGCCCGTCGCGACCGACGATGAACGCATGCGGAATACCGGTCACCCCGTACGTCCGGCTCAGCCGGCTGCCGACCCCCAGCCCGTATCGCATCGGCGTCTTCTGCATGAACGCCTCCACGTGCTCGCGCGACTGATCGGTGAACGAGAGGATGCGAAGGCCCGACGCGTGGTGCGCGTCGTGCAGCGCATTGAGGTGGGGAATGCCCGCGACGCACGGGGCACACCAGGTCGCCCAGAACTCGATCACCACGACGTGGCCGCGGAGATCGGCCAGCGTGAGCGGGCCATCGACATTGATCCACGCCTCCGCGACCAGTTCCGGCGGCACCGTCCCGACCTCCGGCACGCGTCCCAGCGGCGCCGGGCGTGCCGCCTCCGGCGTCTCGTCCTGTCGGCCGTCCGGCACGGCCTCGGGGATGACCATCGTGTCGCCGGCGGAGAGCGTGAGTTCGTGATACCGGTCGATCGGCAGGTGATGCGCCCAGATGCGGCCCGTCGACGTATGGCCGACGGAGTTCACCACCATGGGCGGCACCGTCGATGATCCCCAGAAGGCGATGCGGATCACGTCGCCCGTCTGCCGGCCGATGTCCGCGAGCGGAATGAGGAAACTGTCGACGCGGATCCGGCGCCCGCCGTCGACCTCCAGCAGGCGGATGGCGCCTCGACTGGTGGAGTCGGTCCGCAGACCGGTCGAAGCGCCGCCGCCCAGGTGAATCTGATGACGCAGACCGGGCATGGACGGCCAGGGATTCAGCGAGCAGGTCCGATCCACCTGCGCCGTGACCGACCCGTTGCCGTCAACGTCGATGACGATGGACGACTGGTCTCCGATCGGACGACCATCGTCGGTCTGCCCGAGCGCATCGCTGTCATCCGTCCAGAACACCGCCTGGGCGTAGAGATGCCGCGCGTCGGTGAACACGGAGAACCGGAACGTCTCCTGCTCGGCCAGCACGACGGCCTCGCGCTGCGGGAACCCGAAGGCGCCGTCACGGCGGACGCGCTCGATCGAGTGCCCTCTCGAGTGCGCGGATGCCGCGGCGTCGCCTCCGTCGCCTGCGGCGAAGGCGCCCGCAGAGCCGACTACGGCGCAGACGATCCCGAGGCATGCGGCCGCGGAGCCGCCGCGGAACGAGAATCCTGTGGGCAAGCACCGGTCCATGCGGCCTCCCTGGGTCCGGCAGCGCCGGATCGCACGGGGACTGTACCAACGCGCACCGTGCCACTCGGCGCATTCCGCCGCCACCCCTCGGCCGGTGCCCCTCATGGCGGCACCTCGGCGGTCCGTCCCGCCGCCCAGGTCCCCTTGACCACGGCCCTGCCCTCTGGTACACATCTTGATTGAACGATCAACTTGGCCGCCCGGCCGACCCCTCGCCCGCCGCTTCCGCCCCGGCTCGGCCCCCGCCCCCGCCCCCGGGGCACGGCCCCCGCCGAGGCGTCCCCGCCAGAGCCCACATGCCCGACCGCCGGTCCCGACTTCCCGCAGACACCCTCGCCGACCGCACATCGGATGACGGCGCCGCGGACGCCCTCGACACGCGCTCCCGGCTGGTCGAGACCGCGCGCGTGCTCTTCCTGCAGCAGGGCTACGGCGCCACGGGCGTCAAGCAGATCCTCGCCGCGGCCGGCGCGAACAGCGGAAGCCTGTATCACTACTTCCCGACGAAGGAGGATCTCCTCCTCGCCGTGCTGGATCGCTATCGGGACCTCCTGCGCCCGCTGGTCATCGACCCCGTCTTCTCGCGCATCGCCGATCCCGTCGAGCGCATCTTCGGCGTCCTCGACGGCTATCGCCGGATGCTCGAGATCACCGGGTGCCGCCAGGGCTGCCCGATCGGCAACCTCGCGCTGGAACTGAGCGACGATCATCCGGCCGTCCGTTCGCTCATCGCCGCGAACTTCACCGGCTGGCGCACCGCGATCCTGGAGTGCCTGGACGCCGCCGCGGACCGCCTGCCCGACGATGTCGATCGATCGGCGCTGGCGTCGTTCGTGCTCTCGGTCATGGAAGGCGGCGTCATGCAGGCGCGCGCCTACGCCTCGCCGGCGCCGTTCGAGGAGGCCGTCAGCATGCTGCGGGATCACTTCGATCGGCTGCTTGCCGCCGCCGCCGCATGGCCGGCCGCACCGCCGCGCCCCGAGCCGCCGGCGCGGCTCGGGAACGAATCCCCCTGTCCATTCCCGGGAAACTCACGATGACGGACCGAACGACGGCGCCGGGCCGACGAACCGCGGTATTCCTCCTGCTCAGCGCCTGCATGGCCGGCACGCCGATCACCGCACACGCCGACCCGGTGTCACGCGCCGCCGGCGATGACAGCGCATGTCCCGTGGAGACGCCGGATGCGCGGCATACGCTGCGCATGGATCCGGTCTGTCTGGTCCGGGGAGAAGCGGTCGAGGGCCTCGAGTCGATCCCGCTCGTGCATCGAGGCTACCGCTATCTCTTTCGCGATGCGGCGACGCGGGCGCAGTTCGAGGCGGATCCGACGCGCTTCGAGATCCGGCTCGGCGGCGCCTGCGCCCGCATGGGTCCGCTGAGCGGTGAAGGCTCGGCCACGATCTTCACCGTGTACGACGGTGCCATCTACATCTTCGCGTCGGAGGCGTGCCGCGCGACATTCATCGCGGACCCGGAGAAGTTCCTGGAGCGCGATGACACCTGCTTCGCGACGACCGACAGAGACGCGGCGGCTGCACAGCGTCTCCTTGCCCGCGCGATCGAAGCGCACGGCGGCCCGGAGCGGATCGGCGCGCTGCGCTCTGCACGGTGGATCCAGTCGCGTGACGTCTCATCCGGCGATCGCACGTGGAAGGTCCGCCGTTCACTCCTCGTCCTGTATCCCGATGACTGCACGATGGAGGAGTCGTGGGACGACTCCGGCTGGTCCACCCACCTGGAGGCGGGCGGCGGTCGATTCGCATCCGGCAGCGGACCGGATCGTGCGATGCACCCGCAGCAGGTCCGGGCCGCGGAGCGCGTCCTTCACCGTGACCTGCTCTGGCTCCTGCGGGCCGCGGTCGACCGCATCGGCGCCGGGCTGATTCCCGGCCCCGATGCGGGCTGGCCGATCGCCGATGAGCACGGCACACCGATCGCCGCCGACTTCTGCCGATGTCACTGGCGCGGCAGCACGGTCCGGGTCGCGTTCGACCGTGCGAGCGGGCGGATCATCGCCACCCGATCGCGCGACCGGGGACCGGATCACCGGCTCGCCGAGGTCGAGCGACTGTACGCGGGCGCCACGGAAACATCCGGCATCATTCTGCCGGATCGCGTCATCACCCGCGTCTCGGGAACGGTCGTCGCCGCGCAGAGCGGCGGACTTGCCATCGTGATCGATGAATCGCCGGGCAACTCAATGGAGTCCCGCATCCGGCAGCCATGACACCCCTGAGCGACCGGCGTCAGATCCGGGCGCAGGAGAATCCAGCATGCATCCCGTCGTCCACTTCGAGATCGGCGCCAAGGACCACGCGCGCCTGTGCGAGTTCTACGCCAGGGCCTTCGGCTGGGACATCACGCCGAAGATGCCGTTCGTCATGGCCTCCGGCGAAGGCACCGTCGGCGGTCACATCAACTGCCTCGGCCATGAGCCGCACAACTACGTCACCGTGTACATCATGGTGCCCGATCTCGAAGCGCACCTGGCCATGATCGAGTCCCTGGGCGGATCACGCATCGTCCCCCCGACGGAAGTGCCCGGCATGGGCTGGTTCGCATGGTTCCACGACCCCGAAGGCAACGCAGTCGGCCTCTGGAAGCCGATGCAGAAGTGAGGAACATCATGTCCCGTCGCACACATCCGTCCATGCGCCCGCGCCGCCGGACGATCGGCGCCCTGGCCATCGTGATCGCGGGGGCCGCGTCGCTCCCTGCCGCCGCGGATCAGCCCCCGCTGGTGCAGAGCGTCATCATCGACGCGACGCCCGAGGTGCTCTGGCCCTATGTCTCGCAGGCGGAGTACATGCGCCGATGGATGGCGCCGAACCTGGACGTGGACTTCCGCGTGGACGGACGCATCCGGGCCTGCTACGACCCGACGGCCGAACTCGGCGGACCGGACACGATCGAGCATCGGATCCTGGCGTTCGAGCCCGGCCGCATGCTCGCCATCCGCACCGTCCGCGCGCCCGAGGGCTTCCCCTTTCCCGAAGCGATCCGGAACACGTGGTCGGTCATCCGCCTGGAACCGGTCGACCGCGAACGCACGCGGTTCATCATCACCGGCCTCGGCTACGGCGACGATGCCGAGAGTCAGGCCATGCGCGGCTTCTTCGAGCAGGCAAACCCGCAGGTGCTCCAGGGGCTCGCGAGTCTCTTCGCGGATCCGCAGGAGACTGCGGGCGACCCCGTCATCGAACTGCTGAACGCCATGCACGGCGACTGGATCATGGACGAGGTCCTGCCGCGCGGCGCACGGCTGCAGTCATGGAGCCACATGGAGCCCGGACCGGACGGACGCTGCGTCATCAGCACGAACGTCCTGGGCGTCGACGGCGCCCTGCAGCCGCACGGCGCCACCCTCATCTGGCAGGCGCCCGCCACGGAGGGTGGCGAGGTCCACTTCGTCAGCGTGAACGAAGGCGGTGGCGTGGCCGCGGGACTGATCCGGCGTCTCGGTGAGCGCACGCTCCGCTGGGCCTGGAAGGTGACGAGTCGCGCCGGCACCGTGGGCAACTTCCGGATCGACATGACCCTCGAGTCGGATGACCTGTATCGCATGGACCTGCGGCGCGCCGGCCCGGACGGTGCATGGGCGCCGATGGTCAACGGGGCGTTCCGGCGTGTCGCCACCGTGCCGGAGGCGTTCCAGAAGGCGTGGGCAGAACGGCCCTGACGGCCGGCGGCGCGGGTCCGGCCGCACGGCGACCGGTCCCGCGCACGCCGGCTCAGGTCAGCAGGCGCGTCATCATGACGCGCGGTACCGTCTCGAAGCCCGCGCGCCCGTAGAGCGCGCGGGCTGTCTCATTCTCCGGCCGCACCATGAGATGGACGGCGCCCGCGCCGCGCGTGCGCAGGGCGTCCATCATGGCGAGGAGGAGTCGCGATCCGACCCCGTGCCCGCGCTGATCGGGTGTGACGTAGAGTTCGGTCAGGAACGCGTCCACGCCGGCGAACTCGAGGTCGAAGCCGAACGTGGCCAGCGCATAGCCGATCGCGGCCTCGGCGCGTGCATCGTGCGCCAGGAGAACCAGCCCGAGGTCAGGTTCGCGGAGCAGTCGGCGCAGGGCGGGAACCATCGTGGGCGGATGCCACGCGATCCCCTCGGCGCGGTTGAAGGCCGCCATGAGCGGCTCGATCGCCCGGATGTCATCCTCGCCAGCCATGCGGATCGCAGACACGTCGGTTCCCTCCGCCGCGACGCGCGGCGCGGATGCGCCGTGCCGGCCGTCCGATCGACTCAGTGTCCCCACGGCCCCGGCGGCGGCGTGACCGGTCGGGCCAGGTCGAACTCCACGCGGAAGCGCCGGTCGGTTCCCTCGCGCCGGAGCGCGTAGGCAAACATCCGCCCGGGTTCGATCTCGATCGTCCAGACGTTGGTCGCGGCCGGCGGGAGCAGCGCCGCGGTGTGCGCATCGGCGTGGAACTCCTGTCGAACCGCCGTCCCCGATGAACGGGTGTCGCCGCCGTACTGCGTGAGATCGTCTTCCGTTCCGTCCTCGTGTCGATGATCGTGCTTGAGGCGAAGGCCTGCCGCGGTCTGCGTGATGACCCACGTCCGCGAGCGATCGTCGGCCACGTGAAACGGAACGAGGATCCGCCCGGGCTCGCAGGTCCGAACGTGCATCACCAGCGGCCTCCGCGCGAAGTCCGGGTTCGACGTGGAGTCCTCGACCACGCGGCCCTCGAAGGCCTGGCCGCAGAGCGACTCCAGCGCCGACCAGAACCGCCGCTGCGCGTCCGTATGCGTCGCCGGAGCATCCCCGTCGTTCGATCGCGTGCTTGCGCAGCCGATGCAGGCCGTCAGGAGCATCGCCAGGAGAGCCGGGGCCCCGGCCGTTGACACGATCCACCGCATCGGCATCCGCTTCCCTTTCACGCGGCGCTGTCCAGGAGCCTGCGCCGACCGGCTGAGGAATCCGCACCGTCATCGACGGCCGGCGGACCATACAACTCCGGCTCGCACGCTGCAAGCATGGTGCGCAGGCGCCGCGCCGCAGCGCCGGGAGACGTCCGGGAACGCCGGTCCACCGTTGAGCGGAGGCCGCGGACGCGCCCCGTCCTATCCACCGATGTCCTCCGCCCACAGGTCGGGCTTCTCCCGCTGCAGGCGCTGCATGAGATCGATGCAGCGACGGTCATCCAGGACCACGAGATCCACGCCGCGCGCGCGAAGCAGGTCCTCCGCGCCGACGAACGTGCGGTGTTCCCCGGCGATCACGCGCCCGATGCGCAGCAGGATCGCGGTCCCGGCGCACATGATGCACGGGCTGAGCGTGGAGACGAGGGTCAGCCGTGACCAGTCCCGGCGCCGGCCCGCCCGGCGTATGCATGTCACTTCGGCGTGTGCCGTCGGATCGCCGTCCTGCACGCGGCGATTGTGGCCGGCGGCTACGATCCGCCCGTCCGCATCGACGAGGACCGCCCCGATCGGGATCCCTCCCTGTTCCCAGGAGGCCTCCGCCTGGGCAATCGCCGCCTCCAGCCACGCGGCGTACGGCGCAGCCGGCCCGCCGCGCCCGAACGACGTGTCGCCACCTTCTCTGACTGGACCGCCCATGTCGATCTCCGCTTCTTCGCACGGCCACCGTCCGACCCGCGACGACGGCACACCCCGCGCCGTCATCGAACCGATCGATGGCGGCGGCAACCCGCGCGTCTCGGTGATGCTGGACCTTGTGCGGTCGCTCAGCGAGGCGCACGAGCCACGGCAGGTGCTGCGCTCATTCGCCGAGGGGATGGCCCGCCTCCGCGGCGTCAGCGGCTACGCGTCGCTCTCGACACGCAGTCTGCCGGCCGGATGCTACCGGATCACGCGACTGCTGCTCGGCGACGTCTGGCAGGGCATGGCCGATGCGAATCCGTGGGCGAATCTCCAGGACCTGCCCGTCTTCGACGGCGGCGTTCTGGGAGACATCGTCCGCGGCGGGGTCCCGGCGATCATCCGGGACCTCGACCTCCCGGACGACCCGGCCATCGGCAACGCGCTGCACGGCTATCGCTCGCTCCTCGCGATCCCGCTGTACGACGAGGGGCGTCCGCTCAACTGGGCCATCATGCTGCGGAGCGAGTCGGACGCCTTCGGTGAAGCCGAGATCGAGGAGACGATCCTTCGTTCGAATCTTGTCGGGACCGCCGTGCGCAGCGTCCGGACCGCCGCCGAACTGCGCAAGGCCAATGACCGCATCACCAGCGAGGTCGAACGCATCGCCAGCATCCAGCGCGCGCTCCTGCCGCGCGGGCTTCCATCGATCCACGGCGTCCGACTGGCGACCAGTTACCAGGTACATGACCAGGCGGGCGGGGACTACTACGACTTCATCCCGCTCGCCGACGGCCGATGGACGATCGTCATCGCCGATGCATCGGGACACGGCCCCGCCGCCGCCGTGCTCATGGCGATGCTGCAGACGCTGCTTCACGCGTACGCCGTCGAGGGACACGGGCCCGCGGACATCGCGGGCCATGTCAATCGTCACCTTGCCCGCAAGGGCATCGAGGGATCATTCATCACCGCCGTCATCGGGCAGCTCGATCCGGCGGACCGGTCCTTCCGGTTCATCCGCGCCGGGCATCCACCCGCGCTCGTCAAGGACCCGGGCCCGGAGGCGCCGGTCCGGAGACTCGACCAGGTCGGCGAGATTCCGTTCGGCATCTTCGAGGACGTGGCCTACACGGAGCACACCGTCACGCTCCAACCCGAGCAGACCATCGTGCTCTACACCGACGGCGTGGTGGATGCGCGCAATGACCAGGGCGATCCCTTCGGTGTCGCCGGCCTGGAACGAGCGCTGCACATGTGTACCGGCGATCCGGACTGCGTCCTCGCATCCATCGGCGTGGCGCTGCGCGACCACGAGCCGCCGGGCATGCGCGACGACGACCAGACGATCCTGGCCATGCGTATCGAATGAGGGCGTCAGCCGTCCAGGCGGGTCATCGCCGGTCCCGCCTCACCGTCCCAGCATCTCCACGAGGAACCCCTGCATGAGCGCCCAGGCGCGCCGGTGGGTCCGCGCGTGGTACCGGGCGCCGGGGATCCCGCGCCGGTCGACCTCCGGGTTCGTGAAGCTGTGCACGGCGCCGCCGTAACTCACGAGCGTCCAGTCCGCCCCGGTGCGCTTCATCGCCTGTTCGAAGGTATGCACCATCTCCGGCGGGACCATCGGATCATCCGCGCCGTGCAGCACCAGGATCGATGCACGGATCGCGCTGTCGTCGGACTCGGCGGGCGGCGGAAGCGATCCGTGGAGACTCACGACCGCGCGGAGCGGGGCGCCGGAGAAGGCCAGTTGCAGGACCGTCGTGCCGCCGAAGCAGAAGCCGATGGCACCGAGACGCTCCCTGTCCACGATCGACTGGCCTGCCAGCACGTCGAGCCCGGCGCGCGCGCGGGCGCGCATGAGCGCGAAGTCGCCGGCATAGTGCGGGCCCGCCAGTCGCCCGGCCTCTGCGGGGTCATCGGTCCGGACGCCCTTGCCGTACATGTCCAGCGCGAATGCCACGTACCCCTCGGCGGCCAGTTCCCGCGCCTTCTCCCGGGCGAAATCGTTGAGGCCCCACCACTCGTGGACCACCAGCACGCCCGGGAGGCGCCCGCCCGGCGCCGCGGACACGCGGGCCTCGTCGTATGCCAGGAAGCCTTCAAGCGCCACGCCGTCATGCGCGTACTCGATCGTCCTGGTCACGACCTTCGCGGATGCAGGCGCGTCGACCGCCGCACCGAGCGCCGCGATCAGAAGCAGAACGGGGATCCGGGGCACGGAGAGGCGCGGTGACGGAACGGGACGCATGGCTGTGAATCTCCTCATCGATCGGGTGACCCCGTGCATGGACGGCGGACGCACGTGCACGGTCTTCGGAGCATATCAGGGCGCCGTCGCCGGACGCCCCGCGGCAGGAAGCCGGATGACCGCCGTCACCGGGTAGTGATCCGAAGGCCAGATGCCGTCCCGACTCTCGTACACGATCTCCGCGTCCAGCACCTCTGCATCGGAGGATACGAAGATCCCGTCGATGCGCGCGCCGATGCGGACTCCCTTGAACCCGTGATAGGTGCTGACCTCGCCCGTGCGCGTGGGGTGACGGGTCCGGAAGCTGTCGACGAGTCCGATCCGGCGGACGGGCTCCAGCACCGGACCGTCCAGGTGGACGTTGAAGTCGCCCATCACGATCCGCGGCAGCGCCGGCCACGCCTTCAGCCGCTCGGCGATCAGGACGGCGGACCGGCGCCGCGCGTTGTCGCTCTCATGATCGAAGTGGGTGTTCATGACGACGACGGATCGCGCCCCGCCGCGTTCCATGAATCGCGCGAACGTGGCAATCCTGGGCATCGTGTTGCCCCAGTGCCTCGACCCGGCCGTCTCCGGCGTGTCGCTCAGCCAGAATGTTCCCTGGTCCGCCGGGTCCGGCGTCCACCGGCTGCGCCGATAGAGCAGCGGACACGCCTCGCCGCCGGTCGGTGAGACGCTGCGCGCACGCACGATCATGCCGTACTCCGGCAGCGCGTCGGCGATCTCACGGACCTGTGCCGAGAGCGCCTCCTGAAGGCCGATGAAGTCGTACGCGCCGGCGCGGAGCAGGTCGATCACATGGTCCCGCCGACGCTCCCAGCGATGATCGCCATCGCGCTCATTCGCATAGCGGATGTTGAACGAGATGACCCGGATGTCCGCGGAAGGCGACGCCTCCGGGGTCGGGATGGGCACCGGGACGGGCGCGGGCGCGGCCGTCGACGCGCGTTCCGGCGCCGGTGCGGGCGCGGGCACGCGTTCCGGCATCGGCGCGGGCGCGGCAACGGGTTCCGGCGCCGGCGCCGGGGCGGGACCCGATGGTGGTGCGGTCCCGGAGGCCGGCACGCGTGCCGGCGCCGGCGGATCGCCGGGAGCAGGCATCCCGCAGCCGAGGATCGACGATGCGAGAAGAAGCAGGATCGAACCGGACAGTGCGTTCATGGCGCAGGACCTCCGCGCCTCCACGGTAGCACGGTCCCGTGCGCAGGGGGCTGCATCGTCACCGGGCCGCCGCGCGAGGTCGCGCTGCACGAGGCACGGGGCAGCCGCATCGTCCGCGAGACCTGACCTCTCCGGACGCGGTCGACCAGCCGCGCCCGCGCACGGCGCCGGCATGTGGCCGACCGGCTGCGTGCATCCGCGGCGCGGGTCGCCTGTTCAACACGCTCCACCCGGGCCCGCGACGCCCGCGCATCACCGCTGATGCAGGCTCGTCCGATCGATCGAATCCTCGCGGCCACCATGCCGGGCCGGTGTGACCACTTCGGCGCATCCCTACCATACGGATCGTCGCCGGATGACCCGCCGCCACGGAGCCGACCGCCCGATGACCGTCGTCAGCATCGTTCTCTCCCGCACACACGACCAGGGCGGCGGCGTGCCGCCGATCAGCGCACGGCAGCCTGCGGAGAGCGCCCCGCCGGTCGCCCGCGGAACGGGCGGGCGAAGCCGCCGGCGGTTCGCCCTGCTGCTCTCCATGATGGCAGCCACCGCAGGCGGTCCCGCGTGCACGCGCGCGCCGGATCCGGCCGCCGGTGCCGCGCCGGAGCCCGTCGTGGTCACGCTGGTACCGGTGGAGTCCCGTGAACTTCCGGACCGTGTGCGCATCACGGGAACGCTCTTCCCGGAGATCGAGACGACGATCTCCGCCGAGGTCGCCGGCCAGGTGGTCGCCGTTCACCATGACCTCGGTGATCTCGTCAGTCCCGGCGCACCGCTCGCGGAAATCGATCCGGAGAGCTACCGGCTGGTGCGCGACGAACGGGAGCGTGCGTTCCAGCAGGCACTGGCACGGCTCGGACTCTCGGCGATGCCGTCGCCCGACTTCGACCTGGACGCGCTGCCCGGGATCGAGCGTGCCCGCCTGGAAGCCGCCAATGCCCGCGCCCGCTACGAGCGCGGACGTGCGCTCGCCGAGCGGACCCCGCCGATGATCAGCGAGCAGGAGTTCTTCGATCTCCGGACCGCCTGGGAAGTCGCGGAGAGCGAGGTGCGCGTGCAGCGCCTGGCGAGCACCGCGCTCCTCGCGGAGGCCGCGACGCTGGAGGCGCAGATCCGGATCGCCGCGCGGCAGCTGCGCGAGACCCGCCATACCGCGCCCCCCCGCGAGGGAGTCGCGGGCGGGGCCGCGGCATTCGCCGTCGCCGCGCGGTTCGTCACCGAGGGAGACTTCGTCACCGTCGGCACACCGCTCTTCCGACTCATCGTCAGCGATCCGCTGCGACTGCGGGCGCGCCTCCCCGAGCACCTGGCCGGCCGCGTGCTCACCGGAAGCGCCGTGGCGCTGCGGGTCGAGGCCGGCAGGGAACTGCACGCAGGCGTGGTCGCACGCATCAGTCCCTCCGTGGACGAGGCCACGCGGACCTTCCTCGTGGAGGTACGCGTCGAGAACCCCGATCGCGTGCTGAAGCCGGGGTCGTTCGCGACCGCGGACATCGACATCGGCACGCGCCATGCCGTCGTCGTCCCCGATCGCGCCGTCCGGACGTTCGCGGGCATCCACAAGATCCTGGTCGTCCGGGACGGCGCTGCCGCGGAGCGCCGCGTGCAGATCGGCGAACGCGGCCCGGACTGGATCGAGATCCGCGATGGCGCCGCGCCCGGCGAGGCGATCATGCTCGCCGCCCCGGCGTCGGTCGTCACCGGCACACCCGTGCGCGTCGCCGACACCGAAGCCGGGGATGGCCGGTGACGCGCATCGCCGGGACCGCGCGGCGCGCACCGCGACCGGGTCGCCTGTTCGCAGGGTGCTGGCTGATCGGCGCCGCGGCGGCGGGCTGCGCGGTCGACGAGGCGCAGGAGGTGGCGGCGTACCGGTCGGTCCTCGACGACGGCCTCCCGATCATCGCCATCGATGACGGCGCCCCGCTCGACGAGGTCGGCGCCATGCTGCTCGCGGCGCGCGGCAACGAGCGCCTCTCCATCGAGGGCGAGCGGTACCTGCGCACGCTCATCGATCGGCGACGGGCCGCGGCGGCACTGCTGCCGACGATCACGCTCGCGCCCGGATACGAGCGCTTCGACGGACGCTCAGGCACGCTCGATGTGCCTCTGACCCTCGGACTGGCCTTCAGTCCGATCCGCGATGCGCGGCGCATCGACCGGGCCGGGGCGCTCGCCGCGGAGGCCCGGGCCCTGCTCCTTGCCGCGCAGGATGCCCTGCTGATCGATGTCGCCCGCGTTCACCTGGAGGTGCTTCGCCATGAGCGTGCCGTCGCGGTCCTGGAGCGGTCACTGGTGGTGCAGCATGCCCGCATCGATGATGCACGGGCCAGGCACGAGGTCGGCCTCATCCGGCTGCTGGACGTCGCCCTGAGCGAGGCACAGGCGGCCCGGACTGCGGTTGACCTGACCGAGGCGCAGAACCGCGTCCGCACCACGAGGTCGCTCCTGGCATTCCTGACCGGCGCGCGGATCGACGCCCGCCCGCTGCATGCGGGCGAGGACGCCCCGCTCTTCCCGGTGGCGCCCGATTCGGCGGACGCGCTCGAGGTCCTGACCGGGATCGCCGGCGATCGCCGGCCTGAACTGCTCGCGGCCGACTGGGCCGTCGCCGCAGCCGCCGAGGGTGTGACCGCCGCATTCGCGCAGTACCACCCAAGGCTCTCGGTGAATCTCAGCGCGTTTCTCTCCCGGGAGAGCGATCCGACCGATCGCGACTGGACCGCGTTCCTCTCGGTCACGCTCCCGATCTTCACCGCGGGCCTGATCGAGGCGGACGTCCGCGAGTCACTCTCGCTTCTCCGGACGAGCGTGCTCGAACGGTCACTCGCCCGGCGCGAGGTGTCGCGCGACATCGAGGTCGCCATCGAGAACCTGCGGTCATCGCGCGTGCGCGCCGGCCGGATCGAAGTCCAGGTCGCCTCCGCCCGCCAGGCGCTGGAACTCGCCGAGGCCCTCTACCAGACCGGCCTCGCCACGAATCTCGAGCGCCTGGACGCGGAGGACCGTCTCCTCGCCGCGGAACTCGCGCTCGTCAACGCCGCGCTGGACCAGCGCGTCTTCACCTTCGATCTCGAGCGCGCCGCGGGCATCCTCCACCGGCGCCTGGGACTCGATCGGGAACACTGGTTCGCGCCGGACGCGCGGCCGGAGGATCGGAGCAACCTGCATGCAGAAGCTCGCTGAAGTCTGCATCCGACGGCCCGTGTTCGCCACGATGATGAACCTGACCCTGGTCATCATCGGCCTTGTCAGCGTGACACGACTGGGCGTGGACCGCCTGCCCTCCGTGGACCTTCCGACGGTCCGCGTCATCACGGCCCTGCCGGGCGCGTCTCCCGAGGAGATCGAGTCCGAGGTCACGGACATCATCGAGGAGGCGGTCAACACGGTCGAAGGCATCGAGGAACTGCGCTCGATCTCGAATGCCGACCGCTCCATCGTCATCGCGACGTTCGGGCTCCACCGCAACATCGACGCCGCGGCCCAGGATGTCCGCGACCGCGTGCAGTCCGTGCTGCGCGACCTGCCGGACGACGCGGAGCCGCCGACCGTCGGCAAGGTGGACAACGACTCCGATCCCGTCATCACGATCGCCGTGACCGGACCGCGCGACCTCCGGGAACTCACCGAGATCGCCGACCGCCTGGTCCGCGTACGGCTGGAACGGTCGACGGGCGTGGGCGAGATCCGCGTCCAGGGCGGGCTGGCACGGACGATGAACATCTGGATCGACGCCGATCGCCTCGACGCGCTCGGCATCCCGATCACGGCGGTGCGGGACGCCATCCAGGCGCAGAATGCGAATGTTCCCGGCGGGAATGTCACGGGCGCCGACCGGGAGTTCTCGCTGCGCACGGCGGGTCGGCTCTTCGAGGAGTCGTCGTTCAGCGACCTCATCGTGGCGACGCGCAACGGCGTCCCGATCCGCATCCGGGATCTCGGGCGCGCCGAGGACGGGACCGCGGAACAGCGGACGACATCCCGGCTCAACGGCACGCCGACGGTCGTGCTGGAGATCATCCGCCAGTCCGGTGCCAACTCGATCGAGGTCATCGAGGGCGTCCGTGCCACGCTTGCCGGACTGGCGGGCGAACTCCCCGAGGACGTCAGGACCGTCATCATCCAGGACCAGTCCCGGTTCATCCGGGCCTCATTGCACGAGATCCGCGTTCACCTGGTTCTCGGGAGCATCTGCGCCTGCGGCGTTGTCCTGCTCTTCATGCGCAACTGGCGCTCGACGATCATCGCGGCGGTGGCGATCCCGACGTCGCTGATCGCCACGTTCGGCATGATGGAGGCGCTCGGGTTCACGCTCAACACGATCACGATGCTCGCGCTCGTGCTCATGGTCGGCATCGTGATCGACGATGCGATCGTGGTGCTGGAGAACATCTTCCGGTTCATCGAGGAAAAGGGCATGCATCCGCTGCAGGCGGCTCGCGAGGCGACGCGCGAGATCGGCCTGGCGGTCCTCGCGACCACGCTGAGTCTGGCCGTCATCTTCGTGCCCGTGTCGTTCATGTCCAGCGTCGCCGGCCGGTTCCTGTACCAGTTCGGGATCACCGCCGCCGTGGCGATCCTCGTCAGTCTCTTCGTCTCCTTCAGCCTGACACCGATGATGGCGTCCCGGATGCTCCGGCCGGCGGCGCCGGGCGGGAAGGAGGCACCGCGCTCGCGGGGCGGCCTCTACGCGGGGGTCGACCGCGCGTACGTTGCGCTGGTCCGCCTGGCGATGCGGCATCGCCTGCTCGTGTGCGGCGCCGCCGTCGGCGTCATCCTGCTCACGTACCCGGCATTCCAGGCCGTCGGCCGGGAACTGGTGCCGGGGAACGTCGATGAGGCGGAGTTCAACGTCTCGATCACGGCGCCGGAGGGCACCAGCATGCCCGCGATGAACGAGGCGATGATCGCGGTGGAGTCGGTGATCCGGTCCACGCGCGGCGTGCGCGATGTTCTCACCACCGCCGGTTCGGGCGGCGGTGCGTGGGCGCGCGTGAACACCGCCAGCGCGTATGTCCGCATCGCACCGCATGAAGAGCGCGTCTTCTCGATCGGCCGGCTCTGGCGCGACACGCTGCGCGGAGCACCGCTGGATGCGTTCCGCGGCAACTACTCCCAGGCGGACGTCATGACCGCGCTGGACCGCCGCCTGCGGCAGTTCACGGAGCTGCGCTGCCAGGTCCGCAACTTCCCCTCGTTCAACATCGGCGGCGGCCCGTTCGAGGTCAACTTCAATCTCCGCGGGCCGGAACTCGAGCGACTGAGCGCCTTCGGCGAGGAACTCCGCACGCGCGCCATCGCGGAAGGCGGCTTCCGTGGCCTCGACACCTCGCTTCGCCTCAACAAGCCGGAACTCCAGATCGATATCGACCGCGATCGCGCTGCCGACCTCGGGCTCCGGGCGCGCGACATCGGCGTGGCCCTGCGCCTCATGGTCGGCGGCGCCGAGGAAGTCTCCCGCTTCCGTGACCCGCAGACCAATGAGCAGTACCAGGTCCGCCTGCGCCTCACGGAGGAGTCACGCAACCGGCCGGACATCATCGACCGGCTCAGGCTGGCCGGCACCGGAGGTCTGGTCGAACTGAGCAGCGTGGCCCACGTCGAGCCCATCCTGGCCGCCTCGCGCATCGATCGCGTGGATCGGCAGCGGATCGTGTCCGTCCGCGGCGGTGTCGCGCCGGGATACGCCCTGGCGGACCGGCTCGATGTGCTGCGCAGGAACGTCCGGGAGATGGACCTGCCGCCCGGCTACAGCACGTCGGTGTCCGGCCGGAGCCGCGAACTGGAGCGGACGTTCAACGAATTCATACTGGCATTCGCGCTCTCGATGGTGTTCATGTACCTGATCCTCGCGTCGCAGTTCGAGAGCATCAGCCATCCCTTCACCATCCTGCTCTCCGTGCCGATCTCGGTGCCGTTCGCGCTGTTCTCGCTCTGGCTGACCGGGGGCACGCTGAATATCTTCAGCCTGCTGGGCATGCTGGTCCTCTTCGGCGTCGTCAAGAAGAACGCGATCCTCCAGATCGATCACATGAACCAGCTCAGGCGTGCCGGCATGCCGCGGCTCGACGCGGTCATCCAGGGCAACCGCGACCGCCTGCGTCCGATCCTCATGACCACGCTCTCGCTCATCGGCGGCATGATGCCGCTGGCCCTCGGCACCGGACCCGGCGCGGAGGAACGCCAGGCGGTGGCGGTGGTCGTCATCGGCGGACAGGCGCTGTGCCTGGTGCTGACGCTGCTGGTCACGCCGGTCGTCTACTCCCTGCTCGAGGACCTGGGTGCATGGCTCCGCCGGGCACCCGCGGCCGTACCCGCCCGCGCCGCGGGTGTTCCGGCGCAGGACCCGGCGGCGTAGCACGACGCGCACGGGGCGCGGACACCGCCCCGCCACGGCGATCGGCGCCGTGCCGGCGGGATCGGGGCGGATTCCCCGTCGACGATTCTGCCTCGATCGGCTGACATTGCCGGCTGTGCCATCGCCGTCGGACCAGACTCTCACGGAGCCCCTCGGCGCGCGCCGACGCCACACCGGCGCGCGCCGGACACCGACGGCCGATCAACCTGCGACGATCCCCGCTTCACCCGGGACTCCTCCGGTCCGCATGTCCCTCGCCCCGATCCACTCATGAGCACACACACGAGTACCGCGCCCGAGTCGTTCGTCTACGACGACGCCATCGTCCGCAAGTTCACCGCCGCGACCGTCCTCTGGGGCGTCGTCGGGATGCTGGTCGGGCTCATCATCGCGATCCAGCTTGCCCTGCCCGCGACGGTCGACCTGCCCGCCGGGTCGCTCCTGCTGCTCGACCGGGAGTGGTTCTCCTTCGGCCGGCTGCGACCGCTGCATACCAACGCGGTGATCTTCGCCTTCGCAGGCAACGCGATCTTCGCCGCGGTCTACTACTCGACACAGCGACTCTGCAAGGCGCGGATGTTCTCCGACCTCCTGAGCAACGTCCACTTCTGGGGCTGGCAGCTGATCATTGTCGCCGCGGCGATCACGCTGCCGCTGGGAATCACGCAGAGCAAGGAGTACGCCGAACTGGAATGGCCGATCGACATCGCGATCGCGCTCGTCTGGATCGTCTTCGCGATCAACTTCTTCGGCACGCTGCTCCGGCGCCGCGAGCGGCATCTCTACGTCGCGCTCTGGTTCTACATCGCCACCATCGTGGCGATCACCGTCCTGCACGTCTTCAACAATCTCTCGGTCCCGTCCAGCGTCACGAACTCCTACTCGATCTACGCGGGCGTTCAGGATGCCTTCATGCAGTGGTGGTACGGCCACAACGCCGTGGCCTTCTTCCTGACCACGCCGTTCCTGGGACTCATGTACTACTTCCTGCCGAAGGCGGCGGAGCGGCCGGTCTTCTCGTACCGGCTGTCGATCGTGCACTTCTGGTCACTCGTCTTCATCTACATCTGGGCGGGCCCCCACCACCTGCACTACACGTCGCTTCCGGCATGGGCATCCACGCTCGGCATGCTCTTCTCGCTGATGCTCTGGATGCCGTCGTGGGGCGGGATGATCAACGGACTGCTCACGCTCCGCGGCGCGTGGCACCGCGTCGCCGCGGACCCGATCCTCAAGTTCTACGTCGTGGCCATCACGTTCTACGGGATGTCCACCTTCGAGGGCCCGATGCTCTCGATCAAGAGCGTCAACGCCCTCTCCCACTACACGGACTGGACGATCGCCCACGTCCACGGCGGCGCGCTCGGCTGGGTGGGATTCATGGTCTTCGGCATGATCTACTGGCTGGCGCCGCGGATCTTCCAGACGTCGCTCTGGTCCCCGAAGCTCATGGCCACCCACTTCTGGACCGGGACGATCGGCATCCTGCTGTACATCATCCCGATCTACTTCGCGGGCGTCACCCAGGGGCTCATGTGGCTGGCGTTCGACGACAAGGGCATGCTGGCCTTCCCCGAATTCATCGAGACCGTCACGCGACTCATGCCGTACTACTGGGCGCGCGTGATCGGCGGCACCATCTATCTCTCCGGCACGATCATGCTGGCGGTGAACCTCATCATGACCTGGCGGGCCCGTCCCGCCCGGTACGAGGAGCCCGTCCACACGGCGCCGGCACTGGCCCGCGACTACCCCGCGGAGCCGCCGACGCCCTCACGGCTGGCCGGCGCCCCGGTCACGAAGAGCGCGCACCTGATCGACCGCTTCGCGCAGATGAACTGGCACCGGACGTGGGAACGTCTCCCGGTCCGGTTCACGGTCTGGACGATCATCGCGGTCGTGGTGGCGTCTCTCTTCGAGATCATCCCGACGTTCGTCATCCGGTCGAACGTCCCGACCATCGCCACAGTGATGCCGTACACACCGCTGGAACTCGCGGGGCGTGACATCTACATCAGCGAGGGCTGCAACCAGTGCCACTCGCAGATGATCCGTCCGATCCACGCGGAAACCGAGCGCTACGGCGACTTCTCGCTCGGCGGGGAGTTCGTGTACGACCACCCGTTCCTCTGGGGCTCGCGCCGGATCGGCCCGGACCTCCAGCGCGTCGGCGGGCGTTTCTCGCACCTCTGGCATGTCCGCCACCTGGTCGAACCGCGATCGCTGGTCCGGGGCTCACTGATGCCGAACTACCCGCACCTGCTGGATCGGCCGCTGGACTTCGACGGCATCGCCGCGAAGGTCCGCGCGATGAGCCGCCTCGGCGTCCCGTACACGCCCGAGGAACTCGAGTGGGCACCGGATCTCGCCCGCGAGCAGGCCGCCCGCATCATGCAGGAGGTCGTCGATCAGGACGGTCCCGACGCGCTGCCTCCGGCGTTCGAGACATCGCGCATGATCGCCCTCGTGGCGTATCTCCAGCGACTCGGCACCGACCGGTACCGGTCGCCGGAGGATGCGGCATCGTCCGCCACCGCGCTCGTGCGGAATGCGGACGGGGCCGCCACCCGGGAGGTCACCGATGACCGTCCATGACCTCCACGTCGCGATCCCGTACGGCACCGTCGCGCAGACGGCACCGCCCGCCGGGCTGGCGTGGATCGAGGTCGCGCTGCTCATCTTCTTCGCGGTCTTCGTCCTGATCGTGCTGCGCGTGGTGCTGGCCGGGCGCCACGCCTTCGACCGGCAGTCCCGCATCCCGCTCGATCCGGATGACTCCGGCGCACCGACCGACACCCCGCCATCCTCCAGAGCCTGAGCCTTCCGCCATGTCGCACCCCATGCACAACTCACCGGGTCTCGGATCGCCCGATCCCGAGCGCCTCACCGATCACGACTACGACGGCATCCAGGAGTTCGACAATCCGCTCCCCGGATGGTGGACCTGGCTGTTCGTCGGATCGATCGCCTTCTCGCTCGCCTACGTCGCGTGGTACCACATCGGTCTCGGCCCGTCGATCCACGATCGCTATGAGGCCCAGGTGGCCGCCCACGTGGAGAAGCAGCTCGCGCAGCTCGGCGACATCCAGCCCGACAACGCCACGATCCTCGACTTCGTGGAGCGCGACGACTGGATGCAGGCGATGGGCGGCATCTTCCGCGGCACCTGCGCCCAGTGCCACGCCGCGGACGGCGGCGGCAGCATCGGCCCGAACATGACCGACGACCACTACCGCTGGGTGCGCCAGCCGAGCGACATCGTCGGCATCATCCGCAGCGGTATCCCGGGCACCTCCATGCCCGCGTTCGGCGATCGATTCCGCGATCCCCAGATCATCCTCCTCGCCGCGTACGTCGCCTCGCTGCGGAACACCACGCCCGCCGCACCGAAGGCCGCGGAAGGCGACCGCATCCCGCCGTGGTCGAACTGGCGTGAGTGAGGACGCAACTGACCGCGCCGACGATGATTCCTCGCCCCCAGCCGACGCCTGTCCCCGAGCCGGTGGAACGGGTCCTCCCCACGCTCAACCGGGACGGCTCGCGCCGCTGGCTCTTCCCCGTCCTCTCGCCGGGCCGGTTCCTGCGGCGCCGGCGCGTCGTCGCGTGGTTCCTGCTGATCCTCTACAACGCGCTTCCCTGGATCTCCATCGGAGGGAAGCCGGCGATCCTGCTCGACCTCGCTGCGCGCGAGTTCACGTTCTTCGGCACGACGTTCCTCCCGACGGACACGCTGCTGATGATGCTGTTCATCGCCGGTGTCTTCATGACGATCTTCCTGCTCACCGCCCTGCTCGGGCGCGTCTGGTGCGGCTGGGCGTGTCCCCAGACCGTGTACATGGAGTTCGTCTACCGGCCGATCGAGCGGCTCTTCGACGGCCCGCCCGACGCGCGCGGCCGTCGCGGATCCCGGCGGACGTCACTCCGCACGGTGCTCAAGTACGCCGTGTTCGCGCTCGTCTCGTTCCATCTTGCGCACACGTTCCTCGCGTACTTCGTCGGCCCCCGGACGGTCATCGCGTGGTCGTTCGGATCGCCGGCGGAGCATCCCTTCGCGTTTCTGCTGGTCCTTGCCGTCACCGGGCTCATGCTCTTCGACTTCGGCTTCTTCCGGGAACAGACCTGCGTGGTCGCGTGCCCGTACGGGCGGTTCCAGTCGGTCCTGCTCGATCGCCGGTCGCTCATCATCTCCTACGACCGCCGGCGCGGCGAGCCGCGCGGCCCGATCCGCCGGCGCAGCGACGGCGACATCGCGCTGCCGCAGCAGGGGGACTGCATCGACTGCGGCAAGTGCGTCGTCACCTGTCCGACCGGCATCGACATCCGCGACGGGCTCCAGATGGAGTGCATCGGCTGCGCGCAGTGCATCGACGCCTGCGACGACGTGATGGAGCGCGTCCATCGGCCGCGGGGACTCATCCGGTACTCCACCCAGGAGGCCATGGAGGGACGCCGCCGGCGCCTCGTCCGCCCGCGGATCATCGTCTACCCGGCGATCCTGCTGCTGATCACGGCGTTCTTCCTGACGCTCCTCATCAACCGGCCCGCCGCGAACGTCACGCTGCTGCGCGCGTCCGCGCATCCCTACATGGTCCGGGAGGACGGGCGGGTCGCGTGTCCGATCCGGGTCCGCATCATCAACCGGACGCAGGACGATCGAACGTACAGCGTCCTGGCGACGACGCCGGCGGACCTGGAGGTCATCGGCGGATCCTCCGGACTGACCCTTGCTGCAGGCGCCGCAGGCGAACTCGCCGCGACCGTCATCGCGCCGCGCGGACTCTTCGTCCGCGGCCGGACCGAGGTGATCCTCACCGTCGTGGACCACGCCGGGTTTGCGCGCGACCTGCGCACGCGGCTGCAGGGACCGTGGGGGGACGGAACCACCCGCGGTGCCGCGGCCCCGTCGTCGCCACGGCGGGCCGCAGAGGCGCCCCCCTCGCCCTCCCCGGGAGAACACCCATGAAGCGACTCCTCTGGCCCGGCATCATCTTCATCATCCTGGGCGCCAGCGTGACCCTGCACGTCATCATGCTCGCGGTGGTCTCCGGTCGTCCGGACCTCACGCTGGACATGCGGACGACCGCGCAGGCGCGGCGCACCGCCGACGGCGGCACGCGCGTGCCGAGGGCGGGCGACCATGGATGGACGGTGCAGTGGAGCGTGCTCGACGCGCCCCTGGCCGAGCCCGCGCCGGGTGCGCCGCGCGTCCACCTCTCCGCCGTCGTGCCGGCGACGATCCGCCTGACCGTCCGTGACGCGGAGGGGCGCGGGGTTCCGATCCGGATCGATGCCACCGCGCATCACCTGGCGACGCCGCACGTCGTCCGGCCGGTCGACTTCCGGCCGGGCGCTGCGGACGGCTTCATCGGCGTGATCGATGCCGCACGACCGGGGTGGTACCGGATCAGCGCCCACCTGTCGGTCGACGGACACCTCGCCACGGAGACCATCGACCTGCCGATCGGGATCCCGGCCGCGATCACCGACGGATCGGGTACGGAGGCGCGATGACCGGGACGCTCCTGGGTGCGGTGTTCGTCGCCAGCCTTGCCGGCTCGCCGCACTGCGCGGGCATGTGCGGCGGCATCGTGACGCTCTGCGCCGGGATGGACGGCGGGCCGGTCCGTCGCGCATGGATCGTGCCCGTCCTCTACAACCTCGGGCGACTGGCCACGTACGCGGTGCTCGGCACCGCCGCGGGCATGATCGGCGCGGCGTTCGACTTCGGCGGCGCCCTGCTGGGCGCCGAGCGCATCATGCTCGCCATCGCCGGGACCGGTCTCGTCCTCGTCGGCGTCGTCGCGCTGCTTCGCGCGCTCGGCGTCCGCGTGGGCTGCGGCCGTGGACCGGCGCGGTTCCTGCAGCCGCTGGTCAACCGGGGGTTCCAGGTCGCATCGACCCGCGCGCCGCGGCGCCGGGCACTCACCATCGGTGTCCTCACCGGGTTCCTCCCCTGCGGCTGGCTCTACGCGTTCCTGCTGGTCGCGGCGGGCAGCGGGTCCGCGCTGCTCGGCGCGCTCACGATGGCGACGTTCTGGGTCGGGACCGTCCCGATCCTCCTGGCCGTTGCCTCCGGCGCCCGCGCGCTGCTCGGCCCGCTTCGCGCGCACCTGCCCTTCGCGACGGCGGGCATCCTCATCATCGTGGGACTGATGACCGCCTTCGGGCGCATCGGTGTCGCCGACCGCATCGCCGCCGCCGTTCCCGGCCCCGTCATCCCGGTCGATGATCCGGCGGCGCTCGTCGAGCAGGTGCGCGGGCTGGCCGACGAGGTGCCGCCCTGCTGCCGCGACACGGAACCCGGACCCCTGCCCGCCGCGGCGCCGGAGCCGCCATGAGCCAGGCGTCCCCCGCTGCCGGCATCCTCCCGCCGCGCTCCGCCGCATCGGTCGCGCGCGGCGCCGTGCCCTGCGCGCACTGCGGCGCCACGGTCCCCCGCGCGCTTGTGCAGCCCGCCGGCTCGCAGTCCTTCTGCTGCGACGGCTGCCGAGCCGTGTACGAGGTCATCTCGGAACTCGGACTCACCGAGTACTACCGGCTGCGCGAGCGCACGGGCGCGGCGGCGTCTCCGGCGGCCGCTGCCGCGCGCCGGTACGAGGAGTTCGACGATCCGGACCTCGCCGCGATGCTCATCGCCGAGCGCCCGGACGGTCTGGCGCAGATCGACCTCCTGCTGGAGGGCATGCACTGCGGCGCGTGCGTCTGGCTGATCGAGCGCCTCCCGATCGTCCTGCCCGGCGTGCGCGAGGCACGCGTGGACCTTGGTCGCCGGACCGTCCGCATTCTCTGGGACAGGGCGGCGCTCACGCCGGGGCGCATCGCGCGGACCATCGCATCGCTGGGATACAGGCCGCATCCGGCGCGGGGCCGCGACGTCGCGGCCATGCGCCGCGCGGAGAACCGGCGCGGCCTCATCCGGATCGCCGTCGCCGGCGCCATCGCCGGCAATGTCATGGTGATGGCGTTCGCGCTCTACGGCGGCATGATGCACGGCATCGAGGCCTCGTACGCCCGGGCGTTTCACTGGATCAGCCTCGCGCTGACATGCGTGTCGCTGGCCGGTCCGGGACAGGTCTTCCTGCGCGGCTTCATCGCCGCGGTGCGCACGCGGCGGATGCACATGGACGTGCCGGTCTCGATCGGCCTGGTCGCCGGCTTCGTCGGATCCGCGATCGAGACGATCCGGGGCGGTGACGCGATCTACTTCGACTCGCTCTCCATCCTGGTCTTCCTGCTGCTGGTCGGCCGCTTCGTGCAGACGACCCGGCAGCGCGCCGCGCAGGAGGCGATCGAGTCGCTCTTCGCGCTGACGCCAGTGACCGCGCAGCGCCTGGATCCCGCGTCGCCGCCGGGTGAACACCGCACGCAGGCGGTCCCGATCGACGCGATCGTCCCCGGCGACCATGTCCTGGTCCGCGCGGGTGACTCCGTGCCGGTCGATGGCGCGGTCGTGGAAGGCGAGAGCGACCTGGACCAGTCGCTCCTGACCGGCGAGCCGCTCCCGGTCGCCGTCGGTCCGGGCGACGAGGTGCATGCCGGCACCGTGAACCAGACCGCGGCCATCGTCGTGCGCGTCCGCGCCGCGGGCGAGGCGACGCGGGTCGGCGCGCTGATGCGCCTGGTCGAGTCCTGCGCCTCGGAGCGCTCCGGCATCGTCATGCTCGCCGACCGGATCGCCGGGCGCTTCGTCATCGCGGTCCTGGTCCTCGCACTCCTGTGCGCATGCCTCTGGCTGGTGCTGGAGCCCGGGGCCGCACTGCCGAACACGATCGCCCTGCTCATCATCACGTGTCCGTGCGCCCTGGGCCTCGCGACGCCGCTGGCGATCGTCGCCGGCATCGGGCGCGCGGCACGGAACGGTCTGCTCATCAAGGGCGGCGACGTCATCGAGCGACTCGCCACCCCCGGCACGATCCTGCTGGACAAGACCGGCACGATCACCGAGGGCCGCATGACGGTCGTGCGCTGGGAGGGCGATCCCTCGCTCCGCGCTCCGGTCGCCGCGCTGGAAGCGCAGTCGAGCCACCCCGTCGCCCGCGCGCTTGCCGCGATGCTCCCGGCCCTGGAGACCGCGCCGGACGCGCCGATGATCGACGGGATCTCGATCACCCGCAACGGCGCCTCCGGCACGATCGATGCCCGGCGCGTCGCGGTGGGTGATGGCGCGTTCCATGCCGCGTCCGGATCGCGCATCCCCGCGGCGATGCAGCGGGCGATGGCAGGGCTGGCCGCGGATGGACTGACGCCCGTGCTCGTCGCCGTCGACGGCACCGTCGCCGCCGTCGCGGGCATCGGTGATCCGATCAAGCCCGACGCGGCGTCGACCATCCGGACCCTCACGCAGCGCGGCTGGCGGGTCGGCGTCCTCTCGGGAGACCACCCGGACGTGGTGGCGCGCGTGGCGTCCGCAGTGGGCATCCGGGACGACGCCGTCTTCGGCGGCGTCTCGCCCGAGCGCAAACTGGAGATCGTGCAGACGCGGCTGGCGCACGGCCCGGTGGTCATGGCGGGCGACGGCGTCAACGACGCCGCGGCGCTGGCCGCGGCGACGGTGGGCATCGCGGTCCACGGCGGCGCGGAGGCCAGCCTCGCCGCCGCGGACGTGCATATCGCCGTCAGCGGACTCACACCGATCGCGCACCTGGTGGACGGCGCCCGGCGCACGCTCCACGTCATCCGCAGGAACATCGTCGTGTCGCTGGGCTACAACGTGGTCGGCGTGACTCTGGCCATGACCGGTCTCATCAACCCGATCGTCGCGGCGATCCTCATGCCTGTCTCGTCCCTGACGGTGGTGACCCTGTCGTTCCGTTCGCGGACGTTCGATCCGCCGCGAACATCCGCGAACGGCCCCGCGCCGGAGGCCACGCCACCGTGTCCATGATCTTCGTCGTTCTGCCCCTCGGACTGCTGATCGCGACCGCCGCCGTGCTCGCCTTCATCTGGGCCGCACGCTCCGGCCAGTTCGACGACATGGAAACGCCGCAGGTCCGCGTGCTGTTCGATGACGAACCGGGTCGCCGGCATGCGCCGACGGAACCGGATGCGCCGGCCGGACAGGATCCGCCGACGGGTCGCCGATCCTGACGATCCCGGGCGAAGACCTGCGGCCGTCCGCCGGCGCCGGTGTCCTCGGCATCCGGCGACCGCGGCCGCGGTCCACCCCGCGCTCACGCATTCGCACGTTGAATCTCGTGACAAGGGAGACCCGAGGTCAACCCGAGTCCCTGGAAGATCTCGAGCGCTCGAGCGCGCGCCCACGACTATGCACGCGTCATCGACCTTCACGATACACCGGGGCTTTGCGCCGTGAACGTTCGCGCTCACTGGACGCGCGAGCGCAGGGGGGCTGAAGCGCCGCCCTGCAACCCCTCTCGCGGATGGATGATCCCGGGTGCGCCTTCGCGCGCGAATCATCAGTCGCGGACGCGCCGCGTCGGACGCGCCAGGTCGGACGCGCCGTCGTCGCCAGAGATCCTCCGCGCGCGACCGTGGCCCCCATGTGCGAAGACCCCACCACTCGCGCACCGGCTGACCACCACCACCCTCCTGCGCGCAAGGGGGTTGCAGGGGGGGCCTCAGCCCCCCCTGCGCTCGCGCACACCAGCGGAAGACCACATGATCATCGAGACCTGACGTTCATCGCGGTGCTTGAACGACATCGAGCAAGCGCGCACGCATCACCGCACACCTACCCCGGGATCTCGCGCCCGTGGGGGTCCAGCGCCTCGGCGCCGAGACGATCTTCGAGCGCCCGGGCCGTGGCCGCGTCGGTCACGTGTTCCAGTTCCATCGCGGTGCGGTGGACATGGTCCGGTGGCACCTCGGCGTGACGGACGAGGAACGACTCCCACAGCCGATGCGCGCGCACCAGCGATCGCGCCAGGGCGCGGCCCGACGCCGTGAGCGTGAACATCCCGTCGGCGGTCTCGATGTGCCCGCGGCGGCGCAGGCGGGCGCAGGCGCTCGCCACGCGACGCGGCCCGACATCCAGGCCGGCGGACGCGCGGGCACGCACGATCTCGATCGACAGCCGCTCGCCGGCTTCCTCGGCGCGGTAGAGCATGCCGAGCAGGTCCTCGGCAAGGATCCGCATGCCCAGCGCATGCGTCCGCCGCCGGGCCGGAAGGATGCCGTCGCGCGGCGCCAGGAAGATCGCGAGCGCAAAGAGCACGCCGCCGGCGACCGCGATCATGCCGGAGGTCACCGTGTCCTCGAACCCGAACACGCCCGGCAGCGTGATCGCCGCCCAGTGACCGCCGATGGCAGAGGCGATCCCGATCGCCGCGGCGACGATCAGCATGGCGCCCAGCCGGCGGGTGAGGAGTTGCGCCGTGGCCGCCGGCGTGACGATCATGGCCACCACCAGGATGGTGCCCACCGCCTCGAAGGCCGCCACCGCCGTCACCGCCGTCATCGTCATGAGGAGCAGATGCGCCACGCGCGGACGAAGGCCGGCGACCTGCGAGAACGCCGGATCGAAGGAAGTCGCGCGCAGCACCCGGAGCAGGATCAGCGTGCCGGTGCCGTTGAGCAGCGCCACGCCGCCCAGCGTCACCAGGGCGCGCGGCACCTCGCGGCCGGCGATGTGCAGCGTGTCCAGCCGGGCCAGTTCCAGCGATCCGTACAGCACGCACGCCGGATCCAGGTCCACGCGGACGTCGTCGGCGGCGCGGCGGATCATGATGAGCCCGAGCGCGAAGAGCGACGTGAACACGATCCCCATCGCCGCGCCGCGATCGGTGCGCAGGCGCTCGTGAAGGAGTTCCGTGAACACCGCGGTCAGGATTCCGACGACGATCGCGCCGGTCAGCATGACCAGCGGATGGCGCGGATCGGCGCCGGCGATCCAGGGCAGCACGGTCCGGATCGATCCCGCATCGGACGCCCACAGCATGAGCAGGAATCCACCGGCCAGCCCGGGAAGCACGGCGTGCGAGATCGCGTCGCCCATCATCGCAAGACGCCGCAGGACGAGGAAACAGCCCGGAAGCGCACAGGCCACCGCGGCCAGGGCGCCGATCACGGCGATCCACGTGTCGCCCGGATGCGCCCAGGTCATGGCATCGGACTCCCCATCGCCCGTGCCGCCAGTCGTCCGCTTCGCCGGCGGGCCAGCAGGCCGCGCGCCGGACCGGCGACCGCGCTGATTCCGTACCCGCACGCCAGGACCAGCACGATGACGGCACCCGTGGGCAGGTCGGCGTACGACGCGCTCAGCAGCGCGCCCGTGACGGCACCTGCGGATCCGATCGCTGCGGACGTGATGAGCATGCGGCCGAGATGATCCGTCCAGAAGCGCGCGGCGGCGGCCGGGATGACCAGCAGCGCCACGACCAGGATCAGGCCGACCACCTGGAGCCCGATCACCGTGGCAACGGTGACGAGCGCCAGGAGCACGAGATCCAGACGGATTGTCCGCCGGCCCGCGGTCCGCGCGAAGGACTCGTCGAAGCAGAGCACCGTGAGGTCACGACGGAGCGCGACGACGAACAGTCCCACCACCGTCGCGAGCGCCGCGATCCAGAGCAGGTCCTCGCGCAGCATCGATGCGGCGCGCCCGTAGATCAGCGACTCCAGCCCCGCCGGACCGGCCTGCGGCACGCGCTGCACGATGCCCAGAAGCGCCACGCCCAGGCCGAAGAAGACGCCGAGCACGACCGCCATGGCCGTGTCATCCCGGATGCGGCCCGTTCGGGTCAGCAGCGAGATGCACGCGACGCCCAGCAGGCCCGTTGCCGCGGCGCCGAGCAGCAGGCCCGGGAGCCAGCGCCCGCTTCCGCCCAGGCCCACCATGACCAGGAAGGCGAGGGCGATTCCCGGCAGCGTGGCATGCCCCAGCGCATCGCCGAGCAGCGCCCGCCGGCGCAGCAGCAGGAACACACCCACCAGTCCCGCGACCGCGCCGAGCATCGCGGTCCCGACGGCCACCAGTGTTGCACCGTGAAGGATGGCTGCCGGCATGCCTGTCATGGATCGCTCCGCGCCACTCCCGGACTCACCCGCCCGCCTGCGTGCGCAGCGCATCCGCCGCCGCGGCCAGCGGGACGAGCCGTCCGCCGTAGGCGCGCTCCAGGTGGACGGGCGTCAGGACCTCGTCCACCGGCCCGTAGGCCACCAGCCGCTGGTTCAGCAGGATCGCCCGATCGAAGAACGCGGCCACCGTCGGCAGATCGTGATGCACGGCGATGACGGTGCGGCCCTGGCGGCGCAGGTCCCGCAGGACGTCCAGGATCGCGCGCTCGGTCGTCGCATCGACCGCGGCGAAGGGCTCGTCCATGAAGTACAGCCGCGCGTCCTGCGCCAGGGCGCGGGCCAGGAAGACGCGCTGCTGCTGTCCCCCGGAGAGACGGCCGATCTGCCGGTCGGCAAGATCGCCGATCTCCACGCGTGCCATCGCCTCGTCCACCCGGCGATGATCCTCCGCGGTCATCCGTCCGAACCATCGTCGGTGCGGAAGCCGGCCCATCCGGACGACGTCGCGCACGCTGACCGGGAAGTCCCAGTCGACGGACTCGCGCTGCGGAACGTAGGCCACGTCGGCACGGACCTGGTCCAGGCGCTGTCCCCCCAGCATGCGCACGTGGCCCGCGGCCAGCGGAACCAGTCCGAGGCAGCCGCGCAGCAGCGTCGTCTTTCCCGATCCGTTCGGGCCGACGACCGCGCAGAGACAGCCGGCCGGGACATCCAGGTCGATCGCAAAGAGCACCGGGCGCCGGTCATACGCCACCGTGACATCGTGGACCATGAGCGCCGCATCGCGCGCGTGCTCATGTCCGGGCGGCATGCCGTGGACGATGGACGCGGGATCGACCGGTACCCGGTCGCCCGGCGAGTTCCGATCCACGGTCCCGGTTCCTCGATCAGCGACCGACATCGCCCAGCCTTCCGTTCATGCCGGTGGCCGGCGCGGTGCCTCCGAGCGCACGCGCGATCACCGTCGCGTTGTGATCCATCATGCCGATGTACGTCCCCTCGTACGTGCCTTCGTGACCCATGGCGTCGGAGAACAGTTCGCCGCCGATGCGGACGACATGTCCCCGCGCCCGTGCCTGCTCGATGAGCGCCCGCACGGCGCGATCGGGCACGCTCGATTCGACGAAGATCGCCCCGATGCGGCGCTCCACGACGAACGCCGCCAGGTCACGAAGGTCCCGGATCCCCGCCTCCGACTCCGTCGAGAGCCCCTGGATGCCGCGGACATCGATGTCGTACGCCCGACCGAAGTACCCGAACGCATCGTGCGCGGTGATGAGCACGCGCTGCTCCCCCGGGATGGAGGCGATGACGGTCCGGACATAGGCATCGAGGTCCGCCAGCGACTGCAGATGCGCGTCGGCGCGGGCGCGATACTGCGCCGCATCCTGGGGATCGATCGCGGAGAGCCGTTCGGCGATCGCGGGGACGGCACGGCTCCAGAGGGAGACGTCCATCCAGAGGTGGGGATCGAAATCCGCCGCATCCCGGAGGGGATCGAAGGTGCCGGCCTCCGCGATCAGGTCCGCGATCGCCACGACCGGACGCCCGCGCGCGGCAAGCCGCGTCAGCGTGTCCGCCATCCGACCCTCCAGGTGAAGGCCGTTGAAGACGACGAGCGCCGCGGACTCCAGCCGCTGCACGTCACCGCGCGTCGGCTTGTGCAGGTGCGGATCGACGCCGGGCCCCATGAGCGACACCACGCGCACCCGGTCGCCGGCGACCTGGCGGATGGTGTCCGCGATCATGCCGGTGGTCGCAACGACGAGCGGCCGGTCATCCGGCCCGTCGCCACCCGACGCGTCCCGGCATCCCGGGATGGTCACCGGAATCGACAGCAGCGCCGCCACCAGCCACCGCATGCGGCATCCCATCCCGTTCATACGTCTCGCTCCTTCGCCGGAACGCGGTCCCGCACACCCGCCAGGAACGTCTCCATGCAGGCCAGCGTCCGGTCACCGACGTGATGTTCCATGCCCTCCGCGTCGCGGCGGGCGGCCTCTTCCGGCACACCGATCGCCGCCAGGAACGCGAGGACGATCTCGTGTCGATGGCGCGCCCGCGCCGCCAGCCGCTCGCCGCGCGGCGTCAGCGTGATCGGTCGATACGGCGCCGTCTCGACGAGTGCGGCTTCCTGCAGCCGCGCGATGATGCGGATCACCGTCACGTGGGACACGCCCATGACCGCGGCAAGGTCGCGCACCCGGCACTCGCCGTGTAACCGGACCAGGTCGGCCACCGCCTCCACGTAGTCCTCGGCGGTCTCGCTGCGATGGTCGTCGCGCGTCTTGACGAACCGCACGGCGACCCTGGAACGCTTCCTGCCTGTCACGTCGAGCCTCCGGGGATCCGCGGTCGATCGCTCCGACGGCGAGAAATGTAGCCTCGGCTACATCTGCTGTCAAGGCAGACCCGCCCGGATCCGCGCGGAGGTCCCGGGTCGGTGCATGCACCACCCCGGAGGCGTCAGCACCCGCCCCACGCGGCGAGCAGCGCGAGGAGGTCGGCCAGCCCGACGGCGGCATTGCCGGTCAGATCCGCCGGGCAGCGGTCCGGCGGTCCCGGACAGGCGCCCCAGGCGGCGATGAGCGCCAGAAGATCGGCGAAGTCCACCGTCCCGTCACCGGTGAGATCCGCCGGGCAGGCCGGTGACGGCGCCGTCGCGTCGATCAGCAGCGCCAGCGTGGCCTCCACGAAGCGCTGGCAGCCGCGGGCGGAGGGATGGGAGCCGTTGGCCACGTCACCGTTCGCGGCGCGATCCAGTCCGCATCCGACCTGCGGTGACTCGTGGGCGCTGACCGCGCCGACGTCGAATGCATCGGCGTGGTCCAGGATCCATGCATGCCAGGCGTCGGTTCCCTCCGTGTCTGCCTGCGTTCCGTCCAGGTCCGGGTCGCCGCACCACCAGAGTTCCGCGCCGGGCGCCGCGCGCCGGACCTGCGTGGTGTACGCCGCCATGTCGGTGACCTGCGCCTGCTGATGCGCGAAGAACTGGAGGACGACATCCGGCTGGATCGCGCGGGCCCACATCAGGCCGCCGGCCGCAGTCAGGCTGCGCTGGAGTTGAAGCCCGTAGCCCCATCCGGCTCGACCGACGGCGCCGATCACCAGCCCCGGCTGGTCCGGCCGGAGGCACTCCGTGAAGAGCAGGACGACCGGCGCGTTCTCCGCCTCGATGCGGATGCCGCGATAGATCGACGCATCGCCCGCGGGCAGTCCCGGCCAGGCGTGCGCGACCCAGTGCGGCTCCACCGGGCCGAAGTGCAGCACGGAGCCGCCGACGACCGGCGTGAGCGAGAACCAGCGCTCGAGTACCACGACCGTCCTCGGACCGTCCGTTCCGTCCTCGAAGTCAACCGCGGACACAAGCGAGATACCGCCCGTGCTGAAGCCGTCGGCGATGAAGCAGCCGTCGCCCGCGGCGATGCCCGGAACATGTCCCGCGAGTCGGATCGTGCGCGCCGGCTGGTCGAGTCCGTCGCCGGCAACGAGCGGATGGATGACGGTCGTCGTGTCCAGGTCGATCGTCTGCCACTCCCCATCGGCGGTCCCCGCGCTCCCCTGCGCGGTCGCCTTCTCGCCGCGGAAGCGCACCCGCCCCGCGCCCGGCGCACGCAGCATGCATGCCCGCACGAGGACCGGCTGCGTCACGCTGTCGAGACGCGTTCCCGACTCCGGCCGGGCCTTCGGCACGTACGCGGCGCCCGGCGTGATGACCGCGGCCGTGCCGGCGAGCGGATATCCCGGCAGCGCCGGGAAGTCCTGTCCGTGACTGCCGAAGGAGCCGAACGTGGCCGTCGGATGATTCGTCCACCCGGCGAAACGGACCTCGCCCTCCACGCGCGCGGTCGACCGGAAGAACGGCCACGGCGTCATCGCCGGCCACGCGGGAATGATCACGCCGCTCACCGCGCTGCGCCGCGCGGGATACAGGCCGCCGAAGGCCCACGACTCCGGCAGTCCGCCGTAGTACGCGGCGTTCATCCGCGCAGCGCGGCTGTTGGCGGTGATGACGACTCGGCGGATGGCCGTCGGCTCACCGGCGGCGACCTCGCGCACGAGCGCGCCGGGGCGCGGCGTCCAGCGCGTCCCCCCGAGACCGATGTCCGGCGGCGACCGGCGGAAACTCCACCCGTTCCCGTCCCACGACCGGAACGGCGTCTCGAAGGTCCAGGCGCCGGCGATCGACGCGGGCGCGCCGACCGAGAAGAAGTCCGCGCCGGCGGTCGGGTTGTAGATCGGGAGGTTGTTGATCGCGATCGGCGCGCCGACCTCCGCACCGGTCGCCGCGGGATTCGCCTGCGCCGACGGGTAGGTGAAGACACCGTGTCCGATCATCCACGCGACGTCGCTCCAGGCGGGCGATCCGGCGGGCGGCGCGAGGACGCTGTACGACGGTTCGCCCGACGGCCAGAGGGACTCGACCAGCGGCGCGAGCGTGCCCGCGGCCCGTGCGCCGCGCTCGATCACCGTGAGTCCGATCGCGCCGCCGGACGCGGCGCGCCCCGCATCGGCGCCGAGTCGGACCGGCCACGCCCCGGCGCGCAGACGCGATCCGTCCAGCGCGGCGGTCGCCTGCACGGTCGTGCCGGCATGTCGGATCGCGATCTCGAGGCGCGCTTCGCCCGGGTGGACGGCGATCGCGAGAAGACTCCATGCGATCCCCGGCGTCTCCGGCGGCGGACTTCCCGCCGGGTGGTCGGGGAGCGCGCACGGAAGTTCGATCGCGTCCGTCGGCGCCAGTGCCGCAGAGTGGAATCGCCACTGTCCGTGCCGCGGGTCGACGTCCACCGAGATCGCGTCGCCGAGCCCGATCACCGCGAGCAACTCGGGTGCGTCGCGCGCGGGACCGAGCCCGATCCACGCGAGCAGCGTGAAGGGCGCGTCGATCTCCGCGAGCGCCTGCGGGCGGTCCGCCTCCCGGCAGCGCAGCGACGCGTCCACGCTCCGCACGCGGAGAACGCCCGCAGCCGCGGTCGTCGCCAGGAGGAGGGCTGCGGCCACGGCGGTGCCACCGGCACGGCGAGCGACGCCGTCCCGGCGGCGGGCGGCCGTCGATGGATCGCGATGGTGATCCGCTCGCGTGCGCACGTCCATCCTTCTACCCTGCGTCGGTGGCGAACGGAAGCCCCTCCCGCGATCTCCGCCATCGCCGCCCTCCGCCCGTGCCCGATCCCGCACTCTCCCTCGATGCCCGCCTTGCCGCGCTTCGCGCGCCCGGCGCCATCCACGCACCGCGGTCGCCGGAGGCGTCGGGCGTGTCATCCGGAACGCCGGTCGCGGGTCCGGGACTGCCGGAAACCAGTCAGGGTCCGATCACGCCGCCATCGATCGACTGGTCCGACGCGCCGCCCGCGCCCATCGAGGACGAACGACACACGCACGCATCGGTGGTCCTGCTCACCCCGCAGCATGCCTGGAAACTGAAGCGACCGGTGGACCTTGGATTCCTCGACTACTCGACGCTCGGGAAGCGCCTCGACGCGTGCCGGGAGGAAGTCCGGCTGAACCGGCGCCTGGCGCCCGGGATCTACCTCGGCGTGGCCCCGATCGTCCGCGAGCCATCGGGCCGGATCCGCATGCTCGCCCCCGACGCCGAGGTACCGCCGGGTACCGAGCAGATCGACGCCGCGGTCGTCATGCGACGCCTGCCCGAGGCGCGCATGCTCGACGTCCTGCTCGACCATGCGCCCCCCGGATCGCCGGTGCGCCCCGAGGACCTGGCGCCGGTCGTCGACCGGCTGGTGCAGTTCCATGCGGGCGCCGCGTCGGGGCCGGACGCCGTCCGGTACAGCACACCGGCGGCCCTCGCCGCGGCGGTCGAGGAGAACCTGGCCGGACTTGCCGGCGTCGCGCCGGGATCGGCGGTCTGTCCGCCGGCGTGGGTCCGGTTCCTCCGGGCCCGCGCGCATCGCTTCCTGGATCAGCACGCGGCGCTGCTCCGGCGCCGCATCGACGACGGTCGCGTCCGCGATCTGCACGGCGATCTCCACGCCCGCAACATCTGCCTGTCCGACGACGGTCCCGTGCTCTTCGACTGCATCGAGTTCTCGCGCGCCCTCCGCTGCCGGGATGTGGCGGCGGAGATCGCGTTCCTCTCCATGGACCTCGCCCATCGCGGACGGCCGGACCTGGCGGCCTTCGTCGAGACGCGCTATGCCGCCGCGACCGGCGATGCCGGACTGCCGCGACTGCTTCCCTTCTACCGGATGTACTACGCGATCGTCCGCGCGAAGGTGGAGGGCCTCCGCGCCACGGCCGCGTCCGACGTCGGCACAGGGACGGACGCATTCCGGTCCGCGCGGCGGTTCGCGCGGCGGGCCGTCGGCGAGGCGATGGCGCCAGCGGCGCTGGTCCTGTGCGGGCTTCCCGGCTCCGGGAAGAGCGGCGTGACGCGCCTGATCGAGCGGGACTGCCCGGTCACCGTCCTTGCCAGTGATGTCGTTCGAAAGGCCCTGATGGGCGTCGCGGTCTCCGATCGATCCGGGCACGGCGCCCGGGGCGCCCTCTACACGGAGGACGTCACCCGGCGCGTGTACCAGGAACTGGCGCGGCGCGGCGCGGAAGCGTGTTCGGCGGGCGGCGTCGTGGTGTACGACGCGACCAGTCCGACGAAGGCGCTGCGATCGATCCTGCGCGACTCCGCGGCGCAGGCGGGTGCACCATCGATCGTCGTGCACCTCGTGGCCGATCCGCAGGAGACGCGGCGTCGCCTCGAGCGGCGCTCACGTGATCCGGCGGAGCCGTCGGATGCCGACTGGCGGGTCTACCTGGCTGCCGCCGCACGATTCGAGACGCCGGATCCGACGTTCGAAGGCGCGGTCATCACGCTTGATACGACCCGCACAGACGAAGAGTCGCTGCTGGACGCGCTGCTGGCGCGGATCCTGCACGCCCTGGACCAGGCGTGCCCCTGACACGCGGGCACGGGCGCGGCACCGGTCACGCGCTCGAGGGCGGTCGCCCCGGGCGAAGCACCCACAGCCAGACGGCACCGAGCACCACCGGGATGATGATCACGTGGACCGCCGCGCCGACCACGGGCCCTGAGCGGTCGTCGCCTTCGTAGTGCGTGACCTGCGGAACGGCGGCATCGCCGCGTGCGCGCAGGCGATCGGCGACGTCGGCGAGCGTGCCATCGCTCCATCCCAGGGTGAGCATGGCGTCCATCGCCTCCGCGCACGCCTCGGCGTCGAGCGCCGTCGCGATCGAAGTGCCGGACGCGGCGACGCGCGATCCCTCGATGATCCATCCGCGCCCCTCCGCCGCGCGGACCGCGGTGACCGATCGATCGCCCCTGCGGAACGTGATCCGATCCGGCGCCGGCCACGCCGTCGGGCTCGATGACCGCCATCGTGCCGCGGAAAGCCATGCCGACCCGGAGGCGCGGATCGCCACGTCCCCCGGCGCGATCAGGCCCTCCCAGGCACCGCGCTCGAGTGTCGGCACGCACAGTTCCGCCTGCTGCAGGCCACTGTGCAGCGCGAAGGCGCCGCCGATGACCAGGACCAGGCGGACCGCGACCCGCTCGCATCGCGCGGGCGACGGCGTTCCGCCGGCACCCGGTGCGGCGGTGCCGCCCCGCCGGCGCCGGAGCCAGGCGACGAGACCTGCCGGGATGATGACGACACCGATCAGGGCGATCAGGGCGTAGTCGAGAGGACCTGGCATCACATGGACTCCCCGGGCGCGGTGTGCCTGCGCGCCTACTCGTATCGCTCCGTCCTCGAAAGTCCCTCGCACGGCCCTTCCGTCACCACGCCGATGATCCGGATATCGGGTGTCGATCGCTGGATCGTCGCGGTGGCGAGACCGAACGGATCGCCGATCGGGAAGTTCCATCCGTCGGCATGCACGCTCAGCGCACCGCCGCTGCGGATCTCGACGTCGACCGCGCAGCCATCGGAGATCGCCTCCTGTGCGTACAGGCTGCTGAAGGTCCGCATGTACCGGTCGTTCGCGCCGACGACCACCGGGATCGTCCAGTCGGACCCGAGCGTCACGGACGCCGGCGGTGCATCGCCGACGGCGATCGCCCCGGCGGCCGAGACATCCAGTCCGCCGCCGACCACCGAGATGCCGGCGCCGGCGACGGCGGTCGCGGGCGTGTTGACCTCGACCAGCAGGTCGAACCTGGGCCAGGCGCGCACGCGCATCTCGCACTCCGTACACGGCGGCGCCGGCTCCAGCCACATGCGCAACCGGCCGGAGGCTGCGAGCGAGCAGCTCACGGACGCGGCACCGGGACAGCCCTCGTCGCGCGCCTCGCTGATGCCCCGCGGCTTGCCGACCGTGTCACGGATCCGCACGTAGGCGTACTGGCGGAATGACAGCAGGAATCCGCAGTCCGACGCGGCCTGGTCGGTCAGGTGACAGGATGCCGCGGTCCACGGCTCCAGTTCGTACTTCCACTCGCACGCCAGCGGGGGATCGCCCTCGGGATCATCCGGGTCGGGCGTGGGCTTCGGATCGATCTCGATGTCGACAAGGCCCAGCGCCGCCAGCGCCGCGACGGCATCCGGCGGCGCCTGCGCGGACGTTCTCGCGATGAAATCGAACGACGCCGCCGCGCGCGTCGATGCCGACCTGCCGGACACCATGAAGGCAGCCGGAAGCGCCGAGAGCCCGGCGCCGGAGAGATCGACCGACCATGAGAGGCGCCAGTATCCGTGCTGGAAGGCCGCACCGATCGCGGCGCCCTGGTACGTCCAGTGAATCTCCGGATCACCGCCGCCTCCGCCGCACGGATCGGTCCCGGTGACCGGCGTCGGCCCGGCGATGGTCCGGCCCTCGTGGTCCATGACCAGCAGGTGCGTCGAACCGAGGTGGATTCCCCACGCATCGAATGCGTGCGACGCGACGAGGATGACGGTGTCCAGCCGCGCCAGCATGCCGTCGTTCCAGACGGGATCGATCGACTCCACGATCGCCACGGCGCCGTGAAGATCGCGGGCGCGGATCTGGAAGACCGCGGTCTCCTCGCAGGCATTGCCGGATGCATCGGTGGCGATGACCCGAAGGACGTGCACGCCCACCGCGGTGATCACCGCGCCGGACTCGATCGGCGTTCCGTTGTGGGAGATGACGACGTCCGGCGACGGGTCGCCCTCATCCTCGGCCGAAACCTGGACGGTGACGGACGCCGGTGCGGTCACCGATGGGACGCCGCCGTCGTGGACGCTGAACGGGACCGATGGCAGCAGTGTCACCTCCACGTCGGGGCAGCGACGATCCACCAGCGCGATCACGAAATGTCCGCAGGTCTCCGGCTGTCCCGCGCCGTCCAACCGGCCGACATCGATCACGACGGACTGCACACCGGACAGCACCGTGCCCGGTGCCATGCTCTGCCACATCTGGCCGGGCGCGGCACAGGCGATGGACGGCGGAAGATCGGGCAGGATCTCCGGAACCGTCCACGTCCCGTCGGGGCGCATCGGCACACGCACGCTGAACCACGTCCGGCAGGTGGCGGACGAAGGCGTGAACTGCGCCAGCAGCGCGCCGCCCGCGCCAGTCGCGAGGTCGGCCTCCACCATCGCGGCGATGGTGGAGAGGATGTCCTCCTGCGTACAGAACGGGCCGCCGGTCTGGATCGCGATCTTCGCCGCCGCCCAGCCCGAACTCGTGAGCAGGTCGATAAGCCCGCCCGAGTCCGGCGCGGACTCGATGACTGGGAGAAACGGGTCCGTCTCGAAGACGCCGGTGGCGAACGGGTCCGGCTCGGTCCCGAGCGCACCGTCGAGCCCCCCCTGCATGCCGGGCACCATCCATGCAGCGTCGCTCCCGTCACCGAGTCCGAGCGTCGTCTTCACGTGGGCGAGCGCGGCGATCACGTCCTGTTCGTACCACGCCAGCGCCTTCCACGCGCGGGAGCCGGTCCGGACGAACCAGAGCGCCGTGATGTTGCTGCCGACCACGGTGGCCGGGTCTCGAAGACCGACGATGGTCTCCACCTGCGAACCGTGGAGCGTCGGGATCAGCGTCCAGTCGTCCAGCGGGACCCGGAGTTCCGAGACCGAGCGATCCAGTGACCAGACTGCGGGTGCCGTCAGGTGCAGGACGACCGCGATCACGCCGAGAAGTATTGAGCTGCGCATTGCTTTACTCGCCTGCGCCATCCGAATCTACCCGGATTGCGTGCCTCGCAGACGGCGAGGCGAGTCTTCGTCTCAGACACCATGGCCACGGATGGCGAAGCACAGCGGCCAGCGTACACGACGCCCCCGCCTGCGCGCACACGAAAATCCCGACTTCTGCGGACGCCTTCAGCGGGCGGAGACCCCCACCCGCGCGGTGCGCGACGGTCGACGAGGCATCTCAGCCACCGCGCTGCATCCACCGCCACGCGGTCCGGACGATCTCCTCCAGTCCGTCGTATCGCGGCGACCAGCCGAGTTCGCTTCGGACCCGGTCGGCACGGGCGACCAGCGTGGGCGGATCGCCGGGACGCCTCGGATGAACCGCGGACCGGATCGGCCGGCCGGTCACGCGCCGGCAGGTCTCCAGGACCTCGCGCACGGAAAATCCACGGCCGAGGCCCACGTTGAACACCACCGCCCCCGCCGATGGACCGCCCCGGGTCCCGGCCTCGTCGGCGCCTGCCGTCTTCGGCGACTCCGCCGCCATCCGATCGAGCGCCGCCAGGTGTGCATCCACCAGGTCGCACACGTGGACGTAGTCCCGGATGCATGTGCCGTCGGGTGTCGGATAGTCCGTCCCGTAGATCGCCAGTGCGTCGCGCACCCCGAGGGCCACCTCGAGGCAGCATGGAATGAGATGGGTCTCCGGTTCGTGGCGCTCGCCGACGCGCCCCTGCGGATCCGCGCCGGCGACGTTGAAGTACCGCAGGATCGCCGCCTGGAATCGGCCGCCCGCGGCCGCCTGCGCGCGGACCTGGTCCAGCAGGATCCGTTCACCGGCCAGCTTGGAGAAGCCGTAGGGGTGGACCGGGTGCTGCGGGCATGACTCGTCGATCGGGACCCGGCCGGGGTCCGGTTCCCCATACGTCGCGCAGGACGACGAGAAGACCATGATCGGGACCGCCGCGTCACGCATCGCCTCGAGCACGCTCACCGTGCCGGCGACATTCGCGCGGGCATAGTCCAGCGGGCGCTCGAGGGACTCCGGCACCGACGCGAGCGCCGCAAAGTGCAGCACCGCGTCGATGCGCCGCTCATGAAGCACCCCGACGAGACGCGAGCGATCATTGACGTCGGCACCGACGACCACCAGGTCTCCGAGCACCGTGAGACCGTGCACGATCGATGGATCGCTGCGGATGAACGAGTCCACGACGGTGACGGCGTCACCGCGCGACAGCAGCGCGAGCACGGCGTGTGAACCGATGTACCCCGCTCCGCCGGTGACGAGCACGCGCATGGCGGGCCAAGCGTACACGGACCGGTCTTCCCGCGCGCTCACGTGCCCCTCCCGCCGCGCTGAAAGCGGCCGGTACAATCGCGCCATGCAGGGCGAGGACAGCGGCAGGAATCACGGCGCCGTCGGGATCGGAACACCGCCGACCATCCGTGGCGACGCCCCGCGCGCCCTGTTCGGCGGCATGCTCATGGGACTGGCGAATCTGGTCCCCGGCATCTCCGGCGGCACGATGCTGCTCGCCGCGGGGATCTATCCGCGCTTCATCGGGGCCGTCGCCGAACTCTCCCTCCTGCGGTTCCGGCTGCGCTCCATCGTCCTCCTGGGCTGCGTGGTCGCCGCGGCACTGGCGTCCATCGTGCTCTTCGCACGACCGGTGCACCACCTGGTCGTCCACCACCGCTGGATCATGTTCAGCCTCTTCATCGGGCTGACGCTTGGCGGCGTGCCGATCCTGCTCCGGATGCTCCGGCCGGCGCGGCTGCCCGCCTGGATCGGTGCCGCGGCGGGGCTGGTCCTCATGATCACGCTGGCGATCACCGGGGGCGCCGAGTCCGCCGGCCACCAGGCCGCGCCGGGCGTCACCGTACTCCTGCTCGGCGGCATCGCCGCGGGCTCAGCGATGATCCTCCCGGGCGTCTCCGGCTCCTACCTGCTGCTCGTGCTGGGTCTCTACCTGCCGATCCTCGACGCCATCGGCGCGCTGCGCGACGGCGTCGCCGCTCGCGAGAGCGGTCCCATCCTCGCCTCGCTCCGGACCATCGTGCCGGTCGGCGTGGGTGTCGTCGTGTCCATCGTGCTGGTCAGCAACGTGCTGCGATTCCTGCTGCGCCGATTCGAACAGGCCACGCTGGGCGCGCTGCTCGGGCTGCTCATCGGCGCGGTCGCGGGTCTCTGGCCGTTCGCCGCGCCGGTCCCTCCCGCCGCGGGCGACGTCATCCGCGGGCGACTGCTCGCGACCGACGCGGACGCCGCCGCCGTTCCCGCGAAGGACTGGCGGACCGAGCGGTTCCCGCCGACGGCCGGCGGAATCGCGCTCGCGCTGCTGATCGCCGGGGGCGGCTTCGCGCTCTCGCTCGGCATCGATCGATCCGGCGGGCGGAACGCGCCGACGACACCGGCGCGCTGAGCGCCGCGCGGCTGCGCGCCGGCACACGCCCCTCGGGCCGGAACGGCCGGGCCACGGGGCGGCGAAAGCACGCCACAATGGTCGCATGCCTCGCCCACCCATCCGCCGCCTCCCCTGCCTCGGCCTGATCCTCCTGCCGCTGCTGTCCGCGGCGGCGGCGCATGCCACCCGCGGCCTGTATGCGGAGCCTGCGCTCCACCGGGATCGCCTGGTGTTCGTGAGCGAAGGCGACCTCTGGAGCGCGGTGATTCCGCCGCCGGACCCGGACGGCAGCGAGCCGGTCATCCGCGCCGCGCGGCTGACCCGCGGTGACGGCGTCGAGTTCTCGCCGGTGATCAACCCGGCCGGAACCACGCTCGCCTTCGCATCGCAGTACGAGGGCAACACGGACGTCTACGTGATGCCGATCGACGGCGGTGAAGCGCGTCGACTCACGTTCCATCCCGCGGACGACGTGCCGGTCGCATGGCAGCCGGACGGCCAGGCGATCATCTTCCGATCACGGCGCGCCCATCCGCTGCAGCGGGATGAACTCTTCCGGGTTCCGCTCACCGGCGGTGCGGCGGAGCCGCTCGGCTTCGGCGAAGGCGTGCAACTGTCCTTCTCGCCGACCGGAACGCGATTCGCCTTCGTGCGCTGGTGGTCCCGCGTGGCGTCGTGGAAGGGCTACCGCGGCGGGACGGCGCCCGACATCTGGACCGCCGAGCCGCGCGGCGATCTCTTCTCGCGCCTGACCGATCACCCTGGTACCGACTTCTTCCCGATGTGGCTCACGGGCCGCGTCTTCTTTGTCTCCGACCGCAGCGGTCTGACCAACATCTGGTCGGATCGCCCGGACGGCGGCGACCTTCGACAGCACACGCGGTTCGCGGTGGATCCGACCCGGCCCACCGACCCCGCCGGGTACGACATCCGCAGCGCGTCGGCCGACGCGGATGCCCGGGGATCGCGCCTCGTCTTCGCGCAGGGCTGGGATGTCGTGCTGCTCGAGTCCTCCGGCGACACGCTGCGGCGGCTCGATATCCGCCTGGTCACGGACCGTGCGGCGGCACGTCCGCGATTCGTACCGCTCGCCGACGCCGTGACCGCCGTCACGTTCGGCGCCGATCCGGACACGCTCCTCGTCGAGGCGCGCGGCGAGATCGGGGCGTTCGACCTGCGGACACACCGGTTCCGCCAGGTCACGCGGACGCCGTCCGCCCGGGAGCGCGGCGTGCATGCGATGGGCGGGGACCGCCTGGTCTTCATCAGCGACGCCTCCGGCGAACAGCAGATCACCGTACACAGCCTTGCGGCCGACGGCCGGCATGGCGTCCTCACGCGCGATCGCGAGGAATGGCTGTTCCCGCCGGTCGCCGACCGTGACGGCCGACATGTCGCCTTCGCCGACAAGTCCATGCGCCTGCATCTCATCATCACCGCGTCCGGAGAGCGCCGGGTCATCGATCGGGCCGATGCCGGCGAGATCACCGACTACCGCTTCAGCCCCGACGGCAACTGGATCGCGTGGACGCATCCGCTCGCCACCGGCATGAGCGTCGTCCGACTGCACTCCATCCGGTCGGGCCGGACGTTCGACCTGGGTGACGGGACCACGATCGACTTCGCGCCGCGCTGGGATCCGGCCGGCGCCTATCTCTACCTGCTCTCTCATCGGGCGTTCGACCCGCTGGTCAGCGGCGCCGAGATGCGATACCTCACGGCGCCGGGCGTGGTGATTCTCGCGATTCCGCTCCGCGAATCGCTGCCGCCTCCGGAGATGGGAATCGCGCTCGCCGCCGGTTTCGACATCGAGGGCTGGAGCCATCCGGATGCCGGCCCCGACGGCTCCGGGCACGACGATCCGCACCGCGACGACGCGGCGGCCGGGGCGCCGGGTGCCGAGCCACCGGCGCTCGTCATCGAACCGGAGGACGCGGCCCGTCGCGCCTGGGCGATTCCCGTCCAGCCCGGCAACATCACCGACCTGGAAGCGATCCCCGGCGGCGTGCTCTTCGTGACGCGTCCGTTCACCGGGCTGCTCGCCTCCGACGACCTCGCCGCATCGCAGCCGCCCGGGCAGCTGCATCGCTGGCATGCGCTGGAGCCGGCACCGGCGCTCATCGCGGAGGAGATCGGCGACCACGTCGCGCTGGCGCCGGACGGTTCGCGGGTGGCCGTGCTGCGTGACGACGGGATCCGCATCGTCCCGGTGCATGAGCCGCAGTCCGCGGAGGACCTCCCGCTGGAGGGACACGCCGTGCGGGTGGAGCCCGCCCTGGAGTGGAAGCAGGTCTTCGCAGAGGCATGGCGACTCCAGCGTGACTTCTTCTTCGTACCGGACATGGCGGGCGTCGACTGGCCGCTCATGCGACGGCGGTACGAGCCGTTCCTCGAGCGCATCGGGACGCGGGAGGAACTGGGCGACCTGATCCGCGAGATGGTGGACGAACTCCGCACGAGCCACGTCTACGTGACGGGCGGCGATCGTCATCGCGTGGAGCAGGCGGAGCCGGTCCCGGTGGGACTCCTCGGCGCGGACATGGAGCCGGGGCGCGGCGGGCGCGTCGTTCTCCGGCGCATCCTGCGCGCCGCGGCGCCGGACGGAACGACGTTCCCGCCGCTCTCGGCACCGCATCTCGCGATGCGCGACGGCGATCTCCTGCTGTCGATCGACGGGGAACGGCTGCAGGGCGCGGCCGATCCGCTCGCCATGCTCCAGGGCGCCGTCGGCCGCACGGTCCGACTGACCGTCGCCCGCGCGGACGGCTCGGAAGAGCGCGTCATCGAGGTCGAGCCCGTCGAGGACGAGTCGCCGTTCCGGTACATGGCATGGGTGGAGGAGAACCGGCGTCGCGTGGCCGCCGCCACGGAAGGCCGCGTGGGATACCTGCACCTCCCCGACATGTCCGCGCTCGGGCTCTCGCTGTTCTCCCGGCAGTTCCCGCCGCAGTCACACCTGCCCGCGCTGATCATCGACATCCGCGGCAACGCCGGCGGTTTCGTGAGCGAGATGATCATCGAGACGCTCGCGCAGCGCGTCCATGCGTATGCGGCGGCGCGGCATGGTCGGATCTACCGCTATCCGCACCTGGCGGTGGATGCCCACATGGCCGCGCTCATCGACGCGCACGCAGGGTCCGACGGCGACATCTTCCCCCACATGTTCCGCAGGCGCGGGCTGGGACCCCTCATCGGGACGCGCACCTGGGGCGGCGTGGTCGGCATCCGGTTCGACAAGCCACTCGTCGATGCCGGGCTCTACGTCCAGCCGGAGTACGGCCTGTGGGATCCGGAACACGGCTGGATCATCGAGAACGAAGGCGTCGCGCCGGACATCGACGTGGACATCACGCCGCTCGATCGTCGGCGCGGCGTCGACCCGCAGCTCGATCGGGCCGTCGAACTGCTGATGCAGCGCCTGCGCGACGCACCGAGGCGCGAGGGCGCCCGCCCCGGGCCTCCGCAGCGTCAATGAGCGGACGGGCGTTCACTCCGCCCGTTCCAGCACGCCGCCGCGCGACCCGGCAGCACGCGACGATCCCGTGCGCCGCCCGGGATTCGTCGCGGTCGTGCCGACGACAGGCCGTGCCAGCGGGATCGGGCCGAGTCGGTACGACGGCATCGTGCCGATCGCGCCATCGATGGTCCCGGTCAGTACCGTCACCTCGGTGAGTTCGAAGAACATGCTGGTGCTGATCGGGTCCACGACGAGTCGCGCCGTCGACGCGACGACGACCGACCCGTCGACCTCCAGCCGGAAATCGTGGAAGAGGTCCGCGGCCTCGTCGTAGCGCTGCGCCTGGACGTCCCACGACCCGATCATGCCGGCGCCGGGCCGATAGGGATCGTGCGCCCCGGCAAGCAGGATCTCCCGCATCCGGCGGGCGACTTCCTGCGGCGTCTCGGCGGCGCCGGCCGCACGGATCCGGTCCACCAGGTACCACCCGACCGCCGCCGAGAGAATCAGCGCGGCGCACGCCACGCGCAGCACGTGGCCCGCCCCGGAGGGCTTCGCGGCGGCATGGACATGGATGTGTCCGGTCATGGGCTGGCGTGCACGACGGCGGCGCAGGCCGCACGGCGGGGCCGCCTGAGACCTGATCGACCGGAGCGCGGCGAGTCTCCACACCGGCCGTGATCCCCGGCGGAGTTCGACCGCGGCTCCCCGCGCGACGGTGCGATCCGACCCCGGTTCACGCGCCCTGCCCCGATCCGCGGTGATTCCCGGACCTGCCCGGCACTCACTGCGACAGGAAGAGCGGCAGGACGGAGTCCCGGATCATGCGCTCGGCGGTGTCACCAAGGAGGTTGCTGAAGATGCGGGCGCGGGCCGTCGCGCCCATGACGACGAGGTCGCACTGCCGCTCCACCGCGAAGTCATGCAGGTGATCGCGGGGCGACCCGTCCTGGACGAACGTCTGCACCTTCTCGAATTGATGCCGCCGGCAGAACGCGGCGGCCTGCTCCAGCAGTTCCGGCGCGTCATCCACACCCTTGCGGAAGCACACGAGGTCGACCTCGACCTTCGGCCAGAGGTTCATCCAGCAGAACTGCTTGAGCGCCTTCGACGCTTCCATGGAGCCGTTGTACGCGATCAGCGCCCGGCGGATGGGCCTCGCCACCCGTGCGGTGGCGAGCATGGGGCGGATACCGCGCCGGATCAGGCGGATCAGCATCTTGTCCGGTTCCCGCACGACACCGTAGTCGAACAGGCCCTGGAGCGAGGCGATGGTGAAGTCGGCGAAGCGCCATGAGCGCGCGACCGTCTCGAACGGCTCGCCCGTCTCGCGGTGGATGATGCAGGGCACCGAGGCATCGCGGCACGCATTCTGCAGTCGAGCGATGGCGGCGTCGATCCTCTGCTCCGCCTCGATCCGCCGATGCTCCACCAGGTCCGCGGCGGCCGCGACCGCGCCGATCGGAACCATGCCCACCATCTCGATCCGTGAAAGATCGAGGTCGGTCACGCCCACAATCTCCGCACCGTGCAGCAGCGCGAGTTCGAGGGCGTGGTCGATGGCGGCATCGACGTATTCCGTGCCGGTGAGCGTGACGAGGATGCGGGCAGGCTTCATAGACGGACACTCCGGAGCAGCGACAGGGCGCGCGGCTGGACGATCGGAGTCTACCGCAGCGGGGAATTCTGCCCGGCCGGGGAATCCGCCCCGATCCCCGCGCCGGGTTCCCGGGTCACCGCAGGATCCATCGGAACACGCCGCGTCCGCGCCGGCACCGGGCGATCAGGTAGAGTGGCCGGAAGGTGCCGGCGACGGCGGCAGGCCTCCCCGGGGCGGGCGGGTCGACCCGGCGCCGGGGCGCAGCACCTCGACCGCCGCCGACCGGGACCCCCGCGTGACGAGTCACCGACCTCGCCTGGAGAAGTGGTACGCCGATGTCATCACCGATGACGGGTGCGTCCTGATCGTCTACCACGCCGCGCTCGCGCTGCCACCCCTGCCGGCCCTGCACCTCGCGGAGGTACTCGGCACCACCCGCGACGGCGCTCCGTTCGACCAGGTCACGCTTGCGCCGGCGCCCGCGCCGCGGTGGGATGGCACCCGGATGCACCTGCATGAGCCGCGCCTGCGTCTCACCGGGACGTGGAGCGCGCTCGCGCCACCGATCACGCAGCGGCTGCTCGAAACCGCCGACGGCTGCATCGACTGGGCATGCCTGCTCCCGGCCGCGCGGGTCGACGCGACCGCCGGCGGCCGGCGCTTCACCGGGATCGGCTACGCCGAGCGCCTCACGATGACGATGGCGCCGTGGACCATTCCCATCGATGTCCTGCGCTGGGGGCGATGCCATCTCGGTTCCGAAACGCTCGTCTGGATCGACTGGCAGGGACCCGTTCCCGCACGCTGGTGTTTCCGCGACGGACACCCGGTCGAGGCGCCGGAGATCGCGGATGACCGCATCCTGCTCGAGGGCGCGCGACCCCTCGAACTCGACCGGCGGACCACGGTCCGCGACGCGACGCTCGGCCCGATGCTTTCTGGAAGAATCCCGGGCCTCCGCGCGCTGCCTCTGTCGCGCATGCTCGCAGGCCACGAGACCAGGTGGGTCAGTCGCGCCACGATGGGCGAGGTCTCCGGATGGGCGCTGCATGAGCGCGTGGAGTGGCCCCGATGAACGGGCGCGCCGGCCGTGTGCTGTACGGCGCGGTCTTCCTGCTGCTGCTTCCGCTGCTCCTCGCCTGGTGGGCGCGCTCGGCGGAGTCGAACGTCGCACTGCCGCACCTGCATCACCCGGGGGCCGGCTGGGGCCTGGTCGCGGTCGGCGCCGGGCTGCTGCTCAGCGCCTGGCATGCGCTGTGGCGCTTCGGCGGAGGCCTGCCGATGAACGCCTTCCCGCCACGCCATCATGTCGCGCGCGGCGTCTACCGCTGGCTCGCCGACCCGATCTACATCGGCGCCGTGCTGATTTCGGCGGGCGTGAGCATCGCCGTCGGCTCGTCGGCCGGACTGTGGCTGATCTCGCCGACGCTCGCCGCGGGATGCGCGGCACTGGTCCTCGGCTACGAGCGCCTCGATCTGCGACGCCGCTTCGGTGTGCTGCCGCCGGTCCTGGTCGCACTGCCGCCGCCGGAGGATGCACCGCCGCGCTGGCACGATCATCTCTCCGTGTGGCTGCTCGTCCTGGCGCCATGGCTGCTCGTCTACACCGCGATCATCGCCTGTGGCCGGGTGCCGGGCGCCTGGAACGCGTACCTCCCGTTCGAGCGGCCGTGGCCGGTCATCGAGTGGACCGAGGCGCTCTATGCCAGCGCCTATCCGGTCGTCCTCCTGATGACCTTCCTCCTGCCGACACGCCGCGCGGTCCGGCGATTCGCCGTCGCGGGAATCGTGCTGACCATCATCATCGGAGGCATGCAGCTCGTCGTCCCGCTCGCGGCGCCGCCCCGGCCGTTCGAACCGACCACCGCGCTCGGCAGACTGCTCGCGATGGACCGTGCGTATGACGAACTCGGCCGACCCGGTGGCGCCACGTTTCCCGCGTTCCACGCGGGCTGGGCACTGCTCTGCGGGCTGGCATGCTTCACCCGCGGCCGCATCGTCGGCGCCGTCGGCGCCACGTGGGCGGCGCTCAACTGTGCAGGCTGCATCACGACCGGCATGCATGCCCTGATCGACGTGCTTGCCGCGGTCCCGATCGCACTGCTCTCCTGGCATGCGGGCCGCGCGTGGCACGGCCTGCTCCGCGGCTCGGAGCGGCTGGCGAACAGTTTCCGCGCGTGGCGCCTGGGGCCGCTGCGGATCCTCAGCCACGCGGCGTGGTCGTTCACGGCGGGCTTCGTCGGGGCCGTGCTCCTCGGTCTGCTGCTCGGCCGCGCGGCGGTCGTGCCGGTCACGGTCACCGCGATCGGCGGCATCGTCGGGGCCGGTCTCTGGCTCCAGTGCGTCCTGCGTGGAAGCGGGCTCTCCCGACCGTTCGGCTACCACGGCTTCGCGATCGGTGCCGGTTCGACCATCCTGCTGATCGCCGCGCTCGGCGGACCGGGCTGGCCGCTCTTCGCCGCGCTCGCCGTCTCGGCGCCGCTCATCCAGGCGATCGGCCGGCTCCGCTGCCTCGTGCAGGGCTGCTGCCACGGCAGCGAGACCGGCGCTGCGGCGCACGGCATCATCGTCGTCGCGCCGCAGAGCCGCGTCTGCTGGCTCGCCGGGCTGCGGGGACGATCGATCTACCCCACGCAGGTGTACTCGATGCTCGCGAACGTGGCCTCCATGCCGATCCTGCTCCGGCTCTGGATGGAAGGGGCGCCGTGCAGCGTGGTCGGCGGCGTGGCCCTGGTCCTTGCCGGCGTCACACGCTTCGCCGAGGAAAGCTACCGCTGTGAGCCGAAGGCGCCGCGCTTCGGCGGCCTGCACATCTTCCACTGGGCCGCCATGCTCTCCGTGATCACCGGCGCGGTCCTCACGACGCTGCACGCGCCGCCGGCGGCCGCCATCAGTGCCTCCGGCTGGTCGGTGCTGCCCTGGGCGATCGCGGTCGGCGGGCTCTTCGCGTTCGCGATGAGCGTCGACTTCCCCGACGCCGACCGTCGGTGTGCGCGCCTCGCGCCGGTCGAAGTGGCCGATCCCTCCTCCGATCCCCCATAATCCGCGTCCGGCGCCCGGCACCGATCCCGACGGGCCGCCTCAGGGAGCACGCGTCACATGACCCCACCGCATCCGGGCCGCCGGCTTCGTGACCTCATGGCCCGCGGCACCGTCGTCTGTCCCGGCGCGTTCAACGCGCTCGTCGCGCGGGCCGTCGCCCGCGCCGGATTCGAGGCCGTCTACATCTCCGGCGGCGCGACCGCGAACGTGGCCGGATACCCGGACATCGGGCTCATCACGCTGACGGAGATGTGCCGGACGATCCGCGAGATCGCCGATGCCTCACGCCTGCCGGTCATCGCGGATGCCGACACGGGCTACGGCGAGGTCGAATGCTGCGTCCGCACGGTCGTGGAATACGAGCGTGCCGGCGCCGCGGCGCTTCACCTGGAGGACCAGGTGTTTCCCAAGCGGTGCGGGCACCTGGACGGCAAGGCGCTCATTCCCGCCGCGGACATGGCGGACAAGCTCCGCGCGATGGCGACGCACCGGACCACGCCCGATTTCGTCATCATCGCGCGCACCGACGCCAGGTCCGTCACGTCGCTGGAGGACGCGATCGTCCGCGCGAATCTCTACCGCAGCGCGGGGGCCGACGTCATCTTCCCGGAGGGGCTGCAGAGCGAGGAGGAGTTCGCACGCTTCGCCCGGGAGTCGCCCGGTCCGCTCCTGGCAAACATGACCGAGTTCGGGAAGACGCCCGACATTCCCGCGCAGCGCTTCGCCGACCTGGGCTACGCGCTGGTGATCTATCCGCTGAGCATGATGCGGCTGGCCATGGGTCACATCGAACGCGGCCTGCGGACCCTGCGACAGGACGGCACCGTCCGCGCCCTGCTTCCGGAGATGCAGGCGCGCACGGCGCTCTACGACCTGCTGGACTACACGCCGGGCGTGCAGTGGAACCTGCGGGCAGGGCATCCGGGAGACCGCGACTGACGCGAGGCGACCGGCACCGCCGCTCCGCGCGTCCGGTGCCGCGCCCCAGCACGACGATCAGCCCGGGGACCGCGGGAGAACGCCCGTGAGAGCGTACCACGCGCCCCGTGGTGCCATCGACCTTGCGGGTGGGGCATGGCGCGGTAGACTGGCCCCGGAGGACAGTGCCATGTCCATGAACTCATCGCTGTCATGTCACCGGAGTCGGCCGCCTGGTCACGTGCCGCGGCGCGGCGCGACCCTCCCTGTCGTGGCCCTCATGGGATTCATGCATGCTGTCCCGGTCGGCGGCGGAATGCCGCAGGCCATGGCCGCGCCCATGATCGCCCCCGGCGGCCCCTCCGGGATCGGGCCCGATGCGCGCGTGCATCTCATCGGGAGCGGCGTGCTGAACTACGGTCCGGACGAGGACCATCGCGCCTACAGCTTCGGCCTGACCCAGTGCAACGTCGGCGATGAGCCGATGCTGACGGTGGGCGCTGATTCGCGCCATCCGGTCATGGCGTTCCAGCTGTACCGACTGGCGCCCGGTGCCAACGGGCATCTCAGGTTCGAGCAGGTCGGCCACTCATGGTGCTTCCATGTCGCCTGCTCACTTGACCAGAACGCGTGCGCGCCGTGCGCGCCGTCCGGCTGCGCCGCACTCGGTCCAGGCTGCTCCGACGCGCACAGCGCCACGGCGGTCTCCTACCAGCCCGGACTGGGATCGCGACTGGAAGTGGATCCGACGAGCGGTGCCATCGCCTTCCCGCCCCAGAGTCCGCCGTTCTCCGGATCGACGGCGCGGCGTCTCCGCGCCGCGGTCGGGGACGTGGCGTCCTCGCTCAATCCCGGCGCCGCGTGGTTCGTCGAGGCCACCGTGGTGCATCTCGAGGATGCACCCGTGATCGACCTGGCCCGCTCGGCCGACAACACGAGTCATCGCGAACTCACGATGGGACCGGATGGCGCCGCCGCCTTTCCGCCGGGCGGTTCGACCAGCGCGGTTCCCGCGATCCTGCGCTGGTCCGCCCTCGATTCCGCCGTGCTCGTATCGGAGGCACTCGTTCCGGCGGAGGGCCGCGTCCTCGTCGCCTCCCGCGCCTATGAGAACGGTGACGGAACGTTCGACTACGAATACGCGATCTACAACCAGGACCTTGACCGCGCCATCCGGTCGGTCACCATCCCGTTGCCGCCCGACGCGGCGCCGACCGCGATCGGCCAGCGCCTTCCTGTCTACCACTCCAACGATCTCATCCTGAACTCGCCGTGGTCGGCCGTCGTCGAGACGGACGCGCTCTCCTGGTCCACCGTGACGTTCGACCAGGCGCCGTCGGCCGGCGCGCTGCGATGGGGCATGCTGGGGAACTTCCGGTTCACCAGTCCGCGGCCCCCCGCCGATGCCGGTGAGATCGAGCTCGCGCTCTTCGCGCCGGGCGTGACGATGTCGATCCTGGTCAGCGCGATCGTCCCGGCTGCCGCGAGCGCCTGCGACGCGGATCTGGACGGGTCCGGCTCCGTGGACTTCGGCGATGCGCTTCTCCTGCTCGCGCAGTTCGGTCGATGCGACGCGTGCCCGGCGGACCTGGACGGGTCCGGCTCTGTCGAGTTCACCGACCTGCTGCTGCTGCTGTCGGCATGGGGCGACTGCACGGGCTGACGGCGCATCGCGTGCCCGAATCGCGACCATGTCACGGCGCGGCACCGCCATGCGCACCGGTGCCATGCGCAGATTCCCGATGATTCATCGTCGCTGCGGCGTCGCGCTGGGCTGCCCCGAGGGCGCGCCCTCCGGTCGTGCCGCGCCGTCGCGCGGCCGCCGCGGCTGACGCGGCCCTGCCGGGGTGTCCGCGCCCGCGCCGGGTCCGGGGCCCGCCCCGCCGCCCTGACGCGAGCCGTCGTCCGGCATTCCGCCTCCGGCGTCACCCTGCGGCACGACGTCCCGGTCCGCCGGCGGCGGCAGCATCGGACGATCCATGGCCGCAGGCGCGCCGTTCTCCGCGGCGGGCGAATCGCGGACCTCGATCCGGCGCACGATGCGATCCGGAGTCGGCTCGCGCAGCAGGACGGCCTGTCCCGCCTCGAGCCCCTCCAGAACCTCGATGTACAGCTCAGACGCGCGTCCGACGCGCACCGGATGCTGCGCATAGCCCGCGCCCTCGGGGCGATACACGAACGACTGTCCGCCGGCCCGGAAGACCGCCTGCACGGGGATGTGCACGGTGTCTTCGATCGACTCCACGAAGATCTCGGCACGGCATCGCATCGACGGCCGCAGCCCGAGACCTTCCGTTTCGCTCAGTCGAATGCGGACCGTGTACTCCCGGCGGTTCGGGTCACGCCAGTTTCCCTGTTCGGCGAGGACCCCGACGCTCAGCACCTGTCCGGTCAGTGCCTGGTCCGGCAGGGCATCCGAGTACACGATCGACCGCTGCCCGGGCCGGATCCGACCGCTCAGCGCCTCGTTCACCTTGACTTCCGCGACCATCTGCGACGTGTCCGGGATGACGAGGACGGTCCGGTTGCGACGGAGTTCCGTGCCCACCTGCGGCGGCGGATTGTCGGTGCCGCGCCCCCAGCCCGTCGACTGGAGACTCGATGCGTACACGACCAGCCCGTCCTGCGGCGCGGTGATCGTGGTCAGCGTGTACTGCCGCTCGACGCGCGCGAGGGACTCCCGGGCGGTATTGAGGGCGAACTCCCGGTTGGAGACCTCCCGCTCCAGGTTCCGGATCTCGTTGGCGTTCCGCTCCGCCGCCTCTGACCGACGGTCCTTCGCCTTCTGCAGTGCGGACTCCAGTTCCGCCAGGCGCTTGATCGAGTCGTACTCCAGGTAGACGCGCTGCGACAGGAGGGCCTGGTCCCGCCGGCTCCGCGCGCGGATCATCTCGATCTCGTCCCGCGCGAACTCGTCCTTGGAGATGAACTCCTGCTCCAGCAGCCGCTGCGACGCCTCGTAGCGCTCGATCAGGCGCTGATAGTCCTTCTCCGCCGTTTCGACGTCGAGTTCGAGCGTGTGCCGGCGCGACACGTCCTCACCGCTCTTCCATGCATCGAGCGCGAGCCCGGCCAGCCGGATGTCCACGTCCAGAAGCGTGAGTTCCGAGAGGTTGGACTCCTCCCGGATCCGCAGCGACGACCGCGCGGCGATCAGCCGCGCCTCGGCGTTGTCCACGTCGAGAAGGAGATCTCGGATGCGATTGACGATGTCCTCGTCATCCAGCCGGATGAGGACGTCACCCTTCCGGACGCTTGTCCCCTCAGGGACGATCTCGGTGATGACCGATCGGACCTCGAGCTGGCTGGCGATGTCAGCCTGCCGCAGCGCATTGAGTTCACCCGACGCCGGGACCGTCACGTCGAAGCCGCCCTGCCGCGCGATGAAGAGATCCCGCTGATCGGGCTGGTCGCCGCCCGCCCGGTCGCGTGCCAGCAGGATGATCGTGACGATCGATCCGAAGAGCAGGACCAGGACGAGCAGCGCCGGGATGCCGATCCCGGCGGTTCGCAGGCGTGTGAACGGGCTGTGTGCGTCTCTCATGGCGCGTCTGATCCTCCCGCGTCGGTCGATGGTAGCGCCGGGCGCGGGCCCGGCCCGGACTCTCCGGCGGATTCACTCCCGGTACCGGCATCGCCTTCGCGCACCGCGTCCCGGGCGTCGTCGGTCGCCGCGCCGCGCGTGCGGTCCGAGAACGTCATGCCCGAGATCGGCGCGAGTCCACCCTCGGGATCAACCCTGAGCAGGTCCGTTTCCAGCAGGTAGCGCAGAACCGCCAGTTCCAGCGTCCTGCGGGCGTCGTCCAGCGCATCGCGCGAACGGAGCACCTGGTCGATCGCGTCCGTCTGCTGCCGGATGGTGGCCCGTCCCGGGTCCGCGCGGATCGACTCCTCGCGCCGAAGCGCGATCTGGAGGTTCCGCTCCTGGATGTCCAGCGAGAAAAGTGCCGCGTCGATCTCCCGCACCGCGGCCCGCGCCGCGATCGCCACGGTGTCCCGGGTCCGTTCGTACTCGCGCTGTGATCGCGCCGCGCGGATCTCCGCCTGCCGGACCTGCGCACGTTCGATGTCGCGGTCGAGCGGCCAGTCGTAACTCAGGCCGATTTCGAAGTCGGACCACCCGGGATCGAATCGCACACCGCTGCGTTCCCGCCGCGGATCCGTCGGAACGCCGAGCGAGGCACGGAGACCGAGATCGCCGAGCAGGCCGTTGCGCGCCACCTCGACGGACCGTTCCGCATCGCGGACCTGGTCCCGCCGGGTCTGCAGATCCAGGCGGTTGGAGAGCGCGAGGCGGACCGCCTCGTCGAGGTCGATCCTCGGCGGGACGAATCCGAATTCGTCCGGCACGATCTCCACGGGTTCCTCGGGGGGGAGCCCGATCCGGACCTTGAAGCGGTCCAGCGCCAGCCGATACGACTCCTGCACCTGGTTCAGGCGCGAGACGGCCTCGAGCCGGTTGTTCTGCGCTTCCGCGGCTTCGAACGGTGTCCGTCGTCCGGCGCGGTAGAGCGCATCCTGCTGCGCCTCGAGCCCGACGAATGACTCGACGCCGCGCCGCGCGTTCTCGATCCTCCGCTGCGCGACGACGAGATCCAGGAACTCCCTGGTGATGTCGAAGAGCAGTTCCCGCCTGAACCGCTCGTACCGCCGCGCGGCGTAGATGATGTTCCGATGGGACTGCAGTCGCGACTCCTGCGCCACATCGCCGGCGCCTCGGAGCAGCGGAATGCTGGCGGCGAGCAGCAGGTCCGCCGACTGCGTGCCTTCGCCGGCGACCCGCCGGTGCAGGTCCTCGGTGGCGCGGGCCAGGGCGCGCGCGGAGACCTCGCCGCCGTAGGGAAGCCGCTGTCGGACGCCGAACTCGTTCACGAGGCGCAGGGAGGTGTCGAACAGTCCGTCGTTGCCGCGCCCGGCCACGGTGGCCGAGGTGGCGTTGAAGAAGCGCGGACCCCAGCGGTGTTCCTCCACCAGGAGATCCAGGGCGGCCAGGAGATACTCCTCCTCGGCGAACCGGGCATCCCGACTGCCGCGCAGCGACTGCGCGATCGCCGCGGCGAGGTCCATCTGGCGGATTTCCGCGCTCCGGGCGGCATACCCCTCCAGTCGGCGGATGACATCGCCGGCTTCCTCCGAGGTCATCGGATCGAAACGCAGCGCCGACGCCGGCGGATTGCGCGTCTCCGGCGTCCACGCCCCGCTGTCCGGTGCCGGGGCGCCCGGCGGCTGGCTCACCGGGAGCGGCGTCCCTTCGGACGAGACAGCGCTGGAGGCCTCGGCCAGCCGACGCTGCACGCGATCGTCGATCCGCTGCATGCCGTCGGTGCATCCCGGCAGCGCCGACGAGGCGGCCAGCACCGTGCTTCCGACGGCGGCCGCGACCATCCACCGTGGGCGGGCGAGAAGGCGGCGGGGTGGCGCGGACCGGCCGGATGTCGTCTCAGCGGCGGCCTTCGAAGTCGGATCGGACTGGTGCATGGAGGAGGCGATGTCGCTGACCGACGGGTGCGGTCGGCCGGGGGAACGGGACCGAGTGCATGGAGACGCCCCCGGACCGCCGGCCACGGCATGCCGTCGTGCCCGTCGACGCGGCGGATCGGGCAATACCCGACACACCGCCGTCTGTTGCATGCTCCGGTCCGCATCCGTTCGCCCGACGGGGACGACATCATCCGGACCGGCGTCCAACTGGACCGGCCCGGCAAGGTCGCGGATAGTACCCGCCCCGACAGGAATGGCTCGCGACGACGAGACCATTCCCCGGTTCCACCCATGCCAAGTCTCTCCTATACGGGCCAGAGCTTCGCCGTTGACGGCCGTCGACTCTGGCTGGTTGCCGGCTCCATCGATGCCGCCCGGACCAGTCCGGGCGCCTGGCTCGCCCGGCTCGGCGACCTGCGCGACGCCGGCTTCAACACGGTGGAGACCGCGTGTCCATGGTCGGTGCATGAACCGCGCCGCAATCGCTACGAGTTCGAAGGCGACGCCCACATCGCCCGCTTCATCGAGCTGGCGGGATCGCTCGGCCTGCGCGTCATCCTGCGCGTCGGTCCGTTCATCGGCTCGGCGTACGACGGCGGCGGCATCCCGGCGTGGCTTGCGATTGAAGAGGGCGTGCAGTTCCGGGTGACGAACGACGTGTTCCTGGATCGGTTCAGCCGGTTCCTGCATCGCCTCTGGGCACAGATCGGGTCCATGCAGGCGACGCAGGGAGGACCGATCACCCTCGTTCAACTGGAGGACGGATGGTCCTGCGGCAACGAGGCGGAAGCGGCCCGCTACTTCGAGGCCCTGGTGCGGATCGCCCGCGAGACCGGCATCCAGGTACCGCTCCTGAACGCCAACAACCTCTGGGTGGAGGGCGGCGACACCGTGGACACGTGGTCTGGCCAGGCGGACCTGCTGGCGAATCTCCGGCAGCTCCGCGCGCTGCAGCCGGAGGCGCCGCGGATCGTCACGATTCCCGCCGCGCCGGCGCCGGCCTCCGGCGATGCCCCCGAACCGCCGGACCCGGATCGTCTTCTCGTGCAGTTCGCAGAAGCGCTCGCGGCGGGCGCACAGCCGATCATCCGGCCGTTCCACGGCGGCTCCAACTTCGGATTCATCGGGGGCCGGTCGCCTCACTCCCCGCGCCCGGTGACCGCGGCGGCGGCGGCCTTCGCGCCGGTCGGCGAAGCGGGCGCCTGGTCGCCCGCCCTGCGCCGCATCCGGCGACTCGCCATGTTCGCCAGTCGCTTCGCGCCGGTATTCGCCGATCTGGATGCCGCGTACCAGCCCGCCGCGCTTGATCTCTCCCTGCCGGCATCCGCGCGGACGGCGACCGAGCCCTCGACCGGCCGCACGCGTCGCCGCGCCAATGCGAAGCCGGCCGGCGATGCGCCGACATCCGCGACCACCGTGATTCCGCTGCGCGGTCGCGGTGGTCAGATCGTGTTTCTCTTCGGATCGCCGGCGCCGGCGGGCGCCCGTCTGCTGCTCGAGGACGGCACCCACCTGCCCGTCGCGCTCGGCGACCAGCCGGTGGGGTGGTATCTCGTCGACGCGGACCTCCAGGGACGCGGCCGGCTCGACTACGCCAATCTCTGCCCCTTCGCGCTCATCAACCAGCGGATCCTGGTGCTGTACGGCCCCGCGGGCATGGAAGCGATCGTCTCGCTCAACGGAACGCCGCTCCATGCTGCGATTCCGTCCGGCGAGACACCGCTCATCCTCGACCACAAGGGCGTGCGCCTGGTGATTCTCAACGAGGCCCAGGTCGATGCCTGCATCGTGCGCGACGATCACCTGGTCGTCGGCGTCGATGCCGGGTACGACGACGCGTCCCCGCAACCGGCCGAGAGCTGGAAGCACGCGACGATCGTCCGCGGCGAGGGCGAACCGCAGACCGTGCGCTCGACCACCGGTCGGTCGCGGAAGACCGCCGGATCACCGGCCGCGCCAGGATCCGCGGCGCGCCGCGGTGCCGGCCGCACCGCGCGCAGTGCTCCGCCCGTCCAGCACGGCGGATGGACATGCGCGCCGGCCACCGACTACGCCGACGGCACCTCCGCGCGGTATGCGACGCTCGCCGGGCCGCAGCCGCTTGCGGCGTGCGGCGCTCCGACGGGATACGGCTGGTACCTCGCCACGATCCGAAGCGGCGCCGTCCGGACACGCGAGGTCCTTGCGCCGGTCTCCGGCGGCCGGCTGCGGTGGTATCTCAACGGACAGCCGGTCGGCATCGGCGGCACGGGCGACGATGCCGGCGGCGAGCCGCTCGCGCTGCGGCTCGGGCGCGGCGAGCATCGACTGACGGCGCTCGTGGACAACCCGGGACGCCCGGGCGAGGGTGGCGGCGTCCAGGAGATCATCGGGCTGACGCAGCCGCTGCACGAAGTCAAGGCCATCGCCCTGAAGTCGCAGAAGGTGACCGAGGCACCGATCGATCCCTTCACCGCCCGCAGTTTCATCGAGGGCCTCACGCGCGGCCAGGTGAGCGAACCGGTGCAGGTCGCGTGGTCGTTCACGTATGCCCGGAAGGCGAAGATCCTGCTCGAAGTCACCGACCTCGAGTGCCCGGGGACGTTCGTGCTCAACGGCGTGACGATCGCCCGCTACGACGGACCGCGCATCGGCCGGCGGCTCTCGTGCATCCTTGATCCGACCACCCATCCTGCGATCAGAGGAACGAAGCACGTGCTGCGCTTCGCACCCGATCCCGGCCACACCGTCGATGCCAGGAAGAGCGCGGCGCAGGTCCGTCTCTACGAATCCGCCGGCGAGATCGGCGACGGCTGGTGCTTCGCCCGATGGGAGCCGCCGGCGGCGACGCGCTTCAGCGCGGATGCGGCACCCGCGGGCACGCCCGCCTGGTGGCGCACGTCCTTCCGCGTCGAGGATCCATCCCTTCCGCTCTGGTTCGACGTGAAGGGGCTGAGCCGGGGGGTGGTACTCCTGAACGGTCGCCCGCTCGCGCGCTACCTGGCCGCGGACGCGAACGGGCGCGAGATCGGACCGCAGAAGCGGCTCCTGCTGCCGATCGATCGGATCGACCTGGGTGACGGCAACGACCTCCTTGTCTTCGACGAACTGGGGCGGAGTCCCGCATCCGCCCGCTTCGTCGCCCACGAACGAGGCGATCTCGACGCCTGACGGGCGGGCCCGTCCGTCGGCCCGGCGCAGCAGCGGTACACTGGCGATCCGCCGCCCCGGGCGATCGACCGGATGCAGCCCGCGGCGCATCGACACTCCCGTCCGCTCCAGGCCGCGCACACCGTCGGCGAGGGAGGCGGGCAGCACCCAGGACACGACAGGCAGGGACAGTACATCGTGGCAGAGAGCAGGCACTACGACCTCATCGTGATCGGCGGCGGCCCGGGCGGGTATGTCGGCGCCATCCGCGCGGCGCAACTCGGCATGAAGACGGCGTGCATCGAGCGGTCGAAACTCGGCGGCGTCTGCCTCAACTGGGGCTGCATCCCGACCAAGGCGCTTCTGCACAACGCCGAGCTCTACCAGCACGCGATCGTGCACGGCGAGGCGTGGGGCATCAAGGTCGAGAAGGCGACGGTGGACTGGGAGAAGGTGATCGGACGCAGCCGCTCGATCACCGGCACGCTCAACAGCGGCGTCCAGTTTCTCTTCAAGAAGAACAGGATCGACCACGTGGAGGGACACGCGAAGATCCTGAACGGCAAGACCGCCTCGGGTCCGTGCCGTGTCGAGGTCGGCGACCCGTCCGGCGACTACTACCACGGTGGCGGCGGCCCGGCGAAGAGCACGCTGACGGCCGACCGGGTGCTGATCTGCACCGGCTGCGCGCCCAGGGAATTGCCCGGATCCCCCTGCGACCATGAGGTCATCATCAACTCCGCCGACGCGATGTCGCTGAAGAAGCAGCCGAAGAGCATGGTCGTCGTCGGCTCCGGCGCGATCGGCATGGAGTTCGCGTACTTCTACAACGCGTTCGGGACCAGGGTCACCGTCGTGGAGATGGTCGATCGCATCCTCCCCGTGGAGGACGACGATGTCTCCAAGGTGGCGAAGCGCGCCTTCGAGAAGCAGGGCATCACGTTCCATGTCGGAACGACGGTCAAGGGCATCGAGAAGGTCAAGGGCGGCGCGAAGGTCACGCTGGTCGACGTCAAGGATGAGAAGAAGTCGCAGGTCGTCGAGGCGGAGGTGGTGCTGGTCGCCATCGGCGTCAAGGGACGGTACGACGGCCTCTTCGACGAGTCGCTGGGCATCCGCCTGCACAAGGACCACATCTGGACGGACTACCGCGAGGCGAAGGAACCCACCTACCGCACCAGCGTGCCCGGCATCTACGCGGCCGGCGACGTGATCGGCCCGCCCTGGCTCGCCCATGTCGCCTCCGAGGAAGCGGTCACCGCCGTGGAAAGAATGGCGGGCCACCACACGCTGGGACTGGACTACGACTGCATTCCGGGATGCACCTACTGCAACCCGCAGATCGCCTCGGTCGGCATGACCGAGCGGATCGCGAAGGAGAAGGGGCTGGAGTACACCGTCGGCACCTACCAGTTCAAGGCGCACGGCAAGGCGATCGCCGTCGGCGCCACCGACGGCCTGGTCAAACTGATCACCAGCAAGCCGTACGGCGAGATCCTGGGCGCGCACATCATCGGCGAGGATGCCTCGGAACTGATCGGCGAACTCTGTCTCGCCAAGCGCCTGGAAGCCACCGCCGAGGACATCATCTCCACCATCCACGCGCATCCGACGATGCACGAGGGCATCCACGAGGCGGCGCTGGCAACCGAGGGCCGACTGATCCACGGGTGATGCCTGCGCACCGGGGCAGATACCAGGCCGGTCCGGCCGGGTTCCGGGTGGCCCGAGCCTGTCGATCAATCCATGCGCGACCCGGCGGTCCGACACGCTGCGGAAGCGACGGGCGCAGACCGGCTCCTGCGGACTGGTGCTTCGTGCTTTCTGCACGGCATCTGCAGTGACGCCTCCAGGGCGCGATGCACGGCTGGCGCACACCCATGGGCGTGCGCCCCCCTTGAACCCCCCCTGGCGGATGCGCGGCTTCCCTCGCGTCGGCGCCAGCGGACCAACGCCTCCGGCGCCAGCCACCCGGCGCCTGCGCGTCCGCAGCACGACGTGCCGCGGAGCGCAGGCGCCGGGGGATGGAGACAGGATCGATCATGGCCCTGCGCGACGACGGCGCGAACCGCGCGCCGTCAGGGCACCCAGTGCGACCACCAGCAGTACC
>JAHBWZ010000012.1 GCA_019636755.1 Phycisphaeraceae bacterium | reverse complement strand
TCAGATGTTCGACACCACGACCGACGACACGCATCTCGGGCAAACCTTCAGCCTGCCCTGTTCGTCTGCACGCTTCCGCGGGTGTCGCTGCGCTCCAGGACGCTGCGGCTCCGCGCGTCCAGGCCTTCGGCCTGTCGCGTGCGTGGGCAGCAGTCGCTCGGCCGCGAAGAAGACGGCGGCCGACATCGGCGTGCACGCGAGGACGCTGTGAGAGAGATCGAGCGATCGAGCGCACGCCCGCGCATGCATCGCGTGCACACCATGGGATACCTCCTCCGCGCACCCCGCGCGCGTCCCGGCACTTATCCGCCGCACGTTCCCCACGACGCGAGCAGGATCAGGAGATCGCCGGCGCCGACGGCGCCGCTGCCGTCAAGATCCGCGCTCCCTCCGGTACCGCCCCACGCCGACAGCAGCCTGACGAGGTCGCTGAAGTCGACGAAGCCGTCGCCATCGAGGTCCGCCGGACAGTCCGCGCCGCAGGAGATCTCTGCGAACGTCCCTGGCGAGCCGCGATCACCGCCGCTCGAGGTCCACGAGTTGAACGGATCACCGGCGCTGCTGAGCACCCAGTGGGTGATCCGGTCCTGCCCGATTCCCTGGCGACAGATCTGTCCGCTGGCGCCCTGCGTCCGGATCGTCCCCGGATAGGTCTGGTCGCCGTAGCGCAGACGGTCGACCAGTCCGCCCTTCGCGTCATAGATGTGGATCTCGTCGTTGCGTCCGAGCGCGGCGACGGTGTTCGGTCCGACGATGGGAACGCCCGAGAGTCCCCACGCGGCGGCGAACGCCGCCGGATCCGCGTCCGTAATCAGGACGGACGCGCCAGGCACGAGGACTCCGGCGCCGGAGAGGCTGAGGGTGCCCGGCGTGCCGCTGTCGTCATCCATGCTCCAGCCGGCGAGGTCGATAGGGTCATCGCTGATGTTGGTCAGTTCGACAAACTCGCCGTTCGCGCCCTGGTACATGAACTCGGTGATCCGGATACCGGACTGACCGAAGCTGTACTCCAGGGTCTGTGGACCGTTCTCCGTGAACACCGGCCAGAACGAGAGCGATGCGTACGCGTTGGCCGACGTGGCGGCCACGTACCAGTCGACCCGCTGCCCGGGCACCCCCGCCACGGGGAGCAGCACGCCGTAGGTCCCGTCACCGGCGGCGCCGTCACCCGAGAGACCGTCGTCGGACATCGGCGACCGCTGATACGGACCCGGGGACGGCCGATAGAAGAGTTCGACCTTCGCCACCGGACTTCCCGCCGGCGTCACGAGTGCCGTGATCCAGACCTGCTCGCCGGGACCGGGTGACTGGATGGACGCCTGCGCGAGCGTGATCGTCGGTCCTCGCGCCATCAGTTCCGCCACCGTGCCCAGGTGCGCCTCGCGCTGCGTGATGAATGGCTGAAGCCCGATCAGCGGCCCGCCGAACGGCGGCCCGCCGGGGAGCGTCACCGTCGCCGTGAAGTTGGCGAGGAACTGCGCGTAGGTGTAGAGCTTCTTCGGATCCGCCTGCACGGCGGCGTCGATGCGGTCCCGCATCGCGGCGAACTCCGGGCCGAACGATGCCCAGTTGAGTTCGGACATGGCCGTACGCATGTGGGCCATGTACCGCTGCCGCAGTTCCGGCACCGCGAGGACATGGCTCAGTACCGGCTTGCTGGCCGCGGTGAAGTTCCGGGTCGGCGACCAGGTGGCCTGCGTGAACGTCTCGTTCGCGTCCGTCTGGTGAAGATGCATGCGCCCGTCCACCGGGTCGCGGTAGAGCATGAAGTCGGCGCCCTTGTTGACGTAACTGTCGTCGTCCGTCAGCAGGTTCTCCAGGACGACCGACCAGATCGACGGGTCGATGGCGAAGAGGGCGTCGATGTTCTCCCAGGTCGTGAGCGGCTCGTTCGTGACGACATTGCATACGGCGATGAGCGCCTGCCACGGGTCGGCGAGTCCGCCGTCATCCTTGATCTCGTACCCGGTGTAACCCGACGGATCCGGCCCGTTGTAACGGAGTCCCGGTCCGTTGGGGTTGTTCGCACACTTGATGCGCAGTCCGTCCTCGTCGGCGAAGTACCGCCGCAGGAGCGCCTTGTTGTACTGCTGGACGTTGATGTACACGCCCCAGTTCTCTCCATTGATCGTCAGGAGCACGTGATTCGCCAGGGAGTTCGGCATGTACTTCGCCACGAAGTTGTTGTAGACGACCTCGCGGCAGAACGTCGGGTCGTGGAATCCGTTGTTGAGATTGAGCGACTTGTAGCCCAGCAGGTCCTGGTCGGGATCGACGAAGTCCATCTCGATGTTGAACGAAACCTTCTGTGACCCGGACGGCAGCGCGAGATACGACGTGTTTCCCCGGATCCGGACGCCGACGTCCGGGTGGACGACGCCCTCCATTTCAAGGTCGGCCAGGATGTTCGTCTGCGAGGCGTAGTTCTGCTGAAGCAGCGGCCACCAGTCCGCGTCGTGAAACGTGAGACTGATCGTGCGCAGAACCGCCGTGTCGTAGAGATCCTGCGCCCTGACGGAGGCGCCGGCCATCATGAGGGAGGTGAGACCGATGATTGTCGCGCAGAAGGCGTGCCGGGGCTGTCCCGGGTGGAGCCGTCGGCGGGACGCCGGACGCTGTGGCGGCGAGCAGGTCATCGGATCCCACTGTACCGCCGGTACGCCCGCACGCGAACATGCAATTTCGGCGTGGAGATCGAACACGCGTCATGGGCCGTCCCGGCCCTCCCGGACGCGCCCGCTCATTTCCGCCGCGCGGGCCCGGTACACCGTTCCCACGTACGGTCCCTCTCCGGCGTCGTCCGTGCGGGCGCACACATAGACGTTGCCGTGCCCGTCCACCGCGAGGTCCGCGGCCCCGGCCGCCGTGCCGAGGTGCTTCGGCAGATCGATGAACGGCGGCGCGGTCGTCTCGCGACCGGGCCGGTCATCCGCGAGGAACGGATTCGCCGGATCGGGCAGGATGCGCCAGACACGACCGCGGCGCGCCATCGTGACCAGCAGCGCGCCGTCCGGCGCCATCGCCAGGTCGAACATGTTGCCGCTCCGGCCTGACTCGATCTCGAAGGGATGGAAGATCGCGATCAGTTCGGCCGGCGCCCCCGGCACGATGTCACCGCGCGCATCGACGGGCACCCGGTACACGACCGACGACGTGCGCGAGCCGACGTACAGGTGCCGGCCGTCACTGGCCACGCCCGCGTAGCCGAGCACTTCGAGATCGCGCCGCGATCCATCGGGCAGCCGGAACGTGACGCGGGGCCCGAGGACCGGGCGACTCGGCGGCGGCGGCGCATCGGGGCGGCGCCGGATCTCCGCCATGTCGTACTGGACGACGAGATGGTTGTCCTTGGCGGTCACGTACAGGAACTCACCCACCACCGCGCAGTCGGTCGGCCCGTTGACCCAGCCGTGCGGCGGCGCGTGCCGTGCCGGGTCGTGATGCGGATGGAATTCGTTGGAGATCGCCTCGCGGAGGCGGTCCTCGGGCACGATGGCATGGTCGTGCCGCTCGACGACGCGCCACTGCCCGTCCCGCAGATCCAGTCGCAGGAGTCCGTCGGTCGCGTGCTTGCGGAACCGTCGGCCCCCGTCGAGTTCCGCGCCGGCGAAGGCACAGAGGACGATGTTGCGGGACAGCGGATCGAACGCCAGGCCGCAGTAGGGCCGGTCCATGAGACGGTCCTCCTCGGCGGGCCGGTCGTGGCCATAGAGAAGGAACGGCGGAGACGTCGGCGCCATGAAGACGCTGCCGTTGTGACGCACCGCCTCCCCCGCCGGCCGGCCCGGAACGACCGGCTCCGAGATCGACGGGTCGACGCGCCACAGCGTGCCGGCGTGATCGACCAGGTCATCGCCGACCCCGCCATCGGACCGGTGACGCCCGCGGGACAGGACGATCAGACCGTCGTCGACAAGCACGATCCCGCGCGGCCACGGCACGACGGTGGAGATGCGTTCCAGCACGATCGGCGGCGGCGACTGGTCGATCGCATCCGCCGTGCGCGGAGGCACGAGCGACGCGAAGTCGAACACGGACTCCTGCCGGACCTGGTGCCGGACGGCGCGCGAGTCGTCGAGCGGCGTGTCGCTCGCCGCACTCCATGTGCCGCCCGAGAGCAGGAGGATCGTGAGGATGCTGCCGATCTGCATGGTGGCAGCGTAGGAATCGACGCCGGAGGCTGCAAGGAACGGCAGCGGCGAATCCCGGGTCGGCGCGGTCGGCATCCATGTGCCACCGGAAGTGCGCCGCATCGCCGTGGTGGCGCATTCGCCGGCGCTGTGGCTGCATCGTCCGGCGCGAGGGCAACTGACGACGGTGCTGCGCTGGCGCGGTGTGCCGCGTGCTGACCGCGACGGCGAGGCCGACCGCCTGCCGGCGCTCGTTCGCCTGTGCATCGCGCCGATCACCGGCCGGCGCGACGCTCCGGCGGCGGTCTGTCGCCGTCCCTGTCCTGCCTCAGTCCCAATTGCCCAGCACGATCAGCAGATCACCGAACTCGACTGTGCCGTTCCCGTCCAGGTCACCGTCGCAGAACACGAGTGGATCAGGACATCGTCCCCAGGCTCCCAGCACTTCCAGGACGTCCGCGAAGTTCACCTGGCCGTCCTGGTTCACATCGCCCTGGATACCGAGCGAGCCGTCCATGTTGACGCGCTGGCCGTAGATGTCGTTGCCGTCGTTGCGATTGTCCGCCCACGCGAGGATGAGCGAGCCGTTCGTGGCGGTGATTGCGGACGCAAGTCGCGCCTTCCCGCTCATGACGCTCGACACCGTGCGGATGCCCGACGTCCATACGGAGAATCCGTCCGGTCCCAGGCGCAGCGCGAAGACGTTCTGCATGTTGAAGCCGCCGTTGTACCACGCACAGACCGCACTGCCGCCACCGATGGACTGGACCTGGTCGAATCCCGGCTGATCAGCGCCGGGTGCCAGCACCGGTGCGCCGGTCGCGCCCCACAGCCGCGTTCCACCGGCATCGAATCGCTGTGCGATCAGGCTGTAGTTGCCCTGCGGTGTTGCATCGCTTTCCTTCGCGATCATGAACGTCTCACCCGAGGCCGGGTCGAACGCCGCCGCGGCGGAGATCCGGATCCGGCCGGGCACATCGACCGCGACGGTCGCGCCGTTGGCCGCAAAGTACGCGGTCCCGTTCGCGTCCAGCCGCTGCACATACGCGTTCCGGGTTCCGGCGGTCGAGTACCACGCGGTCACGATCCCGCCGCTGCCGTCGCTCACGAGCGCCGGGAACGCGCCGAGCTGCAGCGAACCGCCGTCGAAGATCACCACCGGCGCGCCTGCGTTCCAGAGCTTCGCGCCGTCTCCGGCCGAAAACCGCTGCGCCTTGAGGTGCCGCGGCGATGAGAACCCGCCGGTCTGGTGGTGATACGTGACGATCGCGCCGCCCGCGCCGTCCGGCGCGACGCCGCAGACGAAGTACAACCCGGCGCCGGGTGCATCGATCACACCGCCGGCCGCCCACTGCGCCACGCCGTCCGCGTCGACCTTCTGCACCGCCGCCGCGCCCGTCGCCGTGGACCACGCCACGATCACGCCGCCGTCGTCGCTCGCGCAGCACTGCGGCGCATTGCCGCCGGCAACCGTGCTCACCTGGATGCCGGATCCCCACAGGAGCGCGCCGCCCGGCGCCACCTTCTGCACCCGGATCTGCACGGGGCTGCCGCTGTTGCCGTCGTCCCGGTACGCGATCAGCGCATTGCCCGCCGCATCCAGCGCGGCGCCGTAGTCCTGCGTGCTGGAGAAGGCCGTGTCGGCGACCAGCACGCCGTTGCCCGGGTACTGCGCCACGCCGCGCTCATCGAGCCGCTGGAGGCGCGTGTCCCACCCCGTCGCGATGCCGTCCAGCCACACGACCACGGTGCTGCCATCCGCGGCCGGGAGCACCTTCGCCTGGTTCTGATCGCTCCCGGCCGTGCTGATCCCGAGGTTGAGCAGTGGATCGCGCTTCCACTGCGCGAGGGTGGTCGACGCAGGCAGGGTCGCGGTCCCGGCAAGCACGAGGATGGCGACGAGTCGCCGGCGGGTAGCGTGGGGCATGAACGGTCTCCCTTCCTGGTCGCGGGTGCCCGCGAGCAGACGTCGATGGTGAAGACGGGATTCCGGGCCGTCGGGGGTGCCGGCCCGGAATCGAGTCCCGGCGATCGTCGGCCTCGGCGATGGGCGTGTCAACCGTGCCGCATGCGGAATGCCGCGGGGGCCGGCAGATTCCCGACCGCGCAGAACCGGCCCTGGCGAGGCGTGCGATGGCGCCGCGCGCGGGTCCAGGGGGCGCGGGGTCGCTCGACTCGGCCGCGACCCGCGGACACGTTGCGGCGATCCGGAGACCGGTCCGCCGCTCGTCGCCGCGACGGTCCGCTCGAAGGGCGGGGGTCGGCCCTGCCGATCCGCCCGTGCCTCCCGGGGACCGCGCGGACCGGATCCGGACGGCGATCGAACGCAATTCTCAGAATTTCATCCGGCCTCGCCCGGAATCCGGCCAGGCGGGGCGTATCTCCCCGTCGGACCCCGCGAGGCCACGCCCGAGCCCTTCCGGCCCGGGTCATCGACGGTGTCCGACACCGTCGGGGCGCGGAATCGACCGATTCCGTGCCCGTCCGATGCATGTCCCGTCCGCTTCCTCCCTCGCTTCGAACGTGCTTCGAGATGGACCTTCCCCCCCGGCCTCGCGGGGTCCATTTCGGGGGAGGACCGGGGAGGACCGGGGAGGACCGGGCGCGACCCCGCCGCCCGCGCGCCGCTACTTCTTCACCGGACACCACGGCATGTTCCACTGCCAGATGTCGATGACGGTGACCACCCCCGCGTCGCTCACGCGCAGGTCGTAGAAGGTGTGGCAGTCGCAGCCGTCGAAGCAGTCCCAGGAGCCGTCATCGATGAGCCACTTCCACTCGCCGCCACCCAGCACGGTCGCCTCGTAGAAGTTCTCGCCACCGATGAAGCCGTTCACCTCCGCGTACTCGATACCGGGCAGCGACGAATACACCTGCGCCATCGCCGGCATGTTGAGCGGCGCGGGGAAGGTCACGACCCACCAGTCGCCGAACAGGACGGTCTCCGAGATCACCTGCATGTACGCGTTCATCGCCTGGTACTTGTCCTGCGGCGCACCTGCGATCTTCTTCACGATCAGCGTCGTGGGCGACCAGAGCGGCGAGTTCGTCTCACCGGTGAGCCCCGGCCAGGCCAGTCGGATCGCCGCGAGATCCTGCACCGCGCGATCGTACAGGTCGTCCGGCGCCGTCCACGCGCCCGCGGCCCCGAGCATCTGGAGGACGATCTGCTCCGCCTCCGGACTCTGGCGCGGCGCCGGATAGGCGAACGTGCACGGACCCCAGGAGGCAAGGAGCGTGGTCAGGTCCACGAAGTCGACCGATCCGGACGCATCGAGATCGCCGGGACATCCGGCGCACGGACCCCACGACGAAAGCAGGACCGTCAGGTCCGCGAACCCGACCACGCCATCGCCGTCCACGTCGCCTGCGCACGGCGGCACGGTGGCGCTGGCCGCGGTGGTCAGTGAGAGCATCGCGGTCGCCACGAGAGCGCCGCCGGAAGACCTGCGGGAGAGTCTGAGAGTCGACATGTCCGTCTCCTGTTCTGCGCGGGCACCGGTGACGCACGGCGGCGTCACGCACTCGCGGCACCATCGTGCCGCCGATCCCCTCCGATGTCCACGACGAATGCGCGGAATGCCGATGGACGCGGGCGCGGGGGGCGCCCCGGCAGGCTGGTGGACGGCGCGGCCGGTCCGGTCGATCATGGTCGCCCATGGAACATGGCTCCCACCCCGCGGCGGTCATCGCGCTCATCGCGCTGCTCCAGGCCGCCTGTCCCGCACCCCTCGCGGTCCGGGCAATCCACGCGGCCGGACCCGCCGCCACACCGGACATCCACGATCCGGTCGCCACGGGGCGGCCCACGGTCCTGCAGGAGGGCGAGGACCTGGCCTGCTGGCTGCCCGACTCGCGCGACGTGTACGAACGCTTCGAGCAGGCACTGCTGGGGCTGATCGACGCCGGGTCGCTGCGGCTCTACCACGACCTCTTTGCCGCGGAACCCCATCCCGCCGGATCGGACGGCGACGCGAGGATGATCGCGCGCCTGGAGGACATCTTCGACTCCATGGGCCTCGGGGTGGAGCGTCACGAATTCGATGCGCTCCTTTCATTCCCCATCTCCGCCGCGCTGGAGATCCGCTCGCCGGTGCAGGAACCGCTCCGGCTCATCGAGCAGGTGCTGCCGGAGGATCCATACAGCGCACACGCCGGGCTCGGGATCGGATTCAACGCGTACAGCGGCAGCGGCGAGATCGAGGCCGGCGTCGTGTACGCCAATCTCGGTCGACGACAGGACTTTGAGGCACTCGCCGCGCTCGGCGTGGAGGTGCGCGGTCGGATCGCGCTCATCCGGTACGGAGGTCTCTACCGCGGGCTCAAGGTGCACAACGCCGAAGCCGCCGGTGCCGCGGGCGTCATCCTGTACACCGATCCGGCCGAGAGCGGCTGGACGCGCGGGGCGCCGTGGCCCGAAGGCGGCTTCTCGAATGCCACCAGCATCCAGCGCGGCTCCGTGCTCGCGAAGGCGTTCGCCGGGGATCCGCTCACGCCGTACATCGAGGCGTCCGAGTTCGCGCCGCGCCTCGATCCGGATGACGCGGGACTGCCGACGATTCCCGTGCAGCCGGTCGGATGGGACGCGGCGGCGCGGATCATGCGCCTCATGACCGGGACACCGCTGCCGGCCGACCTGGAGCGCGCGTGGAAGGGCGCCCTTCCGGTCGAGTACCGGCTCGATGGCGGAGAGGTGCTTCGCGTGCGCCTCCGCGTGGAGCAGGAACGGCGGATCACGCGGACGGCGAACGTCGTCGCACGCCTGCAGGGTCAGCGCCGACCCGATGAACTCATCATTCTCGGGTGCCATCATGATGCCTGGACGTTCGGCGCCAGCGATCCGACCGCCGGACTGATCTGCCTGTTCGAGGCGGCCCGGTGCCTGGCGACGCTCGCGGAGCGTGGATGGCGACCTGATCGCACCGTCGTCTTCGCGGCGTGGGGCGCCGAGGAGTTCGGCATCATCGGATCCACGGAGTGGGTCGAAGCGAACCGCGAGGCACTGATCCGCGGCGCCGTCTGCTACATCAATCTCGACATGGCCGCGATGGGCGCGGATCCGGGTGCCGCGGCGTCCCCATCGCTTGTCCGCCTGATCCGCCAGGTCGCACGGACCGTGCCGTCGGCCGGGGATCCGACCATGAGCGTTCTTGACGCGTGGACGCGCAACGGGTCGCGTGAAGCGCGCGTCGGCGACCTCGGCGGCGGCTCGGATCACCTGCCGTTCGTGTGCCACATCGGGATCCCGTCCGCCGCGTTGTCCGCCGGGGGCGCGCCGGGGGTGGCCTACCACACGAACTACGACTCGCTGGCGTGGTATCGACATGTCGTCGGAGAGGACTACGGCCCGGCGCGCATGGTCGCGGGCATGACCACCGCCACGGCCGCACGGCTGGCATGCGCCCACCTGCTCCCGCTGGACCCGCGCGAACTGCCGCTCCGCGTCGCGGCGTTCATCGACGCGTGTGCGGCGCAGGCGCGCGAGGCGGGCCTCCCCGATCGTGATCTCGGCGGACTTGGGGAAGAGGTCACGGCGCTTGCCGACGCGGCCGAGGCGGTGTGGCCTGCGCTCCTTGCGCTGGTCGAGCGCAGCGCTCTCTCCGTCGATCGGCTGGACGACCTCAATCAGCAGCTGCGCGCCCTCGATCGCCTCTGGTTCGAACCGGCCGGACTGCGGGATCGGCCATGGTTCCGAAGCCTCCTGGTCGCCGTCGACCCTGCGACCGGTTACGGGACATGGCCGCTTCCGTCCATCCGGGAGGCGATCGCGTCCGGTACGCCGGCGCGCCTCGCCATCGCCGTCGACCAGCTCCGCGAGCGCGTGGCCGCCCATGCACGCGGACTCCGCGAGCTTCATGCCGCCCTTGGCGACACTGTCGCGCCGTGACCCCGGTATCCGGACGCGGCCCCCGTGGACCGGTGATCGCGATCATCCGGTCGGAAACGACTGAGCCTCTGCCGGGCACCCGGAGGACCGGATGCACCCGGACCCGAGGATTCGGTCGGGAATCCAGGTTGCGTCACACCCCCGCACGGTCTATTCTCGCCCCGGGAGGGGTTGCGGTCAGCCAGGTGGCCCTGCAACGAGGAGAGCGGGTCGCCGTATCCCCTCGCGATCCGTTCCCGCTCACGAACCGCGCTGCTCCCACGATGAAGAGGAATCTCCGCATGCGTCACCGCCCCCACCTCGCCCTGGCGCTGGCGGCTTCGGCCGTCGCGTCCGTCACCACCATCACCCCTGCACTCGCACAGACGGTGCAGGGGGAACTCGTCGCCAACGGCCTTGCCATGGTGGTCGGCGGGGCCCACGCACCGGGGGACTTCAACCGGCTGTACCTCATCGAGAAGCCCGGCCGCGTCCGCGTGCTCAACATCAAGACCGGCGTTCTCGAGGAGACGCCGTTCCTCACGCAGACGGTCGGTGGCGGCACCTCGCTCTCCAATGAACAGGGGCTGCTCGGCCTCACGTTCCACCCGGACTACGAGAAGAACGGGTACTTCTTCATCTACTACACGAACACCAGCGGCACGACGGTCGTCCGCCGCTTCACGGCCATCAGCCCGTACCTGGCCAATGCTGCCAGCGGCGTCACGATCATGCAGATCGCCCAGCCGTTCTCGAATCACAACGGTGGCTGGATCGAGTTCGGCCCCAACGACGGGTACCTGTACATCGGCCTCGGCGACGGCGGGAGCGCGGGTGACCCCGGCAATCGCGCCCAGAACAAGCTGAACGGCCTCGGGAAGATCTGGCGCATCGACATCGACGGCGACGATTTCCCCGCCGATGCGAACCGCAATTACGCGATTCCCGCGGACAATCCCTTCGTCGGTGACTCCTCCGGACTCGACGAGATCTGGGCGTGGGGCCTGCGGAATCCGTGGCGCAGCAGTTTCGATCCGGCCAACGGCGACCTCTACATCGGTGATGTCGGACAGAACGCCCGTGAAGAGATCAGCTGGCAGGCTGGCGGTACACCGGGCGGCATCAACTTCGGCTGGCGCTGCAAGGAAGGATCGGCCAACTACAACTTCGCGGGCAACTGCGCCAGCGAGGTGCTGGTGAATCCGATCCACGAGTACACCCATTCGACCGGCACCTGCATCACCGGTGGCCGCGTGTACCGCGGGTGCGCGATCCCGGGACTTCAGGGCACCTACTTCTTTGCGGACTACGGTTCGAACAAGGTCTGGTCGTTCCGGTACAACGGGACGTCCGTCAGCGAGTTCACCGACCGGACCGCGCAGCTCCAGAGCGGTGGTCAGCTGATCACGCGGATCGCCTCGTTCGAGACGGACGCCTATGGCAACATGTACCTGATGCGGCAGCACTCGACCGGAGGAAGCCAGGTGATCCGCATGAAGCAGACCGGCACGACCACGGAATGGGTCGACATCACCTGCGACGGCCTCATCAACTTCAATGACCTGCTGGCCATGCTTTCGAAGTTCGGCCCCTGCGTCGGCTGCCGGGAGGACGTCAACGGCGACGACCAGGTGGACTTCGCCGACGTGCTGGCGCTCCTGGCCGCATGGAACTGATCCGCCCCTCCGGACGGACGCGCCTCCGCGGCCAGCCATTCTCCACCGACTCGACCACGGCCCCCGGTCCCGCACCGGGGGTCGTTTCCTTCGCGACCGCGGCGTGGTCCGTCGGGGCCCGGGAGGGACCGGCGCGACGACCATGCACCGTGCCCGTCCGGTCACTCGAACCCACCGCCATCGGGTTGCGGGTGGGCCGACGCCTGCGATACACTCCGCGATTCCCTGCGGGAGGATGTCGGTACCGTCGCCCCGGACGACGGCACCGGAGTCTCCCGACGGGCCGCCGCGCATACGGGCTAGTAGCTCAGCTGGCTAGAGCGCGCCCCTGATAAGGGCGAGGTCGGAGGTTCGAGTCCTCTCTGGCCCATCGGTTCGATCGGCACCCCGGTGCGCCCATGTGCGCCGGGGTGCGTAACATCCGGGATTCCCGTGGTTTCCTGCGAACCACGGGCGCCAGCGCACGCGAGTGCGGCCGGGCGCTGCGCCGCATTCTGCGCCCCGAGTGCGCCGCATTCTGCGCCGCCTGTCGCTCTCTGCCAGTCGGCATCCGTCACCTGAAGGTAGTGCCCCGCCGCGACCGCCCGGGAGTTCCCGATCCAGGCACAGACCGTGTGCAGCGGGAAGTCCGCCGCCAGTTCAGTCTGTCGGGATGCCCGCAGGTTGTGCCACGCCTTCGGCCAGGGGGTCACCCCGGCCCGGCGGATGATCCGCCGGAAGTGCGTCGCCGGATTCGTCGTCCGGCGGAGCCGGTCCAGCAGGTACACCGCACCTTCCGGCGCCGCGTCGAACGCCGCCTGAACGTGGACCAGCAGTTCCGGGAAGAGAGGCACCACCCGCTCACCCTTGCCGTCGTGGTGCTCCGTCTTGGGGGACGGGACCAGCAGGCGCGAGCCGGACCAGTCAACGTGCTCCCAGCGGAGCGCGAACGCCTCCGACGGCACCCGCAGCCCGCCGAAGCGGGAGAGCGCCACCAGCAGCCGCCATTCCGCGTCCGGGCACGCATCGAGAACGCGGGCGATCGTCGCCCGGTCGATGAAGGCGAGCCGGGCCGGGTTCGCCTGCGCGCCGGCCTTCACTTCCGCGAACGGGTTGCCCGCCGCCATGCCGCGCCGCACGGCCCATCGGAACACCTGCCGTGCATAGACCACGGTGCGGCTTACGGTCGCCACCGCGTACCCGTCGCTCCGCAGCGCCGCCCGCCACGCTTCCGCGTTCGGCTCCGTGATGCTCGCCACGGGGCGCGACTCGCCGAAGTGCCCCAGCAGGGCGGTACGCACCTGATTCATGCGGACCAGCGTTGACGGCTTGACGTCGCGGCTTGCCATGAACGCTTCGAGCAGCCCGCCGAGCGTCACGCGGGCCATCTTCTCGCGCGCATCCGCCAGGCCGGCCCGGACGATCCGCGCGTGCATCACGTCGGGCAGGTCCGCCAGCCAGCGGGCCGTCTCCGCGTCAATCGGTGTCCCGGCGAACCGGGCCGCGATCAGTGCTTCCACGCGGAGCCGGACCGACTCGGCCGCCTTCACGGACAGCGTGCCGAGCCGAAGCGTCCGACGGTCACCGTCGCCATCCATGAACAGGATCCGCTTGCCGCCGTTCTTGTCTCTGCACAGGCTCGCCATGCGTCACCGTTCCTTGCGGGCCTTCCTGCCCGCCTTCGCCTTGAGTTCCATTCCCAGGTAGTCCGCCAGCCGGTCCATGTTCCGCCCCCGCAGGTAGTCCCCGTGGATGAATCGGGACAGGACCGACTCAGGAATGCCCGTCGCCTTGCTCACCGCGTACCGCGTCTCACCGCATCGCTCGAGCGCCACCCGCAGGGCCTCCGTCAGTGTCATGCGGGGAGTATACCCCGGATGCTTCGCATTGTGCAAGTAGCATCGACTCGCCGACCGCGACCAGCCATGCCGGGGCGCCGGGATCGGTCGGCATGTCCAGATCGTCCGCGATCCCCAGGCGCTCGAGCAGGACGTACCGGGCCTCCGCGTCCTCCGGGTCGTACCCCGACTCCAGCAGGGCCAGCACCGCCGCCCTGTACCGGGTCAGCCACTCGAGCGCGTCCGGCGGGAGTGCGGGCCGGAACCGGATCCGATCCCCGGCCCGGGCCAGTTCGACGCCCGCGGCGCCAAGGTCGATGAGCCCTCGGGCAAGGTCGTTCACAGTTCACCCGCCCACGGCTCCCCCCCCGCTGCCGGTGTCCGGCGCCCGAAGGCGCTCACCGACTCCGAAGGCGCTCACGTCTCCAAGGGTGAGCGCCTTCGGGGGCAGGTGAGCATCTTCGGCGGGAAGCGAGCATTCCCAAGGGCCATCGAGTCCTGCCTTCGTCGCCTTGACGCCAAGTGCGGCCCTCGCGCGGCGCAGGGTGGCGATCGAGTATCCGGCTTCCCTCGCATTCTGTTCGACGTCCTTGCTCTGCCGTGGACCGTCGGCGAGGAAGTCGCGCAACCACTCGGCCGCGTCGTCCCGCTCGGTGCGCCCGTCGTCGTGGTCCCGATCCCCGGACAGGGCATCGTCGGCGCTCACGTTCACGGGGTCCGGATCCCATGCGACCGAAGGGCACCCGCCCACGCCTGCCGGCTGGATCCGATATGACAGTCCGCCGGCATCCGGGGCAATGTTGTTCTTGATCGGCAGCAGGAGTCGCCGCTGCGGATCGGCCTTGTCCTTGCTCACCGCCCATGCCGCCCGGGCCGCGGCCGCGAAGGCAAGGGATCCCATCGCGCGGTAGATCGCCGGGCCGCCGCCCGACTTGTTCAGGTGGGTCACCGCGACCACCGCCACGCGGTGCCGCTCCGCCAGTTCGCTCAGCGGCGCGAGCAGTCCGCGTATCTCGGCATTCTTGTGCGAGTCGGTGCGGCCCAGGTATGCCGTCACCGGGTCGATGACCACCAGCCGGCAGTCCTGCAAGGTCCGGATCGCACGCTCCAGAGCGGCCATGTCCTGCGACAGATCGAAGCCGCGGACCGACTCGCGGCCGTTGTCCGTCACGGTCCGGATTGCCTCGAGCGCCATGATCCGCTCGACGTCGGCCCCGGCCGCGTCCAGTCGCGGACGAATCGTGTCCGCGATGGCATCTTCGGCGCTCAGGATGAGAACGCCGGCCGGCGGTGTCCGCTCGTTGCGCCGGTCGGGCCAGCCCGCGCCCGTGGACACCCGCGCCGCCATGTCCAGCGTCAGGAACGACTTGCCAAGCCCCGGATCGCCGGCAATCAGGGTGAGTTTGCCGAGCGCGAACCGGCCGGGCCACAGCCATGACACCGGCTCCGGCTTGACGTCCGCGATGCGGCGCAGGACCGGCGTGCCGTCAATCGGCCCGGCGTAGATTGCCGACCTGTTCACCAGCGATTCGATATCCGCACGGATCGCCTCCGCGTCGCCTCCGCGGTGCTGAACGTAGTCCGCCATGTCGCCCTTCGCCGGCATCTCCGGCCACAGGTCCACCAGTCGCACCACCCGCACCGACTTCGCACCCGCGGCAGTCGCAAGGCGCATGACGTCCTCCGCGTACCGCTCACCGGGTTCATCGTGGTCCGGCAGGATCACGACGTCCCGGCCCGCCAGCGGCGTCCAGTCCGACTTGTCCGCAGCCTTCGCGCCGCCCGCGCTCGTCGTCGCCACCAGTCCGACCGAGCCCGCTGCATCCGCCGCCTTCTCGCCTTCGGTGACGTACACCCGAGCATTCACCGGCGCCGCCAGGAGGTCGGGCAGTCCGTACAACGGCCGCGGTGTCGGCATCGCGCAGTTCTGCCACCCGTCCGATGTCCGGCTCACCGGGCGGAAGTCCTTGCCCGTGGACGACTCCCAGCGGATCACCAGGCCGACGGGCGCACCCGATGCGTCCAGGTACTTCCACTGCCCCGAGCGCGTCCCGTGCCGGCGCTCGAGTGCTTGGACCGCTTCTTTCGCCGTGCTGAACGTCTTGGTGCCGGCGACGCTCGAGCGCCGCCCGGAGGTCTTGGGCGCGGAGCCGTTCCGGCCGTCCGCGTCCGGCGTGAAGAGGTCGGGGACGCGCAGACCGATCGCGCTGCATACCGCATCGACCGCGCAGCCGGCATGACAGGTCACAAGCGCCCGGCCGCCGTCGCCGGCATTGATCGACAGCGACGGCTTGCGATCGTCGTGCGCCGGGCAGCGGGCCATCCATCCGGATCCCGCAGGCCGTGGTTCGGACCCGTTCGAGCGCAGAGCCTCAAGGATGCGATCGACGGGGCCGCTCATGGCGCACCCCCGGTGCCCCGCGCGGCCATCCAGACCGCCGCATGGCGACCGCGCGGCGTGAGCCGCCGGCGTCCGCTGTCGATGATGAGTCCGAGTGCGCAGAGTTCGCCGCGACGCGGAGAAACGGATTGAGCGCGCATGCCGGTCGCCGCCTCAATCTCCGCATCGGTCGCTCCGAAGGCGCCGGCCTTCACGATCACCGCCAGGACGGACGCCCGTTGCGTCACCGCGTATCCGGCGATCCGGTTCGCCGCGAGGTCCGATGTCCCGCGCGGCGCGTGCCGATGAGCAGGTGGGCACAGCCGCAGTCCGGCAGGCGAGGTAGAATCAGGGGAATCGCTCGCTTCATTGACGCCTGCCCCGCCGTCCCGCGGGGCCGCGTCGTTCTCGGGGGGACGTTTCATCGTCGCACCCCCTTCCGCGCGTGCTCGATGAGCCAGGCCCGGAGCGCCTCTGTCGGGTACAGCGTCGCCGTCCCGACTTTGACATGCGGGATGTCGCCGGCCTTCGTGAGTTCCCAGAGTTTCCGCCGGCCGATGCCCAGGGCCTTCGCGGCATCCTTCGGCCGCAGCGACAGCGGGGACGGTATGGGAGAAGTCGTGTCACTTGGCATGTGACAGCCCCCCGCGCTCGGCGAGTTCCTCCACAGACCGGGCCAGCACCCGCACCGATCGCCCGACAGCCACGCGCGACAGTGCGCCCCGTGCCAAGAGGCGACGAATCGTCGTCGAAGAGACAGCCAGCCTCCGTGCCGCGTCCGCGATCGTCAGGGCCACCGGGGGCGATTCGACCTTGTTGCGTTCCATACGTCAGTCCCACGCGGGGGCCGCCCTATTGCAGCCCGCGTAAGACTGGCGCGCGTTCCGGATTCCGGATCATCCGGAAACCGGACTGTCACACTTATCCCCTCGTGACGCCGTGTGTTCTGGCGGTACCAGCGATTTCCGGATTCCGGATCATCCGGAATCCGGGCGACCGCTCGCCACTCCATGGCGCCAACCCCTATCTTCTCTGGCAAGCACCCTGAGGTACTCATAGAAAGTGGACTTACCGACTTCGTGGCCATTCTCACTCAGTGCCTTCAACGCAGCCCGCACGTTTCCCCCGGCCTCAAGGTAAGCGGATCGCACCAGCGCAATGCGACGGTTTCTAGTCGTGTCTGCCGCTCCTTCCCAAAGCACGATCGTCATCTCACGCTTCTCAGATCCCTCGGCGTGAATCGGCTTCTCCTCAGCCTCCGCCATCGCCTCCAGCACGTCACCGGCTACCTCCGCCGCCTCAGGATCGGCGCGAATGCTTGACACGGCCTCGGTGTAGGCAACATCAGCCCGCGGCGCCGAAGCGATCGACGCCTTGACCGCAGCCAGGTCCGGCCGCCTTCCCGCCATTGTGGCCCCCGGAATGCCTGCATACATCGCCAACGTGTCCCAGTCAGTGAACGACGGGGCCAGATCGACAAGGTTCCCGCTGACAATCTTCCAAGCGCGACCACCAACGTCCACGTTCCGGCACGGCTTTGCGGCCTGCGGATGCGCGAGGGTGTACGCATGTTCACCCGCCACCCGGGCATACCGCGCCCAGACCAGCAGTGAGACAATGCGCTTCCTGATTGCCGCGTCCCTCGCCGCACCGCTGGCGAGTTCAACCGCCACCGCCAGCTGCTGCTCCAGCCTCGATCGCTCGTCCGGCGTGAGCGCTCGGTACATACCCGATTCGGGCATGGAGTCGGAGTCCGAGCCGCATGAATGCGCAGTCGCTCGCTTCTTTGCCACCAGTCACCCTCCAGTCCGGGCCGGACAGGGGCGACAGCCGGGGAAGGTGAGTGCCGACTGTCGCGCCCGGTCCGTTCATCGGGGGGCCAGTCCCGATGCCCTATACCGCGACGATACCGCGACCGCCCAAGGGGCCGCCAGTTCAATCACTCCGTCAACGACCGCCGTACCGGATCCGTCCGCACCCCCGGCAGCGGACGCCCGAGCGCGTCGGGTACAGGTGACGGCGCCGCGCACCGCACCGCGGGCACAGGAGCCAGAGACGCACGCCGTAGATCGGATCGGTGACGTGCTCGACGGGCACCACGTCCACCAGTTCGCCGCGGATCCCCTGTAACCGCACGATCAGCGACGGCTGTTCCCGCGGGTCGATGCCGCGCTCGATCGCGGCCCGGCGCACCTGCACCGCGTCCAGGCGCAGCGGGTACTCTTCGACGTGGTTCCGCTCACGCGGACGCCCGGGGAGTCTCACCCGCCAGTCCGTTCCCGGCCGTCGATTCACGAAACCCCCCCAGGGGGTCAGGGGGCCTTCTTCTGACCGCCGCAGGCCATGCATACCGACGGGTCCAGTGCCGGCGTTTCCCGCAGGAGGTCGTCGATCAGCGCCAGGGACCGAGCCCATTCCTGTTCCCCCCATGCCGCGCCCAGGTCGTCCGGACGGACGATCACCGCCACCGGCTCCGTGTCGCGGCAGAGGGTCAGCCGCGCGCCGGCCGCCACCCGGGCCAGCAGGTCAGCGAGGGTCAAGCCGTCGGTGAGTTCAAGCCGTTGCATCGGTGCCTCCATGCGCTCCCTTCGACGATTCCCGGACCATCGCCACGATCCCGGCCCGGATCGCCGGGGAGAGGTCCGGCCAGGCATCGACCAGCGCGGCCAGGTCAGGGTCCGCGGGAGCCGGACGGCAGGAAAGTGCGCCGCTTTCTGCGCCGCCTTCACCGCGAACGCCTGTATTCCCCGGGGAATCCTGCACCTGTTCGAGTCCTCTCTGGCCCATTCGACGGAATCGCTTGCCGCCCCGATGTCCGGGGCGGTTTGCGTTCCGGCCGGTGGCGAAGGTCCGATCACGGGTGGGCGCTGGCCTTGGAACGTCCTGGGACCACCCAGGCACGGGCCGCGGCAGGATGCGTCGGCCGAATCGGCCGCCCGAGGGGGCACGCTGGGGAGGGCGGGGGATTCCGGACGATCCGGACGCCCGGCAGACAACTTGGTTCTTGACTCAGCATGAGCACGGGGTACCTTGGACCAGTCCGCGGCGCTGCGCCGGGCCCACGGCCCGGAACACGCTGCCGACAAACACTTTCCGGTTTCGCAGGCCTCTCTCTCTCCGCCTGCCCCGGGACCGCTCTCTCTCGTCTCCTTGCGCCGGCCAGAGCGATCGCAGGCCGCCGCAAGGGTCTCTCAACCCAAGAAGGAAGGAACGACTCACAATGAACAAGACCATGCTCTCGCTCGCGGCCGTGGCCGCGCTGGGCGCCGGCAGCAGCGCGATGGCTGTCGGTGACTACACCGTCTCGATTCCGCTGCAGGAAGTGCTCATCTACGCGGGCGGGCACGGTGCCGCGACGAACACGCATCTCGTGGCCGACCTCGCCGCCATGGTGAGCACGCCCGGCAACGAGGTCACCATCACCGGCATCGGCTGGGACCTCGAACTCACCACCTTCGGCGCAAGCTGGGGCAATGAGGCCGTCATCGCGTTCAACAACAGCGCAGGCGTCGCCGGCGTGTTCCTCACACCGTCCTCCACCGGCGCCCCGGTCGCTGGCGAGATCCTGTCGTCTGACGGCATGATCAAGCTCGCCGACGTCGGCATCCCGGACATCGTCCTCTCCGACGGCATCCTGGACCTCGAGTTCTTCGACACGTTCAATGACAACTTCCCGAACCCGGACGCGGTCATGAGCGGCCTCATCCACGTTCAGTTCAACAAGGTCCCGGCCCCGGGCGCCCTGGCGCTCATCGGCCTCGCCGGCCTGACGGGTGTCTCCCGTCGTCGTCGCGCGTGACCCGGATCGCGCTGCATCGCCGGGACTGACGCCCACGGGCCGACGGCCGGCTGCAACGACTGACCTTTCGCACCGCCGGATCCTCGAGATCCGGCGGTGTCTTTCTGCCTGCTGCCTGTGATCCTCATCCCGGGAGGCAGTCGGATTCCCGTCCGAAGCGCACGGGCAGGGCATTACCCGCGGGTGTCGCACAGACGCCGAACGATCCGATCGGACGCATCTCCGGCGCCAAAGAGCGCCGGCGGGTTGAACCTCGCGCCGAAACGGCACCGACCGGCCTCCGCGATGGCCGCCCGATCGGCGCCGACCAGCACATTGCCGCCGGCCGCGACGAGTTCCACCCACTCCGTCTCCTCGCGAAGCGTCAGGCATGGCACACCATGCATGAATGCTTCCTTCTGGACACCGCCCGAATCCGTCGCGATCAGCCCGGCGCCGCTCTCCAGCCGGAGCATGTCGAGGTAGCCCACCGGCTCAATCAGCCGGATTCCCGCCGCGCCGGACGGGAGTCCCCCCGGCATCGCCCGGATCTGCGCACGCGTCCGCGGATGCAGCGGCAGGACCACCGGCGCTACCGCGGAGAGATCCGCCAGTCCGCCCAGGATCTGCTGAAGTCGATCCGGATCGTCGGTATTGAGTGCGCGGTGGACCGTCGCCAGGATGAATCCCCCGTCCGTCAGCCCCAGCGACTCCATGATCCGGCTGCCGTCCCGGGCACGCGCCAGGTCATGCCGGAATGCATCCAGCATGACGTCACCCACGAGTTCGACACCCGGCCCGGTGATGCCTTCGCGCCGGAGGTTCTCGACCGCGGTCGCGGTCGGCGCGAAGTGCAGGTCGGCAAGATGATCGACGACGATCCGGTTGAGTTCCTCCGGCATCCGACGCTCGAATGAGCGCAGGCCTGCCTCGACATGCGCCACCGGGATCTGCAGCTTCGCGGCGGCCAGAGCGCCGGCGAGCGTCGAGTTCGTATCGCCGTGCACGATGACCCGGTCAGGCCGACACTCCAGGAGCACGCGCTCAACCGACTCCAGCATGCGACCCGTCATCGCGCCATGCGGTCCTCCGGCGATGCCCAGGTTGTACGCCGGCGGCGGAAGATCCAGCTCGTCGAAGAAGACGCCGGACATGCCGTGGTCGAAGTGCTGCCCGGTGTGGACGAGGATCTCCTCCAGCGGACACGCCGCCCGGGGATCCGCGCCATAGCGACGCACGGCACGGCTGATCGCCGCCGCCTTGACGAACTGTGGCCTGGCGCCGACGACGGTGAGCACGCGCATGGGACCTGGCCGGCCGCAGGCGAGGCGGGCGATCCGACCGCCCGACCGGGATTGCCGGCCGACGGGTGCATCGTACCGACCCCGATCCGCGGCGCGCGCCGCGGTTGACCTGCCGGACGTCAGCCGGCGCAGGCGCCCCATGCCGCGAGAAGCCGCAGAAGATCCGTCGCCCCGACCACGCCATCGCCGTCGATGTCCTCGGCACACGCCCTGTCGCATGAACCCCAGGCACCGAAGAGGCGCAGGAGGTCGCTGAAGTCGACCGTACCGCTTCCATCCAGGTCCTCGGCGCAGGTCGCGGTGGTCACCTCGATCGTTCCGGGGATGATCACCACCGTGTAGGGCGTGAAGACGTAGTTGGTGACGAGAACATCGCTCAGCGTGACATCGATCGTTGATCCAGGCGCCGCACCGGCCGGCACGTCGACCAGGAGGTCCAGGAGCGGCAGATCACCGATCACCTGGTCCTGCGGGAAGATGCATGCCGCCGAGAGGAACGCGGCATCGGACGGCGCGGTGTCCCACCCGGTCCAGCCGCTGGAGAAGAGCGGCCCCGTGTAGTCCACGTCGGCAACGACCAGGCCGTCCGCATGGACGGTCATGTTGAAGGCGCCGACGAGGTCATCGGTCGAGAGACTCAGCCGCATCCGCACAGTCGATCCCGGCGCGGCCCCGACCGATTCCAGCCGGAGAGTCGCCTCCGCGGCGCTGGAGGGAGACGTGGCGAGCATCGGGATGACAACGGCGATCAGTGCAGCGGTACGCATGGATCTGGGCTCCGGGAGGGGTTCGGGAAGGGGGACCGTCGGATGCCGGTGAGCCCGGACAGGGCGTCAGCAGGCGACCATGCGGCAGATGTCCCCTCGCGCGGCGGATCTTGCAGCATGGCGGGTTGTGCGGCCGTGCGCTGAGCCGTGCCGACGTCCCCCGCCGGCGCGCCGCCGCATCAGCGTGCCAGGAGCAGGATCGCGATCCCGACGATCGCCACGACCACCGCCACGGCGCCGGCGATCTTCCATCCGCTCCATGGCCGCTCCCCGGAGATCCGACCGGTCCGGGCGTTCACGATCACGCGGAAGACGCGATCGTTGTACCGGTACGCGGCCACCCAGACCGGGAGCAGAAGGTGCTTGAACGTGATCCGCTCGTACGTGGAACTCCGGCTGGAGATCCGCTGGTGATCGCCGCCGATGGCCCGCCGGATGGACGCGTCGATCCTCTCCTGCATCCGGTCCTTGGCGATCTCGAAGCCCTGTTCGAGATCCGTCCGGTAGGACTCGGCGCGGAATCCGGCAAGGAACGCATCAGCGTACGGCTGCACGGTTGCCAGGTCCCATGGCTCGATCGCGCGAAGCGAGTTGCGCGGCAGCGACTCGCTCGCGGCGACCAGCACGTCATCGAAGTCGTTCTTCACGACGCCCGCGGCGGGATACCAGCGCGTCCGTCGCACACGGCGCGTCCGGACCGTCGGCTTCCCGTTCACCATCGTCGTGTACGTCTGCGTCACCCAGTAGTCGACGCCGCGCCACCCGCGGTACTGCGTGGTCACGAACGTGTCGTAGGTCCAGTAGGGCAGGTAGATGCCCTGCATCATGTGGGCGACGGCATTCCGGCGCAGATGGCCCGGCGCGAACCAGAGGCCGCGCAGCCAGCGGCGCCAGCTCTCGTCCGCCTGCGCCTTCGTCACGCGGAAGGGAAGAACCCCCCACGGACGGATGAACCGTGCGGCCCGGTTGGTGGCAACCACGGCGGATCCGCAGAAGGCGCATACGTCACTCGTGATCGAGTCCGCCATCGACACGTTCGCGCCGCAGGTCCGGCAGTGCACGACGATCCGCTCGTCATGAACCGCGGAAGCCTCCATGTCGCGCAATGCATCCAGGTACGCCCGCTCCTCGACCAGGGCATCGGTCGCGGGCGGATTGTTGACGGCGCCACAGTGGCTGCATCGCAGCGCCTGGGCACCTGGGCAGAAGGCGAGATCCGCTCCGCACTGCGCGCAGGGGAAGAAGGTCTCCCCGGCGTCCGGCGAGGACGGCTCCGTCGTCGCTGCCTCCGTTTCAGTGTCGGTCTCGTGCCGCTGCATCGGGCGATGTCATGAACCGGATGGCGGCGGGGCGCCGCCGGACGCATCGTCCGGCAGCGGTGGTGGAACCTGAGCGAGCAGGCGCTGTGCCTCCGGAACCTGCGCCGCCGGCAGCCAGCCCGCGAGGCCCTGGCGCCAGACCAGGGTCTGCGCGGTGAGGCGACCGGTGCTCACCAGCGAGCGCAGGGCATGTTCATCCAGCGGGCCATCCTGGCGACCATCCAGCGCCACCCAGAGCGCGGCAGCGCCGGGCGCACCGGGCAGCGGCGGAGGCGCGGCGGACGGCTGCATCGCCTGCGCCATCTGCTGCGCCATCGCGAATCCGGCGCCGAGTCCCATGCCCTGCGCCATCCCCGACCCGCCGGGCGCCGTCGCGGCATCACCGATGGCCTGGCCGGTCTGGTACTGCGTGAATGCGCGCAGGTCTCCGATGATTCCCATGCTCGATCGCTTGTCGAGCGCCTTCTCGACCTCCGGCGGCAGAGAGATGTTCTCGACCAGGAACGCGGTCAGTTCCAGTCCAAGTGCCGCGTAGTGCGGCGCGATCTGGTCACGGACGAACCGTCCGAGTTCGTTGTAGTTCGCGGCAAGGTCCAGGATCGGGATCCTGCTCTCGCCGATCGTGTCGGTGAACTCGCTGATGATGAAATTCCGGAGCTGATCCGTGATGCCGTCTGCCGTGAACCGGCCGGTCGTGCCGGAGATCTCGCGGACGAACTTCCCCGGATCCGACACGCGGATCGCGTAGGTCCCGAAGGCGCGGAGCCGGACCGGCCCGAACTCGGCGTCGCGGAGCATCACCGGATTCATGGTGCCCCACTTGAGATCTGTGAACTGGCGGGTGCTGACGAAGTAGACCTCGGCCTTGAAGGGACTCTCGAACCCGTACTTCCAGCCGCGGAGTGTCGAGAGGATCGGCAGGTTCTGGGTGGTCAGGACGTGCCGCCCGGGCCCGAAGACGTCGGCGAGCGCACCCTCTTCGATGAAGACCGCCGCCTGGCCCTCGCGAACGGTGAGCTGGGCGCCGTACTTGATCTCGTTGTTGTGCCGCTGGAACCGGTAGACGAGCGTGTCCCGGGAATCGTCGAGCCACTCGACGATGTCGATCAGTTCTCCGCGGAGCTTCTTCCAGATGGACATCCGACATCCTCTCTTTCCGGGCGGGACCGACGATGACCACACCGGTCGGTCGATTCCGCGCCACGGCAGCGTTGTTCGGAGAGTATCGTACGGACCTGCATCCGCACGATGCCCCGCACCCCCCTGCTGCGGGACATGCGCTGCCGTGGAGACGTGCATGCACCCGACCACTGAACTGCGCGGACACCCCGTGGACCCGGCGGCCCCGCCGCCCCGGCGGTTGAGCCGCCCGAACTGCCGCGCCGGGAAATCCATGCTCCCGGCACCCGCCATGCTCACGGCGGGCCTCCTGCTGGCGGCCGGCTGCGCCATGCGCAGCGACGAGCGACCGGGCGGTGATGCCACGATCACCGCACAGGACTCCGAGGCCGCGCCCCATCCACAGTCACCGGCACCATCGGTCGACAGTCCCCCGGAGCCCGCCGTGGCTGACGGTACGACCGCCGCGGGCGGCGCGCCTGACACGGCGTCGCCGGCACCCGCCGTGCCGCGGACACTGGAGGAGGCCCGGACGCTCCATGATGCGGATCCCGCCGACGAGTCCGCGATCATCTGGCTCGGCCGGCACCTCGCCTACGCGGGCGACTACGAGCAGGCGATCCTGGTCTTCACGGAAGGGCTGCGCATCCATCCGCAGAGCGCACGCCTCCTGCGTCACCGCGGCCACCGGTTCATCTCCGTGCGCCGTTTCGGCGAAGCCGTCCGCGATCTCGATCACGCCCGACGGCGACTGTCCGGCCAGCCGGATGAGGTGGAGCCGGACGGCCGACCGAACGCCCTGGGCATTCCGCGCAGCACGCTGCACACGAATGTGCTGTATCACCTGGGTCTTGCCCACTACCTGCTCGGCGGCTATGCCGAGGCCGGTGCCCGCTTCGCGGAGTGCCTTGAGATCTCTCCCAACGATGACATGCGCGTCGCCGCCGGGTGGTGGACCACGCTCTGCCTCATCCAGCTCGGAAGCCACGAACAGGCGCGAGCGCTGGCCGCGCGACTCTTCGAGACGTCGACGGACGTCATCGAGAACGAGGACTATCGCCTGCTCCTTGGCCTGATCGCCGGCGTGCTTCAGCCGCACGACGTGGCGCCGGTCGCGACGGGGGCGCCGCTGGAACTCGCGGACATGACCCGCGGCTACGGACTGGCGATGTGGCACATTCTGCACGGGCGTCGAGTCGACGCGCGGCGGACACTCGACCGAATCTGCGCGGCACCGGCGACGGCGGCCTTCGGACGGATCGCCGCCGAGATCGAACTCCACAGGCTGGCACCTCCGATGGAGTAGCGCGGCGGCGCGGGACCACGTCCGTGCCCGCGCGCGGACCGGTCAGACCGTCGTTTCCTCGCCGTCATCCACGACCATCGCCCGGTCCGGCGGTGCGGCAAGCAGGTCCTCCAGCGCCTCCAGCCGGGCGATCACGACATCCATCGATGCCGGGCGCTCGTCCGGCTCCACCCGGACACAGTCGAGGACGAGCCTCGAGAGCAGCGGATGGATCGCCGGATTCCGCTCGTGGGGCGGAACCGGTGGCTCGACCATGTCCACGTCGAGCGCACCGGAGTAGAGGTTCGACTCGTCCTTCGGGGGCAGTGCGGTGGGAATCACGTCCCGCAGGAGCACCCAGTACAGGGTCGCCCCCAGGTTGTAGATGTCCGTCTTCGGCGTAATGGCCTGCCGGTGCGCCTGCTCCGGCGCCATGTAGCCGGGCGTCCCCTGGATGCGCTTCTTGATGGTCCCGATCCGGCAGCCCTGGCCGAGATCGATGATCTTCACGTGGCCGGTGTGCGTCAGAATGATGTTGTTCGGCTTCAGGTCCGCGTGACACCATCCCTGGCTGTGCATGTACGAGAGCCCCTCCGCGACCTCGCGGAAGATCCGGATGATGTCGAGCTGCGAGAGCGGCGGCCGCTGGTCCAGCGTATCGCCGTCCACGAATTCCATGATCAGCGACTCGGCCTCGACGCGCAGCATCCGACGATGCTTCTGCAGGCGCTCCACGCCGCGGATGCGCGAGTTCTTCAGGCGTGATCCGACCTCGTACTCATTCTCCGTCTGCTCCAGGAAACGCTGGTCCCGCTCCTGCTTCTTCACGACGTGCTTCAGCGTGAAGAGCTGCTTCGACCGTGGATCCTGGACGAGGTACAGCGAGGACGCAGCGCCTTCGCCAAGCCGCGTCAGCACCTTGTAGCCAGCGATCTCGGTTGGTTCCGCCATGCGGAGGGACACGGGAAGGACTCGGCCGATCAGACCGGGAGGGGACGAAGTCGGCCGCCCCGGGGGTACTCAACTGGGCCTCGGCTCCGGGAGACACCGGGGCCGAAGCCGTCACGATCGATCCCGGCGCGGCAATCCGGGTGGTCGACGTGCCTGGACAGAATGCGTGCACCGGGAGATCCGCCATCGGGCACGAATACCGACCACGCCCGCAGATCAGGTCCGCCCGGTCGGACGGCGCCGCAGAAACGGGAGGGCGATACGGTATCGTCTCGCCGCGGGTGCATCAACGGGAGAATTGTTCAGGTCATCCCCCGGACCCGCCGGGCCCCGGCACGCGCCGGGCGCTGTCCCGGCCGCCCGTGGTGCGACCGCTCACCGGCACGCGGCCCACCCCGATCAGCGCCGAAGCCGGTCGCGGAATGCGGCGATCGGGAACCAGGTGCCGGGACTGGACACACCGGCCACCAGGTCGCTGTGGCGGTAGACGCGATCGGCCGGTACGCCGATCTCGTCCTGCAATGCGCGGACAAGCCGGACCAGGCTCTCGATCTGGGCCGCCGTGAACGGGCGCCGGTCCCCGTTGCCGATGAGGCAGATGCCGATGGATCGTTCGTTGTGGTGCTCACCGGCTGCATCGAGCACGTGTACGCCGGGCTGCTGATGCGTCCAGCGCTCCCCGACCTGGATGACGCCGTCGCCCAGGCCGTTCCCGTTTCCGATGACGAAGTGGTATCCCATGCTCGCATAGCCCCAGGCCTGATGCTGGCGGCGGATCGACTCCGCGTCGCCGGCGGGACGACCGAGATGGTGAATCACGATGCCGGTCCATCGGTCCAGGTCCAGTTCCGCCCGGAGATCGAAGATCGGATCCGGCCGCTCGGACGAGGCCATCGGCGAGACATTCGTGGCAACCAGGAATCCGGCCCGCGGCCGGCCCTCGCTCATCGCCAGCACGACCACGAGCATCGACGCCGCCACGACGAACACGGTCCAGACCATCCTGGTCCGCCGTGCATCCCTCGCGGCCTCCCGCCGCGACGTGCGTCCGCCCTTCCGGCCGCGTGCTGCACTCATGCGCTGTCTTGACCTCTTCGTCCGTGAAGCAGGATTCCGGCGCCCGCGCTCATCCGATTGCCCGTTACCCATCCGGGACCGGGCGACGCGACGGGCATGGCAGCAGGTATCGGCCATGCCGCTTCGCAGCGCTTGAAAGTGATCACGAATCGCACCCGCGGCGACGCCCGCTATCGCAGCAGTCGTGCCCGAAGCGCAGGCTGCGGCGCACCGAAGACGTCGTACTCCTGTGCCGGGATGTATCGCTGACGCATCTCATCGTGCACCTGGAACTGGTTCCGCGCTTCGCCCTTTGGAAACAGGGCGCGCTGGCATCCACCCGCGGTCACGCACAGCAACAGTATCGCGACTGCCCCAAGGCGTAGTGCAGCCCGGCTGAACACCCACAGGATCTGCACATCGTGCTGTCTCATGGATCCTGCTCCGCAGGGGCTTCGGGATCCCCGGTGGAGACGAGCGATGCCCAGTCCACCGCGCCGTGCGCCGTGAACGCGGCTGCCGGCACGGACTCCGGCACCCCGAGATCCGTCAGGTTCCGCTCGCCGCGGCCGCCGCTCAGCAGGATCCCTCCGATCCGCCGCCAGCCGGTCCAGGGAAGCGAGAAGGCGGGCGACTCGTCCGTCGCCGTCCTGAAGAAGTCCCATCGGACCACGAGCCGACTGGCGCGATCGACGTACACGAGGTACCGGTTCTGCGGCGTGACGCCCACGCCGTCGAACGTGAGCTCCAGGATGTCGGCCAGCCGGTCGGTCCCGTCGAACCTGCCCTCGCCCATGAACCGGAGCCGGACGCCGGGATCGCGGAGCTTGTACGGCATGAGCAGCCAGTAGCTGTCATTGATGAACCAGCGGTAGCCCCGGTCCGACCAGGTGCGGTGAGTCTCCGGATCCACCGCGCGAACGCCACCGAAGGAGACCTCCCCCGTCCGGGTGTGGACGTTCATCAGGACCACGAAGGGGCCTTCTGCCCGGTCCTCGCCCTCGATCCGCAGCAGGCCCGTCGCGCGGTCCCAGAGGTGGCGCCGGGCACCGAAGAAGCTCCATGTGAGATACCGCGTCCGCGACCACGCCTCGGCGCCGCCCAGGCGCGCCAGGACAGCATCCGCGACTCGATCGGCGTTGACATCACGCGCCGTGGGTGCGGGGTCGCCGGGCCCGTCGCCGTCGGGCGGCGGCACCCGATGTGGCCGGGTCGACGGCACCGTCGACGGTCGCGTCTCGGGGGGCCGCGCCGCCGGCGGCGGCGTCGGGGTCCGATCCGGGCTCGGCGACACCTGCATCCACGGTGCCTGCATCGAAGGCGCCGGGTGGATCGTGTGCCGGCCGACGACGACCGCGGATGCGGCTGTCCGGGTACCGCCCGCGCCGGCGACCGCCGCCGCCGTGTCGCACCCGCCGCGGGCGGCGGTTGCCAGGGGCAACACCGCCAGGGCGACAAGGACCGTGCGTCCGCGCCGGCCCCGACCGGCGCCGTTCCACGTCCAGACGTTCACGGCATGGCGCTGCACGTCCTGCGCTCCCGCCCCGGCGGATCAGTCACGTCGCCCGAAGATCAGCGCCAGGCGGAAGATGATCTTCACGGCCTCGAAGTAGATCCACGCCAGGCTCACGAGGAGTGCGAATGCACCATACCACTCCATCACCTTCGGTGAGCCGGACTCCACCATCGAGTCGATCTCGCCGAAGTCGACCACGAGCGTGAGCGCGGCAACGACCAGGATGATCGCGTTGATGCCGAGGCCGATCCACGCCGCCGTACCGCCCTCCAGCGCGCTGCCGAGCGAGAGGTACGGGATCTGCATGCCGAAGAACGACAGCACGAACCCGAGGAGGTACGCGATCATGATCCCGATCACCGCGGCGCCGACCGCCGCCTTGAATCCGGCGGTCGGGCGGACGATCCCCGCGCGGTAGAGCCCGAGCATCGCCACCGTCACCGAGAGCGTGATGACGAGCGCCGGCAGGGCGACGCCCATGGACGTCAGTGACTCGGCCATGCCCGCGCGTCCGGCGAGCATGGACGCCAGCGTGCGGTCGATGACGCTGGTGAACGCTCCCAGGAAGACGCCCTCGACGATCGCATACGGGACCGCGATCACGGGCGCCAGCCGCGGATTCCCGCGGAGCACGAATCCCATTCCCAGACAGATGATGAAGGCGGTGATCGCACTGATCCACATCAGGGAGGGCATCGCCGTCACGAGCGTGTAGCCGCCCGCGCCGCTCACGCAGGCCACGAGCACGAGCAGGCCGGTCCGGTTGACGACGCCGGTCAGCGTGGCCTGATCGGACCGCGCGGTACGCCCGTCCTGAAAGAGGGTCGACAGCGCATCGACGTTCGAGAGTGCCGGATTCGATGAGTTCCACATGGTGCAGTTTCCGCGTCGCGTGTCAGGCGGGTTGCCCGGCGCCTGTGGCGCCGTATTCCCGGGGTCCCCGCCGCGGGGGCGAGTATAGCAGGCCGGTATTCCCCCGGCGGTTCGAGATCGGCCGGACGGTCAGAGGACTTCAGCGGCCAGGCTCGCCAGGCTGCTCCGCTCGCTGCGCGTCAGCATGACGTGCCCGGAGACACCCTGCCCCTTCATGCGCTCGACCAGGTAGGACAGACCGTTCGACGACGAATCGAGGTACGGATTGTCGATCTGGTTGATGTCGCCGGTCAGCACCACCTTCGTCCCCTCGCCCGCACGGGAGACGATCGTCTTGACCTCGTGCGGCGTCAGGTTCTGCGCCTCGTCGACGATGAAGTACTGGTGCGGAAGCGATCGACCGCGGATGTAGGTCAGCGGCTCGAGCACCAGCTTCCGCTCGCGGATGAGCGCGTCGATGTGCTGTTCCGTCGTACGGCTCTCCGCCTGCTCCAGGTGACTGCCGCGCGTCGAGAGCAGGTAGGCCAGGTTGTCGAAGATCGGCTGCATCCAGAGGGCCAGCTTCTCGTCCTTGTCGCCCGGCAGGTAGCCGATGTCCCGTCCCATCGGCATGATCGGTCTCGCTACCAGGAGCTTGTCGAACCTCTGCTCCTTGAAGACCTTGCTCATCCCGGCCGCGAGCGCGACCAGGGTCTTCCCGGTTCCGGCGGAACCGAGCAGCGTCACCAGCCTGATCTCCTCGTCAAGCAGGAGGTCGAACGCCATGTGCTGTTCGACGTTCCGCGCCATCACGCCGAACGTGGGCTTGCGCGGACGCGTCACCGGGACAAGGTACTCCGTGCTCGCCAGGCGACGACCGAGACCGGTATGCGCCGGGTCCTCGGCGCTTCGAAGGTGCAGGAACTCGTTCGCGATCAGTTCCGGCGGCGCATCCTCATCCTCGCCGCGCGGAAGGAACTCCGTCAGCGACGCCAGGGGCACCTGCCGCTCGTTGTAGAGCTCATCGATCAGTGCATCCGGCACCGTCGCCTCGCGATACCCGGTGTAGAGCCAGTCGGCGTCGACCTTGAGCGCCTCGAAGTCCTCGACGTAGATTCCGAGCGCGTCCGCCTTGACGCGCGCGTTGATGTCCTTGGAGATGAAGACCGTCGGCATTCCGCTCTGCACCATCGCGTGCGCGACGGCCAGGATGCGGTTGTCGGCGAGGCCCAGGTCCAGCGCGAACGGCATCGTCCGGTCGCATCGATCGACGCGGAGCGTGCCGCCGTGGTCGTTGATCGGAACGCCCTCGAACAGCCGTCCGAGCCTGCGCAGCCGGTCGATCTCGCGGATCGACTGCCGCGCGGCACGCCCGGTTCCGTCGTTGTTCGTCTTGAAGTGATCCAGTTCCTCGATCACCGAGAGGGGGATCACCACCTCGTGTTCATCGAACATGAACATCGCGCCGGGATTGTGCAGGAGCACGTTCGTATCGAGCACGAAGTGCTTGCGCCCGCCCGTCGGGCCGCCGCGACCGCTGTGCCGTCGCTCGGCGCGTTCGGACCGTCGACCCGTGGCTCCCCCGCCCTTCCGTCCCCCGCCTGCTGCACTCGACGTCTTCCTGGCCACCGCCACTCCTTGCCGGCTCGCGGCGGGGCCCGCGCGGATCCTCCGCGATTCCGGGGGGCCCGCGACGCGGCGGAATCGCCGCGGAGGGACCGGGCCCGGGGTGCCGCCGCCGGTCACATGCCGCGATCGTACCGCGGGCGGGCGGGACGTGTCCCGCCCGGATACCTTGCCGGTTCGCGCGATGACCACCCCACGCGAACAGACGCTCACGCAGGCGCGACTGATCGCGCTGGCGACGGCGCTCGGCATCCTCGGACTGGGCGCGGTCACGGTGGCGCTCGCCGTCCTTGGTCGGGTGCAGGACCCGGAGTCCGGGACACCGGCGCTCTGGCCCGAACACCTCTCGCTGATCTGGATCACGTCGTTCCTGCAGTGGTGCGCGCTGACGCTGCTGTGGCTCGTGCTGCCGCGCCGTCGACGGCGCGGCGCGTCGGACCCCGCCCGCGTCCACCGCAATTCGCGCCGCGCCACCGTGCGATCGCGACTCCTGCTGCTGGTGATCGGAGTCGCGGCGCTGGCGCGCATCGCGGTCCTCGTCACCCATGAACCGGTCCTGAGCGACGACATCCACCGGTACATCTTCGACGGACGGACCGTCGGGGCGGGAAGCAGCCCGTATCTCGTCGCCCCGATCGAGTACACCGATCCCGCGCTGCGGACCCGCGCGGAGGCATGGGCCGGCCAGTCCACCGTCGCCGCGCTCGTCAACCACCCGGAACTGCACACGATCTACCTGCCGTTGAGCCAGTGGATCTTCGCCGCGGCCACGCTGGGCGCAGGCGACGACCCGCCGTCACCGTCCGCCCTCGCCCGTCGCCTCCGCGCGCTCTTCGTCCTCCTGGAACTGGCGGCGCTCCTGCTGCTTGCCCGTGCACTCGTCGCCACCGGGCGACACCCGCTCTGGCTCGCGCTCTACGCATGGCATCCCCTTCCGCTGACCGAGATCGCCGGATCCGGTCACCAGGATGCCATCGGCCTGCCCCTCCTGGTCGGCGCGCTGCTCCTCTTCACGCTCTCGCCGCGGCGCATCATCGCGTGGACGCTCGCGCTTGCCGCGGCCGTGCTCGTCAAGCCCGTCGTCCTGCCCGTCACCGCACTCCTGCTCCGCGGGCGCGAGTGGCGCGCCTGGCTGCTCGCGGCGGCGGTCGGCGCCGCGCTGGTGACGGTCGTCACGGTGCCGCTCGTGCTGCTGGGCGGCGGCGCGGGCGAGTCGATCCGCAACCTGGCCGCCACCGCCACGCGCTTCTCGCTCAAGTGGGCGCACTTCGGCGGTCTGCATGACTGGATCCTGGCGACGATCGAGTCCGTGCCGCGTCTGCGCGACTGGTCGAACGATGCGCAGGAGCAGACGGCGCGCACGATCTGCCTCGCCATCCTGGCCGGAGCGATCGCGGTCATCTTCGCCCGCGGGCGCGATGCGTGGCGCGATGCATCGTGCATCTTCCTCGCCATGGTGCTGCTCACGCCGACGGCGCATCCGTGGTACCTGCTCTGGTCGCTGGTGCTCCTTCCCATCGCCCGGCTGCGGGCCGTCTGGATCGCGTCGCTGACCCTGCCGTGGGGCTACGCGGCGTACCTCTCCGCCGGTAGCCGCGGGTGGAGCGACACATCCGGCGCCGACGGGCCGTCATGGCTGCCGATCATCGCCCACCTGCCCATCTACGCCGCGCTCATCATCGACGTGATCCGCCCGTCGCGCGACGGGCATGAGCGCGCCCGCGAGGCGTGACCGCGGGTCGAGGGACCGGACCGTCGATCGACCCGCTTCGCGCCGGCTCGACGTCCTCCGTGCCCGATGTACCATGGCCGCGTGACCATCGCAGAACTCCTGGAAGTCCTGGAGCGGATCGCGCCGTCCGACGGCGCCGAGCCCTGGGACAACACCGGTCTGATCGTCGGCGCCGCGACCTGGCCCGCATCCCGGGTGCTGCTCACGATCGACCTTACGCAGCCGGTCCTCGCCGAGGCGATCGAACAGGGCGTGGACGCCGTGATCGCATACCACCCGCCGGTCTTCCGCGAGATGCGGACGGTGACCGATGCCACGCCCGCCGGCGCCGTCGCGCTGGCGGCGGCCGGTCGTCGGATCGCGATCATCTCGCCGCACACGCGACTCGACACGGTACAGGGCGGCATCAACGACTGGCTCGCCGCGGCCGTCGGCGCGGGTGACGTACGTGCGCTGGTTCCGCACCCGGACCTTCCGCAGTCCGAGGCGTTCAAACTGATCACGTTCGTGCCGGAAGACGCCGCCGAGCGCCTCCGGGATGCGCTGGCCGCGGTCGGCGCGGGACGCATCGGCGCCTACCGGCGCTGCGCCTTTTTCACCCGCGGATTCGGCACGTTCGAGGGTGACGCCGGGACGAACCCGGCGGTCGGCGCGGCGGGCCGACTGGAGCGCGTCGACGAACTGCGGCTCGAGATGGTCTGCGCCGCCGAGTCACTGCCGCTGGCGATCGTGACGCTCCGGCAGGTGCACCCCTACGAGGAACCCGCCTTCGAGATCCACCGCCTGGAGCCGCGACCGCGGCGCGGCGCGGGCGGCGGCCGGCGCGTCGTCCTCGACCAGCCGGTCGCGATGACGGAGATCGTCACCCGGGTCCGCGCCCACCTCGGCGTGCCGCATCTCCACGTCGGACGGGCACGATGCGCGTCCGAGGGGATCGTCCGGACGATCGGACTCTCCGCGGGAGCCGGCGGCGCCTTGCTCGACAGCGCCCTCCGCCAGGGATGCGATCTCTTCATCACGGGCGAACTCCGGCACCACGATGTCCTCGCAGCACTGGAGCGCGGCTGTTCCGTGCTGCTCGCCGGGCACTCGAACACGGAACGCGGTTTCCTGCCGCACCTGCGTGATGCGCTGCAACCGCACTGCCCGGACGCCTGCTTGCTGATCTCCGGACGGGATGCGGATCCGCTGAGCCTCGTCTGAGCACACGTGGCGACGCGATGATCCGGGCGGCCACTCCGCGGACATCGGGCGCGCTGCCCGTCGCCTCGCCAATCGTGGCATCTCCTTCGGCGGCGGCGGATCCACGTCGGCTCGAACGCCGGGCAGCCTGCTACGGGCGATCCGGCCGCCCCGCCGCCCCGATGCGGCCTGCTTCCTGCAGCAGCGTGATCGTCTCCGCGGCGGCTGCTTCCGCCTCGGACACCACGGTCGCACCCGCGGCCCGCAGTCGCACCACGTCATTCTCCTCGAAGACCCGGAACGTCACGCGCTCGGGCGGCACGCAGCGGAGCAGGCGTTCGTTCGCCAGCGTCCGGCGCAGCGTGGAGATGACGAGGCGCGCGTCCCGCGCGCTCGCCGCCTCCAGCACGCGCGGATCCGATGCGTCACCCCGGATCGCCGCCACACCGCGCTCGCGCAGGCGCGCCACCACCGCCGGATCCTCGTCGATCACGATGACGTCCATGCCGGAGAGCATGAGCAGGTCCAGCAGCACGCGACTGTTCCCGCTGCACCCCAGGAGCAGGGCATGACCCTCATGCCGTGGAAGCGCAGGAATCCTCACCGGCAGCAGGCGCAGGATGCGCCATGCGTTCTCCTCCGTCGCCAGGATCGGAGTCAGCACCATCGTCCCCACCGTGACGAACATCAGCCCGGCCAGCAGCGGCTCATCGATGACGCCGCGACCGAAGCCGAAGAGTGCCACCACGATCGCCAGTTCTCCCGCCTGCGCCAGGAGCAGGCCCGCTTCGATCGCGGTCCGGCGCGGAAGATCCATGTGCAGCGACGCGATCACCACGACCACCGGCGTGCCGATGAGCACGATCGCAACGAATACCGCGCCCTGCCACACGCCGGACAGCGGCGGCAGCGTCAGCAGCGACCCCAGCGCCACGAAGAACACGGCGGTGAAGAACGACGCGACCGACCCGATCGGCTTGCGGATGCTCGGCCCGGTGGGAAACGAGGAGAGCGAGACACCGGCAAGAAACGCCCCCACCGTGATCGGCAGCCCGATCCACCACGCCAGGCCGCAGAATCCGAAGAGGATGGCCAGCGCGGCCAGCAGGAGCGTCTCCTGGTCCAGGTTGAGCCGTACGAAGATCCGCGGTGATGCCACGCGGATCACCACGAACGCCAGGATCAGGAGGAGCACCGTCGCCGTCGTGGCGCGAAGGGGCGCCAGCGGCCCGCCCGCTGCACCGGACAGCACGCCGATGGCGACCACCATCAGCAGATCCTGCAGCAGCAGCACGCCGAGCACCAGCCGGCCCAGCGATTCGTAGAGCTGCCGGCGCTGCGCCAGGAGCTGGACGCCGATGATCGTCGAACTCGCCGCCAGCATGAGCGCGATGTGCATCGCGGCGGTCAGTTCCATCCGGAAGAGCACCGCCGCGCCGAAACCCAGGAGGAGGATCGCGATGAACTGCGAGCATCCGATGACCATGGCGGCGCGGCGCTGGCCGCCCACGCGCGACGGATCGAGTTCCAGGCCGGCCGCGAAGAGAAGGAACGCGAGTCCCAGCGTGATCACGTCGCCGCGGATCGTCTCGGTGCCGAGCGCACCGCGCTCTCCCAGGAGGCCGCTGAGCCCGAGCAGCAGCCCGGCGATCACGAACACGGGGACCGCCGGCAGCCGAAGCCGCCGTGCGACACCGACCGCCGCGGCGGCCGCAACGACGATCGTGAGCAGTTCGATCACACGTCCACCAGCCCGCGTTCCGCCAGGACCGTCACCAGCCGGACGTTGCCGACCATCTTCGAATCGATCAGATGCTCGACACCCAGTTTCTCCAGGTCGCGCACCACCGAGCCGTCGAACGCGTGGATCGCCACCGGGACGCCGAGCCGCCGGCATCGCCACGCCAGCAGCATGTTGACCTCCTCGATCTGGAGCGCGCTGATCACCAGTCGCGCCCGATCGAACTCCGCCTCCTCCATGATCTCCACGTGCTCGACGTCACCATGCAGCGTCCGGCACGCGAGGCCGGACAGCTTCCCGGGATCGGTGTCGATGGCCAGCACGTGGCATCCGCGGGCCAGCAGGTCGCCGACGAGCCGGCGCCCGAGCGGATTCATGCCGACCACGATGACGTGCCCGCTGTGCTCGGCGTCGATCGTCGCGCGGTCGGTCCCGTGAATATTGAAGACACGGAGCAGTCCGCGATCGCGGCACCATCGGTAGAGCTGCTCATTGAACAGGATCATGTATGCAGATCCGATGATCGTCAGCAGCGCGATGACCGTCACGAGCGAGAGAATCGACTGATCGATGATGCCCTTCGCCACCGCAAGGGCGCCGAGGATGAGCGAGAACTCGCTGATCTGGGCGACCGTCACGCTGGTCAGGAACGTCGTACGCTCGCTGTAGCCGAACCGCCCGACGATGATGATGAAGATCAGCGGATTGCCGATCAGCACGAAGAGCGAGAGCAGCACGCACGCCGCCCAGTACCGGGTCGCCCCGCTGAGATCCATCTCCGCGCCCAGCGAGAGGAAGAAGAGCGCCACGAAGAAATTCATCAGCGGCCCGAGCCGCCGTCGGAGTTCGCCGCTGGCGGGATGCTGTGCCAGGCCGACCCCGGCCAGGAACGCACCCATCTCCAGCGAGAGCCCGAGCAGTTCCGCTCCCAGGACGAAGAGAAAGCACCACGTCAGCCCCCAGATCGAGAGCACGTCACCCGATCGCGCGGCCCAGTCGAATACCCGGCCCAGGAAGTACCGCAGCGACAGGAGCGCTACCGCGGCCAGGATCATCATCCCGGATACCGCCTTCCCGAGGTTCATCGCGACCGAGCCGACGGCACTGTCGTCGGAGCCGCCGCCGAATCCTGCCAGCAGCGTCAGCGCGACGACGACGGCGAGGTCCTGGACCAGGAAAATCCCGACGGAGATGCGCCCGTAGAGCGTCGTCAGTTCGTTCTTCTGCCGCAGCAGCTTGACGACGACGACCGTGCTGCTGAAGGTGAGCGCGACGGCGATGAACGCGGATTCAACGACGGTGAACCCGAGCGGGATCGCGAACAGGAAGCCGAAGAACGCGGTGAAGATGATCTGCCCGATGCCGGCGACGACCGCCACTCTGCCGACGTCCCGGATGCGATCGAAGCTGAGTTCCAGCCCGACCAGGAAGAGCAGCAGCGCGATTCCGACGTGCGTCAGGACCGGCAGCGCACCGCCGTTCCCCTCGCCGTCGCCGGGCGTGACCAGGCCGAGAATCGGACCGAGCAGCAGCCCGGACACGATGTAGACGACGATGTTCGGGATGGCGATCCGGCGCACCAGGATCAGCAGCGCAATGGCCGTGAGCAGGAGGACGCCGAGATTGCGGAGAAGGGCAACGTCCTCGAGCATCGGTACTCTGCGCCGGAACGGGAGGCGTCTGAGTCGCCCGCGCTTTGCGCGGCGCGGTCAGCGGTCGGGATCCGCCGTCCTTCCCTCGCCCTGCCGGACTCGATGAACGCTGTTCGCCGACAGGCTGCCATACTGCTCGAGCGAACCGTCCGGCCATCGGACCGTGACATCGCGTCCGTGCGTCTCCGACCCCAGCCCCACGTGCACGCGCGGGTCATTGCTCGCGCAGTAGCTCCACGCGGCGATCACGTCCCTGCGCACCGTCCGGCCCGCTGCCTCCATCGTGACGACCGCCCCCAGCGCATCGCGGCCGTGCCGGTCCTCCACGCGGATCAGCAGCCAGTTCCCGCGATCGGGCACGGCATTCCGCAGAAGGCGTGCCGGGCCGTCCCGCTCGACGAGCAGGATGTCGATGCCGCCGTCGTCGTCGACGTCTCCGAACGCCGCGGCCCGGCTGGAGCCGATCACCGGCGGCACGGTGCCGCCGCGCGGGCGGACCTCGGTGAACCTGGGGCCCGGCGTCCCGCGGAAGAGGACGTTGACCTCGGCATAGGGATCCTCCGTCGCCGACTCGTCCTGCCGCATGACGCGCCCGTTTGCCTGGTAGAGATCCAGCAGGCTGTCGTTGTCGAAGTCGACGAGACCCATGCCCCAGCGCGTGTAGGCGCGCGAGATCGAGCCGAGCCCGCTGGCGGCCGTAATGTCCACGAATCCCTTCCCGGTGTTCCGGAAGAGTGCATCGGACTCGTGCCGGATGTTGCACACGATCAGGTCGGGGCGCCCGCTGCCGTGCAGGTCTCCGATCGAGACGCCCATACTGGCCGTCGCCTTGCCGTCCAGGTTCACCGCCACGCCGACCAGCAGCGCCTCGTCCGTGAATCGACCATCACCGCGGTTCAGCCAGAAGTGGTCCGGCATCGCGTCGTTGGCCACGAAGAGATCGATCAGCCCGTTCCCGGTGAAGTCCGCCGCGACGACGCCCAGCCCCGTCGCGGCCCGCGCGGCGATCCCGGCGGCCGCACTCACGTCCTCGAACGTCCCGTCGCCGCGGTTGCGGTACAGCGTGTCCCGCGCGGGCGCGTTGTAGTTGGTCGGGAGGCAGTAGTCCGGCGTGCCCATCAGGTTGTAGCAGGTCAGTTCCGACCCGCGCGTCCACCGGATGTAGTTGCACACGAAGAGGTCGAGGTGACCGTCGCGGTCATAGTCGAGGAAGCCCGCGCTGGTACTCCACTCCGGGTCACCGGTCCCGCTCGCCGTGGTCACATCGTCGAAGCGGAATCCGCCGGAGTTCCGCAGCAGTGCGTTGGGACCGAAGTTCGTGACGTAGATATCCACGCGCCCGTCGGCGTCGACGTCGCCGCACGCGACGCCCATGCCGTAGCCGGGGTCATCCGCGCCGCTCCCGGACGTGCGATCCTCGAACGTGCCGTCCCCGCGGTTGCGATAGACGCGATTGCGCCCCGCATCCCCGGGCGTCGCGTCCAGGTCACCGCTCTGCACCAGGTACGCATCCAGTTTCCCGTCGCCGTCCAGGTCCGCCAGCGCCGCGCCCCCGCCGATGATCTCCGGCATGAGGTGCCGCCCGGGCCGGGCGCCGGACACGTGCCGGAACGAGATGCCGGCATCCGCGCGCACCGCCAGCCACGGGACGCCGTCGGCACCCGCGGGCCCGCGATCGCCCGCGCCGGGCAACGCCGGGGAACGACCCTCGGGTCCCGCCGATGCCGGGCCCGGCGCGCGCTCCTCGCCGCACCCGCCGGACAGGACGGCGGCCGACCACCAGAACGTCGTGGCGGCGATCGACACGACGATCGACGCGGCACGGCACCGCCCGGCCGCGCGTACCGGTGCCGGCCGGCTCGCCGTTGTCCGATTCCTCTGGCGCATGGCGTGCGGCATCCTACCGGAGTGCGGCCAGCCCCTGCTGCGCGGCGCGATTCGCGGGGTCGATTCGAAGCACGTGCTCCAGGAGCGCGCGGGCGGCGGCGGCCTGCCCCGCCTCCGCGCGGATCGCCGCAAGCCGGAGGCACGGCTCGATCCGTCCGGGGAGTCTCTGGATGGCCTGCTCCAGCAGCCGCGTTGCTTCGGCGCGCTCGTCCGCGCCGATCAGCAGTTCGACCAGGAGCAGGTCGCCGTCGGGCTGCGAGGGATCCAGCGCCGCCGCACGCCGGGCGGCATCGATCGCATCGCCCGTCCGCCCGGTCAGGGCAAGCAGGCGCGCCCGCTGCCGATGCCCGGCCGCGAGCGTCGGGTTGAGTTCAAGCGCCTGCTCCGCATGACGGAGCGCCACTTCAGGGCGTCCCGCCGCGGCGTGTGCCGACGCGAGCCCCATCTGAAGCGCGAACTGCTCGCCCGTCTCGCGAAGCGCGACGGTGAGCACCTGGATGGCATCGTCCGGACGACCCGCCGTCACGTGCGTGCCGGCCAGCAGCGTGGCCGCCGGGACATCGCCGGGGGACCGGGCAAGCATGCCGCGGAGCACCGTCTGCGCCTGCGGAATCTGTCCGGCCGCCACCATCGCCTGCGCCTTCGCGTACTCCGCGCGGTACCCGACCCAGAGCGCCTGAACCTCCGCGAGAAGCGGATCGACCCGGCTCCAGTCCAGCGTGCTTCCCGCGCCCACGGCGAGTTCGATCCGCGCGTCGTCCATGCGCCCTGCATCGCGGAGGACCAGGCCGTTGAGATAGCGCGCATAGCGATCGCCGGGCGCCAGCCGGCGCGCCTGCTCGATCGCGGAAAGCGCGTCGGCGGGACGTCCCTCCGCGATCGCAAGCTGCGCGAGTCCGAGATGCGCGGGAACGAGCGTCGGTTCCGTCGCCGCCGCCCGCTCCAGGGCACGGCGCGCCGCGCTCAGGTCGCCCCGCTCCAGGTTCCACAGGCCCGCGTACGCGAGCGCGATGGCCGGTCGTGCGCTCACCGCGGACGCCCGCTCCATCGCGTCGATCGCCGGATCGATGTGCCCGAGCGATCGAAGTGCCCGGCCCATGTGGTGGGGCCAGCGGTGATCGGCCGGGGCCAGCACTTCGGCGGCGCGGTACTCGGCGACCGCGGCATCCGGAAGCCCGTTCGCATGCAGCGCCATCGCCAGGCGACCGCGCTGCGCCGCGGAGCGGGGCGCGCCGACGGCCGCGGCATGTTCGCGCCGGATCATCTCCACCGCGACCGGATCGACCGAGGCAAGGTCGGGCAGCGGCGCCACGGCGTGGATCTCCGACGAGGACGCCGACGGACCGGGCCCGGACGGACGGCATCCGGCGGAACACAGCAGGCCACCGGGCGCCACGATTGCGAGCCCCATGATCGCCATCGCAGCGCCCGACCGACCGCCGCCGATGCCTGCCGCGCCGGCGCGGGACACCCGGGACGAACGGCGATGTCGAGGATCGGTCGCCATGCCGTGAAGATACGTCCGCGCTGCCCGCACTGCCACGGGATGCCGCAGACGCGCCGGCGCGCCGCGACATCGCCGCCCGATGCATCACTGTCCGGGCCGGTCGAACAGGCCGCGGAGCCGTCCGCGCAGCAGCGAGTCCAGGCCGCCGCGGAAGCCGGCTTCCAGCGCCGCCTTGCCGATGTCGAAGTCCGGGTCCAGTTCGGTCTTCAGGCGGTCCAGCGGTCCGCGCGTGACGACCGGCACCGTGATGCGCTCCGCGAAGCCCTCGAGTTCCCGGAACGAGTGGGCGAGGACCGAGAGGGGCACCTCGAATCGCAGGTTCGCCTGCTGTTTCACCAGGTCGATCTGCCCGGAGTAGACGATCGTCACCTGGTCGATCTTCATCGCGAACCGGTCGTACGAAACGACGCCGTTGCGGATGCGCACGTCGACCGGATCGATCGAGCCGCGCAGCGTGGCCACCCGGTCACTCCGATTGAAGAGCGAGAAGACGGAGAGAAGGCTCGATCCGCTGTCGATCGCGATCGCGCCGACGGTCAGGCGCAGGGCGCCGTTCAGGCCCGCCGGATTGCCGTCGATCGGGATCCGGAGCACCTCGGTCGAACGGACGGTGATCGGCTGATCCACCGCGCGGATGTCGGCGAAGATCGGATGGATCCGCTGCAGGAGTCGCTGCCGCAGTTCCGGCGTGGCCTCCATGGTGCCGTCGATCGGCTGCTCGACCGGGATCCGGATCATCTTCTCCCGCCCCATCACGCGCGCCTTGAGTCGCGCGGCCGGGGACGTGATATCGAGATCGGCGTGGCCCACCTCGAACGTGGCGGAGAAACGCATCGCGTCGATCGTGCCGGTCATCGTTTCGCCGACCGCCGCGACGAGCATGCCGTCCTGCCGGAGCATGCGATCCAGCACGCGCGTCGGAATGCCGGCCGCCGACGCGCGGCCGGTGAAGGCCACGCGCTGCGGCGTGAACACGCCGTTGTCGCCGATCAGATCGCGGAGCAGTCCATCCACGGAGAGCCGTCCGACGGTCGCGTCGCCTTCGCGGACCTCGCCGTCGATCACCACCGTCACGCCGCCGGAGAGATCGGTCGCGCGCGCGCGCACCGAGCCGCCCGAGAGCGCGAGGCGCGTGCCGTCCGGCATGCGCCACGGAAGCGGCTCCGCGGCGCCGTCCACGTCGATGCGCACCTCCCCCGGTGCGAATGCCTCGCCACGGAGCATGGCAAGCGGCATCGTCACTTCGCGGACGGCCAGCGCGACGGCAAGATCGCCGGTCACCGTCAGTCGATCCGCCGGCGCCGCGCCGCCCGACGATGACGGTGACTCCGACATCCACCGGTCCAGCACCGCGGCGGGCAGGCGCACCACCGACTCCGCGCCGCGGATCCCGACCGTGTCCTGCGACACGGTCAGCGGGAATCGTCCGGTGACCTGCGGGAACGCGGGCCGCGCTTCCAATGCGATGGCGTCTCCATCCGGCGCGTCCGCCGCGGCATGCACCGTCAGTGCACCCGTGGCGCCCAGCAGGTCCGCGATGGATCCGGCCGGCCGCCCCAGCACCTGCTCCACGATCACCACCGCGATCTCGTTCAGTCCGAGATCGGCGGTCCATCGCGGCGGCGCGGCGCCCAGCAGGTCCTGCACGCGCGCGTCGGCCGCGACCCGACCGATCAGCGCACCGCCCCGATCCACCCGTGCCGCGAAGCGCGCCTCCACCTCGGCGTCCACGCGGTCCCCATCGCCGCGTCGAGCGCGCACCTCTCCGCGGAACGACTCCATCCGCAGGTCCTCGCGGAGCCCGGCAACGCCGAACGCGGTGCGCTCCGCCGTGAACGAAGCGCGGAGCGGCGATTCCAGCAGCGTGTGCAGCGTCGGCACGCCGCGGCCGCGGATCGGATCGACCTGCACGACGAATCCCGTGGGCCTCCGCAGCACGACCGGCGGCGTACCGGTGGACACCGCGGCGGCGCGATCGACCGCGCCGTTCAGCGCGACCGCGCCGGCGTCGCTCCCGGCGCCGGCCGGCAGGAACGGCGCCAGGAGTTCCGGCGTGACCTGCACGCGGATGACGGTCGTCGCCAGGTCCCAGGCATCCGGCGTGTCTGTGCCCAGCCCCCCCTGCGACTCGACCTGGACCCGCGGCCCGGTCAGCGTCAGCGCGGCGTTCCAGCGCGGTGTCGCCGGCGCGGCGCCGGCGTCCTCCGTCGGTCCGCTGCGCAGTTCCATCGACCAGCGCCCGTCGATCACCTCGCGCGGGACGGCGTCCCCGGCGGCGCGCTCGATCCAGCGGCGCAGGGCCGCTTCGGGCGCGCCGTCCACGCGCACGAGGCCCGCCGTCAGGCGCGCGAGTCCGAACGCCGTGTCCGGAAGCACCTCGGGGATCCGCACCCGCTGATCGACCTCCGCGCGCACGCCGTCCACCAGCATCCCCATCGTGACGTGGACCGTCGCGTCGCCCGCGGCGCGCGACGCCTGCATCGTCAGGTCCCGCACCGGGAGGGTTTCCGTGGCCGACAGGACGGCTTCGGAGGCCGTCCCCGCGCCGGTCGCGCCATCCGGCGGTCGCCCGCCCGGTTCGTCAGCACCACGCGCCGCCACCGGCACGCCGACTGTCCCCTCCACGTCGATCGCGATGACGCCCGATGCCGCCTGCATGATCACGGCGGGATCGCCCGGCGCAAACGGGACATCCAGGTCCGTGCCCCGGACGCGGACGATCACCGGTCCCGGGACGTCGACCCCGGCCAGCGCGGTGACGCGCGCGGGCTCCGGCGTCCACACCAGGTCGATCGCGCCGGTCTCCAGGTCGCCCCGGCTCGACACGCGCCCGCCGCCCGTGAACTGCAGTCGATCCGCCTTGAGTTCCACGTCGACGAGCGATGCGGCGCCGCCTTCCACGCGCATCCGCGCGTCGATCATCGGGCCGAGATCCTGCGCCAGGAGGAGCGGCGTCGCCGCCAGGAACGGCTGGAGAAGCGAGACCGGGAGCGCCCGCGCGACCAGGTCGACATCGATGAGCGGAAGCGCCATGAGCGGCGCCGCCACGATCTCCGCCGGCCGGCGCGCCACGATGGTTCCCTGGAGTCCCACCGGATCGGGACCGTCGCCGACCGCCGAACGCAGGTCCACGTCCAGGTCGATGCGTTCGAACGCATCGGAGGTCCGGACGTGGATGCGGAGCGACTCGATCGAGCGGACCGTCGCACCGGGCGGCACCGTCACCGCGCCGGCGCGGAGCTGAAAGTCGCCCGAGGCGCCGCGCAGGACCATCCGTCGCGTTCCCGGATCGATGAAGTTGCGCGCGCTCAGTTCGACGGCCAGGTCCGTCATGTCCGCGCCGGACGCGCTTCGGAGTTCTCCCACGGCGGTTCCCGCGCCCGACGATTCCACGGCGATCGCGCCGCGCAGATCGCGCAGCCGGAGCGTCGACGATGCGGAACCGGTGCCGCGCATCGCCAGGTCAAGGTCAAGGCCGTCGATCGCCACGTCCAGCGCCGGGAGGTTCCGGGGAATCAGTTCGCCGGGCGGCCCGGGAACCCCCGGCACACCGGGCGCGGCGGGCTCCGGCGCCGCGGGGGGACGCGGCGCCGGCGTTGGCGCGCCGGGCAGGATGACCCGCCCGTCCTCCAGCAGTTCACCGCGCGCCGCCCCGGTCAGGTGCACGCGCAGCGTCGATGGCCTGGCGACAAGGAGCGAGAAGAGTCCGGCGTCGACCCGCAGATCGGCGCGCATCGCCTCGCTTCCGTCCGGCGCGGTGACGCGGAAGCCCTCGATCGCCTGGTGCCCGGTCCATCCGAGCCGGACCGAGCCGATCCGGACCGGGGCCCCGAGCGCGTCGCCGGCGGCGCGCTCGATCATGCCGCGCGCGATGAAGAGGCCGATCGCCGTCGGCGCCAGGACGATCGCGAAGACGACCAGCACCACCAGGAAGAACAGGATCCGGAAGATGGAACGGCGTCGTGTCCTCGGCATCGCATCAGGTCCCGGGCCCTGCGGCGCATCGTCGTGTCGACGCAGCGCGGGCGTTCATGCTGGACGTCATCCGGGGTGTGATCGCGCGGTGTCGGCGCCGGGCGATCGTCGACCGGAGCCCGTCGCGCGGCGCTTCGACCCGGCGCCGGTCGACCGCGTCCGGGCGGGGGAAGCCGACGACGCGGCACGGGAGGCGTGCGCGAGCATGCGATCGACCGCCAGGCGCGCCAGCCGCTTCGCCTCCGGATGCACCAGCACCTGGTTGACCACCTTACCCGCGGCGAGCGAGTCCAGCACCCACAGCAGGTTCCGCGGACTGATCCGGATCATCGTCGTGCACAGGCAGTGACACTCGCTCAGCGCGATGACGGTCACGCCGCGAGCGCGCGCTTCCGCGGCGACGCGGTTGACGAGGTGATGCTCGGTCGCGACGGCCCAGTTCGATCCCGGGGGCGCGGCGCGTACGGTCTCGATGATGAATTCGGTCGATCCGGCGAGATCCGCCAGGTCCACGACCTCCTTCTCGCACTCGGGATGCACGAGGACCGTCACGCCGCCCTCGTCGCGGAACCGCTCGCGCGCCGCGTGGACGTGCTCCGGCCGGAAGAGCCGGTGCACCGAGCAGTGTCCGGCCCAGAGCAGAACCTTCGAGCGCCGGATCGCATCGTCGGTCAGACCGCCATGCGGCTTCTTCGGATCCCACAGCGCCGTGTCGGACGGCCCGCCGTCCCGCGCCGCATCGACCTCCGTGCGGAGCCCGAACCGGGAGGCGGTGTTCCGACCCAGGTGCTGGTCGGGAAGAAACAGGATCCGGACGTCCCGGTCGCCCGCCGCGGCGCCGCCGTTCCGCGCCGCGGCCGGGGCCTCTTCACCTCCGGCGAGCGCCCAGCGGAAGATCGCTTCCGCGTTGCCGCTGGTGCAGCACGCGCCGCCGCGCTCGCCGACGAACGCCTTGACCGCCGCGGAGGAGTTCACGTAGGTGATCGGGATGACGCGCCCTTCCCAGGCCGGGCCCAGCACGCGGTGGATGTGATCCCACGCGAAGATCGCGTCCTCGTAGTCCGCCATGTCCGCCATGGAACAGCCGGCCGACAGGTCCGGGAGGATCACGGTCACGTCCGGCGACGTCAGGATGTCGGCCGTTTCCGCCATGAAGTGCACGCCGCAGAACACGATCCACTTCGCGCCCCGCTTCTCCGCCTCGACCGCCGCCATCTGCGACAGCCTGAGCGAGTCCCCGCGCAGGTCGGCGTGCACGATGACGTCGTCGCGCTGATAGTGATGGCCCAGGATGAGCAGATCCGGGCCGAGTTCCCGTCGGCGCTGCTCGATCCCCTGGGCAAGTTCCTCCTCGGAGAGCGCCTGGTACCGATCGGGAAGTGGTGGCTGCCAGAGCATGCGGAGGTGGAGTCCGTGCAGGTGACCCCGGCGGCGGGTCGGGAGACGGGGGCCCTGCCGTGCGCGGCCCCGATCATAGCCCGAGGGGCTCGATCCCTGAAGCGCGAACGGATCACGTGCGTCGCTTCTTCGCGGCCGTTTCCCCATGGATCCCGCGGCTCAGACCCGTCTCACCGAACCGCGCCACGATCCGATCGGCCGTCCGATCGAGCCGCTCGTCCCGCTCCCGGTCCGGGCGCGGGAGCAGCGACGCGCCGTCGTCGCGCGGCACGAGATCGCAGACCTGGACACCGACCAGGCGCAGCGGCGCATACCCCGCCGCCGCCCACGACCGGAAGAGCGCACGCGCCTCGCGCTCCAGGGCGGCGGTCGAGTCCGTCGGCTCGGGCAGCGAGCGCCGCCGGGTCGACGTCATGAAGTCCGCACCGCGGCGGAGCTTGATGACGATCGTTCGCGCCAGGCGCCCGTCGCGACGCAGCCGGCGCGCGACGCGCTGCGCGAGGTCGATCAGCAGCCGCTCCGCCGCGTCGGCGTCGGGCAGATCGCGACCGACGGTCTGTTCATGCCCGATGCTCCGGCGGTCGTGCCCGGGTTCGACGGGCCGATCATCGATCCCGCGGGCAAGGTCCCGCATCGCCGCCGCGTGCGATCCGAACAGGCGCTCGAGGACGCGCGCATCGGCCGCGGCGACCGCACCGAACGTCGAGACGCCGAGCGCCCGCAGCCGCTCCGCGCTCTTCGGTCCGACGCCCCAGAGGCGCTCGACCGGCAGCGGGGCAAGCCAGGACGCCGTCGCCTCCGCCGGGACGACCGTGAGGCCGTCGGGCTTCTCCAGGTCGGACGCCAGTTTCGCCAGGAACCTGTTTGCCGCGACGCCGACCGATGCGGTGAGTCCGACCTCCGTCGAGATGCGCGACCGGATGGCGCGGGCGATCGACGGCCCGTCCCCGAACAGCCGGGCACAGCCGGTCACGTCCAGGAAGGCCTCGTCGATGGAAACCTGCTCCACGAGCGGTGTGTACGACTCCAGGATGCCGACGACCGCGCGGGAAAGTTCGCGGTACCGCTCGAACCGGCCGCGCACGATGACGGCACCGGGGCAGAGCCGCTTCGCCACCGCCATCGGCTGCGCGGACCGGCAGCCGAAGGCACGCGCCTCGTAGGACGCGGCCGCGACGACCCCGCGCGGTCCGTCGCCACCGACAAGCACCGGCTTTCCGCGCAGCGCAGGGGCATCGAGCTGCTCCACGCTCGCGAAGAACGCGTCCATGTCGACGTGGAGGATCGTGCGTTCGGTCGGCATCCTGGACTCTCCGCCGGCGGGCGCGCGCGCATCCCGGTCACGCGCCCGGCGCGGCGTCCCGCCCGTCCCCCTGCCCGCGCAGCCACTCGACCGTCCCGGCCAGTCCCGATTCGAATGAGACGATCGGCGTGTAGCCGAGCAGTTCCCGCGCCCGGGACAGGTCCGCAAGGCTGTGCTGCACCTCGCCGGTGCGCGCGGGCGCGAACGACGGTTCGATCGGCACGCCCATGGCCTCTCCGATGGCGCGCACGAGTTCGCGCAGCGAGCGCCGTTCGCCCGACGCGACATTGATCACGCGACCGTCGAGCGGACCCGTCGCGAGACCGGCGAGCAGGTTCGCATGCACCGCGTTGGCAACGAACGTGAAGTCGCGCGTCTGCAGTCCGTCGCCGAAGATCACCGGCCGGCCGCCGTCAAGGACCTGCCGGATGAAGCGCGGAATCACCGCGGCGTATGCGGAGTCGGGACGCTGCCGGGGGCCGAAGATGTTGAAGTAGCGCAGGCTCACGGCCTCGAGGTCGTAGCACGCTGCATACGCGCGGACCAGGTGTTCGCCCGCCAGTTTCGCCGCCGCATACGGCGAGCGAGGATCCGGCGGGAACGTCTCGACGCGGGGCAGGCCCGGCCGGTCGCCGTACGCGCTGCTCGACGCGGCGTAGATGCATCGCGCCCCGGAGCGCCGGACCGCCTCCAGCACCGCGAGCGTACCGTCGGCGTTCGCATGCCAGGAGTGCAGGGGCTCCGCGACGCTGCGCGGCACGGAGGGGACGGCGGCCAGGTGGAAGACGATCTCCGCGCCTTCCGTCGCCGTTGCCAGCGCCCCCGGCGAGAGGACGGATCCACGGATGAAGCGGACGCCCGTCGCGGGCAGGTTCCCGCGCCGCCCGCCGGAGAGATCGTCGATCACCGTCACGCGGGCGCCCGTGTGCAGGAGCGCATCGACAAGGTGCGACCCGATGAAGCCCGCGCCGCCGGTCACGCACACCGATCGACGCGCGTACGACGCGAATCGCGCGTCCTGCGCCTGCATGGCCGCGGGCAGCGCACCATCGTGACCGTGGGGATGACCGGCGATGGTGTCCCCCTGCCCGTCAGGGCAGTTCGCCGCGGCGAGGTGGAAGCGGCGCGTTCGCGTCCTCGGGCGCGCCGGACCAGCCGACCGGCGGGATCTCGGTGCGGATGCGCCAGACGCGCGTCCGCTCGAGTTGCCACGATTCGAAGACGCCCCGGCGGAAGTACACCGTCGTGACGCGCGGCACGCCGTCGGCGCCGCGCGAGATGACATCGACCTCGCACTCGGTTCCGCGCAGCCGCACGTGTGCCAGGTGGACCGCCCGGTCCGCGTCCTCCTGCGCCGGATCCGTCAGGACGCGAGCCCCGTCCAGTTCCCAGCGGACCTTGCCGAAGAGCTGCGGCGGACTGGATGCCGGCAGATTGAAGAGGACCGGCCCGCTCTGTCCGTCGAGGTCATGCACCCGGCCGAGCGCGCGGGCGATCAGCCCCGGAATCGGCGGCAGTTCGGGGTACTCGATGATGCCGCGCGTATCGCCGGCCGGCGGGAACGTCGACCACGGCGAACATCCGCCCGCCCCGATCGCGGCGATCAGGAGCAGGCAGTGCAGGCGAAGGAACGGTGTGACCCCGCGAAGGGAAGCGATGCGATGCATGGCGGCAACCTCGGCCGCGAGTGTACCAGCCCGGTTCAGGGGACGACGCCCCGGGGGCCAAGCCAGAGACGACGATCGCGGGAGCTGGACGACTTCATGTCGCGTGGCTGACGGGTGCGGCCCGCTGCTTCAACCCCCCTCCGCTGTCGTCAGGCGCCTGCACGATGAACCGCAGCCGGCGTGTCGTCGCTCTGGAGATCCTCGCCTGCGTGCCTCGGCGTCGACGGCGCGCCGCGGCTCTGCGCGTCCAGGCCTTCTGCCGGTCGAGTCCCGCGTGCTCGTCGGAGCCAGCGCGCGCACAGGCCCCAGGACGCCCGGGATGTCCCGGCGGCGGATGGCGCCATCCACCGGGACATCGCCAGGCCATGGGTCGATGACATCAGTGGGCAATCGCCGCAGCGCGGGCTATGGCGTGCCGTTGATGATCATCGCCTCGATGCAGGCTGCCAGCGCGGCCGGGTTCGTGTACCCCAGGCGATCGATGCACTCTGCGACCGACATCAGCGTGCACCCGTGGACGCTGTGAGAGAGATCGAGCGATCGAGCGCGCGCACGCGCGCGCACGAGTGAGCAATCCTGACAATGCACCGGGGCATGGCGCCATGCACGCCATCGCCTGCCGGACGCGCGAGCGCAGGGGGGCTGAAGCGCCCCCCTGCAACCCCCCCCGGCGGATGGATGACCCGGGTGCGACTTCGCGCGCAATGCGTCGGTCGCGGATGCGCCGCGCCGGACGCGCCGCGCCGCCAGAGGGCCTCAGCGCGCGATGCTGGACCCCATGCGCGCAGACTCCACCACTCGCGCGCCGGCCGACCACCACCACCCTCGTGCGCGCAAGGGGGTTGCAGGGGGGGCCTCAGCCCCCCCTGCGCTCGCGCACCGGTACGGCAGACCAACGTGATCAAGGAGACCAGAGGTCAACCGCAGGCCTTGAATGACATCGAGCGAGCAAGCGAGCGCGTGCGCACCCACTCGAGAACGCGCATGCGTTGCATGCACACCATGGGATACCTCCTCCGCGCTTCGTGCGCGGACAGATGGAGTGAAGATCACCGCGCTGCCGCCCGCATGGGCGACTCACGCGCGGATCATGTCACGAATCACGGATTCCAGTGATCGAACAGCATCCACAGGTCCGCCGTGTCGATCACGCCGTCACCATTGAGATCGCCTTCGCCCGCCGTACCCCATCGGCTCAGCATGAGGAGAAGATCCTGGAAGCCGACACGGCAGTCATGGTTGAGATCACCCGGCGGCGGCGGCGCCGGGACCAGGTGGTAGATCGGCGAGGAGGGGATCACGATCTGCCCGTTCTCGCTGATCGCCGTAGGAGTGCCCCCGTTGTAGGTGGCCGGCCACGGCGCAGCGATCACCATGCGTACCAGGCGATGCGCCACGCCGTTCCGCCAGAGCATGGCAAACTGTCCGCCGCCCGTGTTGTACTGCTGGTATCCGACCACATCGCCGGCGTTGTTGATTGCATAGGGACTGATCCGGCGTGTCCCCTGCGGCTGCTCGATCCCCGGGAGTTCGCACAGGTAGCCGTCCCTCGTCCCGAGCAGACCGATCCACACGCCGGGGTTTCCCGACATGCTTGTATACGCAACGAAAGCGCCGCTGTCTGCAAACCCAGCCGGTCGCATTGCCGTCCATCCGTCGTACGGGGGAAGAGTCGCCAACCCCTGCGCGTCGACAAACGCTAATTCGTTGGGGAGCCCGCCGATGCGGTAGCCGGCCGTCCCGAAGATGTCTCCATGAGCGTTGGTCCTGTACCCCTCGCTCCGCTCCACCCCCAGCGGATCCACGAACGGGAAGATCTCGAACTCCCCGCCGCGCCAGCGGAACGCATAGGGGCCGTAGTTGGCGTAGTCGTTCGACGATGGACCGATCAACCAGCCCACCACGTCCATCGCGTCGTTCAGATCTTCAGGCTGAATGAGTTCGCCAGGGTCGCCATCGAACAGCGGCGGCGGCACCAGCAGCAGTTCGTTCGTCACGATGTTCCACAGCCACATCACGCCGTGCCAGCCGCCGAAGCCACTCGTCGGCAGAGACACCATCCCCGTCGCCCACCGTCCGTTGTTGATCGCCCTCGCCTCGCTCGAGCTTGCACCCGCCGGGAACGGCGGCTGGAGCATCCCGCCTTCACGCGGCCAGACCACCGCCTTGCGTACACCGGCGCCACACAAGCGGTAGCCGCAGATGTCCCCGAGATCGTTGATATCCAGCGCCGAGTAGAAGGGGGGACTTCCTCCGGGACACGTCACCGTGATCGTCCTGTCCACGCGAAAGCACGGCGGATACGGCAGTTCCACCGGTTCGAGCACCATGGAGCACGGCCCGACCAGTCCACCCGCGCCGGCGCCCCCGGACCCCCCGGCGCCCCCGGAGTCCCCGGAGTCCTTCGCCCCATCACCGGCCACGGCGGGCAGCGCCGGACCGATGACCCCGGCAAACACCAGCGCAACCACGCACGCAGACAGCACTGCGCGAAGCAGCGCGCGGCGGCCTCGCCCGCGATGGCGCCGCGGTCGGCCGACCACGTCGACGCCGGCATGCACCCCGTCCAGCCGGCGCGCACTCGACATGTCCCTTGCATCTGCCGCCCCCCAAGCCGCAGCCGGCGCCCCCGACACCACCTGCACCTCCACCCCACCAGGCGCGCGCCAACGCTGCACGCCGCCCGCGATCCGGCCCGTGTCACCCCGCGCATTCCGTCCCATCACCGCACTCCCCGGCCCCGTGGGCCGATTCGGCGTACCCCGGGCCCAATACGACAGGGCCCTCGACTGGGCCCTCGACTGGGCCCTCGAGTCGTCTCACGACTGGGCCCTTACCCGATCCCGGACGCGGGCCCGGCCCGCATCCCTTCCTCGAATGTCGTCCGGAGTGATTTGACCGGACTGTCTCGACCGGAGGGGTCCACCGGACCCCTGCAAGTCCCGACCGCCGCGCCCTGAAGTGACATGGGCGTGATCGGACGGCGGACACTGTACCACGTCGACCGCGCGTGTCAAGCAATGATCATGTCCATGAACAGGGCGGTGCACAGACGGTGACTCAATCGCCTCACGGATGATCTTCGCGACCTTCGCGCCTTGGCGAGAGAGTCGGAGCGGGCACTTGCGCCGACGTCGCGACGTACGTTCAAGCGTGGCGCAATCTCCCATCGGCGCCGCTTCCAGACCGCGTCGACAAGACAGGTGACCGACAGACTCTGATCGGCGACATGCAACTTCTGGGCACTTTCGCCAGTGGACGAGCGTGCGATAGACCGCTCGACCGATGCCCGTCGTCCTGAGCCGATGCTCACTTCTGCACGACCTGATCGCGCACGAACCACCATCCCAGCAAAGAGCCGTCACGGCAGATCCACTCAACTCAAGCGCCACTCTCCATCCGGATGCTCCCGCGAAGACGCGACGATAGCAAGGACAAAAGGCACTCATCTGCTTCATGCACAGTTCACATGACGCTCGACGACATCCTGAGCCGTCCATCACTGGAGCGCGATCACCTCGTCGTCCTCGCGACCTCTGCGCCCGGGCGAGAGAACCCGAGCGGCCAGGCGCGCCCCCACCGCCGCGATCGGTCCCACGTCGCGCCCGGACGGATCCGCCGCGGTACGCTGACGGGCCCGCGGGGCGCCGCCGGACGGACCGGACCGCTCCCCCGCCGGCGGTCGAGCCGCGCACGAGGAGTCCCGGTCAGCGCCTTTCCCATGACCACGCCTGCGACACAGTCATCCACCTCGCCGCCGTCACGGATCGTCGTCGGCATCACCGGTGCCAGCGGTGCGCTCTACGCGACCCGGACCATCGGGATGCTGCTGGACGCCGGTCGCGAGGTGCACGTCGCCGTCACGCCGCTCGGGCGTCGCCTGCTGGCGGACGAACTGGACATGAAACGGCTGGACCCCGACGCGCTGTCGGGCGGCCGCGGGGCGCAGGTCGTGCTGCACGGAGACAACGACTACGGCGCGGCCATCGCGTCGGGGTCGTTCGTGCACGACGGCATGATCATCGTGCCGGCGTCCAGCAACACGCTCAACGCGATCGCGGCCGGGCTGACCGGCACGCTGGTCCAGCGCGCGGCGCTGGTGACGCTGAAGGAGCGCCGCCGGCTTGTCATCGCGCATCGCGAGTCACCGCTCACGCTGATCGACATCCGGAGCATGGAGACGCTGACGCTGAGCGGCGCGATCATCGCGCCGCTCAATCCCGGCTTCTACCTGCTGCCGAAGTCGATCGGCGAGGTCGTCGACTTCATGGCCGGGAAACTGCTGGACCTGGTCGGCATCCGTGCCGACGTGCCGCGCTGGAAGGGTGGATGACAGTCGCCGCCATGCCGCGATACGGATCCCATCTCTCGATCGCCGGCGGGCTGGTCAATGCGCTCACGGAGGCGGAGTCGCTCGGTCTCGACTGCGTGCAGGTCTTCACGAAGAACCAGCGCCAGTGGAAGGCACCGGCGCTCACGGAGCAGGAGCAGCACGCCTGGCTGGCGGAACTGGCGTCCATGCGGTGGCGGCCGTCCGACGGCGACGGCGACCGCGTCGTCAGTCACAACTCGTATCTCATCAACCTCGCCTCCGCCGATCCGGAGATCCGCCGGAAGTCGATCGCGCTGGAGCGGATCGAGATGGAGCGGTGCGAGGCGCTCGAGATCCCGCTGCTCGTCACCCATCCCGGCGCGCATCTCGGCACCCCGCCACCCAGAGGCCCGCTCGACCTGGAGGCCGATCCCTCGCCGGACGAGGCCGCGGGCATCCAGCGGATCGCGGACGCGCTGAACATGCTTCATGGCGAGCTGCCCGGTTATCGGACGATCACGTGCCTCGAGACCACCGCCGGCACCGGCACCAACCTGGGCTACGCCTTCCACCACCTGGCGCGGATCCGGGGGCTGGTCCGTGAGCCCGATCGCGTCGCGTTCTGCCTGGACACCTGCCACGTGACCGCCGCGGGATACGACATGACCACCGACGACCGCGCCGCCGCCGTCCTGGCGCGGTTCGATGACGTCTGCGGACTCGACGCGCTGCGGGCGGTCCACGTGAACGACTCGGTCTTCGGCGTCGGCTCCCGGAAGGACCGGCATGAACACATCGGTGACGGCGCCTGCGGGCGATCGTGTTTCCGGGCCATCCTGAACCATCCCGCGCTCGCCCTCGTACCGCTCATTCTCGAGACGCCGAAGGGTGAGGACGAATCCGGCCGATCGTGGGATCACGTGAACGTCGGTCGCCTGAAACGAATGATTCGACCCCGCCAACCGAGCCGATAACACCCCCCGATGCCCTCTCTCAGAACACGAGTCCTCCGGTGGAGCGCGATGGCCGCCGCCGCCATCGCGGCCGGATGCGCCTCCACGCCCGAGGACGCCGGGCCCGCGGCGCCCGCCGTCGATCGCGTCCCGATCTTCACGGGACCCTCGAGCGACCAGCTGGAGCGTCTGGACAGCGCCACGGCCGCCCGGAACGCCGGCGACTATGACGAGGCGCTGCGGATCTTCCAGGACATCCTGGGCGAGAACCCCACCATCGTCACCGCGTACCTGGGCGTCGGCGACATCTACATGATCCAGCAGGACTACGAGCGCGCCGAGCCTGCGTTCGCCCGCGCCGCGCGACTGGAGCCCCGCAACTTCGACGCACAGTACGGCCACGGCCTGGCGCTGCAGATGCTCGGCCGTTTCCGGGATGCGGTGCTCGCCTACCAGCGGGCACTCACGATCCGGCCGCAGGACGGGCGCACGAACCTCAACCTGGCGACGAGTTTCCTGCATCTCCGGCAGCCGGACCGCGCGGTCGCCTTCGCCGAACTCGCGGTTCGCAACGATCCGTCGAACGGTGCAGCGCACGCCAATCTGGGCGCAACGCTGGAGGAACTGGGACGCGACGCGGAAGCGGCGGATGCGTACCTGGCCGCGATCGAACTCATGGGCAACCAGCCCCCGCTCATGGTCAACCTGATCAATGTCCTCGCGCGCCAGAAGCGGTATCGGGAGGCCGCGAACACCGCGCAGACGCTCATCCGGCTGGCGCCGTCCGCCAACGCCTATGAGCGACTGGGCTGGTGCCAGTTCAAACTGCGCGAGTACGCGGAATCGATGATCTCGTACGAGGCGGCGGTGGAGATCGACCCGATGCACTGGCCGGGATGGAACGGCATCGGTGTCGGCGCTCTCAACGAGTGGCTGCTCAGCGAGCGGTCGAACGAGGCCGCCCGTCTCCGCGCCCGCGACGCCTTCCGACGATCGCTGAGCCTGAATCCGTCGCAGGAACGCGTCGTCGAACTGATGCTCAAGTACCGCTTCTGATGACCGGTCACCGGGGCGACCTCGGCCGGAGATCGCCCGATCGACCCGGTACACCCGGCGAGCGGGGACCGGCGGGTCAGCCGGGAACCGGATGCGCGTACACTGGCGCCCATCATGCCGGACGCATCCCTGCTCACTGTCTTCCCCGCGCCCCCGTCCGCGCCGCTCGTCATCGAACACGTACACGAGGAGTTCACGTCCGTCTGCCCGATGACCGGTCATCCGGACTTCGGCCGCGTCACGCTGCGCTATGTCCCGGGCGCGACGTGTGTCGAACTCAAGAGCCTCAAGCTCTACTTCCACTCGTTCCGCAACGAGGGGATCTTCTACGAGGCCGTGACCAGCCGGATCCGCGATGATCTGGCCGCCCTGCTCGCCGCGCGCTGGCTGCAGGTGGTCACGGAATGGCGCGGCCGCGGCGGGATCCGCTCGCGCATCATCGCGTCGGCCGGCGAGGTCCCCACGGAGTGGCGATGCGGATGACCGCGTCACCGTCACCGACGCCGATGCCGATGCCGGCGCTCGATCGCATCCTCTTCGCCTCCTCCAACCCGCACAAACTGAACGAGGTCCGCGCGATCCTGGAGCCGCTGGGGTTCCACGTGGACGGCCTCGATGCGCTGCCGGCGATTCCGCCCGAACCCGACGAGGACGAGGAGACGTTCGAGGGCAACGCCCGGCTGAAGGCGCTCTTCTACGCCCGCACCACGGGGCGCCCCTGCCTGGCCGACGACTCCGGCCTCGAGGTGGACGCGCTGGGCGGCGCGCCGGGCGTGCGCTCGGCGCGGTACGCGGGCGCGGGAGGCACGCGCGCCGAGCGCGACCGCGCGAACAATGAGCGCCTCCTCCGGGACCTGGCCCACGTCCCGCCCGCGCAGCGCAGCGCCCGCTTCGTCTGCGCCATGTGCCTCGCCGCGCCCGACGGCCGGATCCTGGCGGAGTCGCGCGGCACGTTCGAAGGCACGATCATCGACACACCGCGCGGCACACATGGCTTCGGTTACGACCCGCTGCTGCTTGTCCCGGACGCGGGATGCACCAGCGCGGAACTCCCGCCAGAAGACAAGAACCGCCGCTCGCACCGCGGCGCTGCCGCACGCGGTGTGGCACGCGCGCTGGGACGATGACCGCGGGCGGTGCGTCGATGACATCGGCTGGTGGTCGCGGCAGTGCAGGCTGTGGCATGCCGTTGATGGGCATCGCCTCGATGCAGGCCGACGTCCATGACTTCGCGACCTGGTCGCGCACGCCGCCGACGGGGGCGGGCCAGGTGGCGCATCCGGACGGCTGTCGCACGAACGCGGCGACACTCGCCCTCATGCGCGCGCATGTCACACGTACAGGTTCATCCCGTCCACGAAGCCCGCCGGGTCGCGCGAGAGCCACCGGCCCAGCACCACCGCGTCATGCACGCGCAGGCGCGCGAGCAGCAGGCCGGTCTCCGCGTCGAACACGTGACCTGTGAACCCGATCACGTTCCCGTCCGTCGACAGGCCCAGGCCGCGCGGCAGCGCGGACGCGTACGAGCCGGTGAGGATCAACTGATCGGAGAAGTCGACCGTGCCGTCCTGGTTGAGATCGCCCAGGCCCGGGTGGCCCCAGTTCCCCTGGAGCAGCAGGAAGTCAGCGAACGTGACCGCGCCGGTGGTGTGATGGTGGTCATGCGGCCCGCGGACCAGGGTGCCATGCGCAGGCGAGCTCGTCATGCCTGACGCGACGAGCGCCAGCAGTGCGACGAGCATCACGTGGATGGCGCGGCGCAGGGGCATGGGCGCGGGAGAGCGTACCGGATCGGCCGGGGCCCGGGAAGATCAGCGCCTGCGCCTCCCTCGTCCCGTTCCGCGTCACCGTCCAGCGCATTACGAAGAGGCGACCCGCCGTCGTGGTCAGCCCACATCGCTCCCATCAGGGGCGCTTCGACCTGATCATCCTCGTCATCACCAGCCAGGCGCGCGCGCGGAGCCGGCGATCGGCGAGGCGGCGATCGCAAAGTGGAAGGAGGTCGGGCTCCTCAGGCCCTCCGTGCTCAAGAGTCAGGAGTCCGTCAAGAACAAAGAAAGTTGTACGTTGCCTGATTCGCCATAGCTCGACGATCTCGACAATGGCCTCGGCCTTCCAGGCTCAAACGTGAGACCACTGGCTGGGCTCCACCAATCAGGATGGGACTAACCGGGAGGGGACTCTCAATGACATCCAGCGTACCCTTGACGGCTGCAGCTTGTAAACAGCAGTCGTGATAACGCAGGACAGTCGTGAGTTCATTTGCGGGTACCTGGATACATCTGCCTGTTGAGTTCGATCGACTCTCCGGAGCCCGCTGTTTGGAGCATCGGTGGCACGCATGTTACGAATGTCCCGAGCAAGAAGGTCACGCCGCGGTCGCCTCCATAAGTCCTGGAGGTGGGCATCCGGCGCGATGCTGTGCAGTCGGGCAGGTATCACTGGAGCCGTATGAAGTTGTACCAGGGATGATCTGCCGCATCGGGTGCTGCTGATGAACGATGCAACGCAGATCATCACCGACTCGCGGCTTTGCAACGGAGGTCGCCATACCGCCCGACGGAAACGGCTGTACCCCTCTTCCGCACCCGCCACCTCATCCGCCTGCCACTGCGGCACCGGTCGACCTTGCGGCCCAGTGCACCGGAAGCCCAGCCGGCTCCATGATCCGGCTCACTGCCGCGCCCGCCTGCCCGGCACCGCCCATCACCGCGTTCGCATCTTTGCCCTGCGACACATCGATCGCCGCGTTCACCCTTGCCCTCCGATCGCCAGCGGCGGTTCGCCGCAGGGCCGGCTGTGTCCTTACGGCGGCTCGGCCCCTGGTGGAGTCCGTGACCGCTCTGGGTCTCGCCCGATTCCCCCTCGCGAGGCTTCCGGCCGCATCGTTCGAGAGCCGCACACTTTGTCAGGTCATCCGGTCGCGTTGCGGTGACGCTCCAGCATCGCCTGGTCGTTCGCGCCATGCGCTGACGGCGTCACCGCGATGACGGCGGCGCTCACGGTCGCCACCATCGCTCAAGCTCCACATCCCCAGCGGATCCCACCACGCCGGGCCCCGCACACGTACACGTGCAATTTCAGTCCACGAAGCCCGCCGCGGGTCGCCGCGAGCCACCGGCCTTTTCCTGATCATGCCACGCGCGGCCATAGCGGCAACAGGCCGGTCTCCCGCGTCGAACACGTGACGAACCGATCACGTTCCGTCCGTCGACAGGCCAGGCCGCGCGACGCGCGGACGCGTACAGGCCGGTGAGGATCAACTGATCGGAGAAGTCGACCGTGCCGTCTGGTTGAGGTATCAGCGAGGCCGTTGGCCCCAGCCCTGGAGCAGCAGGAAGTCAGCAGACGTGACCGCGCGGTGGTGTGATGGTGGTCATGCGGCCCGCGGACAGGGTGCCATGAGCGAGCTCGTCATGCCTGACGCGACGAGCATGATGCGACGAGCATCACGTGGATGGCGCGACGCAGGGGCATGGGCGGCGAGGAATGCCAGCGGATCGGCCAGGGCCCGGGAAGATCCTGCGCTCCACTCAATCCGTTCCGCGTCACCGTCCAGCGCATTACGAAGAGGCGACCCGCCGTCGTGGTCAGCCCACATCGCTCCCATCAGGGGCGCTTCGACCTGATCATCCTCGTCATCACCAGCCAGGCGCGCGCGCGGAGCCGGCGATCGGCAGGCAAGTGGAAGGAGGTCGGGCTCCTCAGGCCCTCCGTGCTCAAGCCGCTGCTCGCGACCATCGAGAAGGGACTCGTCCTGCGCAGACTCGGGCGCCTCGGTCACATTGGCACGGAGAGAGGAAGACGACGCGCGGGCGTTGCGCGGGGTGCTCGACGAGATCGTCGGGCGATAGGCGATAGCCGACTACGCTGATCTCGCGACAGCAACTACGCAAGATGCGCGCGAACTCGCGCCTCAATCTTTCGAACGACATCCAACGCTGAATCGCGTACGTCTTCTGCCGTGAACTGAATCACGTCCAGCTTTCCCTCGGCACTCTGGAGAAAACGTCGGAACTCCGCTTCCTCAACGGCAACAACTGCCTGTGCGCCCTCCCAGATCCTTGCCTTGAGTTCGTCGAGGTCGACGTTGCCGTCCTGGTAAGCGAGGCAGGCCTTGAGCACAGCCCTGACCTGATCGGGATAGATGGTGGGCATCATCCGCCTCCGCTGAACGGGTTGACCGTGACTACGATCCTCCCGCCTTGTTCAGTGACGACCTGTACCGATCCCGACGTGTGAATCGTCCTTTCCACCCCGTTTACGGTCACCGACCGCGTCGTCCCGTTCTGAATCACGTCTTCGACGAAGTTCGGTGCGATGCTGCGTCCCGGACCGGAGCCCCCGGCTGGGGTGCCGAGCCCACTCGGCTGCATGCGATCGACGGCGTGCCGAGTGTAGAGCCGATCGCCCACCTTCGCGTACTCCCGACCGCCGACGGTGACCTTACCGTAGCCGCCCCAACTCCGCCAGGCGATTCTTCCCCCCCTTGCGGCACCCCTTCCCGCTGCCCCGACCACCTTCGCCGCAGCCCCACCCAACGGCAGCATCGCCGCGGCGTTCATCAGGCTCGGCGTTCCAAGGAACACCGCAAGGCCGCCGCCGGGAACGAGACCAATGCCGATCTCGCCGCCGGTGCGCAGTGCATCGATGAACGGCTGGAGGTCCTCCGCGGCCTGCGCTCGTGCTTCGTTGATCTGACGCTGCACGTGCTCGGACTCGGTCGCCTGCGGATCCAGCATTCGCGCAAGCTGATTGCGGAAGTCCTGACCATAGTCGAGCCGGCCGCTCTCGCCCCAGTTCTCGACGGCCCATTCGAGGAGCGTGCGCCCCGCAGGCCACGACAGCCCGTCGGCTGATTCGAGCAACCAGCGGTTCCCGCCATCCTTCTGACAGATGCGCCGCATGCGCAGGACTGCTTCGCCCCCTCCATAGGGATTGTGCAGACTGAAATGAACCTCGTTGTCCGATGCCCACGTCGCGCGCGTACCTGCCGGCATCGGCGCAAGCCCCAGCGGATCCCACCACACCAGCGGATTCCCCCGCACGTACACGTACAGGTTCATCCCGTCCACGAAGCCCGCCGGGTCGCGCGACAGCCATCGGCCAAGCACCACCGCGTCATGCACGCGCAGGCGCGCGAGCAGCAGCCCGGTCTCTGCGTCGAACACGTGACCCGTGAACCCGATCACGTTCCCGTCTGTCGACAGGCCCAGGCCGCGCGGCAGCGCGGACGCGTACGAGCCGGAGAGGATCAGCTGATCGGAGAAGTCGACCGTGCCGGTGGTGTGAACGTGTTCATTGGGCCCGCGGACCAGGGTGCCATGCGCGGGCGTGGTCGTGATGCCTGACGCGACGAGCGCCAGCAGTGCGACGATCATCACGTGGATGGCGCGGCGCTGGGGCATGGGCGCGGGAGAGCGTACCGGATTGGGGGGAGGAGGACATGACGCGGCGATTGCGCCCGACGAATCTGGTACCGGCCCGCGGACTCAGCGGGGACACTGCTCTGCCTGCTCCACGCGGGACAATGAGTCGATAACGCCTCGGTCATATTGGCACGGAGGGCTGCGCACCCTCCCCGACGAATCGCTGGTCCGTCGTCAGCGCCTCATCGACCGTGCGGCCGCCCGACGTGACGTTGACGGCGCCTCGTCCCCCCTTGCGGCAAGGAGAAAGTCGATGCACGGCCTTCGTTCACATCACTCTCTCCGCGCTACCAACTACGCTCACACCTCGTTGTGTGTCTGCCGACGGAGTCATCTCTGCAAGACTCAAAGGAAGAAGGAGGATATTCGCGGCGAGTGTCCTACTGCGAACCGAACCGATCCGTTCGCCTATATGACGGGCTCGGACAACACCAATGCGGAGCACTCTCCCACGGTACGAGATCGGATGATCCAACTGTACGACGAACTGCTCATCATCGATACGTGCGATCGTTCCCGTGAACGGCCCCGTACCGCATTCGGTGCCGAAGTCCCACGGATCGCTGATCGATAACGCAACACGCTGGTTCGTCAGATCGCTCCGCCCGATCATCACATGCTCCTCACGCCCAGGATCCTGACGGGAATGTTCCCCGTCGCAGAACGCTCCATGCCTCCGCCCTGGAGTACCCCACCACCGGGCAACTCCAACGGCCCCACCCTCGTTGGTGATGAGAAACGACCGGCCGGTACCTCGAGTGTGACTCTGACCTCCGGTCGTTCCGGCAAGGCGAGGCGCTGCTGAGCGCGGGTCGCACCGGAGTTCACCGCATCGCTTACGTAGTGGGTACCATCCCTTCCACCGCGCAGGAGGCCTGTCTCCCGTGTGGCAGCTAGCTCTGCCCGCGACATAGCCCGCTGAACAACCTCAGTATCCGCTTGCCGTAGCGCATCATCCGCACTCCGTCCCATCGCCGCACGGCGCGCCACGCTGTTTGCACCGAATCCGAATGCGCCTCCTGCCAGCCTCAGGCTGTTTTCAGCCGTGATACCTTCATCGAGCATGTCGGCCGCACCACGAGCGGCCATCACCACATTGCCTGCCTGGTCAATCGTCCGCACAGCGGTGCCGACCTTCGACGCGTACGACGCTCCGCCCGTGAGTACACCGGTGAGGATCTCACCACCCACCATCGCAAAACCACGCGCCAGGTCGTAGTCATTGTCCCGGTCGCAATCGTTCACTCGCCAGACTTCAACATTGTCCGGACCGAGTCCCAGCGTCACAAGATTCACCCCTGCCTGTGAAACGCCGTTGACGACCGCTTTCGCGCCGGTCACAGTTGCTGAACCGGTACCCCGCAGAATGTCACCAACGGTCGCATCCGGGTTGTAGCCGTAGCCGAGCCCCAGACTGAGGAGCCCACCCCAGACTGACATCCCCAGCGGATCCCACCACACCAGCGGATTCCCCCGCACGTACACGTACATCCCGTCCACGAAGCCCGCCGGGTCGCGCGACAGCCAGCGGCCCAGCACCACCGCGTCATACACGCGCAGGCGCGCGAGCAGCAGCCCGGTCTCCGCGTCGAACACGTGCCCCGTGAACCCGATCACGTTCCCGTCCGTTGACAGGCCCAGGCCGCGCGGCAGCGCGGACGCATACGAGCCGGAGAGGATCAACTGATCGGAGAAGTCGACCGTGCCGGTGGCGTGAACGTGTTCACTGGGCCCGCGGACCTGACTGCCATGCGCGGACCTGGTCAGCATGCCTGACGCGATCAGCGCCAGCAGCAGGAGGAAGACCATCAGGCGAATGGCACGCGGGAGGGGCATGTGCGCGGGAGAGCGTACCGGATTGGGGGGAGGAGGACATGACGCGGCGATTGCGCCCGACGAATCTGGTACCGGCCCGCGGACTCAGCGGGGACACTGCTCTGTCTGCTCCACGCGGGACAATGAGTCGATAACGCCTCGGTCATATTGGCACGGAAGGAGCCGGGGGCCTCACTATTCGTCTTCCAGCCACTTCCCGTAGTTCCGAACCCAGTCATGTACGGATCTACGAAGTGCGTCCGCTGACTGACGGTCCACCTCCTGGCCGAGCGTTGCGAGGACCATGCCCACTATCTGGCGCTCTCGTGACGAATCTGTGACCAGTTCTTCAACGATCTCCGGTCGAAACGAACGATGCAGAAGCGACTCTGTAAGAGTGGCAGCCCAGCACCATCCTCCGGCACGAAAGATCTCGACGAGTCGAACAAGACCCTCTCCGGACAACGTCCTCACGGCATGCTCGCATATCGCGATGTCGCACGAGACCAGACGGTTCAGTGCTGCTCCTATCTGCGCCTCGGACTTCGCGCTTCGAAGGACTACTTCCATCGCATACGCGGCTGTGGCCCTATCTGGGCTTGATAGGTAGTGCAGACACTCGGACAAGAACGGCTCAACATCATCGAGCTGAACAATCGTCCAGAGCAGATCGCCGACATGCTCGGGATGCTCATGGAGAAACCTCCTCAGGGCATCCGTGTGCACGCCGGCTTCCAGCAGCGCCAACAGTCGTTCAAACCCGCCGGTCGCTCGAAAGCGGTCAGGACTGTGCTCCAACTCCGCCAACAGCTGGTCAATTCGATCTGAGTTGGCTTCGCGACCCTCATCCACCCGGCACCCCGCGATCTCTGAGCAGGTCATTGATCGACTCGAGCAAACGACGCTCTTGACCGATTCGCCGACCATGTCCGCCGATGTCGCCAAGCTGGCGGATTTCGCGCTCTCGGGTTCGAAGACTCATCTGAACGGAATCTCGCAACTCGGAGAGACTCTGCGTCGAGAACGCTCGGAGTTCGCCCTGATGGGGTATCTTGCCGCTCAGTCGTGGTCCCGCGCGCGATGCCCTGAGATACAGCCCCTCCGCTCCCCGTACACCTCTCGCCGCTCCCCCGACCACCTTCGCCGCAGCCCCACCCAACGGCAGCATCGCCGCGGCGTTCATCAGGCTCGGTGTCCCAAGAAACACCGCAAGGCCGCCGCCGGGAACGAGACCAATGCCGATCTCGCCGCCGGTGCGCAGTGCATCGATGAACGGCTGGAGGTCCTCCGCGGCCTGCGCTCGTGCTTCGTTGATCTGACGCTGCACGTGCTCGGACTCGGTCGCCTGCGGATCCAGCATTCTCGGCGCAAGCTGATTGCGGAAGTCCTGACATATCGAGCCGGCCGCTCGCCCAGTTCTCGACGGCCCATTCGAGGAGCAAAAAGTGCCCTGCAGGCTGACGACAGCCCGTCGGCTGATTCGAGCAACCAGCGGCTCCCGCCATCCTTCTGACAGATGCCGATGCAGGACTGCTTCGCCCTCCATAGGGATTGTGCAGACTGAAATGAACTCGCTGTCCGATGCCCACGTCGCGCGGGCCTGCCGGCACGGGCGCAAGCGCCCCAGCGGATCCCCACCACACCAGCGGATTTCCCGCACGTACACGTACAGGTTCATCCCGCTCACTAGCCTCGCCGGGTCGCAAGTGAGAGCCACCGGCCCAGCACCACTGCGTCATGCACGCGCAGGCGCGCGAGCAGCAGGCCGGTTTCCGCGTCGAACACGTGCCCTGTGAACCCGATCGCCGTTCCCGTCCGTCGACAGGCCAAGGCCTGGCGGCAAGCGCCGACGCGTACGAGCCGGTGAGGATCAACCGATCGGAGAAACCGACCGTGCCGTCCTCGTTGAGATCGCCTGTGCCCGGGCTGCCCCAGTTCCCCCGAGCAGCAGGGAGTCAGCGAACGTGACCGCGCCATCGCCGTTCAGGTCCGCGTGGGGTGGTGCCGCGGGTCGCCGTATGGCCTGTAGGACACCGCGCTCAACGACGTGCCGCACCGTCCACCACTGCTGGGCGACGGAGAACTGAGGTCAGAGATGACTCCACTGCTCAGCGCACCGGTTCCCGATCGTCGATGTCCAGAACGGTGCGGTGCACAAGGTCGTGTTCGGCTCGCTACGCCCCAGAACAGGTCTTCCTGTTCGTGCGGGTCCGCCCACGACGACGTACCGGTGTCATACGCCCGGAGAAGAACCTGGACCGCACGCCAGGACTCGTCGTAGTAGGCCTCCCGGCGCGTGTCGATCGCGCCATTCCCGGTCGTGTCGGCGTCATGCGTGATGCGATGATGGTGCGCGTCGTAGACCGAACGCGAGCGCGCGACCGGCGCGCCCTGGTCCACGGCGGACGTGACGGCGACCAGACGATTCCACGCATCCCACTGGAAGCGCACCGTCGTGGTCGATGACCCGTCGTCGGAGACGCGCCGGATCAGGTTGCCCGCATGGTCGTACGTCAGCGCGTACTCGGGCCCGATGGGCGGCGTGACACTCAGCGTCTGGTTGGCCAGGTCGTGTTCCCGGCTCTCAGGATCCTGCTGACCCTGCCACGCCACCTCCGCCCAGTTCCCGAGCATGTCCAGGCTCCACGCGCGCGACTCCGGCGCCGCCTGGAATCCCTGCCCGCCATCCAGTCCTTCGTCGGAGACAAGCAGACGGTGGAGCCCGTCGTACCCGAACCGGCCTTCCTGGTGATTCCACAGGATGTGCGGGTCGACGTTGTGGCGCCGGAGCACGTTGCCGGCAAGGTCACGGTCATAGACGGACTCTGCCGTGGTGAAGAGCCCCGATCCGCCCCGATCCCGGATCCAGAGATGCGAGACGGGCCTTCCGAATCGATCGAGTCCCGGGTAGATCGTGGCTTCTGACGTCGGGGACGATCCGAACGTCCCGGCGCCGGTATTGCCGTACACGCCCCGGTCCATACGCACTGCGGGCACGGGGTAGTCCACGCGGACCAGGTCCGAGAGACCGAAGTATCCGTACGTGACCAGCTCCCGTTCGTCGTTTCCGTCCGGATCACGAACGAGCGTCTGGACGCGGGAGATGCGTGCATCGAGATCATCCGGGTCCGCGCCCCCGGCGATGTACCGCCACTCGACCGACTCCGATGCGGCCAGGGGGTATCTCACGGAGGCGATCCGTGCGAAGTTGCGGATGTCCGACTCGTCCGTGAACGGGACGACTTCGTAGGTCAGACGGTACTCCGGCGTCTCCTCGCCAATGTCATCATCGATGGCGCGGCGGATCGACGTGAGACGCCCCGCATGGTCATAACGATGCTCGACCGCGTTCAGGACTGTCGTGCCCTGACGCGACCTCGCACGCTCGATCCACTCGAAGGTCTGCGGGTCGTACCCGCGCTCGAATGCGATCCGATCGACCGCGTCGTCGACCGCATACCCGCCCGGCCCGCTGCCGAAGGTCGTGACCTGGTCACTGGTCAGGCGACCGAGCGCGTCGTATGCGTAGGCATGCACCGTCCCGTTCTGATCCCGGCTGCTCGTGCGCTCTCCCTGCCGATTCCACGTGTGACTGACGGTGAGGGCGGCAGACTCGCCGGGATCGCCGGACTGCGGGTCGGGGTGTCGGACCTCCGCAATGAGGTCCATGCTCGAGATGGTCGACCCGTCGCTGAGTCGCGCTCCGTAGACATACTGCGTGACCTGCCGGGCCGAGCCGGTCCCGCTCCCCGGGTCATGAGCCGCCTCCCGGATCACGCGGCCACCAGCATCGAACTGGAATGTCGTGACGCGATTCCGGTCACGGTGCCCGGTCGAGCCGGACGGCCAGGTGACCGTGTCGGCGGACACATCGGCGTCGACCGTCGTCCAACCGGTGTCGTAGTTCTCCACCAGCGCGCGAACGCGACCTGCGTCATCGTAGAGGCGGCGCGTCCGTACGCCGGCTGGATCGATCGTCATCGAGGGGCGGCCAAGCTCGTCGTACTGGGTGGCCGCAATGATGACATCCTCATAGCCGGAGTCCCCCGGGTCCGGCAGGTCGACCCAGAACGTCTGCGTGGGCGGTGTCGACGCCGTGCTGAACTCTTCGTCGCCTGTCCCGAAGTTGAGTTCACGCACCAGTCGGCCGAAGGCGTCATACGCCATGCCGAGATGGACCGCAAAGGCGTTGTGCCCGCCCGCGGTCAGCGCTCCGGTGTGCGTCGATCCGCCAACCATGCGGCGCACGGTCGCGAGTCGGGGGAGGCCGGCGGGGTCGAGCGTCCACTCCGTCTGCCGGAGAACACGGTCTCCGGCGAGCGTGGCGAGATGCGTGCCGGCATTGTGAACGGCCGCGAAGTTCCCCGGCGCCATGGGCGCCGGATCACCACCTCCGTCGGTGACATACACAGCGCCCGGGACACCGGTCGGCGCCCAGGTGGTCTTGGTCCGGATCCCACCAGGTTCAAGGCGCCCGACCTCCGCGCCATCCGCGTCGTACCAGAAGTGAGTCTCGAGAAAGTCGACTGCCTCCGCATCCGCCTCCGTCGGGTTGGTCGCCACGGCCTGGCGGAACAGGAGGCCTCGCTCATCATGGAAGTACCTGATGAGTGTGACACGGCCTTCGCTCTCGTCCGTCGTGTCATCATCAACATCCGGCGGCACCTCACCGGCATAGGCAGCGGTCGCGACCAGCCGGTCAAGGTTGTCGTATCGTGACGCCGTATGCGGCGGCAGCGGATTCACAGTGAGAATCAACCGGTCACGATTGTCATAGTGGAAGACAATGACTCGATCCGTGGCGGCGTTCTCATCAACGAATCGGCGTTCCGCTGTCACGACACTGTTGCCAACGCCGCCGCCGTCGTACTCATACTCGACGACCGGCGTGCTGTCGACGACCGATCCATTGTCGAGCACGCCGATGGAACGGCGCGCGACCCGCCCGATCACGTCGTACTCCACGGTCTCCACCGTGCCGGACGGCGCCCGCGTCTCGATCACGCGCCCGAGCGCGTCGTACTGCCACGATGTCGTGTCGAAGCCTGCACCCCATCCGGCGTCCAGCTCGTGCCATGTCCGTGACTCGGTCGTCTTCCCGAACAGCCCGACCTCCGCCACGGTACGCGCCGTCTCGTCTCCCAGCGTGTAGGACGTGATCGACTCATCGTGCTGACTTGAGGTCAGCAGGAACTCGCGGCGTGCGACGATCGCCCCACCGGCGGTCGCCCAGGTGATCCGTGCAGGTCCTGCGAACGGGCCGGAAGCGCCCGTCTTGTGCGGCAACTCGACGGTTGCAAGAAGAACCGGGTCGTGAACGCCATTCATCTGGCAGCGCCGCAGTTCACGACTCCACGACACGGTCACACCGGTCGGATCCGTGATCGACCTGATGCGACCTGCTTCGTCGAACGTACGGGTCGTCGTCAGGCGCGGACCTGACTGCCTTCCATATCCACCGGGGACGGCGCCGGTACCAGGATGCTCCGCGTTCACCGTCTCAGTCAGCCAGTGACCGAACAACGGCGACCACGTTCGATGCGTCAGAACGTTCGTCCCGCTCCGCTGCCAGGCGACCTGGCCATGCACGTCATAGAAGACGTCCGTGGTGGCATACAGCGGGTCCATCGGATCTTCGGATGGACCATTCCGCTCTTCAACCGCAAGCGGTCGCCGCGTCGTCAGACGACTGATGCGTGGTGCGGCGGCCTCTGCCCCCTGCATGAACTCGTACGTGTACTCCACGACCTCCGCAACACCGTCGTCCGGAGTACACGGACCCACCAGAAGCCCGCCGGATGGGAAGCGCGACCGGCGCACGGGCAGGTGGCGGTCCGGCGGCCCCGGCCACGCCGACGACTCCCCGGGGGCGCCGTACTCGATGCACTCGACGGCGACGAACGCCTCACCGCTCCACACGCTGCTGCCGATGCGATTGCCGAAGCCGTCGTACGCATACGCACGAGCGAGCCCCATCGGCGACGCGGTCCACGCTGCAGGAGTCGAGTCCGATCCCGGCTCATAGCAGTCGGTCGCGGAGGGCGCGTACTCCTCGATCACCTCGCCGCGCCCGTCCGTCCGAGTCGACTGCGCCCACGCCCGCCGACAGCCGGTCTCCGGACCCGACAGATCGACAACGGCCTCGAGCGCGATCCAGGTCACCGGCTGCGCAAACCCCGCCGGGAGATCACCCTCAAGGTCGTGCGGCTCGAACGGTCGCTTCGCGACGTGGTGAAACCGGTGGTATCGGGGCGTGTAGACCGGCTCGCTGTCGACGAATTCCTCGACCTCGTCGACGATCATCGTCGTCACGACACCTGCCAGTGTCTCGGGGTCATCGGCCAGGCCCGTGATCGACGCACTTCCCTCCCAGTAGCTGTACGTGAGCCGCCGGCCGCCCGCCGACGGGCCCGAACAGTCACATCCGTCGCGGACGAACTGCTCGAGCACACGCTGCTCCGACTCTGTATCGGTCTCGTATCGGCTGATGATCTTCCGTGCAAGGTCGGAGACCCTGAGGTCGAGCCCGAGGAGTTCCCAGGGGCGCGCGCCGTCTGCTGAGTCGCACAGCACTTCGACAACGTGTTCCTGGTCCAGGTCCAGGAATCGCGCCACGTACTCGATCTGCTCCGGCGCAATGATCATGCGAAGCTGGTGCTGATTGCCGTCCTCGCTGTTCTCCCCGTGGAATCTGTAGTGCCAGTAGCGGGTGTACCACGCGTCGGACCCGCATCCCGAGACGCGGTCGCAGTCGATGCGCTCACGCTGGATGACAAGCGCAAGATCGCCGGAGGTGCCCACATCGTCGTGGAACGGGCCTGGCGACTGGTCCGTCACGTAGCGGTACTCGACCTGCTGCGTAAGCCGCATGCCACCAGCGCCCGGCCGCTCGACCCGCACGCGCCGCAGCCAGCCGCGGGCGGTGTCCCAGTCGAAGTGGATCCGGGCCGCGACATCCGTACCGGAACGGTTGATGTCGACGAATGCGAGCCGTGCCACGCGACCGTCGGTCTTCGGGATCAGGTGGTAGGTGTACAGCCGCTGGTTCGCCGCATAGATGAAGTCTTCCGCCAGCAGCAGGCCCGTCAGTTCGGCCTGCGTCCGTCGCAGCGGCTTCGACCGGGCCGCCGGATCCGGGAGGCCCGAGTCAGCACCCCCCGGCCACGCCCGATAGAAGTACCGCGCGCCGACGGAGGGAATGACCACCTTCCAGACCGCGTGATGCACTCCAGCCACTGTCAGGGCGTCCGCAAGGACATACTGCCCGCCCGGCATGCCTGCCCGATACGCATCCAGGTAATACGTGTACTCCGTCGGGAAACTGGCATACTGGCGGTGGACGGTGGGGCTGATGAAACGCGTCCGGCCGGTGTGCGAGTAGAGGTCGACGAAGAGCCACGACTGTGAGTGGTGCGCGCCATCGATTGGGGGGTCAGCGAGTGAGAAGCCCGAGTGCACGTAGTCGAACACACTGAGCGTCTGGCGCTCCCCCAGCACGCGGCCCCGGTCGAAGCGAGGATTGCTGGTCAGGTACCGAAGTGCTTCGAAGTCTGCACCAGGTACCTGCACAGCAATGTCCGGCTCGAACTCCGCCTTCGCGCCGGACTGGAGGTCGACAGGGTCTGGGGTGAACGGGCAGTTGATCGGACTGGACGGCTCGTCGGTCTCCGGATTCGGATCCTCGCAGTCATCGCACGGCAGCGCCCCGGGGACGATGCAAGCCCAGTCGACAGCACCGCCCATCGCCTCGGCCAGCCGCGCAATGATGTCCGGACAGAGCACTTCCTCCATCGTGTCCCCGTCACCGAATGGTGGGCAGCGGGCGAGGTAACAGGCGACCCACCGGCTCAGGTAGCGGCATCGCAGCGCCTCCTCGAACTCCGGAATCAGGTGCTCGAGCGTGGCGCAGCATGGCCGCGCGTCGGGATCCTCGGACAGCAGCGACAGGAACGCATCGAGCTTCGCGCTGATGGCATCATGCATGTCCCCGATCGACAGCGTGGGATGGCAGTCACACGCGTCGTCCGGCTCGAGCGGCTCCCCCGGCTCCGGCGGGAATCCCAGAGCCCCGCAACTCGGAAGCCAGCTGTCGTCACTCTTGCCAAACCACTCCTCGAATGCCTCCCGGCAGCACCGGTCCTGCCAGTTCTCATGCAGCCAGGGCGGGAGTGCGAGGACACACTCGTCAGGCAGTTCCTCGCACTCCGCCAGGTACGCACGGACGACGACGGACCACTGCGAGAAGCCGAACGTGTCGCACACATCCGCGCAAGGCGGGACACAGAGACGGATGTCATACTGCAGTTTCTCGCCGCAGTTGATCGAGAAGTCCATCGGGACCGCCGGGTAGATACCCTCGCAGTCCGTCGTACTCATGCACAGCGACGGCTCGCTGAGACCGGCGCACCTGCACAACCATCCGCACAGGGTGTCCGGCTCGAATGCCTCGGGATCGCATGGCGATTCAGGAGGATCGAGCGCCGGCACGAGAGCACCAGCCACCGGACCGACAGGCCGGAACGCCGACGTGGCACTGCGGGCCGCCGCGGAAACCCACACGACCGCGGCGACCAGGAAGCACGTTCCGATCGCGCGAGTGCGGGCGCTGTCGGGACGGGGACGCGCCGGTGTGGCCCGCCGGCAACCCGGCTGCTCGAATGCCGCACACGTCGCCGCGTGGTCGTGCGCGGCAGGAGTCAGGTTGGATGAGCCGTGCGCAGGCATCGGGATCTGCGAGCGATTGTCTTCCGAGTGCATCCTACCAGTCTCCATCAGTCACCACAGGGCGCCCGCGAACTCAACGCCATCACCAGATACAGCCGCAATCGGCGCGCTGTCCGGCGGCAGAACTCCGAGAATTCGCGAGAATGCCACCGGCACCGGGCATCCCAGGGCCATGAGCGTGCAGGCATGGGGCGACAGACCGGGTCACGCCAGCCGATGTGCCATGCGCACAGGGGCGATGGGACGCCGTCCTGGACGAGATCCTGTTGAGCCTGGCGTGGAACCGGCTCCCGCGGACCACCCAGTCTGCCGCCACCTCACCCGGCGCCTGCGCGTCCGCAGCACGACGTGCCGCGGGGCGCAGGCGCCGGGTGAACGAACCGCCGGCGCAGGTGCGCCCGGATCACCGGGCCATCATCAGGTGACGAGGGCGCCTGCGGCCTCTTCGCATGAACCATGCCAGCGGAATCAGAAGCGCCGCCGCACCCGGAGCGGGCACCGCCATGGGGGCGAAGTGCAGGTCGTCGATGCCGAAGTCACCGTCCACGTCGTACATCCGCACGCGGTTGAACGGGAGCGATGAGATGATGCCGCGGAAGTTGCCGATCCCAGGGAGTCCGAGGAACACGGTCTCCATGTACAGATCATCCATGTACAGTTCCGCCCAGAAGATCCCGGGGAAGTCCATCCCCAGGGCCTGCATGGGACGGTCGAAGTGCAGGACGGCGTCGCTGGAAAAGGTCAGCAGTCCATGTCCATCGTTCGGGAAGCTCAGGTTGAGCGACATGATCCCCACCCAGCCCGAACCCGTCACCGTCAGGCCGTGCGACTCCTGGTACTGCGTGGTCAGTTGGCCCAGCGGGTGTTCCGTGAACGTGATCGTCTCCACCGCACCCGCATCGGCGAACCATGCGTCCCGCTGCGTCTGTCCGTAGATGACCAGCGCCGCGGAGGCGCGTCCCGGCATCCACGACGCCGCAGTTGCTGCGATCAGCAGCGCGATGACCGTCGATCTCATAGTGCGCATTGTCATGCTCCTCTCTTCGGATTCACTCGATCGTCGCGATGCACGCCGACAGCGCCACCGGGTCATAGCCGACACGGGCGATGCAGTCCTCGAGCGACTTCGGAAGCCCCATCGACGGCTCCGAGCACGGACCCCAGTTGGCGAGGATGATCAGGAGGTCTGCGAACCCGACCAACCCGTTTCCATCCAGGTCGGCGGGACACCATGGGCAGTCACAGTCGCCCCACCATGCCAGCAGGAGCACGAGGTCCGTGAATCCGACCTCGCCATCTCCGTCGATGTCCCCGGCGCGTTCGCATGTTGGAATGGGCGTCAACAGATAGAGCCGGTACTTCTCCGCCTCGACAGTCGCTGAGTCATCGACACCCCAGACGATGATCTGCCCGGCGTCGTTGATGTCGAATGCGTGAGTGAGCCTCACGTCGTCACAGGTGTCGCACTGAATCTCCGCGACGCCGGATCCGCCGCCCACCTGGAGCAGCCAGCCGTGCCAGTCTCCGACTGCGTCACGCAGCCAGAGGAGAGGCTTGTTCGACAGGGGATCCCATCCGGCCACCTGCGGCATGAACCCGCAGCGATTGATGGACTCTGCGCGCGATCGGTCCGCGATCGCCGACACCAGGCCATGCAGGTCCGCCGGACTGGTCGATCCGGCCGGCCAGATGACGCTGTGCTGCACGCAGAATTCCTCATCCAGACTCCACCCCACCGCATGGCCCGCCGCGTTCACGCCGCGGGCGGCCGCTTGACGGAGTTCTGGATCGTTCCCGACTTCCCCGAGCGACTGGAGAACGCCCATTGACGGATTCCACCGCAGCGGACGAGTTCGCAGTCCATCTTCACCGCACGGGGTTGGTCCTGAGAAGCCGCACGTCCCGTCTCGACGTTGCCTGTCTGCCATGCCCGCACGCAGCAGTGCGTTCGCAGGAGAGCGGTCGGCATCGAACGCCAGCGTGCTGGGCAGAACACCGATTCCAATGCCACATCCGACCGGGTCCTCGTCATTCGTGACCGCCATCGCGCGGGCCCAGGGCGACGAGCATGGCTCGTCCAGTGTCGGGGCATAGACCAGGATCTGATCCTGAAGACTCAGGTGATCGGCCAGATCGATGATGAACGCGCTTCCATGGCCGCTCTCCACGCCATCGACCTGACCCACCACGAATCCGGCGTCGCCGATGTCCCGCGCATAGGAGTGCCCGGTCAGCGAGAACAGTGAGCCAAGATCATGCACCCCGGCACTGAGGCCGTACGCGGCCTCCGGCAGGAAGAGGGTGGCGCGGTACGTCTCCACGGACTCGATCACGACACGCCGGGTGAATGCACTCTGTCCATGCCGGTTGATCCCGAACCGGCCCTGGATGTCGGCATCCGGGGCAAACCGCAGGATGGCGATCTCTGTCATTTCGTATTGCGGCGGATCGGCCTGCGCCGAGCGCGTGACGTCACCCAGCCCCGGCAGCATGCACGTCAGCGCCATCAGCGCGCAAGAACCGCGAACCGCGAACGGGAATCGTGCCGGCCGACGCGCCGGCGTCAAGGGAGATGGGATGTCGAGTGTTCGTCATGACGGCGGGTACTCCTTTGGTGAGGTCTGGTGTCATGAACGCGAAAAGGCGGATCCAGTGAACGAGGGCGGGAGGCACGAGGTCGGCCGGGCCGTCCTCATTCTTCTTCAGGTACGCCATCCTGCCGGGATCCTGGGGCATCGGCGCGAAATCAGAAAAATTGTTCGGGACGGGTGGGGAGCCAGATCGGGGCCTCGAACACGCGGACAGGGCCAACTCGGCCGACAGGGGCGGACAGGGGACAGGCACTCTCAGCCGGCCGGACGCTTCGCGGTCCCTGCGCGCATGCAACCGGGCGCCTGACCACGCCAGGGGGGTTCAAGGGGGGCGACAGCCCCCATTGGCGTGCGCTTTCAGACCGCGTCGAATGAGCGAGATGATCGACTGCACCTGATCGAGGACATGCCATCTCTCGACCTCAGCGACAGCGCTCCGCCGCGCTCCAACGCGCTCGACTGATGCCTTGCATCTCGCGACAACGTGTCTTCCTGCGCACCCTGATCGCGCACGCCAATGGGGCTGTCGCCCCCCTTGAACCCCCCTGGCGGATGGGTGGTCTCCGTGACGTTCGCGCCAGCGGATCGACGTTTCCTGCGCCTCCCACCCGGCGCCTGCGCGTCCGCAGCACGACGTGCCGCGGCGTGCAGGCGCCGGGTGAGTGAACCGCCCGCGCAGGTGTGCCCGGGTCACCGGACCGTCATCACGCGATGAACGCGCCTGCGGCGCCTACGCATGAACCACGCCGCCGGCGGCAGCAGCGCCACCGTGGCAGGACCGGGTACCGCCACGGGGACGAAGTGCAGGTCATCGATCGCGAAGACATGGTCCGAGTCGAACAGCCGGACGCGGTTGAACGGCGTGGTCGAGATAGCGCCGGAGAAGTTGCCGGGGCCGCCGGGACCTGTGAATGCCTCCGCTCCAAGAAACGTGTCATCCCAGTAGAACTGCGCCGTGAGCGTCCCCGGGAAGTCCGCCGCCAGTGCCTGCATCGGACGGTCGAAGTGCAGGATCGCGTCGCTGTTCACGGCCTTCATGCCGCGCCCGTCGAGCGGCAAGTCGGGAAGTGATGACCAGATCTGCACCCACCCCGACCCTGTCACCGAGAGCCCGTGGGACTCCTGGTACTGCGTGTTGAGCAGCGCGACCGGGTGTTCCGTGAATGTGATCGTCTCGATCGCACTGAGCGCGCCGGCGTCCATGAACCACGCATCACGGTCATTGTGCCAGTACCTGATGATGGCGGCACATGCCGCAGAGTTCATCAGCGTCGTTGCGAAGAGGGCCATCGCCACCGCGACGGCTACTGAATGCATGGATCTCATGAGTCTGCTCCTCTCCTCTACGGTCACTCGATCGTCGCGATGCACGCCGACAGCGCCACCGGGTCGTAGCCCACACGCGCGATGCAGTCCTGCACCGACTGCGGCAGGCCCTGCGCCTGCTGGCCGCAGACGCCCCAGTTGGAACTCAGGATCAGGAGGTCGGAGAACCCGACATCACGATTCCCGTCCAGGTCCCACGGACACCACGCGCACGCATGGCCGCACGGCCCCCAGTTGGCCAGGAGCAGCAGCAGATCGCTGAACCCGACCTCGCCGTCCTCGTCCAGGTCTCCGGGACGGTCGCAGTCGTCGATCGGGGTCAGAAGGTAGAGGCGATAGCGGTCATCGCCCTGGGAACCACGTTCGCCCCAGGCAATGATCCAGCCGTGGTCATTGATGTCGAACGCCTGTCGCAGAACAACTGATCCGCAGTCATCGCACTCGATGTCCGCGGTCCCGGAGCCGCCACCCACCTGGAGCCGCCACCCTTCCCATGCGCCGCTGTTCGTCATCGATGCAAACGCCGGGAGTCTCCAGAGGAGCGGGAGCCCCTGAATGGGATGCCATCCGACGACCTGCGCCATGAAGGAACCTCGATTGATCGACTCGGCACGTGACTCAGATGCCACCGCATCCACCGCATCGTGCAGCCGCACCAGCGATGACGACCCCGCCGGCCAGAGCACCGCCTCCTGCTGACAGTCGATCTCTTCCTCCTCCCCTTCGTAGAACGCGAAACTGAAGCCCACCGCGGTGCCCTGGACCTGCACGCCACGCGCGGTCGAGTGCCTGATCCGGGGAGGCGAAGCCGCGTCGCCAAGGGTCTCCAGCACTTCGATGGACGGCTGGAAGCGCAGAGGGCGCACACCGTCCTGGCAGGCCGCCTCCTGCGCCAGACCGCATGTGTCGTTGCGTGGCGTCTGCCACGCGCGCCCTGCCAGCACGATCTCGTCCACCTCCACCTCCTCGATCACCACCGTGCGGCGTTCCGCGTCGTACGCGAACGTGCTGGGCATCTCGGGGCCACCCGTCACGCACACCGCGCGACCAAGCGGTGAGAAGGTCGGCGTGTCACCCAGGTCCTCCAGCACTCCAGCCGACACGAAGCAGCGCGAGTGCTCGCTTCCCTGGCAGTCCGAGTACACGCACGTCCCGTCTCTGCCCGTCTCGATCACGACCGCAGGATCGTCGTCTCCCGTCACCGCCATCGCCCGTGCCCACCGGGACCCCGGATTGCACGGATCGGGTGCTTCGCCGTCGAAGACCAGGACCTGCCACGGCAGTCCCAGCAGGTCCGCGGGATCAGCGATGAACGCCTTGCCGATGCCCGCGAGGACGCCTTCGCCGCCGAACTGCCCCACGATGAAGCCCCCGTCACCAATGTCACGCGCGTAGGAGTCGCCGGTCAGGATGGGCTCCGGGTCCTGCCCGGAGGTA
>JAHBWZ010000011.1 GCA_019636755.1 Phycisphaeraceae bacterium | reverse complement strand
GGCCGGGGGGGCCCCATCTCGCCCCCCCCCCCCCCCCCGTGTCAACCTACCCGTCCGGCGTACCCGTCCGACGACTCACAGGTTCACGGTCGCCGCGCGACCGCTGCGTGATTCTCTTCGAGGTGTCGAGCAGCGGTTGAGTGGCAGGCGGGCCTCGGGATGGGCGCGCTTCCACACGTCGGGCAGCAAGTCGTCGAGTCGTGAGGCCGGGGGGTGTGCTCGCCCCAAAAAGAGACGAGCCCCGCCGGAGTGACCGGCGGGGCTCGAAAGAAGTCGGCGATAACCTACTTTCCCGCGGAGCAGTATCATCGGCGGCAGGAGCTTAACTTCTGAGTTCGGGATGGGATCAGGTGTCTCCCCCTGCCTGTGATCACCGACAAGACTGCGGACGCGCTCTCGCGCGCCCGCAGGTTCACTTCACGTCGTGATGGCAGTCACCGGAACCGAGATCGAACGCATGGATGCTTCGATCCGTCGGACAGGATCCGAGATCTCCGGCTGGTGCCGGGAGACGGCGGAATCCGGTCAGAATGACCAAGCTCTCGACCGTTAGTACCGCTTCGCTGAGGACATCTCTGCCCGTACACGTGCGGCCTATCAACCTCGTGGTCTACGAGGGGTCTCTCGGGCCCCGAAGGCCCATGCAGTATTCATCTTGAGGGGGGCTTCCCGCTTAGATGCTTTCAGCGGTTATCCCTGCCCCACTTAGCTACCCAGCCATGGACCGAGCGGTCCAACTGGCACACCAGGGGTGGGTCCCTCCCAATCCTCTCGTACTAGGGAGAAATCCTCTCAATACTGCGACGCCCACAGCAGATAGGGACCGACCTGGCTCACGCCGGTCTGAACCCAGCTCGCGTACCGCTTTAATGGGCGAACAGCCCAACCCTTGGGACCACCTTCAGCCCCAGGATGCGATGAGCCGACATCGAGGTGCCAAACCGCTCCGCCGCTATGGACGCTCGGGAGCGATAAGCCTGTTATCCCCGGGGTACCTTTTATCCGATGAGCTACGACCCTTCCACACGGGATCGCAGGATCACTAGAGCCCGCTTTCGCGACTGCTTGACCTGTCTGTCTCGCAGTAAAGCCAGCTTATGCTCTTGCACTCGACACACGGTTTCCAACCGTGTTGAGCTGACCATTGCACTCCTCCGTTACTCTTTGGGAGGAGACCGCCCCAGTCAAACTGCCCGGCATGCACGGTCCCCCGCCCGGCTTCACGGGAATCGGGGTTAGGTCACGAACATGCAAAGGGTGGTATTTCAAGGATGGCTCCACCAAGGCCGGAACCTCGGCTTCAAAGCCTCCCACCTATCCTACGCATCACAGGTTTATGACCAATACAAGCCTGCAGTAAAGGTCCACGGGGTCTTTCCGTCTTGCTGCGGGTAGGCGGCATCTTCACCGCCACTACTATTTCACCGAGTCGGTTGTGGAGACAGTGCTCCAGTCGTTACGCCATTCATGCGCGTCGGAACTTACCCGACAAGGAACTTCGCTACCTTAGGACCGTCATAGTTACGGCCGCCGTTTACCGGTGCTTCGGTCGCAAGCTTCGCCTTGCGGCTAACCTGCTTCCTTGACATTCCGGCACCGGGCAGGCGTCACTCTGTATACGTCCTCTTCCGAGTTAGCACAGAGCTGTGTTTTTGATAAACAGTCGCCAGAGCCTTTTCTCTGCGCCCTCTGTTTCCAGGAGGGCCCCCTTATTGCGAACGTACGGGGTTAATTTGCCTAGTTCCTTCACAACCGTTTTCTCGAGCGCCTGAGGCTATTCGCCACGCCTACCTGTGTCAGTTTTAGTACGGGTTCCGTGATTGTCACCGGACGGCTTTTCTTGGAACCGATCCACCTGACTTCGGCCCGAAGGCCTGGACGCTTCACTGTCCCGCCAAGCTTCACGATCCGTCACGCCGGGTCAACCGCACACGGAAGGGCCGGAATATTCACCGGCTGTCCATCGACTACGCCACTCGGCCTCGTCTTAGGTCCCGCCTAACCCTGGGTGGAATTACCTTCCCCAGGAACCCTTAGGCTTTCGGCGACGGAGATTCTCACTCCGTTTATCGTTACTCAAGCCGACATATTCACTACCTGCCGCTCCACCAATCCTTCCGGAAAAGCTTCAACGCTGACAGGTACGCTCCTCTACCGCCGCATTGCGGCCCGCAGATTCGGCGTGGTGCTTATTCCCGATCATTATCGGCGCTGGATTCCTTGACCAGTGAGCTATTACGCACTCTTTAAATGGTGGCTGCTTCTAAGCCAACATCCTGGTTGTCGCAGCAATCCAACTACCTTATCGAACTGAGCACCACTTGGGGGCCTTATCTGACGATCTGGGCTGTTTCCCTTTCGACCGCGGAAATTATCTCCCGCGGACTCACTCCCACGACAGAGTCCTCTGGTATTCGGAGTTTGGTTGGAGTGGGTAGGCTTGTGGCCCCCCAGCCCCATCCAGTCGCTCTACCCCCAGAGGATGTAACGTGAGGCTGCCCCTAAAGGCATTTCGAGGAGAACGAGCTATCTCCCAGTTTGATTAGACTTTTACTCCTCCCCACAGGTCATCCCATGACTTTTCAACGTCAACGGGTTCGGTCCTCCAGACGGTTTTACCCGTCCTTCAACCTGCCCATGGGTAGATCACTCAGGTTTCGCGTCTACTCCCTGCGACTCGACGCCCGTTGTCAGGCTCGGTTTCCCTTCGGCTCCGCCGTGATACGGCTTAACCTTGCCGCAGAGAGTAACTCGTCGGCTCATTATGCAAAAGGCACGCGGTCACCCGTCCGAAGACAGGCTCCCACCGCTTGTAGGCACACGGTTTCAGGTACTTTTCACTCCCCTTGTCGGGGTGCTTTTCATCATTCAGTCGCCTTACTGGTTCACTATCGGTCGTCGAGGAGTATTTAGCCTTACGAGGTGGACCTCGCATGTTCACACGGAGTTTCACGAGCTCCATGCTACTCTGGAACACCTGGGCTCCCATCACTTGCCGCTACAGGACTGTCACCTTCTTCGGTTCGACTTTCCAGACGATTCGCGACCAGATCAGATTGCCGTATCGGTGCCCGAACCCCGGGCCGAAGCCCGGTTTGGGCTGGTCCGCTTTCGCTCGCCGCTACTTACGGAATCACGTTTGTTTTCTTTTCCTCTGGTTACTGAGATGTTTCAGTTCACCAGGTTCGCTCTCGCACCGTATGCATTCGGGTGCGAGTGACCCTTGCGGGCCGGGTTGCCCCATTCGGAGATCCCAGGATCAAAGCTCGGTTACCAGCTCCCCTGGGCATATCGCAGGTTCCAACGTCCTTCATCGCCTCTCGACGCCAAGACATCCACCGTGAGCCCTTGTACGCTTGGTCAGTCTGACCCGACCCCGACGCCCGGTGATCCCGTTCGAACATGCTGCCGAAGCAGGCACGCGCGAGCCGCGATCGCCGCACGACCGGAGAGAAGCCAGCCGCCATTTCGATTCATCAAGACGCTCGACACTCGGTTCTCGGTGTCACTCGCGGTGCGGGGTGCACCGCGAGATCTGTTGTGTCTTTTACTGCCATCACGACTTGTCAAAGAGCCTCGGACGACACCCGTCGATCCGGGTGCCGCCGGTCGCGGACGGCTGCTTCCAGCCGTTCCGACCGGAGATCTCCCGGCTGTGCCGCGGGGTCCCGTATGGGTGCCCTTCGGTCAGCCGAGCGGGGCATTGTACAGAGAGTTCTGCGACTGTCAACGGCCCCCGGCAGCCGTGAATCCGATCGGTCGCCGGACCGTCGAATCGTGGACAATTCGTGGAGAGATCAGCACCCCCGGTGACTGCCGTCGCCATGCCCGCCGCGGCGGTGCCGCGCCCCGCGCCCCGCGCCCCGGCCGATCAGGGCGCCGCGGATGCGACCTCCTGCTCGGCGCGGTCCGCATCCTCCACGAGCCACTGGAGCTGCTCCCGCTCCGGGTCGGCAAGCGACCGCCGAGGGTCGATCTCCACGACCCGGTCGCCGTCCAGCCGCTGAAGGACCACGCGGGCAGCGCGGCCTCGCTCGATCGCATCCCGGTCCGCGTCCAGATCCGGGATCACGTCCAGGAGGAACCAGCCCGTCGCGAAGTCGACGCGCGTTCCATCCCGTCCCGTGCGCCGGCTGGCCCGGACCTCGGCACCGATCTGGAGGCCCGGTTCCACCCGGAAAGTCTGTGTCCACCAGCGGCCCGCCTGAAACCGGAAGACCTCGGCAACCGCTTCTCCATAGCCCAGGTCTCCCCCCGCCGGATTCACGGATGTCACGAAGATCCGCTGCGACGGTGCGACCTCCACCGGGTGCGACCACGCGCTGGTCGGCGTCTGCAGGGCGATGGACTCCGCAAGTGCGTGCTGCTCCGGCAGGAGGTCGAGGCGGCGCGCGAAGAACGGGTTGTAGAAACGGACGGTGAATCGATAGCGGTAGGTCTCGCCGAGGCGCGCGGTGATGTCGTGGGCCCAGACCACCAGCGTCGACGCGCGCATCAGTTCCTGGCCGACGTCCACGCCCGACGGCTGCGTGGGCGCCAGGCGCCCGGTGATCGCCTCCAGCCGCGCCTGCTCCTGCAGGTACTGTCGATCCAGTTGCTCGATCTCCCGCTTCGCCCGGGCCTGCTTCGCCTCATTGACGTCCGGCTGCGCCGGCTGCCCCGGCCCGGTCCCGCCCTCGCCGCCGGTCCTCCGGCCTCCGCCCTCCGGTCCGCCCGGTCCGCCGAAGCCACCGCCACCCGGCGCGCCACCCGATGATCCGCCTCCGCGCGGAGGCATCGGGCCGGTTCCACCGCCTCCCGGCGGAGGGGTCGTGCCTCCGCCACCGGCGGGCGGTGCGCCGGTCGGGTCACTCGGCCGGCCCAGGCTGCCGGGCTCCGTCGGAATCGTGTTCCGGGCGCCGCCTGCCGCCAGGTACTCCTGGTATCGCTGCGACCGACGGCTGCGCAGATCCGCGAGCCGGCGATCGAGACGCCGGATCTCCCGTTCCTCGTCGGTGATTGTCGCACCGTCATCGATCTCGTCGCTCCCGGTCGGAGGCGTGAAGAGTCCGGCGGCTGTCTCATAGAAGGACGGCCGGACGATCTCGTCCTGGACGCCGGGACGCCGGAGTTCGGTCATGACCCGGTCCCGGACGCTCTTCGGCACCTCGCCGGCAATCTGGTCGCGGAACCCGAGCATTCCCGGCGGAATCGCGAGGGTGGTTGTTTCTCCCCACGTCCCACGGACGAGCCGCTCCCGGTCGACCACGACATCGAGAATGTCGAGCCGCCCGTCATACCACGCCGCGGGAATCGCGGCCTCGCTCTCTCCCGCGGCTGCGTACTCCGCGAGAACCTGCGACAGGTCCACGACCGCCGACGGGGTCACCCAGGTGACATCGTACGGAGGGTCACTGACGAAGCCCGACTCCCGGAGCGCCGGGTATCCCTCCACCACGGACGTACTCAGCGTGTCGAAGTACTGCCTGGGACGGCGCGGCTCCGCCGGTTTCAGCACCGGAACGCGATAGCGGACCAGGTCGACCGGTGCGAGGTCCGCGGAGAGCAGCGGGATCGGGCGCTGAAGCACCGCGATGCGGTCGATCCCGCTCGCCGGTTCCATGAGCTGATTCCGGAACGCGTCTGCGACCGCTTCGTACTCAGGAATCTGCACCGCCGGCGGCGCGAGCGGATCGAGTCGGCGATTGATCTCGACGGCCTTCCTGGTGAGCAGGTCGTCGATCTCGGACGGCCGGACCGTGGTCCCGCCCTCGGTGACCGAGTTCGGTGCGGACACGAGCTGCCACCCGAGCAGGCCGACGAACACCACGGCGGCACCGCCGAGCACGAGACGCTCGAGATGCTGCTCCCAGAAAGAGATGCCCTTCTGCTTCATGAATCGATCCGTCCTTTGGTCTCGTGATGGAGCACACCCCCACGGTCGCGCGCGTGGTTCATCCGTCGATCATCCCGGTGTCGTCGGTCATGGCATCCTCGGCGACCGGCTCCCGCGGCGCCCGCGCCGTCCGCAGCCGTGTCCGCGTCTCCGTCGGCATCAGTTCCACGGTCCATGGCCTGAGCCAGATCGTCTCCAGCCTGATCCGGACCTGCACGACCGGTGACGTGCCGTACACGAAACCGGCGCGGAGGTCGGCGACGGGGTCGACCGGCCGGAGCGCCAGGTCCACGACGGTCATGAAGTTCTGGGCGGGGAACGCGTTCGTGACGTGCGGAATCATCGCGGCGTCGACGATCAGTTCAAGTTCGACATCGATGACGTCGTAGAGCGAGTTGGAGATGCGCCCCGTGCATGCCGCGGTGTAGTCGGTCGGAACCGGCGAGTCCGGATCGGGCGGCGTTCCGCCCGGCTCCGACGCCGTTCCGTCCTCTCCGGTTTCCGGTGCGCCGCCACCCATGCCCATGCCACCGAGTCCGCCGGCACCGCCCGCGGCCGCCCCGCCGCGGGCAGGTACGCGTGGCCCGAGCGTCCGCATCGATACGATGCGCTTGACCGGCCCGCGGAGCACCGTGCCGCCGCGCGCATTCGCCTCGGCGAGCGCCTCCAGGATGTCCGTCGCCAGCCAGAGGTCCCACTGCCACTGGAAGAGTTCGTCACGCGAGTAATCCCGCGTCTGATCCCAGCGCGGAATCGCGAGAATGTCCCTGGACGCGTAGAACGAGATGTCCTCGGCGGCGCGGGCCATGAGCGCGACACGTGCCTCCGCGAGGTGCGCGGACAGCCGGACCTGTTCCTCCGGCGAGAGCGCGGCATCCTCCGCCTTCTGAAGCGTCACGGTGAGGAACTGGCGTCGACGACGCTCAAGATCCTCGCGCAGCATCTCCGGCGATGGTGCATCGCCCGCGCGCACGCGGGTCATGAGTTCGTCGTACGCCTGCACCAGGGCCCGATGAAACTGGAGCTTCATGGGGATGATGTCGCGCGCGCCGTCCGCGAAGAGTCCGGGATACAGTAGGCCGTGCGACCGGCGGTTGTGGTCCACCGCAACGCGGAAGATCTCATCCGCGTCTGCGCGCTGCCGGTCGCTCACCGTCCGCAGGCGGTCGATCAGCGCCGCATTGACGACGGCACGTTCGTCGATCTGCGTCGGCGGATCACCGGCGAGGCCACCGAGGGTCAGGCTGACCTGCGTCCGTTCGAGCCCTTCGAGCGAGCGCTGGTCCGCGAGTTTCGACTGCATCAGTCCCGTGATCGACCGGTTCAGCGACCGGCTGAGAAGCGGCAGCCCGACCAGGGCGACGAGCGTCACCGCGCCGATGATGACGAGCACGAGATTCGTCCGGACCCATTGAATCGCTTTGGTGTTCACGCCGGGCGCTCCTCACGCAGCGGCGCGTCGGGCCGCCGGACATCCCACTGCTCCTCGGCGGTCTCATCGCCGCCGCCGCCACCGCCGACGCTGTCCAGAAACTCGATCTCGAAGACGATCGGGACGCGGAACACGCGGGCGCCGGGAGGGAGGATCGGCGCCGGGTCCGGAATCGGGGCGATGGCGTCCAGGTTGAACTCCTTCGCCGGACCGCCGGAGGTCGCGCCTCCAGAGTCGGCGGGCGCCCCGCCCGCCGGGGAGTCGAACGCACCGGGTGGACTCGCCCCGGCGTCCCATGGACCATCGCCCGTGGGGAAGCCGCCCGAACCCGGAGCGCGGGTCCCGGAAGGCGCTCCCGTGCGGCGACCGGAGGCATCCCCGCCGCCGGGGCCGCCGAGCCCACCGCCGCCGAACGCCCCGCCCGGCGGCGCGACCCCGCCGCCACTTCGATCGCGCCGCTCACCGGCGCCGCCGCCGCCCGGGCTCGGCCCACCGCCGGGAAGGCCCGGGGGAGACCCTGGCCGACCGATCGGCGGGGCGCCGCCGGGCTGCGTCGGATCACCGGGACGCCGGGACGCCTCCGGGATCCGACCGTCATCGGCGACGCGCGATTCGGTGAGCGACGAACGGATGACCTGGACGCTCTCGGGAACGATGCGGTAGGGCACCCCGGCGCGATCACCGGACGGCTCGCTGTTCGTGCGGAGCCACTCGGCCACGGTCGTCGTCAGGAACTCGACGGGATCCGCGTGCGTCAGGCGGACCTGCATCTCAACGCGGAACCGCCGTTTGCCGCCCGCCGCCGGCGGGATGTAGTGATGCTGCAACTGCTCCAGTTCCACCAGGCGCCGGCGCGTGGGGTCGATGGAGAGGATGGAGGCAGGGTCTGCCTCGAGCAGCGCCGCCTGCGGCCGCGCCGAGACGAGCGCGTCCGTCGAATCGCGCAGCACGAATGGCCAGAACTCGCGATCCTTCAGCAGGTGGAAGGCAGTCTGCGCCTTGGCACTGGTCCCGGCACCGGCGATTGCTTCCTGGAGGCTGGCCGAGACCTGCCGACCGGCACGCAGGGCGCGATCGACCTCGGGAAGCGTGCCGGGGGCGAGGACCGCGCGGTCCTTCATGGGGTGATAGAGCAGCGACGCGGCACCCGCCACGAGCAGGACAGACGCCGCCGCGAACCATTTCGTCTTCTGATGCCAGAGCTGATCGCGCAGCACCCGGACCGGGACGAGATTCGCATTGATCGCCGCCAGTCCGACGCCCTGCAGCGCGCATCCGTACGCGGTCGCCATGTTGACCGAGTGCTCGGCGAATGCCGCCGCCTCCCGGCCACCCACGGAGATGCGGCGGAACTCGTCGAGGCGACCGACGTTGATCTGGAGCTGCTGACCGATGAACTTGCGGAGCCCCGGGATCCGGAAGGTCGAGCCCAGGCCGATCATCTCCGACAGTTCATGCCCGCGGTGGACCGAGCGGTAATAGTCGAGTGACCGCTGAAGGTCCTGCAGGAGGTCCGAGAACACCGGTCGCATCGCCTGCAGGATCTGCTTCGCATACTTGCTGGTGGAGGCCTCCCGCTTGAGCCTGTCCGCCTTGGAGTAGCTCAGTTTGAAGGTGCTCTCGATCGCGGCGGTGAAGTGCGTACCGCCGAGCGGAAACGTGCGGATCCAGCAGCGGCCGCCGCGGGCGACGATGACGTCCGTCGCCTGGGTGCCGATATCGACGAACACGATCGGGTCGCTCCGCTTCGCCAGGTCGAGGTCGAAGTGCATCGCGTTGAAGACCGCGACCGGGCTGAGCGTCATCGCCTCCGGCGTGAGACCGACGTCCGAGTAGAGGTCGAGCCGCTGCCGGACCCGGTCACGCGTCATGGCGAAGATGCCGACCTCGATCTCCGGTGAATCGTCGGACTGGAATGTCTGGTAGTCCCACTCCACCTGGTCGATCGGGAACGGGATCTGCTGCACCGCCTCGAAGCGGACGATGTCGGGGACCTTCTTCGGCTCCACGGGCGGCAGCTTCGCGAAGCGGGCGAATGCCGCGTGGCCCGGCACGCTCATGACCAGGTGCTCACCTTCGAGCGACCGCTGGCTGATGAACTGCCCCAGCGTGATCCGGATGGTGTCGTTCGGGTCGACGTCGGGTGTCGAGAGCACCTTGCGATGCGGAATGACGACGAAGTCGGTCACCCGGACCGACTCGCCATCCCGCTCCAGTCGCAGCGCCTTGAGCGCGTCCGCTCCGATCTCGATGCCCCAGGCGGCGTTGGGTGCAGACATTTCTGTTCGTCTCTCCGGTTTCGACCGTACGTGCAGTATCCGGCGCCCGGAACGCCTTCCGGCCGCGCCGGAGGGCGGCGATGATACCAGCATCATCTGGCCGCCCCGGACAGGTGACGACGGGCCGGTACCCGCGAGTACGCAGGGCGTCCCGCGGCTGTTCCGGCCGGCAACGTGATTCGTCCGCGCCGCACGCGCGTCCGCGCACGCGCTCCAGTCGCACAGCCGCGTCCGGCTACCATGCCGCATTCCCGACCCGGGCCATCCCGACCCCGCCCGCGAGCCACACCATGCCGGATCCAACGCCGCCGCGCCCGCCCGCACCGAAACACGCCGCCTCGTCGCTCGATCCCGCGCTTGAGCAGGAGATCCGGGACGCAATGGGCTCGCTGAGCGCCTTCGACATGCTGGACGCACCCGGGCCGGGCCGCGGCGGCGCGTCTTCCGGCACGGGCCGGGCGTCGCGTCGTGGGACGGTCGTCGACATCCACGGCGGGGACGTGCTGGTCGAGTTCGGGCCGCGCGACCAGGGCGTCTGCCCGTTGACCCAATTCGAGGCGCCGCCGACCCCGGGGGACATGCTCGAGTTCATCGTGGAGCGGCGGAACCCCGAGGACGGACTGCTGCTGCTCTCGCGGTCGGGCGCCATCCGACGCGCCGAGTGGGACTCTCTGGACGTCGGTCAGACCGTCGAGGCCCGCTGCACCGCGGTCAACAAGGGCGGCCTGGAACTCGACCTGGCCGGTCATCGGGCATTCATGCCCGCGGGGCAGGTCGATCTCCAGCACATCGAAGATCTCTCGATCTTCATCGGGGAGAAACTCCCGTGCGTGGTCATCGAACTGGACCGGGCGCGGGCCCGCCTCATCCTCAGCCGACGGGCGCACCTGGACGCGGAGCGGGCACGGCAGCGCGAGAAGACGCTCGCCACGCTCGAGGCCGGCGCCACGGTCGAGGGCGTGGTCAGGTCGATCCAGGCGTTCGGCGCGTTCGTGGACATCGGCGGGGTGGATGGCCTCATCCACCTGTCGGACCTGAGCTGGGAGCGCATCCGGCATCCCTCCGAGGTGGTCCGCGCCGGGCAGGCGGTGCGCGTGAAGATCCTCCGCGTCGAGACCGACCACGAGCCGCCGCGCATCAGCCTCGGGCTGAAGCAGACCATGGAGGATCCGTTCCGGGCGGAATCCAGCCGGATCACCGTGGGCGACATCGTCACCGGGCGGGTGACGCGACTGGCCGACTTCGGTGCGTTCGTCGAGATCGCCCCGGGCGTCGAAGGGCTGGTCCACATCTCTGAACTCAGCCGCGATCGGGTCCGCACGGTCTCGAGCGTCGTCAAGGTCGATGAGGTCGTCCAGGTCAAGGTGCTGTCGGTGGATCCGGGCCAGCGACGGATCGGCCTCTCCCTCCGTGCCGCGCGAGAAGCCGCCGAGGAATCAGATCCGGCCCGACCCGGCGATCCGGAGATCGAGCGCCTGAAGGAACGACTCCGCGGACGATTCGGCAGCGACCTGCGCGGCGGCCTCGGGTAGGCGACGGTCGGCCGGCGGGAAGATTCCGCCGGGAGTTCACGGGGAGGCGATGACGCCCTGCCCGCCCGGCGGTATGTTGGAGGCACACGGACCTGCCGTAGGCCCGCGTGTTCTGGCAATCCGCCTGGAGCCGATCACTCATGGCCGCACTCTCTCTCGCCGTCGCACCGCGGACAATTCCCGCAGTGTTCATTGCCGCATCGCTCTCCGTCCTCGCGTGGCCATGCCCTGAGGCCCCCGCTGCCGAACGGCGCGTCATGATGGAAGCATTCACCGCCACGTGGTGCGTCTACTGCCCACCGGTGCGGCAGGCGTACTCGGACCTCTGCAACGAATATCCGGGTTCGTTCTTCACGCTCGGCATCCATGGCGGCGACTCCTACGCCACGCCGTGGGGGAACCAGCGCCAGTCCTTCTATGGCGTCCCCGGGTACCCGACCACGTGGATGGATGGCACGCTGCAGCGCGTCGGCAGCGCCGGATCCGCGTCCCAGAACTACGCAGTCCTCTCGGCGCAGTATCAGCAGCGCCTCCTGGCCCCGACGGACGTCACGGTGCAACTGGGCGCCGTTCCGGCCGGGACCAACAAGTGGGAGGTCACGATGCGCGTCGGGATCGAGCCGGGCGGCTCTGCGAAGACGCTGCGACTGCACCTGGTGCAGGCGCTCGACCAGTTTCCGACGGGTGGCAACCCGATGTACCGCAATACGTTCATCCAGGCGCCGAATGCGGTGGACATCGCGCTCCTCCCCGGCCAGTTCTTCGAACACGTCCACACCTTCACGCTCTCGGGCGCCAGCGCCTCGAACCTGGGGAACGTCCGCTTCCTGGGCTGGGCGCAGTCCAATGCGGCAGCGGCGCCGTCCCAGATCTTCAATGCCCACTGGATCTCGCATCCCTTCCCGACCTTCGACTGCAACGCGAACGGGATTCCTGATTCGCAGGACATCGCAGCCGGTACCAGCCAGGACTGCAACCAGAACGGACTGCCGGACGAGTGCGACATCGCGTCGGGAAGCAGCGCGGACGCGAACGGAAACGGCGTCCCTGACGAGTGCGGCGACTGCAATTCGAACGGCACCATGGACTGGCAGGACCTGCTCAGCGGCGCCAGCCAGGACTGCAACGCCAATGGCATTCCGGACGAGTGCGACATTGCGTCCGCCGTCGAAGAAGACTGCAACGGCAACCTGGTGCCCGATTCGTGCGAGGTCGCACGGCCCTTCGTCCGCTCCTCGCCGCAGTACAGCCCCTTCGGCTTCGGAAGTTCGTATACCTACACGATCGCCAACCCGTCGACCTCAGTCTCGGACGTCCACTTCACGGTCTTCGGCCAGGGCGACTTCGCCGTGGGTACGGAGCGACTGAACATCACCGTCAACGGGACACTCGTCGGTCAGGTCTTCATCAACGGGCTGCTCTGTGCTCCGATGGAGGAGACGCTCATCGTGCCCGCCGCCACCTGGAACGCACTGGTGGACGGCCAGCCGTCCGCCTCGGTCCTGCTCACCGCGACCGGTGCCGTCGACGCCAACGCATGCGGTGGCGCGACGTGGGTCCGCTTCGACCTTTCCCTGACGCTGCCTGGCGATTCGGATGCGGACTCGAACGGCCTGGTGGATGCCTGTGAGAAGTCGCCGTGCCCGACCGACCAGAACGGCAGTGGATCGACGGACTTCGCCGACGTCCTGGTGCTGCTCGCGGCGTGGGGACCATGCGCCGACTGCCCGGAGGACCTGGACGGCAACGGGACGGTCGACTTCAGCGATGTTCTCGCGACGCTCGCCGCGTGGGGCCCCTGCCCGTAGTAGCAGGTCGACTGCGACGCGAGCGCGACCTGCGTCGCCGGCTGCACGGCCGCAGGATGGTCGTCCGGCGCCGGCACGGCGCGGAGGGCCCGGATGGACATGCATGCGAGCGCGGCGGACGCGTGCGTCCGCCGCGCTCGCATCCGGCTCCTGGAGACGAACCATGCAGGCTGGTGCATCGCGTGCCGGCCCAGCGCCCGGCGGACCAGGGGACCATGCGCCGGCGGGCCGGGGCCGTCGCGTCCCGACGATCAGGCGATCACGGACCGATCGTCAGCCGGCCGCCGTGGCGGCGCCCGGCACCCGCGGCCCCGGACGACCGCCTGCGCCGGTCCCCCTTGCGGTCAGAGCGGCTCGTCCCACTCCACGGTTCCGATGACCGCCCCGGCCTGCAGCGTCATGTTGCTGATGATCGCCAGGAACGAGTCGTAGCCATTCACGCCGTCCGGAAGGCAGATGCCGCCGGTGCAGGCGTCGTTGCGGAAGAGATTGTCCTGCTGGACATCACCGAGTTCGTTGACGAAGTCCAGGGACGAGGGGTACAGGGTGTCGTGCGTCTCGACGTGGTTGTCGTTGTAGCAGACGACGCCCACCCACTGCCGCCGGCCACCGTGGAACTCATAGGTCAGGCTCTCGGCCAGCATGTGGTCGCCGTACCGCGGACCACGGGTCCCGATCATCGCCATCCTGGAGCCCAGTGAGTCGCGCCAGTGCTCCCGCTGCCGTGTTGCGGCAACCGGCATGGACGCATACGAGGTGTGGCAGACCTGCTGAAGCCGTGTCTGGAACGTCGGGTCCCAGTAGACCGGGGGATTGCTCGAGACCGAGTACGCCGAGAAGTTGTAATTGTCCTTGACCGCGACCGACGGATTGACCTCCGTGGGGGCGACGAGGATCTCCGGCGTGTAGATATTCTGCATGACCGCAAGCGCGTGGATGTGGTCCGTCCGGTTGAGCACGCGATCCTCCTCGCCGCGCCCGGGGATGTAGACGCCGTTCACGGGGAGTCGGCGCACGAGCCCTGGGGTCGGAAACGTGCCGTCCTGCTGCCGGGCGAAGGTCAGCCACCCCTGGTGCACCTGCTTGACCTGCGTCTGATCCTTCAGGAGGCGTGCCTGGGCCCGGCCGCGGGCGAGGGCGGGCAGCAGGAGTCCGATCAGCAGGGCGATGATCGCCATGACGACCAGCAGTTCGATCAGCGTGAAGGCGCGGGGTGTGAAGCGTCGCATGGAGTCGTTCCTGAAAGATCGAGTGCTCGTCCGACCCGGCGGGTCGCCGTCGCACGAAGCCGCGGAGCACGCGGGCAGCCCGGATCCGCCGGCGCCGTCATCCTAACCGGCAAGGCCGCGGAACCCGGCGAGGACCGGTGGCTTGCCCGATGCATCAGCCGAACCGGGACGGCCGGTGTCCGGCGCGATCCGCGGCGGCATCCCGCCGCGCAACCGTTCGGGGGCCGGCGCCTGTCCACCCTTCCCTTTCGGCGGCGCGGTCCGGACGGATGCCGTCGCCAGGCACGCGGTGCCGCGAGCCGTCGGGTTCTGAGGACCGCGGACCCGCCCAGGCCTCGACCCGCGCCTGCCGGGTTGAGCCCCACAGTTCCGAAAACTGCCAGAGGTCGACGGCCGTTTCGAGCGAGCGGGCGCCCGGGAGGCTCGCCGGACGCGGAGACAAAAGAAAAATCTCCGTGCGTCGGCCCTTCCGCTTCGCCCTGTTTGCGGTATCTTTGCACCCGAAGAGTGGAGGTACCGGCGGCTGCCGAAACGGGTCCCTTGCTGAACGGCGGCTGGTTCCATCCATAGTGCATCGATTCGGATCGAAGTAAGAACCCCCAAGACCTTGAGGAGGAACTCCTAAAATGGCTGATATCCGCACCTGTATCACTCTCGGCGCTGCCGTCGTCTTCGGCGCCAGCTCGATCGCCCTCGCCCAGGGCAGCGATGATCCGTTCAACCCGCAGTCGATCTCGGTCCCGGGATCGGACTCCGGCAACACCTGCACCGGCGCTGACAACTTCGACGCCGTCTGCCCCTACACCGGCTCGACCTCGCCGGACAAGTGGTACTCCTTCACGGGCGTGAGCGGCTCCGCGCTGCTCGAGATCTGCGGTTCGCTCTACGACACCAAGATCTACGTCCTGGACGCAGGCTTCAACATCCTCGGCTGCAGCGACGACTCCTGCGGCTCCGACGGCTTCAAGTCTCAGGTCCTCATGAACGGCCTGAACGCCGGCGACACCTACACCGTCGCCATCGACGGCTGGGGCGGTGACTGCGGTACGTTCACGCTGAACATCTCTCTCGTCGCCGGCTGCGACATCAACTGCACCAATGACGAGAACGAGCCCTGCGGCAGCGACACCAACGGCGGCTGCAACGCTGGCGGCATCTTCGGCTCGCTCGCTGGCGGAACCGTCTGCGGCACCGCGTGGGCCGACGCCGGCACGCGCGACACCGACTGGTTCGAACTGAACCACGGCGGCGGCGACCTCACCTGGGCTGTCGACGCCGAGTTCCCGGTCGTCGCGTTCATCCTGAACAGCAACTGCGCCGCGCTCGCGATCCAGGGCACCCCTGGTGACTCCGGCGGCATCTGCGGTATGGCAACGGCGTCCTTCCTGAACGCCCCCGCCGCGCTGTACTACCTCTTCACGGCCACCGGCGGCGCCGGCGGCTCCGGTATCTTCGAAGGCTACCCCTGCGGTGGCGACAACAACTACAGCGGCACGGTCCAGTCGACCCTGCCCTGCCCGTACGACCTCGATGGTGATGGCAACGTCGGCTTCGGCGACGCCCTGCTCATCCTGTCGAACTGGGGTCCGTGCCCCTGAGTGTCGGATGACCTGAGCCCGGACGGCCGCTGGCTCGACGGACTCAACCCATCAGACTCCTGCGACCCCCGGCGTTCGCGCCGGGGGTCGTCTTTTTCCGACCAGGCCGCCGCCAGGCCTCCGGCGGGCGATTCGGCCGTGCTGCAGCACACGTCACGGCCGGAGTCCTCGGCACGGCCGCGGCGCCTCCCGCCTGCACGCTGTCTGCAGGAGATGGCGTCACCCCGCCGGATCTGTGCCGCCTGCGCGCCGTTGCGGGCCGGACCTGTGCCTGGTCGCGGGTCCGTCACCCGGGCGGGCGCGATCGATCGCCGGAACGGTCGTGCTCGCAGGCTGCTGGCATCCTCCGCCAATGGCGAGCGCGCGATCGGATTCGTCGCCACACGGAGCCCGGTCGAAGGCACGTCCCCGGAGATACGTCGAGCGTCGGCGACGCAGTCACCGCGGCTCCGGGCGGCTCGGCGCCGGGCGGAGCATCATCTCAACAGCCTGCGATCGTGATCAGGGGCAGCGACCCCACGCCGCGAGCATGACCAGCAGGTCGATCATGCCGACTTCGCCGGACGCGTCGAGGTCGGCCGCGCACGGCGCGGCGCATCGGCCCCAGCGGTCCAGCATCGCCATCAGGTCCGACACGTCCACCACGCCGGAGAAGTCCAGATCCGCCGGGCATGGATTGGGCACACCCACGAAGATCCGGCCCGTCATGAATGAGCAGTGCGGGAGGCAGAAGTAGGGAATGATCACCCCGTGGGAGCCGTCCGGGACGGCCCACTCGGCAAGCGGTGCCGCGGCGGTCAGCGGAAAGTTGAAGAGCGGCGTCTGCACGCATGGTTCACCGGACGTGACCGTGTGCACACCGTCATTCCAGTGCCAGCGGATCGTGTCGCCCTCCTCCACGAACACCGTGTTCGGGAAGAATCCGAACCCGAACTGCTGGACGTCATGCACCACGCCCCCGCCGAGGGTCACGGCCGGGCACGCCAGCGCCACCCCCGCAGCGGCCGCCACGCACATCGCGGCACGGCGGCCGCGCTGCGGTCGCCGTCGGGTATCGCGGTTCCCGCGAAACGCGGTCAGCACGGTCCCCATACCGCGAGCATGGCCAGAAGGTCGTTGAACCCGACCGAATCGTCTCCATCCAGGTCGGCGTCGCAGTCCTCGCACGGGCCCCAGACCGAGAGGAGCTGGAGCAGATCGCTGAAGTCCACGGACCCGCTCCCGTCGAGATCCGCCGGACACACCGGTGCCGTGGCCACGACGATGGTCCCCGTCATGAACGAGCAGTGCGGGAGGCAGAAGAACGGGATCTCGTCCGTCGCATCCTCGGGGATCACGACGTCGAACACAGGCGAACCGGCGTACAGCGGGCCATTGAATCCCACGCCGTCGTAACTGCAGTCGACGCCCGCGGTCACCGTGTGGAATCCGCTGACCCACTGGAATCGAACGGTATCGCCCGGCGCCGCGGCGATCACACTGGGGGAATACTCGAAATCGGAGACCGATACGGGAATGATCTCCCCGTGTGCGGCCAGCGCCACCACGCCGGCCGCCACCCCGGACGCCGCTCGCGTCCACACATGCATCTGACCCAGCCTCCTGCTGCCGAACCGGCCGCGTCTTCGATTCTCCTCCGGGTGACCCCGCGCTTCGCGGGCGCCGTCCGGGCTCACCCGATAGTACCTTCCGCGCCGCGCCGCGAAAGGGGACACGGGGAAGACGGGGCAACTTTCTTGCTCCCCCGGGGCTTGCTCCCCCGGGGCTTGCTCCCCCGGGGCTTGCTCCCCCGGGGCTTGCTCCCCCGCGGAGCGCGTTGCCCCGGGCCTCCACCGCGTCAACCGGGCGCGGTACCATCCCTCTCCCGGTCCACGTAGCTCAACGGATAGAGCGTCGGCCTCCGAAGCCGAAGGTTGCAGGTTCGAGTCCTGCCGTGGACGCTTGCCGACCCCGCGCGAGACGGACTGCCCCGGATCCTGGCCCCGGACCTCCCGGCCCGCCCACCCGGGGGTCCGACGGTTCCACTGAACCACGCGTCCGAACCCGCCGATCCGGGTTCCCGGTGATGGCCACGTACGACTTCGACCTGGTCTGTCTCGGGTGCGGGCCCGCCGGTGAGAAGGCGGCGACGCAGGCGGCATGGTTCGGTCGGCGTGTCGCCGTGATCGAGCGTGCATCGCATCCGGGTGGGTCGATGGTGAACACGGGCACCGTCCCCTCGAAGGCCCTGCGGGAAACCGCGCTCGTCTGCTCATCGCTCCATCGGTGCCCGGTTCCCGGCGTCGCGTTCCCGGGCGCCTCCGGCGTATCACTCACCCGGCTCATGGCGCAGCGCCACCACGTGGAGCAGCAGGAGCACGACCGCATCGAGAGCGCCTTCGACCGCCTCGGTGTCACGATCATCGCTGGCGCCGGGCGATTGCTCGACGCACGCACCATCGCGGTCCGGACCGCGTGCGGCATTGAGCGATGCGTCACGGCGCGTTTCATCCTGATCGCCACCGGATCCAGGCCGACGCGCCCGGCGCATGTCCCGTTTGACGAGCAGCGCGTCGTCGACGCAGACGGCGTCCTGCGCCTTCACGAACTGCCGGCGACGCTCTGCGTGGTCGGCGGCGGCGTCATCGGTTGCGAGTACGCGTCGATCTTCGCGGAACTGGGCAGCGCGGTGACGCTCGTCAACGGCGGCAGCCGCATCCTCCCGTTCCTCGATCCGGAGGTCGGGGATCATCTTGCCGCCGCGATGGAGGACCGCGGCGTCCGCATCCTGAACGGCGTGCGTCCCCGCACCATCACCACGCGTCGCTCGTCGGTCCACGTGGAGACCGGCACCGGTCCGGCCATCACCTGTGACGTTCTGCTCTGGGCGGCCGGACGAAGCCCCGGTACGGAGTCGATCGGCCTCGAGCAGGCCGGCGTGGCGACCGACGCTTCCGGCCGTATCCTGGTGGACGAGGACGGCCGGACCTCGAGCCCGACGATCTTCGCCGCCGGCGACGTGGTCGGCGCACCCGCGCTCGCATCGACCTCGATGGAGCAGGGACGCATCGCAGCCTGCCACATGTTCGGCATTCCGTTCAAGCGCCGACTGGCGCAGACAGTCCCATCCGGCATCTACACGATTCCCGGCGTGTCCACCGTCGGACTGACGGGCGCGGAGGCCCGACAGCGCGGCCTGGATGTCGTGACGGGCCGCAGTGACGCGGCGCGCAACGTCCGCGCGCGCATGCTCGGCGACCGGCACAGCCTGGCGCAGTGCATCTTCGATCGCGCGACAGGACGTCTGCTCGGCGCGACGCTCGTGGGCGATCATGCCACGGAACTGATCCACACACCGCTCTTCCTCATCGTGGGCGGCGGCGGGATCGCCGACCTCATCGAGGCGTGCTTCAACTACCCGTCGCTCTCCGAGATGCTCAAGTACGCCGCCTATGACGCGCTGCAGCAGGGTGCCGCCATGCGCCCGGCGCCGGTCGATCCGGCGTCATGCACCCGACCCGGCGTCGATGCATCCGATCCGGATCAGCTCGCCGCCTGAAGGGACGGCGGCGGAGGGTCCATCTGCTCGTGCGGCAGGAACGTGATCCGGCAGACCAGCAGCACCTGCAGGACGGCGGGCGATGCGATGATGCCCAGCGACGCGCCGACGGCAGTCGCCTTCCTGAGCAGCAGCACGAGTGCGGCGACGACCTTGGTATCGGCGCATCGGCACTCTGAGAGATCCAGCAGGACACCGGGGGCGCGGTCGGCGAACGCCTGCTCCGCCGCGGAAACGAGGTCCGCAATCGATCCTGCGACCGTCATGTCGGCACTTCCCTTCAGGACAAGGGGCGTATCACCCGATCGACCGTCGCGCGCCCGCCGCCGACTGCTTCGCAACCACATCTTCACCTCTCCTCGGAGCCGCATCACCCCGCCGATGCAGAGTGCGCCAGGCGGCGCCGGGGTCAAGGCCGGACATCGCCTCCGCGATCGCGCGCCCCGCATCATCGTGGTACCCTTCCCATGTGCACATCAGCGAGTTCCAGCAGTTGATCCGCGACCGATATTCCGCCACCGATGCGGCACGCGGCGCCGCCGGCACGTTTCTCTGGTTCGCGGAGGAGTTCGGCGAACTCGCCGAGGCGATCGGACATCACCTGCGCGGCGACGGTGATCCGGGGAATCTCCGCGAGGAGTTTGCCGATGTTCTGGCGTGGCTTGCGACGCTTGCGAACATCACCGGGGTCGATCTCACCGACGCCATCCGGGAGAAGTACATCGACGGCGGCGGGCCGAAGGGAACGAAGTGATCGGACCTTCTCCTGCCCGTGCGGGCGGACCTGCCCGCGGGCGCATCGCGACCGCCCCGGGAACGGCCGCGACCGGAGCCGGGAGGTGCCCGTGAGTGCGACGCCGCCATCGCGGCTCCGCGAGACCTTCGCTCGCGCACGCGCCGCCGGAGACGCGGTTCTCTGTCCCTACATCACGGGCGGTCATCCGGACCTGGCCGCGACAGTCCGGACGCTCCCGCGCCTCGCGCACGCGGGCGCGGGCGTGATCGAAATCGGCTTCCCGTTCTCGGACCCGATTGCGGACGGCCCGGTGATCGCCGCGGCGATGGACCGGGCGATCGCCGCCGGCGTCACGACCGGCGGACTTCTCGCCGCGATCCGCGACGCGCGGGCCACGGTCCCGGCGGCCCTCGTGGGCATGATCAGCATCTCGCTGCTCCACGCGGGGGGCCTGGAGCGGATGACCGCCGCACTGGCCGCGGCGGGCTTCGACGGCCTGATCGTTCCGGACCTGGACCTGGACCAGGCGGCGACCATCGCCGACGCCGGTCGTGCCTCGGGGCTCGGCCTCTGCCCGCTCATCGCGCCGACCACGGACGCGGCCCGCGTCGCTCGCCTCGCCGCGCTCTCGAGCGGCTTCGTCTACCTGCTGGCGCGCGTCGGGCTGACCGGCGAGCGCGGCGATCTTCCCGATCGAGCGGAACTCCTGGCGCGGATCGAGGCGGTCCATCGCGTCACCGATACGCCCGTCGTGGTCGGCTTCGGCATCTCGGACGCGTCCCAGGCCGCGGCCATCAGCGAACTCGCGGACGGGGTCATCGTCGGCTCCGCTCTCGTCCGGCGCATGGGAGACGCAGGGCCGGACGCCCCGGAGGCTGCGGCCGCCTGGACGGCCGAACTCGCGCGCGCCATCCGCCGCGGACGCCCACCGGCGACCGCATGACCGGCCGATGCATGCCGGCCGCGGTGGAGAACCCGGCCCGCTTTGCGACCCGGCGCACTCCGGCGATACTTCCCGTTTCCACCCGGCCCGCCCCGGGGCCGACCGACGCATCTCGTGGCCCGGGCTCCCCGCCGTCTCCCGTCGCCTCCCCCGCCGCCCGCGATCCGCACCATCCCCAGGACCTCCGTCACCATGCCGCTGCACTCCTCGCGCCGACCGTCCGCCCGATTCCCGCACCAGGATGTCACCATGTCCACCCGACCGAGCCATCCGACGCTCGCCGACCAGTTCGGCGCGCTCACGTTCACCGGCGACGTGATGCTCAAGCGACTTCCCGCGGATGTCCTGCAGAAGCTCCAGAAGACCATCCGCCTCGGATCACCGCTCGACCCCGCGATCGCGAACACCGTGGCGCTCGCGATGAAGGAGTGGGCGAACGAGCACGGTGCCTCGCACTACTGCCACTGGTTCCAGCCGCTGACCGGAGGCACCGCGGAGAAGCATGACGCGTTCCTCAGTCCCGACGGTGATGGCGGCGCCATCAGCGCCTTCTCGGGCGACGCACTGATCGTGGGTGAACCGGACGCGAGTTCGTTCCCGTCCGGCGGGGTCCGCGATACGTACGAGGCCCGCGGCTACACGGCGTGGGACGCGACCAGCCCCGCATTCATTCTCCGGTCCGGCGAGACATCGACGCTGTGCATTCCGTGCGCATTCGTCTCCTATCACGGCGAGGCGCTGGATCTCAAGACGCCGCTCCTGCGGTCCATGGAAGCGATCAACGAGCAGGCGATGCGCATCCTGCGGATCTTCGGCACCGACCGCGGCGTGTCACAGGTCACGACAACGCTCGGGTCGGAGCAGGAGTTCTTCCTCGTCGACCGCGAGTTCTTCCAGACGCGTCCAGACCTCCAGATCTGCGGGCGCACGCTGATCGGATCGCCGCCGCCCAAGGGCCATCAGCTTGCGGATCACTACTTCGGCTCCATTCCCCCGCGCGTCCTCTCGTTCATGGCCGATGTGGAGTCCCAGCTTGTCGAACTCGGCGTTCCGGTGCGGACGCGTCACAACGAAGTCGCCCCGGGCCAGTACGAGATCGCGCCGGTCTTCGAGACGTCCAACATCGCGTCTGACCACCAGATGCTGACCATGCACGTGCTCGAGAAGACCGCGGAACGGCACGGCTTCGTGTGTCTGCTGCACGAGAAGCCCTTCGCCGGAGTGAACGGCTCCGGCAAGCACAACAACTGGTCGATGTGCACGGACACGGGCGTCAACCTGCTCGACCCGCAGGACGAGACGCACACGAACATGCAGTTCCTGGTCTTCCTGGTTGCGGTCATCCGCGCCATCGACCTGCACGGCGACCTGCTCCGGGCATCCATCGCCTCCGCGGGGAATGACCACCGGCTCGGTGCCAACGAGGCGCCGCCCGCGATCATCTCGATCTTCCTCGGCGACATGCTGAGCGACATCCTGGACCAGCTGGAGTCCGGTTCCCCGCGCTCGACCAAGAAGGGCGGGGCGCTGAACCTCGGCGCCCGGACGCTGCCGTCGATCCCGCGACACGCCGGCGACCGCAACCGCACGAGTCCCTTCGCGTTCACGGGAAACAAGTTCGAGTTCCGCGCCGTCGGCGGCTCCGCCGCCGTCGCGTGGCCGAACACGGTCCTCAACACGATCGTGGCGGACTCGCTGGACTACGTGGCCGGCGAACTCGAGTCCCGCGCGGGATCGAATCCGACGCCGAAGAAACTCGAGGCGGCCGTCCGGGCCCTGCTCAAGCAGCTCGTTCACACGCATCGCCGCGTCGTGTTCGACGGTGACAACTATGCCTCCGCCTGGCACGCGGAGGCGGAGAAGCGCGGGCTCCCCCACCTGCGCACGACCGCCGATGCCATCCCGGCGTTCCGATCGCGCGCCGCCACCGATCTCTTCGTGAAGCGCGGCGTCCTCAGCGACCTGGAACTGAAACTGCGCGTCGAGGTGCTCTTCGAGCACTTCAACAACATCGTCGAGATCGAGGCGCGGACGCTCTCGCAGATGGTCCGCACGCTGGTGATTCCCGCCGCGCTGCGGTTCCAGGCGGAACTCGCCGAGACCGCGGCCGCGACCATGGCCGCCGGCATCGCGTGTCCGGACACGGAGTCCGAACTCCGCACCGTCGTAGAACTGATCACAGAGCTGCGCGCCCGGACGACGGAGGTTGAGAAGCACGCCGCCACCGCACAGAAGGATGCCGCGCGGACGGCCATCCACCACCGGGACCGCACGAGGCCGGCGATGGAGCAGGTCCGCCGGGGCTGCGACGTCCTGGAACAGATGCTCCCGGCGGATACGTGGCCGCTGCCCACCTATGCCGAGATGCTGTTTCAGCGGTAGCGCCGGATCCTCCCGCTATCCTGAAGCGCTGTGACGACGTGGATGCACTGCCCGTCCGGACCGGAGACCGGCGATGAGAATCCTTCGATTCCGGGGTGAGGACAATCGGGTGCACCTGGGCACTGAGAAGGAAGGCGGCCGCGCCAGCCTTCTCGCCGACCCGCACGGCGTCCTTGACCGATGCCATCTCTCCGAGCCGGTCGAACTGCTGCACGGGCTGAATGCCGTCGTCGCAGACGATGACGACAACATGCGGCGCATGATGGCAACCGTTCTGACCCGGTTCGGCTGCCGCTGTGTCGCCTGCCGGGACGGGGCCGAGGCGATCGATGCGATCCACGCCGGTGGCGTCGACCTGGTGGTGTCCGACATCCGGATGCCGTTCCATGACGGCTACGAGATCTTCGCCGCGGCCCGCCGGATGCGGGATGATCTTCCGGTGGTGCTCGTGACCGGCTTCGGGTACGACCCCAGCCATTCGCTGATCCGGGCATCGCGGGAAGGTCTTGCAGCCGTGCTGTACAAGCCCTTCGCGCCCGCGGAACTGCTCCAGGAGGTCATGCGGGCGCTCCGCAGCACGCTGCGCAGTGCCTCGGACGCACTCCTGCCGACGGGTGAATTCCGTGATGTCTGCGCCATGCTGGCCCCGGTGCGACCCGCGAACCTGATCGGCATCGGCCGGAACTGGCGGCAGCCGGGCGAGATGCCGCCGGACATTCCGCTCGAGGACCTGGAGGTCTTCGTCAAGCCGACGGGAAGCGTTCTCGATCCGGGCGGGACGATCCGGATTCCGACGATCACGGAGGATCCGCACCTGCACGCCGAGGCCGAACTGGCGATCGTCATCGGGCTCGATACAGCGAACGTCCCGCGGGAACAGTGTGCGCGGCACATCGTCGGGTACACGATCGGCATCGACGTCACTGCGCTGCACTTCCAGGACGCATCCGGGCCGCCGCGATGGATGCGCGGCAAGGGCTTCGACACGTTCTGTCCACTGGGTCCGGTGATCATTCCGCCTGCCGAGATGCCGCCGATGCTCGACGTGGAGATCCGCACCTGCATCAACGGCGGGGTCACCCGCCGCGGGCGGATCCGCGACATGATCCGAGGCCCGGAAGCACTCGTGGCGGACCTGAGCCGGCACTGCACGCTGCCGCCGGGAAGCGTGATCCTGACCGGCGGGCCACCGCTGGTCGCGCTCGGTCAGGATCCGCCTCCACCCCTGCGATCGGGGGACGAGGTCGTGGCGGAGATCGACGGGATCGGCCGGCTCTCCGTCCGGGTCGGCTGAAGAGACGGACGGAGATCCAACGTGTCGCTGCGCCGGAAAGTTCTCTGGATCGTCGGCCTCACGCTTGTCTGCCTCATGGTCCTGGGATGGATCCTCGTCCAGCGCCTGTGGATGGGCTGGTTCGCGGAGTCGGAGACGCGCGAGGTCCTTCGATCCCTGGCGAGCGTGGATGAAGCGATCAACGCTGACCTGCGCTCCCTCGACATGCTGGCTGCGGACTACGCGGGCTGGGATGACACCGCGGACTTCATCGAGGACCACGCGGACGAGGCATACATCCGATCCAACTTCGTCGATGCGACCTTCGTCTCGGCGCGACTGAACCTGCTCATGATCTTCGCGCCGGACGGTCGCCTGCTCTTCGCGAAGGCGTACGACCTGGTCGGCGAGTCGGAACTTCCGCTCCCGCCTTCGATCCGCGATCTCCCCGTCACCCATCCGCTCCTCCTGGAGCACGCCGATGCATCCGGTCGTACCGCCGGACTGCTCGTCATCGATGACATGCCGATGCTCGTCGTGTCCCGACCCGTCACGCGCAGCGACCGGACGGGCCCCGTCCGCGGCACGCTTGTCATGGGCGTGGTCATCGACGGCGCCCGGCGCGAGTCGCTGGCGACCGCGGCGCGGCAGCCGTTCCGGATCGGCACGATTCAACCGGCCTCCGGGCCGGACGATGACCCGGCCGACCGTGCGATCGAGGCGGGCGACGTCCGCGTCGAGCCCCTGGGGCCGAACATCGTCGCGGGCTGGCGCGTCCGGCGCGACATCCTGCATCGACCTGCGATCCTCATCAGCATCGAGTCGGACCGGGAGATCCATCGCCAGGGCCGACGACTCGCGCGCACGTTCCTTGCAGCGCTGCTCGCGATCGGACTCGTCTTCGCACTCCTGGCCGTCGCGCTGCTCGAGCACACGGTGGTCCGACGGGTGTCGCGCCTCGGATCGGCGATCGGCCGGATCCGCGAGAGCAGCGATCCTTCCGTGCGGCTCCCGGTCGACGGGCGCGATGAGATCGGGTCACTCGCCGTCGCCATCAACCGCATGCTCGCGACCCTGGAGCGCTCGCAGGAAGCCCTGCGCTACATCGGCCGGCATGCACGATGCCTGATCTGGACCGGGACTCTTCAGCAGCGTCCCGACGGCAGCTTCCCGCTGGAGACCCGGATGCTCGACGAGGAAGCGGCGCAGCAGGTCTTCCCCGTCGACCTGTTCATCGGCGGCTCGTATGCGCACGGCTGGCGCCGGAGTGTGGTTCCGGAGGATGCCGAGCGCGTCCGGCAGGCACCGAGGGACGCCGTCATGGCGGGCGCCACGTCCTATGCCCATGCCTTCCGTGTCCGCAGCCGGGACGGCGCGGTTCACTGGTTCCAGGAGGAAGTCAGCCTCGAGCAGGTGAGCGAGGGAGTCTGGCGCCTGGTCGGCGTCTGCACCGACGTGACCGCCGGAAAGCACGCCGAGGAGGAACTCTCCCGCGCACGCGATGCGGCCCTGGAAGTCGCGCGCATGAAGAGCGAGTTCCTCGCGAACATGAGCCACGAGATCCGCACGCCGCTGAACGGCATCCTCGGGATGACGGAGGTGCTGCGCGGAACGGCGCTCACGGCTGAACAGCGTGAGTGCCTTGACCTGGTCCGGACCTCGGCGGAGTCTCTCCTCGGCGTCATCAACGATGTCCTGGACTTCTCCCGCATCGAGGCCGGGCGGCTCGAACTCGATTCCCAGCCCTTCGATCTCCGGCTCCTGGTCGAGGACGCACTCGGCATGCTGGCGGTCCGCGCGCAGCAGAAGGCGCTGGAACTGGTCGGCGACATCGCGCCGGACGTCCCGTCCTCGCTCGTCGGCGACGGGCCGCGCCTGCGGCAGATCATCGTGAACCTCGTCGGCAACGCCATCAAGTTCACGGAACGGGGCGAAGTCGTGGTGACCGTCGAACAGGTCGCGGTGGACGAGAAGAGGCTCTTCCTGGACATCAGCGTCCGCGATACCGGGATCGGCATCCCGCGGGCGAAGCAGGCACGGATCTTCCGCGCCTTCGAGCAGGCGGACAGTTCCACCACGCGCCGGTTCGGCGGGACGGGGCTCGGACTGGCGATCTCCGCGGAACTCGCGGAGCGGATGCATGGGCGCATCCGGGTCGAGAGCGAGCCGGAGAAGGGCAGCGTGTTCAGCTGCCGTGTCCTCGTGGAGCGCGATCCGTCCCGAGGTGCCGCCGGACGGCCGGGGCAGGAACCACCGCTCCTGGTCGGCCGGCGCGTCGTCGTCGCCGATCCGTCGGCGTCGGTCCGGCGCGCGATCCGCCGCATCCTCGAAGACCTGGAGATGGAGGTCGCGGAGGCGTCAGGCGCCGCGGACCTGCCGGCCGTGCTCGCCGCCGGCGACCCTCCGGATGCACTCCTTCTCGCCGCGCGCCTCGGGGACGGCGACGGCGTGGACATCGCGCGGCGCAGCCGCACGGCGTGCGCCGACGGGGCGCGGATCCTGCTTCTCTCCACCGCACTGAACGTGGTCCCCGATGTGGCGCGGGCGCGGGACGCGGGGCTCGATGGCGTCGTTCCGAAACCGATCCGGCGCTCCGACCTGCTGGCCGGGCTGGCCGGCGGCCTTCGCGCCGAGTCGGCCGATGCACGATCCGGCATGCCCGGGCTCCGCGTCCTCGTCGCCGATGACGAGTCGGTCAACCGCGAGGTCGCCCTTCGGACGCTCGAGCGGATCGGGTGGCGCGTGGACACCGTGCCGAGCGGACGGAGCGCCATCGAGCGGATCCGTGCCGAGGACTTCGATCTCGTGCTGCTGGACCTGGAACTCGGCGACTTCGACGGATTCGCCGTCGCCCGGACCATCCGCGACGCTGAAGACGGATCGCGGCGCCGGACCCCGATCATCGCGATGACGGGTCACGCGGATCCGGACACGCGGGCCCGGTGCATCGATGCCGGCATGGATGGACACGTCGCCAAGCCGATCAACGTCACGGCCATCCTGACCGAGTTCGCACGGGCCGCGGCACCGCGCGTCGTCACGCCCGGCACGCCCGCGGGACCGCCGGGAGACGCGGCACCGGGTGCATTCGACCGCGCCGCGGCACTCGCGCGGCTCGGCGGCGACGAGGCACTCCTGCGGGAGATTGCAGACCTCTTCCTGCGCGAAACACCGGGACGTCTGGACGACATCCGGAGTTCCGTCGCCGAGCGCGATCCCGCGCGGATCGCGCGACTGGCCCACGCGCTGGTGGGCGCCACCGGGAACTTCGGTGACACGCGGCTGCTCCGGGCCGCGCGGGCCCTGGAGTCGCTGGCCGACCGGTTCCGGCGGGCCGGCTCCCACGGTGAGCCCGGGACGGACGCCCCGACCACCGGAACGTCGGAGGCGGCCCAGGCGGAACTCCTCCGCGCGATCGCGGCCGTCGAGACCGAGTACGCTTCGTTCTCCCGGACGCTCACCGCCTACCTGGAGCGTGATCGCCGCCGATGAGACTCCTGATCGCCGAAGATGACCCGGTTTCGCGACGCGTGCTCGAGTCTCTCCTGGACCGGGCAGGCTACGAGGTCATCGTCTGCGCCGACGGCGATGACGCGCTCGCCCGGCTCGAAGCGCCCGGCGGACCGAGACTGGCCGTGCTTGACTGGATGATGCCGGGCAGGAGCGGTCCGACGATCTGCCGGACGGTGCGCGCCCGCCCCGACGGTGATCACTTCTACCTGCTGCTGCTCACCGCACGGACGCGGCGTGAAGACATTCTGGAAGGGCTCCAGGCCGGCGCGGACGACTATGTGCCGAAGCCGTTCGACCGGGAGGAACTGGAAGCGCGACTCAGGACCGGCGCCCGGATCGTCTCCCTCCAGGAACGCCTGGAGGAGCGGGTCCACGAACTCGAGTCCGCGCTCGCGGAAGTCAATCGACTGTCGGGACTCCTGCCGATCTGCGCGTACTGCAAGCGGATCCGTGAGGGAGACGACTACTGGCAGGCCGTCGAGCAGTACATCGCGTCCCGGTCCGACGCCCAGTTCAGCCACGCCATCTGCCCGGACTGCTACCGGCGCGTCGTGCAGCCTGAACTCGACAGGCTCTGACCGCGCGACGGACGGATCGACGGCTGGTCGCCGCGTCCGGCGACCGGGATCGGACCGCGCCGCGTCGGCGCACCGCCCCCGGCGGTCATCCCCAGTCGGCAAGCAGCATCAGCAGGTCCTCGAAGCCCACCGTCCCGTTGCCGTCCAGATCCGCCGGGCAGTCCACGTCGGGCGGACACGGCCCCCATGCCCCCAGCAGGATGAGCAGGTCGGTAAAGCCGACCGCGCCGTCGCCGTCCAGGTCCGCGGGTCGCGCCGGCGGACACTCGACGTCGTAGACGATGAGTGCGTCCACCGCGCCCTCGTTGACGGAGTTGTTCGGCTGGTCAATGGCGCTGAAGCGGATCCGCATGGCGGCGGTCGGCGTGAGCACATCGGCGATCCGGTGCCTGACGAACCGCCAGCGGCCCTCGTGCCCGACCGACTCCAGCGTGACCCATGAGACGCCGCCGTTGTTGGAGAGCTGGACCGTCATCAGGTCACCATCGGCGGTGCTCACGTGCCACCAGCGCGCGTAGGCGATCCACGGCTCTTCGAGCACCGACGCGTCGAAGACCGGCGACGTCAGAATCGTCGGGCCGCCATCGACATCCGAATCGCCCGGCAGGTTCCGGGTGAGCCAGCACGCACCGGACCCGTCATAGTCGCTGCGCGGGTCGCCCCGCATGCCGCCGCCCGCGGGAACACCCCGCTCCCATGCGCCATCCGACAGGCTGATGTTCTCCACCGTCCAGCCGTCGTTGATCTCCATGTCGTTCGCGTACGCCTCGATCCAGGCCGCGCCGGCGATCGCCTCGAAGGCACGCCCGGCGCCCTCCCACGGGTGATGCACGGTCGATCCGGAGAGCGTGTCGGCACTGAAGTGAAAGCGGATCACCGACCGGCACGGCACCGGCGGGAACGTGGCGCGGTAGATGTCGCCCCCCATCGGCGCCATCGCGAGCATGGACGCCGCGCCGCCGTCGACCGAGAGGTGCAGCCGGACGCTCGACGGGTCCGGCGAGTGCATCGTGCCTGTCACGCGCAGATCGACGACCGTGCCGCCCGCCGGATGCACGAGTGCCGGCGCGGTCCCGATGAGGTCGAAGCGCAGCGACCCCTCCGCCAGCGCGGAGAGCACCGCCGCATGCGCATCGACCAGGCCATGGCCGGTGTCGTTGTCTGCACCGGGCGCGCCCAGGTCCATCGCCGTGTCATAGAGAATCTGCTTGACCTGCGACGGCGCGAGATCCGGATTCGCCTGTCGCATGAGCGCCACGACACCCGCCACGTGCGGGCAGGCCATCGACGTCCCGTTGAAGGACTGGTACGACGTTCCGGGGACGGACGACCGCACCTGGACACCCGGCGCCGCGATATTCGGCTTGATCGCCGGCTGGCCGTCCGGTGTGCACACCGTCGGCCCGCGTCCGGAGAAGTCCGCGGGCGGGAACGCCGGGTTGCCGGCGTCGATGGCGCCGACGGCGGCGGTCCGGTACGGATCCTCGGCGCGATCCGCCGGCCGGCGCATCTCGCTGAATCCCTCGTTGCCCGCGGCGAAGAGCACGACGATGCCCGCCACCTCCGCGGCGTCGATGAAGCTCCAGAACCGGCCGTCGCAGATCGGATAGCCGTGCGTGGTCCGGAGCCCCCACGAGTTGGAGATGACCGCCGGCACATCCCACGACGTCGCGGGATTCCCGTCGGGGTCGATCAGCCATTCGAACGAGGCCATCGAGTCCGCGACGGTCCGTCCGATGCTCTCGCGGTCGGTCGGTGCGGCCGCGATCCATCGGGCCCCGGGCGCCACGCCGATGGAGTCGCCCGGCGCGCCACCGCAGATGGTGCCCATCGTGTGCGTGCCGTGCGATGCACTGTCGTACGGAAACGTGTTCTGCCCGAGGTAGGGGTCGAACCATGCCCACTGCGGATTGCCGGCGTACGCCGGGAGGAGCCCTGCCCAGCGCGACGCCAGCGCCGGGTGGTTCCCGTCGACCCCCGTATCGACATTGGCCACAAGGACCCCGGTCCCGTCATACCCCAGGGCCCAGGCCTGCGGTGCCTGGATCGCCACCAGTCCCGGCTCCGGAGACCCGGGCCCGGATGCAGCGCCTCCACCGCCCGGGGCGTCTCCATCGCCGCCTGCGGCCAGCGCGGGGGCGGGGACGGGGCCGACGCTCTCGATCTCGAAGTTCGGATAGATCCGCTCCACGCCGGGAAGGATCTGGAAGCGGCGGATCGCGTCCGCCGTGGCGTCCACGCGGATCGCGTTGGCGACCCAGAACGTCTGGACCCGCTCCACGCCCTGCGGCCCTGCCATCGCGACCAGCCCCGCGAGCACGGGCGGCTGGCTGCCGGCGGCGGCCTCCTGCAGGGCGAGCACCGTCGTGCGGTGACGTTCCGCGAGCGGCGTGCGCGCCGCGCTGAACGCCGCGTCGAAGGCCGCGAGGTCGACCTGGTCCTCCAGGAAGACGAGGACGGAGAGCACCTGGTCCGGTGCCGCGCCGGCCAGGCGGTTCACGAGCGACTGGTCGAGGCGGGACATCCGCCCGGCGCCCTCGCCCGCCGTCACGGCGATGAGCGAGGACAGAACGGCGAGGCACAGGCGGGCGCGGGGCGATGGGCTCTGCATGGTGGATTCTCGGGCGATCGATGCCGCGGCGCGAGGTCGCCGGGGCGTGAGACTCTACATCCGTTCCGCCGGCGGAACAGTTGCAGTGCCAGGAAACTGCGACGCTTGCCGCTCTCGGACGGGGGCGGTACAGTCACCGCTTCATCCGATTATCCGGATGGACGGATCGAACCTGGAAGGGACTCGACGGATCCCTCGGGCGCGGCCTGTTCCCGGACCTGCGAGAGTGTTGTGATGAGCGAACGCCCCTACCTGTTCACGTCCGAGTCCGTCTCCATGGGCCATCCCGACAAGATGGCCGACCAGATCTCGGACGCCATCCTGGACGCGATGCTGACGGAGGACCCGTTCAGCCGCGTGGCATGCGAGACCATGGTGACGACGGGCATGGTGGTCGTCGCCGGCGAGGTCACCTGCGAGGGGTACGTCGACATCGCCCAGAACGTCCGGCGTACGGTCCTGGACATCGGCTACGACGACGCGCGCATGGGATTCGACGGTCACTCCTGCGCCGTGCTGGTCTCGCTCGATCAGCAGAGTCCGGACATCTCCCAGGGCGTGGATGCCGCCCGTCGCGATCCCCGGCAGAACCCGATGCTCGGCGCGGGCGACCAGGGCCTCATGTTCGGCTTCGCCTGCCGCGAGACCGCCTCGCTCATGCCGCTGCCGATCGACCTCGCGCATGGACTGGTCGCGCGCCAGGCCGAGGTCCGGCGAAGCGGCGCCATCGAGGCACTTCGCCCGGATGCGAAGAGCCAGGTGACACTCGAGTACGTCGGACAGACGCCGACCCGCGTGCAGACCGTGGTGCTCTCGACGCAGCACGGACCGCAATGGAACGACCGGCAGAAGGATCTCCGTGCCGAGGTCATCCGGCAGATCATCCAGCCGGTCCTCGGCGAACACTGGCACGATGACATCCGGGTGTTCGTCAATCCGACCGGTCGATTCGAGCGCGGCGGTCCGCACGCGGACTGCGGCCTGACCGGCCGGAAGATCATCGTCGACACCTATGGCGGTCGCGGTCGACACGGCGGCGGCGCCTTCTCGGGCAAGGATCCGACCAAGGTCGATCGCTCCGCGACCTACATGGCGCGGTACGTGGCGAAGAACATCGTGGCCGCCGGGCTCGCCTCGATCTGCGAAGTGCAGCTCAGTTACGCCATCGGCGTGGCCGAACCGACCTCCGTGCGCGTCGACTGCCAGGGCACCAACCAGGTCGACGAGGGCGTCATCGCCGATCTCGTCCAGGAGCATTTCGAACTCTCGCCTTCCGGGATCATGCGGGCGCTCGACCTGCTCCGCCCGATCTACCGTCCGACAGCCTGCCATGGCCACTTCGGACGGGCACCGGACGAGGGCGGCGCGGGCACGTTCTCCTGGGAACGGACCGACAAGGCCGACGCCCTGCGTCGCGCCGCGATGCACACCGCGACCGCGAGCGTCTGATCCACCCTCGAACAGGGACGACCGGTGCCACCACGCGAGATCGCGGCCCGTCGGCTCGCCCAGCGCGCTTCCCGGTTCCCGGAACTCTTCCCGGGAGACACGGATCCGCTGACCGCGCGCGAGGCCGCGCCGCCGGACTCCGATCAGCGCGATGTCGCCCTGGCCGGCGCCATCGAGTTCACCGCCCTCTCGCGATGGAACTCCCTGGTCGCCCTGCTGCGCCCGGCGCTCAGCCGCCCGTGGCAGACCCTGGATCACGAGGTGCGCGGCGCCCTGCTGGCGGGCGCTGCGCAGATCTTCCTGCTGGATCGCATCCCGGATCATGCCGCGATCGACGAGACCGTGGAAGCGGTCCGCCGGATCGGCCGTCCGCGGGCCGCCGGGCTGGTCAATGCCGTCCTGCGACGCGTCATGGATGTCCGCGCCGAGCGGGTCGAGTCGGCCGGCCTGCCTCCCTGGCCGCGGGATCTGCTGCCGCTCGCCGACGGAACCGCGTGGCGGCTTCGCAGGCCGGTCTTTGCCGAAGCGCCGCTTGAGCGGCTCGCGGAACAGGCCTCACTGGCACCGGCGCTCGCGTCCCACTGGGCGCTTGCATTCGGACTGGAGCGGGCGCATCGCCTCTGCGCTCACGCGATCACGACCGCGCCGATCATCCTCGCCGCCACGGGGCCATGGCCTCCGCTCGCCGCACTGGTGCCCCACGCCACGACGGGATTCGCCGTCTTTACCGGTGGCGCCGGCGATCTCGCGCCCCTGCTTCATGCCCACCCGCATCTGCGCGTCCAGGATCCCGCATCGGCACGACCCGTCACCGCCCTGGCGGCCCATGCGCCGCCGGCGCGGATCCGTGTCGCAGTGGATGCGTGCGCCGGTCGGGGTACGAAGACCCGGCAACTCCGCGCCGCGTATCCGGACGCGACGATCATCGCCTCGGACAGCAACTCGGACCGCCTGATCGATCTGCGGGCCGCCTTCGAAGGCGATGAGCAGGTGGTCGTGCTGCGCCCCTCGGAACTCGAGCGCTTCGCCGGCCGCGCTGACGTCCTGCTGCTCGACGTGCCCTGTTCGAACACAGGCGTACTTCCCCGGCGAGCCGAAGCCCGCTACCGGTTCGGGGACCGGACGCTGCGCACGCTGACGCGGATGCAGCAGCAGATCGCCGCCGCGACCATTCCGCTGCTGGGGAACGACGGACTTCTCCTGTATGCGACCTGCAGCATGGCGCCGGCCGAGAACGAGGAGGCCGCGAAGACGATCTCTGTCGCCCTTCGCGGCCGGATCCTGCATGACGAGGCGATCGATCCGAGCGGACTTCCCGGTGAGCCGGGGGTCGGCTACCGCGATGGGGGATACCTTGCACTCATCGGTCGTGCGTGAACTGCCGCGCGGGACCCTGTGCTACCATCGACGCGTCGACGGACGAGGCCCCGATGAACATCAGCGAAATCCTCCGGCCGGAAGCGGTCAAAGTCCCCCTGGTGGCGACGCAGAAGCAGGCCGCGATCTTCGAACTCGTGGACCTGCTCGGGTCGCTCGGACTTGTCAGCGACCCCGGCAGGCTCCGCACCGTGGTCTGGGAGCGTGAACAGCAGCGGACCACCGGCATCGGCGAGGGTCTGGCGATCCCCCATGGGAAGTCGCCGTCGGCGTCCGGCCTCGTGATGGCCATCGGCCGCCCGGACACGCCGATCGACTTCGACTCCGTCGATCGCAGGCCGGTGCGCCTGATCGTGCTGCTCGCCTCCCCCCCGGACCGGACCGCGGACCACATCCAGGCGCTGGGGCGGATCAGCCGACTGATGTCCGGCGCCGCATTCCGCGAGCGGGCGTTCAGCGCAGAGGACGCGGACACCCTGTACCGGCTCTTCGTCGAAACGGACACGGCGGTCGTCCGCTGAGTCATCGCATCGACGCGATCATCTCCTCAAGTCGCCGCGCATCGTCCCGGAGCGCCGCATCCTCGGGGGCCAGCGCGAGCGCGGCCTGCATGGACTCCCTGGCGCCTTCCGGGTCGCCCGCGCGCAGCAGCGCCCACGCCAGCAGGGCGCGACCCGGTGCGCTTGCGGGATCGATTTCGATCGTCCGTCGGAAGACCGCCACCGCCTCCAGTGGGTCGCCGTGGTCCGCGAGCAGGAGCGAGAGCCGGCGCAGCAGGTAGAGCCGGGCCTCGGCGGCCGCCGCCTTCGCACGCCGCGGCACCGGCATGGTGTCGAGCTGCTCGACCGCCGACTTCAGGCGATCGATCGCGTCATCGAACCGTCCCTCCGCCGTCTGCGATGACACCAGCAGGTCCAGCGACCGGTAGAACCACGGCGCTTCCCCGGTGCGCTCATGCAGCCAGCGCGCTGCATCCGCCTCGCGGACCTGGAGCGACTGCAGGATGGCGATGTCCCGCACCAGTTCATCGCGCCCGCCGAGGCGTCGGTCTGCCCGGCGCATGTACCGCTCGGCGTCCTCGAACTCATGCAGGCAGGCGTGCAGCCACGCCCGCCGGATGTCGTGCGACGGGACGGGCAGGAGTGCGATGCCGCCGGATCCCACCGGCTCGAGCAGCGCAAACCTGGACAGCGCGGAACGCGCCGCCGATTCCGCGGCCGCATCGATTCTCTGCGGCGATGGACTGAAGATCGCAGCGCGCGGAACCATGACACGGGCATCGGCGGCATCCGCGGCACGGACAAGGGCATGAACGACGATGCAGTGCGCGGCCAGCGCCAGGCACGCGATCGTCCCCGCGAGGAAGAGACGACCGGTTCCGGTCAGACGACCGCGATGCCGGAGCCTGGCGCGGTGAAACGCGACATTCTGGTCACGCAGCATCCGCCACGACTTCCACGCAAGGAACGCGAGGCAGATCGCCATGCCGACGGCCATGAGCATCGGCACGACCTCGTACACGCCGCGGAAGCCGAAGAACCCGAACAGGAAGACGGCGGCGATCCCGAGTTCCTCCTGCCAGGAGAGATCCCACCGGGATACCGGGGCCGGCGTTCCCGCGCGCGGTCGGGCACCTCCCGCACCGGACCCGAGCCCGAAGTACAGCGCGTCGTTCGGGCACACGCTGACGCAGTCCATGCACTTCATGCACCCGGGGTCCACCACCATGCCGAAGTGCCGCACCTCTTCGTGGACGCGCACGTTGGAGGTGCAGACCGCGGTACAGTGCCCGCATCCCTCACACGCATCGGTGACCCGGATCCTTCCCCGCGCGAACCGATCGAGCGGTGCGAAGAATCCGCCATACGGGCACCCATAGGTGCAGAACCCCTTGGCGCCGAGGAAGTAGACGACGGCGAAGCCGCAGATGAGCAGGAACGGCACCGCGACCACCGGCCCGGCGAATGTGCGCCAGAAGTCCTCCGTCACGAGTTCGAAGGAGATGCCGGTCCACGGCGTGACGACCAGGGGCTGAGGGACCGCCTCCGGCATGAGCCGGTGCAGCGACTGCGAGATGGGCACGACGCCCCAGCGGTACACCGCAGGCCAGATGAACATGTAGACCGCCAGCAGGAACGGCACCCACATGAGCAGCCGGGCGCGGAACGGCCTCGGCCGGATTCCCACGCGCTTCAGCATCCACCCGCACAGGTCCTGCAGGAGGACCACATGGCACGCCCAGCCGCAGAACCATCGCCCGAGCAGCACCGTGGACAGCAGTGCGAGCAGGAACATGATCGCGCCGGCATTCACGATGCCGTGCTTGACGAACTCCATGGACTCAGAGGGTTCGACCGGCGAGAGAGTCCGCCCGGTCACGACCCACTGCACGATGTGCGCGATCATCAGGACCTGGATGAGCCCGAGGACGGCCGCGCGCCAGGGCGCGGCCCGCGATCGGCGGATCGTCGTCGTCGAACGGCTGGCAGTCCCGAGCACGGGGAGCGGGATCGTTCGACCCGCGTCGGTTCCCGGGGCGGTACACGTCCTGTCGGTCGACTTCATCGTCGCGGACAGTATGCCACCTGCGGCCTCCGCCTGCAGCATTCCATCGTGAACACCCGGGCCACCCTCGCGTGGAGGATGGCCCGGGTGCTGTTCCTGCGGTTCGATCCGGAACCCATCCGCATGCCCGGAGGCCGCGGTGGCGCGCGGTCAGTTGGTCGAGACGCCCGGCAGTTCCTCGTCGGCCGGCTCATCCGGGAGCGTTGCATTCTCCTCCAGGTGGAACCGGAGCTTCTCCAGCGCCTTGTTCTGGATCTGCCGGACGCGCTCCTTGGTGACACCGATGATCTGCCCGACCTGCTCCAGCGTCAGCGGATCCGCCGGCGTGGTCCCGCCGAGGCCGAAGCGATGATGGATCACCGTCCGCTCCACGGGCGTCAGCTGCGCATCGTTGTTGAGGAAGACGTACTTCACCTCGTCAGCGCTCTCCCGGACATGCTGCTCGCGGACCGTTTCGAGGTGATTCGACTTCTCGAGCGCCGGGTCGAAGTCCGTGGGAAACCGCTGCCGGTACTTGCTCAGCTTCATGCCCTGCCGGGAGAACGCCTTGAGGATCGCGCGGCACGCGTACGTACTGAACTTGAAGCCCCGGTTGCAGTCGAACTTGTCGACGGATCGCAGGAGCGCCATGTTGCCTTCGCTGACCAGGTCGGCGAAGTCGACCTCGCTCATCCGGGTCCGCTTCGCCATCGCGAGCACGAGCGCGAGGTTCGTCTCGGCGATCTGCTCCCGGTAGCGGTCCGCCGTGCGGAACCAGCGCAGAAGCTCCCGTGCCTGCGCGTCCGTCGGCCCCTGAGCGCCGATCTCCTTCTGGAGTTCACGGACGCGGTGACGCGCGTAATTGAACTGGCGGAAGATGATCCGCTCCTGCTCAGCCGTCAGCAGCACCGAGGTGCTCTGCCGCGCCGGATCACGACGGCTGCCCGCGATGACATCGTCCATGAGCGGGCGGTACCAGGAGACGTCGGGCTTGCGCACCTCCGGCGCCTCCGCGTAGATCTTCCGCTCGGCGTCCGGATCGTGGTATTCCGGTCCGTCGATGTAGTCCATGGGCTCCGCCAGCACTTCCTTGAGAAGCGCCTCGTCCTCCGCGGACAGCGCCGGACCGTGGCTCGGGGCGCCGGCCAGTGCCGGGCCGGCGAGCCCGCGCCGTCGGCGGACGCGATCGAAAGGCGAGTTTGATCCGATGACGGAGTGGAGCATGGAGAGATCCCCGCTGGAGAGAGAAACCGAAGCGATACGCCTTGGCGCTCGCACCGGCCGGAACAGGTCGTCTTATACGGTGAAGACACCGGAAGTGTTCAACCCATCTCGACCCGTCGCCAACGAATCGAGCGGCCCCTTCTTGCAGATTCAGAACGCCGCGGCGCGGGCCCGCGGGCGCGCGGGCGCGGACCGCGCGGAATCCGCGCCGATCCGGGGCGATCCGCCGGTCGCCGGGTCACTCCGGCGTGCCGGAGGAAAGGTCATAGACCCAGGCGTCGGCGCCCCGGGTCCAGTCGACGACCTCGCCCGGTGCGAAGAACAGTTCCAGTTCCCGAACGGCGGCTTCAGGGCTGTCGGAGCCGTGGATGAGGTTGAAGCTGTTCGAGACGCCGAAATCGCCGCGGATGGTGCCGGGTTCGGCATTCGATCCGAAGGTCGCGCCCATGAGTCTGCGGCAGATCGCCACCGAGTTCACACCGCGGACCGCGAGCGCCATCACGGGCGAACTGGTCATGAAGCGGACGAGTCCCGGGTAGAACGGGCGGCTGCGGTGGGCCTCGTAGTGCCGCTCCGCAAGGGAACGCGGGATCTGCATCAACTTCGCACCGACGATCTGGAGGCCCTTGGACTCGAATCGATCGATGATGCGCCCCATCAGTCCGCGCTGCACGGCATCCGGCTTGAGGAGGATCAACGTGGTCTGAACAGTGCTCATGGCGCGTGCCTGCAGGGTCTGGGGAGGCGGTGTGGGTGTCCCGGGAACGGGCAAGCCCCGCAGGATACGGCGGCGTTCGAACGCTGCCAAGTGGCCTCGACGTGAGCCGCAGACGGCCGAAGGGGGTCGGACCGCGCCGGTCGAGGACGGATGATCAGCCCTTGAGAAGGACCGCCAGCCAGACGATCGGCGCCCAGAGCGCGAGCGAGATCGCGAGCCAGTCGACCACCGGTCGCACGCTGGGCGGGACCAGGCGAAGCGGCGCGCTCAGGGCGACCAGCATCGGCACCAGCAGCGCCGTCACCGCGACCGTCGGGCGTCGGGACGCACTACGGCCGGCGGGACGCGACCCCGGCGATGACGCCGGTCGAGCGTCGACCAGACCGGGTCCGGTGGGCGGACGGGCGGGCTCGCCGGACGAGCCACCCGCAGGCCCGTCGCTTCGGGGCGCGCGGGGACTGGCCGCGGGCGCGGCGACGTCGTCTTCGCGGGCAGAGACATCCACTTCCGCGGCTTCGACCACTTCGCCGAGAAGGTCGATGCCCGGCGTGGCATCGTCGTCCATCCACGGCCCTGCCGCGCCGGGCCCGGCCGCCGGTGAAGCATCCGGACGCCCGTCCCCTGATTCCGGCGCGTCGACCTCGTCCCCGGTCCCGGATGCGTCGGCGTCGAATCCGCCCCGCGCGAACGACTCGTCCGCGAGGAGCGCCCCGGCTTCGATCTCGAAAGCGAGCGCCTCCGCGGTCGCCTCGTCCTCGTCCGGACTGACCACGGAGGCGTCGAAGATCTGATCGAGCAGGCGCGTCACGGACTCGAAGCTTCCGTCGATGATCGAATCGACCCCGTCGGCGAGTTCGCGGTCCAGGTCGGCGAGCGCGAGTTCACGCGCGAGTTCTGCGGTTCTCTCCGCATCGTCGTCGCCGGGCGGCGACGGCGACGCGGCAGGCCCACCGCCGGTGGACGTCGACGTGGCCTGGGCGCCCTGCGGATGGCGCACCCTTCCGGGCGGTGGGGCCGCATTGCGCGCTGCCGGCACCGGCGTCTCCACGGCCTCGGCGGTCGCGGCGGATTCAACGCCATCGCCGGTCGAGGCACTCGGGGCGGGGGGTGGTTCGGCACCCTCCCTGAGCAGGGCGTCGATCATCGCGGCAAGGTCTTCGACTGTCCCCGACAACGCCCCCTCGACGGAGTCAGGCGCGTTCTCCGGGACATCCGGGTCCTCGTGCCGAGCCCCGTCCGGTCCGGGTGCATCCGGCCGGCCGCCTTCGGGCCCGTCCTCCTGCTCGTCCTGAGCGTCGGCCCGCACGCCCAGCATGCCGGCAAGGTCATGCAGGTTCGCGATCGCGTCGTCGAGACGGCCGCAGTCATCGTCGGCCGTGGATCCGACGTCGGCGTCAGAGTCGCGTGCGTCCCCGGCACTCGACGCGTCCCCGGCATTCGACGGGCCCGGGCGCGCGACTTCGCCTGGTCCGGCCTCGCGCCCATCCCGCCTGACCGCCTCCGGGTGGGCCGGATCGGCGACCCGGCTCCCGGGGGTGCCGATCGTCGTCGATGTGGGGCCGGACTTGTTCGTGTCAGGGGTCATGGACCGTGGCTCCCGCAGGACATGCGGGACTCTCTTCCATCGGTCCGCCGTCGTCCGGCCTCGAAGGTTTCCCCGCCGACTTCCCGGACTCGACGTCGCCTGCGGGGAGCCCGACCGTCCGCACAGGTCGTCCCAGCCGCAGGGGCAGCCGGTGGCGGGCCTGGGATCCCCGGCCCCGGGCGAGGGCCGTATCCCACCGTGGCATCATGCTCAGAGAGTCGGCCCTGCATCGGTCGCTGGACGACGTCCCGGGCGAGCGCCGTCACCGCGACCGGGTGCCGTTCCCCGGCGAAGCGACGCTCATCTGGATCCACGATCCGATGACGGTGCTGCGGCTCGCTGTGGTGGATGCCTCGAACGGCGGATTCCGGCTCCGGACGCGCCTGCCAGTGCCGACCGGCACGACCGGCATCCTGCTCCGGCTGCTTCCGGCGGGAACCCCGCTGAACGCGCCGGTCACCGTCGCATGGCTCCGCCCCGTGCCCGAGGGAGACTTCGAGATGGGCTTGCGCCGCCTTCGATAGGGGACGGGCGCCCATGCCTGCCACGTGATGCCTGCCGCGCGATGCACGCCGCCGACATCGCCCGCCGACCTATCCCTCGCGCTGCCGCCGCACTTCGATCTCGCGGTCGACGCCCGGGACATCGACGCGCTGTCGGGCACCATCCGGCCATACGACTTCGACGGTGTCCACGGCCGCCGTCGACCCGAGCCCGAACGTCGCGAGCGGCTCGACCTGCGACAGGTAACTCCGCGTCGGCATCACGACCCGCCGTTGCGTGACGCCACCCGCGGTCAGTTCGATCCGCGCGCCGATGCCGGCGGGATTGCCGTCATCGCCGCGGAGCCGGACGCGCAGCCAGTGGTGCCCGGTCGCCTGGTCGTTGCGGAGCAGCAGCGGAGGTCCATCCACCTGTGTGAGGATGACATCGAGATCCCCGTCGCCATCGATGTCCGCGTAGGCAGCGCCGCGCCCGACGATCGGTCGCCCGAGGTCACCGGTGCGGTCGTCGGGCATGACCGTGTAGCACGCGCGATGCTCGGGCCCGCGGTTCCAGAAGAGCTGGGCCGGTTGCCGGTACGTCTGGCTTGGCTGGACTTCGTTGATCTCATCCTCGATGTGGCCGTTTGCCTGGAGCAGGTCGGGCCGGCCGTCCAGATCCGCGTCGAAGAAGAACAGCCCGAAGGAGAGGCGGAGCCTGCTCGGCGAGCCGACGCCCTCCGCACCGGCCGTGTCCGCAAACTGCCATGGACGGTCCGGCGACTGCACGAAGAACGATGTTGCCTCGTTCGCGAAATTCCCGATGCCGATCGCCAGTCGACCGTCGTTGGCGAATTCCTCAACGTCGATGCCCATCGCCCCGGTTGCCGTCCCCATCGGGTCGAACGCCACGCCCGCGCGGGTTCCGACCTCCGTGAAGGTCCCGTCCTTCATGTTCCGGAACAGGAAGTTCTGCACCGTATCGTTCGCGACAAGGATGTCCATCCAGCCGTCGTCGTCGATGTCGCGGAAGATGACCGCCAGCCCCTTGCCCATCGGCGCGCCCTGGGCCGGATTGATCACATGAATGCCGGCATGCGCGGAGACGTCGATGAATCGACTGCCCCCGGCGTTGCGATAGAGAACGGAATTCGTGCCGCGATACAGCGTCGGTGGCCCATACGCACGATCGACGCCGTTGAGCGAGAAGTTCAGGCGGAGATCGATCTCGCGCGACCACTCGACGTAGTTGCACACGAAAAGATCCAGGGCGCCGTCCCGGTCATAGTCGACGAACCCCGCACTGGTCGACCAGTCGCGGTCGCCACCGGCGACGCCTGCCTCGGCCGTCCGGTCCTCGAACCGTCCCCCGCTGTTGCCGAGAAGCCGGTTGGGGCCGACCGCCGTGAGGTAGACATCGACATTGCCGTCCGCGTCGTAGTCACCGACGGCGATGCCCATCCCCTGCAGTTCGAAGTCCAGGCCGACCTCGTCGGTCACCTCCCGGAAGCGCCCGTCTCCGAGGTTGCGATAGAGCGCCGAGTGATATCGACGCCCCGTCGGCGGACGGTCCGGCCAGTCCATCCCGTTGACCAGGAGAAGATCCGGTCGACCGTCGTTGTCGTAGTCGAGGAACGCCACGCCGCCGCCCATGGTCTCCGGCAGCAGCTTCTCCCCGGTCGCGCCACCATACTGCCGGAAGGTGATGCCCGCGGCCTCCGTGATGTCCGTGAACCGGATCACGGGCATCGCGTCCCGGGAAGGCGCGAGATCCTCGGCCGGAACGATCGTGCCGCGGTCGATCACCTTCGACTCCGGCGTCGGATCCCGCCGGAGCATGAGCACCGTGACGATCGCGGCGGCGAGAACCGCGAACCCGACCAGGGACCAGCGGAACGCGCGGCCGATGATCGCGTCATCGGCGGCGACGTATTCGTCCGCGGATGCCGGGACGTTCTGCCCGTGCCCCCGGTCAGTTCCGTGTGTCGTCATCGGCCAGGCTCCTTGCACGGGACAGACGCGCGACCAGGTCAGGCAGACCGATGGCCCCGGCCCGCTGCAGGTCGTAGATCACCACTGCTTCGGCCGCATGATTCGCCGCTGGATACTGGAGCCGCGCGCGTGCAACGGCGTAGTCCCGTGCATTGTCATCCGGCTTGTACTTCGCGTGGAGCGCGCGGTGCTTCTCCTCGAGGACCGTCTCTCCCAGCGCGGCGAAGGCCTGTGCGATGCCGTAGTGCGCAGAGAGATCCTCGGGCTCATAGCCGAGTGCGGTCTCGAATGCCTCGACGGCCTCCCGCATCATCGCGTCCCGACGTTCGCCGCGCTCCTGGAGCGCACGCTGGTACAGCGCATTCCCGAGTGAGATGTGCACCCGGTAGTCCTTCGAGAAGTCAAATCCACGGCCGTGGGCCTGGCGGAATCCGCCCCGGATGATGTCCCGGAGGTTGGCGATCGCCCGGTCGAAATCTCCGTTCCGCATGGCCACCTCCGAACCGAACCAGAGCACGGACCACTCGTTGGCGGGCGGGTTGAACTCCAGCGCCCGGCGGAGTGCCTCCGGTGCGTGCGTCTGGATCAGTCCCTCGCGGATGTAGGTGCGGGCCTGGTTGAGCGGACCATCCGGCCGACCGAGCCGCTCGACTTCCTGGAACGCGGCAAGCGCCTGCCGCAGTTCGCCCGACTGACCCTTCAGCAGCAGTCCGATGCCGTAGTCGTTCCAGCGCTGCCACCGCTCGATCGGGGACTCCGCATTCCGGACCATGTGGTCGCGGCCCTCGACCGGAAACGTCACGCGATCCTCGGCGAGCACCATGATCGGCAGTTCATTCCGATACGAATCGTCCCCCCCATGCACGAGTCGCATGTACTCGGTATCGAACTTGCGGTACAGGAGTCGCACATGCACTTCGACCGGGTCGACGGTGTCGGGCGGCACCTGGAGACGATAGTGCACGACCGCCGCCGCGCCCGGCGGGATCTGGTTGTTGTAGAGCGGAACGAATATGTCTTCCGCGTTCCGCCGGTTGATCCGGTTGCCGTCCCGATCAAGCATGAACACGTTCACGAAGTGTGACCAGGGATCGACCGATTCATCGCGCGGATCGCGCCAGCCGCTGGCACCGATCACTTCTCCCCCGGTCCGCACCGTCACTTCCATCCAGACTTCGTTGGAATCGGCGGTCCCCTGCGTGAAGACATGTCCCATCCTGACGGTGCGGATCACGGTCTCGAGCAGGTAGGTTCCGCCTCGCTCGAGCGCTGGAACCTCCGGGCGGATCGGTGCGATGATCTCGGAGTCGATTCGACCCCCGCGGCGGAGCCCGAAGATGTCGAGTCGCATGACACCCTCGTTGAACGCCTTGTGCGCCTCGATCGCGGCGTCCGCATCCCGCATCTGGTCTCTGAGCAGGAACGGAATCGCCGTGTTGGCGGAGGGGAACATGTGGTCAAGCGTCTTCGGCACGCCGGAGTCATCGCGGACGCGCGCGCTGAAGTTCGGCGCCGGACTCACCTCCCGGAGGGGCATGTGGCACTGATTGCAGTTGGGCTCGGCCTGCGGAGGGTAGTAGAACGAGGTCACGCCGTATCCGGACACACCACTGAGCCAGAAGGCATCGTGGTGATTCTGGCCGCGCAGCCACTTGTACGCGTTGAGTTCCTCCGGGAGGTGGACCTTGTGGCAGGTGCTGCAGAACTCCGTCGTCCGGTGAAGCGGCTTCAGGAACGTGGCCTTGTGGAATTCAGGCTTGGCCTTGATGAGCTGCCGGTTGATCCATCGGAAGAATGGATTGCTGCTGTACGTGAACGGGTAGTGAATCGGCTCGTCGATCGTGTAGTCCGCGTTTCCCCGGACACTGTTGACATTCGAGATCGCATGGCAGACCGAACAGGTGATGCCCGCCATGGCCATCGGGTCACCGGCAAGGTCGTATTCGGGATCATCGAAGCGGGGATGGTCGAAGGCGCCGCTGAAGAACGGGACGGGGTCGTGACAGCCCGCGCAGAAGCGGGCGCCGTGGACGTTCCCGTCCCGCGCCATCATGTCCCGGCGCGTCTCCTTCACGCTGAAGAGGTACGCCGGGTTATTGAACGACGCGAACCGGTGCACGCTGTGCGTCCACTGGTCGTGGACATCCCGGTGGCACTCCATGCAGTAATCGCTGTTGTCGAGCACCTCCGCAGGGATGAAGTTGCCGGTCGATGTCCGGGCGAGCGAAGGAAAGAAGTACCGCTCGCCCGACTCGGGTCCGACCACGTCCCAGGCCCTGGGGTCCTGCGCCTGCAGGATCAGCATGCCGCCGGCGAAGACCGCGGCGACCGCGCTCCAGGCGAGCCCGACCCGCCACCGGATGCGGCGCCCGGCCAGTCGATGCAGCACGAAGAGCCAGATCGCCAGTGCCGGACAGAGCACGTGCATCCAGTACGCGACCCCCCGCAGCGTGGGCTGGTTCACCTCGAAACGGAGGCCGAAGAGATCCACGCGGGTCAGCACGAACCCGGACAGCAGAATGAGGATCGCCGCCGCGAAGAGGGCATACCCCGCCCGGATCGCCCGGCGGTTCGGACGGTTCCTGGCATTGCGGATGTGGAGCACCCCGAACACGATGACCGGCACCACGATGGCGAGGCCGAGCACCAGGTGCAGCAGGAACATGTTCAGGTAGAACCAATTCTGAAACCGCACGCCCGCGATCGTCACGCTCAGCAGGTAGACGGAGTTCACCACCAGCAGGGCGAAGAGCGCGAAGACGACGGCGAGAAGCTTCTTGAGCTTCGGCCCGACGGCCGGGACGTACCTCTTCCGGCCCGGGGGCGGCACGCGAGTTTCTGGTATGGCTGCCATGACGTTCTCGGACTATACAGCGACTATTCGCGATCGCAACACGCCGAACCCCGTGAGGCACTTCGAAGATTGCGTACTTTCAGCCGTTATTCATGCCGCCGGCGCCCGTTCGCGGTCGCGCCGTGGCCGCCCGGCCGCGGACTTGCGCCCTCGATCGCCCGCTCAGAGGCCGCGCAACACGATCGCCTCGTCGACGCCTCGCGCAAACGTGCGAGCCTGTGCCGCAGTCCCGCACGCCACGAGGACCGTGTTTACATCGGCCACCGCACCGATCACCTCGACGAACTCTCCCTGATAGACGGCCAGGGCCAGGGCCGGCGCCTGGCCGACGCGGGCACGGAGCACCACGATGGTCCCGCCCCGTGAGACGGTCTGGACCATTCCGGCCAGCTCCCGGAACACCCTCCGTCGGCGGCGGATCGCCTCCTTGGGGAGTTCCGGAAGCCGATAGAGCCCGCCCTGCTTGCGGACCCCCATCTCGCGCAGGTCGCGGGAGAGGGTGGCCTGGGTCACGGTGATGCCTTCCGTCGCCAGCAACGCACCCATTTCATCCTGGCTGTGGATCTCGTTGCGGACCACCAGCTCCCGGATGGCGTCCTGCCGCTGATCTCGATCGCCTGCCCTTGCCATGCGTCACCGCCCCGCCCGACCGGACTGGAATCGGCGGTTGAACTGCTCATGGAGCGCCGCGGCGGAGCGGGCGCCCCCCGGGAGCACCGGGCGAGATGGGTCGGGCATGGTCTGCACAGGAAGTGGTTCGACGGTTTCTCCGTGTCGCGTGAAGAGATCCATGTCCTTGCACCAGCCATGGCACTCCAGGACGAATGTCCGCTCGAATCCGGGGGTCGGCGACGCGGGTGCCTCGAACTCCACGTGGACCTCGTCCCCGGGGCCGATAATGGCAAGCGCCCCGTCGACCGCGGCGACCAGGGGGAGCGCGGGACCGGGCTCGGTGTACCAGCCCCGCTGGATCCGCGTGTCCCACGCGCCCGCGCGACGCTCGTAGTCGTACTGCGGCCGTCGCTGCGGACCATCGCTGCGGTGGGGGAAGCCGATGCTGGCGACGCGCGCTTCCGCCGCGGTGAGGCGATGGACCACAAGGTCATCAGGCGGCGTCTCCGCGCCCGCCACGACGACTCGATCGAAGTAGATCTCCTGTGTCGTCGTCAGGCGCAGCGCGGTGCAGCCCTCGGGCAGGCCCTCCAGCGCCACCGACATGCGCCGTGGAAACCCGGCGGGATACCCGAACTTCTCGAGCACCGGGATCCACGCGCCGTCGGCGCGACGGGCTTCGACCGTCGGGGCTTCGTACACAACGCCGGCCTGCCATGCTGCGAACATGGTCTGCGAGTAGGGATACTCCACCCAGCCGTCGATGATGAGCATCGACTCGGCCGACGGGTCGGTCCAGCGATCCAGCGGCCCGTCGAACTCCATCGTCAGGACCTGCGGCCGACTGAGCAGACCGATGAACCGCCGATCGGACTCCGGAAGTCCGGGCGCGACGCCGTCGGATTCCCGGAGGCGTGTCGTCACGGTACGGCCGTCGGCGTCGACGGCCCGGGTGATTCGCCGTTCCTCTCGATAGAAACGCGTCTCGCCCGTCACGGTCGGCAACCCGGTCTGCATGCGCTCGTCGAGCACCAGCGACCATCCTTCAGGAAGGTCGTAGGCGACCATCGTCAGGGCATCGAGATAGAGCGTCTCCTCCATCGGCTCCGCGAGCTTGATCGCGATGCGCCCATCCCGCGCGACCGGAAGGCCCGGCGGGAACTGGAACCGTTCCCATGGGCGCGGCTCCGCATACACGCCGGGTTCGAGCAGGTACCCCATGCCACCCACGCCCAGGACGTCGCTGATGAATACGAATCGGGACCCGTCCCAGGCGAACAGCACCGGGCAGCTGGAGACCTGGCGCTGCGTCTCGGCGATGACCGTCGTGCGCCCGGCGCTGAACAGTCGCGGCGGATCGGAGACGCCGGGCGCCACGCCCGCGACCTCCGTCTGGAACACGCCGTCAGGCCAGTCGATCCGCACGAGGTCCAGTGCCTCGAACCCGGCCAGGCCGACCGCCGCCGGGCCGTAGGACTGACCCGGGAGCGAAGTCGCGCTGATTCCGGGGAGCGCGACCCAGCGACCACCGACGCGCGCCTGCGCCTGCGCGCCGATGCCCGCGGCGTTCGTCCGGAGCGAGTTCCCTGGATCGTCACGGCCGAGCAGCCGCACGGCCGTGAACGGGTGTCGTCCATCCCCCGCCCGCCAGAGGCGCGGCGGGCCACCCGGGTCCATCCCGACGATCGCAGGTCCACGGGCAGGATCCAGCAGCACCGGCGCCCACACGCCGCGTGCGGACACGGACACCTGCCCGTCACCCGCGCCGGCGGATGGATCCACGACCCGCCACTGTTCGCCATCCGGCACGAGCACACCGGGCGCGCCGTCACCGGTGATATCCAGCACCGCGAAGTCGACCGGCGTCGTGGCGACGGCGCCGATGGGCGATCGGACCAGTCCGGTGCCGTCCCACGACCAGCGGACGGCGTGCCCGGATGCCTCCACGGCAACGAGTTCCATGCGCCCCGTCGCGTCCGGATCCGCGGCAACGACCGTACGCGCGGGCGATGCCTCGAAGGCCGCGAACGCGACATCGCGGGACCAGGTCCAGAGCCTGTCGTTCCGCCAGACCTCATGCCGTCCTGACGCGCGGAGGACGATGAAGTCCAGGTCGCGATCGCCGTCGAGATCCGCCGCCAGGACGCGATGTGCACCGGCGGCAGAGAAGTCCAGGCCGTGCTCCGCGCCGAGCCGGCGGAATGTGCCGTCCCGGTTGTTCGAGAGCAGGACGGTCGGCCCGTCGGCATTCGCCAGGAGAAGATCGAGATCTCCGTCGTGATCCAGGTCGGCGAAGACGCCGTCGATGGTGTCGAACACGCCCCCGTCGGTCATGGAAGTCCCGGTGACATCGATCCACGCCCCGTTCCACCAGTCGCCATCGCCGTCCCGTCGCCAGAGCTGATTGGGGCCGCGCCGGCACAGATAGACGTCGATGAGCCCGTCGTTGTCGTAGTCGCCGAAGAGCGCCGCGCGCACCTGGGTCACCTTCGACAGGATGCTGGTGCGATCCAGCCTGAATCGATCCGGCGCCTCGGCCACGAGCACCGCGTTGGCGTCGTCGGCATCCCTGACCGCGTCAGCGATGAAGATGAGCAGGCGCCCGTCACCCGTCGGATCGCACGCGCTGATGGACGGTGGCGCGCCGTCCGCCGCCGGTCGCCACACCACGTCGTCAGCGTCGACCGGGATCGGCACCGGCGGTTCGAAGAGTCCGCCTGCAGGCCGGGGTCGCCGCGCCGCCGGCGACGGCCCGAGCGCCATCGCATCGGCCATGGTGCCCATCTCGGAGTACACGTACCTCGCCGTGCGCGCGCGGGGATTGGACTCCAGGCGGATGAACAGGTCCAGGAACTGCTCCGCCTCCCGATCGTCTCCTGCCCGCCGGAGGATGCTCGAGAGGCGGAATGCCGCGCTGCGCAGATACGGCTCGAGTCGCAGTGCTTCGCGGTACGCCGCTTCCGCGGCGGGCGGATCGCGTGACTCGATCACCTGCCCCAGGAAGTACTGCACGTAGCCGTCGGTCGGATCCTGCGCGGCCACCGCCCTGAGCAGCGTCTCCGCTTCCTCGTTCTCGCCGTTGCGGAACAGAAGGAGCGCCAGGACGTACCTGGCCCGCGCATGCGCCGGCGCCCCGGACAGCACGCGCCGGAGTATCCCGATGGCCGCCTGCTCGTCCTGCTCCTCCTGCCGATTGAGCGTGGCAATGGCCAGATTGACGTGCAGTTCCGGATGCCCCGGATGCGCGTCGGCGAGTTCCCTGAAGATCGCCAGGGCCTCGTCGTACCGGTACTGGCCCATGAGTCCGACCGCGATGTCGTTCTGCTGCATCTCTGCCGCGGTCACGGCCGGCGGCTTCGGCGGCGGTGCGGGCGATGGCTCGGACCGTCGGCAGCCGACGGCCCCGAGCGCGGCGAGGACGGCGACGGCGATGGCCGGAAGGTGGCGTCGTGGTTGCTTCATTGGTTCACTTCCGTGGCTCCGCTGCATCCATCGCGGAGCGCGGCGCGCGCCGCGGCGATCCTGGCGCGGACCGTCGCTGCGGTGATCTCCTGCAGCCCCGCGGGCGACAGCACGCCGCGGCCGCCCGGCATTCCGGTCCGCAGGTGCGCGCGCATGTCGTGACCGATCCGCCGGTCCCGCTCCCGCCGCAGCGACGCCACGTCGATCGGTCCCACCACGATCTTCTCTCCCGGCCCGGGGTCCGCCTGGGCCATCACCCGGCCATCCCAGTCCACGATCATGCTGCCGCCCGGCCAGGAGAACGGCGGGTATCCGTCGAGGTGAGCGCCCTGGTTCGCCGCAACGACGATCGCCGTGTTCTCGACGGCGCGCGCCCGATTGAAGAGCGTCCACCAGTCCATCGGCGCCGTCGCACCCCACGGGTCCATGTATGCCGAGACGCGGACGAGGACCTCCGCACCGCGGAATGCCAGCGCGCGGATCGTCTCCGGGAAGAGCCAGTCGTAGCAGATGGCGGTCCCGATCCGGCCGATGTCGGTGGCCACCACGGGAAACGGGTCATCGGGATATCCGGGGATGTCAAGCGGACTGGCGTGGAGTTCCCATGGGATCCATGGGTTGACCTTCCGGTACCGGGCCAGCGGCCCGTCGGGCCCGATGAGCATGGTCGAGTTGAAGAGCGCGTCCGGCCAGCGTGCATCACGCTCGATGAACGAGCCGGTCTGGATCCAGCACCCGTACTTCCGGGCGACGCGCACGTACGGGTCGATGAGATCGCCGGGCAGTTCGACCGCGAGTTTCTCCCGCAGCGCCGCGATCGAGCCGTAGACCGGCGCCGCATGGGCGAACTCCGGGAAGACGATCAGCCGCACATCGAAGAACGGCTCGTACCCGACGATCGCATGCTCCGCCATCGCCACCATGTGCGCCACTCTCGCTGCGATCTCCGATCGATCGGTGGGACAGGAGAACGCCGTCTGGCAGGCAGCGGCATAGGGAGTGGCCGGCACGGGTGAACTCCGGATCACGGGCGCCGCAGACAGGAACAGCGCGGGCGGCATGATACCGGACGCCGGTGGACTTCGACGCCCTCGTCGAACCCGGGGCAAAAGACACGGCGCCGCTCATGCGAGCGGCGCCGTGCAGGAATCCGAATCGAGTCAGCCCGCGCGTCAGTCGCACGGTCCCCATGCTGCAAGCAGGATGAGCAGGTCGCCGAACTCCACGGTGCCGGAACCGTCAAGGTCGGCCGGGCAGCCTCCCTTGCCACCGCACGGTCCCCAGGCGGCAAGGAGCTGAAGCACGTCGTTGAACTCCACCGCGCCGGAGTCGTCGAGGTCGCCGATGCACGGCGCCTTCTCGCCACAGACGAAGATCTCGACCTGGAAATTGTCGATCCCCGCCTCCGTCACGGAGTTGTTCGGGTTGTCCGACGTCACGAACCGGACCTTCATCGCCGCGGTGGGCGCAATCCAGTCACCGACCGTGAAGAACACGTCCTCCCAGGCTGAACTCGTCCCGCCTGTCCGATGCGCCGTCACCTCCGTCCACGAGGCACCGTTGTTGTTGGAGATCTCGACCCAGAGGAAGTCCTCCGTGCTCTGGCCTGCCGTGCTGCAGTAGAACCAGCGGCTGTAGGAGACGATGCCGTCCGTGCCTTCGAGGCTGAAGGTCGGCGACTCGAGATAGGTCGGGCCACCGTCAACGTCGTTGGCACCGGCCGCGCCACCGGGCGGGCCGTTCTCAGTCACGAAGGCATATGAACTGCCCGCGCTGCTGGCGTCGGACGGCGGCGCGGCGAAGACACCGTTGTTGATCGTCCCGTTCGGGATCGCCGCCTCCCAGGCGCCTGCAGTGAGGTTCGAGCTGTAGACCGTCCAGTCGGACACGTCGCCGTCGACCTCGACCCGGATGGCGATCTCGGTCCCCTCGGCCGCCCGCGCGACGTAGGTCGTCCCCGGCGCGGTCCGCGGGTCGCGGAAGGTCGCGCCGTTGGTTGCCTGGACGGTGACGTAGAACCGGATCTGCTCCGGGCAGTCGACGGCGGGGAGCGTTCCGCGGTAGAGGTTCCCGCCGAGGTCCTCCATCATCGTGAAGGAGAACGGGTCGCCAGGCATCGCGGTGTACAGGCGGCCGGTCCCCGGCACCAGCTGCACCGCGCCGATGGGCGTGAACTGGATCAGGAACTCCTTCGGCGTTCCCGGCTCGATGAACCCAGGGATCCCCTGCGGATACGTCGTATTGACGCCCGCGGGCGGCTGGTTGACGTAGACCTCGGTCGTGCTGCAGCGCCCGACCACCATGTCGATCCAGCCGTCACCGTCGATGTCGAATGCGGCGATGTCATGGACACCGCTCGACATGTTGAACGGGATGACCTCGCCGATCTCTGAGAAGTCCGGTGCCGCACCGTTCCCGAGATTGCGGTAGATCTGCGTCCTCCGGCTGCATCCGGGGATATCGACGTCGACGTCCGTGATGATCAGGTCCTGGAAGCCGTCGTTGTTGAGGTCGATGATGAGCGCGTTTCCGCCGAAACCGTTCGTCGTCGCAGGCAGGGTCTTGGTTGTCCACTGCGCGCGGCCGTTGACGACACCGGTCTGGAACATCACGCGATCGGTGCCGTCATCGATCACCAGAATGTCCATGGCGCCGTTGTTGTTCAGGTCGCCGACGTACACGAAATACGGTGCGTTGTTGTAGATCGTGTGGTAGTCGTTGAAGAACCCGGGATTGTTCGGGTTGTTGTAGGTGATGGCGACGTGCGTCGGTGCGTTGAGCGACGTCTGCTTGACGACGTCCAGCACGCCGTTGCCGTTCATATCCGCGATCACGCTCGCCGCACCGAAGGCCGCCAGCCGCATCTCGCTGGTCAGGCGGGACTCGCTCTGGTCGGTGAAGAAGCCGGCACCGTCATTGATCAGCAGCTTGTTGTTGTAGTCGAAGATCTGCGCGCCGCCGGAGTCGTAGTCGCCGAAGTAGAGATCGGGATAGCCGTTCCCGGTCAGGTCGCCGCCCGACACGGAGCAGAACCGCGGCCCGGCGGTCGGATGCATCAGCGGTATCCGCGCATCTTCGTAGCGGAACCCCGCCCACGAGCCGCTCACGAGCCCCTTGTTCATGTAGATCCGGGGATGCGACAGGTGCTTCGCCTGGTTGTCCGTGAGCGTCGTCGCGGTGACGATGTCCAGCCAGCCGTCCATGTCGACGTCGACCAGGATGACATCCCGGTCGTTGGTCGGCGTGTTGAATCCCTGGTCGCCGCCGATGCTCGACTCCGTGGCATAGAGCGAGGTCCGATCGACGAGCACGCCGTTGATCGAGTGCCCTTCCGCGGTGCCCTCGTTCATGAACAGGACGTTGACCTTCTTGCCGGTCGAGGTGAACGGCTGCTTGCGGACGTTGACGAGATCGAGATCGCCGTCACCGTCCACGTCGCCCCAGGCGTAGTCCTTCTCCTCCACGTCAGCCGTGCTGAGCGACGGGTTGTTCAGGCTCGTCGGCATACGGGTCGAGGTCTGGTTGACGAACGTCACCCAGGCCTGTCCGTGCGCCGGCGCGATGAATCCCGCCGCGGCGAGAATCGGGATCGCTCCGTACAGCTTCTTCATGATGCGAGGCTCCTTCGAGTGAGGCCGGATCGGCCGTATAGGGCTGTTTCCGTCGGCCGGGCGCCGGGACTCCTCCGAGGTGCGCGGCCCGTGGCGGAGAATGGTCAGGATTCGGTCAGGGGCACGGGCCCCAGTATGTCAGAAGCAGGAGAAGGTCGTTGAAGTCGACCTCGTCGCTTTCGTCCAGATCCGCCGGACAGCCGGGGCAGGGCCCCCAGTTGGCCAGGAGCTGGAGCAGGTCGCCGAGCCCGACGTCGCCGGAGCCGGTGAGGTCGCCCGGGCATGGCGCCGCCTGGCACTCGTCCGGGATCCAGTCGCCGTCGGCATCGACACTGGTGCCGTAGACGATGTCCGCGAGGTCCAGAATGCCGTTCTCGTTGCAGTCGGTGAACGCGCCGTCCCATGCGACGACGAATCCGGCGAAGTCGGAGAGATCGATCACGCCGTCCCCGTCGAGATCGTGCACAGCACACGGGTCATCCGGGTCCGAGGTTCCGCCCGCAAGGCAGTCCACGAAGCTGAGGAAGTCCGCCATGAGGACGTCCCCGTCACCGTCGGCGTCGAACTCGCGCCGTCCGAGCGAGTCGAGGAACCGGTAGAGCTCGGTCTTCTCCGAGGGCATCAGCGCGTTGAAATTGGCAACCACCTGGATCGCTTCGCTGCCGAAGCCTCCATGCGCCTGGATTGCGAGGTCGACCCGCTCCTCGAACGTGCCGCCGCCGAACCGGCCGTCGTGCCAGAGCGGATCGCGAACCCGCAGCCCCCAGAGCGGTGGCGTGCGCATTTCCCGTTCGCCCGCGTCTCCCTGCGGGAAGAAGTCCGCGTTGATCCCCATGTCGTGCAGCAGGAAATCCGAGTAGGGCCGGATCGCCTGGTTCCGGATGGCGTCCTCGAGCGACGGGTCGTCGGCCGTCACGAATGACGGCGTGTGGCAGTATCCGCAGCCGACCGCCAGGAAGTGCGCTTCGCCGGTCATGCCGGACTTCGGCGTCTGCGGCGGTGCCGCCAGGAACCGCTGGAAGTCCGTGATCCGATCGATGAAGTCCATACCCTCACCGTCCGGCCCGTCTTCCGGATCCGCGACGGTATCGCAGGGAATCACCGCACCCTTGCCGCCGGGCCCGTTCGCTTCCTGCTCGTGCGGAAGCAGGCGGTTCGTGATGCCGACCTCGTTGCCTGACGCGTCGCCGGAGAAACTGAGCACCGTGGCGAGCTGCGCCTTCCAGCCGAAGCGGCCGACGCGCGTCTCGCCCGGGTTCTCCAGCACCGGCGCGATGTGGGCGCGCCCGCTGATGAACGGCGCCGGCGGAGAGAGTTCGTTCGCCAGCAGGTCGGCATCCGGAATGGCCTCGACGAGGCCGTATCCGAGCATGCCGTTGGTGACGCGGAAGGTCGTCACGGTCGCGAATGCGGGCACGACTTCTTCGCAGCCGATCTCGATCGCCTGGCTCTGGAGCAGCGGCCCACCCGCCCACGCGAGCGGATCGAAGCCCTTGCCCTTCTTGTCCGTGGCGCCGAAGCGCGTCACGGTCTGCGAGCCGGTGCCGCCGATCGGGTTGTTGTGGCAATTCCCGCAGGATTCCTTGTTGAAGATCGGACCGAGCCCCTCTTCGACGCTGAATGTGTGGAGGTAGTCATTGCGCCCCGCGAGGAACCGGTCGAGCTGCAGCGCCGTCAGCCCGGCGAGCGGATCGCTCATCCGGGGCTGCAGTTCCGGAGGACCGGCCAGCGCGACCGCGGTACACGCGAGCGGTGCCGCGAGCAGGGCCGGCAGAGCGCGATGGCGACGCGCAGGCGTCGCCACCAGGCTCGGATCATGTGACTCATCGGCGCGCGTGGACGGGGCGGGCATGGGGGTGTTCCTTGGGGCGGGCGCTGAAGTCGGTGGATCCGGGCACCCGATGCGCACGCCGCCCCGGAGCCCGGGGTGCTGGTCGGATGAGGTGCCGAGTATGAACACGTCGAGTCCTGACAGCCGAGCGTCGGTCCGGACGCGCAGGCCCGATGGACCACGCGTTCCGACCCGATGGGACAGGCTCCGTCCCGGCGGCCTGACGGGACCCGGGTGACCGATCACCCGCCCGCGCCTCGACACGCCAGCGTCGGAGTCCATCGATACCACCCGCCCCACCATCAGGGTTGCACCATCCGAACGGCCGGCACAACCCCGGCGACCAGAATACCGTGATATCGCGACCGATCCAGCACTCCCCCGGCAGAATGACGCAGCACCAGCAATTCCACGGGCACGCCCGCCGGCTTCATGGGCGACCGGTGCGGACACTCCCGGACCTGCCCGGGGAACGCCCGCCGCTCATGGCGCGACCATCCACCCTCTTCCCGGACGCACTGCATCGACCCGGCGGCACGGACCCTGCCCGCGCGGTGCCTCCGGGCGCGACGGCGGGACTCTGGAGGCCCCGTGTCCGGGCCGGCGCTCCCGGCGCCCGGGGAGTCGCCTGGCTCGCGGCGACGGTCGCGACCCTGTTCCTGGCGGCCGGCTGCGATCGCCCTCCGCCCCCCCAGGCCTCCTCGGCGGACGCCGGGGCCTCCGCAGAGAGCCGCGTCCTGTCCGGCGAATACGCCCTGGCATTCCGGCAGATCGAACAGGGCCAGTTCGCCGCCGCCCGGCTCCGGGCGCGCCGGCTTCTCGCGGCGGCGCCGGACGATGGCGTCGCCGAGTTCCTGATCGGGCTCTCACTGCACCGGGAGAAACGGTCGCAGGCGGCCCTGCCCCACCTCCTCGCGGCGACTCGATCCGCCCCGCACTTCTCCCCTGGGTGGTACTTCCTCGGGTGGGCCGCGTTCCAGGCGGGGGATCCCGCCCTGGCGGAGACCGCGTTTCGACGCCACCTCGACCTCGATGCGGACGCCGCGGACACGCACTTCGCACTGGCCCTCGTGGCGCTGGAACGCGACGGCCTCGACGAGGCGGAACGCCTGCTCCATGCCTCCATCCGGCTGATCCACGAGGCCGCCGCGCGCCGGCAGGGCACCGGCGCGCCGGCGGCGGGCGCGGACAGCGCCCGGGACGAGGCGAAGGCGCGCGTCCGGCTCGCCGACATCCACCTGCTCCGTGGCGACGCGGAGGCGGCGCGCGGCGAATTGCTCCGGGCGGTGGCGCTCTACCCGGATCACTACGAGAGCCACTACAAGCTGGCCCGGGTGCTGACGCGCCTGGGCGACGAGGCCGGCGCTGCCGCGGCGATGTCGACGTTCGAGCGCCTCCGCGCACGACACTACCCGCCCACCGGCCCGGAGGGCGCCGCGGCCACGAGGTTTCCCGAGTGAACGACAGCGCACCGCGGCTCCCCGCTTCTCCACCCCGCCTCGTGATCCTGATCGCGCTGCTGCTCGGCGGGTGCGCGAAGCGGGACGATGGCAACGACCGGTCATCCGCGGACGCCGCGGAACGGGCACCCGCTCGCAGCGGGGTCGTCCATCCACCGGCGCCCGGGTTCGAACTCCGTGACGTCACCGCGGAGAGCGGCCTGTCCGTGCGCATGGTGAGCGGCGATCGCCCCGCGCGGGAGATCCTGGAAGTCAACGGCGGCGGCCTCGCGCTCTTCGACTACGACGACGACGGTCACCTCGACCTGTTCATCGCGAACGGCGCGACGGTTCCGGCGCCGGAAGACGGTCCGGGCAGCCGCCTCTTCCGGAATCTCGGAGGCCTGCGATTCGAGGACGTGACCGGGCCGTCGGGGCTGGTGCACACGCGCTGGTCCTTCGGCGCTGCGACCGCGGACGTCGACGCGGATGGCCGTGAGGATGTCTTCGTCTGCTGCTACGGCCCCAACGCGCTGTTCCGGCAGCACGCGCCGGGTCGATTCATCGAGTCTGCCGCGGAGTCCGGCGTGAACGACCCGCGGTGGGCGACGAGCGCCGCGTTCGGCGATCTCGATCTCGACGGGCTGCTCGACCTGTACGTCGTGAACTACCTCGTCTTCGATCACGAACGACCTCCGCCGCGCGCCCGGTACAAGGAACAGACCGTCATGGGAGGCCCGCACGGACTCACGGCGGAACATGATGTGCTCTACCGCAACGAGGGCGACGGTCGCTTCCGGGATGTCACGGCGGACGCCGGCTGCCTTCCGCCCCGTCCGGCGTACGGACTCGGCGCGGTCATCCTCGACTTCGACGGCGACGGCCGTCCGGACATCTTCGTCGGCAACGACTCGATGGCCAACTTCCTCTTCCGGAACGAGGGCGAGTGGCGATTCCGCGACATCGGCGTCGCCAGCGGCATCGCATCGAACTTCGACGGGAACGACCAGGCGACGATGGGCATCGCGATCGGAGACGTGACCGGGAACGGGCGACCGGATGTCTTCACCACGAACTTCTCCAGCGATACGAACACGCTGCACGTCAACCTCCCGGAAGGGTTCTTCGAGGACCAGACCCGGCGATGGGGACTGGGTCAGATCAGTCATCCGTTCCTCGGCTGGTCCGCCGCCTTCGTGGACCTCGATCTCGACGGTGCAGAGGACCTGGTCAGTTTCAACGGGCATGTCTATCCGGAGGCGAAGCGGGAGACGATGGACAGCGAGTATGAGCAGCCGCCGCTCGTGTTCCGTCGCGAGGCACGCCGGTTCGTCCGTGTCGAATCCGGCGATCCGGAGTCCTGGCTCAGACGCCCGGGCCGCGACCGCGTCGCCGTCTTCGCCGATCTCGACGGGAACGGGGCCATCGACATCGTCGTCGGCGAACTGAACGCGCCGGTGCGCCTGCTCGCCGGTCCGACGCCGCACGGGGACCGGCGCTGGCTCGTCGTTTCGCTCGATGACGGGCGGAATCCCGGGAACCGCCGGGCGCTGGGCGCGACGGTCACGCTCAGCAGCGGCGACGAGCGGCAGACCCGCTGGATCTTCGGAGGCGGGTTCCAGTCCTCCGGCCCGCCGGCGGCACACTTCGGGATTCCCGCGTCCTGGAGCGGCGCCGCGCTGCGGATCCGATGGCCCGACGGCGCGATCACCGGGCGCGATCTCTCCGGCGACGACTTCAGCCGAAGGCTCCACGTCACGCGATGAGCGGATCATCACGCGGCACGCGCGGCCCACGCGGCACGCGCGGCCCGGATCACTCCACCGTCACGCTCTTCGCCAGGTTCCGCGGCTTGTCCACGTCCTTGCCGCGGAGAACGGCGGCGTGATACGCCAGAAGCTGGAGCGGCACCACCGTCAGCATCGGCTGGAGCTGCTCGGGCACATCGGGGACGAAGAAGATCTCCTCGCAGAGGGAGGGCAGGTGCGTGTCGCCCTCCGTCGCGACGGCGATCACGTGACCGCCCCGGGAACGGACCTCCTCGATGTTCGAGAGGACCTTCTCGTACTGGCTGTTGTGCGTCGCGACGAAGACGACGGGCATGCCCTCGTCGATCAGCGCGATGGGACCGTGCTTCATCTCCGCCGCGGGCATGCCCTCGGCGTGAATGTACGAGATCTCCTTCAGTTTCAGCGCCCCTTCGAGGGCCACGGGATAGTTGCATCCGCGCCCCAGAAAGAGCCAGTTCTCGCGGTCGACATACCGCGCCGCAGCCTCCCGGATGTGATCGCTCAGGGCGACCGCCTGCTCGAGGCGGTCCGGCATCGCCTGCAATTCGTCCAGGAGGCGTGACACGACGTCCTGGGAGAGGAATCGGCGACGCCCGATGAACGCGCCGAGCAGCGTCGCCACCGCGAGCTGGCCGACGAACGCCTTCGTCGATGCCACGCCGATCTCCGGGCCGACGCGCAGGTACACTCCGGCGTCCGTCTCGCGGGCGATCGAGGAGCCCACCACGTTCACGATGCCCAGTGCGAGCGCCCCGCGTGCCTTCGCCTCCCGGAGTGCGGCGAGCGTATCCGCGGTCTCGCCGGACTGGCTGATCGCGACGACGATCGTGCCTTCCTCCACGAGCGGATTGCGGTAGCGGAACTCGCTGGCGAAGTCGTACTCGGCCGGGATCTTGGCGAGGTCCTCGATGATGTACTCGCTGATCATGCCGGCATGGAGCGCGGTTCCCTGGCCCAGGAAGACGATCCTCCGTGCACGGACCAGTTCACGGGCGTACTGGCTGACACCGCCGAGCACGACCTGGCCCTCTCGGGTGTCGATCCGGCCCTTGAGACACTGCCGCAGCGCATGCGGCTGCTCAGCGATCTCCTTGAGCATGAAATGCTCGAACCCGCCCAGTTCGATCTGCTCCAGGCTGAACTCGAGTTCGCGGATCTCCGGCGTGATCGGCACGTTGTCGAGCGTGGTGGTCCGGAAGGAATCTCGCGTCAGCGTGGCAACGGTGTAATCGTCCAGCGTGAACGCCTGCGTCGTGTGTGCCACGATCGCACTGGAGTCCGAGGCGACGATGTACTCGTCCTTCCCGACGCCGACCATCAGCGGCGAGCCCTTCCGTGCGACGACCAGGCGATCCGGCTCCTCCTCGCAGAGCACCGCGATCGCGTACGCGCCGGTGACCTCCCGCAGGGCGGATCGGACCGCGTTCTCGATGTCGCCCTGGTAGAGCTCGCTGACGAGGTGCACCAGGACCTCGGTGTCCGTCTCCGATCGGAACACGTGTCCCTTCTCGAGCAGGTATCGCTTGAGCGACGCGTGATTCTCGATGATGCCGTTGTGAATCAGCGCGATCCCGTGGCCGCCGGCATCCTCGGTCGGACCGTCGGTATGGGGGTGTGCGTTGCGGTCGCTCGGCTCGCCGTGCGTGGCCCACCGCGTGTGCGCGATGCCCAGTGATCCGGCCAGGGGCGGACGCTCCTCGAGCAGGGACTCCAGCCGACGGACGCGACCCAGCGCCTTGACCACCGACAGCCCGCACTGGCCCAGGACGGCGATGCCCGCCGAGTCGTACCCGCGGTACTCGAGCCGCTTCAGTCCCTCGAGAAGGATGGGCACGGCGGGTTTCCGTCCGATATAGGCGACGATTCCACACATAGGTTCGTTCCCCCGCCGGATGGCAAGGACTGGATTATGGAGGATGCGGCGGAGGCAGGTCGGCGGGAGCACGGCATCCGGGCGATGCCGGGGTCCGCGGATCGATGGCCCGACGCTACGCAGGTCGGCTGCATCCCGTTCGGCCTTCTGTCCGAATCCGGGCCAGTCCGACCGGCGACCGGCCGATGATGACCTCGGGCTCCGGTCCCGTGCGAGATCCCTTCCCGATGATGCCCGCCGAACTTGACGACCAGAAGCGTGCACTCCGCCGTGCCATGCGACAGACGCTGGACGCGATGTCCGGCGAGGACCGGCGCACCGGATCCGTGGCGGCGTGTGCGCGCCTCGGCTCGCTGGAAGCGTTCCGCCATGCCTCGACCGTCATGATCTACCTGCCGCTCGCCGCGGAGGTCGACACGACGTCGCTCGCGCTGCGGGCGTTCCAGGCGGGCATCACGGTGTGCGCACCGCGTGTCAACTGGTCGAGACGGGACATGGAGGCGGTGGAGATCTCCTCGATCGATGACCGCATCTTCGAGGCCGACGATCATGGCGTCCGCTCGCCGGTCGGCGGCCGCCCCGTGGTGCCGACGCAGATCGATCTCGTCGTCGTTCCGGGCCTCGCGTTCGATGTCCAGGGACACCGCCTCGGTCGCGGTGGCGGGTTCTACGACCGCTTCCTGTCCAGGCTTCGCCGGGGCGCCGTGACGGCCGGTCTCGCCTTCGATGGACAGATCGTCGACCACGTTCCGGCCGGCCCGCTCGATGCGGCTGTGGACTGGGTGGTGACGGATCGGCGCCTCTGCGCCACCCGCCCCTCCGCATCGCCATCCTGAGCGGGACCGCGGACCGGGCGACGGCGCGGCAGGAACCCCGCCGTGCACCGGCCCACGGGCGCCGTACGATGCCGCCATGGCCCTTCCGAGTCAGAGCGTCCGCCCGGTCCGCCGCAACTCGTACACCTACCGTCGCGCCCGTCCCCGCTTCCGGGGCCGACCGCTGCTCGCCGTGGTCGGCCTCGCGCTCATCGTGATTCTCGTGGTCCGGCTCTGGCCGACGCCGCTTCCGCCCGACCACCCGGAGGACGACACCCGCCTGTCCCTCGGCGGAGACCCGGGGGCCGCGGCGGGCGACGGGCCAGGTCAGGCCGGGCAACGGGCGGGCACCACCGCCACCGAGCCGACCGCGCCACCGCCGCTCGGGCGCGACGCGCGCAGCGCCATGCTTGCCCTGCCGACGCGCGACGAGGCGCCCGGCGGATCCGGCGAGCGTCCTTCGACGCAGGGCGCCGCCGATGCATCGCCGGCATCTCCACCGGTCGACCCCGGGACCGCCACGCCGCCGGGTGGGTCGCCGCGCGCACGGACCGCATCGGGCGGGCCCTCCCGAACGACCGGCGCGGGCACGCCGCCTTCCGGCGTTCCGGAAGCGCGCGAGATCTCCCGCGAGGTGCAGCGCGAACTGGATCGCGTCCGCCAGGGACTTGATGAGATCGCGCGGAATCGACCGGTCGACGGGCGGCGCACACTCTCGCTCGCGTTGCGCTCGGGGCGCCTCCCCGCCGAGGACGCGGCGCGTGTGCGCGCGCGGCTTGCGGAGCTGAACGAGCGACTGGTGTTCTCCGGCGAACTGCTCGAGGGCGACCCCTATGCCATCGCGTATGTCGTCGAGCGCGGCGATGCGCTCTCGGCGCTGCCCAGGAAACTCGGCGTCCAGACCGACTGGCGCTTCATCCAGCGCGTCAACGGCATCCGGTCACCGTCGGCGGTCGCCGCGGGCCGGCGCCTCAAGGTCGTGACCGGGCCGTTCCATGCCGTCGTCGACAAGACGGCGTACCGGCTCGATCTCTGGCTGGGCGACGAACTGGACCCCGTGTTCGTCCGGAGTTTCGATGTCGGGCTCGGCGCCGAAGACGGAACGCCGGAAGGCCGGTTCCGGGTCCGCCCCGGGTCCAAGCTCATCAACCCGGAGTGGGTCAATCCCCGGACGCGCGAACGGTTCCTGCCGGATGACCCGAAGAACCCGATCGGCGAACACTGGATCGGCCTCGTCGGCGATGAACCGCACCTGGCGAACGTGCAGGGCTACGGCCTGCACGGCACGATCGAACCGGACTCGATCGGCACCGCCAGTTCCATGGGCTGCATCCGGATGCACGCCGACGACATCGCGCTCATCTGGGAGGTGCTCGTCAGTCCGTCGTCGGCGATCTCGATCCGGCGCCGCGCCGACGGCTGAGCACCGGACTCATCCGTACGTCGGGACGTGACCGGCGCCCCCGAGCGCCGCCGGCCCGACCCAGGCGGGCAGGATCGGCGGTACAGAACGGCCCGGCGCAGGCGCAGAGGACCCGCCTCAGAAGAGCAACTGGAGCTGGGCCCGGAAGACCACCTGCACGCTGTCCTCGAACTGCTGCATGTTCCGCCAGCCCGTGATGTCACCGGGCGCCCCGAAGTCTGACTGGCCGACGGTGTTGCTTCCGCCTGCCCAGTTCTGGCCGATGCGCGACAGGTTCACGCCCACGTCCGTGGTGAGCTTGAGGTCGTGCCCGTCGATGTACCAGTTCATGCCGGCGGTGAGGATCTGCATGCTGCTGGTCAAGGAGGCGGTGATGGGGAACGGGTACTCGCCATGCCCGTACTCGTAGCGGGCGAAGAGTTCCACGCGATCGGAAACGTACCAGCCGCCCTGGACCACGAAGCCGATGTAATCGGTGATGCCGAAGAGGTTGTCCGTGTAGTGATAGGTGGCGGAGGCGAACAGGCTCGCGCCGCTCCACTCCGCGGAGATGTCCGCGGTCAGGGCGAGCCACTTGACCTCGTTCTCCCGGATCGAGAACTGGCGATCCCATTCGATCTGCTGGTAGTGCGCGGCGAGGCCGAAGAGCAGCCCGAAGTCCTCACCGGGCGGCGCCGTCATGTCGTCGAACTGGCTCCATCGGCCGGCGAGCAGTTCCTCCCAGCGCGCGGTGACCGCGAACTCGGTGTCCCGCTCCAGCGCCTTCTTGTTGGTGGGATTGAGTCCACCGCCGCTCTGCACCTGCGGAGGCTGGAACGAGTCCACGGCGCCGTTGGTCAGCTGGAGCGCCAGGCTGGTGGTCCCCTTCGCCCAGCTCAGCTCCACGCCGGGCGACCGTCCCAGGTTGAAGGTCTCATTGAGCAGCGTCCGCTCGACCGCGAGCTGCCGCGCGCTCGAGACCAGTTCCTCCCGGTTGAAGGCGAGCTTGAACTGGCCCGCCCGGACGGCCCAGTCGTCGTTGAGCCGGTACCGGATCCACGCATCGCGAAGGAAGTACAGGCCTGTCACCAGTCCCGGCTCATTCCGCGTGAAGTCCATCTGGATGAGGTACTCGATCTCCGGCTTGATCACGTTCCCGGAGAAGTTGAGTCGCGCCCGGCTCAGTTCGAACCCGTATCGCCAGTTGTCATTGAGGGGCGAACTCTTGTGGTTCATGATGGCGCGCGTCTGCACCTGCCCGTCCACCTGGAGCCGGAACTCACCGCCGGGACTGGCGAGGAAGAAGTGCCGGTCCCATCCCGCGGTCAGACCGTTCTGGAACGAAGCGCGCGCATCGACATCCTCCATCACCTCGCGGACGATGGCGCGGATCTCCTCGGCGCGCTTCTCGGTCAGCCAGTCCGACCGCTGGGCGCTGGCGATCTGGTTGAGTTCGCTGCGCATGCGGGCGTTCTCCGCCCGGACCTCATCCATCTCCTGCCGGAGCCGGCGGAGTTCGTCCTGCGACGGCAGGTCCTGCGCGGCGATGGTCGAGACAGGGGCGAGGCTGAACAGGCCCGAGACGGCGAGCCCGGCGATCGTGATCCGGTGCATGAAGACGCTCCTCCCGATCCGGGCGGCGAGGCCGACGAAGGCGGCCCGCGGCCCGGGGTCGTGGAGTGCGTTATCGGCCATCCGCGGGCGGGCGACTTGAGCATTTCCTGCGCCGCTCGACGCATCGACAGCGGAACGACCGCCGCCCCGGGGCGGCATGCCCCGGGGCGGCGTCGAAAGTCACCCGCGATCGTGGCCGGTGCGCCAGCGGCAGGCGTCAGCGCTGCAGCATCCCGTGCACCGCGCCGCCAGCAGTCCGTGGGGAAGCGCCGCCGGGCGCTTCATCGGGCGGACCGCTGCCCGGGAAGTACCGGATGACGGCCGATTCCTGCCCCATGCCCACGAGACTGGAGGCCGCGGTCTCCGGGAAGTCACCGCTCAGGATGCGCGTGGCCACGCCCAGCAGCGACGTCGCGACCGTCGGAACGGAGCCGCTGCCGGCACCGTTCAGGAGCTCGCACAGCGGACTCGCGACGCCGTCGATCCGCGCCTTGCCATGATTCGTCTGGAGCGCGCCGACCTGGAAGTGATTCGGCACGTCGTAGGAAGAGAGGAGCGCGTAGTCCCAGCACAGGATGCAGCGGTACGCGCCGGAGAACTTGACCTCGTTCTCGTTCCAGACGTCGAACTGCGCCTTCGTGAGCACCGGCGGGGAGTCCCCGTTCTCGCGGAGATCCCAGTCCATCGGATGGAGCGCCAGGCCGGTATCGGCCACGTAGAGGTACTGCGGCGTGCTCCACGCGGTGGAGCCCGACGCCTGGAAACTGAGCAGCAGCTGGGCGTAGGACGGGGCGTAGTTGGTGCCCAGCGCCAGCGTCACTGAACCGTCTGGTTCGATCGCCACCGGGAGCGGGCCGCCCTGCACACCCTGGATGGCGGCGAACGCCCAGGTGTTGTATTCGAACGCCGCGCCGACGCGGTAATCGACCACCGTTCCCTGCCCGGCCAGGTGATTGTGACGGATCGGGAGATTCGTCACGCGGTCCACCGCCCAGCCCATGATCATGCCGCGGTAGATCGTCGTGTTCCCGTCCTGGATGCCAGGCCCGAGGACCGGCCACGGCGTCACGTTGACGGTGCCGAGGCCCGTGGCCGCCGACCAGGAGACCGGCTGGTCACGCGTCAGTTCGATGCCGACGTCGGACACCTGCCAGTAGCCCAGCGGGTTCGTGTTGTCCCCCTGGATGAAGTACATCTGGAACGCCACGTCCTCCGGGAAATCGTTCGTCAGGCTGATGAACGTGTCCTTCACGACGAACGGCGCGGGGACCAGCCCCTCACCCGCGATCGTCTGGTCAGGCGGGGCAAGGGAGGTCCACACCTCCACCTGCGACCACACCAGCAGTGAGCCCTTCTCCGAGGCGCTCACGCGATCCTGCTGCGCGGCGGCCACGCCGGCAAGCACGCCCAGCGCGGTGGCGGCGATCATGGAATGAGGCATGCGTCCCATGGGCGATTCCCTCCTGCGCGGTCCATGCACCGCACGGACCACCCGGTCGAGAATAGCGGCAGCCGCATTATTTACAACGACTTATGGAACGCCAGACACCGGAATCGACCGGCCCGGCGCCGTCAGCGTCCGGAAACGTGCGCGGCCCGGGCGTCGTCCGGCACGTCCCATGTCTCCGGCGATCCGCGCCGCGCGATGAGGAGCCGGTCGACCGGGATTCCGGACGGTCGATCCAGCCGCTCGACGGCGCCATCCGGCCAGCGGATCTCGATCGCATCCACGGTTCGATGATCGCCCAGTCCGAAGTGCACCCGCGGGTCCTGTCCCGAGAGGTAGCCGGACGCGGTGAGCACCGGCCGCCGCCAGGACCGGTCCCCGGCATGCACGGTGACGATCGACCCGATCGCGTCGCGCCCGCGCCCGTCGATCGCCCGGACGATGAGCCAGGCGCGACCGCCCGATGCGACGTTCCTGAGATAGACCAGCGGCGCGTCGCGCTGGATGACGACGATGTCGACGGCGCCATCGTTGTCGAAGTCGCCGAATACCGCCGCGCGTCCGGCACCGTATCGCGCGGGCAGTGAACCGCCCCGCGGCAGCTGCTCCGCGAACCGCCCGCCACCCAGCCCGCGCAACAGGAGATCCGGCTCCGCGTACGGGTCCGTCGCGTACAGGGGCTCCGCCCGCGCGACGCGGCCGCAGGCCATGAAGAGATCCGACTCGCCGTCGTTGTCGAAGTCGACGAAGCCGACGCCGAACCGCGTGAAGTGGCGGCTCACCCCCGCCACGCCGCTTCGCGCCGTGATGTCCGTGAACCACGCACCGTCGTTGCGGAAGAGTGAGTCGGTCTCGCGCACGAGGTTGCAGACGATGAGGTCGAACCGGCCCTGGCCATGCAGGTCTGCAACCGCGACGCCCATGCCCGCCTTCGCGACGCCGCTCTCATCGACAGCGCATCCCCGCGGCAGAGCCTCGTCACGGAACCGCATCCCGCCGAGGTTCACCCACAGCCGGTCAGGCATGCCGTCGTTCGCGATGAAGACATCCGGCAGCCCGTCTCCGGTGAAGTCCACGCAGACGATGCCCAGCCCGGTTCCGGCGATCGCCGAGATTCCGGCGGCATCCGAAACGTCCTCGAAGGTCCCGTCACCGCGATTGCGATAGAGCACGTCGGGCGCCGGCGCGTTGTAGGCGCCCGGGCTGCAGTAGTCCCGCTTTCCGGCGTCGTCGTAGCACGCCCGTTCCGTTGCGGGCGACCAGAGCAGGTAGTTCACCACGAAGAGGTCCAGGTGCCCGTCGCCGTCACCATCGAAGAACGCCGCGCCAGCGCCGAAGCCTGCGTGATCGACTCCGGCCGCGGCCGAGTGATCCGCGAATCGGATCGTGTCCCCTCTTCCGGCGCTGGTGCCGGCGCTGGTGCCGGCGCTGGTGCTGACGTTACGGAGCAGGACGTTCGCACCGACGTTCGTGACGTACAGATCGGGACGCCCGTCGCCATCGAAGTCGGCCGAAGCGCATCCGATGCCGTACCCGGCATCGTCCGCACCGCTTCCCTCGGTCACATCGACGAATCCCGCCGCGCCCAGGTTCCTGTACAGCCGGTTGCGCGGTCGCGGCGGAACCGCTTCGTCGGTCCCATCCGTCGGACCCGCGGCCAGCGCCAGCGTGCCCGACTGCACGCAGTAGAGATCCAGCCAGCCATCGCCGTCCGCGTCGATCGCCGCGGCGCCGCCGGCCATGATCTCCGGGATCAGGTAGGCGCCCGCCTGTCCGGAGACATGCCGGAAGTGAATGCCGCGCGAGGCAGCCTCCTCGACGAACCACGGATCGGCGGCCTCCGTCTCACGGGCGCCGGCCAGCGGCGAGCCGCCCGGCTCCGGCCGCGGATCCACCGGTCCAGGTGCGAGCCTGGACGCGCGCCCGGAATCGGAGACTGCCGGCGAAGGCTCCGCATCGCCGCGATCGCATCCCGCCGCCGTGCAGGCAAGCGCGACCACCCACGCGTGCGCAGCGCGGCTCATCCGCCCGGCGCCCCCCCCGGCGCCGCGGCGCGCGCGGCATCGACCTGCGCCTGCAGCGCACGCAGCGCGGCGTCCTCCGGCGCCAGCGCCAGGCCCTGGTCGATCGCGGCCATCGCGTCCGAAAGCCGCCCCGCGCGGAACCACGCGGTTCCCTCGTGAAGCCGTGCCTGCGCATCCATGGGAGCGCGGGCGCCCTGCAGCCTGAACTCAAGCGCCGCCAACTCCGACCGGCCGAGCGCCAGCAGGATCATCCCGCGGCGATTCGGCCAGAGCGGACTCGCATCATCGAGGCGCGCCGCCACGGCGTAGCTCTCCAGTGCCTCGTCCAGCCGGACCATCAGCGTCAGGATCTCGCCGCGCAGTCCATGACCCGGCGCGAACGTCGGCTTCAGACGGATCACGTCTTCGACGTGCACCAGCGCGTGCTGCAGCATCGCCGCATCCGGCCGGACATCCGCGCGCGGCATCGCCTTCTGCCTCCACGCGCCCGCGAGGTGGAAGTGCGCCATCTCGTGCGTCTCGTTGATCCGGATGGCGTGCTCAAGCACCTCGATGGCCTCGTCCAGTCGCATGGCGCGGCGGAGCGCTGTGCCGAGATTGATCTGCGCTTCGAGATCCCGGTCATCCTTCCGGACCACCGCCTGGAGCGCGACGATGGCCTCGTCCACACGGCCGGCCCGGAGCATCTCGATCGCCTCGACCTGCGCCGCCCGGTCCGGCGTCACGAGGCGTCGGACGCTGTCCAGAAGCGGATCGGGCCAGCCGTCCGCACCCGCCCCACGTCCCAGCGCCTGTTCCCGCGCGGCGTCCTCGCCGCGCCCCAGCGCGCGGTACGCAACGCCCAGCAGCCACCGCGCTCGCCGGTCACCCGGCCGGGTCCTGATGAAGTCCTCCAGCACCGCCGCCGCCTCGGCGGGCCGATCGTCCTGGAGCAGGCCGCGTGCCAGCAGGATCGGCGCAACCGGGTCATCGGGCCAGGCGGTGATCGCACCGCGCGCCTCTGCCAGCGCGCGCTCGATGTCACCGGACTCCAGCATTGCCGTCGCAAGGTGCCAACGGGCGGTCGAGAGCATCGGATCCCGATCGATCGCCGTTCGCAGCAGCGGAACCGCCTCGTCGCGCCGGTTGAGCCGTTCGAGTACCAGGGCGCGCAGATAGGCGGAGCCGGCGTCGCGAAGCAGGGCATCGGACGCGGCGTAGCACCGCGCCGCGGCATCGAACTCCCGCGCCGCGTGGAAGAGGCGGCCGAGATCCAGCCATGCGTCGCCATTCCGCGGCTCGGCCTCGATCCGCGCCCGGAGCGACTCCACACGCGACCGCGTGTCAGGACCGAGGTCCTGTGGACGGCTCGGCGCCGGAGGTGTGCCGACATCCCCCGCGGAGGGCTGGACGGGTCGGCGCGCGGCCGCATCGGGCGTCATCGCGCCGGTTGATGGTGCATGCTCCGGAGGATCGCCGGCCGCATCAGGGGCGCCCTCCCCGCATCCGGACCCTCCGATCCCTATCGCGATCACCAGCGCGGAGGCGAGCACCGCGACACCTGACGACCGACCGGATCCGGTGGTCCGGACCGGGAACGGCATGACCTTCGGCCATCCTCGCTGCGGACCCGACTCGGCATGGACGCGCCATGCTGGCCGCACGGCACCTGAACGCAGACGGCCTGGACACATGCGGAACGCAGTGTACCCGCCGGTCCGCCGCGGTCGGTTGCGGACCGCGCCGGGTCCACGTACCGTTCTTCACCGCGGCAACCCGTCCGCACGGGCGCGCACTGAACGCCCTCTCGGAGACCACCCCGTTCCGATCGTCCGTGTCACCCCGGTTCTCGCCCGCCACGTCGACGCGCCGACCGAGCACGCCGACGGCGCGACCGCTCGCGCCGTCCTCGATGCGTACTTCGCGCGGCACCCGCAGATCCGGGGCTACGTGATGGACGACCAGGGCGAACTCCGCAGACACGTCACGCTCTTCGTCGGAGGGCGCCCGATCCGCGACCGCGCGGCGCTGACCGACCGGATCGCCGACGACGAGGCGCTGGACATCATGCAGGCCCTCTCCGGCGGCTGACCCGGCGGCCTGCCTCGCCGCGAACACCTGCCCGGGCCGACCCCGGACCCATGCCATGACGAACTCGCCGTCCCCCATTCTCGTCGGAACCCGCAAGGGACTCTTCACCTTCCGCCGCGATGCCGGCACCTGGCGCGCGGTCGACCATGCGTTCGCGGGCGACCCGGTCACGATGGTGCTTTCCGATGGGCGCACCGGCGACACCGTCGCCGCGCTGCGCCTCGGTCACTTCGGCGTGAAACTCCACCGTCGTGCGCGCGGCGCCGCGGCGTTCCAGGAGACTTCCGTTCCCGAGTACCCGCCGATGCCGGACGGCATCACCATGCCGCCCAACCCGAACACGGGTCGGCCGACGCCCTGGAAACTGGACATGATCTGGGAACTCGCGCCGGCGGGCGCACCGGGCGACCGATCGCTCTGGTGCGGCACCATTCCCGGCGGTCTCTTCCGCAGCCATGACGGGGGCGCGACGTGGGCCCTGAACCGGTCGCTCTGGAATCGCGAGGAGCGCCTCGGCTGGTTCGGCGGCGGCTACGACGAGGCGGGCATCCATTCGATCGCGCCGGACCCGCGCGCGCCGCGCTCCCTGCTGGTCGGCGTCTCCTGCGGCGGCATCTGGCGCAGCGACGACGACGGCGGGTCGTGGCGGGTCGTCGGCAGCGGACTCCGCGCCGACTACATGCCACCGGAGAAGGCGTACGACCCCGGCATCCAGGATCCGCACCTCCTGGTGCGCTGTCCCGCCGCGCCGGACCGCATCTGGGTCCAGCACCACAACGGCATCTTCCGTTCGGACGACGGCGCCGATACCTTTGTCGAATGCGGCCCGCCCGCGCCGAGCGGCTTCGGGTTCGCCGTCGCCGTCCATCCGCGCGATCCCGACACCGCGTGGTTCGTCCCGGCACAGAAGGACGAGAAGCGCATCCCGGTCGACGGCCGACTGGTCGTCCTCCGGACGCGCGACGGCGGCCGGTCCTTCACGGCCATCTCGAAAGGACTGCCGTCCGGCGATGCATGGGACCTTGTCTATCGCCACGCGCTGGCCGTGGATGACAGCGGTGAGATCATCGCGTTCGGATCGACCACCGGTTCGCTCTGGATCAGCGAAGACGGCGGTACGTCGTGGTCGCACGTGACGGCGCACCTCCCGCCGATCAACGTCGTGCGCTTCGCCGCCCGCACGTGATCGCGTCCGGACGTGAAAATGCCCCCGGGCGGGTGAGGCCCGGGGGCGGTCAGCATGTTCGATGCGCGGTCTCCGGGATGGCCCGGCTTACCGCGTCGTGATCGACTTCATCATCCGGTCGAACGACACCACCGGCGATCCACTCTGCGGTGACTCATCCGGCGGGCCGCTGCCCGGGAAGTACCGGATCACCGCGTTCTCCTGCCCCATCCCCACCAGGCTGCTCGCGGCCGTCGCGTACTCGCTGTCGATCGACAGGTGACGCACCCCGATCCCCAGCAGCGATGTCGCCACCGAGAGAATCGGCGGTCCGGAGTTGAAGTGGTCGCACAGCGGGCTCGCCACGCCGTCGATCCGCGCCTTGCCGTGGTTCGTCTGCAGCGTCCCCACCCCGAAGTGGTTCGGCAGGCCGTACCCGCTCAGCAGCGTCTGGTCCCAGCAGATGATGCACCGGTACGCACCGGAGAACTTCACCTCGTTCTCGTTCCACACGTCGTACTGCGCCTTCGTGATCACCGGCGGAGCGCCCGCGTTCTCGCGCAGGTCCCAGTCCATCGGGTGCAGCGTCACGCTCGTGTCGCTCACCACCATGCTGCCCGGAGAACTCCACGCGCCTGCGCCCGTCGCCTGGAAGTTCAGCAGGAGCTGCGCGTACGACGGCGCGTAGTCCGTCCCCAGCGTCATCGCGATCGACCCGTCCGGACCCGGCGCGATCGGCAGCGGCTGGCCCTGTGTTCCCTGGTTCGCCGCGAACGCCCACGTGCTGTATTCGTACGCGCTCGCGTCGGCGTAGTTCACCACCGTCCCCTGACCGGCCAGGTGGTTGTGACGGATCGGACGGTTCGTCACCCGGTCCACCGCCCAGCCCACGATCATGCCGCGGTAGATCGTCGTGTTCCCGTCCTGGATCCCCGGACCCAGCACCGTCCACGGCGTCACGTTCACCGTGCCAAGGCCCGTCGCCGCCGACCAGTACACCGGCTGGTCACGCGTCAGCTCGATGCCGACGTCCGACACCTGCCAGTAGCCCAGCGGGTTCGTGTTGTCCCCCTGGATGAAGTACATCTGGAACGCCACGTCCTCCGGGAAGTCGTTCGTCAGGGAGATGATCGTGTCCTGGACGAGCGTGGGATCGCCTGGCGGCATGGAGTTGACCTGAACATCGATCGTGCCATTGAGGACCGCGTCCGGACCGTTCGCATCGTCGACAAACGACTCGAAGAACTCGAGGTCCAGGACGCCGTCGGCGAGAAGGATGTCAGGCTGGAAGACGTCTGCGAGGACGACGATCCCGTTCGACGAGTAGTCCGTACCACCGGGTGGCGATGGAGAGTTGTCCGCGACGCCGGGTGCCAGGGTGGTGGCCGGAGGAGATCCCAGGTTGTCCATGAACGCGATCCGGGCCTCGCTCCGCCAACTCGCGCCGAACGTCTCGATGTTGAGGTCCCATCCGATGCCGGTGATCGTGACGGCGCTTCCCGGGATTCCGCCCGCGGCCGCCGCCAGGTCGGTCACGATATGTTCGTTGCCGGCGTTGCCGAGCCCGAAGTTGCTGAAGACCTCGTCAACCGGGATCGTGACAACAGTCGAAGCCGGCATCGGCTGCGCAAGCACAACCTCCACCTTCGACCAGACCAGCAGCGACCCCTTCTCCGACGCGCTGACGCGGTCGGACTGGGCCGACGCCATACCGGCCATGCCGGCCAGTGTGAGCGCAACGACACACCCTGCGAAACGAACCCCTGCTGACATGCCTTCTCCTCCTGTCCTGTGGCTGCCTGCGTGGCGGCAGCCACGATGGTACCCGGAAGCCTCGGAATCACAACCGGTTAAGCTGGCGGTTGCCCGGGCTCTCCTGAACCGGGAACGCGGGATCGGGCCCCGGAATCTCATGCGTGCCCCGCAACCCCGTGGCCACATGCTGACCGCCCCCGGGCGGGTGAGGCCCGGGGGCGGTCAGCATGTTCGATGCGCGGTCTCCGGGATGGCCCGGCTTACCGCGTCGTGATCGACTTCATCATCCGGTCGAACGACGCGGCCGGCGCGGCGCCCTGCGGCGACTCGTCCGGCGGGCCGCTGCCCGGGAAGTACCGGATCACCGCGTTCTCCTGGCCCATGCCCACGAGGCTGCTGGCCGACGTCGCGTACTCACCGTCGATCGTGAGGTGCCGCACCGAGATCCCCAGCAGCGACGCCGCCACCGACACGTCGCCCGCCGACGGGATCCCGTCGCACAGCGGGCTCGCCACGCCGTCGATCCGCGCCTTGCCGTGGTTCGTCTGCAGCGATCCGACGCTGAAGTGATTCGGAACACCGTACTCGCTCAGCAGCGTCTGGTCCCAGCACAGGATGCACCGGTACGCGCCGGAGAACTTGACCTCGTTCTCGTTCCACACGTCGTACTGCGCCTTCGTCACCACCGGGCGGGCACTGGTGTTCTCGCGCAGGTCCCAGTCCATCGGGTGCAGCGTCACGCTCGTGTCGCTCACCACCATCGCGCTGTTCGAACTCCACGCGCTGGAGCCCGTCGCCTGGAAGTTGAGCAGCAGTTGTGCATACGACGGGGCGTAGTCCGTCCCCAGCGTCATCGCGATCGAGCCGTCGGGTCCGGGCGCGATCGGCAGCGCCTGGCCCTGGGTGCCCTGGTTCGCGGCGAACGCGAACGTGCTGTACTCGTAGGCGCCGGCGCGAGGGTAGTTCACCACCGTGCCCTGCCCGGCCAGGTGGTTGTGCCGGATCGGGCGATTCGTCACGCGGTCCACCGCCCAGCCCACGATCATGCCGCGGTAGGTGATCCGGTTTCCATCCTGGATCCCCGGCCCGAGCACGGTCCACGGCGTCACGTTCACCGTTCCCAGGCCCGTCGCGGCCGACCAGTAGACCGGCTGGTCACGCGTCAGCTCGATGCCGACGTCCGACACCTGCCAGTAGCCCAGCGGGTTCGTGTTGTCCCCCTGGATGAAATACATCTGAAACGCCACGTCCTCCGGGAAGTCGTTCGTCAGGGAGATGATCGTGTCCTGGACGAGCAGGATCGGCGTGTCGACCAGCCCATCGCCCTGCACGCTCTCAGGAGCCGTCGCCCTGATCACCTCCACCTTCGACCAGACCAGCAGCGACCCCTTCTCCGACGCACTGACGCGGTCGGACTGGGCCGACGCCACGCCGGCGATTCCACAGGTCGCCAGAACAACACCACACCGCACGCTTCGAAGCCAGCTCGACATGAATCCCTCCTGGGGCGTCGCCGCACACGCGGATCGCCGTCCGCCAAGCGTACACGGAACGTCTGTATTTACAAGGGGTTACTTGCCGTCTTCAGCGCCCGGCGCCGACGGGTCGACGGACGCCGGCGCTCCACACGCGGGATCCCCGCGGTCCACCGTGCCGAGCCGGAGCATGCCCTGTCGGAGCCTGTCCCTCCGGATCATGCCATGGTGAATCCGGCCGGCCCGGAATGCGGACAGCCGACCACCATCCACGCCGAGCCAGGCGCCCAGGACGACCAGCCGGTTGGCGAGCGACACGCGGATCCAGCCGCCCGAGCGCCACGCCCGCGCGCTGGTCACGGCCGCGGGCCCCGCGACGCGCAGCCGCCCCGCGCGGCGGATGCGCCGCGCGAAGAGAAGGTCTTCCAGGATCGGCACGGACGCGAAGCCGCCGAGGCGCTCGTAGTCCTCGCGCGCGATGAACAGGCACTGGTCGCCCCCGGGTGTGCCGCCCAGTGCGAGGCGCAGTGCCGTCAGTCGTTCCAGCACGCGTGCCCACCGCGACGGATCGTCCAGGCGGAACCGGAACGCGCCGGCAACCGTCGATCGCGACCCGGGCGCGCTCAGCACTTCGCGGGCGGCGCGCAGCCATCCCGGCGGCAGCCGCGTGTCCGCATGCACGAAGACGAGGAGCGGTGCCCGCGCGAGCGCCGCGCCGGCGGCCATCTGCGCGCCGCGTCCGACGGCACGCCCGGTAACGGTCACCACCCGCGCTCCGGCGGCCGCCGCGCACCGCGCGGTGTCGTCCTCGCTCGCGCCGTCGACCACGATGACTTCGCTGTCCGGCTCCCGGCGTGCGGACGCCACGGCCTCCGCCACCCACGCGCTCTCATTCCGGGCGGCGATGATCACGCTCGCGGCCGGACGCGGCACGCCCGGCTCGAGCAGCGGACGGCAGCGCTCGACGTCCTCCGGCCGATCGACGTCCCATCGCGTCTCCAGCAGGGCGGTGCGCAGTCCGGCGGACCTGGCGCGCTCCCGCGTCTGCGCACATACCCGGTCCGTCCCCCAGTCGATGCCGCGCAGGAGCGCCGACGACCGCGACACCCCGGGAGTGCGCACGCCCAGCAGGCAGTACCCGCCGTCGGCCGCGGGCACGACGACGACATCCGATCGATCGAGCCGGCGGAGGGCGCGCTCCAGGACCAGTTCCGTCAGCGTGGGGCAGTCGGCGCCGATGGCAGCGGCCCGGTCCACGCCGTCCGCGCGGGCATCGTCGAACCCGCGCGCCATGCGATCGCCGAGATCACCGTCTCCCTGCTCGACGCAGCGCACGCGCGGATGATCCCGCAACGGGTCGGGCAGGCAGGCCAGGGCGGCGGCGGCATCACCGCCCGTGAAGCGGAACTCGATGTCGCGTCCCGGTTCCGTGCACCACCGCCGGAGCACGTCCAGCATGAGCGCCAGAAGGTCTCCATGCAGCGCGGCGGCACCGTCCGGGCCGAGGGCGGGAATCAGGCGGGTCTTGACCAGGCCGGCCACCGGCAGTCGCGCATAAAGCACCACGCGCTCGCGGAGCGCCGCCGTGCCTCGGCTGCCGGAGCCGGGAGCCCGGGTCACTCCGCGTTGAGCTCGTGGTACGGCCAGTACTTCGTGCCCTGCACCGTGGCAGAGAGCGCGACGCCTGTCTCGGTGAACTGGTAGACGGACATGCCGCGCTGCACCGAACCGGCCGCCGACACCGCACCGCCGCGATCCGTGGCCTTCAGCGCGGCGTCGGCTTCCGCGCCGAAATCCCAGCCGCTCGTGACGAAGCGGTTGAGCGTCTCCGCGTCGTGGAAGATGAAGGCGGCGCGGAAGTCCTTGATGCCCAGGCCCAGGCCGACGCCCGCCTCGCCCATCCGCATGAAGGTGCGCCGACCGGTCGCGTGATCCTCGACCACGCCGTACCCGCCGCCCGCGCTGATGAAGAGCAGCTTGGCGCCGATGTTCGAGAAGACGCCGTGACCCGCCGCGATCCGGACCAGTTCCTGCGTCTCCGGTCGCTCGCGATGGAGCATGGCCATCGTCTCATCGTGCGTCCGCATGATCGACGCCCGCTTCTCCGCGGGCGTGGACCCGCCGGCGGTGCACCCGCCCAGCGCGGCGAGCAGGATCGCGACGGCGGACAGGGGAACGGCGGGACGGCAGGTGCGGCAGCGCGAGGTCGCGGGCATGGGTGGATTCCTCGGGTCGTCCGGGCGGGCCCCCCCCGCCATCGGGCGGCAGTATACCGGTGCCCGCCGGGGCGCCCGGAGCGCCGCGATCCCGTGCGCCCGCGGGGCGGGGGCCGCGGATACCTTGCACGGGTCATGACGCCGCCGCAGTTCGAGCCGCGCTACACGCGGGACAACCTCGCCTCGCTCCAGAGCCACATCCTCGCGGAGGAGCGCCGGCATCCCGGCGCCACCGGCGAGTTCTCCTGGATCCTCTCGGCGATCTCGCTGGCGGCGAAGACCATCGCGAACAAGGTGCGACGCGCCCGGATCGAGGACGTGCTCGGCGAGCACGGCGATCACAACCTCCACGGCGAGCGGCAGCAGAAGCTGGACGTGATCGCCAACGAGATCATCATGCGCTGCCTCGGCGACCGCGCGAACATCGCCGTGCTTGCCTCGGAGGAGGACGAGCAGCCGGTCCTTCTGCGCGACCGGGCCGAGGGTGGTCGCTACTGCGTGCTCTTCGATCCGCTGGACGGATCCTCCAACCTGGACGTCTGCGTCGGCGTCGGGACGATCTTCAGCATTCTCCGCAATGAACGGCGCGCCCCGCGGGAGGTCCCGCACCATCTCCAGCCGGGTTTCCGGCAGGTCGCCGCGGGGTACATCCTGTACGGTTCGTCGGTCGTCTTCGTGGTCACGACCGGCAACGGCGTGGACATGTTCGTGCTGGACCAGTCGATCGGATCGTTCGTGCTGGTCCAGCGGCGCATCCGGATTCCCTCGGGCACGAGGATCTACTCGATCAACGAGGCGTATCTCGACGCCTTTCCGGAGCCGTACCAGCGCTACCTGCGCTACTGCCACACGAGCGGGTACTCCAGCCGCTACATCGGGTCGATGGTCGCCGACGTCCATCGCACGCTCATCAAGGGCGGGATCTTCATCTATCCGCCGACCCGGCCCCATCCCGGCGGCAAGCTCCGGCTCATGTATGAAGCGAATCCGATGGCGATGATCATCGAACAGGCCGGCGGCGTCGCCCTGAGCGGGTCCGAGCGCACGCTCCTGATCCGCCCCTTCGACCTGCATCAGCGGACGACCGTCATCCTCGGCAGCGAGGACCAGGTGGACATCCTTCGAGCGTTCCTCGCGGGTGAGACGCCGCCGCCCGCGCCCGCCGTACCCGCCTGACCGGGCGGCACGACCGCGGGCTCAGGTCGCGGAGACGACCCCCGTCCAGGTCGACGGCGCCAGACACGCCCCCTTGTCACTGCACACCCGGAAGACCACGCTGACCACGAACGGTGCCGCGTCCCCGGCGCCATCGTCCGTCGCAGGACGCACCGATGCGCGCAGTTCGACGGCACCGCGGTACACCGATTCATCGGATGCGTCTCCGTCGCCCGGGCGGGTGATCCGCTCGGGCTCCGGACCGACCAGCGACTGGATGGCGCGTGGTGCAACGGCGCCGACCCCGTCGCGGGGGCGCTGCCCGATCGTCACCTGAAGCGCAGAGAGCGGCGGGTCACCCGCGCGGCCCGCCACGCAGTGCCAGCCTGGCTCGATCTCCATCCGGATTCCGATCAGCACCGGGCCGCCCGGGGCCGCGCTGTCCGGCGACAGGATCCGGCGCGCCGAGAGCGTCACCCGCGAGTCCGACTCGAGCGACCCGGAGGCGCCTCGCGCGGCCACACGCGCCAGCCGCGACCAGCGGTGCAGCGCGTGGACCAGGTGGACGGCGCCCGGGACATCGTCGCCGAGGTGAGCGACGGCGACTTCCAGCAGTCCCCCGGCGCGATCCGCCCACGTCGCCTGTTCCGCCTGCGGCGACCGTTCCGCCATGTCCACCATCGCGTGCGCCATGATCGCGCTGCCGGAGGGCGTCGCACCGTCGCTGAGATCCCACCCGCGCACCAGCAGGTCGGGCCTCGCGCGCGCGGCGAACCAGAGACCGGTCCGAGGATCCCGGAACCGTTCCTCCGCCAGGTGCAGGAGGGCCTCCGCCGACGCCATCCATCCGGCGCGATCCCGGGGCGCGGGATCGATGCCCGCGAGCGCGATGTACGCGCGCGCCAGCGCGGCGGCGTCCTCGAGATATCCCTCGGGTGCACCGGGCGCCGCTCGCCCGTCCGTCACGTCGCCGCGCAGGCAGCGAAGCAGTCCTCCGTCCGCCGACCGCATGCAGTCGCGGAGGAACCGGCCGGCACGGAACGCCCGCGCCGCCAGCGCCGGATCGTGCAGGACGCGCGCCCCCTGCGCAAGCGCCATGATCATCAGGCCGTTCCACGCGATCACCACCTTGTCATCGATCCGCGGACAGGGGCGCCGGCGGCGCGCCTCGAACAGGCGGTCCAGCATCGGGCGCAGGTCCGGCGTCCGCGCCGGGTCGTCGGCGCCGGGTCCGCTCCGGACCAGGACGCCGCCCTCCGGATGCGGATGCCCCGGAAACGCCGGGATCTCCGCGATCTGGTACCCGCGGAGGAACACCGCGGCGTCGGCGGCGCCCAGGACATCGCGGATCTCCCGCGCCGTCCAGGCATGGAACGCGCCCTCCACGCCGTCGGTCTCCGCGTCCATCCCGGACAGGAACGCGCCGCTCTCCGCCGTGAGCGTGTCGTCGACGAACCGGAAGATGCCCCGGGCGACATCGGCATCGCGGCGGTCACCCGTCGCTTCATGCATGGCCAGGCACACGAGAGCCATCTGCGCCTGCGTGTAGAGCATCTTCTCGAAATGCGGCACCTGCCACGCGGCATCGACGGCGTACCGGTGGAATCCGCCGCCCACGTGGTCGTGAATGCCGCCCGCGCTCATGCCGTCCAGCGCCGCGCGAACGAGTGCCCGGAGCGACGGATCTCCGCGGTACATGCCCACGTCCAGCAGCAGGAGATCCGCCGATTCCGCGGGAAACTTCGGGGCGCCACCGAAGCCGCCGTGCGCCGGGTCGGCGCGGCGGACCAGGGTGTCGACGGTGCCGGACACGATCGCGTCGACCTGCGCCTGTGACAGGCCGCCGGGACGGCGCCGCGGCGAGTCCGTCGCGTCCGCGCGCGGGACATCACCGAGCGCCGACTGCAGCAACCGGAACACGTGCCCGGCCGTCGACTCGACCTCCGCGCGCCGGCGGCGCCATGCCTCGTCGATCAGCGTCACGATCGTCCCGAACCCGGGACGGCCGTGGCGGTCCTCGGCGCCGAAGTACGTGCCTGCGAAGAACGGCTTCAGGTCCGGCGTGAGGAACACGCTGTTCGGCCAGCCGCCCTGCCCGGTCAGCAGCTGGGTCGCCGTCATGTAGATCGCATCGATGTCCGGGCGTTCCTCGCGATCCACCTTGATCGAGATCAGCCGATCGTTCATGAGGCGCGCGATGCCTTCGTGTTCGAAGACCTCACGCTCCATGACGTGGCACCAGTAGCAGGTGGCGTACCCGACGGAAAGGAAGATCGGACGATCCTCGCGGCGGGCGCGCTCGATCGCCTCGTCGCTCCATGGATACCAGTCGACCGGGTTGCCGGCGTGCTGCCGCAGGTAGGGACTGAGCGCATCGGCGAGCCGGCGGGCCCGTGGTGCGGACGGCGCTGTGCGGTCATCGTGCATCGCCCCGGCATTGTCGCGGCGCGGGTCCGCCTCCGCCGGGACGCGGGTCGGGGTCGGCCCGGGCGGGCCGCCCTCGGCCCGCCATCGATCCGCCTCGCCCGGACGCGCTGCTGTCGCGGCCCCGGCCCCGCGCGGCGGCGGGTATCTTGGTCCCCCCCATGTCTGAGAGGCCATCCATGACCGTCGTCGCGCCGACCACGCCCGCCGCACCATCCGCTTCGACCACCGTCACCCTGCCTCGCTCCACGAACCAGGCGCTCGGGATCGGCGAGTTCGCGGTGCGCTTCATGGCGGGCGGATCCGGGGGGCCCGGCGATGCCGTCCGCCGTCAGACGATCCGGTTCTTCGCCGACAGCGTGCTCTGCGGTCTCTCGGCACTCGCGCTGCGGACGAATGCGCCGACGCTCCTGCGCAGCGAGGCGCTCGGCATTCCCGACGCATCCGGCGCCACGGTCTTCGGGAGTCCGGCGCGCGTGCTGCCCGAGAAGGCCATCGTCGCCAACGCCGCGGCCGTGCGCGAGTGGGACTCCAACGGCACGAACTTCGGCTATCGACCGGCCCTCGGGCATACCGCGGGCGAGTTCGGCCACAACGACTTCTATGCCGTCCCGATCGCCGCCGCCCAGGTCGGTGGTCTCGACGGTGCCGCGGCCCTGCGGGGCATGATCCTGCTGGATGAGATCCGGGGGCGCCTCGCCGAGGTCTTCAGCCTGAAGACGTACCGGATCGACCACGTCGTGCACGGTGCGATCGCGTCGGCGGCGACCTACGGCGCCATGCTCGGTGCGACGCCGGAGCAGATCGAGTCCGCCATCGGCATGTTCGTCGCGCACCACATACCGTGGCGGGCGATCCGCGCCGGCAAGCAGCTGTCGGACTCCAAGGGCGCCTCGGCCGCGATCAGCACGGAGGCGGCGGTCCTCGGCATGAAGCGGTCGATGCGCGGATTCCTCGGGCCGCGCGACATCTTCCGGAACCCGGAGTCGATGTTCCGGCAGTTCGTCCGGACCACCGGGGACAGTCCGTTCGATCTCGTGCTCTCCCATTCCGGCGATGACTTCGCGGTCATGGGCATGCACTTCAAACTGGGCCTCTACGAGCACCAGTCCGCGGGCGCCCTCCAGGGCCTTCTCAACCTGATCGAAGCGCACCCGGACCTGCTCACCGCGGCGGACCGCATCGACCGGATCGAGATCCTCGCCTACGAGCCGGCGTTCGGGATCATCGGCGATCCCGCGAAGAAGGATCCGCGGACACGGCAGTCCGCCGACCACTCCATGGCGTACATCGTCGCCACGCTGCTCCGCAAGGCGATCGAGCGGGCCGCAGCATCGGGAACCGGCACCATCGCCCCGTCCAACGACGCGCTCTGGAAGGCGCTCATGCTCGATCCGTTCGACTACGGCCCGGAGGCGATCGTGCATCCGTCCACGCGGGCGCTGATGGCACGGATCGAGTTCCGCCACGGCGGCGCCGAGTACGACGCCCGGTACCCCGACGGCATCCCGACGTCTCTCCGGGTGCGCATGAACGACGGGCGGACGTTCGACAGCGGACTGGTCATGTATCCGGCCGGACACGCCCGGAACACGACCGCGGACCTCGACGGCATCCTCGCACACAAGTTCGACCTGCTCGGTCGGATCGCGCTGGCGGACCCCGGGCCGATCACGCGCCGTCTCACCGGCATCGGCGCGCTGTCGGCCGACGAACTCCGCGGACTCTTCGATGTCCCGCTGCTGGACCGTGCGCCGCTGGAATAGGCCGCAGGCCGGCCGATCGGACCAGGTCACGCCGTCGCGCCGCGATCCGCGCGGACGCCGGCGGCGCGCTGGGCGGCCAGCCACTGGACCGGGTCGGCGCGCAGGGCGCCGACGCATTCGCCGTCGACCGTGATCGGCACGAGCAGCGGCATGCCCGCCGCCGGCTCCTCCAGGACGAACCGCATCTCATCGCCGGCGAACCGACCGTCATCGTTCCAGACCCGGTAGACCTGGCGCGGTCGATCGGTCACGGCGGACGCGCACGCGGAGAGATGCCGCTCGAGATCCGACCCGTCGCGCCCCACCCACCATGCCACGGGCTGACCGGGAAACACGATGGTGCCCGGCTGCATGACCAGCAGCGTCCCCGACGGATCCGCGGGGACCTGCACCGGCGGCATGATGAACTCGCCGGGACCGGGCCACATCAGTTCCGTCGCGCCGACATACGCCGACCACGCCAGCGCCAGCGATGCATCCGAGAGCATCTCGAGCACCGGCGCCGGCATCGGGACACCCCGCCAGGCGGCGTCCAGGCGCGCCGCCGCGCGCTCGATGAGGAACGCGGCGCGATCACGGCCGACCGCACGGTCCTCCGGCGCCAGTGACGCCAGGTCCGCGAGCGCGAACGTCACCGCCTGCAGTTCGATGACCGACGGAATCGACGCCCGCCACGCGCGGCCCTCGGCATCGGGCGGCAGCGCGACCGCCGCCTGCGCCACCTCCATCCACCGGCCGAGCAGCACCATCCACGCCAGGTCCGCGCCAGCCCGGGGCGCCTCCGTCCCGGCGCGCCCGCCGACCTCGTCCAGCCGAGGCGACGCCGCTTCGGACGGCTCGCGCCGGCCGGCACCGTGGCCCGGGTCGTCATCCGATCGCGTCTCCGGCATCGCTGACCACGCTCCCGTCCGATCGATGCGCCATGCGGCGACGGGCAACGCCGCTCGACAAGGTACCGCAGGGCGCGAACAATCCCCGCATGATCCATGTCGCATCCGCCTCCCGCCACGTCACGGAACTCTCCGGGGCACATCCTTCCGCACCGGCCTTCCCGCATCCCTCGGCACGCGTGACCGCCCAGGCCACGCTTCCGCCACACGGGTCCCCCGTGACCGCATCACGCGGGCGGTCCGGCGGGCGCGGCGCCTGCCGTCGCGCCCTCCCCGCCCTCCTGCTGCTCGGCCTGGTGATCGGGATCCACGGCGCGCCGGCCCTGGCCGTACAGGACGGCGCTGACGAGGAGCCGCTCTCCGCGGAGGTGCTCCGCGCGGCGGAGAGCCTCTCGGCCGCGTTCCGCAGCGTGGCGCGCCGCGTCAGCCCGGCGGTCGTGTTCATCTCCACCGTCGAACGATCCGCCGCCGGCGACCGCCGCGGCGGCATCGGGCCGATGGATCCGGACGAAGAGTTCTTCCGCCGCTTCTTCGGCGGGCCCGCCCCCGGCGGCCCGCGCGAACGGCGCAGCAGCGGAAGCGGTGTCATCGTGGGCAACGATGGCACCATCGTGACCAACAACCACGTCGTCGCCGGCGCGAACGAGATCTCGGTGCGACTGACCGACGGCCGCGAGTACCCGGGGACGGTGATCGGGACGGACCCGGAGACCGACCTCGCCGTCCTCCGCATCGATGCGACCGACCTCGCCTTCGCGCCGCTCGGCGACTCGCGGGCGCTGGAGGCCGGTGACTGGGTGGTGGCGATCGGCAACCCGTTCGGACTGTCGCACACGGTGACGAGCGGCATCGTCAGCGCCATCGGGCGCGCGGACATCGGGCTGACCACGTTCGAGAACTTCATCCAGACGGATGCGGCGATCAATCCCGGGAACTCCGGCGGACCGCTGGTGAATCTGCGCGGCGAAGTCATCGGCATCAACACGGCGATCACGACGCGCGGCGGCGGGAACGTCGGCATCGGGTTCGCCGTCCCGAGCGAGATCGTGGAGCGCGTCCTCGACGGCATCGTCCGCGAGGGACGCGTCGATCGCGGCTGGCTCGGCATCGTCATGCAGCCGCTCACGCCCGACATCGCGCACGGTCTCGGCGTGGATCCGCCCGACGGCGTGCTCGTGGTCGATCTCGTCACCGACGGACCGGCCGCCCGCGCGGGACTGCGGACGATGGACGTCATCCTTGCCGTCGACGGCCGGCCGGTGCGCAGCCAGCGCGACCTGCTCAACGCGATCGCCGATCGACTCCCGGGATCGACCGTCCGCCTCGACTACATCCGCGAAGGGCGGCGCTCCGGGGCCACCGTCATGCTCGGCACCCGTCCCGCGCCGACCGTGCTGTCGCGGACACCGGTCGAACGGAACGGCACCGCGGGGCGAATCGATCTCGGCCTCACCGTCCAGTCGATCACGCCGGACCTTCAGCGCCGCTACCGCCTGGAGTCCACCGAGGGTGTCGTCATCGTCGAGATCGCCACCGGCAGCGCCGCCGAGCGCGCCGGACTCCGCCCGGGCGACGTGATTCTCCAGGCGGGATCCGCCGCGATCACATCGGTCGGGGACCTGCAGGAGGCCATCCGCACGATGACGCGCGACCGCGGCCTGGTGCTGCGCGTCCAGCGCGGCGCCGAGACGCGGGCCGTGGTCGTCCGACCGGAGTGAGCGCCGCGGGCGCCGGGGTCGACGTTCCAGGACAGTGGCTGCGCGCGCTCACGTCACGGCCGGCGCGGGAGTCGTCCGGCCACGCGCAGGCGCCGGACGGCGGCGACGACCATCGTCGCACCGCCGACCATCACGGGCTGCGCCATCCAGCCGACCACCTTCCAGACGGATCCCGTCACCGCGCCGACGGTCGCCGCGGCGCCGGCGACGACCAGCGCCGTTCCGAAGAGCAGGTGGACGAGGGCGCTCCGCAGCAGCGCCCGGGACACGAACCGGGTCGCGTCGGGATCGAGCGCCGTCTGCGTGAGCGACTCCACATCACCGTCCCACCGGATCACGGGAATATCGCCCAGGGCCAGTCGCGCCGCTTCCAGGAAGTCCTCCTCGTCGTCCGAGGGGAGCGAGAACCCGACCCGTCCACCGCGATGCACCAGGAGAACGGGCACCGTCGAAGATCGCCCGACTCTCACGACGGTCCCCGGATCCGCGTCAGGCGCCTGTGGCGATGGCGCGTCCGCCGGCGCCTCCGTGTCATGCCCGCGCTCCTCCGGCCCGCCGCCCGCCGCCGCCGCGTCGGAGGCGGTCCGGTAGATCGAGCCGCTTGCGACCAGGACCACGTCGTCGGCCGGAATCTCGCGCACACCGGCGACGAAGCGGACACGGACCGCTTCCGGCGAGAGATCCACGCAACGGACGAAGTTTCCGCGGGCCAGCCGCTGGACGATGAAGGCACCGGCGAAGGCGCCCGCGAGCAGACTGACCTGGACGTGCGTCGCCGGCGCCAGGGGCGCGCCCGCCGCCGCCGCCAGCAGGTGCAGCATGCCGCCGATGACGAACGCGGACCCGAGCGCGACCAGCGGATACAGCAGGAGGACCGTGAAGACCGTTTCCGCGACGACCAGTGAAAGCGGCCGCGCGAATCGGATCCAGTCCGCGTCCCGCCGGCCCCATGGTCCGGGCGCAGCCGGTTCACGACCCGCGTGCACGGCGGACCTCCCTGCCGATCAGCGGTCCTGGTTCGCCTCTGCTCACGTCGGGCGATTCGAGGTCAGAGCGGAATGAGTTCCATGTCGGACTCGATGACCGGCTCGTGGCTGCGGATCGCGGCGACGCCGATCATCGCCTCGAGGCCCGATTCGACCGACATGCGCTGACGCACCTGCGCGGGGTTGTAGGCGCGGGGTCGCTCGCCGCGCTGCCGGGCCACGAGATCGACGGCGATCTGTGCCTCGCTCTTGACGTAGTCGATCGGCGCGATCGCGCGCTCGAACGCCTGGAGCCGACCGTCGTGATTCTCGAACGTGCCGGCCTTCTCCACCCAGGTGGCGCACGGGAGCAGGACGTCGGCCCGCGCGAGCAGCCGGCCGGGCAGCGTGTCCAGCAGGGTCACGAACGCGGCGCCGGGGATCGCCCCGAGCAGATCCCCGGTCGCCCAGGCGCTGGGGTAGTTCCCGGTCAGCACCACCAGGTCGTGCCCGCCGCGTCCAAGGGCCGCGACCGCGGCATCGAACTCCATGACCGGCGAAAAGCCGCGATCGCCGAATGCGCCGAGGACGCGACGGACGCCGCGGGCGTTCGGCGCCTTCTCGGCGCAGAGCCTGAATCCGTCCCTGAAGACGCGGTCCTCGCCGACGCGCAGCACCGGTCCGACCGCCGCGTCGATCGCCGCGGTGGAGCAGGCGCGCAGCGCCTCCGCCAGCAGCCACACGTCCTCGCAGGAGAGCATCGGGCTGGCCATGAGCAGGATGCGACGGGACGCGCCGAGCCGGTCGAGCACGCGGTCCAGCGCGGATTCCCACGCCAGCGGCGCCTCCTCCGACGGCATGGACTCTTCGCCCCGCAGGACCGGCATGCGCAGGCGGGCCTCGTCATGCACGAACTTCCAGCCGTAGCGGACCTCGTCGGTGATCCAGAAGCGGTTCACTTCGGGATTGACGCGAGGCTTGATGCGGTACACGCGCCCGTCGTTGTGCTCGATGGAGATGTTGTCTCCGGACGCGGTGATGCCGTCGATGGACGGCGTCTTCTTCAGCAGCCACACGCGCTGCTGGAAGAGGAAGTCCTTGTCCAGGAGAGCCCCGACCGGGCAGAGGTCGATCACGTTCCCGGAGAGTTCATTGTCCAGCGCGATGCCGGGGAAGACGTCGATCTGCTCCATCGCGCCGCGCCCGTCGACCATGAGTTCCTTCGTCCCCGTGATCTCGTGCGTGAACCGGACGCAGCGCGTGCACATGATGCAGCGATCGGAGTACAGAAGCACGTGCGGGCCGATGTCCTTCTTCGGCTGCTTGATCTTCTGCTCCCGGAATCGTGCCTGGCCGCGACCGTACTGATAGGAGTAATCCTGGAGATGGCACTCGCCCGCCTGGTCGCAGACCGGGCAGTCCACCGGATGGTTGATCAGCAGGTACTCCATCACCGACTTCTGGTTGGCGATCGCCTTCGGGCTGTCCGTGTAGATGACCTGGCCCGGGGCCGCCGGCGTCTGGCACGTGGGGACCAGTTTCGGGAGCGGCTCGAGCGCTCCGGTCCTCGGGTTCGGCTGCCAGACCTCGGCGAGACAGATGCGGCAGTTGGCGACCACCGACAGGGACGGGTGGTAGCAGTAGTGCGGAATCCCGATCTCGTGATCCAGCGCGACCTGGAGCACGTTCTGTCCCGGCTGGAAGGTGCACGCCCGCCCGTTGATCGTCAGGGTCTGCGCAGGCGTGGGCGGAACGGGAGTGGCGTCGGAAGAGGAGGTCGTTGACATGGCCGCGCAGGGAACTCGGAGGTGGCGGAGTGAAGTGCGGCGACGGACGCATGGCGACCGCTCCGCCGGGGCCGGGATGGTATCAGGTGGCGCGCAGCGCCTCGCGACCCGGCCCGCCCGGAGGACCGGTGATGCCGGGGCAAGGTGCTCCGCGTCCGGCGGAGGCGTCGGCGCCGGGACCCGGCGCAGCACAGCGGCACCGGGCGCGCCGTCCCGGTGCCGCTGGTCTCCTGCCGCCGCGCTCAGCTCCAGTTCGCGAGCAGGATCGACAGGTCGGAGAATCCGACCACCCCGTCGCCGTCGATATCGCCGAGACAGGTCCCGAGGCCCCTGGGACAGTCGCCCCAGGCCGCCAGCAGGAGCAGCAGGTCCTGGACGTTGACGAGTCCGTCGCAGTTCAGATCGGCGGGTCCGCACTTGCTGTCGAATGACACCAGGAGTGCGGCGCGCGGCCCGGCGTCGAACACGACGCGCACGATGACGTGCTGCCCGCTGTTGCTTGTCGAGAATGCCTTGACGATGCCGTTGCTCGTCGACGTCGTTCCGCCGACCGTGGTGAGCACGCCGTGATCGGGAATCGTGTCGCCCCTGCGGAGCACGAGCCGGTCGTCCACGAACAGCCCGTGGTTGGTGGCGGCGGCGCCGGAGAGCTGTCCATACCACACGACGCGCCCGGCATCCGTGATGCGCGGCTGCGCGCCGGTCCCGAAGCCGATGATCGTCTCGCCGGCGACCTCGGGCGCGGGATCGCCCTGGCGGAAGAAGATCGCGTTGTCGTTCCGGCGGTTCCCGTCTCCGACGATCAGGAAGGTGTTCGATCCGCTCGGCTGGCCCGAGATCGTCCCGTGGAAGACGTACTGCCGCGAGGCATTCATGTGACCCCGCGTGCTGGTGCTGATGTTGTTGAACGTCTCGCCCTCGATCGGCGCGGGATCGCCCTTCCGGACGACCATCTGGTCGTTCACGAAGATCGCCGCGTTCGTCGCGGTCGTGGCGTTGAGGAACGACGCCACGAACCAGGCGTCAGAACTGTTGTTGATCGCGAACCTCGCCGCATCCGTGCCGGCATCGTCGAACTCCACGCCGGCCTCCGCCCCGGGGATCGGATCGAACTTGCGGAAGAGGACGTCCTCGGTGACGTCGCCGGTCTTCGGATCGACATCCAGCCAGACCAGGGCGCGGTGCACCGTCCCGGTCAGCCCGGGATCGTTCACCGTCGCAATCGCGAAGACGCGACCGCGGTCGTTCACGCGGGCCCTGAAGAACCCGATGTAGGGCGTGCCGGGCGAGAATCGATCGGACCCGGAGACCTGGCCCTGCACGAGCAGCGGCGTCAGGTTCCGATAGATGCCGGAGTTCGGCGTGCCGGAGAGACTGGGCCGGAACGCCACGTCTCCGGCGTTGTTGAGGCTCTTCAGGATGTTCGTCAGCGCCGTAACCTGCGCCTTGTCCGGGTCGATCAGGTCACCCACCGCCAGCCACACCACGCCGTCCCGGATCAGCGCGCCGGACGCGGATCCACCGGTCAGAGTGACGTCGACCAGCCAGCTTCCGTCGTCATTGACGCTGACGTCGTTGATGTTCGAGACCGTTCCGTACTCCCCGAACGTGTCGCCCTGCTTGACGAGGACGGAGACCGTCCAGTCCGGCACGCCTGCCCGGGCGCCGCCGGCGACAAGTGTCAGGACGCCCAGCGCGGTCGGCACCGCGCCGCGGCCACATCGCGTCATCGCATCTCCACGCATCACGTTTCTCCAGCAGGATTCTGCGGGGCCGTCGGCCCCCGGCGGCATCTTCGACGGTGCCGCCGATGGCCCCTGGCGGGCGGAGGACAAGGGGCACATCGTCGATCGCGCCCCTTCCGATCACCGCACCCTACCGGACCGCCCCGGTCCTGTCCACGCCCTGCACCGGACCCGCCCGTGGCGCTGCGAGGCGCGGATCCGGGCCGCCCTCCGTCCGTGCCGCCCTGCCCGGCGCCCGCCGGAGGCGACCGACGCAGTCAGTGGAGATCGACCACGACACCGGCGGTGACGAACGCGATGCGCCGCGCGATCCGCGACATCGGCACACCGGACGCGCGCGCGACGACCTCGGCATAGTCGCGGACCTGGGCCGCGTACGCCTCCGCGGCCGCGCCGGCCGGTCCATGGAGCTGGTCCGTCTTGAAGTCGATGATCTCCGCCGACACGCACCGGCCATCGGCCCCGGTCTCGCAGGCGAGGCGATCGATGGAGCCGCTCTGCATGGCGCCGTCCACGCACCGGGTGAAACGCCACTCCCGATGCACGACAGGCGTACCGGACATCCGCGCTCGATCGAAGATCGCACGGATCGGGTCGGCGCGGAGCGCCTGCCACGTCTGCATGATCGCCCGGTCGATCGTGTCGGCGTCCGCCGGCGGAACCGCGCGGCGCATGATCGCTGCGAGGCGCTCGCGCGGAAGCAGGTGCTCGCAGTCACCCTCGCGCGGCAGCCACTCGATCGCCTCCATCGCCGCATGGACCAGCGTCCCGTGCACGAGCGCCGCGTCGGAGCGCAGCGCGACGGCATCCCGCAGCCGCGGGCGCCGTCGACCGCCGCCTCCGTGCGCCGACGGCGCGGACGCGCGGGGCATGATCCTTGGTGCCTGCGCCGCGGGCAGGGCCGGGCGACACGGCGCCGGCGGTCGCGTCACCATCGCGCCGCCGGGGACCGCCGCCAGGCAGTGCCGGTCGCCGGACTCCAGGATGATCGTCGCGTCGACGCCCGCGTCGACCGATTCGAACGGCACGGCGGCGGCATCATCGCCCGCGCGACCCGCGTCGCGCACGGCGCGGAGGACCATGCGTTCCAGCGTGGGTGCATGTCCGTCCTGGGCCGCGCCCTCGGTCACGATGATCTCCAGCCGCTGCCGCGCGCGCGTCACCGCGACGTACAGCAGGGACATCGCATCCACCAGCTGCCGGCGCGCCGTGTCGTCGTGCAGGTCCGCGGTCTCCGGGATCAGCGTCCGGATCTCCCGGCCGAGCCACGGCGTGATGCGCGTCACCGGGCCGATCAGCCGGTCGCGCTCCCAGGCGAAGGTGTCCGGTCGGACGATCGGATCCTCCAGCTGCGGCAGCACGACGGCGTCGAACTCCAGCCCCTTGGCGCCGTGGATCGTCATGAGCCGGATCGGCGCGACCCGCGCGTCGGTCAGCGTGGCGGTCTCGATCCGGCGCAGCAGGTCCGTGACCGGTCGCACCGCGCCGCCCGGCACCGGCTGCTCCGCGAGGCGTACGAGTTCCGCCAGGCGCTGGCGATCGTCGAGCCGCGCGCACGCCGCCGCCTTCCGCGCCGCCGCGGCGACGAAGTCCGGCAGGCCCGCCCGATCGATCTCCACCCGGATGCGGCGCGAGGCCCGGCGACGTGCAACGCGATCCGCCGCCTCGGCCGCCGACCGGAAGCCGGCGATGGACGCGATCGGACTCGTCGCCACGTTGAATGCAGCCACGCCGTGATCCGGATGCTCCGCCAGGCGCAGCAGGTCGTAGACGACCGCGACGGGCGGCGATGCGAGGAGATCACCGGCGACATGCGACGCGATCGGCAGGTCCGCGCCGGAGGGGCCGCAGGCGCGCAGCATCTCCGTCGCGCCGCGCCGGGAGCGGACGAGCACGCCGATGGTCGCGGCGGGTGCCTGTCCATGCAGGTCCCGGATGACGGAGGCCGCCAGCGCGGCGCGATCGCTCCTCGCGCAGCGCAGGATCCGGACGGATCCGGGCAGGTTCCGTCGCTCGGTGTCGTGTGGTTCGAACCGGCGCCCGAACGTCGCGGCCGCCTCGCGGACGATCGGCCCATGATCGCCGCCGACCGGCAGCGCCGCCGCATCCCCCCACCCCGCGATGCCGGTGAAGAGCCTGTTCACGAAGTCGATGATCGTCGGCGCTGAACGCCACGAGTGCGTGAGCGAGACATCGACGATCCGCTCCGACGCCTCCCCGCCGCCCAGCAGCAGTTCCGGGATCGCCTCCAGCAGCGCCGGCTCGCCGCCGCGCCATCCGTAGATCGACTGCTTCGCGTCGCCCACGACGAAGAGCGTCCGGAACACCGTCTCGTCGCCGACGATCTCCGCCAGCAGGCGTCGAAGCGCGCGGAACTGCGCGATGCTCGTGTCCTGGAACTCGTCCAGGAGCACGTGGGAGATCCGGCCATCCAGCCGGTAGGCCAGGATGGAGAACTCCTCGCCGTCCATGATGCCCGCGACGGCGCGCGTCACCGCGGCGAACGTCATCGCGTGGTCCTCCGCGAGGCGCCGGCGCTGCGCGCCGTCGAGCCGGTCGAGCAGTGCGTGGGTCGCCGCGAGACTGGCACGCAGGATCCCGCGGAGGATCCGCTCGATCTCCTCCAGGACGGACCGGGAGGCATCGAGCAGCCCCGCCGGAATCTCGACCCGGGCATAGCGGGTCTCCCCGGCAAGCACCTTCGCGAGGATGCCCTTGCCGAGGATGGCCGTCCACTCGCCGCGCTCCAGCCGAGCGACGTCGTCGCGGAACGCATTGAGAATCCTCGTCCCGCCGGCGACCGCCGACGTCTCCGCCGCCGCGAGCATCGCCGCCAGCGCGGCCGGATCGGATGGATGATCGTCCGAGCGCCGCGTCGGCGGGTGAATGCTCTCCCACGCCGCATCGCCGAGATCCGGCGCCATCTCGAGCAGGGTCTCGACCAGCGTGCGCAGCGCCGTGCGCACGCTCGCCGGCGCACGGCCGCGCGCGAGATCCCGGGCAAGACGCCCGATCCTCCGACTCCCCGGATCCTGTTCGTCGGCCAGCACGCGGGCGATCGTCTCCTCGCGCAGCCGCCGGACCTCCGACTCGTCAAGCATCGTCGGCGGCTGCCCCGCCGCCGAGCGCAGCCCGACGTAGATCGACGCGAAGAACGAGTCCAGCGTGCGGATCTGCAGTCGCCCCATGTCCGCCACCACGGCACGGATCGCCGTGTGCACGCTCGACGTGGAGACCGGCATCCGGAGATCCCGTGCCAGCGCCTCACGCACCTCCCCGGACCGCGCGGCCTCCACGAGCCGGCGGATCACGCGCAGCAGGATCTCGCCCGCCGCCGCCCGCGTGAACGTCGTCGCGAGGATCGTGGACGGTCGCTCCCCGGCCAGCAGCAGGCCGGTGTAGCGCGTCGCGAGCCGGTACGTCTTGCCGGACCCGGCGCTGGCACGCACGCGCTCATGCAGCGCCAGCGGCGAGTCCGCCCCCGGGTCGAACGCCTGCGCGCGCCCGCTCATGCGCCGGCCTCCCCGGTGCCGTCGTCGCCCGAACCCGCGCCGTCGCCGTCGGCGCCATCCTGCAGATCGGGGACGCCACTGCGGCAGATGAGCGGAAACGGATCCCTGCGGGCCGCCAGGCGCGGATCCGGCCGGAGGGTCGTCGGGTCCAGCGTCCGGATCTCGCGCACGATGGTCCGCGCCAGGTCGATCGCCTCGACCTGGTCGTCGTTCGACCAGGTCGCCAGGTGGAGACCACCCGCGTCGATGTCCTCCGGAAGCAGGATGTACCCGACCTCGATCTCCGCTTCCGACGCGTCCAGCCCCGCGCCCGCGTCGGACCGGGGCAGCAGGTGCCGGTACAGCGGCAGTTGAAGATCGGTCCAGCGATCGCGCGGCGCCGCGGCGCGCGGGCGCCGGTGCGCCTTGTCCGGCGGGTCCCGGGACGTCTTGTAGTCGAGGACGCGCAGCCGACCGGTCGCGACATGCACGTCGATCCGGTCCACCTTCATGTTGATCGGCTGCGGATCCTCACCGTCGATCGCCATCGGGATGTCGCGGAGGCTCAGTTCGGAGTGCACGATGCGCCATCCGTCACGCACCATCGCCGCCTGGTGGGACGCGAACGCATCGAGGCGCGCCCGGGCGCGCTCGACCTGCAGCTGCACGTCGACAAGGGGATCACCGCCGAACAGGCGGCGGGCCTCATCGTCCAGCAGGTCACCGATCGCGCTCCGGATGGTGTCCTCATCGGCGCACCGGACCAGGTCCGCGTCCCGGCCGAACCGCTCCAGGACGGCATGGACCAGCGTTCCGAACTGCGCCGGATCGAGTTCGACCGCCGTGTCCTCCACGGACTCCAGGCGGAGCCGGCGCGCCAGGAGCCAGCGATACGGGCACTGGAGATAGAGGCGGAACTCCGTCACGGAGAGCGCTTCGCCGCCCCGTTCGAGCAGGTCGCGCGTCAGCACCGGAATGCCGAAGCCGTCCGGCGCGCCGCCGGCCCGGTACGACCCCGCCGCCACCGGGACGTCCGTGACATCGAATCCCGCCGGCACGATCGGCGCCGGATGCGCCGCGTCCTCGGCGGACAGGCGTTCCAGCCGCGCGACCAGCGCCTCATCATCCAGCCCGGTAAGCAGCACGCGCGACGGACGGCGCGGCTCGCCCTGCGCATCGCGCCGGCAGTGCACGGCGCGGAACCACCGGCGCCCGGCCCGCGCCTGCGCCAGCCGGCAGATGTCCCGCGCCAGCGCGCGCCGCTCGTCCGGCAGTCCCAGGTCACGGCGCAGACGATCGGGAAGCAGCCAGTCCATGTGACGGACGCCGGGCACCGCCTCTTCATCAAGGCCGATCACGAGCAGCGCGGGCGCCGGATCGAAGGGCAGTTCCAGCCAGCCCATCGACTCCACGGCCTCCGGCCGCTCGGTCTCCGGAATCGACTCGTCCGCGGCGAGTTCCAGCAGCACGTGCAGCGCCTCTCCGCCGGTCATCCGGTGCGCGGCGATGGGCCCGCCGGCCAGATCCCGGGCCAGTGCCGCGATCGCCTCCACCGCGGCGCAGAGCGGCGCCAGCGGATGATCACCGCCCACCTGCGGCAGGCCCCCGTAGACGTCCGCCAGGACCTGCAGCACGCCCCGCATGTGCGCATCCACCGACCGGGCGCCGTGATCACCGAGCGGCGCAAGCCAGCGACGCACGCTGTCGCGCAGCCGCTGCACCGACTCGCCGGCGCAGGCCAGCGTCGGGTCGATCGTGTCCCGCCAGGCGGCGTCGAGCGCCGCCGCGGCGTCGTTCGCCTCGACCAGGCCGACGCCATGCCCGCGGAGTGCCCGCGGCGCATGCGGATGGCGGAGCAGCGCCGCGAGGACCCGGTGCTCCTCCCTGGACGATCGCTGCATCCACGCCGCGAGCAGCCGGACCAGGTGCGCCGGCGCCGACGCGGTCAGCGGCGTGCCGCCGGCCCAGCGGATCGCCAGCCCGGCGCCGCGGCCCCGCCGCGCGAGCGGATCCGCAAGCGCCGTCTCCGTGATCCCGATCGTCACGTCCGCGGTGGACAGGTCGGGCTCCGACCGGGCGAGTGCGTCGAGCCCGCGCAGCGCAACATCGATCGCCGCCTCGGCATCCGCCGCGATGATGAGTTCATGCTCGTCGAGGCCCGCGCTGCGATCGATCCACGCCTCCGGCACCGGTTCACCGAATGCATCGAAGGCGGCGCCGGCCTCCGCCGCGCCGACCAGGCACGGCGGGACGTGGATCGCCACCGTCACGATGTCGGCGAGCGCACGGAGGGCGCGCCGCTCGATGACCGGGAACTCGGCGCCGCCGATGATGACGATCCGATCGAACCGGGCGCGGACCTCCGCGGCGTCGATGCACTGCGCGCGGTACGCCCGGTCGCGCCACTGCTCGGCCAGCCCGCGCTGCGCACAGATCGCGACCGCCGCATCCGCGAGGCGGGCGCAGGCGCGCCACCGCGCTGCCTCCGAGGCGCCGATGCTCTCCCGGACGGTCTGCTCGGCACGCTGGTACGGGATCTCCGCACGGACCAGTTCCGCGTCGATGGCCGCCAGGCGCCGTGCGATGCCCAGGCGCGCGGCGGGTGTTCCGGATCCCCATCCATCCTCATGCCCGGAGCCGCCGCCGGGAACCAGCAGGGCACGCGCCGCATCGCGGAACTCCTCGGCGTGCGCCAGCGCCTCGTGCCAGGCCATGAGGCGTTCGACATCGCCGGCGACCGGTCGGTCCGGCGGCGCAAGGACATCGATCACCTGGCTGACGGACACGATGACCGGCGACTCGATGATGCCGCCCGCGGATGAACGGAGCAGTTCCGCGGGCAGGACGCGCTGCACGCGGCGCGCGGGCACGATGATCAGGACGCGACCGAGCGCCGGGACATCGGCCACGGCCCCCGCGTGGCGCGGCGCCGCGGTGCCGCGATCCGCCGGTCCGCCGCCGCCCGGTCGCAGCGCCGCCAGCCACGCCGCCACCGCGGGCAGGAACGGCGCCGAGTGATCGAAGTACGCGTGGTGCACGATGCGCGGCCAGTCTACCCGCCGACCGGCATCGATCGTGCCGCGGGCGGCACGCCGCGGCGCCCTGGTGACAGGACGTGGTCAGTCGATCGACCCGGTGAACGACCGCGCGCCGTCAGCGCCGCGCGCGGGTCAGCGCGGATCACCATCAGCACCGTCATCGACCGACAGCGCCTCCAGCCGGGCGTGCAGGGCCGCATCGTCCGGTGCGGCGGCGCGGGCGGCATCGGCGGCCGTGCGCGCGCCGTCGAGATCGCCGCAGCGCCGCCGCGCCTCCGCCAGCCGTTCGAGCAGCGTCGCATCGCCCGGCGACTCCGCGGCAAGCGCCGCCAGCAGCCGCGCCGCCTCGGTCGGATCACGCAGCAGTGCGGGCTCCGCATCCAGCAGGTCCGTGGCGAGGGTCCGGCGCGCCCGCGGCGAGGCGTCCGACCGCGCGACGACCTCGCGCAGGCCCTCGATCCGCGCCGCCATCGCCTCCTGCGCTTCCGTCTCGAGATCGAGCCCCCGGCAGCACCGCGCCAGGAGCCCGAGGGCGTCGACGCGACGCGGATCGTCCGGGGCGACCGATCTGCGGAAGAAGGCGGCCGCCCGGCGGATGAGCGGCAGCGCGTCCTCGAAGTCCCCCTTCGGGATCAGCATGCGCGCCACCAGCAGCGACGAGAGCATGGTGTCATGGTGGTCCGGCCCCAGGACGCGCTCGCGCATGCGCAGGAGTTCCTGCTTGAGCGTCCATTCCGTCCCGGCATCGCCCAGCATCTCGCTGAGGATCGAGAGGTTGTTCATCGTGACCATCGTGTCACGATGCTCCGGACCGAGGACGCGGCGCTGGCTTGCCAGGTTCTCGCGGAAGAGCGCGGCGGCCTCCGGCATCCGCTGCGACGAGAGCATCGCCGCCGCCAGCGCGTTCCGTGCCGCCATCGTCTCCGGGTGGTCGTCACCCAGTTGCGGTCCGGCCGCGGCGAGGGCGGCGCCGGCGAGCGCCAGCGCGTCCTCGATGCGCCGCTGGCGCAGCCGGACCTCCGCCAGGTTGCGCAGCGCGGCGATGGTGTCGGGATGCGATTCGCCCAGGGCCTCCCGCCGGATCTCGTGCACCTGCGCGTACGCCGCGGCCGCTGCGTCGATCTCGCCGCGGTCGAGCAGGACGCCGCCGAGAAACGAGCGCATGTGCGCCGTGGGCAGGGACCGCTCGCCCGTCGTCGCGATGCGATCCGCCAGCAGCGCCCGCGCGATCGCCTCCGCCTCGGCGAAGCGACCGTCCTGGCGCAGCACGCTGGCGCGGATGGCCCGCGCGTCTCGCTGCCGCGCCGCCGGCAGCACATGGGTTCCCGCATCGGGCGCCGCGTCCTTCCCGCCGTCGACGGTCGTGGTTCCTGCCGGCGTCGCGGGCGGCGGCGTGATCGCGTCGAACCGCTCGAGGATCTCCAGTGCCAGGTCGAGTTCACCGCGCTCGCGGTACACCTGCGCCAGCGAGAGAAGGATCGCCGGCACGATCGGGTGGTCCGCCGCCAGCGACGCATCGGCGATCGCCCGTGCCCGCACCAGGTGGTCGCGCGCCTCGTCCAGGCGACCGAGCCCCAGGAACGCGCGCCCGACCGTCTCATGCAGGCGGGCCGCGGCCGCGGGCGAGCCGGGGAACCGGCGATCGATCTCCGGCGCTGCGGCCTCCAGGACCTCCAGCAGCGGCACGGACCGGCCCGCGGCGCGCGGATCGGCCGACGCGAGCAGGTCGGCCAGGAACGTCGTGACGCCGTCCGCCTCCATCGCGCTGGCGAGGGCGACCCGCTCCTGCTGCCGCGCTTCCACGAGCATCGCCAGTGCCACGATGAGACCGGCCACGAGGGCCAGCGCCGCGACCGCCGCCGCGGTCAGCAGGCCCTGGTGGCGCCGCGCGAAGCGCATCAGCCGGTACATGCCCGTCGGAGGCCCCGCCTCGACCGGTTCGTGGTGCAGGGCGCGCCGGATGTCGGCGGAGAGCGCGTACGCCGTCGGATAGCGGCGCGCGCGATCCTTCGCGATTGCGCGCATGACGATCCAGGAGAGATCACCGGCCAGAGCGCGGCGCAGGCGGGCGCGGTCCGTGCATCGCGCGGCGGCGATCGCGTCGCCCGAGGATCCCATGGCTTCCAGCCGCTGCGCGGGGGTGGGCGGTTCCTCCGATGCGATGATCCGCAGGAGTTCGGCCAGCGGTGCCCCGCCGAGTCGCTCCGGATCGAACGGAAGCACGCCCGCGAGGAGTTCGTACAGGATCACGCCCAGGCCGTACACGTCCGCGCGCGTGTCGACGTCGCCGTCGACCTGCTCCGGCGGCATGGCCTGCGGGGTGCCGATGATCTGTCCGGAGATCGTGACGGCCGCGGCACCGGAGAGCGGGCCGTGGATGGCCTTCGCGATGCCGAAATCGATCACCTTCGGCCGCGGTTCACCGTCGACGATGGTGACGAGCACGTTGCTCGGCTTGATGTCGCGGTGGATCACGCCCTTCTGGTGGGCGTGCTGGACCGCGAGGCAGACCTGCTCGAAGAGCTGGAGTCGGCGACGGACGTCCAGGCGCTCTTCGTCGCAGAACGTGGTGATCGGTCTCCCGTCCACGTACTCCAGGACGACGAAGGGACGGCCGTCCTCCGCCATGCCCGCGTCGAGCACGGTCGCGATGCCGGGATGATCCATGAGCGCCAGCGCCTGGCGTTCGATCTCGAACCGCTGCACGACGTCCCGGCTGTCCACGCCCCGATGCAGCAGTTTGAGCGCCACGCGACGCCGGACGGGCGTGTCCTGTTCCGCCAGGTGGACCGTCCCGAAGCCGCCTGCCCCGATCTGCCGCAGGATGCGGTAGCGACCGATGCGGACCGGCGTACCGTCGTCGCGCCGCTCCACCCGCGCGTCGGGCGGTCGCACACCGGCGATGCGCAGCAGTCCGACGCCGCCCGTCGCGCCGCCGAGAAACTCGTCCGCGGTCTCGTGCGACCGGATGAGCGCCTCGAGCCGTGCACGCAGCACCGGATCGCCGGCACAGGCCGCCTCGAGGAACCGGTCACGCTGCCCGCGCGGCTGTTCGAGCGCGTCCTGGAGCAGCACCTTCACGCGTTCGGCGCCGTTCATGACCGGCCCGATCCGCCCGACCCGGAGCCGGCGGCGCCCGCCAGCAGTTCATGGAGCCGCGCCCGCGCGAAGATCCACTCCCGGATGACCGTCCGCGGCGAGATGCCCAGGATCTCCGCGGTCTCCTCGACCGAGAGCCCGGAGAAGAATCGCAGTGACACGACCTCCGCCGCGCGGGGATCCTCCGCCTCCAGTGTCGTCATCGCGTCATCCAGCGCAAGAAGTTCCAGCGGATCGTGTTCCACACCCAGGTCCGCACATTCCAGCCCGACGGGTCGCGCGCCGCCCCCCCGCTTATCCGCGCCGCGCCGGCGCGCATGATCGATGAGGATCCGGCGCATGGCCTGGGCGCACGACCGGAAGAAGTGTGCGCGGCTCTCCCAGCCGCGGTCGTCGTCGCCGACGAGCCGGATGAATGCCTCGTGCACGAGCGCGGTCGCCTGGAGCGTGTGGCCGGCCCGTTCCTCGCGCATCCGCTGCTGCGCGATCGTGCGGAGGATGCCGTACACCTCCTCCAGCAGCCGCGCCCGTGCGGCGTGATCGTCCGGCGCCGCCCGGAGCAGCTGCGTGACCTGGACGCGAGCGGCGTCGACGTCGGGTCCGGGATCGCTCATCGCCCGTGCTCCCGCATCCGCGCCCGACCCGGGCGGCCGGAGACCGGGGTCTCCCGCGCGGAGCACCGGTGCAGCCTGGAACTCCCGATCGGACGCACGCCGGGCCAAGATACGCGGAACCCGGCACGCGGTCACGCGGGCCGGCGCGTGCCGTCCGGCGCCGGATGCCCCGGGTGCGGGGCGGATCATCGATGACCGGGCCCGCGCCCGACGGCAACGCATCCGGACGCGCGCTCCGGCGGAGCGACGCGTCCGGATGCCGCCGCACACAGGCGGTGCCGGAGCGCGAGGACGCATCTCGATGCCTTCCCCTCGCCTACCCCTTGATGCGGCGACCGGGCATCGGGACGATCGCGGGAACCTGGCGGCGGTAGGACAGGTACTTCTCGCCGAACTCCCGGACCAGGTCACGCTCTTCCATCGCGACGCCGAGGGCGATGTAGGCCGTCGTCATGATCGCGAAGAAGAGATGGCCGACGGTCATCGTGGGCGTCGCCCAGAACGCGATGAGGAAGCCGAGCATGAGCGGATGCCGCACGAACCGGTAGAGGCCCCGCAGTCGGAATCCGACCGGCTGGTACGGCCGGTTCCGGAGGCGGAACCACACCTGGCGCAGCCCGAAGAGATCGAAGTGGCTGACCATGAATGAACTGAGGAGCACGGTCGCCCAGCCGGCCAGCGAGAGCACCGACAGCGCCACGTGGAGGGATCCGGCGGGCACAGACCAGATCACGTCGGGCACCGGCTGCCACTGCCAGAAGAGCAGCATCAGGCAGCCGCTGGCCAGGAGCACGAACGTGCTGCGCTCCATGGACGCGGGCACGAACCGGACGAACCACCGCTTGAAGACGGGTCGCGCCATGATCGTGTGCTGCACGACGAAGAGACTCAGCAGCAGCGCGTTGATCGTGAGCGCCGTGAGCGGTGCCTGCGTCGCCGCGGAGTCGATCGACTTCGGAACGATCCAGTTGCCGACGAAGCCGATCGCGTACAGGATCGTCCCGAAGAAGGCGGCGTAGGCGAGCAGTCCATAGAGGAAGATGCCGATCCGGGCGAGCGGCGCCGACGGCTCGGCCAGCGCGTCGCGCATCGCATGGAGCGGGCATCCGCCGCGTCGCGGCGGCGAGGCGGCCCCCGGGACGGACGGATCCTCGGGGCGGGTGACGGAGATGGTTCGCGTGCTCATGATTCGGTCCTCGATGTGCCGCCGCATGCCCGGCCGGGAACGTCCCGGGCCGCGATCGCGGGTGCACCCGGCAAGAGGCGTCAACGGGCACCGCCAGGTGACACCGCCTGCGCGGTCCAGCCACATGTCATGAGCGAGGCCGTTTCTTCGCCCAGGGAGGCAGAGACCGCGGATCCGCCGCGGCCCCCTCACCCCCCCCCTGTTCGGAGTCCCGCATGCACGCCCTCGCCACCCGGATCCGCACCCTCGGACTCGCCGCCTTCCTCTTCTTCCTGGTCAAGGGCCTGGTCTGGCTGGGCATCCTCCTGGCGCCGGTCGTCCTCGCCACGCGCGGCTGAGGAGGCGGCACGTCCGCGGTGTCCTGCGCGCGACCGTGTCCAGCCGCGGCCGTGGCGCCGGTCGAGCAGTCGCCGCTCGTGCTCACGCCGGAGCCGGACCGGTTCACCACGAAGCCGGATCGGTTCACCTCGAAGAACGCGACGGCACGAACGGGTCGCGGGGCAGGAACGGTCGACTCGGAACGTTCGCGAGTTGTCATGGCTCACCGACTCGAACGCTGGCGCCTGCGTGCGCGAGCGCGTGTCCCACGTCTGCCACCGGCGGCGACTGACCGTGGCGCCGTCGGGACCATGGGCGCGCGCCTTGGGCCCCGAAGGGGCCACGGTCGGTAGCCACGAGTGCAGCGCAGCGGAACTCGTGGACAGCGAGCGACAGGAACAATCCTCGCCCGCAGGGGGGAGCGGAAACGCACGACGTCGAACGCCTCCGCCGCCCCTCGCGGGGCGGCGAAGATTTCGGCGCCGCAACGGCCGGGG
>JAHBWZ010000010.1 GCA_019636755.1 Phycisphaeraceae bacterium | reverse complement strand
GGGAGGCGGCGGGCAGTCGACCTTGACGCACGCCGACCCGATTCCCTGCGCCGCGCCGCCGGCTGCGGCGCAGTCGTCGATGGTGATCTCGGCACACGAGCCGTCGGGCAGGCAGCACGCGAGCACGACATCGCCGCACGACACCGCGCCGCAGTCGAACGGCGCGGGCTGCGGCGCGCCGCCGGCCGCGGTGCAGTCTTCCGCGAGCATCGTCTCGCACGATCCGTCGGGGAAGCAGCAGGCGATCGGCAGGACCGGACAGTCGGCGGCAGCGCATGCCGTGCCGGGTGACTGCGGCGTTCCGCCGGCGGCGATGCAGAGCGTCTCCGTGGCGTACTCCTCGCACGAGCCGTCGGGCAGGCAGCAGGCAACATCCACGGGTCCGCGGTCACAGCTCGCGCCATCGCACGTCGGGCTGTTCGGGAGGAACAGGCCACCGAGTCCGGCACACTCGGGCTGCGTGGCGAGCGTGCAGCCGCCCTGCGGGAGGCAGCACGCCGCCGGCTCGCAGAACCCCGGGACGCACAGTGCGTTCGCCGGGAAATATTCGCCGCCGAGGGCACTGCATCCGAGCGCCGTCGTCACGGTGCAGCCACCCTGCGGCAGGCAGCAGGCGGCCGTGTCGCAGGTGAAGGGCGCGCACGGTATGCCCGTGCCCTGGAAGACGCCGCCCATGCTGATGCACGCGGACTCGATCACCGGCACGCATGGCGTGGGAGACGGGCCCGGTGCGCCGGAGGACAGGTCATCGACATCGAAGAGGCAGCACGCGCCGGGAACGCAGACCGACTCGTCGCACGTCGTGCCGTCACCCAGGTAGACGCCTCCCTGGTTGATGCACGCCTGCTCCGCGACCTCCAGGCATTGCATCGTCTGAAAGAGGCAGCAGGCGCCCGTGACGACCGTTGTGTCCTCGGATCCGGCATGGGCCGGGTGCGCGGCGATGAGCGGCGCGACGAGGACGAGCGCGAGCACATGGACACGACAGCGACGCGACATGGCGCGCACCACGACCGATCGAGCGATGATCAAGGCGATCCCCTCCTGCCTCGACCTCCCCCCACCGGCCGCACGGACGATCCGGGCGGGACCGCGGGGCGAGTCGTTCCCCATGGGCCAGCGTACCGGCGGCGCGGAGAATTCAGAAACAAAAACGCGGTCGTCCGACCTCTGTCCGGGTGGTCCGGGCCTCCGAGTGGCGTGTTTCGCCGGCGACAGGCGTGTGTATCGCCTGCAGACCAGCACGCCGAAGGCGTGATCGTCCCTTCCCGGGGTCAGGCCGAGGGCGTCCCCCCCCGGGGGAAGCGCCCGTCCACGCCCCGGGGGCGTCGGGCTTCTCCCGAATCCCCTGGATCGAAGACCACCTCTTCGGGATGGTGCGGACGCGCCGTCGCGCCGGAGATCCATCGAGCAACCTGGCTCGCAACCGGGTGCTCCCGGACGCGCCGTGCTGCCAGAAGGGCCTCCCGATACCGACCGCCTCGACGCGACCCGATGCGCGACCAGACACCACCCCTCGCGCGCCGGCTGACCACCGCCACCCGCCTGCGCGCAAGGGGGTTGCAGGGGGGGCCTCAGCCCCCCCTGCGCTCGCGTCACCGTACGGAAGCCGAAGTGATCAGGGAGTCCAGATGGCAATCGCGGTCCTCGAAAGTCATCGAGCGAGCGGTCTCTCGCGCGCCCGTGCGCGAGTCATTGACCTTGACGATGCACGCGGGCGTTTGCGCCGTGACTGTTCGCGCTTCCTGGCCGCGCGAGCGCAGGGGGGCTGAAGCGCCCCCCTGCAACCCCCCTCGCGGATGGAGGATCCCGGGTGTGCCTTGGCGCGCAACGCATCGGTCGCGAACGCGTCGCGCGGACGAGCCGACGTCGCCGGAGGTCCTCAGCGCGCGGCGCAGAACCCCGTGCGCGAAGACACCACCCCTCGCGCGCCGGCTGACCACCGCCACCTTCATGCGCGCAAGGGGGTTGCAGGGGGGGCCTCAGCCCCCCCTGCGCTCGCGCCCCCGGACGAAGGTCATCAGGATCCAGGGACATCCGAGGTCAACCCGAGTCCTTGGAAGACATCGAGCGAGCGTGCGTGCGCGCAACCGAGCATGGACGAGCCAGTGACCGTGGCGATGCACCAGGGCACTCCGCCGTGCACGATCGCGCCTTCGGCGCGCGCGAGCGCAGGGGGGCTGAAGCGCCCCCCTGCAACCCCCCTCGCGGATGGAGGATCCCGGGTGTGCCTTGGCGCGCAACGCATCGGTCGCGAACGCGTCGCGCGGACGAGCCAACGTCGCCGGAGGTCCTCAGCGCGCGGCGCAGAACCCCGTGCGCGAAGACACCACCCCTCGCGCGCCGGCTGGCCACCGCCACCTTCCTGCGCGCCGGGGGGTTGCAGGGGGGGCCTCAGCCCCCCCTGCGCTCGCGCCCCCGGACGAAGGTCATCAGGATCCAGGGACATCCGAGGTCAATCCGAGTCCTTGGAAGACATCGAGCGAGCGAGCGTGCGCACAACCGAGCATGGACGAGCCAGTGACCGTGGCGATGCACCAGGGCACTCCGCCGTGCACGATCGCGCCTTCGGCGCGCGCGAACGCAGGGGGGCTGAAGCGCCCCCCTGCAACCCCCCTCGCGGATGGAGGATCCGGGGAACGTCTTGACGCGCAACAACGCGATCACGGACGCGCCGCGCCGGACGCGCCATCGTCGCCGGACATCCTCAGCGCGCGACCCTGGCCCCCATGCGCGAAGACACCACCCCTCGCGCGCCGGCTGCCCACAACAACCCTCCTGCGCGCAACGGGATGCGGGGACGCCAGCGTCCATAGGCGTGCGTCGTCTGCGGCCCGGTCTCCCCGCACGGGGGCCCGACGACTCCAGAAAGTATCGTGGCGGCGCGAGGCCGCGCCGCCACGACAGGATCCGGGAGAACTCGCCGGGGTCGTCAGCACGGACCCCAGTTGCTCAGCAGCAGCAGCGCGTCGCCGAAGCCGACTTCACCGTCGCCGTCCAGGTCCTCCGGGCAGCCCGCGCACGGGCCCCACGTGCCGAGGATGATCAGGACATCGCCGAAGCCGATGTCGCCGCTTTCGTCCAGGTCGAACGGGCAGTCGGGCAGGCAGCCGTCGGGGCAGGTCGTCCCGCCGCCGCCGAACACGCCGCCGGCGACCTGGCAATTCGCCGGCGCGAGCACCAGGCACCCGCCGGTGGCCTCGAAGCAGCACGCGCCGGGCGCGATCGGGCAGGTGGTCGTTCCGCACGCGGTCCCGTCGCCCTGGAACGTGCCGCCCAGCGCGATGCACGCCTCGGGAGTCATGCCGGCGCCGCGGCTGTCCTGGCATGAGCCGTCGGGGAAGCAGCAGGATCCCGCGGGGAAGCAGACGTACGAGGCGCAGACCTGTCCTGCGACGAACTGACCGCCGGCGGTCTGGCACGCGGAGGCGGTCAGGTCGAGGCAGCCGCCGCTCTGCGGGAAGCAGCACGCGCCGCCCTCGTTGCAGGTGGACGCGCCGCACGTGGACGCGGCGCCCTGCCAGACGCCGCCCGCGCCCACGCAGCCATCCTGCGTGACGCCGGGCTGGCACTCGAAGCCGAAGCAGCACGCGCCGCTGGCCGGCGGACAGGAGACCTGCCCGCACTGCACGTTGTCGCCCTGGTAGGTGCCGCCGGAGGCCGTGCACGATGCCTGCGACCGGATCTCGCAGAGACCGGTGGGCAGGCAGCACGCGCCGAACAGCGGCGTGCAGTTGACCGAGCGCCACGTGGCGCGCATCACCCAGTCACCTGAAGGAAGGCAGTAGAAGGGGAGTTGGGAGAACCGCGCCCAGCCGCCGTTGGCCGGGCAGCCGAAGCTTCCGCAGTTCACGCCGTAGAGCCAGTTGTTCGCGGCGTTCTGCAGGCCGCTCGTGTCCGTCGCCGGGAACGCGTTGCTTGTACTCGGCGGCGCGACGAAACAGGGGTTCTGCGTCTGGTTGTTGTGCACGTCGATCCGGTAGCCGATCGAGAACGTGTTGGACCCGTCGTTCTGGATGACGATCTGCTCCGGATCACCGGGATCCACGAAGACCATCACGTTGACGCCGTTCGTGCCCGGCGGGATCACGATGTGCGGCAGGATGGTGCCGTCGGAACTGAACTGCGCGACCAGGTTGCCCGTGCTCGGCAGACCCTCCCACACGAAGAAGGTCCACTGCGTCGTGGTCGTGACAGTCGTGTTCTGCGTGCCGAAGATCATCTCGGCACTCTCCAGGATGAGCGGGAACGCGCTGGCGGGCAGGATGTACGAGCACGCGGCGATCTCCTGCTGCGCGAAGCCGCCCTGCAGGTTGTATGCGCCGCCTCCGAAACTGGCATCGGTGTGCGTCGCGATCGTGGGCGGGCAGTCGCCCGCCGCGGCGCCGCCCGCGTGACCGCCGCCTTCGCCCGGCGGCAGCACGACCGGCGCGGGGAGGATGCCGGCGGAGCGCACGCGCAGCGGGATCTCGATCGTGGAGCGCCCCTCGAACGGATCGGAGGGCGCAGGGCGCGCGGCCGACGGATCCGGTGCCGCGCCGGTGGCGCCGGCAGCAACGAGCATCGATAGCAGGAGGGCGGTGGTGCGTCCCATAGTCATGCGGTCTCCGGCAGAGGCGTCCCGAGTCGGTTCGATCCGCGGGGGCGCGTGTCGCGCCCCCACGACGAGATGAGGCCCCGGGCCGTCCGCGTCCATGCCGGCCGCACCACAGCAGCCTCAGTATGGGGCCACTTCCGCGGTTGTCCACCCCCCGGCCGGGCCCTGCGCGCCCCGGCGCGCCGGGCCGCCGGTCACCCCGCGGCCGGGAGCACCTGTGCGAGCGCGGCCAGGAGCGCCTCGGGCTCCGGCAGCCGGCCCGCGCCGTCGGTCCGGCAGGCCTGCCAGCCGCTCGCGGGCTCGATGATGGAGAACCCGTCGGCGCGCAGCCGTTCCAGGTTCCGCTGCGTGGCGGGCTGGGCGAGCATGTCCGCGTTCATCGACGGCGCCAGCAGCACCGGGACGCGACGCCGATCCACGACGGAGAGGACCAGGCTGACCGCGTCGTCCGCGAATCCGTGCGCGAGTTTCGCGAGCATGTGCATCGTGCACGGCGCGATCAGCGCGGCGTCCAGCGAGCGCGCCAGCGCCACGTGCTGCGGATCCGAGGCATGCGAACGATCCCACGGCGACGTGATGACGGGCCGCCCGGAGAGCGACTCGAACGTCAGCGGCGTCACGAACGCCGCCGCTTCGGCGGTCATGGCGACGACGGTGTCGATGCGGTGCTGGACCAGCGCGCTGACGAGAGAGCACACCTTGTACGCGGCGATGCCGCCGCAGACACCGATCAGCACCCGCGGGTGCGGTCCGGGTCCGGCCGGTGCGGTCGTCGAGGCGCTGCCGTCGTTCATGGCGCGAGCGGGCCTCCGCGCGTCACGGGCGCGCCGCCGTCCGATCGTCAGCCGCGGTCCGCATCGGCGTGCACCCGGCGGCGCGGCTCAGGGCGTGTAGCCGGTCTCCGAGAAGTCGGGCTCGATCTTGCCCTGGCGGATCTCCTCGATCACCAGTTCCAGGTCGGTCCGTCCGTCGCGATCGACGAGGGGTCGGGCGCCGTCCACGATGAGTTCCTTCAGTCGGCGCTGGACAAGGGCGGTGAGCTTGAAGCGCCCACCAAGCCTGTTGACGATCTCGTCGCTCTTGAGAGTCTCGATCATGCGGCGTGCAGTCCTTGGTTCGGCCGTCGGCGGGGCAGCGCGGTCCGGCGCGAGGCCGACGGGGGACCGGGAGGCATCCCGGCCGGCCTGTCCGGGGGCATCCTCCCCCATCCGCGCGAATCGGCGAGTATACCGCCGGCACCGGTGAATCGTGCAGTCCCGGGGCTGCATCTGGCCGATCTCGCGGAGGATCGGGGATCCGGGTGCCCGCGCCGCGACGGGAACCGCCCGGATCACGGCACGTCCTCACCGGCTCACTCGCCCACCTGCCCGCATCAGCCCGGACCATGCCACCCGACGCCCCCCAGCGCCCGCTCCGGATGTCCGCCCGCCTCGCCGCGCGGCTGGGCGTCGGGCGCGAATGGACCATCCTGGCGATGGCCGTGCTCATCGGCCTCCTGATGAGCGGGGTCGCCATGGCGTTCATCATGCCGCTGCACTGGCTGGCGGAGCAGGGGTCAGCGCTCGAACCGGCGCACCTCTGGTGGGTGATTCCCGTGTTCCCCATCGCCGGCGCCCTCCTGGCCGGCACCATCCAGCACCTGATCCCGGCCCCGGGTGTCGGCAGCGGCGTCTCGCGCGTGCTGCACGCGATCCACCGCGAGCGTGCCCGGCTGCCGCTCTCCTTCGGCATCCGGAAGTGGGCGGCGGCGACCTGCACGATCGGCTCCGGCGGATCGGCGGGGGCGGAGGGGCCGATCGCGACGATCGGCGCGGTGATCGGGTCGCGCACGGGGCAGATCATCGGGGCCAACACGAAGGGGGTGGCGACGCTGCTGGGATGCGGCGCGGCGGCGGGGATCGCGTCGGTCTTCAACGCGCCGATCGCGGGCGTGTTCTTCGTGATGGAGATCATGCTGCGCGACTTCTCGCTGCGGACGTTCACGCCGATCGTCGTCTCGGCGGTGATCAGCGCGACCGTGACGCAGGGCGTGCTCGGCAGCCAGGCGCTCTTCGCCCGCGGCCAGGACTTCAGTGTCGGGGCATTCTCGTGGTACGAGATCCCGAACTACCTGGGGCTCGGCGTCATCTGCGGCGTGTTCGCGGCGCTCTTCGTCCGGTCGCTGATGATCGTCAGCGCGTTCTTCCGCCGGCTGCGCCTGCCGTCGGTGCTGCGCCCGGCCGCCGGCGCGACGGTCCTCGCGATTCTCGGCATCCTGCACCTGGCCCTTTCGCCCGGGGAGGCGGGTGTTCCGGGGTTCTACGGCAACGGCTACGAGGTGACGCGGAACCTGCTCAATCCGGACTTCTACTTCGCGTGGTCCGGCGGGAAGTACGCGCTGCGTCCCGTCGAGTTCCTGGTGACGGGCATCATCCTGCTCGCACTGCTGAAGGTCGTCGCGACCTGTCTCACGATCGGCTCCGGCGGCGCGGGCGGCCTCTTCGCGCCGTCGCTCCTGCTGGGTGCGGCGGTGGGCGGCGCGTGCGGCTGGATCGTGACCCAGTTCGCGCTTGCGCCGGCGGCGAGTCCCGCGCACTACGCGCTGGTCGGCATGGCCGCGATGGTCGCCGCGACGAGCCACGCGCCGATGACCGGGATCTTCCTCGTGTACGAGGTGACCCGCAGCTACGAGATCATCCTTCCGCTGATGTTCGCCGCCGTGATCTCCACCATCATCGCGCGACTGGTCTACCGGGAGAGCGCCTACACCGCCCCGCTGGCGGCGGCGGGTATCCGCCTGGGCGGCATGAGCGATTTCACGGTGCTGCGCCGGATCACCGTGTCCGACGTTCCGCTGCTGCCACCTGTCTTCGTCCGCCAGACGGACTCCGCGGCGCGGCTGCTGGAACTGAGCGAGCGCCTGGGCGTGCACGACTTCGTGGTGATCGACGCCCGCAACCGCTATCTGGGTCTCGTGACCAGCGGGGATCTTCGGCAGACGCTCGTCTATCGCGAGGCGGTGCCGCTGCTGCAGGTCGCGGAACTGCTGCGCGACGATCTTCCGACGGTGACGCCGGAGGACACGCTGGACATCGTCATGGAGCGCTTCGCCGGACACGAGGTCGAGACGCTGGCGGTCGTGCATGACCAGGCCGGGGGCGAGGTCATCGGCCTGGTCACGCGCGGGCGGCTCATGCGGCGCTACCAGGCGGAACTGGAGGGGGACTCGGAATGACCGGCGGCGGCGAGCGGCCGCGGCGCGACGAGCGGTTCGGGCGCGACCGCCGGATCCGGCGCCGGGAGGCGTTCGATGCCGCCTGGCGCGGCGGATCACGACACCACGCCGGTCCGCTGGTCATCGTCATCCGGCCGAACGGCCTGGAGGTTACGCGCCTGGGTGTCGCCGTCGCGCGGCGCGTGGGCGGCGCCGTTCTCCGCAACCGGATCCGGCGCCGGCTGCGCGAGACGTTCCGGACCATGCGGCCGGATCTTCCGCCGGGACTGGACATCGTGGTGCAGGTGAAGCCGCATGCGCCGCTGCTTGAAGGCGCCGACCTGCGGGACATGATCGCCCGCGCCGTGCGCCAGGCGGTGGCGCGCGGTGGCGCCCGGCCGTCCGCGCCGGAGAACCGCGAGCGCCCCGCCGGGGAGGCGCCGGCATGACCGGTGGCCCCCGCGCGGTCACGCCGGCGGCGCGCCTGCTCATCGCATGCGTCCGCGCCTACCAGGCGACGCTCAGTCCCTTTCTCGGCGGGCACTGCCGGTTCCAGCCCACCTGCTCCGTCTACGCCGTCGAGGCGCTGACGCGCCACGGCGCCCGGCGCGGCGGGTGGCTCACGATCCGCCGGCTGTCGCGCTGCCATCCGTGCGGCGGCTTCGGCGCGGACCCGGTGCCGGACGGCGATGCCCCCGCGACGCCGGACGATGCGGATCGCGCGGACGATCCCGGCACGTCCGCGCCGCCATCGCGCCCGGACGACGCGTGATCGGCGCGACGGCGGGCGCGACTCAGCCGTTCGTGTGCGTCGCGACCCCCGGCCGGGTCGCGCCGTTCACCCAGTTCCGCTGGTCATCCAGCGCGCCGGGCAGCGAGAGTTCGATCGAACCGTCCACGCGGATCGTCGCGGCCTGCCCGGTGTGCCGGCCGATCGGCACGACGCAGTTCGTGAGGTCGGGCGGCGCGGCGAGCGCCTGCACCGCCGTCGGTCCGGTGGCCTCGGTGGCCTCGGACTGCCGCCAGATCTCCGACGTGCCGAGGAATCGCGGGGTGACCAGGTGCGCGCCGGGCCGGTCATCGGGGAATCGGACGTAGAAGCGCGACCCGGACGAAGCGTGCGGAACCTGCGTCGAGGAACAGAACACGATCAGGTGCGTCCCGCGGACCTGGGAGATCGTGCGCGCGACGACGCCGATCGGTCCCGGCACGGGATCGGGATCATTCGGCACCGGCACGGTGAAGACGTTCGAGTAGCGGGGCCGCGGAATCTGCAGCGGCTGACCCGGCACGGTGGTCATGCGGTACCAGCCGCCGAGGTAGTACCCGTTGTAGCCGAAGGCAGGCTGCTCGGCGATCGTCACCGGGCGCGCGGTGTCCGTGTCGTAGATGCCCTCGCCGTCGCCGTACGCGGCATCAATGATGGTGTCGTTCCACGCGAAGAGGCGGTCCTCGATGCCGTCGTGCGGGAGGTAGCCCGCGACGAGACGGGACTCGTACCCGAAGTACGGCGCCAGGCGCCAGGTCCACGGTGCGGCGATCGCGGGCGGAATGGGGTCCCGGTTCTCGTAGCGGTACGTCACGCGCCAGGCGTTCGGGTTGCTGCCGCCCTGGACGTTCGGCGGCAGGAACCCGGGAAGCGCGGCGTCATCGTGGGCATTGGCATACAGCGTCCACGCGGTGCCGATCTGCCGCAGGTTCGCGGTCTCCGTCATCTTCCGGCCGCGGCGCTGCACACCGCCGAGGGCCGGCAGCAGCAGCGCCGCCAGCACCGCGATCACGCCGACGACGACGAGCAGTTCGACGATCGAGAATCCGCGCGCGCCGCGCCAGCGGCGGGCGCGGGCTGCGGCGTGCAGGTCGTTCCGGCCGACGGGTCCGCCGTGCGCTGAGAGGGTCGTGCGGATGGACTGCATGTCGATCATCTCTCCGGGTTGATCAGGGCGTCGTCGGGGTCGTCATCCTGGAATTCATCGGGGATCATCCGGCGTTCCGGAGGCCGTCGCCTGTCCGGCCGGCGCGACTCCCTCCGCCGTCGGGCCCTCCGTCGACGGGCCCTCCGCCGTCGGGCCCTCCGTCGACGGAGACGAGATCGTCAGGGCGGTGCGCCGCGGCGGCAGGTCTCCGCGCCGGATGCGCTCCGCGCCGCTGCCGAGGGGTCCGATCGGGTCCGGCGGGACGATCTCCACGCGCTTCTCGCCCAGGCGCGCCTCCCCGCGCCGGACGCGCCCGGCGAAGGCGCGGCACTCGGCGAGGAGCCGCGGCAGGATCTCCTCTTCCTGGACGTTCGCAACGCGCTCACCCTGCACATAGATGATGCCGCGGCGATCGCCGGCGAAGACCGCGACGTCCGCGCCCTCCGCCTCGCCCGGCCCGTTGACGATGCAGCCCATCACCGCCACCTTGATCGGCAGGTCGATCTCGCCGAGCAGGGTCTTCCGGACATCCTGGACCAGCGTGAAGAGGTCCACCTGGATGCGACCGCAGGTCGGACACGCGATCAGTTCAGGGCTGGTCCGCGCGCGCAGGCCGAGGCAGTGCAGCAGTTCCAGTCCGTCCTCGACCTCGTGGACGGGATCGGAGGCGTAGGAGATGCGGATCGTGTCGCCGATGCCCTCGGAGAGCAGGGCGCCGAGCGCCGCGATGCTGCGGATGGCGCCGGTCTCGCGCGGTCCCGCGTGCGTGACGCCGAGGTGAAGCGGGTAGTCGAAGCGCCGGGAGATCTCCCGGTAGATGGAGATCGTCAGCGCGGCATCCATGGACTTGGCACTGATGCACAGGTCGTGGAAGTCGCGCTCCTGGAAGATGTCCAGGTACTCCTCCAGTTTCGCGATCATGAGCGACAGCATGTGGCCGTGGCGGTGATCGGAGAAGAACCGACCCAGTTCGACCATGCGGCGCTGCTTGTCGCGGCGCTCGATGATCGAGCCCTCGTTGACGCCGATCCGGATCGGGATCCCGGCCGCGCGGCAGGCGTCGATCACCTCGTGCACCTGCGCCCGGTCCTGGATGTTGCCGGGATTCAGCCGGATCTTGTGGACGCCGGCGTCGATCGCCTCCAGCGCCCGGCGGTAGTGGAAGTGGACATCGGCCACGATGGGCACGCGGACCTGCGGGATGATCTGCGCGAGCGCCAGCGTGTCCTTCCGTTCGGGGACCGCCACGCGGACGAGGTCCGCGCCGGCCGCGCGGAGGCGCTCAATCTCTGCCACGCAGCGAGCGACGTCGCTGGTGGCCCCCGCGGTCATGCTCTGGACGGACACCGGGGCGCCGCCGCCCATGTGGACGATGCCGGTGCGTGCATCCCCGACCGAGAGGCGTCGCGTGGGCCTGGATGTGAAGTCATCCGACATGCGGGTTCGATTCTACTGGCCACTGGCACGGTGATCCGGAGATCCCGCCGGCGCCGGGGCGGCGGGGCGGCGAGTCCGGACGCGCTGCACCAGCGGCATCCGTCACGGCGCGGGAGAATCAGGGGCGATGTGCGGCCGATTCGCGCTCTTCCATGATCCGGCGGAGGTCGCCCGGGTGTTCCGGGCGATGTGGGATCCCGTCGCCCTCGCCCGGTGGCGCCCGGCGTGGAACATCGCCCCGACGCGGCCCGCGGCGGTGGTTGGCGCGGACGCGGACGGCGCCGTGATCCACGTGCGACGCTTCGGTCTCGTGCCGTCCTGGGCGAAGGACGCGTCCGGTGCCGCCCGCATGATCAACGCGCGGTCCGAAACCGTGCATGAGAAGCCCGCATTCCGCAGCGCCCTGGCGCGGCGCCGCTGCATCGTGCCCATGAGCGGCTTCTACGAATGGTCCGGCCCGGCCCGCGCGCGCGTGCCATGGTTCTTCAGCCCGGCGGACACCGGCCTGCTTGCCGCGGCGGCGATCTGGGAGCGATGGAGGCCGCGCGACTCCGCCGCGGCGACGCGCCCGGATGCCGCGGAGGACGCGCTGGAGACGTTCGCGATCCTGACGAAGCCGGCCGGCGACGCGGTGGCCGCGATCCACGACCGGATGCCCGTGCTGCTCCCGGAGTCCGCATGGCGGCGCTGGATCGATCCGGCGGTCGACGGGCGGGACGCGGTGGCCGCCGCGGTTCTCGAGATGTCGCCGCTGGCCGTCCGCCGGGTCTCACCGCGGGTCAACGATGCCCGCCGTGAGGGCGCGGACCTGCTCGAGGCGCCCGCCGAGTCGCCGTGACGGGCGCGGCGGGCCGAGGCCGTCGGAACCCTGCGGATCCAGCGCGGTACAACCGGCCCGCGCGCCTCTCCGGTGGATCCGTCACCGTCTGAACCGTACGATCGCGGCCTGAATCCGGACCGGACTCGCCCCGGCGCCGCGAAGCCACGGGACGAAACGGCCGGAGCCGCGTGTCCCGGGGACGCCCGGATCCCGTCGGCCGTCGATCCTGACCGCGCCGCCGTCCAACCTCGAACGCAACAGATGGGGCGCCTGCCCCGGAAGGACCCGACTCATGAAGACGTGTGCCCGCATTCGCCGCGGCCTCCTCCTCCCCGCATGCCTCGCCGCCGCCGCCGCGCCGGCCGCCCTGGCGTGGACCGCCGGCGCTGACGACCCGGCCGTTGCCAGCACGGTCGCCACGCCGTCCGCCACCGAAATCGTGGAGAAGTCCATCAAGGCGATCGGTGGCCGCGAGGCGATCGAGAAGCTGGAATCCTCGTACATCAAGGGACAGATCTCGTCCCCGATGGGCGAGATCACGATGGAGATCAGCACCGGCAAGGGCGACCGGTTCCTCCTGGTGCAGATGCTTCCCGGCGGGATGGGCGAGATGAAGATGGGCAGCGACGGCAAGGTCGGCTGGATGCTCAACCCGATGATGGGCGGGTACGAACTGCTCGAGGGCCCGATGCTCGACATGGCCCGGCAGCAGGTGGGCATCTTCAACATGGTCGCGCCCAGCCGTGACGAGATCGCGAAGATGACCGCCGTCGGGTCCGCGGAGTTCAATGGCCGCAAGGCATGGAAGCTCCGCCAGGTCGACGACGAGGGCGAGCAGTTCCTGTTCTACGACGCGGAGAAGCACCTGCTCCTGGGCACCGAGGCCAGGCGGGACGCGGGCATGGGTCCGGTCACCATGAAGATGCTGGTCTCGGACTGGAAGCCCGCCGGCGACCTCCAGATGTTCCGCAAGGTCACGATCCAGCAGGGCATGGGAATGGACATGGTGCTCAACCTCGTCGAGGTCACGCACAACAAGGTCGAGGCGAAGGCATTCGAACTCCCGGACGAGGTCAAGGCGCTGCTCGAAAAGCGCAAGGACGCGTCCGTGTCTCCGGGACGCTCCGAGTAAGCCCCGGACATCCGGCCGCGTTCCGCCGCGGCCACAGCACAGCGCATCGAATCGACGACGGTCCCCCGCGCCGACCACGGCACGGGGGACCGTCGCTGCGCTGCACCATCCGCGGCGCCGCTGCCGCGGGTGGTATTCTGCGGCCGATGACGGGTGCCACGGATACAGCGCGGATCCTCGACGGCCGGGCGCTCGCGCGCGAGGTGCGCGAGCGCGTCCGTGCGACCGCGGAGGCGCGCCGCGCGGACGGGGCGCCGGTCCGGCTGGACGCGGTGATCGTGGAAGGCGACCCGGCCTCCGGGATCTACGCGCGGAACCAGCGCCGGACCTGCGAAGAGGTCGGCATCGAGTACCGCCTCCATGCGCTGCCGTCCCACGCGGGCTTCGAGGACATCGCGGGCCGGATCCTCCTGCTCAACGCGGATCCGAAGGTCCGGGCGGTCATGCTGCACCTGCCGCTGCCCGACGGCCTGGAAACGGAGCGGATCCAGTCGCTGATCGCGGTCGAGAAGGACGTGGAAGGCGTCAATCCGGCGAACATCGGCAACGTGGTCTACGGTCGGCGGAGCCTTGTCCCCTGTACGGCGCTCGCCGTCATGGAACTGATCGAGGCGGCCCGGGTGGAACTCCGCGGCGCGACCTGCGCGGTCGTCGGTGCGAGCAACATCGTCGGCAAGCCGATCGCCGTGCTGCTCATGCGGGCCGACGCGACCGTGATCTCGATGAACCGATGGACGAGGGACCTGCCGGAATTCACGCGGCGCGCGGACGTGATCGTGGCCGCGGCCGGCGTTCCCGGCCTGATCACCGCCGGGATGGTCCGTCCGGGCGCGGTGGTGATCGATGTCGGCGTCAACCGGGTCACCAATCCGGATGGATCCGAACGGACGGTCGGCGATGTCGACTTCGACGCGGTGCGCCGCGTGGCCGGTGCGATCTCGCCCGTGCCCGGCGGCGTCGGCCCGATGACCGTGGCCATGCTGCTGCGCAACACGGTTGCCGCGCAGGCCTGAGACGCTGCATGCATGTGAACCGGCGGACCTGGTCCGCGGACGGTGCCGCCGGACGCGCGTCCGCTATCCGATGCGGCCGATGACGGCGGGGCCTTCCCACGCGCGTCCCTTCGGACCGCCCCAGCCCGCGAGGCCGCGCGATGCGATCCGGAAGCGGGCGGCGGGAACGACCGACGCCGATCCGTCGAACGACCGGCGCTGCATGTGCACGCCCGGCGCGGGGGCGCCGGGCGTCTTGTGCGGCGAGTTGAGAATCGGTCCGCCGGTGCCCGTCGAGGACGCCGCCGCCGCGTCACCGTCGGCCTGCCGGTGCGCTGCCGGCGCCTCGTGCATCCACGGCGAGGAGGAGAGCCACACCGTGATCGGCATGTCGTGGGGGAACCCGGACATGGCCTGCGCCGGCTCGCCGTACACCATCGAGGCGGCGCGACTGGCCCAGACATCCATCGCCTCCTGGAAGAGACTGGGCAGGCACCACGGCGGCGACAGCGGCACGAGATCGAGCCGCTGCCGGATCCGGCGCGACTTCTCGTGCATGGTCGTCTCGGAGACGCCCAGCGACGTGGCGATCTCCCGGCTCGTGAGATACGGACTGGTCGCGGGATCCGTAAGGAGGTTCACCCAGCCGACCGCATGAATGATGCCGGCGGCCCAGCTCTCAGGTCGACCTCGGCGCAGCGCCGGGTCGATCCGTTCCAGTGTGCGCGCCAGCCGCAGCGCGACCTCGAGGTACTCCTCGTCCAGTTCCTCGTGGCAGAACCCGGCGATGCACGCGATCACGTTCGAGATCGATCGTGGTACCGGTCGGCCGGACGCAGCCGACCGCTCGGCGCCGCGCACCGCCGTCCCGTCGCCGACGGGACAGCATCCGGTTTCTGATTCTCCGCCGTTGTCGTCCTGCGACTGTGCGACGTTGCCCATCGCTCCACCACCCTTTCCCATCGCGATTGTACGGGAACGGGGCCGTGAGCGGAACCCTCTCACTCACACAGAATCGCAACGTTTTTCTGCGATGATCGCGACGCGTCGCGCGCCGAGTCGGAGTCCGAAGACGACCACGTCATCACCCGCGGGAAGCCGGGGTCGGACCAGGTCGGGATCGATGGCCTGCCCGCGCGTACGGATCTCGGACGCGCCGAGTCCCTGTGCCCGGAGGCGGGATGCGACGCGATCGACGCGCCACGCGCATGTTTCCCGGACCTCGAAGATCTCGCACCAGGCGCGCAGCGGCTCCGGAAGCGATGCCGCGTCCGGCCCGCCGGGCCCGCATGCAAGCAGACCGAGCCCCGGCCATACTTCGGCAAGATCGCATCCCTCCGCGAGACGTCCGAGAAGTCCGGCGCGTTCGAGTGCCGGATCCGGGACCAGCAGGAGTCGCATCTCTTCCGGGTCGCGCATCGGCGCCGGAAGCGGCCGCGGCGTGCCCGCGATGGTCCGGAATGCCGGAAGGCGCGTCGCGCGGCGCAGCGCGGGGCCACCGGCGGATCCCGCGCCCTCGGTCCAGAGAATCATCTGGACGAGTCGTCGACCCTCTCCGACGATCTCGATCTCCGTCGCGCCCAGGTCTTCGGCCTCCGGCAGCGCGGTGCCCGGCCCCAGCTTGACGGCGCCGGGCGCGCCGCACGCGAGGAGTCGTCGCAGGTACGGCGCGCCGGGTCGCAGGTCCTCCAGGCGCCAGAGGCGCCGACCCGCGGCGCGCCGCGCCGGGTCGATGTGAAACGCTTCGCCGGGCTCCGGCAGGCGCGCTTCCGCCGCGGCCACGTCGATGCGGCATCCGGTGTTCACCCGCGCCATCCACGCGCGGAGCGGATCGAGATCCACGCCGCGCGCCGGGATGCCGCACTCCACGAGCCCCATCAGGTCTCCGCCGATGCCGCAGCAGAAGTCGACGACGGGACGATCCCAGCCGGCGAAGCGCTGCGCCTTGCAGCGGGCGACCGCGCTCGAGGTCGCCTGCTCGAGTCCCTCGCGATCCGCCACGAGCCTCGACCAGTGCTCCGGGAAGCGGCTCTGCGCGAGGCGTCGCACCTGCACGAGGTGCAGCGCTGTCCGGCAGAGATCCGGGTCCCAGGTGCGACGGAGCCGTTCGATCGCGGCGGGGTGGAACGGGTCGACGGCGTCGGCCGCGGCGAGGAGCGCGGCGTGGCGCGGCTCCAGGAGCGCGGCCCACGGCGCGATCGCGTCGCTCCGCGCGTGCGCTGTGTCCGGGACCGCGTCGTCCATGCCGCGGATCATGGCGGATCCGGGCGACCGAGGCGCGGCGACGCCGGCGGGTGCGCCGCCGGGGAGGGACCGGTCGACGCGCATCGCGGCGGGCCCGGCGGCATGGCGCCGCGTCGAACCATCGCCGCGGCATCGGCTCGGACGGTCACCAGGCTGACGGCGGCGCGGCCGTGTCGTGCGCGCGATGAGCGCCGGACCCCGGCGCGCGCGCTCCATCGCGACTGACTGCCCGGCACACGCGGGGCACCGTGCCGGTGGTCACGGGCGCTGCGGCGGTGTGACCATCGATGGGCGCTGGATCGGGTGCTGGATCGGGCGCTGTGCCGGAGGCTCGCGGGGCGACCAGGGATCCGGCGCTGCGCGGGCGGTCGGCCGTGCGACCAGGGATCCGGCGGTCTGCCGGTCGGACGGGTCAGTGATGGTGCTGTCGCAGAGAGACCGCTTTCGCCGGAGGTGCCGGATCCTTCGCCCGGATGCCCGGTGCGACCGACCACCACGCGGACCAGCCACCTGAACCCTGCCGGGCCTGTCCCGTCCCGGCACCGGCCCGCTGCCGGGCCTGTCCCGTCCCGGCGCCGGGCCCGCTGCCGGGCCTGTCCCGTCCCGGCGCCGGGAACCCTGCCGGGCCTGTCCCGTCCCGGCGCCGGCCCGCTGCCGGGCCTGTCCCGTCCCTGCGCCTGTCCCGTCCCGGCGCCGGGCCCGCTGCCGGGCCTTTCCCGTCCCGGCGCCGGCACGCGGCGGGCGATGCCGGGGACGGCGCTCGTCCCCCAGGCCGCGGGATCCGGCGCCCGGGCGGTGGGCTGTGGCCGTCGTCATGCCTCGAGCATGCACGCGAGGCGCCCCGCGTCGCCCGGGCTCGCTCGACGGTGGTGTCCTGGCGCCGTCGCGTCGCCGGGTCGCCCCGTCGCCGCGCCGCCGCGACGGCGATCGCGCGGGCGTGGCGATCCCGTGTCCTGCGGTGATCCGGATGCGCCTCCGACCTCCCCGGAGGAATGTCGTTCCCGCGCGTGATCTGCGGTCGGCACCGGTCCTGTGTCCCGTGCCGGACGTCTGCGTGGTGCTCCGGAGCCGCCGGGAGTGCCGCGCTCAGGCGGGCGATCGGGAGGTCTTCATGAGGAAGACGCTCTGGCGCTGGATGCCGCGCAGGTGGGTCACGAAGCGACGGAACGCCAGTTCGAAGCGGGGGAACACGAGCCGGATGACCTCGGGGTCGTCGAACTTCGGATCCGCCTCCAGCAGCAGCGCGCGGATGGCGCACTCGACGTGGCGCGTGAACTCGGCGTGGATCGGCGTCCCGTTCCGGGCCGCGCGGACCGCGGTAAATGCCTCGAACTGCGACTCGATGCGACCGATCCTCGCCTCGATCTCGTACGGCGCCGCGAACTTGACCAGCGCGCGGATGCGGGCGCGGAACGCCGCCGCGGCGCCGCTGCCGAAGACCGTGCGCATGGCGCGCTCATACAGGAAGATGGTCGCGGCCTCCACCATGTCGTCCGCCACCACGTCCGGGTAGATCGCGCGCACCGAGTTCAGGAACTGGTGCATCGATCCGGTGGCGGCCCTCAATCGCAGGTGTCTGAACAGCATCGTTCATCGTCCTCCGCGGCGCAGCAGTCCGGAGAGCAGGTTCGCGAGACTCGGATCGAGTTCCCGCAGCGGTTCGAGTTCCGCCTCGGCGCCGGCCCGGTCGCCCATGCGGACCAGCACGAGCGCGAGGGCGTAGCGTGCGTCGGCGGCGCCGGGATCGAGTTCGATCGCCGAGATGAAGGCGCTTCGCGCGTCGCCCAGGCGTCCGACTGCGGCGTGCGCGCGGCCCTGCTCCAGCATGAGCAGGGCGGCCCGGGGCCGGGAGCGCAGCGGGTCGGCGCCGCCGCGGCGGACCCGGGCATCGTCCGGGTCCGGTCCGGCGCGGCGCGCGCTCGCGCCGGAGTCATCCGGACGCACCGCGGGCGCGGTCGCCTCGAGCGGCGAGGGCGTCCGATACGCCGCCCGCGGGTCCGTGGCGCCGGCCGGCGCCGACGGGCCCGGACCCTCAGGCACCGATGGCGCGTCGCTCACCATGCGCATCATGGGCAGCGGCGCCGATGCGGCATGCCGCGGCGGCCGCGCCTCGAAGATGGCGAAGGCGATCAGGGCGAGGACCGAGATCCCCAGCGCACCGGCGGACGCCGGCAGCGCGAGGCGCGGCGACGCGCCCGATCCGCGCAGGGCGTGCAGCCCCGGGTCGCCGTCGAGACCGGACGGCCGGAATCCAGGGGATGGCGGAGATGGACGGGGCTTCCGCGGCGCCATGCGGGGACAGTGCGATCCTCCGCGGGCGCCGGCGAGCGGCGGATGCGATGCGCGGGCGCCGCGCGGTCGGTCGGCGCCATCGGGGCGGAGTTGTCCGGTTGTATCGCCCCCACGGTGGCTTGCGTGCGGGACCGGAAACGTGGATCCTGTGCCCCGGCGCGCGCGGTGACCTGCGGCGCTGCCGTGCCGCGGCCGGCAGCCTCGCGGCGGTCAGATCGACCGGCCCGGCGCATCGCATGCCCCCCCCGAACCGCCCGGCGCCGCAGGCGCGACCGGGCGGCCGGATCTTGCGGCACCCTCACCCCCCGAACGCGTCACGGAACGATGCACGAAACGATTCAACGGCTCGGCGACCAGGTCCGCGAGACGAGCGCCCCGTTCCGGCGGCTGCGCGAGGAACTGGCGCGGGTGATCGTCGGACAGGACGAACTCATCGACGGCCTGCTGCTCGCCCTCCTGGCCGACGGCCACGCGCTGATCGAAGGCGTGCCCGGCCTGGCGAAGACCACCGCCGTCTCGGCGCTCGCGGCCGGCCTGCACACGCGCTTCCAGCGCATCCAGTTCACGCCCGACCTGCTGCCGGCGGACCTGATCGGCACGCTCATCTACCGGCCGGCGGACGGTCGCTTCGAGGTCCGCAAGGGCCCGATCTTCGCGAACATCATCCTGGCCGACGAGATCAACCGGGCGCCGGCGAAGGTGCAGTCCGCGCTGCTGGAGGCGATGCAGGAGCGGCAGGTGACGATCGGCACGGAGACATTCCCGCTGCCGTCGCCGTTCCTCGTCCTCGCGACGCAGAATCCCCTGGAGCAGGAGGGGACGTACCCGCTGCCGGAGGCGCAGATCGATCGCTTCATGCTGAAGATCGTCGTCGGATATCCGACGCGCGGCGAGGAGCGAGAGATTCTGGACCGCTGGTCGCGGCTGCGCGCTGCCCCGGCGATGACCCCGGTCATGGAACCGGCGGCGATCGAGGCCGCGCGGCGCTCGGTCGAGGCGATCTACCTCGACGAGAAGATCCGCGACTACATCGTCTCGATCGTGCATGCGACGCGCCATCCCGAGGCGTTCGGACTGGACTTCGCGCCGCTCATCCGGTACGGCGCCTCGCCGAGGGCCACGATTGCACTCTCCATCGCCGGACGCGCGCGGGCGTTTCTGGACGGGCGGGGCTTCGTCGTTCCGCAGGACCTCAAGGACGTGGCCATCCCGGTCCTGCGCCATCGCCTGCTGCTCTCCTATGAGGCGGAGGCAGAGGGCGTCGCGGCGGAGGACCTGGTCCGGCGCCTGCTCGACCATCTCCCGGTCCCGTGAGCGTGCTGCCATGACGACGCCGGTGCCATCCGGACCCGCCCGACGCGATGCGGCGCCGATCCCGCGCGAACTGCTCCGCTCCATCCGGAACATCGAGATCCGCACCGCGCACCTCGTGGACGCGGCGTTCTCGGGGCACTACGCCTCCGCGTTCCGCGGCATGGGGATGGAATTCGAGGAGGTCCGCCCGTACCAGGTGGGTGATGACGTCCGTTCGATCGACTGGAACGTCAGCGCCCGCGCGGGCGAGCCGTTCGTCAAGCTCTTCCGCGAGGAACGGGAACTGACGCTCCTGCTGGTCGCCGATCTCAGCGCCTCGCAGGACTTCGGCAGCGACCTTCGCCGGAAGCGCGAGATGATCGCGGAGCTTACTGCGGTGCTTGCGTTCGCGGCCCTCCGCAAGGGCGATCGCATCGGACTCGTCGTCGCCACCGACCGCGTGGAGCGCGTCGTCCCGCCGGCGAAGGGACGACAGCATGCACTGCGGCTGGTCCGCGACGTGCTGGCGCACGAGCCGCAGGGACGGGGGACGGACCTGGCGGGGGCGCTGGAGCACGTGCGCCGCATCCAGCGCCGCCGCGCGGTGGTCTTCGTGCTGAGCGACTTCCGCGCCACCGGGTGGGATGTCCCGCTGGGGCTGCTGCGCCGGCGGCATGACACGATCGCCGTGGTCGTCGAGGATCCGCGGGAGTCGGCGCTGCCGGATGCAGGCATCGTGGACCTCGTGGATCCGGAGACCGGGCGGTCCGTCTGCGTGGACCTTGCGAGCCGTCGCGTGCGCGACGGGTTCGCCCGCGCGGCCCGGATGCGCCGGGATGCGCTGGACCGGACGCTGCGGCGGCTGCGCGTGGAACGACTCACGCTGCCGACCGGCGCATCGGCGGAGCAGGCGATCGACCGGTTCTTCAGGACGCGACGGACAGGACACGCGCCGCACCCATGAGCGCCATGCGGATCGTGACGCGACTCGTCTTCCTGCTTCTCATCGCCGTGTCTGCGCGGGTCGCGGCCGGGGCGGCGATCCTGCCGGATGATGCCCCGCCTCCGTCCGTCGCGGGGAGCGCCGCGGACGCCGAGGTACGCCGGGTGTTCACCATCCCGCTCAGCGGGGCGGAAAGCGCGGGCGCGTCCCTGCCCGCCGCGGCGCGCCTGGATGTCACGCTGATCGCATCGCCGGCGCGGGCGCGGAGCGGCGACCGGATCCTGCTCAGCATCGAGATCGACGCGCCGCGCGACGTGCGCCTCACGCTCGCCGACCCGACGTCGAAGACGTTCCGGGTGACGCGGCACGGCGATGTGTTCGATGTCCCGGCGGGCGAGCGCCGGCGCTACCGCCAGTCCTGGTCCCTCGACACCTTCGCGGCGGGACGGCATGAACTGCCGGAGATCCGGATCACCGTCGACGGACCGTCCACGCCCGCGCAGACGCACCGTGCCCCGGGGCTCCCGGTCGACGTCACGCCGGTGCGCGCGGACGATGACCAGGCGATCCGCGCCCTGCGCGGCTGGGCGGAGGCGGACGATGCGGCGCCCGGGCCGACGGCGCGCTCCCGGTGGCTGATGGCGGCTGCCGCCGGCCTGCTCGCGCTCGCGGCGCTGGCCGCGGCCGTGCTGTTCGTGGTGCGCCGCCGCCGGGAACCGGCCCCCGTGCCGCTGCCGCCGCCGGACGTGGAGGCGCTCGCCGCCATCGACGCGCTGCTCGCGCGCGGCCTGCTGGAGGCGGGCGAGATCGAGCGCCTCCACCGTGAACTGGGCCTCATTCTCCGCCGCTTCCTGGAGCGGCGCTTCGACGTTCATTCGCTCGATCGCACGACGCCCGAGATCCTGCGCGCCACCGCCCGCCACCCGGCGCTGACCGACGCGCAGCGCGAGCGTCTGCGCGCGTTCCTGGCGCAGGTGGACCTGGTCAACTTCGCGCGATTCGAACCCGGGCGGCGCGACTCGGAGTCGTCGATCGCCTCGCTGCGGGCGTTCATCGAGGCGAGCCGGATGCCGGCCGGTCCGCGGGAGCGCGCGCCGTGACCGTGCAGTTCGCCCACCCCGGCGCCCTGTTCCTGCTGCTCCTCGTCCCCGTGGCGATGCTGCTGTTCCGGCGCCGGCCGCGCATCGCGTTTCCGGCGGTGAGCGAACTCGCCGACGGACCGCGGACGCCGGCGGCGCGTCTCTGGTGGGTGCCGGCCGCGCTCCGGTCCGCGGCGCTGGTGGTCCTCGTGATCGCGGTGGCCCGCCCCCTCGTTCCCGGCGCCCGGCGCAGCGTGCCGCGCGACGGGATCGCCATCATGCTGGTCGTCGACCGCTCCGGCTCAATGGATGCCATCGACTACGCCGATCCGGCCGACGCGGAGATGACGCGCCTGGAAGTGGTGCGCGACGTGGTGACGCGGTTCGTGGCCGGCGGCGGCGGACTGCCCGGGCGCCCGGACGATCTCATCGGCCTGGTGGCCTTCGGCACGTTCGCGGACACGCTCGCGCCGCTGACGCTCGATCACCGGCACCTCGTGCGCGTGGTCCGGGACCTGGAGATTCCGGCGATGGAACACGAGCGGGCGACGGCGATCGGCGACGGCCTGGCGCTGGCGGTCGAACGGCTGCGCGCCATCGACCGCGCCACCGACGGCGAGGGCGACCCGCGCATCCGGTCGCGCGTCGTCGTGCTGCTCACCGACGGCGAGAACAACGCGGGAATCGTCGATCCGGTCGTGGCCGCCGACGTCGCCGGCACCTTCGGGATCCGCGTCTACACGATCGGTGTCGGGTCCGATCGCGGGTTCGCGACCCTGCGATCGATCGATCCGATCACGGGGCGCCGCCAGCGGATCCGCGCGAGCATCGACGAAGCGATGCTGCGCCGGATTGCCGATCGGACGGGCGGCCGGTCGTTCCTGGCCACGGACCGCGCCGGGCTGGAGCGCATCTACGCGGAGATCGATGCGCTGGAGCGGGCACCGATCACCGCGCCGCCGCAACTGGACTTCCACGAGGCGGCGATCCATCGATTCCCGCTCGGCGGGCGCACCTGGCCGCCGCTGGTGGCCGTCGCCGTCGTCCTCATTGCCGTCGAGTCCCTGCTGCGCACGACGCGCTTCGGGGGGATTGCCGAGTAGCCTGCCGTGGACCTTGTCTTCGAACAACCCGGATACCTCGCGTGGCTTCTGGTGGCGCCCGCGGCGCTGCTGCTGCGCATGCTCGCGGTGCGCCGGAGCGAAGTCCGACTCGGCCGGGTCTTCACGACCTCGATGCGGGCGCGGCTGGCCGGACGGACGCGTGCCGCCCGGCGCCGGCTGCGCGGCGCCCTCCTGGTCGTCGGACTCGTGCTGCTCGGCGGCGCGCTGCTCGACCCGCGTTCGGGGCTCGAGATCCGCGCGGTCCGGCCCCGGGCGCTCGACATCATGGTCGTGATGGACTGTTCGCGCTCGATGCTCGCGGAGGACGCGACGCCGGACCGGCTGGAGCGCGCCCGGGAGATCGTGCTGGCGCTGCTCGACGCGGCGGCCGGCGATCGCGTCGGCCTGATCGGGTTCGCCGGTACCGCGCAGGTCCGCTGCCCGCTCACGATCGATCACGCCACGTTCCGCAGCGCGCTGTCGGAACTGCATCCCGACACGATGCCGCGGGGGGGGTCGCTGCCCGGCGATGCGCTGCGCCTGGCGGCGGAGTCGCTCCCGGAGGATGCCCCGGGGCACGCGGTGATCGTCCTGCTGAGCGATGGCGATGATCATGGCTCGTATCCCGTCGAGGCGGCGGCGCGGCTGGCCGAGGGACGACCCGTCCCGATCATCGCGATCGGTCTCGGCGATCACGGGGACGGGGCGCGGATTCCCGTCACGACGGCGGCGGGGCGCCTGTTCCTGCAGCACGAGGGGCGCGAGGTCTGGAGCCGTCTCGACGAGGCCCCGCTGCGCGAGGTGGCGCGCCTGACCGGCGGCGCCTACATCCGGGCGGGCACGCGTTCCCTGGACGTGGAACGGGTCTATGAGGCCCACATCCTCCCGCTGGCGCGGCGCGGAACGGAGGAGGGCGAGGTGCGACGACGACATCCCCGCCACGCCTGGTTCGTCGGCGCGGCGTTTCTCCTGCTGTGCCTCGAGCCATGCCTGCGGAATCGTGCCATCATGTCACCGGAGGGACCGCCGACATGGTGACGCGAGGACTCTGCATCCTGATGCTCCTTCTGGTTCCGGGCATGGCGGCGGCCGTGGTGACGCCGCCCCCCGTGACCGCGCCGACGGTCGTCGTCGATGCGGCGGCAGCGCGCCGGCTGGAGCGCGAGGCGTGGTCGCGGCTCCGCGAGGGACGACCGGAGGCGGCGGCCGAGGTGCTGCGCGAGGCGCTGCGCTGGCTGCCGGGTGATCCGCGACTGCTGCACAACCTGGGTGTTGCGGATGCGCAGAGCGGCGCGTACCAGGCGGCGGCGGCGGCGTTTCGCGAAGCGGCGGAGCAGCCGGGCGATCCCGCGCTGCGGGCGCGCGCCCGGTACAACGAGGCGGCCTCGCTGCTGCTCGCGGCGCAGGAAGGCGCGGACGTCGATCCCGCTGCGGCGCCGCGCGCGCTGGAGGCCGCGCTGCACGCGACGCGCGAGGCGCTCGCGGCGAACCCGGAGGATGACGACGCGCGGGCGAACGGCGAACTCGCGTGGCGCCTGCTCGAGCAGTTGCGGCAGAACGCGCCCCAGTCCGGCGGCGACGGTGGCGATGGCAGTCCCGAGTCGGGCGAGGATGCCTCGGGCGAGCCGTCGCCGGGCGAGAACACCTCGAGCGAGGACGGGCCGTCGTCCGCGTCCGAAGGCGCGGACGGGTCCGCGTCGGACACCGGCGACCAGGGTGGCGAACCGCGGTCGGAGGCGGGCGACGTGGCGCCGCAGGAGGGCGGGGAGGGGGCGGATGCGGCGCCGCAGCCGGCGCCGCCCGACGACGGGACCGCCACGGGCGCGGAGCGGTCGGCGGGTGCAGCCGCCGACCCCGCGGACCAGGACAGCGCGCCGTCACCGGAGCGCGGTGCCGAGTCCGGCGCGTCGCCGGCGGCCGAGCCGGAACCCGACGCGGCGCGGGATGCACCGGCGGAACCGAAGGGCGCGTCCTCGGACGACGGGCGGGCCTCGGGCGGCGAGCGCGCGGCGACGACCGACGGATCACGGATGACGCCGGACGCCGCGGAACGGATCCTCCAGCGCATCCGGGATGCGGAGCGGCAGCGGCGCGAGGCGCAGCGCCGCGCGGAGCGGTTGCGGCAGCCGCCCGTGGAGAAGGACTGGTGATGGCGGATCCAGTGATGGCAGATCCGGGTCACGCGCCCCCGCGCTCCCGGCGCGGGGGTCGGACACCGTCACGCGTCGCCGCGCGCGCCGGTGTCCTGCTGATCCTGCTCACGCTGGGCGTCCTGGCGGCGCCCGGGCGCGCCGCAGACGATGCGCCGCTGGACCTCGTCATCGACGATGCGACCGCGTATGCATCCCTGCCGTTCGTGGCGCGGCTGGTCGTGGAGGGCACCGACGTCACCATCCCGTCCCTTCCGGCGGACGGCGAGGTGCGATTCCTCGGGGCCCCGACGGTCGGTCGATCGCAGTCCACGTACATCGTGAACGGCCGGCTGTCGCGATCGTCCTCGGTGACCTACACGTTCGAACTGATCGCCGACGAGCCGGGTCTGCTGGTGATTCCGTCCATCCAGGTGCGCGTGGACGGGCGCGACCGCGTCACCAGGCCGCGGTCGATTCTCGTGCGCCGCCTGGACGGGGCGGGCGTGCTCGAGGCGGAGATCCTCTCGGACCGGTCGCGCGTCTTCCTGGGTGAACCGATCGAACTGCGGCTGCGCCTCCGGATCCGGCGGTTCGAGGATGAGGCGCTTCGGTACCAGGCGAGTCTCTCCGACACCTTCTCATGGATCGATGCCCGCGCCAGCCGGCTGGGTCCGTTCGGCGACGGCGACGGGCGCGGGCAGCGGGCCGCCCCGCGCACCCTGACGGAGATCGAGCGCGACGCCGACGGCTCCACGTGGTTCGTCTTCGAGCGGCGGCACCAGATGCGCCCGGAGACCACCGGGCCGCTCACGATCGAGCCCGTCACGATCCTGCTCCGCTATCCGAACCGGCTGGAGCGGACGCGCGACTTCTTCCGGCGCGACACGCTGTCGATCGTCGACGAGCGGCTGGCGATGGCGGTGGCGCAGGCGCCGGAGGTGACGGTTGCAGCGCCGCCGGTGGAGGGGCGTCCGCCGCATTTCCGCGGCGCGGTCGGTCGATTCTCGATCAGCGCGTCCGCGGAGCCGCGGGAGGCCGCGGTGGGTGATCCGATCACGCTCACCCTGACGATCCGGGATGCGTCCGGCCGCACCGCCGACGGACTCGGCGCGGATCTCGACGCGCTCGCGCCGCCGCCGCTCGCAGAGATCGGCGACCTGGCGGAGGACTTCCGGATTCCGACCGATCCGCTCGCCGGCACGGTGACGCCGGACGGCAAGGTCTTCGTGCAGACGATCCGCGCGCGGCGACAGGATGTCCGGCGCATCCCGCCGATCCCGCTGGTCTTCTTCGATCCGCAGGAGGGTCGGTACGTGACCGTCCACACGGAGCCCGTTCCGCTCTCGATCGCGCGGTCCGAGAGCGCGGGCGATGAGGTGATCGAGAGCGCCGCCGGCCCGGCGGCGCCGCGCCGCCTGGTCGCGCGCGATCGCGGCGGTCCGCGGCCGATCGTCGTCGATGCCGATCGGCTGCTTGCCGCGACGCCCGCGCTGCCCTCGGCGGCGGCGATCGGCACCGGGGCGGCGCTGCCGCCGCTGCTGGCGCTGGCGATGCTGCTCGCGCGGCGGCGACGGCAGGGGGCCATGGCCCGCCGGCGCGCCCGCCAGCGCCGTGCGATCGCCGAGGCGCGCCGGCGCCTGGGTGGCGATCGCGTGCTCGAGGCGGATGCGACCTCCGTCCTGTGTGCCCTGGTCGCAGCGCTTGCCGACCGGCCGGCGGCGTCGGTGACCGGCGCGGAAGCCGCGGACGTGCTGCGCGACCTCGGCGCGGACGGGACGCTGGCCGCGGCCGTCCGCGCCGCGGCCGAAGCGGGCGACCGGCGGCGCTACGCCGGACCCGGCGCGGCGGAGGACGATGCCGCCCACGTGGCCGAGGTCCGGGCGCTCGTCGAGCGCATCGCGGAGGCGATCGCACCATGACCGGACCGTGCACCATCGCTCCGAGGACCACCGCGCCCGGTCGCGACCGGTTGCGCGCCCTCGTCCGCGCCGGCGTGATCGTCGGCGCGATCGCCCTCGGTGCCGGCGCGCACGCACGTGTGGTCGAGGACCCGGTCGTGTCGCGCACGGCGGTCGCCGCGGAGGCGGCCTCGGCGTATGCGCAGGGCATGGACCTGCTGGCCGACGACCCCGCCGCGGCGCGGGAGGCGTTCCGCCGGGCGCGCGCGGGGTACGACGTGCTGCGCCGCGACGGCGTGGACAGCGGCGCCCTCGCGTTCAACCTCGGAACGTGCCATCTGCGCCTCGGCGACGTCGCCATCGCGATCGCGGAGTTCCGCCGCGCGCTGGCCCTGGGTGGCGTGCATGCCGACGCGCGCGCCAGCCTGCGCGAAGCGCGCACCCTGGTCCGCACGCCGCTGGAGGCGGGCGTGGCCGGCTCCGCGTGGATGGCGCTGCTCGACTGGTGCGAACTGCGGCCGGTCCGGCCGTGGCTCCTCGCCGCGCTGGTCGCGTGGGGTGCGGGATGGCTCTGCCTGGCGTGGGCGCCCGCGCACCGGCCGTGGGTCCGCCGGCTCGGCGCCGCCGCGGTGGTCATCGGTGCGCTGGCGGCGGTTCCGCCCGCGGTCGCCCGCTGGGTGGCACCGGCCTTTCCCGCAGCCGTGCTGACCGGGGCCGAGACCATGCCGCGGACGGGCAACGGGAGCGGGTATCCCGCGCTCTTCGGCGAGCCCCTCGCGCCGGGGATCGAGGTGCGCGTGGTGGAGGTCAGGCCAGGCTGGTCACGCGTGCGCTTCTCGAGCGGTGACACCGGATGGGTCCCGCAGGATGCGCTGCGGCCGATCGGTGCCGCGTCCTGATCGGCGGGGGCGCGACCCCGTACACTGCGCGCCGTGACCGCCCGCACCGGCATCGAACCCGACTGGACGACCGCGCGCCTGCTCACCTGGCTGCGAGAACACTTCACGGCGCGCAGGATCGAGCCCGCGCGCCTCATCGGCGAGATGCTGCTCTCGCACACCATCGGCTGCGACCGGATGCGCCTCTACATGGAGCCGCAGCGCCCGGCGTCGTCGGACGAGCGCGCCGCGCTGCGCGATCTGGTGCGCCGCGCGACGGCGGGCGAGCCGGTGCAGTACCTCGTCGGCTGGACCACGTTCTACAGCCGGCGCATGCAGGTCGAGCCGGTGACGCAGATCCCGCAGCCGTGTACCGAGGATCTCGTGGCGCTGACCGTCCGGCACCTGCGCGAGGCGGACGGACCGGGCGGAGAGACGCTCCGGCGCCGCCGGAGCGAGATGCAGGAGCGCGGCGACGGGGCGGACGCGCGCGGCGACGGCCCGGCGGCGCCGGTCCCGCCCCCCGCGACGGCGTGGCGCCTGGCGGATCTCGGGACGGGCACGGGATGCGTGGCGATCTCGCTGGCGCTGGAACTGCCCGCGGCCACGGTCATCGCCGTCGAGTGCCATCCTGCCGCGGCCGACCTCGCCCGTCGCAACGCGCGGGACCTGGGCGTCGACGACCGCGTCGAGGTCCGCGAGGGGTCCCTGCTGGATCCGCTGGCCGGCGAGGCGCCGTTCGATGCCATCGTCGGGAACCTGCCCTACATCCCCGATGACGAATGGGAGGGCGGGCTGGTGGAGGCAGGCGTGCAGCGGTACGTACCCGCGTCCGCGCTCCGAGGCGGCCCGGACGGCGCCCGATTCATCGGCCCGGTGATCCGCGGTGCGCCCGCGCTGCTCCGGCCGGGCGGCCTGCTGGCGCTGGAGCTCGCCGCCAGCCGTGCCGGGCAGGTGCTCGCGCTGGCGCGCGCGGTGCCGGCCTTCCCGCGTGCGGTCATCGAGCGCGACAGCGAGGGCTTCGAGCGGTTCCTCGTCGCCGCGCGCGGCGACGGATCGCTCGGGTGACCCTGGCGTGTGCGGCACGCGCGTCGTGCGGCGAGGCAACCGCCGTGGACCCGGGGGCCGGGGTCACCGGGGGCCGGGGTCACCGGGGGCCGGGGTCACCGGGGGCCGGGGTCAGGTCGAGGGGGCGGCCTCGCCGCCCAGGGCGCGGATGACCGCGTCCAGGAACGCGCGGGCGCGGATCGGCTTGAAGAGGAAGGAATGCAGGCCTTCCTGGTTCGCACGGACGATGGAGTGGTGGGGGTCGTAGCCGAACCCGGTCATGAAGATGACCGGGGTCGTGCCGCACGCCGCCTTCGCGGCGCGGAAGACCTCGTAGCCGTTGCGGTGCGGCATCCGGATGTCGGAAATGACCAGGTCGAACGGCGTCGAGCGCGCGACGTCGCTCGTGAGCAGGTCGATGATCTCCAGGCCGTCGGCGAGCGTGGTCACCCGGCAGCCGCGCCGCTCCAGCAGGCTGCGGATGGACGTGAGCACGGTCTCCTCGTTGTCGCAGACGAGCACGCGCTTGCCGGCAAGCGCGGGATGGATCTCGTCGGGATCGTCCTCGACCTCGGCGGTGAGCAGCGTCGGGGCCCCGGAGACGCACGCCTCCACGCGGCGGCGGACCTCGTCGGTGAGCTGGATGATGCGATCGAGTTCCGCCTGCACCCACGCGCGGATCGCGCCTTTGCGCGCCGAGTCCACGCGGGCGGCGATCTCCGCCAGCGGCTTCTTGATCTCGGAGAGCACGTTCTGCGCCATCTGCTCGTTGGTCGTGAAGCGCTCCACCACCAGGAGGTCCAGGATGTGCATCGCCATCGCGATGTAGCGTGAGAAGATCTCCGCCAGCCGCTCGTCCTCGGCGGTGAACGCGTTCGGGCGGACCGACTCCACGTTGAGGATGCCGATCACCTGCTCATGCAGGCGGAGCGGCACCGTCAGCGACGAACGGGCGTTCTCCAGTCCCTCCTGGTATCTCGGGTCGTTGAGCACGTCGGCGCAGCGGTAACTCCGGCCGGTCGTCGCAACCCAGCCGCAGATGCCGTTGCCGATCTCCCGTGCATAGAGCGACTGGCCGATCGGCAGCGGCGCCAGTCCATGCGCGAAGACGAGTTCGAGCTGGCCGACGCGCCGGTCCAGGAGACGGAGTTCGAAGTGCTCGAAGTGCAGCACATCCTGGAGGACGCGGACGATGCGCTCCTGGAGGAGGCGCAGGCGCTCCGTCGAGTTGAGCCTCTGGATCATCGCCGAGTCGATGCGGAGCAGGTCCGCGCCCGCGGCGTCGATCTGGTCGAGTCGCGTCTGGAGCCGGCGGTGGGCGGTGATCTCCCGGAGGACGGCGATCGCACGCTGCGGGCCGGCCGCGCCCGCGGTGCCGGCCGGCGCGGCCTGCAGCGACGATGCGACGATGACCTCGAAGACGCGCTCGGCCGCCTCGAAGACGCCCCGGTGGCTGCCCGGCGCCGGCCCGCCGGCAAGGTCATCGAGCGCCCGGCCGCACTCGCTCAGAAAGCGTGCACGGATCAGTTCCGGAAACGCATCCAGCGCGGCATTGGACCAGAGCAGGCGCGGCTCCGCCCCGGGGTCGCGCCGTTCCACCAGGGCGACCGCCTCGGCCAGGTGGGCGACGAGGTCTGCGAGCCCGGTGGCCATGGTGGCGGCGGGCATGAGCACGTAGCCTTCGGTGCCGCGCGGGACATCCTCCAGATGCTCAACCTGGACGACGTCGAAGGCCGATGGAAGCCCGGCATCGTGTGCGAAACCGGCCAGCAGCGTGCGGATCACGAAGAGCCGCGTCCTCCCCGCCGGCGCCGGCGGCGCGTGGGCGTCGCTGGCCCGGGCGCGATCCTCGTCAGACGCGTCCGGCCTCCGCGCGGCGCCCGGTGGTCCGATGGGCGCATCCGCGCTCGCATCCTGCGGCGATTCGGGGCGGCCTGTCGACGATCGATCGGACGGCGTCATCCGTTCGCGGTTCCGGCGTGTAGCATCGCGGCCCGGGGCAGGCGAGTCAACCGAGTGAACACCGCTTTCGAGACGAGCGCCCGATGATCGAAGCCCAGGGGCTGTCGCGCCGCTACGGTGCACTGCTTGCCGTCGACGCGATCTCGTTCCGCGTGGAACGCGGGTGCGTCGCGGGCCTGCTCGGCCCGAACGGCGCCGGGAAGACGACGACGATCCGCATGCTCACCGGATACCTGCCGCCGTCCGCCGGGTCGGCGAACGTCGCCGGGATCGACGTCGTCCGCCAGCCGGTGGAGGCACGGCGCCGGGTCGGGTACCTGCCGGAATCGACGCCGCTCTACGCGGAGATGCGCGTCGCCGATTACCTGCGCTTCCGCGCCGACCTCGCGGGCGTCCGGCGCCGGTCGGTCCGCCAGGCCGTCGACCGCGTGATCGACCGCTGTGCGCTCGGCGAAGTCCGACGCCGGCCCATCCGCCAGCTCTCCAAGGGCTACCGCCAGCGCGTCGGCCTGGCCGCGGCGATCGTGCACGACCCGCTGGTGCTCGTGCTCGATGAACCGACCAGCGGGCTCGACCCCGGGCAGGTGATCGAGTTCCGGCAGCTCATCCGCGGCCTCGCGGTCGATCGCACGATCATTCTCTCCACCCACGTGCTGCCGGAGGCGGAAGCGGTGTGCGACGAGGTGATCCTGATCCGGGCGGGACGGGTGGCCGCCCGCGGCACGATCGCCGAACTCGCCTCGCGACTCGGCCTGCGGCGCATCGAACTGGTCACGGACGCGGCGCAGCCCGAGGCGCGGGTGCGCCGGGTGGCGGGGGTGCGCTCCGTGGAGACGGTCCCGCTGGAGGCGCCGTGGAACCGGCTCGTCGTCATCGGCGGCGCCGACGGGGAATCCCGGGCCCGCGCGACCGCGGCGGACGACCTTCCGGCGCGCCTGCGGGCGGCGCTGGCGCCGTCGCGGGCACTGCTGGCCCGCGACGAGTCGCCGACGCTGGAGTCGATCTTCCTGGCGCTGGTCCGCGCGGAGGCGAGGGCATGAGCGCGGGCGCCTGGCACCGGGAGTGGGCGGCCGCGCTGGCCATCGCGCGCCGGGAATTGCGCGCGACGCTCATCGCGCCGATCGGCGCGGTCGTGCCCGCGGTCTTCCTGCTGCTGAGCGCCGTGCTGTACTTCGTCCTGGCGCCTGCGCTGCTCGGCACCGGCTTCCGGCAGGGGCAGCCGGCCACGCTCAGGCTCTTCTTCGAGACGTCGACGTGGCTGCTCTTCATCGTGGCGCCGGCGATCAGCATGCGCGCGGTGAGCGAGGAGATCCGGATGGGGACGCTGGAGACGCTGCTCACGGCACCGATCCACGAGCGATCGATCATCATCGGCAAGTTCCTGGGCGCGTTCGCCTTCCTGGTCCTGCTGCTCGCGCCGACGCTGCTGCTCGTGGCCGCGGTGGCGCTGCACGGGCGCCCGGACTTCGGCGAGATCGGCGCGGGGTACCTTGGGCTGCTGCTGGCGGGCGGCGCCGCCGTCGCGGTGGGCATCCTCGCGTCCACGCTGACGAACTCGCAGGCGCTGGCGTTTCTCTCGTCGATCTTCTTCTGGGTGGTCCTGCTGCTCGTCACGATCGGCGTCCCGAGCGCCGCCGCGGCGCTCTCCGACCACCTGGCGGCGGAGGTGGCATCCGGCGTGCCGGCGTGGTTCGAGCGCCTGCTGGCCGCGGCCGCCCGCGCCGCCGCGTCGCTCAACCCGGTCGCACAGGTGCGCGGATTCGTGGTGGGACTGGTGGATACGCACGCCGTCGCCTTCTTCCTGGTGCTCACCGCCGTCGCCCTCGCGATGGCGGTCCGGTCGCTGGAGCTGCGCCGATGGCTCTGATCGTCCGCCGCGCGGGGTCGTTGCGATCGCTCCTGCCGGACACCGTGCTGCGCATCGTCGCGCTGCTGGTGATCGCGGGCGCGGTATTGGTGCTGCTGGCGCAGCCGGGGCTGCGCCGGCGGTTCGACGCGACACGGACGCGTGCGTACTCGCTCAGCGAGCAGTCGCGGCAGCTGCTCGAGCGGCTCGACGGCGACTGGCGGCTGTGCGTCGTGCTGGGCGCCCAGTCCGCCGACGGCGCCGTGCGCACCCAGGTGGACGAAGTGCTGCGCCGCTACGAGGAGTCGGGTCGGATCCGGATCCAGCGCATCGATCCCGCCGACGCGGCGTCCATCCCGGCGTACGAGACCCTGCTCAACGGACTGCGGATGCGCGACCGGGACCGCATCGCCCGCGCGGACGGGGCGATCGCCCGTGCCGCGGAGCGTTTCGACGCGCTGGTCGCGCTGGCGCGGGAACTCGCCGTGCAGGTGGCGCTGGCGCTCGGCCGCCTGCCGGAGACATCGGCGCTCCGTGCCGAGGGCGCGCCGCACGTCCCGGCACTCGATCTCCTGGCCGCGCGCAGCGATGAACTGCGCGCGGAGGTGCGCCGGGCGCTGGGCGACGACGCGCTCCGCCCCGTGCCCGACTGGGAGACCGCGCGCAGCGTGCTGGCAGGCGTGCTGCTGCACTACGCGGAGGAGCTCGACGCGCTGGCCACCTTCCTGCGCGGCTGGCGCGGCGCGGTGCCCGCGGAACTCGCGGCGCTGGCCGATCGCGAGGCGGGGCGCGCGGATGCGATGGCGGACGCCTGCGCGAGGGACGCCGAGGCGCTGCGCGATCTCGTGCTGCCGGAACTGGCCGCGATGTCGGCGGCGTTCGAGCGCGGCGATTTCGCGATCGTCCTGGCACCGGACCGCGCGGCGCTGGTGTCGCCCGATCAGCTGTTTCCCGCCCTGACGGTGGACGAGGGCGAGGGTCGCGTCGCGTTCGATCGCCGGTTCCGCGGCGAACAGGTGCTTTCCGGAGCCATCCGGTCCCTGCTGGTGCCGCGCATGCCGCTGGTGGTGTTCGTCCACGCCGAGGAGCGGTCGCTGCTCCGCGCGAACGAGCAGCGCGCGGACCTGGTGGGCGCGCGATCGCTGCTGGAGGCGGCGCGCTTCGAGGTGCGCGAGTGGATCATCGGTGACGGGCAGGCGCGACCGGTGGCCGCGCCGGAGCAGTCGGTGGTCTGGATCGTGCTGCCGCCGCCGGACCGGCGCGGGCTGGAGCCCTCGCGCCGCGAGATGATGCTCGTGGAGCAGGTCGGCACCCTGCTGGAGACCGGCGAGAGCGTCCTGATGGGTGTGTACCCGAGCCTGCTGCCGCGCTACCGGCGGCGCGATCCGTGGACGCTGCCGACGACCCCGCTCGGCGTGCGCCCGGAGACGGATCGCGTCATCTGGGAAGTCGTGGAGACCGGCGGCGGCGACCGCGCCGCCTCGCAGAACTGGCAGGCGATCGACCGCACCGCCGCCGATCATCCGATCGCGCGCGCCGTCGACGGGCAGCAGGTCGTTGTGACCTTCCCGGTCCCGATCGCGCTCAGCGCGGAGGCGCCCCCGGGTGTCGCGCGGACCATTCTGCTGGACATCGCTCCGGGCGCGCGCCGGTGGCTGGAGCGGGACTGGGTCCGACACCAGCGCGCCGCCGCCGCCGGACTCGGCGCCCGCGCGGACGAGCGCGGGGACCCGCTGCCGGGCCCGGTCGCGGTGGCCGTCGCCGTCGAGCGATCGCGCCCGGGGCGCCGACAGCGCGTCATCGTCGTCGGATCGGGCGGCTGGCTGCACAGCTACGCGCTGGACGCGGTGGTGGATCTCGGCGGGGGACAGGTCGCGCTGACGAACCCGGGCAACCAGGAACTGCTGCTCGCCGGCGTGCAGTGGCTGGCGGAGATGGATGATCACATCGCGCCGAGTCCGATCAGCCGCCAGGTCGCGCGCCTGGAGCACATCGACGCCACCGTGCGCCTGCGCTGGGCGCTCGCCGCCACCGTCGTCGCGCCGGCACTGCTGCTGGCGGCGGGGTGGATCGGGTGGCTCGTCCGGAGGCGGTGGGCATGATCACGCGCGGCACCGCCATCCTGCTGGCGCTGGCGCTCGCGCTCGCGGCCGGTGCGACCGTGCTGGCACGACGCGGCGGCGACTCCGGCGCGGCCTCCATCCGGCGGCCGCTCTTCGGCGAACCCGGCGTGTCGGTGACCGGGCGCATCGTGCCCGACCAGCCGCGGCGCATCCGGCTGGAGCGGACCGGGCAGCCGGCGCTCGTTTTCGAACGCGACGGCGCGCACTGGAACCAGGTGGAGCCGTTCGCCTTCCCGCTGGATCCGGGGTCCGTGGACCTGCTGCTCCGCGCGATGCGCCAGGTGCGCGTGCTGGCGCGGATGCCGGCAGGCGCGGCGCCGGATACCGTGGGCCTGGCGCCGCCGCGCGCGGTGCTGGAGGTGACGCCCGCGGAGGGCGACCCGCTGCGCGTCGTGCTGGGACGGCGCGGTCTTGCCGGGCGCGCCTTCCTGCGGTGCGCCGACCCGACGGATGGCCCGGAGGACCAGGCCGGCATCCTCGTCACCGATCCCGTGCTGCATGAACGGATCCTCGCGGGCGATCCGCGCGAGTGGCGCGAGCGCCGGCTCTTCCAGTCTGCCGGGCAGGACGTGACGGCGATCGACATCCGGGCCACCGGCCTCGCGCTGCGGATCGTCCGGCAGGGACGCGCATGGCGACTCGCCGAGCCGGTCTCCGCGCGCGCGGAGACGACGACGGTCGACGTGCTGCTGGACGAACTGGCACGCGTCTCCGCCACCGGGTTCCTGGCCGACGCGCCGCCGGATCTGTCGCCGTACGGGCTGCGGGAGCCGGCGGGCACGATCGAGATCACCGGCGCCCGCGCGGACGGCGAGGAACGCCGCGAACGGCTGCTCGTCGGCGCCCGTGTCGGCGCGACGACGGCGGATCGCTACGGCATGCTGGAAGGACGGCCGGTGGTCGTACGACTGCCGGAGGCGGTGCTGCGCCTGCTCTTCCGCGCGGCGGAGGAGTTCATCGCCGGCAACGGCGCCGATGTGCTGGCGCCGGACGTGCGCTCGATCACGATCCGGACCGCCGCGGGCACGCTGGACCTGGAGCGCGATCTCGACCGGTGGACCATGCACGCGCGCGCCGCGGACCGCGCGGGCGCAGACGCCGCCGGCGCCGCTCCGTCGCAGGCGTGGCCCGACCTGCCGGCCGGCACGCCGGTCGACCGAGCCCGCGTCGAGGCGCTCTTCCGGGCCCTGACCGAGGTGCGCGCCGCGCGGCTGGAGATCGGCGCCTGGCCGCAGGATCGCGAGATCGCGACCGTGACGTTCTACGCGTTCTCCGGCGCGCCGATCGACACGGTGCGCCTCGGCCGACCGGAGAGCGGACCGGGCCTGGTCCTGGAAAACGGCGACCGGGTGCTGCGGACGATTCCGCCGTCGGTCGAGGTACCGCTGCATCCGGACGCGTACAGGGGGCGATGAGGGATCCGTGGCGGCGCGGGCGCGCGTGGGCACATTGTCCTCGCGCGAAGCGTGGACTCGATCGTGCTGGATGTCTCTCCGGAGACTGAGGTTGGCGTTGGGTCTCGATGATCATGTTGCTTTCCGTCCGGGGGCGCGAGCGCAGGGGGGGCTGAGGCCCCCCCTGCAACCCCCTTGCGCGCATGAAGGTGGCGGTGGTCAGCCGGCGCGCGAGTGGTGGTGCCCTCGCGCATGGGGGCCAGGGTCGCGCGCTGAGGATGTCCGGCGACGATGGCGCGTCCGGCGCGGCGCGTCCGTGATCGCCTTGTTGCGCGTCAAGACGTTCCCCGGATCATCCATCCGCGAGGGGGGTTGCAGGGGGGCGCTTCAGCCCCCCTGCGCTCGCGCGGCCAGGAAGCGCCATCACTCGCGGCGCAATGCTCTGGTGCATCGTCAGGGGCGTTGACTCCTGCGTGGGCGCGCGCGCGCTCGCGTGCTCGATCGCTCGATGTCTTTCGAGGACTCGGATTGACCTCGGATGTCCCTGGATCCTGATGATCTTCGTCCGAGGGGCGCGAGCGCAGGGGGGGCTGAGGCCCCCCCTGCAACCCCCTTGCGCGCAGGCGGGTGGTGGTGGTCAGCCGGCGCGCGAGTGGTGGTGCCCGCGCGCATGGGGTCCGTGGTCGCGCGCTGAGGACGCATGGCGACGACGGTACGTCCGGGGCGGCGCGTCCACGACCGATGCGTGGCGCGCCACGGCGCTCCCGGGATCATCCATCCGCGAGGGGGGTTGCAGGGGGGCGCTTCAGCCCCCCTGCGTTCGCGCGCGCGCCGAAGGCGCGATCGTGCACGGCAGAGTGCCTGAGCGCGTCGTCAGGTTGCTGACTCGTCCGCGCACGCACGTTCGTAATAAGCGGAATCTGACATGCGCCCTCCCGAGACAGGCTGCGCACTCCACCCGTTCTCCGACCCCCTCCCCATGGACGACGATCCGCACTGCGGACCATCACTCTTCCAGGAACTCGAACGTCCCGGCGATCTGCAGCAGCGCCGGTTCCCAGGTCGCGTGCAGGTCCTCGGCCGCGATGAGGTTGAACAGGCATCCCCGCCGGTCGCGGATCCAGACAAGCTCCGTCACCTGGATCGACGGGGCATCCGCCGGTTGGCCGCGGAACGTGATCCGGTGCCCGGGCGCGTCGGCCACGGTGATCGGCTCGTCGACGATCATCCGGAAACCGGAGACCTGCGACCGGTGCTGCGCGAGACGCGACTGGATGATCGTGCGCGGCGGCATGCCGCCGGGGACGTCGAATGCCACCAGGTGGAGCATGGCGGCGTCGCCGGGATCATCGTCGCCCGCGGGCTGGCGGATGCGGAGCAGCAGGCTGCCCGGACCCGACTGGTCGTCGATGCGCCATGCCGGCGACGGGAGTCGGAGCCGGATGCCGTGCGCGCGGCTCGTCCACGTGTCGCCGTGCAGCCCGTCCTCGGGGGACGCCGCCGTCACCATGGCGTCGGGATCCGGCTCGACCCCGACGATCGAGATCTCCAGGCTCTCCGTCAGCAGCCACCGGAGCGTCTGCGTGCCCATGACGGTGTCGCTGTGCACGAACTTGAGGAGCGCCGGAGAGCCGCCGAACTCGTCGGCGCTGGCGTCGACCGGGATCCACTCGCCCGCCCAGACCTCGTTCCACATGTGCCCGCCCCACTGGCCATCGAAGAGGCGCTGGCCGAGCGCGATGCGCGTCGGGATGCCGGCGGCGCGGGCGAGCGACGCGAAGAGCGTGCTGTACTCGGTGCACTTGCCGATCCGGCGCCGCAGGACCTCCGGGCCGGAGAGCGTCTCGGCGATCATCGCCGGTTCGATGGCGGCGCTGACCCACCGGCACAGCGCCTCGGCCGCCGCGCGGGCGGTGCGCGCCTCGGCCACGATCTCCCGTGCGGCGTCCGCGATGGCGGTGTGCTGCGGCTGGATGAAATCCGATGTTCCCAGTGCCGCCGCGAACGCCTCGTCCGTGACGGGCCGCACGGGATCCGCGGCGCCCGGCGCGACGGCCGTGGCCAGTCGGACGATCGCCGTCGTCACGCCGCCGTCGGTCGTGCAGGACAGGAGGGTCTGCCGGCCGTCCTCCAGGTGGAACAGGGTGCGGTCGATGTCACGCCACTGCAGGCGCACGGTGAGCGAGGTGATGCGCCGCAGAGGCGGCAGCGGATGATCGACCGGGAAGAAAAGCAGTTCGCGCCCGCCCATCGCCCGCGGCGCGAGCGTGAGATCGGAGGCGTCGGGATGGCGCACCATCCGCAGCGGGGGGAATCGGCTGACCTGCTCGCGCGTGGTGCCGTCGGCATCCAGCCGGACGATCGTTTCGCCGGGTGCGGCGCCGCGGTCGATGACCCACGTGGCCGCGCCGGACCGATCGAGCGCGGTCCGTTCCACCGCGACCTCGCGGACGGATCCCGATCCGGTCACGAACAGGCGGATGCGGGCCGAGCCCTCCCCGGCGCCGCGGCGATGGAGCCAGTCGCCCAGCGCTACGTCCGTCACAAGGTCGAGCCCGTCGTCGAAGGCGAACCGGCTGGTGCTGGTCTCGTCGCCGTGACGCACGGTCACCACGAAGCCGTCGTCGGTGGCCTCGCCGCGCACGTGCGCCGTGCCCGAGTGCGTCGTCACCTCCGACTCGACGCGCAGCGGGGCGAACGTCGCGGAGACGACCGCGTGGGTGTGCGTCCGCATCTCCTGCCGGGTCCCGAGCAGTTCCACCAGGAGGCGCGTATCGGCGACGTATGACCGGCGGTCGCCGTCGAGCCTTGTGACCCGGAGGCGCGTCGCCCCCCACGTGGTCTCTCCGTCGACGGCGACGGACCAGCGCTCGCGGATCTCCTGCGCGCCTGCGGGCACCGCGGACGTCCGGGCCGTTGTCCAGACCAGGCAGATCGACAGGGCGATGACGCGCGGGACGCTCAGCATGACGATGCCTCCGCGCCGAAGGCGCTGTCGACGGCTTCACAGATCAGGTGCACGATGGCGAGATGCGCTTCCTGCGTGTGCGCGCTGTCGCCGTCGGCGGGCGGAATCACGGCGTGATCGCAGCGCGACAGGGCCGGACCGCCGTCGCCGCCGAGCAGGCCCACGGTCGTCGCGCCGCGTTCGCGCGCCACGTCGAGGACGCGGAGGATGTTCCCGCTGCGTCCGCTCGTCGTGAGCACGACCAGGACATCCTCCGGGCGCAGCAGGGCGCGGGCGGGCCGCGCGAAGACTTCGGCGAAACCGAAGTCGTTCGCGGTGCAGGTGAGCAGCGTGGGATCCGCCGCCAGCGAGACGGCACGGCAGGGGGGGCGCGACCGGTCGCGGTACGCGCCGGCCAGTTCCTCCGCCAGGTGGAGCGCCTCCGCCGCGGACCCGCCGTTGCCGCAGGTGTAGACGGTGCCACCGGCCTTCAGGGCGGTGACCACGACCTGCGCGATCCCGGCGATCGTCTCGGCGGAGGCGGTGAGCGCGGCGGCGGCGCGGGCGCCGGAGGCGAGCCGGCGCCGCATGAGCGCGACCAGGTCCGGTGCCGGCGGTCCGCCCGCCCGGGGGCCGGGCCCGGCGCCGTGATCCTGGGTGCGGGCGGGCGTGTCGTGCATGTCAGTCCTCCGGGGCCTCGCCGTCCGGCGCCATGCGGACGGTCGCGGGATCGAAGCGCCCCAGCGTATCCACCAGCGACCGCTGCGCGGCCATGACCTGGTCGATGTCCCGGCAGGCGAGCGGCATCTGCGCGCGCGTCGCCTCGTCGGCGCCGTCGCCGTAGAGCGCCAGCGGGACGGGATCGTCGCGCAGTGCCGCGTGGCGTGCCGCGTCCGCCGCGCTGCCCGCCGCCTGGTCGAGGTGCCGGGGAATGCCCGGGTTCGCCCGCTCGCGCCGCTTCATCGCCGGCAGGCGCGCGCCACGCGCTCGATGCCGTCGTACGCGCGGGCGAGATCCGCCTCGGCCGGCAGGAAGACGACGCGGAAGTGCTGCGTGCCGGGGCGCTGTCCGAACCCGGAGCCGGGCACGATCACCACGCCGGTCTCGCGGATGACGCGCTGGCAGAACTCCGTGTCCGGGATCCCGAGCTCGATCCGCGGAAACGCGTAGAAGGCGCCGCGCGGCGGCACGCACGAGATGCCGGGGATCGCGTTGAGGCGCTCCACCGTGATCCGCTGCTGACGCTCCAGGCGGGCGATCGCCTCCGCGAGAAAGGCGTGGGATCCTTCCAGGGCCGGCGCGATGGCGTACTGCTCCGGGTGATTGGCGCTGAGCCGGGCGCGCTCCATCTTGCGGATCGCCTCGGCGTACTCCGCCAGTTCGTCGCCGGGACCGCTCAGGACGCCCCAGCCGATGCGGAAACCGGGCGCGAGGTACACCTTCGACAGCCCGCCGAACGTGATGATCTTCGCCTCGGACGAGAGCGACGCCGTCGCGGTGTGGACCGCGCCGCCCAGGAGGAGCCGGTCGTAGATCTCATCGCTGAAGATCAGGAGGTTCCGCTCCAGCGCCAGGTCGATGATCGCCTGCAGCGTCTCCCGCGAGCACACCGAGCCGGTCGGATTGTTCGGGTTGATGAGGACGATCGCGCGGGTGCGGTCGTCGATGTGCCGGGCGATGTCCTGCGGGTCGGGCTGCCAGCCGGCGTCCTCGTCCAGGTCGTACGCGCGATTCTCGACGCCGAGTTTCGCCAGCACCGCCGTGTACAGGGGGTAGCCGGGGGCCGGGGTCAGCACGTTGTCGCCCGGGTCCGCGAGCGCCGCGAGGGCGAGTTCGATCGCCTCGCTGGCGCCGCTGGTCACGAATGCATGCACGATGGACCGGATCCCGGTCGCGGCCGATCGCGCGCGGATGGCGGTCAGCGCCTCCGGGATGCCCGACGAGGGTGCGTACCCGTTGCGATTGGCCCGCATCGCGGCGACCGTCGCGTCGATGACGTGTCCGGGGGTGCGGAACCCGAAGAGGTTGGGATCGCCGATGTTCAGGTAGAGCATCGGCGTTCCGGTCCGTGCGACCTCGTCCGCGAGGGCAAGGACGTCGCGCACCGCGTACCGGATATCGCGCGTGCGCTCGGCGGGCCGGATGCACCGGCTGGTGACGGAGAAGGTCATGCCGCGGAGTCTACCCGCAGGGGATCGGCGGTCCGGCGGCCGCCCGGCGCCGCGGCGGATGCAGTGCGCCGTCGCGCGGCCGGATCCGTCCGGCCTGCCGGGAACCGGGGGACCGCGGTGCGCGTCTCACCCCGTCCGCCCATCTGTTAGCATCCGCCCCTCCGCGCACGCCGATCCGGACATCCGCCGACCGGAGTCCACCGGCGGGCGGTCACGCTCAGGGTTCCTCCATGATGATCATGATGATGACGCTGCCGAGCCGCCTGATCCGCCGAATCATCCGCCAGCCCGATCGCATCGGCGAGTCCCGGCGTGGCGCCCGGCGGGGGGTCGGTCAGGGAACCGGGCGAGCGGCGCATCGGACCGGAGTCCCGGCGGCGATCGCGTGCATCGCGGCCGCCGTGCTCGGCAGTGGCGGGGTGGCCCGGGCCCAGGAGCATCCTGCGGGTGATCCCGCGCCGGTCTACCGCGAACTCAACCGGGGACGCAGCGTCGCGGCGGCGCCGGACGCCAGCAGCTTCCGGCTGATCTTCGACGCCTACCTGGAGATGACGCCTCCGCCGATGCCGATCGGCACCGCATTCAACCACACGACGATCCATCCCGGCATGGCGCGATGGGCGGAGGTCGCGGGCTGGGCGGAGACCAACCAGTCGCTCGTCCAGGCGCTCGTCAGCGCGCAGGAGCGGTTCGTCTTCGGACTTCCCTACGGCAGGTCGGCCGTCCCTCCGCAGTACGCCGCCCGCGGTCTCTACGCGGAGGTCGCGGTGGACGGCGACCTTCGGCGGCAGGAGTTTCCGTACCTGCGCGCGGTGGACACGATCGCGGCGTTCGCCATCGCCGAGGCGTACCGGCGCTGCGAGGCCGACCGCACGCACGACGCGATGGAGGTCCTGGTCGCGTACATCTTCTTCCTGCGCTCGGTCTGCGACCGGGAGTTCCTGCACGAGGTCTTCTACACGCTCACCGTGCTGAACGAAGCGCTGGCCAACCTGCGGGACGTGGTCTACGTCTACCTCGACCGCATGCTCCCGGCGGACCTGGCGGAACTGGCGATGGATCACGTCCCGTTCCTCCGGCCCGACCGGAACCGGCTGTTCATGCCGGAGGGCGATCGCCTGGTCGCCGGCCAGATCATCCAGAGCATCTTCGACGAGCGGACGGGGCAGCCGGACCGCGGCCGGTTCGCGCAGACGTTCGCGTCGATCCAGTCCACGAGCGAGCCCCTGACGCAGTTCGGCGCCATGCGCCGGTGGCGCATGATCGCGGACATCCATGACAGCCGCGAATCCTCGCTCAGCCGGCTCGGGCTGGTGTACGACGACTGGTGGCGGCGCTGGCGCGTGGAGGAATACGACCCGATCCTCGCGGTTCCGACGCAGTTCACGCGCACGAACGTCGTGCGGTACGCCGCGGTGGTGTATGCGCTGCAGGACATCCAGGACCTCTTCCCGCTCCGCAATGAACTGATCGCGGCGGTGAACGGGACGGCGATGTCGCTCGGCCTGGCGGGCTACCGGCGGAGCCTGGGCACCTATCCGACGAGCATCGTGTCGCTCTATGCCCAGTTCGTGCGCAAGCGCACGGACCTGGACCCGTTCGATCGGCAGTTCGGCCGCCTGCAGTACGCCACCTCCTCCGCGGCCCGGCCGCTGGAGACGCCGTACGGCCGCGTGACGGTGCCCGGCGGCATCCCGCTGCTGTGGTCCCTGGGGCGGGATCACGAGGACGGCCGGGCGCGCGAGCACTCGGATGACGGCGTGATCGGCGACATCGTCTACTGGCCGCCGGTCAAGGCGCTCCAGCGGCAGGCGGGCATCCGCGACTGACGCACCGCGCGCGTCCCGGGGCCACGAACATCATGACGGTCGAGAAGTGCATCATCATCGGGAGCGGCCCCGCCGGCTGGACCGCCGCGATCTACGCCGCGCGCGCCAGCCTCGATCCGCTCTGCGTGATCGGGATCCCGCGCCAGGATCCGGCGCCGGTCCTGCCGGGCGGGCAGCTCATGCTGACGACGGAAGTGGAGAACTATCCCGGATTCCCCGGCGGGGTGACGGGCCCGGAACTGATGGAGCACTTCCAGAAGCAGGCGGAGCGCTTCGGCACGCGGATCGAGTACGACGACGTCGCGTCATGCGATTTCTCGCACCGCCCGTACACGCTCACGCTCGCGTCGGGCGCCACGCGCCGCGCGCACGCCGTAATCATCGCGACCGGCGCGACGGCGAACTGGATCGGGCTGCCGAACGAGATGCGCCTCGCCCGGTCGGGCGGGGGCGTCTCTGCGTGCGCGGTGTGCGACGGGGCGCTGCCGATCTTCCGCGGACAGCCGCTCGCCGTCGTCGGCGGCGGGGACACGGCGATGGAGGAGGCGAGCTACCTGACGAAGTTCGCGTCGACCGTCTACGTCATCCACCGGCGTGACGCGTTCCGCGCCAGCCGGACCATGCAGGCGCGGGTGCTCGAGGCGCCGAATGCCAGGGTTCTCTGGAACCGGCAGGTGATCGACGTGCTGGGGGAACAGCGCATCAGCGGCGTGCGGCTGCGGGACACCGTCTCGGGCGAGGAGTCCACGCTGGAGGTGGCCGGCCTCTTCATCGCGATCGGACATACGCCGGCGACGGCGTTCCTGGCGGGCAGCGGCGTCGAACTCGACGACAAGGGCTACGTGCTGCTCCGCGACCGGACCAGCCGGACGAACATCGAGGGCGTCTTCGCCGCGGGCGACGTGGCCGACGCGTCCTATCGACAGGCGGTCACCGCCGCCGGCATGGGGTGCCAGGCGGCGCTGGATGCCGAACGGTGGCTCGCCGCCCGCGGCGTGCACTGACCCCGCTGCGGTCATCGCCGCCCGCGCCTCCCGCGGAAGGGGACGCGCCGGTCAGCCGGGCGGCCGGAGATCCGGTCCCGGCACCGGGTCGGGCGCGATGCGCGTGATGATCTTCGCGCCGACCGCGTCGCCCCAGACGTTGACGACAGTCCGGCACATGTCGAGCGCGCGATCGATGCCGATGATGATCCCGATCGCGGCGACGGGCAGGGGATCGATGTTCTGGCCCGCCAGGCTGCGGTTCACCGCGGTGATCACGATGACCATCGTGACGAGCCCGGCCGACGGGATGCCGGCGGCACCGATCGCGGCAAGCGTCGCGGTGATGACGACCACGAGCAGTTCGGTCAGGCCCAGGTCGATGCCGTAGATCTGGAACAGGAAGACCACCGCGACGGCCTCGTAGAGCGCGGTACCGTCCATGTTGACGGTCGACCCGAGCGGGAGGACGAAGTTGGCCGAGCGCTTCGAGACGCCGCCTTCGTCCACCGCGCACTCGATCGTGACCGGGAGCGTCGCAGAGGAGGAGTCGGTGCCGAATGCCGTCAGGAGGGCGCGGCGCATCGCCCAGAGGAACCGCAGTGGATTCGCGCGGCCGAACAGCAGCAGCACGAGCGGCAGCACGATCAGCCCGTGCAGCGCCAGGCCGGCGACCACCGTGACGGCGTACATCGAGATCGGGCCGACGAGCGCAGAGAACCCGATGCGACCGACGGTCCACGCCACCAGCAGGAAGACGCCGACAGGCGTCATCCAGATGATCCAGAGCACGATCCGCATGAGCGCGGCGAATGCGGCGTCGAAGAAGATGACGAGCGGCTGCGTCCGGCGACCGCCCACCGCGATGCCGAGGCCGAAGAGGATCCCGCCGACGATCAGCGCGAGTGGACGGCCTTTCGCCGCCTCGTCCACGATGTTCGTCGGGATGATCTGCTCCAGAATGTTCATCCACGCCCCGCCGAGCCGGTCCTGCCCGCGCGCCTGCGCGGCGTCGATGTTCTGCGCGATCGGGCCGCTCTCGGCGTACGCCTGCGCGGCGTCCGCGGTCAGTCGCTGTCGGTCGGCGTCCGGCAGGTCGCCCGGCCGGATGAGAGAGACCAGCGTGGCGCCGAGGGTGACGGCGATGAGCATGGTCGCGATGTAATAGACCAGGGTGGAGCCGCCGACCACGCCCAGGCGCGACGGATCGCCGATCGCGGTCACGCCGGCCACGACGCTGACGAAGATCAGCGGAACGATCAGCAGCATCAGCGGCCGGATCAGCACCAGGTCGCCCGCCGCCTTCGTCCAGTGGTCGTACGGGATCGGATCGCCGGCATTGAAGAGGACGTACTGTCCGAACAGGACGCCCGCCACGAGTCCGAGGAGGATGAGCACCGTCAGCAGGTTGCCGCCTCGCATGCGGGGAGGCTACCCGACCGGCCGCCGTCGTGTCGCGGCGCGCGGCGACGATCAGTCGCTGCGGGCCCACATCGAGAGCGTCAGCAGCGCGAAGAGCAGTGCGGCGGCCTCCGATCGACCGGCCAGGTGCCGGTCGAGATGCCGCCGGGCGACCGACGGCTCGATCGGAAGTCCGGGGAACGGGTCGGTGCTGCGAAGATGGTCCTCCAGCACCGTGCGGAGTCCGCCGAAGTCCGTGCGGAACCAGTCACCCAGCGGCACGCCGAAGCCGTGCTTGCGCCGCCGCACGATCGCCGCCGGGAGATGCCGGGCGGCGATCGCGCGGAGAAGGCCCTTCGGTCCGCCGCGCGTGAGCGTGCGGACGGTCAGCGGACGGATGATCGCGGCGAGATCCCGATCCAGGTACGGTGACCGTGCCTCCAGGCTGGCGGTCATCGACGCGCAGTCCACCTTTCGAAGCAGGTCATCCGGCAGGTACATCGCGAGGTCCAGGTCGCGCAGACCGTCGGCGGGGGACCGGCCGGCCCGCCGGGTCGTGTGCGGCACGAGCGCGTCGGCGCGGGCCGGCGGCGTCGACGCGCCGGGAACGAGTTCGCGCAGCGCGCTCAGCGGTACGATCGACTCGAGTGCGACGACTCCGAGCGCGGGAAAGTCGCGCGCGCTCCGCGCCATCCGTCCGATCCTCGCCAGCGGTCCCAGCGGCCAGGCGCGCCGGCCGATGCCGGCGGGAAGACAGCGCAGGAGCGGGGCGCCGCGCGCCAGCACGGCGGCGCCGCGATACCGGTCATACCCGGCGAAGAGTTCATCGCCGCCGTCGCCGCCGAGCGCCACCTTGACGGACGCCCGCGCCGCCGTGCATGCCCAGTAGGTCGGCAGGATGGAACTGTCCGCGAACGGCAGTCCCAGGTGCCCGATCAGCCGCGCCAGGTCATCCGCCGGCGCCGGCTGCGCGGTGATCGTGTGGTGGCGCGTCCGCAGGTGGGTCGCGACCCGGGCGGCGGCGTCGGACTCGTCGAGGCGCGGATCCGGCATGCGGACGCAGAACGTGCTGAGATCGGGACGTTCCCGCACCGCGAAGCAGCAGAGGAGCGACGAGTCGATGCCGCCGCTGAGGAACGCGCCCAGCGGAACATCCGCCTCCAGGCGGCGTGACACCGCGCGGGTGAGCGCCGCCTCGATCAGGTCGGGCAGGCGCGCCGCCGCGGGCGCCGCGGCGCCGGGGTCGGGCGCCGGGAGCGCGGCGACGGGGACAGCGCGCACGGGCGTCCCGGCCGATCCCCACGGGGTGTCGCCGGCGGTGAAGTAGCCGAGCCGCAGGTACGTGGCCCACGTGTCGCCGTCGGTGCGCCGTGCCGGCGCGGCCGCGCCGCGCGCGCGCGCGAGGATCGCGGCGACCGCGCGGGCATCGCTGGCGGCGACGATGAGTTCGCCGCCCTCGAGCGGCATCCGGCCCTCGTACAGCGGCTTCTCTCCGTGCGGGTCGCGCGCGAGCGTCACGCGTCGCGCGCCGGCGTCGACCAGGGCGAAGGCGTACATCCCCTCGAGCCGCGTGCAGAGACCGGTGCCCCACGCCCGGTGGCCGTGCAGCAGGACCTCGGTGTCGCTGTGGTCCGTCGTGAACACGTGGCCCTGCCGCTCGAGTTCCGACCGCAGCGCCCGGTGGTTGTAGATGCAGCCGTTGAAGACGACGGCGCAGGCATCGTCGGCCTCGCCGCGCGGCGGCAGGACCATGGGTTGCGCGCCGCCGTCCGGATCGATGATCGACAGCCGGTGGTGCACGAGGGCGGCGGTGAACCCGGGCGCCGCCATCCGGTGGACGCCCCGGCCGTCCGGCCCGCGCCACCGCAGGCGATCGTGCAGGACGTCCAGCCACTCGGCGGGTATCGGACCTCCGTCCGTTCGCACGATGACGCCGAATCCGCACATGCTGCGCAGCGTAGCGGGGGAGGCCGCGGGTTCGCACATGCCCCGCGCGGCCGGTGCCGATGGCGTCCGATGCCGGTCAACGGCGCCACGACGTCATCGCATGACCGACCCCGCCCAGAACGTCACCGCACCACGATCGCACGACGGCGCTGGCGAGACGCTGGCAAGCCTGCGCCGCGAGATCGATCGGCTCGACCGCACGCTGCTGACCACCCTCCGGGCGCGGAACGATGTCGTCTGCCGGATCGCGCGGGCGAAGCGGGCGGGGCCGCCGGGCGGCGATGCCGCGGACGCGGAGGCGCGGACCGGGGGCGACCCGCCGGAGGGCAGTCGGGACGCGGCCGCCGGCGACGGTGTCCCGTCGCCGGCGAACGGAGGCGCCCTCTTCGACCGGGCGCGGGAGCGCCAGGTCTATGACCGGGCCCGGCGCATCGCCGCCGAGATCGGCCTTGCCGAGGATCTCGCGGAGGAACTCATCGCCGTCGCGGTCGAGGGATCCCACCGGATGCAGGAGTGGGCCCAGCGCGCCTGGACCCGGCAGGCCAGCGCGGAGCGCCCGCTGCGCTTCGCGGTGGTGGGCGGCGCGGGGCGGATGGCGCGCCGGCTGTCCAGCGAACTGATCGGCTGTGGTCACGCGGTCGACGTGCTGGAGCCGGGCGATCCGCGGGATCCTGCGGCGGTGATCGGCGACGCGGACGTCACGATGATCGCGGTGCCGATGGCGATGGCCGAGGACGTGGCCGCACGCCTGGCGCCGTTCGTCCGGCGCGACGCGCTGCTGTGCGACATCAACTCGCTCAAGGGCGGCATCTGCCGGGTGATGGAGGCGGGCTGCGCCGGCGAGGTGCTGGGACTCCATCCGATGTTCGGACCCTCGGTCCACTCGCTCCGGCGGCAGAAGATCGTCGCCTGTCCACGCCGGGAGGGCCCGGTCAGCGCCCGGCTGCTGCGCGAACTCGCGGCACTGGGCGCCGAGGTGGTCTACGCGGACCCGGAGACGCACGACCGCGCGATGGCGATCGTGCAGGTCCTGGTGCACTTCTCGACGCTCGTGATGGGCCGCGCGCTGGCGGCCGCGCACCTGCCGCTCGCGGAGACGCTTCGATTCACGAGCCCGATCTACCGGCTGGAACTGGCGTTCGTGGGCCGGCTCTTCGCGCAGGATCCCGATCTCTATGCGGAGATCGAGATGCGCAACCCGTATGCGGCGGAGGCCCGGGCAGCGCTGCGACACGCGGTGGCGGAGGTGGACGGAATCCTGGCGGCGGGAGACCGCACCGGGTTCCGCCGTCTCTTCGAGGACGTGGGCACCTGGTTCCACGGATTCGACGACGAGGCGCTGCGGCTTTCGAACCGGATCATCGACTGGGTCGTGCGCCTGCCGTGAACGACCGGCAGCCGTGGATGCCGACACCGGTGGCGAGCGGGCGCGTCAGCACTTCCCGGCGCGACCGGCGCCGTCCGCGCATGATGAGCGGCGCCAGCGAGAACACCGCGAGGACCGCCGGCGCGGGGACGGTGGCGCCGCCGAAATGGAGATCGTCGACGGGAAGGACGCCGCTGACCGGATCGCGCAGTTCCACGCGATCGAATGGGGTGTCGGAGACGAGGGCGAAGAAGAGGCCGACGCCATTCTGAAAGTCGTACTCGGGTGGTGCGATAAGACGGCCTTCGTGGTAGAGGGACACCTCGACTCCGCCTGCGTGATCTACCGCGAGCCAGCGCTGCGGCGAGTCGAAGGTGAGGATGAGCGGTGTCCAGAGGTGATGTGGATCCAGCCCGAATCCATCGTTGACGTAGGTTGTACTCTCAAAGATCGAGTACCCGGGCGTGACACTCCGGTCGTGCTCGTGAGCGTGTGTGATGGACTCATTCGCCACCTCCCGTGAAGTACGCCACACTTTCGATGCAGGCGACAAGCGCGACTGGATCCAGTACGCTGATCCCGAATGACCCGGTCCCGAGGAACGAGGTGAGATCGGAGTCGCCCACGTCGCCCGGTCGCAGCAGGAACCCGATCGGTCCCAGATCAATCAAGTCGTATGGCGGGGCGGCGGACACTGGCTCAGCGCTGAGAAACAGGGCGGACAGGCCGGCGAATACCGTCCGGACGCCCGGAGGCCGCCATCGCGACGCCGCCGTGCACGGCGCGCGCCTGCATGGGGAAGTCAGCGCGCCTGTGGGCCGTGGGCCGTGGCGAACTCAGTCGATCGGGATGTCACATGCATGAGGACCCTCCGGGATGGGGAACGACAGACACCGTACACCGCCACGGTCGACGTGCAATGGTGTCTCGTCTCGAATCGCGGAGGGCGCGCGGGCATGCCGGGTGCCATGCATGCGTTCTGTCGGCGGCGACACGCCTCGAGCCCGCTCTGCGCACGGCGTGCCAGGTCGGGCGTTCATCGATGCGCCGTGCATGTCAGGAGCGCTTCCCGGGACCGACCGCCTCGGCGCGACCCCGTGCGCGAAGACACCACCACTCGCGCGCCGGCCGACCACCACAACCCGCCTGCGCGCACGGGGGTTGCAGGGGGGGCCTCAGCCCCCCCTGCGCTCACGCCCCCGGACGGCACTCCACATGATCATCGAGACCTGACGTCAACCCGAGTTCTCGAAAGTCATCGAGCGATCGAGCACGCGCGCGCCCGCACGCATGAACGGGTCAATGCCCCTGACGATGCACCAGAGCGCTCCGCCGTGCACGATCGCGCCTTCGGCGCGCGCGAGCGCAGGGGGGCTGAAGCGCCCCCCTGCAACCCCCCCTCGCGGATGGAAGATCCCGAGATCGCCTTGACTCGCAACAACGCGATCACGGACGCGTCGCGCGGACGAGCCGACGTCGCCGGAGGTCCTCAGCGCGCGACGCAGAACCCCATGCGCGAAGACACCACCACTCGCGCGCCGGCCGACCACCACAACCCGCCTGCGCGCAAGGGGGTTGCAGGGGGGGCCTCAGCCCCCCCTGCGCTCGCGCCCCCGGACGAAGGGCATCAGGATCCAGGGACATCCGAGGTCAATCCGAGTTCTCGAAAGTCATCGAGCGGTCGAGCACGCGCGCGCCCGCACGCATGAACGGGTCAATGCCCCTGACGATGCACCAGAGCGCTCCGCCGTGCACGATCGCGCCTTCGGCGCGCGCGAGCGCAGGGGGGCTGAAACGCCCCCCTGCAACCCCCCTCGCGGATGGAGGACCGCGTGAGCGCCATGGCTCGCGGATCATCGAACGCGGACGCGCCGTCGCCGGCAGTCGTCCGCATCACGCGACCCGGGACCCGATGCGCGCGAAGACGCCACCACACGCGCGCCGGCTGACCACCACAACCCGCCTGCGCGCAAGGGGGTTGCAGGGGGGGCCTCAGCCCCCCCTGCGCTCGCGCCCCCGGACGAAGGGCATCAGGATCCAGGGAGACCCGGGGTGAACCGCACTCCTTGGAAGACATCGAGCGAGCGAGCACGCGAGCGCGCGCGCGCCCACGCAGGAGTCAACGCCCCTGATGATGCACCAGGGCATGGCGCCGTGCGCGCCCGCGCACCCCGACCCCGCGCTGTTGTCCGTTCATGCCACCTGGCGGCGGCGCCGCTGGCGCAGCAGGCCGGCGATCACGATGATGGCGAAGCCTTCCGGGCCCGGGACCACCCGGACCAGGAGGTCCTGGCCCCAGGCGTGATGCAGCAGCGCGAGTTCCACCTCGTCCGTCCAGGCGTCGGAGATGAGCAGGTCCAGCCAGGACTGCGCCAGGGCCGCCGCCTGGGCGGTGTGGGGGTCGCTCAGGTCGATCCGGAATGCGCCGCTGACCAGGTCGTTGTCGTCGTCCAGCGCGAACTCCCAGAGCAGGTACTGGAAGGCGGCGGCGCCGAGGGCGGACTGCGTCGACAGGTCGAACGCGTGCGCCCAGAGTCGGCGCGTGTAGGTCTGCTGAAGCGGGGTCAGGCCCGCGTGATCGGCGAGGGGGCGGACCTCGTAGGTCGCGCCGATCAGGTCGCCGGGCTGCTTGCCGAACGGGATGCCGTTGGTCGGCTGAATGCAGTAGGTCTGCAGCGACTCCCAGCCGGCGCCCTCGCCTCGATCGATCTCGAAGTCGAACGTGCCTGCGTACTCGATGAGCAGGGGAGACGCGCCGAAGTAGACGTAGTTGTACGACGCGGTTCCGCTCAGGAAGAACCCGTCCGGATTGCCGCTGGGATATTCACCGCCGGCCGCGTCGCGGACCTGGACGAACGCGGCCCCGGCGGCGCTGGTCAGGATCGCGGCGAGGGCACAGCCCGCCAGAATGCGAATTGCCGACATGTCGCTCTCTCTCTTTCTCTGCGCCGATGCCCCCGGGGGCGCGTCCGACATCCGGCGCGCCGTCCCGGCCGTCGGGCGGACCGTGGCGACGGTCCCGTCGGGCGGAAGGACGGACACGCAGCCCCTCACACGCGGTGGTGACGGGCCTGGCGCGGGATGGTGAACGATCCGGCAGCGCCGGCGCTCTCTTCTCTGACCATCGAATCTACCGGAGGGGCGACGGATGTCAACCCCCTGCGCCGCCCCGTGCGCAGATCCGTCGGAGGCGGCACCTCGATCGCGCGGGGGCGGCCGCCCGCGGTGTCACCACCGCCGGTTCTCAGCCCGGGGATCCCGGCCCGCGTCCGTTGTCGCGATCATCGTCCTCGTCGCCGTCGTCGTCCTCATCCTCGTCGTCCTCGTCGTCGTCCTCGTCCTCGCCCTCGACCTCGCGCTCCACCGCGCGGGCGGTGACGACCTCGCCCCGGAGGATCACGATGGCCGGTCCCGGCCCGGAGATCTCGAACGCCAGTTCGCGTTCATCGCGGCTGTCCAGGACCTGGAGATCCGCCCGCTTGCCGGGCTCGATCGACCCGACCTCGCTCTCGATGCCCAGGAGCGCGGCCGGATTCCAGGTGGTCAGCGTGATGGCCTCCGCGACCGAGAGTCCCAGGCGCCGGCATGCCAGGGCGATCACGAACGGCATCGACGGTGAGGGGGCGGAGCCCGGGTTGATGTTCGTGGCCAGGGCGAGTGCACCGCCCATGTCCACGAACGCGCGCCCGGGCGGGTAGCGCCCGTCGAGATGGAAACCGCACACCGGGAGCATGACGCCGAACGTGGACGACTCGGCGAGCTGCCGCAGCTGCTCGGGAGGGGTCGCCTCCAGGTGATCCACGCTGACCGCGCCCATCTCGACGGCCACGCGGGTCATGCCCAGCGCATTGAACTGGTCCGCGTGGACCCGCAGCGGACATCCCAGGTCGCGCGCCGCCTCGAAGAGTCGCGTGCAGTCCTCCACCGACCACGCACCGGTCTCGCAGTAGGCGTCACAGGTGATCCCGGGAAACTCCTGCGCGACGGCGGGAAGCGTCTCCGCGATCGTCCGCTCGATGAAGGCGGGATCCTCCGGATCGATCGCGTGCGCGCCGAGGAACGTCCCCATCACGATCGCGGGCGCCACCTGCGAGACGCTGTGAATGATGCGCAGCATGCGCAGTTCGGTGTCCTGGTCCAGCCCGTATCCGCTCTTGACCTCGATCGTGCCCGTGCCGAGCGTCATCATCGCGGCGATCCGGCGCAGGAGACCGAAGGCGAGTTCGTCGTCGGTGGCGGCGCGGACGGCGCGGACGGTCGAGAGGATGCCGCCGCCTCCGCGCAGGATCTCCAGGTAGGAGGCGCCGTGACAGCGCTGCTCGAACTCGCCCAGCCGGTCGCCTGCCCAGCAGGCGTGCGTGTGGCAGTCGACGAAGGTCGGCATGACGACACAGCCCGCGGCGTCGACGACGTCGATCGCCGGGTGCTCGATGATCTCGGCCGGCGCGTCGCCGGACTCGACGCGCGAGATCCGGCCGTGCTCGATCAGCAGCCATCCCCGGTCGATGATGCCGAGGTCACGGAGCTGCGCGCCGCGCCGCGGTCCGCCGGGACCGCGCAGCGTCAGCAGCCGCCCGCCGTGCACCACGATCGATCCGCTCCGGGCGCCCTTCCTGTGCGGCACGCTGCTCAGGCTCCTCCCGGCCGCGCGGGGCGGGCGGCGCTGTCGGGGGCGGGCATGGGGATGTGAACGCCCGAAGCCCGGGCGAACCGGACGGCATCCTCGCATCCGGCGTCCACGTGTCGAAGCACGCCGAGCAGCGGATCGTTCGTGAGCACGCGCTCGATGCGCCGCGCCGCCTCGGGAGTGCCGTCGCACACGACGACCTGGCCTGCATGCTGGGAGAACCCGATGCCCACGCCGCCGCCATGGTGGAAACTGACCCAGGAGGCGCCGCTCACCGCGTTGACGGCGAAGTTGAGGAGCGTCCAGTCGCTGATGGCGTCGCTGCCGTCGGGCATCGCCTCGGTCTCGCGCCACGGCGATGCGACCGACCCGCAGTCCAGGTGATCGCGTCCGATGACGATCGGCGCGGAGACCCGCCCGTCGCGCACGAGTTCATTGAAGCGGATGCCCGCGCGGTGACGTTCGCCGTAGCCGAGCCAGCAGATCCGCGCGGGCAGTCCCTGGAACGCCACGCGCTGCTGCGCGTTCGTGATCCAGGTGCGCAGGCCCGCGTCCTGCGGGAACAGTTCGAGAATCGCGTCGTCGGTGGTCCGGATGTCCCGAGGGTCACCGGAGAGGGCGACCCACCGGAAGGGGCCGCGCCCCCGGCAGAACTGCGGGCGGATGTACGCCGGGACGAACCCCGGGAAGGCAAAGGCGCGCTCGAAGCCGCCGTCGAGCGCCCGCTGCCTGATGTTGTTGCCGTAGTCGAACGTCTGCGCGCCGCGCTCCATCAGCTGCACCATGAGCGCCACGTGCCGGGCCATCGTCGCGATGGAGCGCTGCTGGTAGGACGCGGGATCGCGGTCGCGCAGCGCGTCCGCGTCCGCGCGGGAGAGGCCCTGCGGGTAGTAGCCGCGCAGCGGATCGTGCGCCGACGTCTGGTCCGTCAGGACATCGGGCGTGATGCCGCGGGCGAGGAGGCGCTCCAGCAGGTCCACGACATTGCCGAGCCAGCCGACGGAGACCGCGCGGCGGCCGCGCGCGAGTTCCACGGCGCGATCGATCGCCCGATCGAGATCCGTCTCGATCCCGTCGAGGTAGCGGTCATGGACGCGCTTTTCCAGGCGCTCCCGGCACATCTCTGCGATCAGGCAGACGCCGCCGGCCAGGGTCACGGCCAGCGGCTGGGCGCCGCCCATGCCGCCGCACCCGCCGGTGGCGACCAGTCGGCCGGAGAGGTCGCCGCCGAAGTGCCGGCGGCCGCACTCGGCGAAGGTCTCGTAGGTGCCCTGCAGGATGCCCTGGGTGCCGATGTAGATCCAGGAGCCCGCGGTCATCTGGCCGAACATGATCAGGCCGCGCGCGGCCAGGTCATCGAAGTGGGCCTGCGTGGCCCAGTGCGGCACCAGGTTCGAGTTGGCGATGATCACGCGCGGTGCATCGGCGTGCGTGCGGACGACGCCGACCGGCTTGCCGGACTGGACGAGAAGCGTGTCCTCCTCGCCGAGCGCCTTGAGTTCCCGGATGATGGTGTCGAACGCAGGCCAGGAGCGCGCGGCCTGGCCGCGCCCGCCGTAGACCACCAGTTCATCCGGTCGCTCGGCCACCTCCGGATCCAGGTTGTTCATGAGCATCCGCATGGCGGCTTCCGCCGCCCAGGTCCGGCACGTCCGCTGCGCGCCGCGCGGGGCGCGGACCACGCGCGGGCCTGCCGTCCCCGCCGGCGCGGCCGTGACCGGTGCCCCGGCGCGCGAGGCCTCGGCAGGTCGCACCGGGGTGGGGCTCTTCGTGCTTCCTTCCATGCCGCTGCGTCTGCTCCTGCCGGTGGTGCCCGGTGCCTTCCCCGGCGCCGCGGATGGTACAGGCGGCGGGTCGGATCGGCCGCCCGCGGGGCCCGCCTCACCCGGGCGCGCCGAAGTGACCCGCCCGGATGGCCGCGGCGAGCCGCGCGATGTCCGGAGCCGGGGGGCGGTCGGCGTCGAGCCTGGTCACCAGGGACCGGACCCGTTCGTACGTGCGTTCGACGCCCGCGCCGCTCCGCAGCGGGCGCTGATACTCCAGCGCCTCGGCCATGACGAGCAGTTCGATGGCGATGACCTGCGTGGCCAGTTCGAGTGCCCGCATCGCCTTGAAGCCCGCGGCCGGGCCGAAGGAGTTGAAGTCCTCCACACCGGCGGAGGTCGGGATGTTCGCGGCGGTCGCGGCGACGCAGCACGTCTGGATCTCATTGCAGCACGCGGCCGCGGCGTACTGCGCGATCATGTACCCGCTCTCCATGCCTGGGTGCGGGCTGAGCGACGGGTGCACGGGATTCACCGGGTCATGGCCGGCGAGCACCCAGTAGACGCGCCGCTCGGCGATGCCCGCGAGCGCGGCGAGCGCCATCGGGATCACATCGAGCGCCATCGCGATCGGCATGCCGTGGAAGTTGCCTCCGCTCACGATGGCGTCCGCCGCGGTCGGGGCGCCGGCCGCGTCGTCGGAACCGGCCCCCGGCGCGCTGAACACGAGCGGGTTGTCCGTGACCGCCCCGAGTTCCCGCGCGGTCATGGCGTGCGACCATGCGATCAGGTCGCACGCCGCGCCCATCACCTGCGGCGCGGCGCGCAGGCAGTAGGGATCCTGCACGCGCGGGTCTCCCTCGCGGTGGGCCGGCCCGATGCCCGACCCGTCAAGATCCGCGCGGAGCCGGCGGGCGACCTCGGCCTGGCCCTGCTGGCCGCGCGCCCGGTGCAGTCGTTCGTCCAGCGGCTGCGCGCTGGCCCGGCAGGCATCGATCGCCAGCGCCGCCGCGGCGATCGACGCGTCGACCAGGCGTCGCAGGTCCGCATGCAGCAGGCCGCCGATCGCGGCCATGAGGTGCGTGCCGTTGATCAGCGAGAGGCCCTCCTTCGCCTCGAGCGTCACCGGTGCCAGGCCGGCGTCCCGCAGCGCGTCCGCGGCCGGGACGGCGCGGTCGCGGACGAGGGCGGTGCCTTCGCCGAGCAGCACGAGCGCGATGTGGGCGAGCGGGGCGAGATCGCCCGACGCGCCGACCGAGCCGCGCGACGGCACGACGGGGGTGATGCCCGCGTTCAGCAGGTCCAGCAGCCGTTCGGCGACGATCGGCCGCGCGCCGGAGTGCCCGCGGGCAAGCGACGCGGTGAGCAGCAGCATGGTGGCGCGGACGATGTCTGCCGGCAGCGGTTCCATGACGCCGGATGCGTGCGATCGGACCAGGTTCCGCTGGACATCCCGCAGTCCTTCGAGGCCGATCCGTTCCCGCGCAAAGACGCCGAAGCCCGTGTTGACGCCGTAGATCGCCTCCGGGCTCGCGGCGAATCGCTCCACGACCACGCGGGCGGCGCGCATCCGCTCGATCGACACGTCGGCAAGCCGGACCGGCCGGCCGGTGCGCGCCACCGATTCAAGATCCACGAGGGTGATCGTCGATCCGTCGATCGAAAGCGTCGGCATCGGGCAGGCGGCGGCGGAAGCGGGCATGGGTCGAGTAAGGTACCGGGCCCGCCGGTCGGACACCGCGCCTTCCCGATCCGCGCGGAACGGGTTCCCCATGCTCAGAGAACTTGCCCGCAGCCTCATCCTGATCTTCGCGGTCGGTCTCGGACTGACCGTCACCGGTCGCCTCGCCGGGGTGCTCGTGTCGCCGCGCGGCGATGCCGCGCCGTCACTCCTGATGAGCGGGTCGATCCCGCTGGCCCTGGTGGTCGTGCTGGTGGCGGTGGCGTTCTCGGTCGCGCTCGCCTGCCTGGTGGCGCGCACCTCCAACACCGCGACCGGCGCGTTCGCACTGGGCGGATGCATGTATGGTTTCGCGTGGCGAAGCGGCGGTGCCGATGCCTTCGCGCTGATCGGGAACGCTTCGTACGGCGTGCTGGCGGGCGAGATGGTGCTCTGGCTGCTCCTGGCGATCGCGGCCGCGGTGGCGCTCTTCCGCTTCGGCGGACCACTGCCGGACGTCGCGGCCGATCCGCGCGGGCGCACCCCGCATCCGCTGGTCAGCCCGGAGGCGCTCCGCGGCGGCGTCGCGGCGGTGGCGTCGCTGGCCGCGATCTGGCTCCTGGCACGCAGCGCCGATCGCGGGCAGGCCCTGCTGGCCTGCGTCGGTGGCGGCATCGCCGCGGGCACGGTGGGACGGCTGATCTCGCCGCACGTGCAGCCGGTGCTGGTCCTCGCACTGCCACCGCTCTTCGGCGGGCTCGCCTACGCGATCTGCGGTGTGCTGATCGGTGAGCGCCCGCTGGCCGACCTCGCCCTGGCCGGCACCCTCCCGCCGCTCGGCCGGGTCATGCCGGCGGACGTCTTCGTCGGCGCCTTCGCCGGAGGCGGCATGGGCCTGGGCATTGCGAAGTCATTCCTGCAGGAAGCGCCGCAGGATGCGGCGCCGGAGGGCGCCGTGGTCCGGCGCCCGGCTCCGGGCGCCCGGTGAACGCCGCACGCCGGCGCGCGCGACGGACACCGCACCGCGTCACGGCGCGGCCGGACGCTCCGGGGGCGCGTTGCCGCGGATGACCCGTTCGATCGCGCGGTTCGCGATGACGCCGATGGCCGCCAGCACCGTGATCGTGACGACGAGGCCGGTGACCAGCACGAGCGTTCCCGGTCCCTCGCGGACGAAGGACTGGATGTCGCGCGCCCCGGACGCGGCCGCCGCGGCCGACGCGCCGATGACGATGGCGGTGCGCGGGAGCATGCCGAACGCCGTGCCGAGGATGTAGGCGCGGCGATCCGTCCCGCTGCCGGCCAGGACCAGGTTCGTCAGGGCGAAGGGCGAGTTCGGCGGGAGGCGCAGCAGCGTGACGATGAACGTCGAGCGCCGGAATCCCCGTCCCAGGAGCGCCGCGCGCGCCGCACGGGCGCGCGGCCGCTCCTCGATGATCCGCTCGATCCGGTCCTGCGACACGCCCCGCGCGATGGCGTACCCGAGCATCGAGGCACCCACGAATCCCAGCAGCGCCGCCGGGAGACCGGCCGCGAATCCGAAGACCCACCCGGCGAGCACGGACTGGGAGTACGTCGGCAGGGCACCGATGCCCGCCGTCACGATGAAGATGATGACGTAGAGCAGCCAGCCGATGACCAGGTGCGCGGTGAGCCAGTCGGAGAGCAGGCCGATGTTCGCGAGCAGCAGGATGCCCCCGATGGCCGGGCAACTGGTCCATGCCAGTCCGAGCAGCCCGGCGGGGCCGAGACGACGAAAGAGGGAACCGGCGGACTCGGCCATGCGGGCCGGGAGGATAGCCAGATCACGCGCGCGCGGGCGGTGCGCCTGCCTGTGACGCGGGCCGGGTGGCCGGGCCCCGTACAATGCCCGCTTCCGATGACCGACCCCACGCCTGTCCGACCGCGCGTTGCCTTCATCAGCCTCGGCTGTCCGAAGAACCTCGTCGATTCCGAGAAGATGCTGGGCACGCTTCGCGCGGCGGGGTGCGAACTCGTCTCCTCCGACGCCGCCGCGGAGGCGATCGTCATCAATACCTGCGGCTTTCTCGAGGCGTCCAGGGATGAGTCGCTGGAGACGATCCACGAGGCCGTGGCCCGCAAGGCGCGGGGCGAAGTCGCCCGCGTCGTCGTCGCCGGCTGCCTGGTGCAGCGCCACCGCGCGAAACTGCTGGAGTGGGCGCCCGGCATCGATGCGATGATCGGCGTCTTCGACCGTGACCACGTGCTGGACGCGGTCATGGGCGCCGCGGCGCGTTCCGATCCCGGCGCCCCGGAGGATCGGCCGCGGTACTGGATCAGCGCCAACGCGCTGACCGCCGCGCGCGATCGGGGACTCGTGACGACGGGCCTGACGGTGCACGGTCGCGACGGCCAGGGGCTGGGCTACTTCGAGGACGACGGCAACCGCTTCCGACTGACGCCTCGGCACTGGGCGTACCTGCGCGTGAGCGAGGGCTGCAACCAGCGCTGCGCGTTCTGCACGATTCCGTCGATCCGCGGGAAGATGCGGTCGAAGCCGCTGGAGGCGATCCGCGCGGAGGCGAGGGCGCTCATGGCGGACGGCGCGTTCGAACTCAACCTGATCGGCCAGGACACCACGTCGTACGGCTTCGACATCGGGTATGACGAGCCATCCACCCAGGGGCTGGTCGGCATGCTGCGCGCGGTGGACGGTGTGGCGCGGGAGTACGGCGGCGGCTGGGTCCGGCTGATGTATGCCTACCCGTCGTACTTCACCGATGCGATGATCGACGCGATCGCGGACCTGCCGAACGTCGTCAAGTACATCGACATGCCGCTCCAGCACATGTCGGATCGGATGCTGTCGCTCATGCGCCGCAACGTGTCCGCCGATGAGCAGGTCGCGCTGCTGGAGCGGCTTCGGGAGCGGATCCCGGGGCTCGCCATCCGCACCACGTTCATCACGGGGTTCCCCGGCGAGACTGACGAGGACCACGGGACGCTGCTGGAGTTCATCCGCGCGTTCCAGTTCGACATGCTCGGCGTCTTCCGCTACAGCCGCGAGGAGGGGACGCCCGCCGGCACGATGGACCTGGATCCGGGGCTGCATGTGCCGGAGGACGTGAAGCGGGCGCGCGAGCAGGAGATCATGCTTGCGCAGCAGGAGATCGCGTTCGAGAACATGGCGTACCAGGCGGAGTGCGGCGCGATCTTCGACGTGCTGATCGAGGGCGCGCCGGCGCCCGGTGACGGGGCGCCGCGCCACGGCCCATCCGGGGCGGCCGCGGCCCCGGGCGGGATCGAACTGCGGCGCACCGCCGGCGTGGAGGCGGAGGGACGGCTCTTCCCGGGCCGGGCCTGCTTCCAGGCGCCGCAGATCGACTCGGCGACCTGGGTGGTCAGCCGCGGGCATCGGGCGCCGGGAGAACTCGTCCGCTGCCGGATCGTCTCGAGCGACGGGTATGACCTGATCGCGCAGCCGGTCGAGGAGGCGGAGCGCCGGAGCCCGCTTCCGATCCTCTCCTGACACGGGTCCTGACGTTCGGGTCGTGACGGACGGGGCGCGGCGCGGGCGCGCGGGAATCGGACCGCCGGGCCGGACGCCGCCCCGCCTTGACCGGGCGCGGACACTGCTTACACTCTGCACCCCTCGGCGATATAGCTCAGTTGGTTAGAGCGAGGGATTCATAAACCCTAGGTCGGTGGTTCGAATCCACCTATCGCCATTCCGCGGACGCACCGGCCGCGCGTTCAGCGCCGATCCGGCAGCGGACCGTACCGGGGATCGCGCCCGTGGATCTCCTGCCACAGCGCCGCGATGTGCTCCCGGTCACGCCCCGGTCCGCGCGCCCAGCGGAGCGGGTCCCGACCCTCTGCGTCGCCGGCCGGTCGCACCGCGAGGCCCCAGAGCGGCTCGAACCCGGCGGCGTCGAGCGACAGTCGTGCATCCCAGTAGATCCACTCGGCCGGATGGTCGCCGGGCGTCACGTGCATCAGTCCGTCGGCGAACGTCGCGTACACCCGTGCCCGGCGGCCGGACGCCGCATCCGTCGGCGCGGCGCCTCCGGCGATGCTGTTGCGCGGATCGCCGGATGGCGCCGAGCCGCCGGCGCGGTAGAGAACCGCGGAGGTGAACGGGGTGAAGATCCCGTCGCCGTGAAGCGTGCCGGCGTCGTCCAGGTAGACGCCGCGGAACAGGCGCAGCGTGCCGGGCATGGGAACGACGCGCCGATGCACGATCGTGTGATCGCGCGCGTCGGCCAGGCGATCCTGCGCTTCGATGGCGCGCGTCCGCTGCACGGCGCCGATCCCCGCGGCGAGCAGGACGACACCCACGCCCGCCAGCGCGATCCTGCGCCGGAGCGGCGACTTCAGCAGGGCCGCCGTCACGGCGAGGAGGAGGCCGCCCGTGACCGCGGGATGGATGATCGGCAGCACGTCCCACGCCGTCCGCGCCTCAGTGAACGGCCACAGGAGATGGGTTCCGTAGCTCGTGGCCGCGTCGAGCAGGCCGTGGCTCAGCGCGGCGACGGCGGCGGCGACCAGCAGGGGCGCGGGCGCCCGGCGCACCGACACCGCGGTCAGGAAGGGGAGGCACGCGAGGGCGGCGATGACCGGCACCATGGCGAGCGCATGGGAGAAGTGCCGGTGAAGCGCGAACGGAAGCGCCGGATCGCCGATCGGTGCGAGCAGGACATCCAGGTCAGGAATCAGGGCGGCGAGCGCCCCGATCCCCGCGGCGCGCACGCCTTCGCGCGGTGCGATCACCAGCGCGGACGCAGCTCCCAGCAGCATGTGTGTCGGCGTATCCATCGCGTCGATCGTCCGGCGCCCGGCCGGTCGGTCCGGTCGGTGCGGTGCACGGCCCGCCGTGGGCCGCAGGCGTCGTCGTGTTCCGGCGCCCATCGGCGCGCGGGGGACCCGGCGGGTCGAGCCGGCGGCGCCGACGGGTCGCAAGCGTAGCCGCGTACCGCCGCCGGCGATGGCGGATCATGGGCCGACGGGCTTGCCGTACAATCCGCCGCCATGCATGCACGCTCCACCTTTGCGGCCGCCGCGCAGGACATCGTGACGCCCCTGGGCACCCGGACGATCGCCCGTCTCGATGCGCTGCGCGACGTCGCGGACATCGACACACTCCCCGTTTCGATCAAGGTCCTGCTGGAGTCCTGCCTGCGGAATCTCGACGGGCACCGCGTCACGGAAGCGGACGTCCGCGCGGTGGCGAACTGGTCCCCGAGGCCGGGGAGCGAGGTCGAGATTCCGTTCATTCCGGGACGCGTCGTCCTGCAGGACTTCACCGGGGTGCCCGCGATGGTCGACCTGGCCGCCATGCGCGACGCGATGGTCCGGATGACGGGCGACCCCGCCATGGCCGCGCGGGTGAATCCGCTGGTCCCGTGCGACCTGGTGATCGATCACTCCGTGCAGGTCGATGCGTTCGCCAACGGCATGGCGCTGACCATCAACAGCCGGAAGGAGTTCGAGCGGAACCAGGAACGGTACCGGTTCCTCAAGTGGGGCCAGTCCGCGTTCGACAACTTCCGCGTCGTGCCTCCCGCGACCGGCATCGTTCACCAGGTCAACCTCGAGTACCTGGCGCGGGTGGTGTGGGAACGGGAGGTCGCGGGCGTGCAGTGGCTGTTCCCCGACTCGCTGGTCGGCACCGACTCGCACACGACGATGATCAACGGCCTCGGTGTGGTCGGCTGGGGCGTCGGCGGCATCGAGGCCGAGGCCGTCATGCTCGGCCAGCCGATCTCCATGCTGCTGCCGCAGGTCATCGGATTCCGGCTGACCGGCCGGCTGCCCGAGGGCGCCACCGCGACGGACCTGGTGCTCCGCGTGACGGAGATCCTGCGGGAGAAGGGCGTCGTGGACAAGTTCGTCGAGTTCTTCGGTCCCGGGCTGCACGACATGCCGGTGGCCAACCGTGCCACCATCGCGAACATGGCGCCGGAGTACGGCGCGACGGTCGGCTTCTTCCCGGTGGACGAGCGCACGCTGGAGTATCTGCGCCTGACCGGGCGTGATGAACGCCTCGTCGGCGCGGTCGAGACGTATGCCCGCGCGCAGGGACTGTGGCACGATCCCGCGCGGAAGACGCGGTACACGGACGTCCTCGAGCTGGACATGGGCACGATCGAGCCCGCGCTCGCCGGCCCGAAGCGCCCGCAGGACCGCATTCCGCTCACCGGCATGAAGCAGGCGTGGCGGCAGGAACTCGCCACCGGATTCGTCCGGCGGGTCCCGCAGCGCGCCGCCGCGACCCCGGGCGGCGGCGGCGGCGGGACGGCGACCGCGACGATGCCCGCCCGCCCGGCGGCCGCCGTTGAACTGGACGGCACGTCCTTCGAACTCACGGACGGCGCGGTCGTCATCGCCGCCATCACCTCCTGCACGAACACGTCGAATCCGAGCGTCATGGTCGGCGCGGGACTCGTCGCGCGGAATGCCCACGCGCTCGGACTGACGCGCAGGCCGTGGGTCAAGACGTCGCTGGCGCCGGGCTCGACCGTCGTCACGGAGTACCTGACCCGCGCGGGACTGATGCAGGACCTGGAGGCGCTGGGCTTCCACCTGGTCGGATACGGCTGCACCACCTGCATCGGGAACTCCGGCCCGCTGCCGGACCCGATCAGCCGCGGCATCCAGGAGAACGACCTGGTCGTCGCGTCGGTGCTCTCCGGCAACCGGAACTTCGAGGGGCGCATCAGCCCCGATGTCCGCGCGAACTTTCTCGCCTCGCCGCCGCTGGTCGTCGCGTACGCGATCGCGGGCACGGTGGACATCGACCTTCTGAACGAACCGCTCGGAACCGCGCGGGATGGTCATCCCGTCTACCTGCGGGACATCTGGCCCAGCCAGGCGGAAATCGATGCGCTCATCGCGTCGTCGCTGGAGCGACGGCAGTTCGTGGAGCAGTACGCCCACGTGTTCGACGGTTCCTCGGAGTGGCAGGAGATTCCGACCGTCGGCGGCGCGCTGTACGCATGGGACGAGGAGAGCACGTACATCCAGAATCCGCCGTTCTTCGAGCACCTGGCGCCGACGCCGCCGCCGATCCGGCCGATCCACGGGGCGCGCGTCCTCTGCCTGCTCGGCGACTCCGTCACGACGGATCACATCTCGCCCGCGGGCTCGATCGGCGAGAAGACGCCGGCCGGCCGGTACCTGCTCGAACGCGGCGTGCCGAAGTCGATGTTCAACTCGTACGGGTCCCGGCGCGGGAACGACCGCATCATGACGCGCGGGACGTTCGCCAACGTCCGCGTGCGGAACCTGCTGGCCCCCGGGACCGAGGGCGGGTTCACCCGTGACTTCACGCACGCCGGCGGTCCGGTCACGACGATCTTCGAGGCCAGCGTCAACTACCGGCGCGAGGGCATCCCGCTGGTCGTGCTCGCCGGCCGCGACTACGGCATGGGCTCGTCGCGCGACTGGGCGGCGAAGGGCACGTTCCTGCTCGGCGTCCGCGCCGTGATCGCGGAGTCGTTCGAGCGTATCCACCGCAGCAACCTCGTCGGGATGGGCGTGCTTCCCTGCACGTTCGAACCCGGCGAGTCCGCCGCGGCGCTGGGCCTGGACGGCACGGAGACGATCGACCTTGCGATCCCCGTCGACCTGGTACCGCGGGCGCGCCTCGAAGTGACCGCGACGCGTGCCGACGGCACGACGCGGACGTTCCACGTCACGGCCCGCGTGGATACGCCCGTCGAGGTCGAGTACTACCGCAACGGCGGCATCCTTCATACCGTTCTCCGAGCCCTGGCCCGCGCATGAGCCTGATCGTCACCGGAAGCATCGGCATCGACACGATCCACGCACCGACCGGCAGCGCGGTCGAGGTTCCCGGCGGGTCGTGCGCCTACTTCGCGACCGCGGCGGCCATCCAGGCACCGGTCCGCATCGTCGCCGCGGTGGGCGGCGACTGGCCGGAGGCGCATCGCGCACTGCTGACCTCGGTCCCGGGGCTCTGCACCCTCGGCCTGGAGCATCGGCCGGCGAGCCGGACGTTCGCGTGGGGCGGGCGCTACCTGCCGGACATGAACGCGCGCGAGACGCTCTTCACCGAACTCGGCGTCCTCGGCGAGCCCGGCCCGCGGGTCCCGGATGCGTACCGGGACAGCCGGTTCGTCTTCCTCGCCAACAGCCATCCGACGGAACAGGCGCGGCTGCTCGATCACTTTCCTGACCGCGCGATCGCGATCGTGGACACGATGGATCTCTGGATCAACATCGCGCACGGAGAACTCCTGGGGCTGCTGCGGCGGGTGGACGGCGTCGTGCTCAACGACAGCGAGGCGACGCAGCTCACCGAGTGTCGCAACGCCGTCAGCGCGGGGCGGGCGATCCTGGGCATGGGACCTCGATTCGCGATCATCAAGAAGGGGGAGCACGGCTGCCTGCTGATTCACGCCGACGGCGTGGCGGCGCTGCCGGCGTTCCCGATGGAGGCCGAGCGGGTGATCGATCCGACCGGCGCCGGAGACTCCTTCGCCGGCGGCCTCATGGGCCACCTGGCGCGCGTCGGCCGGACCGACCTGGCCGCGATCCGCGAGGGCCTGGTGCGCGGTACGGTCACCGCCAGTTTCACGATCGAGTCGTTCTCGCTGGAGCGCCTGCGCCAGGTGCGGCCGGCGGAGTTCGAGACTCGCCTCACCGAGTTCCGGCGCATGGCGGAGGTGGCGTGATGCGCGCGAACACCGTGCTGGCCGCCGGGATCGCGCTCGCCCTCCTGGGTGGCGCCGTTGCGTCGGACGGCGGCACCGGGCCTGCCGGCGCCACCGCCGCGCCGCGGCCGCGGGCCAGCGCCGCGCAGCCCCGGCAGGCGCTGCATGACCTCGTCGCCGGCGAGCGGTCGCGGATCATGAGCCTCGAACGCAGGTTCGCGCTCGGACAGATGCGCTGGGACGACGTCGGCGGCCGGCTTTTCTTCCAGCGCGGCGGCGCCTGGCAGATGGTCGACCTGGTCGCTGGCGCCCGCCCGGTCGCGGCCGATGACGCGCTGGTTCCGCCCGGGCCGCCGCGCGCGGCGCCGTCGGGCCGTCGTCCCGCGCGCGGGCGGCAGCGCGCGAGCGAGCCGTCCCCGTGCGGCACGTTCCTGGCGACCTGCCGCGATGACAACGTCATCGTGCAGCGCGTGGACGGCAACGAGGAATTCTTCCGGACGACCGACGGCGGCGGCGGCATCGCCTACGGCCGCGCGAGCTGGGTGTACGGCGAGGAACTCAACCAGGTCGACGCCATGTGGTGGTCGCCCGACGCGCGGTTTCTTGCGTTCTACCGGTTCGACGAGCGCCACGTGACGCCCTATCGCCTCCCGCGCGGCTGGACCGGGCGCTTCATCATGTTCGAGGAGGAGCGGTATCCCAAGTCCGGTGATCGGAACCCGACGGTCGGACTGCACGTGCTCTCGATGGAGACCGGCGAGACCCACGTGGTCGACGTCCATGCCCTGGCCGATCCCGCGGAGCCGGAGTGGTACATCTACCGGGTGCAGTGGGCGCCGTCGCCGGGCGAGGGCGACGCGCCGCCGCGACTGCTCTTCTCCAGGACGACGCGACTGCAGCGGAACCTGGAGGTCGTTTCGTGGGATCCGCTGGCGCAGACGGCGTCGATCGTCGTCACCGCGTCACAGCCGGCCGGCTGGCAGGAGAACCGGCCGCTGCTGCGATTCCTGGACGACGGCCGGCGATTCCTGTTCGGCAGTGACGAAACGGGCTTCCGGCGGATCGAACTGCGCGACCTGGACGGCGGCTGTCATGCGATCTACGAGGTGCCCGGTGCGGACATCGACGCGGTCGAGCGGATCGACACCGACGCCGGTCTGCTCTGGTTCTCCGCGTGGGATCCCGAGGATCCGCTGGTGCGCCACATCTGGCGGGCACCGCTGCCCGGTCGTGACACAGGGGACGCCGGCGCGCCGCACCGCCGGCCCGACCGGTGGACCGAGGCGCCGCGGCGACACGACATCACGTTCTCGCCCGACGGCCGGTTCCTCGTCGTGACCGCGCAGTCGCCCGAGCACCCGCCGGTCGTCACGCTGTGCGCGGCGGACGGCACGCGGATCGCGCAGCTGTCGCCGCCTGAGGATCACGATGCCGGCGCCGAGCGCCCCGTGCGACCGTCGCCCCGGCGCTTCCGCGTGCCCGCGGCGGACGGCACGACGATGCTGGACGCGGTGCTCTACCCGCCGTCGCGCGGGGATGACGGCGCGGCGCCGATCCCCGTGATGCTGCAGGTGTACGGCGGACCGGATTCCCGGGCGCTCACCGGCCGGTACCGCGCCGGCCACGCCTACGGGGCACTGGGATGGGCGGTCGTGCAGATCGACAACCGCGGCACCACCGGACGTGGCCGGGACTTTCTGACGGCGGGGTACGGTCGGCTGGGCGCGGTGGACGTGGACGACCAGGCCGCGGCGATGCGCGCGCTGCTCGCGATGGAGCCGCGGCTCGACCCGGCCCGGGTCGGCGTGGCCGGCCATTCGTACGGCGGGTACATGGCGATCATGCTGCTGCTCCGGCATCCGGGACTCTTCGCGGCGGGCGTGGCGGCATCGCCCGTCACCGACTGGCGCCAGTACGACACCATCTACACGGAGCGGTACATGGGACTTCCGGACGACAACCCCGAGGGATACAGCGAGGGGTCCGCCGTCGTCCAGGCGCATCGACTGGCCGATCCGCTCCTGCTGCTGCACGGCACGGCCGATGACAACGTGCATCTCAACCAGACGCTCGAACTGGTGCACGTGCTGCACCAGAAGAATCTGCGGTTCGACCTGATGCTCTACCCCGAGTCGGGTCACGGCCTGCCCGCCCACGCGGAGCAGCTCCGCGTCGAGTACCTGGCGCGCTACCTCGGCGCGCCCGGGGTGTCGGCGGAGGCCGGCGGCATCGCGCGACCCGAGTAGTCGTGGTCGCGCGGATCGGCCGCGCCTGCCGGCGTGCCTGCGGGCATGTCCGGGCGCCGGGCACGTCACGCCCCGGGGGTCAAGGCCCCGGGGGTCAAGGCCCGGGGGTCAAGGCAGGGCGTCAAGGCCCGGGGGCCAGGGAAGGGCGTCACGGCCGCGGGTCGCCCGCGGTCAGGTCCCCGAGGTACTTCGGCAGCATCTCCCGCCAGGTCGTCCAGTCGTGGTCGCGGTCCTTCCCCCACAGGTCGACGCGGTTCGGAACGCCCTTATCTCCGAGCACGCGGGCCATGTCCCACGATTCCTTCGGCGACTCCCAGCGTCCTTCGCCGGTGGCGAGGATGATGAAGCGTTCGCGAAGCCGGCGGAGCTGCGCCGAGTCGTTGAGCCCGGGAAGGTAGTGCAGCGGTGAGCAGAAGTAGAAGTCCGCGCTCCACTCACCCTTGATCCAGCGCGTCAGGTCGTACGTGCCGCTGAGCCCGAGTCCATGACTGAAGACGTCCGGGTGCCGGCAGACCGAGGCGACCGCGTTGTAGGCACCGATCGACGCGCCGGCGGCGATGATGTCCACGTCGGCATGGCCGCAGTCCGCCCGGATCGCGGGGACCAGTTCGTGGTAGATGAAACCGTCGAACTGGTTCTGCACCCACGCCGCGTGCCGCGGATTCGTGTCACCCTTCACCCACGCCGCGCCGGCCACGGAGTCGCAGGAATACACCTTGATGCGGCCTTCCTGGATGAGCGGGTCCAGGACGCGCAGCATCAGGAACCGCTCGATCTCCTCGGCGTCGCCGCCGGCGGTCGGAAACACGAGGACCGGGCGGCCGAAGTGGCCCCAGCGGCGCACCTGCACCGTCTGCCTCAGTCGAGGCGAATGCCAGTCGACGGATAGTTTCACGTGGTCTCCTGCAGCGTCTTCGGGGTGCCGGAGCGGCCGAGGCGATCCGCCTCGGTCGAGCGCCAGAACTGGATCAGGCCCCAGAAGTGGTCGGTGAACGAGTCGACCTCGTGCGCCGGGAAGAGCGCCTGCACCTTGAGCCGGACCGCGTCACGCGCCTGGTCGGTGCCGAAGAACTCCAGCGCGACTTCATCCAGGTGACCGAGGTGCTTCGTGCAGAACTCCTCGAAGCGGTCCGTCTCGAAGTGGGCCCGCGCCACCGCGGCGTACTTCCGCAGCCGCTCGCGGTACGGGATGTCCTCGCCGGCGATGTCGAGGAACGGCTTCCAGTTGAGAGTCATGCGCATCGGGCGCCGCGTGACCGCGCAGAAGATCGACCAGCGCAGGACCGCCTTCACGAGCCACGGGAAGTGGAAGTGCAGGCTGGTGACCTGGGAGTCCGGGCAGGCGTTGGCGAAGTCGATCGGATGGAACGTGCCCTCGGACCGCAGCGCCTCGCAGGAATTGAAGTCCCAGCCGAAGAACGCGTTGATCGTCAGGACGGTCTCCCCGAGCAGGTGTGCTTCCTCGGCGGTGAGGAAGTCGAAGGCGACCTCGTACCGGGCGTGCAGCGGTGCGTCGGGGTTGTAGCGCATGAGCCGGACCTGGGGACCGACGCCCAGGGCGCGGACGAAGAGATCCCAGCCGTCGACGGCTTTCTGCAGGTGCATCAGGCGCTTGCCGCTGGCCTCGTAGGCCGCGACGAGCTGGTCGCCGTTCTCGATCCGGCTCACGCCGACCCAGGCCCCGCCGTCGTACGGCTTCATGAAGAGCGGATAGCCGATCGCCTCGCCCACCTTGCGCAGGTCGAAGATCCGCGCATAACGGTCCAGCGTCGGCTGAAGATCGGTCGACGGTTCGTACTCCTTCGGCGGCACCATCCACGTCTTCGGGATCGGCATGCCCAGGCGCATCATCGCGGCGTAGGTCGTCTGCTTCTCCATGGACTGGATGGCCCATGGGTTGTTCAGGACGTAGAGATCGTTGAGAAGGATCGCCTTCTTGATCCACTCCCGGCTCGTGTGATACCAGTGCGTGACACGGTCGAGGACCACCGCGTAGCGGCACGGCTGTTCAAGGTCGAACGGCTCGATGGTGACGCGCTCGGTTTCCAGTCGGACGGTGTCGGATCCCGTCGGGATGCGCAGGTTCAGCCGCGCGAGGATCTCCTCGTAGCAGATGGGCCAGCAGAGATCGGCACCGAGAGAAAGACCGATGAGTCGTGTGATCTGGGCCACGGAGATGCTCCGCGAGCGAAGGGGAAAAGGGGACGGGCCGCGCAGGGGGAACGTCGGGGACTATACCGGGTCCGCGAAGGCGCGCGCAGCGCGTCGCGGTGGGCGCCGCGGCCTCCGGCGCCGCGTGGTCGGCCGGAAAGGCGACTACTCGTAGACCATCCACAACGGCCCGGGAAAGAGCCAGGCGAGACCTTCACGCAGCCGGTCCCGCCAGTTCTCCCAGTTGTGCCCGTCGCGCGACTCGACGTACCGGATGTCGGCGGCGGTGGACTGCAGCAGCGGGGCCAGGGAGCGGTTCTCGTAGATGAGGGACTCGTAGGTTCCGCAGGAGACGAAGATCCGCCGCGCCGGGTCGCCGGGGGACGCGCGGAAGCGGTTCATGAACCGGACGACGGGATCGAAGAGCGGACCGCGCGGATGGTGATCCCCGATGTCCGTGAACGCGAAGGATCCCGACTGGAGCAGCAGGCCGCCGAAGGCCCCGGGATGCATCCACGCCGCGGCCAGGGACGCCACCGCGCCGAATGACGCGCCGCCGAGTCCGCGCATCTCGGGCCGTGGATCGACGGGGAACTTCGACTCCAGCGCCGGGATGAGTTCGTTGAGCAGGAACCGGCCGTGCGCCTCGTCCGCCGCGTACTCCTTCAGGCGGTTCGGCGACTGCGTCAGGGCGACGATCATCTGCGGGATCTCGAAGCGGTAGATCAGCGTGTCCAGGATCGCCTGCAGGCTTGCGAACCGCAGGTAGTCCTCGCCGTCGTGCATGATGAGCAGCGGGTAGCGCCGGCTGGGGCGCATGCGCGGCGGCAGGTAGACCCGCAGGTGCCGGTCACCGCCCAGGGCATGGGAACGGACGCGCGTATCGACGATCGTGCCGGGCCGTGCCTCGCTGTCCGGCCACGTCCATTCGGGCCGTTCATATCCCTCGCCGTGCACCACCGAGTTCGCCCCGTAGGGGTCGGTCGCGAGCTGGGGATTCAGCGGATCGCGGACAAGTGCCCAGTGGTCGCCCGTGCGGACCAGGAGTTTGTACTCCACGCGGGACTGCCGCGGCAGTTCCATCTGGAGGTACCACGCGTCGGTGCCGGTGATGCGGTTGAACGGCAGCTGGGACGCGAGCCCGTAGATCCAGTGCTTCAGCTGCACTTCGTCCGCCGGGCCGTGGAACAGGAACGTGGCCGTGGTTCCCTCCGTGACGGGGAACGGATGCTCGCGCAGGAGATCCTCGAGCGACGCGCGGTCGCGGGCGGCCTCGATCACCCGGTCGAGCGTGGTCGTCATCGGCCGGGACTCCCGGGTCCGGGCCAGTCGATGACCGCGCCGTCCAGGGACACCGTCCGGACCTTCGTGTGCCGGGCGATCCGCCCGCGATCGATGACCAGGGCACTGCCTTCGTTCATGAGGGCCAGGCGGCGGGGCTCGTGGCGCCTGGCGAAGAGCCGCACGCGGTTGGGATCCGCCAGCCGGAGCCGGCGCCGGGCATGCGGCAGCGGCAGCAGTCCGGTGAAGAGCCCGAGGCCGTGGTCGTGCACCTCCGAGTTGCCCGCACCCTGCGGCGGGTGGTCGTGGAAGAGCACGATCCGTTCGCCGATCACCATCGCGCCCGCGGACCACGCGAAGAGCGGTCGGGTACCGAGCATGTCGACGAGGTCGAAGATGCGCAGGACGCGCGAGAGCACGCCCACGTGCCCGCCCGCGATGGCCACGGCGTCGCACCCGTCGATGAGCGAGCGGATCTCCGCCTTGTGGCGGGCGACCAGCGGGTGGGAGGGCAGTCGCAGGCGGCTCGCCACTTCCGCCCGGAGCGATGCGACGCGGGTGAGCAGTTCCGCGTCCAGCCGCCGGACGGTCTCGATGGCGCCGGCCCGATCGAGCACCAGGTGCGGCGAGTCCCCGCCGAGGTTGAGCAGTGCTCTGGCCGCATCCAGCGCGAATCCCAGGCGCAGGCGGTAGTGGCGGCGGATGGTGTCCAGCTCGGCGTCATAGGCGTGGATCGCCGCGCGCAGCCCGGCCTCCGCGGCCAGGATTTCCTCCTGCCGTCGATAGAGGCCGAGATTCACGGTGCGTCCGCCGAGATGGGCGGAGAGTTCGTCGTCTTCCGCTTCGCGTTCTTCCCAGCCGGCGGTCAGAAGCGCAATCCGACCGGTGATGCCCGCGGCGCGAACGAACTCGGCCACGACGGGATCAAGACGCTGTGGACCGAGGAGGACGATCGGGCCCATGGGGGACGCGGATTGTACGGCGTCGCGGGTGTCACGCGGCGCGGTAGCATGCCCGCGCCCCCGTCACGAGGCGCCCATGCACGTCATCTTCGTCGAGCCATCCTTCCCGGCAAACCAGCGGCAGTTCGTCCACGCGCTCGCCGATGTCGGCGCGGCCGTCAGCGCGGTGGGCGAGTCGTCCGCCGCGGCGATGCCGGACGAGATCCGGCGGCGACTCGTGCACTACGAGCAGGTGCCGTCGGTCTGTCATGAACCATCGCTGCTGGAAGCGGTCCGGCGGATCCAGTCGCGCGGCTGGATCGACCGGCTCGAGGCGGTGGTGGAGGCGCACATTCTTCCCGTCGCCCGTGTCCGCGAGGCCGCCGGCATTCCCGGCACGACGGTCGAGACCGCCTGGTTCTGCCGCGACAAGCCCTCGATGAAGGAGGTGCTCCGTCGCGCGGGAGTCCCGTGTGCGCAGTCGACGGCGGTCGGTTCGCGGGAGGAGGCATTCGCGTTCGCACGGCGCGCGGGGTACCCGGTCATCCTCAAGCCCAGGGCCGGCGCCGGCGCCTCCGGCGCGGAGCGCGTGGACGACGACGCGATGATGGAGGACGCGATCCGCCGGCACGGCATCGATCGCGGCCAGTCGATCGCCGCCGAGGAGTTCATCGAGGGACACGAGGGATTCTTCGACGCGCTGTGCATCGACGGCGAAGTCGTCCACGAGTTCATCTCGCACTACTTCCCCGGTGTGCTCGAGGCGATGCGGACCCGCTGGATCTCGCCCCAGATCGTCACGACCAACCGGATCGACCTGGAGTCGTATCGCGACGTCCGCGAACTCGGCCGGCATGTCATCCGAAGCCTGGGCATCGGGACATCCGCGGTCCACATGGAGTGGTTCTTCGGGCCGAAGGGACTGAAGTTCTCCGAGATCGGCTGCCGGCCGCCGGGCGTCGGCATGTGGGATCTCTACTGCGCCGCAAACGACATGAGCCTGTACCGGGAGTGGGCGCTCGCGATCACCCGGGGACGGACCGGTGACCGCGCCAGTCGCCGGTATGCCGCGGGCATGATCGCGCTGCGGCCGGACACGGACGGTCGGATCGCGGGATACGAGGGACTCGCGGACGTCCATCAGCGCTACGGCGACGCGATCATCGATGCCCACTTCCCGCCCGTCGGCACCGCGACGCAGGGCGTGGAGGGCGGCTACATGGCGAATGCCTGGGTCCGGCTGCGCCATCCGGACTACGATCGGCTGCGCGAGATCCTGGACGACGTGGGTCGGACGATCCGGGTCCGCGCCCGGCCCTGAACCGTCAACCGTCTGCGCTCCGGGCGCCCGGCGCACCCGTCCGATCCGCTCCGTCATGCCCGCGTCCCGGCGCCGCGCGTGCATCGCGACCACTCCCGCCGAAGGAAAGCAGAGGGCGATGCCCACGCGTCCGCACATCTTCGAACTCACGCCCGCCGATCTCCGCGCGCTCTGCCTGGAACGCGGACTCCCCGCGTACACCGGCGACCAGGTCCTGCGCTGGCTCTACGTCCGCGGGACCGCCGACCCCGCGCGCATGACCGACCTGGCCGCCGCCGCGCGGTCGAGCCTGGGCGAGGCCGTCGAGTTCCTCTCCGGCACGCTGCTCCGCGAGCAGCACGCGACCGACGGGACGCACAAGATGCTGCTCGGCTGGCCCCGGCCGGCGTCAGCGCCGGCCGGGCCGGACGTGGCGCTTCCCGTGCAGGACCGCCCGGCGCGCGGACGGGAAACCGAGTGCGTCATGATTCCCAGCGGGACGCGCCGGACGGCATGCATCTCCAGCCAGGCCGGCTGCCCGGTCGGATGCCGCTTCTGCGCGTCCGGCCTCGGCGGGCTGGAGGGCAACCTCCGCGCGGGCCAGATCGTGGAGCAGGTCTGGCGACTCGGCGGGCGGCAGGGGGGCGCGGGCGCCGCCGCCGCGCAGGCGCGGATCTCCCACGTCGTGTTCATGGGCATGGGCGAGCCGCTGGCGAACTGGAACAGCGTGGCGCAGGCGATCCGGATCCTGACGGCGCCGTGGGCCACCGGCATCAGCGCCCGTCGGATCACCGTCTCCACCGTCGGACTCCCGGAGGGCATCCGGCGGCTGGCGCGATTCGATATCCCGGTCAACCTGGCGCTGAGCCTGCATGCCCCGGACGATGCGCTGCGCCGGACGCTCATTCCCTGGGCGGAGTACGCGACGATCGACGAACTGCTCGATGCATGCCGGGCGTACTTCGAAGCGACCGGGCGCGAGATCACGCTCGAGTACCTGCTCCTGCACGAGGTCAACGATCGGACGCGGCATGCACTGGCGCTGTCGAAACTGGCGAAGCAGCTGCGCGCGAACGTGAACCTGATCCGGTACAACGAGGTCGCCGGGCTTCCCTATCGACGGCCGGTGACGGAGGACGTGCACCGCTTCCAGGAGATCCTGCGGTCGAAGGGCGTCAACGCGCACATCCGCCGGAGCCGCGGCCGGGACATCGCCGCCGCCTGCGGTCAGCTCCGCCACGAGTCCGCGGCGGCAGCGCCGACCTGAGCGGCGCGGCACCGCCGCCGCCGGGCACCGGTCACGACGGGCGCGTGCCGCGGGTCGGTCATCGCGCGCCGCCGGTCACGGCCGGCGGGGAGGATCCGTCCACCGTCAGCGGGACCGTCCGCACGGGCAGGCCTTCCGCGTCGGCGAAGCGCTGCAGGGCGCCCGGCGCATCGATCCGGATGCGGCCGGTCCCGGGGTTCCGTCCGCGCCGTTCCATCTCGCGGCGCAGGGAGACCGGCAGGTTGAAGTCGACCGACTCATGGTCGACGATCACCTGTTCCACGACCGCGCCGAAACGGCGCACGAGTGTGCGGACGACGTCGTGCACCAGGTCCTCCGGCGCGCTGGCGCCGGCGGTCACCAGCACCGCCGCGGCGCCGTCCAGCCAGTCGACGTCGAGGGCGCCGGCGTCATCGATGAGGCGTGCCGGGGTGCCGGTCGTCTCGGCGATCTCGACCAGCCGCCTGGAGTTGCTGCTGGTCGCGGACCCCACGACGAGCACGCGTTCCGCCAGCGGCGCCAGGCGCCGGACCGCGTGCTGCCGGTTCGTGGTGGCGTAGCAGATGTCCTCTCCCGGCGGCTGGCGCATCTGCGGAAAGCGCGATTGCAGCACGCCGATGATCGCCGCGGCGTCATCCATGCTCAGCGTGGTCTGCGTCAGGCAGACGACGCGATCGGGTGATGCCACGCGGACCGCGCGGGCATCCTCCACGGACTCGATCACGCGGATCGCCTGCGGCGCCTCGCCGCGCGTGCCGATGACCTCCTGGTGGTCCGCGTGGCCGACGAGCAGGATCTCGAAGCCGTTCCGCGCGTAGCGGATCGCTTCCGCGTGGACCTTGGTCACGAGCGGGCACGTGGCATCGATGGCCGTCAGCCCGCGCGCCGCCGCCTCACTTCGGACGGCCGGGGAGACGCCGTGCGCGCTGAAGACGACGGTGGCGCCGGCGGGAACATCCGCGAGGCGCTCCACGAACGTCACGCCTCTCTGCCGGAACCGGTCGACGACATGCCGGTTGTGCACGATCTCGTGATAGACGTAGAGCGGCTCGTCCCCGAGGACATCCAGCAGGATGTCGACGACGTCGATCGCCATCGCCACGCCTGCGCAGAATCCCCTGGGCGCGGCGAGCAGGATCTTCATGGGGTCGTGCATGCGGCGCGGCTCATCGGCTCCCCGGTACGGCGGGCATCCTCGTGCCGGACCGGTCGCCGGCCGGACCGCGCGGTTCCGCGCCGCCGTCCGGTCGCGGCCCGGTGAGGCCATGGTATCGTCCCGGCGGCGGGGAATCCGGCGATGATCCGGCGATGATCCGGTGATGATCCGGATGCTCCGGATGATCCGGACGGTACGGACGATACGGATGATGACCACGACGACGACGCGACCTCCCGACCCGACCGTGCCTGCTTCGAGCGCGGGCGCGACGGTGCCCGAGCGGCTTGCGTTCGGCACCGGGCCGGCGCGGGTGATCCTTCCGCGACTCCTGCCGCCCGCCGCCCGTGTCCGTGTCGTCTCCGTCCTGGCGTGCGACGCGCTCGTGCGGCGCGAGATGGAGGGCGGCGCATCCGACGCGGAGGACGGCGCGCGATCCGCGGCGGAGCCGTTTGCGGCGCAGGGCGGCTTCGACGCGGCACCGCTGGTGCGCGCGGTGGCGGCCGGCGTCGATCGCACACCGCCGGCGACCTTCGACGCACTCCGCGCGCGCGATGCGCCGCGGGCAGCCGTGGTTGCCGGTCTGCTGGCGCCGGCGCTGGGGCTGGACCCGGCGACGGACAACGGTCCGCCGGAGCGCGGCCTGCAGACGCTGGCATCCTTCCTGACGGCCCGGCTGTGGACGGATCGATGGCTCCGGTTCGGCCGGCGGTGCCGCGACGGGTTCGCGGATCTGCCCCGGTCGGTGATCGAGAGCACTGAACGGTTCGAGGACCGCTGTCGCGAGAGCGTCCGCATCGGCCACGGGGTCGACCGGGAGATCCTCGGGCAGGTCTGCGCGGCGCTGCGCCGCGCCACGCAGGAGACATGGTCGCTGTTCGAAGCGTCGGAGTCGCTGCCGCTCGACGTCCCGGCGGCGATGCGGCCGTTCCTGGTCGCCTGGTCGCACGACGCCGCGGCGCGCCTTCGTGTCCTGGAGATGTGGAACTTCGAAGCGCTCCTCGCGACCCCGGTGGCGCCGGTGCCGATGCACGCATGGACGCTCGTCCGCGCGGTGCTCATCGCGCGGTATGGACGACTGGAGCCGGCGGCATGACCGACGCGGGCGATCGGGCTCCCGCGGCCTGCGACCGGTTGCCCGAGCGCCATGCGGTGCTGATCGTCGGGGCGGGCCTCGCGGCATTCTCCGCCGCGCTGCACCTGGCCGAAGCGAGGATTCCTGCACGACTGCTGCTTGCCGGCGCGGCGACCGGGCCCGGACTCGACCCGTCCTCGCCCGATCCGGCGTGGCCCGACCCGGCGGCGCCGGCCACGACGGCGTCCGCGGCGGCGGCGATCTCCGCCGCCATGCCGCCGGTCATCATGGGCTGGCAGGTCGAAGCGCTGGACGTGCTGGCGACGCTCGGCACGCTCAACGCCGCGTCATGGCCGGCGTGGATCGAGGTCGACGGCGCGGCGATCCGCCTGGCCGGACCCGGTCCGCCGGCGCCCTGGCACGGCGTCCGGATCGCCCGGCGCGCCGGCGGCCCGCTGGCGGCGCAGACCGCGCGGCGCTGGATCCGCCTGGGCGGGAAGCGCCGGGCGCGGCTGATGCATGCGGCGCCCGCGGCCACCGGTCGCTGTCCGACGGTCGACGCGGCGCGATCGCTCCGCCCGCTGCTGGCGCCGGTCTCCACGTTCGATCCCGAGCGCGTGGATGCGGCGCGCCTGGCGGCGCTCATGCAGGTGTGCTGGCTCACCAGCCGGTTCGGATCCCGGATGTGCGTACCCGATCCGCACGCGTGGACTGCCGCGATCGCGGTCCTGGATCGGCGGCTTCGCGCGCTGGGGGGCGGCGTGGACATGACGTGCCGGGTGCGCCGGCTGCGCGTTGATCGTGACCGCATCGCGGGCGTCGAGACGGATCACGGGCCCGTTCCGGCGCGGCGGGTGATCCTCGCGCTGGACCCGGCGCAGAGTGCCCTGCTCGTTGAAGGGGCCGATCGCGCGGTGATCGAGCCGCGGCTGCGACGGCTGCGCGAGGCGCCGGCGTCGTCCTGCACCACCGTCCGGTTCCGCGCGGCCGGGCGCCCCGTCCGCGCGCCGGGCCCCGGCGCCCCGCGCGCGGTGTTCACGGCGGAGCACCACGTCATCGAGCGCCCGGCGGAGGACGTCGGCGATGGCGGATCCGGACGGGCGACCGTGGTCGACGTGCTGCTTCGTTCCGCGCCGCCGGACCCGGTAGAGTCGGCGTGGCGCGCGCTGCGCGGCATCGATGCGCCATGCGCCGATGCGGTGTCATCGGTGATCACCGTCATCGAGCGCGCCCAGGCGCCCGTGCTGCCCGACTTCGACAGTCCGCCGGCGGCGGTCGGCACCGAGGTGTCCGGCGGTCTCGACGGCCTGCATCTCGCCACGTGGTTCAGCGATGTCCCCTGGGCGGGCACGGCGGAAGGGGAGGCGGATGCAGGTCGGCGGGCCGCGGCGCGCATCGCCGGGGCAGAGGGCGCTGCGGCGCTGGGGCCGGAGGCGCCGGTGCCGCCCGGGCGCCTCGCCATGCTGCTGCGCCGGGAGGATCTCTGGCCCGGCGCCGGCGCGTAGATCCAGTCCGGGCGAGGCGCGGTCACGTCCGCGCGACCGTGGACGCATCCGCCGCGCGGACCTCCGCGCAGAACCGCGCGATCAGGCCGGGGTCCTTCCGTCCCGGCGCGGACTCGACGCCGCTGCTGACGTCGACGGCATACGGCCGGATGCGACGGATCGCCTCGCCGACGTTCGCCGCGGTGAGTCCGCCGGCCAGGATGATCGGATGTGTCCGGTCGTCCGCACCGCGCGGCCGGTCCCCGGCCGTCCGCGCATTGAATGTCGCGTGATCGAACGGGCGCCCGGAGCCGGGCACCGGTCCGTCGATGAGCACCATCTCCGCGGCAGGCGATCGACGCCAGCGCTGCCAGGCGTCGTCGTCGTCGTATCGGATCGCCCGGATCCGCGGCGGCGGAAGCTGCGCCATGAACGCCTCGTCCTCGTCCCCGTGCGCCTGGAAGACCGCGCGCGCGCCTGCCGGCGCCAGGAACGGCCGGAGTCGTTCGAGCGGCGTGTTCCGCAGCACGAGGACCGGTGTGACGAGTGGCGGAACGCGGGCGAGCAGGTCCCGCGCGGCGCCCGGGTCGAGCGTGCGCGGCGACCCCTCCGCCAGCACGAAGCCGACGGCATCCGCGCCGGCATCGACGGCGGCGGCGAGCGTCGCGGCGTCGGCGATGCCGCAGATCTTGATGCGCGTGCGATGGGAGGCCTTCATCGTGCTGGTCGCTCCGGATTCCTCGGCGCGCGGTCCCGGATCGCTCGACGGGCGGACCCGGCGCGCGGACGCGTCACCGGTGCTCGCGACCGGTGACCGCGCTCTCCGACCCGGCGGGCGCTCATGGACCGGCGCTCCCGGCCCCGGCGGTGCGATCGTCGCGCCCGGCGAGATCCTCCAGCAGCGACCGGGCGGAATCGCGGATGGCCGGCGACATCGATCCGGCGAGTCGCGTCGCGAGCGCCCGCGCCTCACCCGGCGCGCCGAGGTGGCGACCGAGCAGGAAGGCCAGCGTCAGCGCGGCTTCGTCGAGCGTGCCGGATCGATCGTCGCCGCCCGCGTGCGGCCCACGCTCCAGCAGCGCGGCCAGCAGTGCGCGGGACTCGTCGAATCGTCCTGCGGATGCCAGGGCCAGCGCGAGGTCCAGTTCCGTCCGGTCCGGCAGCGCGAGCCTCGGGTCGGTGCGCCGGCCCGACAGCAGGCGCTCGGCGGCCTCGATGGACGCGCCGCGACGGGCGGCTGAGATGATCTCCTCGCGCTGGACCTCCCGGGCGCGTCGCTGCGCATCCGCCGCCATCGACGAGGCGCGGACCTCGGCGGACGCCCCCGCCGGCGCGGCGGTCGGCTTCGGCGAGGCGCTGACATCCCACACCCCGCCGCCCGACCGCGTCGCGACCCGGCGGAAGGCGCGGCGCCGCCGCCACTGCGCCAGCAGGGACAGCGCGTCGAACTCGCCGCGACGGACCACGCTGGTCGCCAGCAGGATCATGCCGGTCGTGAAGCCGAATGCATAGCCGGCGAGGTGCGCCATGTAGGCGGTGTTGCCGCGCCGCGAGCCGAGGAGGTCGAAGAGCTGGTTGATCAGGTCGAGTGCAACGTAGAGACCGACCAGCCAGACCGCCGGAATGGCGTAGACGCCGATGATCACGAAGAAGAAGAGGACCAGGACGCGGGCGCGCGGGAAGAGCGCGATGAACGCGCCGGTGACGGCGGCGACCGCACCGGACGCGCCGATCACGGGCACGCCCGGGGCCGCGAGCATGTGTCCGAGTCCCGCCACCATGCCTCCGGCAAGATAGAAGAGCAGGAATCCAGCCGGCCGCAGCCGATCCTCCACCGCGGCGCCGAAGATCCAGAGAAAGAGCATGTTGAACGCGAGGTGCAGCAGGCTCGACGGGTCGTGCAGGAACTGGTAGGTGATGAGCGCCCAGGCGCGGAAGCCCCGCGGCCCGCTGCCGGATGCCAGCGCGCCGGCGCCCGTCAGCGCCTCCCGGTCGAAGCCGGCCCGTTCCGCCAGCAGCAGCGCGAGGTAGACCAGCATGTTGACCAGGATGAGCGCGACGGTGATCCGGGGCGGACGCCGGGCGTCGAGGTTGGTACGAAGCGGGATGAGCATCGGGCGCAGGCGGTCGTCGGCGGGTCGGCGCCGAAAGGGGCGGTGATCGCAGGAATCGCGATCGTAGCGGAACCCCGGTGCCATGGCGGTGTCCCGGTACACTCGCGTCCCATGCGCCGCGTGCTCGACGCGTTCCTGATCCTCCTGCTGCTTCCGGCGCTGCCCGTCCTGCTCCTGCGGCGGTGGTGCCGCGGACGGCGCGACGACGCGTGGACGGCGCGGCTCGGGCGCGGCGCGGCGCTGCCCGCGCCGACCCGCGCGCGGCTCCTGCTGCACGCGGTGTCGGTAGGCGAGGTCAATGCGATCCGGCTGCTCGTGGCACACCTCCTCGAGCACCCGGCGCGGCCGGACATCGTGGTGGCGACGACGACCGGGACCGGCTTCGCGCGGGCCCGGTCGCTCTTCGGCGGGACGTGCCACGTCGTCCGCTACCCGCTGGATTTCCCGTTCGCGGTGGATCGCTTCCTGGATCGCGTGCGCCCGGACCTGGTCGCGCTCGTCGAACTGGAGGTCTGGCCGCAGTTCAGCAGTGCCTGTGCGCGGCGCGGCATCGACTGCGTGGTCGTGAACGGCCGCCTCTCGGCGCGGAGCTTCCGCTGGTACCGGCGCGTCCGCCCGCTCGTGCGTCCCGCCTTCACCCGCCTGGCGCGCGTCCTCGTGCAGTCGGACGCGTACGCGGCACGATTCATCGCGCTGGGCGTCGATCCGGCGCGCATCGAGACGACCGGCACGATGAAGTGGGATACGGCGGAGATCGCCGACGCGGTGCCGGGTGCCGTCGAACTCGGTGCCGCCCTCGGCATCGATCCGTCGCGCCCGCTGGTGGTGGCCGGCTCGACCGCGGACGATGAGCACGCACTCCTTCGCGCGGCGGTTCCGCCCGGCGTCCAGCTCCTCTGCGCGCCGCGCCGACCGGAGTGGTTCGACGGCGCCGCCGCCGCCCTTGCCCCGTGCATCAGGCGATCGCGTCCGCTGGACCGGCCCGCGCCTCCATGCGACCGGTTCCTGCTGGACACCATCGGCGAACTCCGGGCGGCGTATGCGCTCGCGACGCTCGTCGTCATCGGACGATCGTTCGGCTCGCTGCACGGATCGGACATGATGGAGCCGGTGGCGCTGGGGCGACCGGTCATCGTCGGGCCGCGCGTGACCGACTTCGCCGACACCGTCGAGGCGCTGGAGCGCGCCGACGCGATCGTCCGCACCGATCGCGCGGGCCTCGCGGACGCCATCCGCGCCCTGCTTTCGGATCCCGTTCGCGCGCACGCGATGGCCGAGCGCGGGCGGGCCGTGATCCGGCAGCATCAGGGCGCCACCCGTCGCACCTGCCAGGTGCTGGGCGACCTGCTCAGGACGCCGGCGATCGCGTGACGGCGTGCACGTCCATGCGGGGCGCGCTGCCGCGGAGACAAACCGCCTCCCCGGCTGTCAGGCCGGGGAGGCGGGGAGGAGAAAGAAGAAAGGAGGAAAGAAGCGAACCGGGAATCACCGTGGCCGGTGGTTCCCGAAAGCGCCGAAGGTGGTGCGGGATGGGCGTGATGTCCGCATGGCAGGGGTGTGCTCCGCGAACGCCCGGGTGCATGGGGATCGGCAGGCGTCGTCGTCTGCGCGGGCCCGGGCTGATTCGATGCATCGGTCCTCGTCCACTCGAGGCTGCAGGAAATTCCGCCTATCTTCACAGCCGCGACGCCACGATACGATGCGCGCCATGCGGGAGTTCGCCCTGCTGGAGCGCATCTTCGGACTGACGCGTGACTTGAAGAGCCGCGATGCCGACGTCGCCATCACGCTGCCGCCCGGGGATGACATGGCCGCGCTCGACATCGCCGGGACGCCGGTGCTGGTCGCCGTCGACCAGGTGATCGAGGGCCGGCACGTCGTCCCGGAGACGGATGCGCGGGCGATCGGGGCGAAGGCGATCAATCGATGCGTCAGCGATGTCGCGGCGATGGCGGGGGTGCCGGTGGCGTCGCTCGCGGCGGCGGCCCTGCCCCTGGACGAGGCGCGGTGGGGGCGGGAGCGCGTCGATGCGCTGCTGGCGGGCCTGGTCGATGCGGCGAACCTGGCCGGCGCACCGCTGATCGGCGGTGACCTGGCCGCGGTTCCGTCCTCGGCGCCGTTGGTCCTCTCGGTGACGGTGCTCGCGCGACCCGGGCCGGCGGGCGTGATCACGCGCCACGGCGCCCGGCCCGGTGACGTGGTCGCGGTGACCGGGTGCATCGGCGGCTCGATGCTTCCCGATGGCGGCGGTCGTCATCTCACCTTTCAGCCGCGCGTCGATGCGGCGCTGGACCTGGCGGCCCGGATCGGTGACCGGCTGCATGCGATGATCGATGTCAGCGACGGACTCGGTCGCGATCTCGGGCACGTCGCCCGCGCGTCGCGCGTCCGGATCGAGATCGATCCCGCGCGCATCCCGTGCACGCCCGGGCGGGCGTGGCGCGACGCGATCGGTGACGGCGAAGATTACGAACTGGTGGTGGTCGCGGCGCCGCCGCTGCCGCCGCGCATCGGACCCGGCGCGGGCGTGCCGCTCACCGTGATCGGTCGCGTCCGCGATCCGGGGCCGGGCGGGCCGGAGGTCGTCGCGGCCGTGGACACGGACAGCGCCCGCGACGGGAACGGGTCCGGATGGCGCGCCCTGGACGCGATGGGCTGGGAACACGGAGCGCCATGACGGCGGATCCGATGCCATCCGAATACGTCACGCACGGTCCGGAAGAGACCGAGGCGCTCGCGGCGCGGCTTGCCGCACGCCTGTGCGGCGGCGAGGTGATCCGGCTGCATGGCGCACTCGGTGCCGGGAAGACCGCGTTCGTGCGCGGCCTGGCCCGGGGGCTCGGGGCCGACCCGCACGAGATCTCCAGCCCGTCGTTCGCGCTGATGCACGTCCATGCCGTCACGACGCGCGCGTCCGGCCCGCCGGCTGCGGCGCGGATGCCGTCGCCCGTCCGCACGCTGGTGCACGTCGATGCCTGGCGCATGGTGCACCCGGACGAGTTCATCGAACTCGGGCTGGATGCATGGCTTCACGCACCGGGAACCGTGGTGGCGATCGAATGGCCGGAGCGCCTTGGCGATGCGCTCGCCGCGGGACGGATCATCGATGTCACGATCAGCAGCGAGGGCGGTGATCGGCGCCGGATCCGCATCGCGCGGTCGTCCCCGGACTCATGACGCCGGCGGCTCGGCGCCGGCGTCCTCGGGGCTCACGCCGAAGATCTGGAGCCGATGCGTGACCGGCGCCCAGCCGGCGCGCCGGCAGATGCGGTCCCGGAGCGTCCGGATCTCCGGGTCCGTGAACTCGATGACGCGGCCCGTGCGGACGCAGACCATCTGGTCGCGCGGCGCGCGGCCGTAGACCAGCTGGTAGTGCGACTGCCGCGCATCGATCTGCGCCGGCATGATGATGCCCGCGTCCTGGAGCAGCCTGAGCGTCCGGTAGACCGTCGCCTTGGAGATGCGCAGGCGCCGGTCGCGAAGGTCGTTGAGCAGTTCCTCGACTTCGAAGAGCCCGTCGCGCTCGATGATCGCGTCCAGGACGCCCGCACGCTCCGGCGTGTACTTCAGGCGGACGGAGCGCAGGTGCCGCCGGAAGACCGCGCACAGCGGCGCGGCCGCGGCTTCCTCGGCGATCCGGGCGGCGGTGGATGCCTTCGCGGACATGTCGGCAAGTGTATCCGTGTATCGTGGCGGACCGTGACGGCTGAACAGGGGAACGCGGGCGGGCGGGCGGTGATCGGCGTGGAGCCGTTCGATGCAGGCTCGCATCGCGCGATCCGCGAGTCGCTCGCGCGGCGCAGCCGCCATCGCTGGACCTGGATCACGCGTCCCGGCCGGGCGTGGAAGTGGCGCATGCGCACGGCCGCCCTGGAGCTTGCCGAGGACGTCGGCGCCGCGCTGGAGGCGACCGGCGCCTCCGTGCTGTTCGCGACCAGCCTGCTCGGGACGGCGGAACTCGTCGCGGCGATCCGCCGACTGGCGCCGCGGCGCAGCGCACGACTGACGGTCGTGCTCTACATGCACGAGAACCAGGCGGCGTATCCGATCGGCCCGTCGGCGCCGGAGATCGCGCGCCGGGACGTGCAGTTCGCGCTGACCAATCTGGCATCGATCGCCGCCGCGGACCTGGTGCTCTGGAACAGCCGCTGGAACGCCGCGTCGTTCGCGGCGGCGATGCGACGCCTGCTCCGGCGGGCACCCGATCGGCGTCCGGGTGTCCTGGAGTCGCTGCTGCCCGGCGACGACGGTACCGCCGGCGCGATCCGGCACGGGATCGCGTGGCCGCCGGTCGAACCGCCGCCGGACGGGATCGCCTGGCGCGGGCAGGGCCCCGGCGACGAGGCCCCTGTTTTACAGAAACCGGTGCGCGTTCTCTGGCCGCACCGCTGGGAACACGACAAGGGGCCGGACGGACTCCTGGACCTGGCCCGTCGCGATGCGGAGCGACTGGACCTGCGGTTCACGCTGCTCGGGGCGCGCGGCCGCGCGGTCCCGCGTGCGATCGAGATCCTGTGCGACGAGTTCGCGGCGCGGATCGACCACGCGGGATACGTCCCGGACCGGGCGGCGTACTGGGCGCATGTCGCGGCGTGCGACTGGGTGCTCTCGACGGCGCGGCACGAGTTCTTCGGCATCGCCGTGACCGAGGCGCTCCTGGCCGGCTGTCTGCCGTGGCTTCCGGATCGCCTGTCGTATCCGGAACTCCTGCCGGCGGAAGCGCGCGGCCTGACCCCGGCGCATCCGCCGCCGGAACCGGGGGTGGTCCGTCGTGCGCTGGCGCGGCACCTGGCGCCCGCGATGGCGGCCGCGTCCGTGGCGCGGATCGACGCGGAGATCGAGGCCGCGGTCCGGCGGCGCGCGGCACAGGCGATGCCCGACGACCTGCGCGACGGCCGGAGCGATGACGTGGCGGAGGACCTGGCCGATCACGGCGCGGTCCACGGGCCGCACGACGGGACCGCGCCGGCGGCCGCGGGTCCGGTCCGGGAACCCCCCGCCGGCGACGGGTCGATCCGGCCCTGAGTCCTATAATGCATCTTATGTAAAACAGTGGCCGGGGGGCCGGTCTGATGGACCCTTGCGGATACGCCGTGTGCCGCGGTACGGTCAGCGGCTTCAGATGCACGATCTGACAGGGTCTATGAGCACCATCCCCGAGCCGTCGATCCCATCCCCGGCGTCCGCGCCCGCCGCGAGAGCGGTGTCCCCGCAGGCCGCGCCGCCCGGCGGCGGGCCCGGACCGGCGGCGCCGCCCCGGGTGCCCGCCGCGCCGGCCGAGGTCAGTTCGGCGAAGCACGAGGTCAAGGCGCACCTGTCGCCCGATGAGCGCAGCCGGTTCATGAAGGCGATCCTCCGCGACCTGCGCGCCATGGAGCAGATGCTCGAGGAGGGACGCTTCGAGTCCGGAATCTGCCGGATCGGCGCAGAACAGGAGATGGTGCTGATCGACCGCGACTGGCAGCCGCGCCCGGCGGCGATGGAGATCCTGGCGGACATCGAGGATCCGCGGGTCACCACCGAGGTCGCCCGGTTCAACCTGGAGTGCAACGTCGCACCGCGGGTATTCACCGGCGCGGCGCTGCGCGAGATGGAGGCGGAACTCAACGAGGTCGTGGCGCTGACGCGCGCCGCGTGCCGCCGGCACGGCGCGGACGTGGTGTTCACCGGGATCCTCCCGACCCTGGCGAAGGAGCACCTGTCTCTGACGAACATCGCGGACCGCCCGAGGTACTTCGCGCTCAACGACGCGATCACCGCGGCGCGCGGCGGGTCGTACGAACTCAATCTCCAGGGGATCGACGAACTGACCGTCACGCACGACAACGTGCTGCTGGAGGCGCTGAACACGTCGTTCCAGGTGCACTACCAGGTGGAGCCGGCGCTCTTCGCGCTGCAGTACAACCTGGCGCAGGCGCTCGCGGCGCCGGTCCTGTCCTGTGCGGCGAACAGCCCGATGCTGTTCGGACGCCGGCTCTGGCGCGAGACGCGCATCGCGATCTTCCAGCAGACCGTCGACGCCCGCGGCCGGACGCCGTTCGAGCGGGAGTTCCTGGGACGCGTGCGGTTCGGTGAGCGATGGATCGATGCCTCACCGCTCGAGATCTACCGCGCGGACATCTCCCGCCTTCGCATCATTCTCGGCCGCGAGGAGAACGAGGATCCGTTCGCGGCCCTCGACGCGGGTCGCGCGCCGAAACTCCAGGCGCTCGGGCTGTTCAACTCGACCATCTATCGATGGAACCGGCTGTGCTACGGCGTCTCCGACGGGCGCCCGCACCTGCGCATCGAGAACCGTCTCCTGCCCGCGGGCCCCACGATCCTGGACGAGATGGCGAACGGCGCCTTCTGGTGGGGCCTCATGCACGAGGCAACCCAGGTGCTCGGTGACGTGACTTCGCAGCTCCAGTTCGACGAGGCACGCTCAAACTTCCTCGCCGCCGCCCGCCAGGGCATGCACGCGGAGTTCCTCTGGCTGGGCGGACGCTACATCTCCGCGCGGGATCTCATCCTGAACGAACTTCTGCCGATGTCGCGCGCCGGACTGGTCCGTGCCGCGATCGACTCCGCGGACATCGAGCGGCTGCTCGGCGTGATCGAGGAACGTGTCCGGACGCGACGCACCGGCGCCCAGTGGCTCCTCTCGTCCGCGGCGGAGATGCGGAACCAGGGCAGCCGTGCGGAACGCCTCGCCGCGCTGACGGCCGGGATCTTCCACCGGCAGCATCCGCAGCCCGGCGTGCCGGTCCATCCCGTGCACGAATGGTCGACCGCGTACCTGGACGAGGGCGGCGGCTGGACGCGCAACTTCCAGCGCGTCGGGCAGTACATGACCACGGAACTGTTCACCGTGCAGCCCGATGACACGCTCGATCTGGTCATCTCGCTGATGGACTGGGAACGCGTGCGCCATGTGCCGGTGGAAGACTCGTCCCATCGGCTGGTCGGCATCGTGACCTACCGGGCCATGCTCACATACCTCGCGCGCCAGCTCCAGGCGGGGCGGCTCGGGGATCCGGCGTCGATACCCGTGACCGACATCATGCGCAAGGATCCCGTCACGGTGACGCCCACGACGTCGACGCTCGACGGGATCCGCCTGATGCGGGAGCACAAGGTCTCCTGCCTGCCGGTGGTGCAGGACGGGCGACTCGTCGGACTGATCACCGAGCATGACTTCATGCGGATCGCCGGCCAGCTTCTCGAACAGCAGCTCCGCACCGCGCCGCCCGACGCCGGCGCGCCGGAGTCGACATGAGCGCGCATCTCCTCGACCCACGGATGCCGATGCCCGCCGTTCGAACTCCCTGTCCGGTCGAACCACCCATGACGCGCGTCTGTGCGCGATGGACCGGCGGGCAGCCGGGTCCGACGACCATCATCATCGCCGCCCTGCACGGCAACGAGCCCAAGGGCGTACTCGCCGCGCGGCGCGTGGTCGATGATCTCGAGCGCCGCGCGGTCTCCGGTCGTGGACGGGTCGTGGTCCTCATCGGGAACGTGCCGGCGCTCTCGGCACGGGTCCGCTTCCTGGACTCGGACCTGAACCGGGCGTTCTCGCACCCGGAGGCGCCCCCGCTGGAGGAGCCGGTGGGCGAGACGGAACGCACCGAGCGGGACGCGCTGCTCGAGGCCGTGCGCGCCGAACTGCGGGCGCATGATCGTGGACACGAGGTGTACGCGATCGACCTGCACACGTTCTCCGCGGAGGGTCCGCCCTTCGTGGTCTTCGCGGACACGCTCCGCAACCGGCGCTTCGCCGAGTGCTGGCCGCTGCCGCGCATCCTGGGCCTGGTCGAGGAACTGCCGGGCACGGTCACCGACTTCCTGACCGACGTCGGCTGCATCTCCGCCGTGGTCGAGGGCGGCCGGCACGACGATCCGGATTCCGCCGATCGACTCGCCGCGGCCGTGCGCCTGGCGCTCATGCACGCCGGTCACGTCGAGCCCGGGGACATGCCGGATCCCGCCGATGATCACCGGCTGCTCGCGGCCAGCAGCCGGTCCGTGCCGGACCTCCTGGACCTCCGGCTCCGCCACGCCATCCTGCCGGCGGACCGCTTCAGGATGCGGCCCGGGTACCGCAACCTGGCGCCGGTGCGGGCCGGCGAAGCACTGGCCGACGACGTGCGCGGTCCCGTCCTGGCGCCGCACGCCAGCCGGATTCTCCTGCCGCTCTACCAGGCCCAGGGCAGCGACGGGTACTTCCTGGCGCGTCCCATCGGCCGGGTCTGGCTCGTCACATCCCGGGTTCTTCGCCGCCTGCGCGCGGGATCGCTGCTCACTCTGCTGCCGGGTGTGAGCCGCCACCCCGATCTCCCCAACGCGATCGTGGTGAACATGCGGGTGGCGCGATTCCTCGCCACGGAGCTGGTGCACGCGCTGGGATACCGCAGGCTCCGCCGCGATCGCGCGCGGATCGTCTTCGTCCGGCGCCGCTGGGACCTGCAGGCGCCCCGGGACATCCGGTTCTGAGTGCCGGGTGCGCGGCCGGCGGGCGACGGTCCGTCAGCGCCCGCAGGACGTCCCGAAGTTCGAAAGCACGATGAGCAGGTCGGCGTAGCCGATCGTCGAGCCGCCCGAGAGATTGGACGTCGGCAGGGACTCGCCCCAGGCGGCGAGCACGAGCAGGACATCGACGAAGTCGACGGCGCCACTGTCGTCCGCATCGCCCGGGCATGGCACCGGCGCGGGACCGGCCTGCAGGAAGACGCTCATGCCCATCCCGAGGGTGCCGTTCGCGGTGAGGACATCGGGTCGTCCGTCCGCGTCCACGTCGATGACGACGACATCCGCCACCGAGCCCGGCGCGCTCACGGTGCAGACGGTGAACCCCCCCCGCCCGTCGTTCTCGAAGAGGCAGAACGAGTTCGAGTTCACGTTGACCATGACGAGGTCCATCGCCCCGGAGCCGGTGAGGTCGGCGGCGTCGATGCCGTGCGGACCGAGCCCGCATCCCGGGATCGTCTCGATGGCGCCGAATCCATACCAGGCGCCGTCCTGATGTCCGAGATTGGAGAGGACCAGCAGGTTGCCGGACTGGAAGTCGGCGACCGCGAGATCCAGCAGTCCGTCGCCGTCCAGGTCGACGGCCACGCTGTCGCGCGGGCCGGTCCCGAGTCCCGTCGGTCGATGGGTGATGACGAATCCGCCGCTGCCGTCGTTGCGGAGCAGCGAGAGGCTGCGCGCATCGCGGTTCGTGACGTGAAGGTCGATGTGTCCGTCACCGTCGAAGTCCGCCGCGCCGATGGACCGCGCGCCGGACTGGACCGGCCAGGTGAGCGGTGCCGCGAACTGCGGGCCTGCGCCGCGGCCGTCATGCACGTTGAAGAGCACGCTCACGGGACCACCGGCGTGGTCCATGTGCACCACGGCCAGGTCGATCCTGCCGTCGCCGTTCAGGTCGGCGGCCGTCACGTCCTTGGGCTGCGCGGCCACGCTGAGCAGGACCGGGGGCGCGTAGCGCCGATTGCCGTCGTTGGCATGGATGGCGATCACGCCGCCGGACTCCGCGGCGCTGATGATGTCCGGCCGGCCGTCCCCGGTGACATCCGCCAGCGCCACGGCGCGCGGCCACTCGCTGGCGGCGAGGAAGAGCGGCGCCGTGAAAGCGCCGTTCGCCGCGCCGTGGACGATCGCGAGCATCTGGTCGGACCGGATCGCGCCCACCAGGTCGACGTGTCCGTCGCCATCCAGGTCGATCGCACCGACCGCGGTCGTTCTCCCGGGCAGGAGAATCGTCTGCGGTGGCAGGAGCGGCGTCTCAACGGGACACGAGGCCGAACCGATCACGGGCACGGCCCCCGAGAGCACCATGCCGGCGAGCGCCGCGCGATGTCCCGTGGTGACCATGCGTCCCGTCGGCCCCGCGCCGCGGCGGGCGCGGGCGGGCTGCGGAGCGGCCGTCTGCATGGTCCGAGTCTACTGGGGCCGCCTCTCCGCCGGAACCCGCCGGGGGCCGTGGGGCGGGTTCCCGGGCGTCGTCAGAGCGCGGCGCGCGCCGGGCGCCCCGATCCCCCGCCGGGGGGGTTCGCGCGGCCGGCCCTGCCCGGTATCCTCGCCCGTGACCGGGCGCGCCCGACGCGCCCTGTTCTCTCTCCCCCGCCAACGCTCTGCCCGGCACCTCCCCCATCCGGCCGCCTTCCCGGCCCCCCGTCGACCGTCGGCCCGGGCGCGGGGACCGGACCGCGGGCGCGGGTGGCCCGTGAGACCGCCTCCGATGATGCATCGAACCACGCGCCCGCTCCCGCCGTCCGCATTCCGATCGCCGGGGACCAGGGCGCACGCGCTCGCCGCGCTGCTGTGCATCGTCGCGTCCGCGCCGGCGCGCGGCGCCGGCGCGGACGCGGGCTTCACCGACGTCACGCCGGTCGAGATGATGCTCCCGTCGATCGCGCGGACCGGCCCCGCGTGGGCGGACTTCGATGGTGACGGGCTGCTCGATCTCCTGATCACCGCCACCAACAACTCCATCCGGCTCTTCCTGAACGACGGCGCCGGATCCTTCGTGGATGCATCGCCGCCGTCCCTGCTGGCGATCGACACCGCGGTGCACCAGGCGGTGGCGGCGGACTACGACAACGACGGCGACACCGACCTCTACGTCGTCACGCTCAACAGTCCGGGCTACCTGCTGCGCAACGACGGTCACCTGCAGTTCACGGACGTGACGCCGTGGACGGGGAGCAATGTCATCTATGCCCGCGCGGCCGGCTGGGCGGACGTGGACGGGGACGGACTGCTGGACCTCTACATCAACACGAACGGGCTCAGCGTTCCGGCGCTGGAGGACAAGCTCTATCGCAACTATGGTGGCGATGTCTTCTGGAACGTCGGCCCCGGGGCCTTCCTGATCGGCGACAACGCGCGCGGGGCGGTCTGGGCGGACTTCGACAACGACGGCGACCTGGATCTCTATGCCGGCAACGGCATGGGATGTCCGTGCGCGTGGGAATCGATCCCCCAGTCGTGGATCGATCGTGCCCGGAACCGCATGTACCGTAACGACGGCGGGGTGCTCGTCGATGTGACCACACCGATCCTGCTCAATCCGGACAACGCGCGCGGTGTCGCCGCGGGCGACTATGACAACGACGGCGACCTCGACCTCTTCGTCGCGAACCTCGCGATCCAGGGGGAGATCGCCGGCCCGGGCAACGTCGGTCTCATCGGCGGATACAACCGGCTGTTCCGCAACGACGGCGACTTCCAGTTCACCGACGCGACCACGCCGCTGCTGGAGGACCGCGGGTTCCATCGCAACGCATCGTGGGTGGACTTCGACAACGACGGGCTGCTCGACCTTCACACGATCGGGCTCAGCGGGACGACGGACAAGCTCTTCCGGAACCTGGGCGGCGGGCAGTTCGAGGATGTCTCCGCGCAGTTCCCCGGCCTGACCGCCGCGGGAGCAACCACCCGGTCCTCGGCGTGGGCGGACTTCGATCGCGACGGGCGCATGGACGTCGTGACCCTCTTCGGCGCGGGCACCGCAACCCGGCTCCTGCGCAACACGATGGCGACGGACCATCACTGGCTCGTGGTCGAGCCGACCGGGACCGTGTCCAACCGGTCCGCGATCGGGACGCGCGTCACGCTCCTGACCGGCCGGCATCTCCAGGTCCGGGAGGTCCACAGCGGCAGCGGATACTGGTCGCAGAACATGCTCGGTCTTCACTTCGGCCTGGGGCGGCACGCGGTGATCGACCGGATGCATGTCCGGTGGCCGGGAGGACGCACGCAGACGTTCTTCGATGTCCCCGCCGATCAGTACATCGCGCTGATCGAGCCTGCCTGTCCCGCGGACCTGACGGGCGACGGCACGATCGCGTTCGACGATCTGCTTGCCCTGCTCAGCCTGTTCGGCGAGCCGGCCGTGCCCGGCGCCCAGGGCGATGTGAACGGTGACGGGACGATCGGGTTCGACGACCTGCTGATCGTGCTCGCCGCCATCGGGACGACATGTGACTGAACCTGGCGCGCGCCGGCGGACGCGTCCGGTCACGGCCCCGTCGGCGGGCGAAGTCGTGTGCCCAGTTCGTACGCACGCCCGATGTGCGGGCCCCAGTCCGGCGGACGCGACGCGCACGGGATGCCGTCGTAGATCCCGCCGATCCCGGAACCGGGGCCGACGACGACGAGGATCCGGCCCGGCGCGAGGTCTGCGCCGATGTCGGCATGCAGCGTGAGCATGCTGCACGGAACGGCGTGCGCCACGGCGAGGACTTCGTAGCCCTCCTCGCAGGTACCCGCCACGATCGAGAGTTCCGCCGGGAACTCGCTCTCGAGCGTGACCTCCAGCCGGGTCGGCGCGCCGAGATCGAGCGCGTACCAGTCGGTGTCACGGCGGATCACGGCATGCACCTGGCCGCGGATGCGCGTGCCTGGTCGCAGCGTCTGGACCGGCGCGAAGGCATTCTCGGCGCAGCCGTCGTTGGATCCGGCCTGACACGCCTCCTGCTCCAGTTCACCCGTGGTGGGCGGGAGCCGGCACGTGTCGAGGGTCGCGCAGAGACGCCGGGCGGATTCGGCGCAGACCGCATCCCAGCGACCGAGGCAGCAGAACGGATCGATGGCGCAGATGTAGTAGCAGCACGGTTCGTCACCGCACGCCGGTCCCGCCTGCGGCACGAAGCAGTCACCGACGCCCGTGAAACATGCCGGCGGCGGATCGCAGAGGACCTGGGCCGCCTCGGCGCAGAACGCATCCCAGACAAGGTTGCAGCACAGCGCATCGATCTCGCAGATCCGGGTGCAGCAGGGCAGCCAGTTGCACCCGGTGCCGTCGTGCGGGGCGAAGCAGTCGGCGTCCGATTCAAGACACGCCCGCGGTGGTGGCGGTGATCCGTATCGCGCGGCGGCGCCACCGGCGAGGACGGCCGTGACGGTGGCCAGAACCGATCCGCGCATGGCCCACCGGCGGGCGGGTGCCGTGGTGATCCGGTGGCGGGCTGCGCCCGCGGTGGCGATCCGATGCATCACGCGCTCCATGCGGCAAGGAGGATCAGCAGGTCTGCGAGACCGACGGTGCCGTCACCATCCAGGTCGCCTGCGGGTCCCGGTCCGCCCCAGAGGCCGAGGAGGATCAGCAGGTCTGCGAAGTCGACGGCGCCGTCGCTGTTCAGATCGGGACCGGCACACGGGCCCGCCGGAAGCGTCCGGTTGCGGAGGACGACCACGGCGTGCGTGGCGATGTCCACGAGCACGAGATCGCGCATGCAGTCGCCGAACAGGTCGATCGGCCGGATCATCCGGGGAAAGAGACCGGTCGGGACCGGCTGCGGCGGGCCGAGCGTGATCACGCCCGGAACGGCGTTGTTCTTCAGCAGCAGCAGTCCGTTGAGTGACGCGTCGGAGGCGATCAGGTCGTCACGGCCATCGCGATCGAGGTCCGCGGCGACGAGGTACCACGTCCAGAGTCCCATCAGCACCGTCGGCCCCGGTTCGAAGCGCAGCGGACGGCCGCCGGGCTCTCCCACGTTGCGGAAGGTGCGCAGCGCGCCACCGGTCGGCGCAAGCCCGAAGGACGCGATGTCCGGGCGTCCGTCCAGGTCCAGGTCGAGCGCGGCGATGCATGCGACCGAGACCGACGGAAGGATGCGCGGCCCCGTGAACGCCCCGTCCGGGTGGCCGCGGAAGACGGAAATGCGACCGGTCGACGTGTGGTTGACCGCCAGGTCGGCGGTTCCGTCACCGTCGAAGTCATGCAGCAGCAGGTGATACGGACGCGGTGCCCGGCGCAGCGCCGGTCCGACGAGCAGGCGTTCGGCGGACGCGAACGTCCCGTCGCCGTGGCCGCGCAGCACCGAGAGCGTATCCGAGCCGTAGTTGGAGACGATCAGGTCCAGCGTGCCGTCACCATCGATGTCGTGCACCGCGAGGCAGGTCGGAAACCGGTCCACCGCCAGCGACGGTCCGAAGACGAACCCGCCGCCCCCGGTTCCGCGCAGGATCTGCACGATGCCCGGGGTCGTCCGCAGCGCGACCGCCAGGTCCTGGTGTCCGTCCCCGTTGAAGTCGGCGATCTCGACCCAGTCCGACTGTGCACCGAGCACGATCGGCTCCGGGGCGCCGAAGAGCCCTGGCCCCTGCCCGCGAAGGATGGCCATCCGTCCGGCGACGTTGCGGCCGCTGACCGCCAGGTCGGGCAGGCCGTCGCCGTCCAGGTCCGCGATGGAGACGCACGTGGGGAAGAACGCGGGGCCGAGGGGCACGACGCCCGTGATCTCGAGGTCGAACTGCGCGGTGGCACCGAGGAGCAGCGCGGAGAGAACCGGGACGGGAATCGGCATGGCGTGGCGTCGATGCCCGCGCCTTCCCCCTCCCCTCCCGGGGGGCGCGGGACCGCGTGAGTGTTGCACGGCGGCACGCGCGTGTCCAGCGCGGCGGCGGAGATCCATCGCCATCCGTCGACGCGCCTGTGCACCGACCGGTGCCGGTCGGCCCGGCGTGCGGTGGACCGGCGACGGGGCGGGGCCCGCTCCGCATATCGTGCCGGGATTCCACGACGGCGCCGGAGGCACCGTGCGTCCGGTCCTGCATGTCGCCCGACGTTCCCGTGGCGGGCCGCGGGCCCGCCGTTCGCCCCGGCGTTCCGGGAGTCACCAGCAGGGAGCCCATGACCACATCCCCCGCCCCCCCGCTTCACGACGCCCTTCGGGTCGTCATGATGCCGCGCGACACGAACCAGTACGGGACGATCTTCGGCGGTGTCGTTCTCTCATTCATCGACCAGGCGGCGTTCATCGAGGCGCGCCGGCACGGCCATCACCGCTGGGTGACGGCGAGCCTGGACCGGGTGGACTTCCGCGCGCCGGTGCTGGTCGGCGATGTCGTGTCGTTCCGGACCCAGAGCACGCGACTGGGGACCTCGTCGATCACGGTGCGCATCGTCGTCGAGTCCGAGCGGTACCTGACGCAGGAGATCGTCCTCGTGACCGAGGCCGCGGTGACCATGGTCGCCGTCGACGCCGAAGGCAGGCCGATCCCGTTCCGATCGGCATCCACGGTGGGGATCTCCGCACGATGAGCGGGTGCGCGGCGGCCGCCGGGGGCCGGGCACGGGCGCCGCGACTGCGCCTCGCGGGCATGCTGAGCGGCGGCGGGCGCACGCTGCTCAACCTGCTGGATGCGATCGACAGCGGCCGCCTCTCGGCGACGGTCGACCTCGCGATCGCCTCCCGGCCGTCGGCGCCGGGCATCGAACGGGTCCGGGCGCGCGGTGTGCGCGTGGAGATCGTGCCGGTGCGGGACCCGCGTGACGCGGCTGCGGAGGCGGCGGCGCACGATGCCGTCGACCGGCTGCTGGACAGCGCCGCGCCGGACCTGGTCTGTCTCTGCGGCTGGCTGCGCTGGGTGCGGGTGGCGCCGCATCGCAGGCATCGCATGGTCAACATCCATCCATCGCTCCTCCCGGACTTCGGCGGTCCGGGGATGCACGGCGACCGCGTGCATGCGGCGGTCCTGGCCGCCGGACGGCGTCACAGCGGATGCACGGTGCACCTCGTCGACGAGCACTACGACCAGGGACCGGTCCTGCTGCGCCGCTCCTGCCCCGTGCTGCCGGATGACACCGTCGCGTCGCTCGCCGCGCGCGTCTTCCGGCAGGAGTGCCTTGCGTATCCCGAGGCGCTGCGGCTCTACGAGCGGGGCGTCCTGGTGCCGGGCGCCGCGCCGGCCCGGGGCCCGGAGCGGCGCTGCGGCGGCGCCGGCGCCGCGGAGATCACGCGATGAGCGCGGACCGCCGGTGGATGACGCGGTCGGGCCTGCGCGCCGGCCTCAGCGCCGGCCTCCTGTTGATGATGCCCGCCGACGCCCGTGCGGGGATTCCCGACGCCGCGTCGCGGTCCGCGCAGCAGGCGATCCGGGACCTCTGCCGGGACGGCGCGCGCGAGGCGGCGCTGGACCGCGCCGCGGAGATCGGCGACCTGCATCCGCTGACCGCGTACGACTGCGCGGTCGCCGCGGCGATGATCGGACGGACCGACGAGGCCGCGCGCCATCTCCGCCAGGCCATGGTCCGCGGCTTCCGTGACATGGATCGGATCCTGGCGGAACCGGCGCTTGCACCGGTCCGTGCCGCGGCGGGCTTCGCCGCGCTCGAAGCGGACTGGCGCGACGGGATCGAACGCGCCTTCCGGACGCTCGAGGCACGCTGGTCGGGTGTCCTCGGCGCGGACGCGATCCTCGAACGCGATCCGGCGCGGCGCATCCTCTGGGTCTCGGCGCTCGATCGGCGTGCCCACGACGCCACGCGGCGGATGATCGAGGACCTGCACGATCGACTGGCGCGGGAGTACTTCGCGGGCGGACTCCCGGATCCGGTGGCGATCGTGATCCCGGCGCCGGTGATCGCCGCGCGGCTGATCGACGCCGGATCCCGGGTCGCGGGCCGGTACGAACACGCGTCGAGGACGCTGGTGACGCGCAACACGGGACCGGCGCTCCGGCACGAGTTCGTCCACGCCATGCACTTCGGGCACATGGAGCGACTGGCGCAGCGGCAGCCGCACCCGCTCTGGTTCCAGGAGGGACTCGCGTCGCTCCACGAACACGCTGAGATCCGCCGGGACGGCGTCGTCGAGTTTCTTCCGAATGACCGGGATGCCCACGCCGGCGAACTGGCCCGCAGCGGTCGCCTCGTCCCGCTGCGTGAACTCGCCGCGATGCCCGCGGCGCACTTCATGGCGCGGGCGAACCAGCTCTATCCGCAGGCGCGGGCGCTCTTCCGCTTTGTCGCCGGGCACGGCCGGCTGGGCGCGTGGTACCGCGCGCTGGTCGACGGCTGGTGGGACGACCAGAGCGGCCTGCACGCCCTCGAGCGTGCATTCGATCGCCCGCTTGCGGAGATCGAACCGCTCCTCGCGCGATGGACCGCCCGCCTGCGCGCGCCGGCGGAACCGGTGCTGCGGCTCGGCATCGCGTTCGATGCGGAGGGCACGAACGACGGTCTGCTCGTCACCCGTGTCACCGCCCGCTCCATCGCGGATGCGGCCGGTGTGCGCGTCGGTGACACCGTCGTCATGGTGGGACCTCTGCCGATCCGCTGCCCGGTCGACCTCCGCCGCGCGCTCACGCTCGCGCCGCGTGAACGCCTGGACCTGACCGTCCGGCGCGGCGGCGGCTACCTGCTCATTCCACTCCCGATGGCACGACGGTAAGGCGTCGCCGCGGCGGCCACGGCCGCCTGCACGCGGGCGCGCCGCCGGTCGTGTCCGGGTACACCCCCGCCGGTATACTCGCGTCCTTCGTTCCAGCACCGCCATCCGGATGAGCGACTCAGCACCGCGTACCTTCGGCCAGGATTTCCGTCGTGCCTTCATGCGCGGCCTGGCGGTCCTCCTTCCCTCGGTCATCACGCTCTGGCTCGTCGTCGCCGCCTACGGCTTCGTTCACACGCGCATCGCGAAGCCGATCAACGAGAGCATCAAGGTCGGCATCATCAACGCCGCGCATGTCTGGCAGCCGCTCCAGCAGGTCTTCAACCCGGCCGAGGACGACCTGCGACAGGAGCGCCTCCGGATCGCGGCGGCCGGCGGCGCGCTGCCGGACGAACGCATCATGGTCGCGCGGCTCCGCCGCGACCGCATCCTGACGTGGTGGGACTCCTGGTGGATTCTGGATGCGATCGGACTCCTGGTCGCGATCCTGGCGGTGTACATCGCCGGCCGGCTGCTGGGCGGGTTCGTCGGTCGGCGCCTCTACCGGCGACTGGAAGGCATCATCACCTCGCTGCCCGTCTTCAAGCAGGTCTATCCGCACGTCAAGCAGGTCGTGGACTTCCTGTTCAGCGACGATCAGCCGATCAAGTTCAATCGCGTGGTGGCCGCGGAGTATCCGCGCCGCGGCGTCTGGTCGATCGGCTTCATGACCGGTGACTCCATCGCGGCGCTCAAGCGACGGACCGGAGAACTCGTCACCGTGTTCATTCCCAGTTCGCCGACGCCGTTCACGGGGTACACGGTCAGTATTCCTCCGTCGGACGTGATCGAACTCCCGATCACGGTCGACGAGGCGATCCGGTTCGCGGTGAGCGGCGGCGTGCTCGCGCCCGATTCGCGCGGCCTTCCGGGCGATGCACTGGTGGTCTCGCCGGGACCGCCCCTGCCGGCGGCGCAGGCCGAGCCGGGAGCCGCGCCGGCCGCCGCCACCGGCGCCCGGACCGCGGAGGACGCACGTATCGATGGCGGCGCAGCGCGGACATCAGCGCCGCACGGTCCGTGACCGCCTGACGGTGCGCCGGGTGTCGGCGCCGCCCCGCGGCGCCCGCCGGCGGGATGCACGGCGGCATCGGACGAATGCGGCCGGAACGCACGCTCGGGCACGCCGCCGGGCCGCACCGGCCGCCGCGCCACGCCGCCGCGGTGTCGGTCGTGATATGGTACGGGCCGATGCGGACGGCATCGTGCGCCGCACGGAACGGACGGACCGCGGGCGCCTTCCCGTCCCCGGGTCGAGATCAGGAGGATCTGCGTGGAAATCAAGGTCAGCTCCAAGCACATGGAGCTCACGGTGGCGATCGAGGAGTACGCACGCAAGAAGGCGGAGAAGCTCCCGAGGTACTTCGACCGGGTGCAGCAGGTCGAGGTCATCCTCGACAAGGTTCCGCGCGGGTTCTCGGCAGAGATCATCGTGGACGTCGAGCATCACGAACCCTTCATCTCCCGCGGCGAGCATGAGGATCTCTACGCCTCGATCGACCTCTGTGCCGATCGGTCGGTCCGGCAGCTCACCGATCACAAGAGCCGCCTGCGCGACAATCGCCACCACCAGGCGACCGGAGGCCCCGAGCAATGAGGCTCCTTGATCTTGTCGTCCGGGACGCGATCATCCCGGAACTCCGCAGCACGAAACGCGACGAGGCGCTGGCAGAGATGCTCGACGCGCTCGTCGCCGCCGGCGGCCTGCCCGCGTCGCTGCGTGACGAGTGCCTCGAGTCGATCATCAAGCGGGAGAATCACGGTTCGACCGGGTTCGGGCACGGGATCGCGGTTCCGCACGTGAAGCATGCGGCGATCGACCGGATGGTCGTGGGCATCGGCGGGTCCGTGGAGGGCGTCGAGTTCAACGCGCTCGACCGCCAGCCGGTCTTCTCCGTGTTCCTCCTCATCAGCCCGGCCAACCGGCCCGAGGATCACCTGGACGCGATGGAGGCGATCGTCGGCAACCTGAGCAAGCTCACCCATCGGCGATTCCTCCGCCAGGCACGTACCGCCGACGAGGTGGTGGCGCTCCTCGAGGAGTGGGATGCCAAGGCGCAGGTCGGCTGACGGTCGTCCGGAGTCCGACCGCCGTGGGAAAGACCTGCCGCAAGACCGTTCGCATCGCGAACAGGCTCGGACTCCACGCCCGACCGGCGATGCTCTTCACGGAGACCGCATCGCGGTTCGGCTCATCGATCCGCGTGCAGCGCCTGGATGATCGTGCCACCGAGGCGGACGGCAAGTCCATCATGCAGATGATGGTGCTCGCGGCCACGCAGCACACGGAGATCGAGATCATTGCCGTGGGCCCCGATGCCGACGAGGCGGTCGCGGCGCTCGATGACCTGGTCCGCGCCCGCTTTCACGAGGAGGAGTGACCGCGGCCGGTCAGCGCCGTGTCACCCGACGATCTCCGCGATCGGCCGGCGGTTCATGAGCCGCTGGATCGCCCGCGAAGGCTCCAGGCCCTCGAAGAGAATCTCGTGGACGGCGTCGCAGATCGGCATCTCGATGCCGGCCCGCGTCGCGAGCGTGCGGACGGCGCGGGTGGTCGGTACGCCCTCCACCACCGTGACCATCGAGGCAAGGATCCGGTCCAGCGACTCGCCCCGGCCCAGTCGTTCGCCGCAGCTGCGGTTGCGACCGCTCGCGCTGAAGCACGTCGTGGCGAGATCACCGACCCCGCCGACGCCGAAGAACGTCTCGTGCTGGGCGCCCAGCGAGGTGCCGAGCCGCGCCATCTCCGCGAGTCCGCGGGCCAGCAGCGCACTCTTGCAGTTGGCGCCCGCGCCGATGCCGTCGATGATTCCCGCCGCCAGCGCGATGACGTTCTTGATCGCGCCCGCCAGTTCGATGCCCAGGCGATCGCGGTGGCGGTAGATCCGCAGCCATGGCGTCGCATCGAAGAGCCTCTGGATCTCCGCGGCCACCGGCTCGTCGGGCGATGCGGCCACCATCGTGGCCGGGAGTCGACGCGCCAGTTCGACCGCGACCGTCGGGCCGGAGAGCGCCGCGAAGCGCCCGCCCGGGGGATCACCGTCCGCCAGCACCTCGGCCAGGACGGAGGTCGGCGTCAGGAGCGTGGAGACCTCGATCCCCTTCGCGGCAGAGATCACCAGCGCTTCCGGGTCGATGACGCCGCGCAACGGCCGGAAGGCGGCACGAATGGACTGCGCGGGAACGGCGGCGATGATGACCGTCCGCTCGCGCAGCGCCTCCGGATCCGCGGTGACTTCGATGCCACGCTCGAGGACGAACCCCGGCAGTCGCACCTCGTCCACGCGATCGGTGCGGAGGACGGCCGCCTCGTGCTCGTCGCGGGCCAGCAGGCAGACCGCCTGGCCGGCCGCGTGCAGCGCGTCCGCGAGGACCAGCCCCATCTGACCGGGACCGACGATGGCGACGGGCGCTGCCGGCGTGGTGGCGTGGGCGGTCGGCATAGGACCCGCATTGCACCCGAAGCGCCCGCGGGGAGCAACCCGCGCAGCCTGCCCCTGCAGGCGAACCTCGCCCTGCCGGTTCCCGTACCATGCCGCCCCGCCCGCATGCGAGCCGCGCGATCGCGCGCCCGGAGAGTCCGCCCCATGTCCAGAGACCCCGACACCGGTCTTGCCGTGATGGATCCGAGCCTCGGCGCCGAGCGCCTCGAGCGGCGCCTCTTCGTCGCGCTGCTCGGCGGCGTCCTGCTGCTCGTCTCGTGGATCCTCACCATCGCCGGCTGGCAGGAGCAGATCGCGACCCTCCCGGCGGCGGCCGGCGCCGTCATCCTGGCGATCCCGCTCATTCTGGGGGCGCGCCGGGAACTGCTTCGCGGGCAGCCGTCCAGCGAGACGCTCGCGTCCCTCGCGGTCGCCGCCGCCGTCGCCACGGGGAACTTCCTTGCCGCCGGATTCCTCGCGTTCTTCCTGTGGACCGCCAACCTGGTCCTGAGCCGCACGGCGTGGGGCGCGCAGCGCGCCATCCGCGATCTCATCGAACTCACGCCGGATACGGCCCGCCTGGTCGAGGGCGGCGTGGAGCGGGAGGTCTCGCTCGCGGAGGTGCGCGTCGGCCAGATGGTCCGCGTCCGCCCCGGCGAGAACCTGCCGGTCGACGGTCGCATCCGCGCCGGTTCCAGCGACATCAACCAGGCGTCGCTCACCGGTGAGGCGGTGCCGGTCGAGGCCACCGTGGGCACGGATGTCTACGCCGGTACGACGAACCTGACGGGACAGATCGACATCGAGGTCACCGCCGTCGCCGGCGAGACGACCATCGGCAAGGTCGAGGCGCTGATCCGCGAGGCGGAGTCGAGCCGGACGGAGCGGCAGGAACTGATCGAGCAGCTCGCCGCGTACTACGTGCCCGTCGTCCTGATGGTCGCGGGCCTCGTCTGGTTCTTCACCGCGAAGAGCGACAACGAACTGGTGCGGAATGACGCGGCGCTGCGGGCGATCACGGTGCTGGTCGTCACATGCCCCGGGGCCCTGCTGATCTCGCATCCGACCGCGATGGTCGCGGCATTCGCCGCCGCGGCGCGGCTCGGGATCATGATCAAGCACACGAAGACGCTGGAGGCCGCCGGCGGGATCGATACCGTCGTCCTGGACAAGACCGGCACGCTGACCACGGGTCGCTTCGCGGTCAGCCGCCTGGTGCCGGCCACCGGCGTCGAAGGCGCGGACCTGCTCCAGGCGGCCGCCGATGCCGAACAGTCCTCCAACCATCCGCTCGCCCGCTCGATTCTCGACACCGCCGCGCAGGCGCGGATCGAACCCGCGTCGATCGAACACTACGAGGAAGCCCACGGGCGCGGCGTCCATGCCCGCGCGGGCGGCGCCAGCCTGCACGCCGGCCGGGCGGACTGGCTGATCGAGCTCAGGCCGGAGATCCGCGATGAAGCGCGGGCGGTGGAGGGACGCATCGAGGGCATGTCCGGCGTGCACGTCATGCGGGACGGCATCTACCTGGGTGCCATCGGCCTGGAGGACCGCCTCCGCCGCAACGCCCGCGAGGTGGTGGATCGCATCCGGCACCTGGGTGTGCGGCGCGTCTGCATGTTCACCGGCGACCGCCTCTCGGTCGCGAAGCGCGTCGGCGTCGCGGTGGGCGTGGATGCCATCGAGGCGGAGTGCCTGCCCGAGGAGAAGCACGGCGAACTCATGTACCTCATGCGGAAGGGACACCGCACGCTGGTCGTGGGCGACGGCATCAACGACGGTCCCATCCTGGCGAGCGCCGACGTCGGCGTCGCGATGGGACTGAGCGGTTCGGACATCGCGACCAACTCCGCGGGCGTGGCGCTGATGAACGACGATCTGCGCCACATCCCCTTCCTGCTGGAACTCGCGCGGCGCGCCCGATCGGTCATCGCGCAGAACATCGGGCTCTCGCTCGCCCTCGCGGTTCTCGGGCTCGCGCTCGCCGCCACCGGCAACATCACGCTCTGGCTTGCGCCGGTGCTGTACGCCTTCGGGTACCTGCTGGTCATCCTGAACTCCATGCGCCTCGTCCGGTTCGGTGCGGAGTTCAGCGCGGCGGAGGAGATGCGGCGGCAGCGCGAGGCGGCACGGCCGGTCAAGCCGCTGCGCGCCGCGGAGCGGCTGCGCAGCGCCTGATCCGGGACCGTCGCGGGGATCTCGCGCGATGCCCGCAGCGCCTGCCGCTACGGTCTCCGCGACCCTTCGTACAGGTCGAACAGCAGGATGCGCGCATCCAGGCCCGCGTGCACCACGGGAATGCGCCGCGCCGGGCGCAGGCCGATCTGCCTGGCGAGGGCGCTCTCGCCGCAGAGGATCGCGGCCCGCCAGCCCGGGAGTCGCTGTTTGAGGAAGTCGCCGATCCGGCGCCAGGTGCCGGCCAGCGCCTGCGGGTCGCCCAGGCGCCGTCCGTACTCGGGATTCATCACCACCAGTCCCGGCTCGTCCGGGATCGCCGCCGACTCGAAGTCCGCGACCTCGAACCGGATGCGCTGCTCGACGCCCGCGGTCATCGCGTTGGCGCGGGCGGCGTGGATGGCGCCCGGATCCAGGTCGCTCGCGAAGACCGGACCGACCTGCGCCGGCGCGCGGCGCCTGCGCAGGTCGGCGCGGATGGAATCGAACCGGGCGGTCGGAAACCCCTTCAGGTGGCGCAGCGCGAACGCGCTGCGCAGGAGTCCGGGCGCGCGCCCCGCGGCGCGCAGGGCGCCCTCGATCGCGAACGTGCCGCTGCCGCACATGGGCGCGAGCAGCGGGCGCGCCGGATCGTACCCCGCCAGGTGCAGCACGCCCGCAGCCAGCGTCTCGCGCACCGGCGCATGGTGGGGAAGCCGGCGGTATCCGCGATCGGAGAGTTTCGGACCGGAGGTGTTGACGGAGATCACCGCCGTGTCGCCCGACCAGAAGAGATCCAGCACGACGCCGTCCAGGTCGGGACCGGAATCCGGCCGGGCGCCGCGCTCGGCGCGGATGCGATCGACGACCGCGTCCTTCACCGCGACGTTCGCGTACATCGTGTTCCGGATCGACGGATGGTTCACGCGCGAAAGGACGCTGAGCGTGCTGTCCACGTCGATCCAGCGCTCCCACGGCAGCCCGCGCAGCGCCTGCTGCAGGTCCTGCGGCGTGCTGCACGGGAACCGGGCCACCTGGAAGAGCACGTGCATCGCGGTCCGCAGTTCAAGGTTCAGCCGGATCGCCTCGTCCAGGCCGCCCTCGGTGGCGACGCCGGTGGCGTCGACCATGCCGACCGGGAGACCGAGGGCCGCGATCTCGTCCGCGACGCAGGGGGCGAGCCCCGGCGTGCAGGTTACATAGAGCGTCGACCGGTCGGTGATCGGATCCGCGAACGGCACGGCGGGCCGGCGGGTGCGATCGGGCGGACCTGTCCGTCGATCACGCATAGCCAAGCGCCTCGAGGTCGTTCTCGTCCAGTCCGAAGTGGTGTCCGATCTCGTGAAGCAGCGTGACGCGGATCTCCCGGCGCACCGCGTCTTCTCCTGCCTCCCATCCGCCGGCATGATCGATGATGCCGGCGCGGAAGAGATGGATCTGTTCCGTCTCGCCGCCGCCCTCGACGGAGCGCTCGGTCAGCGGGACGCCCGTGTGCAGGCCGCAGAGGTCGTCCGCGGCCGGATCCATGCCGAGCTCACGCAGCAGCGCGTCGTCCGGCGCATCGTCCACGATGAGCGGCGCGTCCTCCAGCAGATCGCGCAGCGCCGCGGGCAGGTCGTCGAGCACCGTCTCCAGCAGCCGGTCGAACCGGGCACGCTCGCGCCGCGGGAGGATGTCCATCACGCCTCCATCCCGCCGGTCAGGTCGGCGAGCCGCGCGGCCCCCTGCCGCCGGACCCAGGCGGCGAGTCCGCGGTGAATCCTGGCCGGGCACCGAGGATCGACGAAGAGCGCGGTGCCGAGACCGACCGCGGACGCGCCGGCGAGCACGAACTCCGCCGCGTCGCGCCAGTGCATGACGCCGCCCAGGCCGATGATGGGGACGGACGCCGGGCGCGCGACCGCCTCGTAGACCAGGCGCACCAGCCGGACGGCCATCGGATGGATCGCCGGTCCGCTGAGTCCGCCCATGCCGTTGCTCAACCGTGGACGGCGCGACTCCACGTCGATCGCGAGCGCGGGAACCGTGTTCATGATCGTGAGCGCGGAGGCACCGCGCTCCACCGCGGCCGCGGCGATGCGGATCGGATCCGGTGCCAGCGGCGAGAGCTTGACCAGCAGTGGCGTGTCCGCAATCGCGGCGCGGACCGCGGCGACCAGGTCGCCGAGCGCCGCGGGATCGTCTCCGAACTGGCGCCCGTCCGCGGTGTTCGGGCAGGAGACGTTGAGTTCGATGGCGGCGAGGCGCGGCTCGGCGGCGAAGGCGGCGGCGACACGGACGTACGCGTCGATGGAGTCACCCGCGACGGAGCCGATGAGCGGGACCGGCGGCGCGTGTCCCGCGCCGGCGCGCCCGTTCGCCAGCTTCTCCCCGAGAAACGCCTCGACGCCGACATTCGCCAGGCCGATGGCATTGAGCATCCCGGCGCCGCTGTCGAGGATGCGCCAGGGGCGGTTGCCCGCCCTCGGCTCGCGCGTGATCGACTTCGTCACGATCGCGCCGATCGCGCGGGCGGGCAGGACCGCGTCGAACTCATGTGCGTACCCGCAGGTGCCCGCGGCGGCAATGAGCGGCGATGCCAGGCGGAGGCCGGCGAGATCGACGGAGAGATCCGGGGCGTCGGGCATCGGGTCGGGATCGTACCCCGGACATGTGCGAGGTCGTCGCGTACCATCCGGACCCGCGGGCGTGCGGCCGTGCACGCTCGCGTCGCACCCGGTGCGCCCGCGCGGATCGCCGACCGCCCGTTCACCCGGGCCCGGCGCCTCCGGCGCGGGATGCGGTCCGCACAGAGTCCGGTGAGCAAGGAGTCCCAGGTGTCCGATCTTCCCGAACGCATCGCCCGCTTCGAGCACATGACCGCCGCCGATCCGGACAACGAGATGGCGCACTTCTCGCTGGGGTCGCTCTACCTGGAGGCCGGACGCCCGTCCGACGCCGCGACCCGTTTCCGGCGCGTGCTGGAGATCAACCCGGAGATGAGCAAGGCGTGGCAGATGGCCGGCACGGCGCTCATCCAGGCCGGTGAGCGCGACGCCGCGAAGACGCTGCTCCTGGAAGGCCATCGCATCGCGGCAGGCAAGGGTGATCGACTGCCGGAACGGGAGATGGCGAACCTGCTGCAGTCCGTCTTCGGCATCGAGCCGCCGAAGGTCTCCGCCGCGCCGCCGGATCACGACGGACCGGCGGGCGACCGGTTCATCTGCAGCCGGACCGGCCGCCGCGGCACGCGGATGTCGGCGCCCCCCTTCCGCGGCCCGGTGGGTGCCTGGATCCGCGAGCACATCACGCAGGAGACATGGACGGAGTGGATCGGCCAGGGCACCAAGGTCATCAACGAACTCCGCCTCGACTTCTCCCGCGAGGAGGACCAGGCGACGTACGACCGGTACATGCACGAGTTCCTGGGCCTGGATGCGGCGACGCTGGCGCAGCTGCGGAGCGCGTCCGCGGTTTCGAGATGACGGGGCCGTCCGACGGGACCGCACGACCGGCACGACGGCGCCCGGGACGCCGGTCCGCGCGTGCGCGTCCGACACGCTCCGGCCGGCATGCGGAGCGCGCCGTCAGAGCAGCCGGACCAGCACGATCAGCCCGCTCAGGATGAGCGAGATGGTGATCGCCAGGACCACCCAGAGTCGCTGCCGGGTGCTCCGGACATCCGGGTGCAGGTGCGAGGTCCGTCCTTCGATCACCTCGCCGCACGACGGACACGACCACGCGTCGTCATACACCAGCGCGCCGCAGAGCGGGCAATGCGCCGAGTCTCCGGCGAACCGGTCCAGGTCCTCGTCGCTCGGTCCGTCATCATGATCATGGACGCGGCGGCTCATCGGCGATCGCTTTCTTCCGGTGGAGAGTCGACCAGGTCCGCGTACGCCGCGGAGACGGGCTCCCCGAGTGCCGGGGCCAGTCGATCACGCCAGGTCCGGATGCGCTCGTGACACGTCATCGGGTCGGTGGAGGGACCGACGAGCGCCTCGATTTCGAGGAAGCGTCCCAGCCCCTCGACCTCATCCAGATGAAGGCGGACGTTGCCGTCCAGCCAGAGTTCGCGCGCCTTGGTGACGACGCGCCACGGCACGAGGCCCAGGACGCCCCACCGTGTCCTGGCCTGTTCATCGCTGAGGATCGTGAACGACGACAGCCGCGGCCGCGCGACATCGGCGCGGTGATAGAAGATCCACTCGACCGGCTCCCCCGCCGACTCGCGCCGCTTCAGCCGGCCCTCGGGCAGGCGGTAGCAGGTGTCGACCTGCCGCAGGATCCCGATCCGCGCCGCGCCGCCGAGGCGGCACTGCATCCGTGCCGCCTCCGGATCGCGCAGTTCGAACTTGATCTCGACATTCTGCATCGCGACGTGCGTGTGTCCGCCGCAGCCGGCACGCGCCGGTGCGGCCGCGCAGGACTCATGGACTGCCCGCGCTGCCCTCCCCGGCGCCGGTCCCCGGCGGCGCGTCCGAATCCGGCGCGTTCGACCGCGCCGCGCCGGACCCGGCGCCCGCATCCAGCAGCCAGCGCGCTGCGTCCTCCCGCGAGGCGACCATCGCCTGGGCCCTGGGCGTCCCGTCCCGGGCGAGCCGGACGACCTGCCACGCGCCACCCGCGGCCCGTGGGCGCCCGGCCAGGACGAAGTCGTCGCCGCGCGCATACGGGCCTGCGACTTCGTCGAAGATGCCGTCGAACAGGACGCGCGGCTCGCCGCCGCCGTGGTCGAGGACCAGCGCCCAGTGCACGGTGCCCTCCCGGGTGCCCTCGCGGCCGGGGCCGCGGCGCGAGCCGCCGAGCGTGATCCGCCAGGCGCACGAGGTCCCGTCGATGACCGCGCGGAAGACCTGCGCACTCTCCCGCCGGGGCAGCAGCGTGCCGCCCAGGACCCACGCCAGCAGCGAGGCCAGTGCGACGAACACGGCCATCTTGATGAGCAGGCTGCGGAAGCCCAGCGCGAGCTGACCCATGGGCGGCGATTGTAGCCACCCGCGCCGCGCCGTCCCGGCGGCGCGCGGACCGGTCATCCGGCCGGCGTGATGCCGGCGCGGACCAGCGCCCGGCGCAGCGCGGCCTCGTCCCAGATCTCGATGCCCAGTTCCTGCGCTCGCGCGAGCTTGCTGCCGGCGGCGTCACCGGCGATGACCAGGTCGGTCCGGCCGGACACGGACCCGGAGACCTTCGCACCGAGCGACAGGAGCAGGTCGCTCAGGTCACGTCGATCCCAGCCCTCGAGCGTTCCGGTCAGGACGATGGTCTTCCCGGCGAACGGGCTCGATCGCGGCGCCGTGTCCGGGACGTGGTACGTCAGGTCCACGCCCGCGCGTGCAAGGCGCTGGAGCATCGCGCGGCCGCCGCGCGTGTGCAGCCATGCGTGCACGAGGCGCGCGGTGACTTCGCCGAAGTCGGGCAGCGCCTCGAACGCCTCGACCGGGGCGTCGAGCAGTGCATCGGCCGACCGGAAGTGTCGCGCCAGAGTCCGCGCGGCCTGGATGCCGACCTGCGGGATGCCGAGTCCCGCGAGCACCCGGTCGAGTCCGCGCGACTTCGACCGCTCGATCGCCCGCACCAGGTTCTCCGCGGACTTCGCGCCCATGCGTTCGAGGCCGGTGAGCTGCGTCTCCGACAGTGCGAAGATGTCCGCGAACTCATGGACGAGGCCGCGTTCGACGAGCTGGTCGATCAGCCGCTCACCCATGCCGTCGATGTCCATCTGGTCCCGCCCGACGAACCACGTCAGCCGTTCGCGGAGCTGCGCCGGGCACGCGGGATTCGTGCAGAAGGTCTTCGGGCCGACCGCCTGCACGCTCCCGCGGCACGCGGGACAGCGTCTCGGCGCCGAGATCCGCGTCTCGGCACCGGTTCTCGCCTCCGGGACCGGGGCGACGACCTGCGGAATGATCTCGCCCGCCTTCTCGACGATGACCAGGTCGCCGAGCCGGATGTCCTTCCGACGGATCTCCTCGATGTTGTGCAGCGTGGCATGCCGGACGATGGTGCCGGACAGCGGAATCGGGTCCATCGTCGCCCGCGGCGTCAGCGTGCCGCCCTTGCCGACCTGCCACGTCACCTCGCGCAGGCGTGTGCGCCCCTGCTCCGCCGGGTACTTGTACGCCAGCGCCCAGCGCGGCGCCCGGCTGGTGACGCCGAGCGCCTCCTGCAGGTCGAAGCGATCGACGCGGATGACGACGCCGTCCATGCCGAAGTCGGCATGATCGCGGACCTCGCGCAGGGTGTCGACGGCGCGCAGGATCTCCCCGAGGTTCCGGCAGCGGATCTGCGCGCCGGACGATGGGATGCCCAGGGCGCGAAGGTCCTCCAGGAACTGCGAGAACGTGGACAGCGGAAGTCCGTCGACCTCGCCGCGTCCGTGCGCGTAGAAGCGCAGCCGGCGCTCCGCGACGGTCCCGGGATCCAGGCTCTTGAGGGTTCCGGCGGTGGCATTGCGCGCGTTCGCGAAGGGGGCCTCGTCGCGTGCCTCCCGCGCTGCATTGATGGACTCGAAGATCGAGTTCGGGATGATGACCTCGCCGCGGACCTCCAGCACGGCCGGCAGCGCCCGCCGCCCCGGCCGGCGAAGGCGGAGCGGGATGGAGCGGATGGTCCGGGCCTGCGCGGTGATGTCATCGCCGCGTTCGCCGTCGCCGCGGGTCACCGCGCGGACCAGGCGCCCTGCTTCGTAGCGCAGGCTGACCGCCACGCCGTCGATCTTCGGGTCGCAGAGCGAGTCGAACGGGAAGCGGCTGTCGTCGGGGTCCGTGCCATCCTGCGGGAAGAGATCCGCGCCGCGTCGCGGCGGCTCCAGGAGCCCGCGCTTCGACAGCAGATCGTGCACGCTCTTCGCCCAGCGCGTCACCTCCTCCGCGGAGAAGGCGTTCTCGATCGAGAGCATCGGCACCGCGTGCCGCACCGACCGGAATGCATCGATCGGCTCGCCGCCCACGCGCTTCGTGGGACTCAGGTCATCCACCAGGTCCGGATGCGCCGCCTCCAGGGCGGCCAGTTCGCGCAGCAGGCGGTCGTAGTCGGCGTCCGACATGATCGGCGCCGCATCCACGTAGTAGGCGTGATTCGCCTCCTCCAGCAGCGCCCGAAGCGCCGGGATCCGCGCGCGCGGCGCGGTCGGAAGCCGGCCCTGGCCGCCGTCCGCGCGACCCGTCATGGGAGTTCGTCCGCCAGTTCGTTGAGCGTGTAGAACGCGATCCCGTGCAGCGGCGCCTCGCCCGACTCGGAGGTGATCCCGCGCAGCGTGCAGCCGTGTACGAAGCCGCGGCGCAGCCCGTCGACGCGCAGGTCGACCGTGCGCCCGTCATCCGACACCGTCGCGCTGCGGACGGTGAGGGTCCGGCGATCGATCTCGGGGCTGCCGTACTTCTCCCAGCGATGATGCGTGAACGATTCGAACGCGTACCCGGCGGGATCGGCCGCCCGGACGCGGTCGACCGGCATCGTGAAGGTGAGCCGGAAGCCGTCCGGGCGCACGCGCATGGTCAGGATGTCGAACGGGTCGTCACCGGTCCAGACGATGCGCTGCACGCCCCACGGCCGGCGCCCGTGGCTCCACCAGCCGCGGTTCGTCATCCCGGCGAGCAGGCTTCCGTCCGGCAGCCACGCCAGCCGGTTGACGCCGCAGTCCAGTCCGTCGATCAGCGGGAAACAGGCGCCCTGCCAGGTGCCTCGAACGCGCTCCAGGTCCACGCGCATGACCGTGGCGGCGAACTGATCGCCGACGAGGAGTTGCCCGGCGAACGGGCCGAAGCGTCCCCCCGTGTCGTCGAGCAGGATGTCCGAGGCGCTGCGTCCCATGCGATCGTGCGGGAACCAGACCGCCGGCGGCTTGAACGACGGTTCACCGCGCGGCGGCGGGAACCCGGCGTCGGGATACCAGCGGTCGCCCGCCGGGTGCCCGTGCCAGTCTCCGGGCGAGAGGTGCATGAGCTTGCTCGTGCCGACCCAGTCACCCTGGTTGTCGGTGGCGAACATCTCCCCCGCTGCGTTGCGACCGAGTCCGTTCGGACTGCGCAGGCCGCCGCACACCGGGGTGAGGATGCCGTCCGCGCCCACCGTCAGCGCCCAGCCGCGCCAGGGCACGGTGGACTTCCCGAGCGAGCCGCAGAACGCCACGTTCAGTGTCACCCAGTACGTGCCGGATCCGTCAGGCTCGGGACCGAAGGCGAACTCGTGGTAGTTGCCGCTGATCGGCCAGGCCGCCACCGTCTCATAGAGATCCGCGCGGCCGTCGTCATCCTCATCCACCAGCCGGGTCAGTTCGCCGCGCTGCGCGATCCGCAGCCCGGCGCCGTCCCACCACGCGCCGAGCGGTTCATGCAGCCCGGAGGCGAAGCGCGTGAATCGAGCGTCGAACGGCGGATCCTCCATGGCACCGTCGATCCGCCACACGTCGCCGCGGCGCGTGGCCACGTAGGCGCGGCCGTGCGCGTCGGTCGCCAGGCCGCCCACTTCGAGGGCGACGCCGGCGGGCTCGAGGAGCGACATCGCGCGGTAGTACCGCAGCTGGGGGCGATCGGGAAAGTCGCGATCCAGGTGATACTCCAGCAGTGCAAGCAGGCGCGTGTCGATCCTCGGCTGCATCTGGAACGACCAGTCGCCCACGCCCTGCGTCACCTTGACCAGGATCGTGTTCCGCCCGGCGCGGACCGGCAGGCGCACCAGGTGATCGCTGGCACTGAAGCCGCGGTAGACGTCGGCGTCGATGACGGTGTCGCCGTTCCACCAGAGGTGCAGGCCGTCGTCACTGCCTGCTTCGAATTCCACGATCCCCGGTCGCGACGCGATCACCTCGCGGTAGAGAAAGGCGACGGAGTCGAACGCCGCGCGCTCGTCGTCGAAGAGGCCGCGCCGGAAGTCGATGAACTCCCAGCCCCGGGCGTCGATCGTCCGCCAGGTGACCGGACGTCCGAACCGTCCCTCGAAGGTAGCGGCCAGGTCCACCCCGCGCTCCGGTCCGATGATCCGGCGCATGCCGTCGCGCTCGCCGCGGCGCGGCGTGTTGTCGAACGGACCGAGCAGGTGCCACGGCCCCGGGTCGAGGTCGGGCATGATCCGGGCGAGGGCGTGGCGCCGGGTCTCCTCGCGCGTGGCCTGCCGTTCGTACACGACGCCGCGCTCCGTCGATCCCTGCGCGGCGGGATCGGGCGCCGCCTGGACGACGGCGCGGAGCGATGCCGCCGCGAGGATCGCGAACCCGATCGACGGCAGGTCCGCGCGCCGCAGGACGGCGGACGGACGGCGGCGCCCCTGGTGCATGGCGTTCATGGTCGGCTCTCTCCATCGGCGTCGGCGGGAATCTCCCGGACGATCTCTGCGCGGCCGGTCGCGTCCAGCCGCAGTTCATCGGGCGCGCGGCCGCGGTCGCTCCCCGGCGTCGACGCGCCCAGCGCGGGACCGATGGCCACGCGCGCATCCGGCGCGCCGCGCAGCGTCAGGGTCCGGCGAAGCCGGAAGTGTCCGTCCCTGAACGAGGGCGCCCATGCCTCCTCGATCTGCACGGGCGATCCGTCCGCCTGGAGGTCGTACAGGAAGACGGGGCGACCGTCACCGTCGACGCGGTAGCCTCGGAATCTCGGGGCGCGCGCCGACTCGGTGCCGGTCACGAGGCGGAGCGACCACGCATCGGGCGGGCTGCGCCACGCCGCGCGGTCGGGATTCGTTTCCGTGCCGCCGCGTCCGCCCCAGGCGCCCTGGGCGTTCAGGAACCGGCCGCTCCAGGCCAGGACCGGTTCACACCGCTCGGCATCGAAGGCGCCGTGCACGCCCTCCGGGAAGCCCACCGCGATGGCGCGCACGCCCACGTCCTTCATGAAGGTGCGGAAGATGATGGGTGCCTGTCCGGGCACGAGTTCGAACCCCGTCGGATCGGACAGGCCCTCGGGGAGCGGCAGCGACGATCCCTGGAGCAGGTAGGCGCGGATCGAATCGATCTGGCACAGCGCCTCGGCGCCGCAGATCGAGGTGACGGGACTCCGGCCGAGCATGAAGAAGGCCGGCATGCGCGTCCCGGGACGCAGCAGCGTCGGATCCGCGAGCCAGCGCCGGAATGCCTCCGGGTGCAGCCGCTCCACCATCTGGACCAGGTCGGGGCCGGGCGTTCCCGTCGAGGGATGTCCCGCGATGCCGTGGCACTCCAGGCAGTTCAGGCCGCGTGCGCCGACGAGTTCACGGCCGTCGCGCGTCCGCTGCGGGGTGACCTCGGGTTCCCGGTCCGCGCGGGCGCCGACACCGCTGGCGGCGTGCAGCAGCGCCGGAAGGTGCGCCGCGGCGTCGCCGTAGGTCGGCATCCGCGCCGCGAGCCAGGGCCGCGACCGCGCGCCGTCCTCCAGGACCGCGCGCATCCAGGTCGGTGTCAGTCGGCCGCCTGCATCGCTCAGATCGGGCGGAAGCCGGCCCTCGTCGCCCATGTCCGCCTCCACCAGGGCGACGAAATACGCGCGGATCGCCGCCTCCGGACCGTGCTCGCCGTGGAATGCATGGCACGCCGTGCAGCGCAGGCGCGTCATGTCCACCGCCAGCGCGTCCCACGCGCTGCCGGCGGATCGGGTCTCGCGCGCGTGGTGCAGGAAAGCGAGCAGGTCTGCGCGGTCACCGGGCGCCAGCGGGAACCACGGCGCGTCTGCGGTGGGCGCGTCGCCGAGACACGCCGTCGCCGCGATGGTGATCGACGACAGCGCGCCGCCCTCCACCGCGCCGGTCTGCCTCGCGCCACCGGTCACGCCGCGATCTCCATGACACGCCGTGCACCCGGCGGCGGCAAGCAGCGCGGCGTCGGGCGGTCCGCCGGGCGCGTCGACCGTCCCGCGGGATTCGATCCACGCGCCCGGATCGTCCGCCAGCAGGTATGCCGCGATCGCCTCCGCCTCCTGGTCGCTGAGGGCCAGGTCCGGCATCCGTCCGGCGGGATGCGTCGCGAGCGGCGACCGCAGGTAGCGCGCCAGCGCGCCGGGACGCCACTTCCTGCCCAGGGCGCCGAGTGGAACGTATCCGCCCCGCGGCGCGAACGGCGACGCCACGAGACCCGGGATCACGGCCGCCGGTTCACGCGGCCCATGGCATGCCACGCATCCGACGAGGTGGAAGTGCGCCCGTCCCGCCGCCACGATCTCCGCCGGCGGCGGCGTTCCCGCCGGCGCTGCTGGCCGATCGCCGCCGCGGTCCGGGCGCGGTGCAAGCGTCCGGGCGAGGGCGTCGATCAGCGCGCCGTCGAGCGGCAGCACCGGGTGCAGGGTGCCGGGCGAGGCGCCGGCCGGGTCCTGCAGGAAGGCGCGGATCCACTCGGCGCGCACGCGGTCGCCGATCCCTTCCAGCGCGGGGGCCGGCGCGCGATCCAGGCGCGCCTGGAGCACGGGATCCGCGGCGGCATGGCATGCGGCGCAGCGATGATCCACGAAGAGCGCCTCGCCGCGCAGGGCCGCGGACGCCGCGAGCGGGGCGCCGTCCCCGGTGAGCGGCAGCGGCAGCAGCGCTTCCTCGGGCTGCCAGAGCGCCCGGAAGTGCGCGGGACCCTCGCCCGTGCGCCGGAAGGTGTAGACGATGGTGCGCGACGCGGGGATCGCGATCGGAAGCGCGGTCATGGACTCGCGCTCATCAGCGCCGGCGGCATCGGCGAGGATCACGGCGTCGTCGGCGCGGACCAGGAGTACGCCGCCGGAGAACCGGGCGCCGATGCGGACGGCTCGCGCTCGCGTCGGCGGCAGCGTGATGGTGAACGTCGCCTCGAACGGACCCGGCGCGAGACGCGGATCGAGCGTCTGCGCGCCATCCAGCGTGAAGCCCGCCGCCGGGAGCGTCCGCTCGAATGTCCGGCCGTCCTGGAGCAGCGCGACGCGCACGCCCTGCGGCGCCGGGCGCGCACGCGGGCCGGCATGGACCACGACGGCGAGATCAACCGTCGGTTTGGAGGGGGGCAGCGCCCCGCCGAGCAGGAGGCAGATCGCGGCGGTGCATGCGATGGCGATCGTCGGGAGCAGGCATGACCAGGACGGAGAGAGTCGGGCAGCGTGCGGCATCGTCGTCGGTGGGCGCTGGAAGTCGCCGTGCTCCGGCCCGGCGCGGACGGCGCGCAGGATACCCGGCGGTCGCCCGCCGCCGCGCGGCGCGACCCGGGACCCGGCGGCGACGGCACCGTCAGCCGTCTGGCGACGGCGCGGGCGTGGCGCTGCCGAGAAGCCACCACACGATCGCCGCAAGGCCGCCGAAGAGCACGAGTGCCCCGAGCACCGGGAGCAGGATGCGAAGCGCGTGGCGCGCGTATCGGCTGAGGTGCACGCGACGGGCGACCGCGATCGACGGGGCCTGCTGCATGGACCAGCGCCGGAGGATTGCGGTGAGCGCCGCCGCCGGTTCGTCCTCGGGACGCGCGGCGGCCAGCGCGTCCGTCGCCGTCGCCAGGTGGCGACGGATCGCGTCGGTGGAGCAGTCCATCGCCCGTGCCACCTCGCGCGCGGGCAGTCCGTAGACCTCCGCCAGCGTCCATGCCTCCCGCGCCTGCATCGGCAGGATGGCGATCCGCGCGAGCGGACCTTCGGCCGGCGCGTCGCTCCGCGCGGCGACCTCGCGGGCGCGCAGGACGGTCAGTCGATCCAGGTGCGCCCCGTCCAGGCGCACGAGGTCGACCGCCGACGTGACGACGGCGCGAAGGACCATCGTGGCTCCACGCGACGAGCCGGTCAGCAGCAGGGCAAGCCGGTACACGCGGCGCTCGCACGCGGCGCGTTGATGCCTCGGCACCGGGCCAGTGTACAGCGCCCGGGCGCCCCTCCCCCGGAGGGGCGGCCCGCGCGGACTGTGCGAGCCATGTCGCGGTGCCCGCGACGCCGGGGGACAGACGGACGGCGCGGCTGGAGGTCGGCACGTCCCTCGGCCGATACCCTCCACGGTCCCATCACCCCGCAGGAGTCCGTGCCGCACATGCCATCCATCGTCCGCCGCCCGCACCTCCCGCCGCGCTGTCCTGTCGCCGTGCTGCTCCTCGCCCTCCTGCTGCTGCCCGGTGGTGTCCGGGCAAGCACGCTTCCCGCCGAGATCGACCGGATCCTCAGGTCCAGCGAACTCTCGACGGCGATCTGCGGCGTGAGCGTGCTCGAGTCCGGCTCGGGTCGCCCGCTGGTCAGCATCCGCGCGCACGAGTCATTCATTCCCGCCAGCAACATGAAGCTCCTGACCACGGGCGCGGCGCTGCACGTGCTCGGCCCGGACTTCGCGTTCCGGACGCGCCTGCTCCGGGACGGCGATCGCATCACGATCATCGGCGACGGTGATCCCGCGTTCGGCGACCCGGACCTGCTGGCGATGACGACGCTCGGCGAGGCCGATCCGGGCATCTGCGTGGAGACGTTCCTGGACCTCTTCGTGACGGCGATTGCCGGGACCGGCCTGACGCGCGTCGGCGGACTCATCGTCGACGACCGGGTCTTCGACCGTCAGTTCGTGCATCCGGAGTGGCCGGAGGACCAGCTCAACCGGCCCTACTGCGCGCAGGTCTGCGGACTCAACGTCCACCTGAACACGCTGCACTTCTTCCCGCGCCCCCTGCCGCCCAACCGCCCGGAGATCGGGGCGTCGGTGCCGCGGACGTCATGGCTTTCGCCGGCGAACAGCGCCACCAGCGTGACCGGCGCGAAGGCGGAGAACACCGCGTGGATCGCGCGCCGGCCGGGGACGAACCGACTGACCTTCTATGGCAACGTGCGGCACGCCTACCGCGTGCCGATCCAGGTCACGATGCACGATCCCGCGCAGCTCTTCGCGGAGATCCTGGCGGACCGCCTGCGCGCCCGCGGCATCGATGTGCCGGAGGATGCGCCGCGCGTGGCCGACGCCGCGGCGCCGCCGCCGTCGGGCGAACCGATCGGGCCGGAGATCGTCTCGCCGCTCGCGGTCGTCCTCGCCCGCGCCAACACCGACAGCCAGAACCTGCATGCCGAGGCGATCTTCAAGCGGATCGGGCATGCGGGCACCGGCCGCCCCGGATCGTGGTCGGATGGCGCCGCCCTCGTCCGCCTGGCCGCCCATGAGCGCATCAGCGACATGCCGTCGGAACTGCTCATCATCGCCGACGGCTCCGGGCTTGCCCGCTCCAACCGCGTCTCGCCGGCACTCCTGACGCGATGGATCGAGTCGTTCGTCAACGATGAGCGCCTGGCGGATCCGTTCCTCGCCAGCCTCGCCGTCGGCGCGGAGACGGGAACGCTGCGCGACCGCATGCGCCGCCCGGCCCTCAGGGGTGTCACCGTGCAGGCGAAGACGGGATACATCCGCGGCGTCTCCTGCCTCAGCGGCGTCATCACGACGAACGGGGAGCGCCGGGTCTTCAGCATCATGTTCAACCAGATGCGTGCCTCGAATGCGGTCGCGAAGGACGTGCAGGATCGCATCGTCGCGGCGATCGCCGAGGACATGCAGCGATCGGCGCTGCGCGCCGGAAGCGACTGAGCCGCCCCCCGTCATCCGGGCAGGCCGATCAATCGCGGTCCGTCGCGGCGGAGGCGCTTCGAGATCTCCAGCAGCGTGATCGCCTGCGCGATCTCCGCGCCGGAGAGGTCCAGGCGCGCCGCCACCGACGCCGCGGTGAGCGGGCCGTGCGCCAGCAGGAGCGACTCGACCTGCGCCGCCGCGGGTCCCAGCGAGAAGAGTTCCGCCGGGGACGGTCCGCCGCGGTGGACCGCGGTCTCGCGCCGCAGCGCCTCCGCGACATCCGCGGCGTCGAGCACCAGCATCGCCTCGCCGCGCTGCACGAGGCGCAGTCCTCCGCGCCAGGCAGGTTCGTCGCCCGGTCCGGCCAGGACCATCACCTCCCGGCCGTACGCCTCGGTGGCCAGGCGTGCCGTGATCAGAGCGCCGCTGTGCTCGCGCGCCTGGATGACAAGCACCGCGTGCGAAAGCCCGGCGACGATCCGGTTCCGCCTCGGAAAGTGCCCCGGCCGCGCGGGCGTTCCCGGCGGGAACTCGCTCAGCAGGCATCCCCCCGCCGCGACGATCTCTCGAAAGAGCGCCGCATGCTCCGGCGGATAGGCGATGTCGATACCGGTGCCGAGCACGACGGTCGTGCACCCCGTCGCTGCGCACGCGCCGCGATGCGCGGCCGCGTCCACGCCGCGGGCGCCGCCCGAGACGATGACCGCGCCGGCCGACCCGGTCATCTCCGCGACCCGGCGCGCCGCCAGCAGGGCGCGCGGCCCGGCATGCCGTGACCCCACGATGGCCAGCCAGGCGCGGCGCGCCGCGTGTCCCTCCGCGTCCTCGTCGCCCGGCACCGTCCCGCGGCACCAGAGGTACGCGGGCGCATCATCCAGCGGGCGGAGCATGGCCGGGAAGTCCCTGTCCTCCAGGAAGAGCAGCCGCGCCCCGGCGGCGGCGGCGCGCTGCGCGATCGCGCCCGGCTCCACCGCCGCCATCGCGCGGTGCAGCGATTCGGCCACCCTTCCGCCGCCGCGCCCGTCCGCGCCCAGCGCGTCGGCCAGTGCGGAGACATCGGATCCGACGATCGCCGTTGCTGTGCCCAGCTTCTGCAGCAGCCGCCTGGTCGTGAACGGACCGACCCCGACCGCCGCGGCGATCCGGATCCGCGCTTCCTCCTCGGGCTCCATGGCCCGGAGCGTACCGCGGTGCGACGCCACGCCGGCCGGTCGATGCGGAAGCGCCGGCGTCACGGGCGCCGTCGATCAGCGGCGGTGTCGCGGCGACTTCCCGGCGCCTCGGCACGCCTCGTCCGCGGGGGCGGCGGCGGACGCGTCGACCTCGTCCACCTCGAGATCCTCGTCACCGTCTTCCACCTCGTCGGCGGGGATCTCGTTGCCGTCCTCGTCGACGTAGACGTACTCGTACTCGCCGTCGTCGCCGTCGTCCTCGTCCTCATCGAGGTCTTCGTCGCCTTCCTCGGCTTCGTCGGCGGGAATCTCGTTGCCGTCCTCGTCGACGTAAACGTACTCGTACTCGTCGTCGTCTTCGTCGTCTTCGTCGTCTTCGTCGGCGGCGTCGTCGGCTTCGTCGGCGGGAATCTCGTTGCCGTCCTCGTCGACGGAGACGTACTCATACTCGTCTTCGTCGCCTTCGTCGGCATCGTCGTCCTCGTCGACGGAAACGTCCTCGTCGACGTCTTCGTCGTCATCCGTGTCGACGGCCGCGGCGCCCGTCCGGTGATCGGCGGCGGCGTCCGGATCGCGCGGCGGTGTCGTCACGGCATCCCAGAGCATGGCGCCGGCGTCGTGACCGGCGGCACCGCCGCGCCGGGACGCGCGTGGGAAGGGTGCCGCATCTGTGGAGCGGCCCCCGGTGCCTTCCCCGGCGGCGGCCGTCGTGCCCAGGTCAAAGAGCGCGGTCCAGCCTTCGTGCCCGGAAACGACCGAGACCATCGGTTCGCCGTCGACCGTGCCGCCGGCGCCCGTGGTCGTCGCGGACGCCGGATCGATGGCGGACCGGTCGACGGACGGCACATCATGTCTCTCCCCGGCGCGGTGCGCCGCGATCGCCGCCGCCGCGGCCTCCCGCGCGGTCGCCCAGCGGCTTCGCCACCGGCCGAGTTCCGCGTCCCGCCCGGCGGACACGCCGGCGCGGCCGTCCTCTCGATCGTCATCGTCGTCGTCCTCCTCCTCCTCCTCCTCCCACGCCAGGTCGCCGTCGTACGCTGCGTCGCCCTTCCCTTCCTCCGCGTCGTCCCCGGCGGCGGCCGGCGTCGTCGTCGGGATGCCGGGCCCGAGGATCAGTCCCATGAAGATCGAGAGGATCGCCGCGGCGACCACCCAGAGCCGGGCGGGCCCCAGGACGAGGTGCTCCAGGCGCGAGTTGATCGGGCGCTCCGGTGCAGGCGCGGTGTATCGCGCGGCCATGGACTCGGCGATCCGGGCGCTCGGCGACGCATCGGTCCGGGTGGCCAGCAGGCCGGGCTGGTGACCGGCCGGCACCAGGTTGAGCTGTGCGGCGGCCAGGTGCTCGATGAGCGCGGGCTCGCGGCGCTCGAACTCCTCCAGGAAGTCCGCGTGGGCGCGCAGGGCGCCGAGCATGCGGACATGCTCCGCTTCCAGTGCGCGGCGCTGATTGCGGAGATCGATCAGTTCCCGTTCGGCCGGGAGAATCAGCCACGCAGCGCAGAGCGCCACGCCCGCGAGCACGAACAGCCAGCCGGGGTCGAAGAGCCAGGCACCGCGCGGCGGCGATCCGGCCGCGCGGTCCGGGGGGCGATCGCCGTCGTCCGCGTCGTGGTCATGCTCCACGAAGCGGTTTATCGGCCGTCGCCGCCGCGGGCGCCCAACCAATGCACCGGGCACCGCCGCGCCGCCCGTTCCGGGGTCAAGACGGCGGCCGGCCGGGCCGATCGTTCGATGATGCAGGGCCCGGTCTCCCGGATGGCGGCCGATCCGGACCCGGATACCACCGAGAACGCCATCCTGCGCCGGGTCCGCATGCCGGGCGCGCAGGATGACGGGCCCAGGAGCCACGAGCCATGCACGGCAACGAACACGCGAAGCAGTTCGACCCCCAGCGCAACCTCCTCGAGGTGACGGACGTCTCCAACCAGCGCCGCCGGACCGGTCGGCTGGGCGTGGAGATGCTCCAGTGCTCGCTCGGCCGGCTGCTCGACCTGTCCGCGGGCGGGCTCCGGGTGAACGGCCCCGCGGTCCCGGTCGGGTCATCGATCCTGATCCGGATCACCTCCGAGGTCGCCATCGCCGGGGACGTGCCGATCGAACTCACCGTCAAGGGCCGGGTCGCGTGGTCCACGCCGCGCCGCAAGGGCCTGTTCGAGTCCGGCATCGAGTTCGTCGAGGTCACGCCGGAGCAGCGGGCCAGGCTGACGCAGGTGGCCAACGCCTGCCGGTGCATGCGATCGATCTGAGCACGCCTCCTCGACCCCGCCTGGCCGACCGACCGACCGACCGCACGATCGCCCCTGTCGAGACCACCGCACGAACACGGCCGGCGCCACAGGAGCGACGCCGTCCGCCGTTGCTGGTGTTGTTGACGGGTTCTTCGCACGATCGCTATACTCCGCGACCCTGATGCGGGGTAGAGCAGCCTGGTAGCTCGTCGGGCTCATAACCCGGAGGTCGTGGGTTCGAATCCCACCCCCGCTATTCCCAAGCCGGTTGCGAAAGCAACCGGCTTTGTGGTTTTTGGACCGGGCCGATGAGAGACACCCGCGCGTGTCGGCCCCTTCGGGCCCCGTTCCCGCGGCCGTGGGGCCGCTGGGCCAACGCTCCCCAACCGTGACGCGGTCTCTGGTCTGGACGCCGGGATAACCGGCTCGGCCGCCCGGTGGGCACGACCTCGCCCGAATCGCCCCGAAGTCTCTGCCGCTCGCCGAGAGACACCCGCCGCGGTGAAGTCTCTGTCCGACCGGGTGAGCGGGTTTGACGGGGGTGATCAACTGCAAGGGCTGCTCGCGACATTGATCCAATCGATGCGCCGTGGTGAAGCGGGCGCGCACCGTTGGTACGCGGCGTCATAGGTCACCCGTGGCGACGATGCGATGCACGCGGGTCGCCTTGGAGCGACCCATGCCACGAGCGAGCGACGACAGCCGGCGCAACCCCGAAGCCATGACATCCGAAGAGCGGCAGGACGAGATCTCACGCATCCTCGCGCGTGGTCTCGTGCGCGCGGTTCGCATCGAGCGGGACGCCGCATCGCGGGCGTTGCGCGAAGTTGAAGAAGGTGCCGCGACATGCCTTGAACTTTCGAGCGATCCGAGCCTCACTGTGGCGACGCGATCCAAATCCCGACCGGCGGGTGAAGGAGACGCGTGATGGAGACACCAGCCACAGGAGGCCGCATGAAGCATGCGACGGCAAAACGGATCGAGGACGAGATCGAATCGCTCAAAGACATGTCCACCAACGAGCTCGTGGAGCGGTTTGTCGAGCTGCACGGCTACCAGACGCGGACACGCCACCGGACGTACCTGATCCGCAAGATCGCCTGGCGGCTTCAGGCCAACGCGGAGGGCGACCTCAGCGAGCGGGCGAGGAAGCGGGCCGCGGAGCTCGCGGACGACGCTGAGGTTCGGATGATGGCCCCAAAGACGCTTGTCACGCCGCCACAGACGGGGCGGTCCGCCACAGTGACGCGGAGACTCGACCCGGAGGCGGAGCGTGACCCGCGTGTCCCGCCGCCCGGCTCGGCGATTGTCCGCGAGTACCAGGGCCGGGCCATCCGGGTGCTGGTGCTCCCCTACGGCGAGGGCTTCGAGTGCGACGGCGAGC
>JAHBWZ010000001.1 GCA_019636755.1 Phycisphaeraceae bacterium | reverse complement strand
CGGGGGGGGGGGGGGGGGGGGGGGGGGGGGGGGGGGGGGGGGGGGGGGGGGGGGGGGTGCCGGCGTTCGGGGAGGAATCGACAGAGAGGGCACAGAGGGCACAGAGGTCGGATGCTGATCGATGGGCGCGCTTCCGGGAGCAGTCTGTGCGCGCTCAGGCCGCCGTACTCATGCTCGTCCTCCTGCTCCTGCTCGTACTCGTACTCCTGCTCCTTCTCCTACTCGTACTCGCATCCGTCCTCCGGCGTGCCGTGGACGGCGTCCGTGCGCCCTGCGCAAGCCTCGAGTGCGTGCCGTCGATCAGACGCAGTCGATCCTCGCTCTCGTCGACGCGGTCTGGAAGCGCACGCCAATGGGGGCTGTCGCCCCCCTTGAACCCCCCTTTCGGGGGTTTGCGCGAGTGGTTGCTCGGGCGCAGATGCGGCGTTCCGCGACGATTGACGTACGTCCGTGATCAGGTTGCGCAGAAGTCCACGCTTGACTCGAGACGAAGTGCACCAGTCGAGCGTGATCTCAAGCGGTCGCGCAGCATGCGGCGAATGACCTCCGAACACGTGCGACCTGTCACACATCCGCCCGAACAGGAGTGTCAGCGATGTGCCCGGAATGTACCCCCTCCGCGAAAGGCGCGTCCGGTGGCCGATGCGACCGATCTGCCGGCGGCCCGGGCCGTCTGCGACCGCGGCACGCTGGTCGATCCACTCGGCCACCTCTGTCTGGATGGCCCCGGCGAGTATGGTCGATCCGGTCTCACGCAGGATCGGCGTCAGCATGCCCCGGGCTCGGTCAGATGGAAGCGAGATCGGACCGGTGGTACGGTTCCGGAGGACGGTGCCGTGCTCCTGAGGGTGCGTAAGGAACTTCTCCAGGGTCCGCGACGCCTGCTCGTGCGATCAGCCGTCCGCCGGATCCGATTCCGAATGTGCTTCGCATGAACCGAGATGATCATCCGGAGTATGGCGGACGCGGACTCGTGACAGTCATCACACTGTGCGGATGCGCGTCGTCCTGGTTGTCGCTTCTGCTGCTGAACGCGCTCAACGCGAGGGCCATCGTGGCCGGGGCCCTCGCGCAAGGCGCTGCGGTTGCACTCTGCATGATGGGTATCAGGATCGCGCGCCCAGGACAGCGAATCGTTCCAGTGGTCGGCCTGATGTTCTGTGCGGTCATCTCTACCCTGGAGGCAGTCGCGGCGGTCAGCTTTCTGTATCGGGTCTGGTCGCCGTAGCTGACTGCGGCACACGTCGAGTGGGAAGGAGCAGGACGAGCGAGGGCTCGCGCGCCTGGTTGCTCGCGTGAAGATTCGCAGTTCTCTGGCGATCGACGTGGCTGCGTGTCTCTGGTCTGCCGTGGGCGTCGGCGAGGACCAGGGCGCGACCCATCGCTGGGAAGGGCGTTGCCACGGCGGGCGAGCGACCGGACGCCCAACCTCGCCAGGGAGGTTCAAGGGGGGCGACAGCCCCCATTGGTGCGCGCTCACAGATCGCACCAGCAGGGAAGATGGCCGGGCAGGCATGGGACAGGCACTTCCGACGCGGTGCCGAACATTCCCGCGATCGTCTCCCTGGGCTCCGGGTATGATCGCGGCAGCAGTCGCACGCATGCGTATGACATGCGCACGGGAAGTCAGTGGCCGATGAGTCAGCAGTACGACTCCGACGACCTGGATCGACTCGCCGAAGCGCGGCGCGGGACATGGTCGCAGGCAGGTCCGACGTTCACGGTGGGTGACCAGAGCCAGAAGTGGACGCTGGATCCGCTGGGGAACTGGGCGTCGTTCTGGGCCAGCGCCAACTCGGACCCGCTCGGGTCCGGCCTCTTCCCGTCTGGACTGCGCGAGGATCGCACGCACAACGAGGTCAACGAACTCCTGGAACGCGAACTCCCCGCCAGTGCCGGCACGCTGGACCTCACGTATGACGCCGCGGGGAACATGACGCTTCAGGAACGTGAGAAGACCGGCGGCGGCACCGAGACACTCACGTACACCTGGGACGCGTGGAACCGCCTGATGCGCGTGGAAGTGGACGAAGATGTGCGCTCAGAGTCCGAGTACAACGGCCTGACGCACCGCACGGTGCAGCGCGCGGACACGACCGGCAACGGCGTGCTCGATCAGGAGCGCCGCTTCACGTACGACGCGTCATGGCGCATCGCGGAAGAACTGATCGACGACGACTTCGACGCCGATCCCGGCGACGGACCGGACCGGCGCGTCCAGTCCATCTGGGGGAACAGGTACATCGATGATCTGATTCTGCGCCGCATCGACGACGACCTTGACGGTGACTACGACCACGACTGGTACCACCTCACCGACGTGCAGTTCAGCACGGTGGTCGTCATCACCCGCACTTTCCAGCCAGGCTGCCGGATCCACGAACGCGTCACGTTCAGACGCCTACGGCGCCGCGCCATCACTGGGGACATGACGTCGATGGCGACGGCGCAGGTCCGACCTCCGGCACCGGCAGCGACCGCGGGATCATCCAGACGATCATCGCGACGCCGCTGACCGGATCCGTGCCGATCACCGACGCGGCATACCGCGCCGAGGCGGACATAAACCGCGACGGGGTGATCAGTTCCGCGGACGTCTCTGCGCTGGGATCGGCGAAGAGCGCGCTGGCGCCTGGCGAGATCAGTGACCGCACCAGCGGCACCGGGCCGGATTCGATCATCGGGTGGTGTGGGTATGTGTTCATCCCGGAGACGGGGTTCTACTGCGTGCGGTTCCGGGTGTATGACACGGGCCTGGGTCGATGGAAGTCGCGCGATCCGCTGGGGTATGTCGATGGGATGGGGTGGTATGAGTATGGGCGTGGGTTGACCAGGACGATCGACCCGCTCGGGACCGCATCGCGCTGGATGTCGTGGACAGGGAGTTCGACAGAGTTCGATACGGAGCCTGGCGCCCCGGCCCTACCAGCACGCCAAGTGCCGATGTTCACGCGTCCGGCAGGTAGTCCATTACGACCAGCCCCGGCTCCAGCGGGGCCGCGCATCCCGCCGGGGCTCTTGCCCGCGGCGCCGGCTCTGGTCCCGGCGGCCAAGGTGGCTGTTGTGTGCGTCGTTGTGGGCGGCTTCGTGTACTGCACCTATCGCTTCCTGACCGATCCGGACGATGGTCCGGAGTATCGCGATTTCGATCCAACGAGTTGCAACCCACCGGCGCGGCAACCGCTTCCATTGGATCCACTACCCGCTGTCAAGAGGCCCGTAGACATCGATCCGGCACGGTTCCTCGAACCGGCTGGAGGTTCGAGGAACTGCCAGTGCATGTGCAACAAAGTGGACGGTCGGGGAGAAGAAATGGGCCCGTACTACCCATTTGGCCAGGAACGTGTCTCGGAAGCGACGTGTCGTGACGTGCCACGTACTCGACCCGGATACAAGAGGTGTTGGTGCCGCAGATAGGAGGCAGGATATTGGCTTGCGGAACTGATCTCGCGTCGCTCATCATTTCTGCCGCACTCGGATGGCCTCGGCCATTGAAGCACATACAGCAGAAAGCCGCCGGAGGATCAGATGTCGTTTGGTATACAAGCGGCGTGGGGCGACAAGGTCCCTTGATACAAGACATCATGCTTCAGATCAACATTCTTCCTCGATACCAGGTCGCCGTGTATGCGCTAAGGCATGGAGTCTTCACGGACTTCATTGATGTTCCTGATTCATCAGTCCCCAAGCAGATCCGAGATTCGGCACTCCAGTTACGACCGGCCCTCGGGCTTGAGCACTTTCGATCCACATCCGCACGGGCTCGCCATCGTCTTAGATATCCCGAGTTCTTCGGCTGGACGAGAGAGCGATACCGTAGGCACTTTCTTGGCGACGCATGATGCATTGTCAGATCTCACGGACGGTCGCATGATCAGAGATAGATCAACATCTCGTCTGTAAAATTGCGCGCTTGCGCGCTCCCTCGGCTTCCCCCATGAAGGGCTCTGGGCCTGATCGGTGATCGTGCGTGCGCTGGGACTGAGTTCGGCGGATCATTGTGGCGGTCATGATTCGGACTTTGGAATCAGGTAGGTGCGTGACGTCGTCCACTCCTCGTCGATCTCGACGAGTGTCAGCACACCCGCCAGAATCCGAGTCTGCGAACCGCAATCGTTCCGAGTTGCTCCCGGCCGGCGGTGATGGTCGCTGCCGGCTGCCCATGAAAGAAGCCACAGGGCTGGTGATCCTTTCTGTTGTTGAACGCAGGCAGGAGGCCGCACCGTGGCGCGGCTTTCGGACGAACACATCGTGACGATCGATGTTCTCAAGGCGCGTGGGCAGTCCAACTGCCGGATTGCGCGGAAGCTCGGAGTCACGGAGGACACCGGTGGCGGCAGCCTGGCGTCCGCGTTCTTCACCAACGATCTCCTCGACCGCGTGATCTACCCGGACGCGGGCGAGGTCCGTTCCGCGTGGAACCGGCTGGGCGAGCAGATCGCCATGACCGATCAGAACGGCACCGCGCACAGCTATGCGCGGGATGCCCGCGGGCGCGTCATCGAGGACGCCGTCAGTGCGTTCGGCACGGACATCGACGAGTACGTCGAAGCGATCGAGACGCACTACGACGACTTCGGCCGCACGATCGCCGTCCGCTCGATCGGCGATCTGTCATCGACCCCCGTGGTCCGCAACGAGGTGCGATTCGGATACACGCCGCTCTGGCAGGTGGCGCATGTCGACCAGTCCCACGCCGGCGCCGTGACGTATGACGGTCCGGATCCGGAGGCACCCGCGCGCCGCGTCGCGTACCAGTACGACACGATCCCCGCCTCCGGCACCGGTGCCGCGCGGAACGTGAGCCGGCTCCACGCGCTGGTCCATCCCGACGGCTCGCGGGTGATCCACGGCTACGGCGGCTCGACCAGCCCCGACACCCGCGTCTCGCGCGTGCGGTCGATCGCGATCGAAGACGCCGGGGCGATGCCGCCGCCGGCGGTGACGGTGGCGGACTCCGCCTTCACCGGCTGGTCGATCCCCGTGCTGATCGGCTATCCCGTCCCCGGCGTGCGGCTGGACCGGCAGACGCAGGACAACGGCCGTTCAACCGCCGGCGCCTATGCCGGCTACGACCGCTTCGGGCGGGTCGTCCGGCAGAAATGGGTGGATGACGCCTACGGGGCGCACGGAACTTCCGAGGCAGTGCCGAACATTCCCGCGATCGTCTCCCTGGGCTCCGGGTATGATCGCGGCAGCAGTCGCACGCATGCGTATGACATGCGCACGGGAAGTCAGTGGCCGATGAGTCACCAGTACGACTACGACGAGCTGGATCGCCTTGCCGAAGCGCGGCGCGGACGATGGTCGCAGGCGGGGTCGACGTTCACGGTCGGTGATCAGAGCCAGAAGTGGACGCTGGATCCGCTGGGGAACTGGGCGTCCTTCTGGGCCAGCGCGGACTCGGACCCCTTCGGTCCGGGCCTCTTCCCGTCGGGACTGCGCGAGGATCGCACGCACAACGAAGTCAACGAACTCCTGGAACGTGAACTCCCCGCGAGTGCCGGCACGCTGGACCTCACGTACGACGCCGCGGGGAACATGACGCTTCAGGAACGTGAGAAGCAAGGCGGCGGCACAGAGACACTCACGTACACCTGGGACGCGTGGAACCGGCTCGTGCGCGTGGAAGTGGACGAGGATGTGCGCTCAGTGTCCGAGTACAACGGTCTGACGCACCGCACCGTCCAGCGCGCGGACACGACGGGCAACGGCATCCTTGACCAGGAGCGCCGCTTCACATACGACGCGGCATGGCGCATCGCCGAAGAACTGATCGACGACGACTTCGACGCGAATCCCGGCGACGGTCCCGACCGGCGCGTGCAGACCATCTGGGGGAACAGGTACATCGACGATCTCATCCTGCGGCGGATCGACACCGATCTGGACGGCGACGTCGACCACGACCGGTACCACCTGACCGACGTCCAGTTCAGCACGATGGCCGTCATCGCGCCGCGCACCAGCCAGAACGCGCGGATCCACGAACGGGTGACCTACGACGCCTACGGCCGCGCACGACACCACTGGGGCCATGACGTCAACGGCGACGGCGCGCTCACCACCTCCGGCACCGACAGCGACCGCGGGATCATCCAGACGATCCTGGCGCTGTCGGGCACCGGATCCGTGCCCATCACCGACGCGGCATACCGCGCCGAGGCGGACATCAACCGCGACGGCTTGATCAGTTCCGCGGATGTCTCTGCGCTGGGATCGGCGAAGAGCGCGCTTGCGCCTGGCGAGATCAGTGATCGCAGCAGCGGCACCGGGCCGGACTCGATCATCGGGTGGTGTGGGTATGTGTTCATCCCGGAGACGCAGTTCTACCACGTGCGCTTCCGCGTGTATGACACGGGGCTCGGGCGGTGGAAGTCGCGGGATCCTCTCAGTGAACGGGGATCGGCATCGAACCTCGTGCAGTTTGTCCGCGGTTGGCCGATCATCTCGCTGGATCCACTCGGCCTGGTTGATACTGGCCGTGATCTCCGCGGCCACTGTAGTAGTCCGGTGTTCGGGGGCGAACCCGGACATTATGCGGAACGCAGGATCCAGCACTTGCTTGACTCGCTTCGGGAGGCCATGGAACAGAAATGCCACAAGATGCAATGCGACGTTGAGGATGGCTCGGAGCACGAGACCGGGTGCACTCGCAAGAAGTGTCTGGAAGAGGCGATCGAGATCGTGGCCCGCTATCGTAAGGCGATTCTCGAGCTTCGCAAGGAGTATGCGCACGGCTATGCGTCGTGCAGCATGGTGGCGACCAGGGTAGACAGTGTGTTGAACACCGTCCATCTGCATCCCGAACGTCCGATTGGTCAGAGGGCGTTCCAGTGCTGGTCGTCTGTTCAACGTAATGAGACCTGGTATCTCTTCGGGCTGAAGATGAAATACCTGAGCACATCGCACGCTTGGGTTGACCTATGCATGCGATCGTGCGATGAAGGATTCCGTCCAGTGTTCCAGCTGGATCCGTGGCCACTCCTACCGATGGTGGATCCGACCGGTGGTGTCATCCACCCAAGTGGTCCCTACATCTACCCGGAGTGGAAGGACCTGGACTGCAGGCCTGCCTCGCGGCTCCCGGCAGGAGGGCCGACATGCCACCCGTGACACAGCAGCGTCGCCGAGGATGCGGCGTGTGGGCGGTGCGCCTGGTCATATTCGTGGTGCTGGTCGTGTTCATTGACCTGGACAAGCCGCGATACCTGTATTATTCGAGAATGCACGGCGCCGATCCCCTCATCTCAGGGAAGGAGCGCGCGGAACGTCTTGCACAGATCTGGGACTCGCTGTGCGCGTTCCATTCGCAGATGGGTCGATTCCCCGCCACCGAGCAGGAGTGGGCGCAGACCGAGCCTGCTCTCGCCGCGCTTCTGGCGGCGCCGGAGTGGGCCCCCGATCGGTATCGACTCACGGTGGGTGCGTTCACGCAGGAGTGCCCGCATGTCGTTGTGGACGATCCGGGATCGGCCTGGGCTGGATACGGACGTGGCGAGTTCCCTTATGCCTTCGCATCGCCGGATCTCTGGAGCGACGGCAGCATCAGCAAGACATGGCGCAGGCCGCAAAGGCTCGGTGAATGGATGCCGTACGCCTGGGAACACAAGGAGTTTCGGCCGCCAACGCCGTGCCCCTGCTTGATGGACCCCGACGACCAGGGCTCGCAGTGAAGGAGGCGATCGAATGCACGCTGGCTGGGCTTACGCGGCGGCCGCCACCATGTTGCGCCCGGTAGAACACTCGCGCGTCTGTGGAACGACGAAATCGCATCGCCGGCCCTGCGGGCGGTCGTGTACCCTGTATCCGCGGTGTGCCTCGACCGGCAGGCGCAGGAGACTCGCGTGTTCACGAGTGTCAGTTTCTCGAGTTGTGGCGCTGTCGGCGGCGTGATGCGACATGCCGTGGGAAGCAGCGCACTGGGAGCGCACTGCGGATCCGGTCAGGATCCGAGGACTCCGGTGATGCGCTAGATGGCTCACGCGGAAGGCGCCAGCGACGCGTGGAACCGCCTGATGCGCGTGGAAGTGGACGAGGATGTGCGCTCAGAGTCCGAGTACAACGGCCTGACGCACCGCACGGTGCAGCGCGCGGACACGACCGGCAACGGCGTGCTCGATCAGGAGCGCCGCTTCACGTACGACGCGTCATGGCGCATCGCGGAAGAACTGATCGACGACGACTTCGACGCCGATCCCGGCGACGGACCGGACCGGCGCGTCCAGTCCATCTGGGGGAACAGGTACATCGATGATCTGATTCTGCGCCGCATCGACGACGACCTTGACGGTGACTACGACCACGACTGGTACCACCTCACCGACGTGCAGTTCAGCACGGTGGCGGTGATCGCGCCGCGCACCAGCCAGAACGCGCGGATCCACGAACGCGTCACGTTCGACGCCTACGGCCGCGCGCGCCATCACTGGGGACATGACGTCGATGGCGACGGCGCGATCACGACCTCCGGCACCGGCAGCGACCGCGGGATCATCCAGACGATCATCGCGACGTCGCTGACCGGATCCGTGCCGATCACCGACGCTGAGTACCGCGCCGAGGCGGACATCAACCGCGACGGGGTGATCAGTTCCGCGGACGTCTCTGCGCTGGGATCGGCGAAGAGCGCGCTGGCGCCTGGCGAGATCAGTGACCGCACCAGCGGCACCGGGCCGGATTCGATCATCGGGTGGTGCGGGTACGTGTTCATCCCGGAGACGCAGTTCTACCACGTGCGCTTCCGCGTGTATGACACGGGCCTGGGTCGATGGAAGTCGCGCGATCCGCTGGGGTATGTGGATGGGATGGGGGGGTATGAGTATGTGAGGGCGAACACACCAGGACGAGCCGACTCATCCGGTCTCGGCCAGGACGTTGGTGACGAGTTGCCATTGTCCAGCCTGCCAGACAAGAATCCGGCGGACCCTCAGGACTGTTACGTCGTTGGAGGTCCTTGCGCCAATCCGGAACTGCTTGAGAGAGGCTCGTGCGCGATCGGCACTGGCTGGCAATGGAAGAACCAGCCAGGTTGCAATTACTGCTGCAAACAGCACGCGCTGTGCACGGCCTGTCTCGTGGGTGGCGACGCGCATCGGTGGAGCAGCCAGTGCCGACGGCGACAGGGATGCCGCTTCAAGCCCGTCCCCGGAGTGACCCATCCGATAGGGTTGGAGGTCCCGGTCCCGCTGAGCTACGAACCCGACCCACTGCGACCATACTGTCCCGATGGTGGCGACCGACACCCGGATACCGTGCCTTATGTGCCACCCCCTGTCGGTGCCAGAAGGCGATCGCCCGACGGTCCGCCTTCCTACCCGGGGTTCCGGGACTCACCGCGCGGGCCTAGAACGATGCTTGGCCTTCCTGGCAGCACATGATGGCACAACACGAGCGACTTCCGATTCACAGTGCTCTGATGCGTGGCTCGATGTACGCCACAATCGGACTCGTTGTGAACACCGCAGTCGCCCTTGGTGCTGCAGTATGGTCGCCATTGCCACGCCTGGAACGTGTGAGCCTGCAGGACGACCGCCTGCGATGGGGCATGCCCGTCCCGGAGACATGGCCACGCCCGACGACCGAAACCATCTATCGATCGGCGGTTCACACAGTCATTGCACAGCAGTCCATCAGCCGTCCGGCCCGTCCGAACAGGCAGCCGATCATCTCACATGTCCTCAATGTCCATCGTTTCGGCTGGCCCGCTCGGTCTCTTCAGTTGTCACACAGAATGGCGCTGACGAGCAACCAGCGATGACGTGGACGATCGGATCGGTTCCCGACTGGCTCAGACCGAGCGCACAGAGCCTGCGCCGGATCCCACTCTGTCCACGAGCATGGGGAACACTTCTCAACGTGGTGCTATTCGGTCTCCTCGCCTGGATGGGCGTCGAGACGACCGCTGCATGGATTCGCGTGCGCCGACGGCGTGCCGGACTCTGCCCGATGTGCCGCTATCCCAGTGCCGCCGGGGTCGGCTGCTCCGAATGCGGATGGCGAGCCATCCGACGCTGAGCCGTCTCCGCGAGTTGGGAGACCGTCAGCGCAGCACCGGAATCCGATCGCGTGAACGTCAGTCGTTCCGAGCAGAGCGCGCAGGTGGCGAAGACGCGCCACTGTCGGCCTCGCACTTCGTTCGCGTCTCACGTTGATCCGGTCATGCGAGATCCAGCGCGGAGCGTTCACCGGACGCACCCCAATCGGGGCTCCGCCCCCCTTGAACCCCCCTTGCGAGGGCACGGTTACCGGGTGACAGGCGGGCGTCCTGCGCTGCGCCGCTCGTGCGACCGGTCGGGTGCGCCATGCCCACGGATCCTGCTGCGATTCAGCACGACGCGAGGTCAACACGCGCCCGGCCGGGTATCCTGCACGGCAACGACCACGTCGGGCACGACGATCGTGCCCTCCACGGCAGGACTCCGGCAGATGCAGATGCCACGGACCACAGGTCAAGAGCAGGCATACCGGCATCGCGTCGAGCGCGAGCAAGCCGAATGCACGCGTACAGCCGGGTCCGCTGGCCGCAGGCACGGCGATCCGGGACTCCACGGCGTGCGCCACTCCGCGAGGGGGGTTCAAGGGGGGCGGAGCCCCCATTGGGGTGCGTTCAGCCGTCGTGATGCGGTGGCTCCGTGCAAGCAGGCCGGGCGCACGCAGTGGCGCGATCGTGAAGCGCGTGACCCGATCCGGGCAGAAGCTGCAGACGGCGCATGTGACAGCGCCCGCCACCACTTGGGCCATACCGTCGCAAGTGAGGTCGACGGCGACGGCGCGATCACGACCTCCGGCACCGACAGCGACCGCGGGATCATCCAGACCATCCTGGCGTTGTCGGGCACCGGATCCGTGCCCATCACCGACGCGGCATACCGCGCCGAGGCGGACATCAACCGCGACGGCGTGATCAGTTCCGCGGACGTCTCTGCGCTGGGATCGGCGAAGAGCGCGCTGGCGCCTGGCGAGATCAGTGACCGCACCAGCGGCACCGGGCCGGACTCGATCATCGGGTGGTGCGGGTATGTCTTCATCCCGGAGACGGGGTTCTACCACGTGCGGTTCCGGGTGTATGACGTGGGGTTGGGGAGGTGGACGTCGCGGGATCCGATGGGGTATGTGGATGGGATGGGGGGGTATGAGTATGTGCGGTCGTGGCCAGTCGAAATGGTCGATACAACCGGCAGGTCGATCGAGGACCTATCGCTTTGGCACAAAGACCTGGAGCGGGGCCGCAGGGTGTGCAGAGTCATGACATTTACCTTTGCGCGCGAGGATGATCGAAAGGGAATGCCGCGACGGACCCGCGATATGCCTGGTGACCTTGATGACTTTGTGGGACAGATTCGCCAAGGTCTCGACGAAGCGAGTGCCTGTTGTCTCTTTGAGCTACAGATTGACGCACATTCCGGAGAGCCGGGACAGATCTCGATTGCCCGGGAAGGTGGCAACGATGTGTGGATTGATGACCTGCATCGGCGGCTGATCAGAGGCGATCCCGACGAGGTTCACGACGAAGGTGAGTCGAAGGGGGAGCTTACTTCGCGAGCAAAATCCACTCGACGTGCACTGCATGCCGAAAGGACATTGAAAGAGATCTGTGATCTCATCTGCGACGGAGGAAGAATCAGGTTGATTCAATGTGGCGTTGGCGCGCAGAATGCGTCAGTCGATTACCTGCATGAGATCTGTGGCCGAAGGGTGACGATCATCACGTACGAAGGCGAGGTGGCGTGGCTGTTCGGAAGTCCGTTCATATGGCCATGGGAAAAGCCGAAATCGAAGACGACGCCCACCCGATGACCGGAGATCACCAGCCCCCCCGACGGAAGCTCCCCCGGCCAGTGTATTGGGCGCTCATTGGATTGTGGGCGACGGGGCTCATCGTGTTCATCGGCGCGTACGGGTGGCTGTTTGCTGACCGCTTCCGCATGGACCCATCCGTCGTCCAGCGGGTCAGATGTGAGGCCATCATGAGAAGAGTCCTCATGAGTTGGCTGGATGAGTGCATGGACGCGGTGAACGTCTCAACGTGGCGCACCTTCGAGTACCAGAAGGCATGCATCGACCGGCTGATGGCGGATCCGCCCTACTCAGTTGGCGATCCGATGAGGGAGTTCTGGCCGACGTGTTGCCATGGTGGGTGGCACCTCAATCCGGACATCGCGAACCTCCTGACCGGCCCGGATGCAGACGACCGGGATGATCCGCTTCTGATCGCCTGGTACCGGGACCCCGGGACCCGGGACTGGCGAACATTGCGGATCGCCTTGCCATACCTGGTGGCGTTCGTCGGTGACGACGATGTTCCAGCTTGGGCAACGCGATCAGGTGACGCGAGGTAGGATCGAACAACCGGGCTCTCGCCAATGAGCAGCGAGTGTCAGTGCACCCCGCTGAATCCAAGTCCATGAACGCAAGTCGTTCCGACCAGCCCGCGCCCGTGGCGAAGGCACGCCATTGTCGGCCTCGCACTCCGTTCGCGTCTCACGTTGATCCGGTCATGCGAGATCCAGCGCGGAGCGTTCACCTGGCGCACCCCAATGGGGGCTCCGCCCCCCCTTGAACCCCCCTTGCGGAGGTGGCGCCTGGTTGCTCGTGCGCCAATGCCCTCCGTGCCAGTATGCCCGAGACGTGGATCTGGAGCAGACACAAGCGGGTCGCGTCGGTCACGGTGGCATCGAGGGCTCTCGGAACGCAGAAGAGTGCACCACGAAGAGCACGAAGGACACGAAGGCGTGCATGACGGGCCTTCCTCGGCCTGCGCGCACTCGCTGCATCCAGGAGGATTGACAGAGAGGACAGAGAGGACACGGAGGGCACAGAGCAGAGCGGATAGGTCAGGCCAGGTCCGATCAGATCAGGTCACGCCGGGATCGGAATCTCTCTCTCTCTCTCTCTGTGACGATCCCCCGAAGTGGCTCAGCCGGCCTCCGGCACCATCGACCGCAGTCTCTGGTAGTCGATCTTGTCCGTGGACGTGCGTGGCAGGGCGTCGACCACGATGAAGCGGTCCGGGATCATGTACGCGGGCAGGTGCTGCATGCAGTGCTGGCGCAGGGCGATGATGGAGGGGCGCACGCCGTCGCGCGTGCGCAGGAAGGCGGTGATGTGGACGCCGTCGGCGCTGCCGGAGGCCACGGCGGCCACTTCCTCGAGGTCGGGATGGCGGTGGAGGCCGGTCTCGATCTCCGCGAGTTCGATGCGGTAGCCGCGGCGCTTGACCATGCGGTCGCGCCGGCCGAGGAAGTCGTGGGTGCCGTCGGGGTGGCGGACCACGACGTCGCCGGTCGAGTACCAGCGCTCGCCCGCGGCGTCCGTCCAGAAGGCGTCGCGCGTGCGGTCGGGATCGGCCCAGTAGCCCGCCATGACGGTGCCGGAGGCGTGGATGTGCAGCACGCCCTCCTGGCCGTCGGGAACAGGCTGGTGGTCGGCGTCGAGCACGATGCCGCGGTCGTTCTCGCAGACGATGCCGATGGGGAACGGCTGCTCCCGCGCGGGATCGATCGTCTGCGGCAGCCGGAAGTACGTGCAGACGTTCGTCTCGGTCGGACCATAGAGGTTGTAGAACACGGGGTGCGGCCAGAGGGAGCGCAGCGTGCGCAGCGGGCGGATCGGGAAGACCTCGCCGGCGAAGTTGACGAGGCGCAGGGCGGAGAAGTCCGCCTGGTCCAGGCCACCGTACTCCGCCATGAGCGCCAGGATGGACGGGACCGAGTACCACGCGGTGATGCGCCGCTGCGAGATCCACGTCGCCAGCGCGCGCGGATCCTTGCCGAGCGACTCGTCGACCAGCACGATCGCGGCGCCGGCGTGCAGGGGGACGTACAGGTCGAGGATCGAGAGATCGAAGTGGAACGGCGCGTGGCTGCTGAAGCGGTCGGACGCGACGGGGTGGAAGGTGTCCACGCACCACTCGACGAAACTCATCGCCGACGCGTGCGTGTGGAGCACGCCCTTGGGGAGGCCGGTCGAGCCGGAGGTATAGAGGATGTACGCCGGCGTGCCGGGGCCGCAGGCATCCCGGCCGGCGGTGGCGGCGGCGGCGGCGGCGGCGCTCGGGGCGGGTACGGCCGGCCACGCGGTGACGTCGCCCTGCGAGGCGTCGCCCGGGTACTCGATGATCTCGCCCGGCACGTGCCCGCGGAGTGTCGCGGCGCGGGGGGCGTCGGCACAGACCGCGCGTGCCTGGCAGTTGGCGAAGATGAAGCGGTTGCGCTCGGGCGGCGCGGACGCGTCGACCGGCACGTACGCGGCACCCGCCTCCAGGGTGCCCAGGATGGACACGACGGACGGAATGCTCTTGGGCATGCAGAGGCCCACGCGGTCACCGGTGCCGACGCCAGCCGCGCGAAGGCGCGCCGCGACGCGCGCCGCGGCCTCGGCCAGGTGCGCGTATGTGAGCCGGCGCCCCGTCGCGTCCTCCAGCGCCACGGCGTCCGGCGTGCGCAGGGCGCCCTCCCGGAGGAGGTCGGGGAGGACGCGGGCAGGTCCGGTGGTGCTCACTGCTTGCGCCCGATGAGCGATGCGATCGAGTCGATCGAGTCGAACTCGGTCGACGCCTCGTGGGGCTCGACGATGACGTTGAACGTGTCTTCGACGTGCGTGACGAGTTTCAGCGTGGAGATCGAGTCGAGGATGCCGGACGAGCGGAGCGGCATGTCGTCGCGCAGGTTCGCCGGGTCCTCGCCGGGCAGGAAGCTCTGCAGGATGAAGGTGCGCAGGGCGTTGCGGACGGCGGTGGGATCGGTGGTCATGACGGTGATCTCGGGGCGGGGAGCCGCGGGGGTGTGGTGATGCCGAGGATCGCGCGGACCCGCTCGTCGGCGTACATCTTCTGCAGGATCTCTTCCGCGATGAAGCCGTGGGCGAAGGCGGACGGATGAAGGTCCGTGCGACTCAGGTAGACGTCCTGCGGGCGCCGTCCCTCGAAGCCGTCGAAGATGCGCAGCGTGATGAGCCCGGCCTCATCGGACAGGTCGGCCTGGCGCGCCAGGGTGTCGTGGATCTCGTCGATCCGGAGCCGCAGGTGCAGGGCGCCGGTGGGGACGCCGGCATCCGCGCCGATCCGCGCCAGTTCCATGAAGCACGCGGAGATCAGCGGCTCGCGGAACGGCCGGAGGCGCCGGCGCACGGTCAGTTCGCTGTCGCCCGGCCGGACGCCGGCCGCGTCGAGCACGGAGCGCACCAGGTCGTAGCGCACGTCGGCCTCCGCCATCACGCGGCCGACGATCGACTCCTGCACGGACCAGCGCAGGTCGTTCGGCGTCAGTTCCACCAGGATGAGATCGGGCCGGAACGGCGGCACCCGGGTCTCGGCGACGTAGAGGAGGTCGGGCAGTCGATACCCGCCGACGGAGAAGTTGAGCACTTCGTAGCGGCGGCCGGTGAGCGGGCCGAGGTCGCGGTTGAGGCCCGACTCGACCAGGGCCGCGAACGTCGCGGGCTGTTCGACACCGTACCCCATGGAGTTGGACGCGCCGACGATCGCGATGCGGACCGTTCCCTCCGGCTTCTCGAGCGTCCGATCGACGTCGCGCATTCCCCAGCGATTGGTCGTGAGCCGGACACCCATGAACGTAATGTCCACGTCCGGCGCGAGGTCGTACGCGACGTAGTCGCCGGTGTCGCGCGTGGCGCCGGTCTCGCGCAGGCGGACCCAGTTGCCGTCGTCCGGGTCCGCGTCGCCGCGCAGCAGGCGGACGGCGAGATCCCAGCCGGGACCGCCGCGCCAGAGTCCGCGGTCGACGTCGGTCAGTTCCTCGTAGTAGTTCCTGGTCAGCAGCACCAGGCCGATGGCGTTCCGGCCGTCGTTGCGCATCTCGGTGACGACGCGCCTGAGGACTCCCGTCAGAACGCCGCCGTGCAGGGCGCCGGCGGCCGCCAGCAGCGTGAGTATCGCGGCAAGGGCGCGGATCCTGTCCATGCGTTCAGGTCGTGCAGCCATGTCCGGTCACCTCCACCACGCCAGGATCCGGAGCCAGCCCATGACGTCCTGGCTGCTCCACATGGACCAGAGGATCGAGATCGTGACGTAGACCGCGAGGGTCGAGCCGATCCGTCGGACGAGCGATGGCTTCGCGGCGCTCGCCGTGCCCGGCCTGCGCTTCGACTCCAGCATCACGTTGCACCAGACCAGCACCGCCAGGACGCCCCAGAAGATGACGTCCTCCACCGTCATGCCGAAGAAGCCCTGGATCCAGAAGAGCTGCCACCCGTGGAGGATCGCGGTCGTGATGAAGACGGCGGCGACCGCGAGCGTGGTCGCGAGCGTCTCGTTGCGGCGCCGGAATCGGAACCAGGTCGGGTAGTAGATCACCTTGACCATGAAGTCCTTCCAGTAGATGTTGATGCGCCGCCAGAAGTCGGTGAAGCTCGAGGAGAGGAAGTAGAGCCGGTTGGTCTCCGGCAGCTGCCAGCCGAAGAGGTGCATGCAGCCGATGATGATGTGGAACTTGCCCGAGACCTCGAGGTAGAGCCACCACGCCGGGAAGACGTAGCGGCACGCCATCCAGAACGAGTCCACCTCTTCGGGCGAGATCAGGACCTCGTGGTATACCAGGCGGTAAAGGCAGAGATGGACGGTGCCCCGCGCGATCCACGCGATGCCGCGCTGCGCATTGGCGTGGATGTCCGTCGCGTACCAGCCTCGCTTGAACGTGGTGTAGTCGATGACCGGGAAGAGCAGGAAGTAGAAGTTGGGCAGCAGGAAGAAGTAGCAGAGGAAGTCGGTCAGGGACTCCGGTGCGCGCGCGGTCCGGACGTCGTACGCGTAGATGATCGTCCGGAACATGAAGATGGCGCCGATCACCTGCCAGACGCGCGGCGGGAGCCACCAGTGGACCGCCGCGATCATCATGAGCACGGTCACGGCCAGGATGGGCAGCAGCCTGATCCAGAAGGCGACGCGCATCCGGAGCGCGTAATAGACGAGCAGCCCGAACGCGAGCGCGAGTGCAACGCACAGCCCGGTCACCGCCAGCATGGGCAGGCGGATCGGCTGGACGCCCGGGTCATTCAGGATGAGGTACCCGCCCAGGAGCGAGATCGCGATGAATCCCTGCTTCTTCAGGCGGAACGGCAGGATGGCGTGCAGGACGAAGCCGGCGAAGCAGACGAGCGCGAACCGGCGGAACCCCGAGTCCCCGACGTTGAAGTACTCGAAGATCAGCAGGAGGCCCGCCAGCTGGGCCGCCAGGAGCGCGAATGCCATGGGCCGGATCGTGGCGCGCGCGGCGCGGGGGTCCGCCGGAGGTGGTGACGCGGTGACGTTCGGGTCGGTGGCGGTCATCGGCCGTGCCGGTGCGTCGTGGGTACGGGACGGGCGTGGCCCGACTCGATGTCCCCCGGGGCGGCGATACCGTGCAGAGCGACTCCGCAGGCCGGTGGTCGGGCGAGCCCGGTTCTGGACTGCGTCAGACTCTACCGAATCACGCGAAAGGCGCCCAGAGACTTCAGCAGTGAGGCGGGCCGCTGCGGGACGGTCACGCGTCCGGGAGACCAGGCAGGGTGGGCGTCTGTTCGACGACGTCGGCCAGCGCCCGCTCGGCCGCGAGGCCCAGGCTGATGAGCGTGCCCTCGTCGGCCAGGTGCCCGAAGAGTGTCGCGCCGGTCGGGGTGCCGTTTCCGCGGAAGCCCGTCCGGACCGTGAGTGACGGATGCCCGGTCATGTTCGTGATCAGCAGGAGCGGTCCGCCTCCGCCCGGCGCAGCGATCGCGTCGAACGGCGCCAGCAGCGTGTCGAACCAGTGCATGACGCGCCGCCGGAAGCGGTCGGCCTGGACCAGGTCGACCGCGGGGAGCAGGCGCGCCATGCGGAAGGTGTTCGGCCAGGCTGCCGGCTCCTGCCACGCGAGCTGATCATCCAGGTCGAGGCGGGTGAGGTCATCGAACGCGGCGGCCGACTCGGCCAGCAGGATCGTGACCAGTGACTCCCACGGCCAGTCCGGGATCGAGATCCGCTCCAGCATCGCGCCCGCGTCGTGCAGTGCCCCGGCGAGCGGATGTTCCAGTTCCGGTGGCCCGCTGCCGGCATCGTTGAGCCAGCCGACGCGCATTCCCGCCACCCCGTCGAACGCGTCGAAGCCGAGCATCATGCCGCGCGTCGACGGATCGCGCGGGTCCTCTCCCTCGATCGCGGCCAGCACGAGCAGCGCATCCTGCACGCGGCGCGTGATCGGTCCGATCTTGTCGAGCGACCAGCACAGCGGCATGGCGCCGGCGCGCGAGACGCGCCCGAAGGTGGGACGGAGTCCGACGGTGCCACAGCGGAGCGACGGCGAAACGATGGACCCGTAGGTCTCGGTGCCCAGCGCGAACCCGACGAGTCCAGCGGCGACCGCGGCGGCCGAGCCCGCGCTGGATCCGCTCGATCCCTGTGACAGGTCGAACGGGTTCATCGTTCTCCCGCCATACCAGAGGTCACCGTAGGCCAGCGCGCCGAGCGAGAGTTTCGCGACCAGGACGGCGCCGGCGGCTTCCAGGCGATCGACCACCTCCGCGCTGTCCGCCGGTACGCGGTGCAGGAACGGCTCCGCGCCCCACGTCGTCGGGATCCCTGCGGTATCCAGGAGGTCCTTCGCGCCCCACGGAATTCCGTGCAGCGGCCCGCGCCATCGGCCGGCGGCCAGGTCCTGGTCGGCGCGGCGCGCCTGCGCGATGGCCGTCTGCGCGGTCATCGTGATCGTGCACCGCAGGAACGGGTCAGCGCGCTGCAGGCGGTCGAGGGAGAGTTCCGTGAGTTCCTCGCTGGAGATCGCGCCGGTGCGCAGCCAGTGGGACAGGTGCAGGATCGGCGCATGGAGCACCGATCCGCGCGCCTCCGGGATCCCGGGAATCTCGCCGGGGTCGAACGTGCATCCCGGTCGGACGGCGCGCGGGGCCGAGGTCCATGGCACGAACACGGACGCCGGTGCGTCGTCGCGCACGATGCCGAACCGGTCGACCGCGGCCAGGCGCTCGATCTGCGCGCCGAGTCCGTGTTCGAGCATCATCCGGCGCTCGGTGTCCGTGAATGCGATCCGGATGACTTTCTCTGATTCCCGGATGGTTCCGGTGGTGAGCGCGCGGGGATCCTCCGGGATCGCACCATCGTCGGGATAGAGATTCTCCTCGTCGTCCTGCGACCACGGTCCCGTGGCGGACGCGCGCGCGAACCGCGGGCCGCCGAGCGGAACGCCCGCCGCCGCGACGAGAAGGGAGAGCGTCAGCCGACGACGCAGCGGATCCGGTCCGCGGGAACCGGCGGTGTCCGGTGTCGTCGCCGTGTCCGCATCACGCGGGGCGTCATCACCAGGCGCGCACGGCGGCATCAGGCGCGCACGGCGGCATGCCGCCGGGCCACCTCGGCCCAGTTGACGACCGACCACCACGCGGTGACGTAGTCGGGGCGCCTGTTCTGGTAGTGGAGGTAGTACGCGTGCTCCCAGACGTCCAGCCCGAGGATCGGGGTGCACGGGCAGTCCACGAGGGCGGCCATGAGCGGGTTGTCCTGGTTTGGCGTCGAACAGACGCAGAGCGCGCCGTCGCTGCGGACGCCCAGCCACGCCCAGCCGGAGCCGAACCGGTTGACGGCCGCCTCGGCGAACTTCGTCCGGAACGCGTCGACGGACCCGAACGCACGGTCGATCTCCCGGGCAAGCGACCCGGACGGCGCCCCGCCGCCGCCCTGTGCGGGCGGTGCCATCACGGACCAGAAGAGATCGTGGTTGAAATGCCCGCCGCCGTTGTTCCGGACGGCGGTGCGGATCGCCTCCGGCACGCGGTCGATCGTCCGACAGAGGTCGGTGATGGACTTCGCCGCGAGGTCCGCGTGACCTTCGAGCGCGGCGTTCAGTTTGCTGACGTACGTCGCATGGTGCCGGCCGTGGTGGATCTCCATCGTCCGTGCATCGATGGCGGGCTCCAGCGCGGATGCGGGCCAGGGCAGTGGGGCGAGTTCAAAGGGCATGTGCAGAAGCTCCTCGGTGCACGGGCGACATGCCCCGCGCGCGGCCGGAGTCTATACGATCCGCCTCGTGGCCGACCCGAACCAGCGGATCATCGTCGACGGCATCGACTTCGCCGCCCTGTTCCGTTTCCCGCTGATCCTGCGGCAGGTCGTGGCGGCGCTCCAGCCGCCCCGTCTCCTCGTCGGGATCCTCGTCGCGGCCTGCATCCTCGGCGCGGGGAGCGCGTGGGATCGCTTCGTTGCGGTCGGGCGACCGGACGAGCGGCCGGCGATCGAGCGGCGCGGCGGCGCGGAGCCCGCGGTCGCATCGCTGACGGAGCGCCTGTCCGGGGCGGCGTGCCGGTCGGCGATGGCGACCGAGCGCGATGCGGCGCGCCGCGCCGTGCTGGAGTCGTGGGTGCCGCCGGACGCGCTGCCGTCTCCCCCGGCACTCGCGGACGCGCGCACGGCACTGACATGGCTGGAGCGCGGCGCGCGAGCCCGATGGCCGGAACGGTGGAACCGCAGCGACGCGGACCGGGCGGCGTACGCCGATGCATGGACGATCCTCGCCGGCATCCCGGACGCGACGCCGTTCGCGGAGACATGCGCGTCCCTGGAGGCAGCGCGCCGCGCGTTCGTTTCGGCGACGCTGTCGGGTCGCCCCTCGGGGACGGTCGGCGCGATCGCGGAGTCTGTCATCGCGCTCCCGCGCCGGATGTTCGGCACGTGGCCGCTCTTCTCGGCGGTCATGGTACCGATCGTGGTGGGGGCGCTTGTCTTCGGTGGCGGCATGCTCGCCCGGATGACGGCGTGCGATATCGGCGGCGGGGAGCGCATCTCGATCCGCGAGGCCGCGCAGTTTGCACGAGCGGCGTGGCGGCGACTGCTCTCCGTCGTGCTCATTCCGCCGGGGGTGATGGCAGGGCTCTCGTTCCTGCTGCTGGTACCCGCCCTGATGATCGCGGTGCCGATCCTGAATGTGGTCGGCGGCGCGCTCTGGGGACTGGCGCTGATCGTCGCCGTCCCGCTGGTGCTTCTGGCGGCGCTCAGCGTGCCTGCGGCAGTGCTCGCGGTCCCGGCTGCGGTGAGCGAGAACATGGATGCCGTCGACTCCCTGCAGCGGGCGATCTCGCTCATGCTGCGGCGTCCGCTGCACCTGCTCTTCTACGCCGCGCTGGTCCTGATCGGCCTGGCGGCGGGCTCGGCGCTGATCACGGCGGCGGCGGCGGCGGTCCGCTGGGTGCCGATGGCGCTCGCCGCGAGTGCGGGCGACGCCTGGACGGTTCCGCCGTTCCTGGTTCAGGGGGTGGCGCCCGGCCCGATTCCCGCGCGGCCGCTCGCGTGGCATGAGTCGGTCACCGGCACGCTGATCGGCGCGTGGGGCCGGATAGTCCTCCTGGTCGCGGCAGGCTGGCATCTCTCCTACATGGCGGGCGCGTTGACCTCGACGTTTCTGCTGCTGCGTCGAGCCGCCGTCGGGCAGGACCTGGCGGAGATCTGGCGTCCGGGGCTCATTCCCGGCACGCTCGTCCCGGTTGATGCGATGGCACCGGTGACGGGCGGAAGGCTCTCCGGGCGCGCCGGACGTCGCCCCGTCCTCCCGCGGCGCGACGACGAGGGACTGGCCGGGGATCCGGACATCGCGGACGACCTTGCAGTGGATGGCGACGACGAACTCGACGCGGCTGCGGATCCGCACGCTCCCTGAACACCGTCGGCGGAACCGCGCGATCGTCGGTTCCGCGAGGGCGGCCGGGCGCACGGTGCGCCGTCATGTCGGGATCAGGCCCGCCGGGATCAGTGCTGGCTTGGGATCAGCCGTCGTGCCGGGTCAGTCGTCCGTACCGACCTGGAAGATCGACTGGGTCCTCAGGACGAGACCGCAGTCCGACCGCATGTGATAGCACTGGATGTGCACTTCGTCCTGCAGGCGCTGCATGTCCAGGACGGAGAGATTCTGCGGCTCGGTGTCCGTCCGCCACGCCTTCATGAGGCACTCCGGCTGCCGGCCGTGCTCCAGCAGTTCCTTGTAGGTGCTGGCGAACAGGTGCGGCGAGAGCGTTTCCGTCTGGATCGACGTGATGTAGGTCAGGCGGTCCTCGATGAGTTCCTCGTGGTCCTTCTCGCCCGCGCACGGGAACGTGATGATGTGCCCCTTCTCCGGAAGGTGGCCGACGTCGGAGGCCACGGTCTCCGTCACGCAGAGGTCACGGTGCTCGAAGCGGACGCAGTGTCCGCCACCGAAGATCCACGCCTCGAACTCGTACTCACCGTGCCGCATCCGCCGCCGTCCTTCGATCTGGAAGAACTCCGGGTGCAGGGGGCCGCGGTGCAGGACGAGGTGATAGGCCTGGAGGCTGCTCGATCGCGCCGATACGCCGCCACTTCCCTGGCGCGCTTCCGGTCCGGTCCATGGATTCATCGAGGTCACGGGGTTCATCTCCGCTGGATGGAATTCAAACACGGCGCTTCCCTCCAAGAGACTCACCTCCTGATGGCGAACGCCCCACGCGGGCGCGCCACTGAATCGGCATTGTTGCGGGCCTGCGCAGAAAGGCAATACGCGACCGGCGAGAATCGCCCGACGTGGATTCCGGAAGTCGCGACGCGCGACCGGTCGATGGAATCCGCACGCAGCCCCGTCGCCGCGGCCTTCGCGCCGGGCCGGGTGGCCACGGGGCCGTCCCGCGCCCTCGCGGTCGGCCCGATCGGGTGCGGGGAGTTCGGCGAGCACGATGAACGCAGCGGATCGCATCTCTGCACGGCTGGACGGGCTTCCCGGCGCCGACGCCGATCGCTTCCTCGCCGAAGCCATTGCGTTCGCGTCGGTTGCGGAAGTCGAGGCGCTGACGGCGGCCGCGATGGCGCGATCCGCGGCGCGGGCACTGGCCGCGGCGGTTCTGCGCCTGGCCGACCTTCCTCCGGCCCGGATGGACGCTCTGGCGGTCGCGCCCGGCGCGCTGACGCCCGTCCTGATCGACGCCGCCGCCGCCGCAGATCGGGCGGTCTGGGGACCGGTTCTCTGGACCAGACTCTGCATGCTGCTGGCGCGGCGGTCGGAGCCGGCGTCGCTGGTTCCGTTGGCAGCCCTCCTCGCGCCGGACCGCGGTGGCCGCCGGCGCCCCGACCACGTCCCGGCCGATGCTCCGCCGCCTGAGGGACAGCGGGCCCGGAGTGACCGGGGCGGCGCGTCGAGCGCGGTGCCGCGCCCTGGTGCGGCGGGCACACTGTCGCCACGGGGTCCGGATCCCGGCGGCCCGGACCCGGTGGTCGTCGGGCGGGCGCTTCTCGGGGTCGTGGCGAGGCTGGTCGGTCCCGACGGCCGCCGCGCCGTGCCGGCCGCGGTCCGACGCGAAATCGACCGGGCCCTGCTGATCGTTGCCGACGGCTGGCGGGATCACCGGGCACCGGCGGCCCTGGTCGCGGTCGCGATCGGGGCGGATCGAGCCGGTCCGGCCGTTCGCGAACGCGTTCTGCAGGGCGATGGACCGGTGGTGCACGCCCTGCGCGGTGTGGCGGCGAGCGTGGGAGACCCGATCTGCGAGCAGAACCTGCTCCGATGGCTCGGCGACGGTCCTCGCGGGAGTTCGGCGGCGCGGTGGCTGGCGACGCACGCTGCCGCGGGTCGAACAGGGCCCATCCTGGCGGCGGCACACCTCTATCGGTCTCCCACCCGGCGTGCCCGGCTTCGGAGCGTGGACCGTGGATTCGCGGCGGGCCGAGCGCTCGTCGCCACCGCCGCGGCACGGCCGCTCCGCGCCCGACTCTGCCTGCCGGATCTCGTCAGCGGACTCCTGCTTTCGCCCGGAGGACGTGCCGCGCTGCTGGATCGGCTGGACGGCGATCCGGCCCCGGTGGTCCGGTTCCGGGCCGCGGAGGTCCGGTCGGCGGTCCTTCGCCAGCAGGCCGGAACCCCGCGACCCGAGGATCCGGCCTGGCTGATCCGCGCGCGAATGCACCTGGGCACTCCCGGGGCCCTCGGTCCCTCCCGGCGTGCTGCGACGCTCGCGATCGCGCCGCACTCGGGTCCGATGGATCGCCGGCTGCTCGCGGACGCGGCACCTCGGCTGCTTCGGTCCGGCGACCCCGATGTCCTGGTCGACGCGCTGACGCGGCTCCGGCGGGCGCGGATCGTGGAACCCGTCGCGGGTGAGGTCGCGGCCCTGGTGGAGAGCGCATCGCCGTGGGTCGCCGCATCGGCGATCTCCGCGCTCGGGTCGCTGCCCGCGCCGCCCGCTCGTCCGCTTGCCCTGGCGCTGCGGCATGAGAATCCCCGGGTCCGGGCGAATGCGCTCGATGCGATGGCGGGACGCCGGACCCTGGCGCGGATTCTCCGTCCGTATCTCGATGAACGACACAACCGGGTCCGCGCCGCCGCGATCCGGGCGCTGCTCCGCCTCGGGTCTCCCGAGGCGCGCCCGGCCCTGGACGAGATGCTGGAGGACAGCCACCCGCTCCATCGTGTCTCCGCGATCTGGGCGGCTCGGGCGGGGCGGGCACTCCCGGTCCTTTCACGGCTGGATGCGATGGCAGCGGGCGATCCGCTGACGGCTGTCCGGGATCGCGCGGCCATGGCGGCGCGATACCTGCGGGCGTCGGCAAGGTCGCGACCCAGGGCAGGCGCCGTTCCGTCCGAGCCGCGGCCGATGCCCGCTGGGATGCTGGAGCACGCGACGGGTCCATCCGGCGGGGAGGCGGTGCGATGCGTCCGGGCATGATCTCCGGGGTCCGCTCCATCCGATGGGTCGGCCTCGTGTCGGCGATCGCGCTTGTCTCGGTGGCATCCGCCTCGGCGACGGCGCGTACCGTGCCGGCCGACGCCACGTCCGCGATCGTGGTGCCCGCCGCCGCGCCGACCTACGAGTTCCGCGCCGCGACCAGCCGCCTCGGCGATGGCGGCACCGCGGGCGCCTGGCGGCTCCTGGCCCTCCTGGTTCCGGGATTCGTGCTGTGCGGCGGGGTCGCGGGCGCGTGGATACTCTGGCACCGCGCGGATCGCCGCCGCGGCGGACCGGCGGTCCGGATGCTGGCAGCGCGCGCCGGGCTTTCGTGGCGTGATGGTTCATTCATCAGCCGGATGGCCCACCGGGCAGGCTGTGGAACGGGTGGCGGAGCGCTGCTCTCGCCCGGATGTTTCGAGCACATGATCCGGGTCGCGGCGCCGTCGCCCGACGAGCGACGGCGTCTCGAGCGTCTGCGCGATCGCGTGCATCCCGGGTGAGCGCCGGTACTGTGTCCATGCCTGTCGACCGAGCCGGCCGGCGGTGTGTCTCCGCCGCTACACTCGGCCCGCATGTGTGCTTCAGAGGCAGTTGCGTCCCTCACCGCGGAGCGCCGGCGTACGGTGCCGCACCATCGACTGATCCGGATCGATCGCCTGCTGGGTGTCGATGAGGTGCCGGCGCGCCGGAGCGGCGCCGGGGGCGACGCGCGCCCGCCGCAGGAGAAGGCGGCGCAACTCGCGTCTCTGGCGGAGGCGTACAGCGCCGAATGCGCGCCGTCGATCACGACGCCGTTCACGAAGGTCGTCTTCGGGGAGGGCAACCCCGACGCGGTCGTGATGTTCGTCGGAGAGGCGCCCGGCGCCGACGAGGACCGGACCGGCCGACCGTTCGTCGGACGTGCCGGCGAGAAACTGGAGGAGATGCTTGCGGCGATCGGCCTCACGAGGCCGGAGGTCTACATCGCGAACATCGTGAAGGTCCGACCGCCGGAGAACCGCACGCCGCTCCCGGACGAGATCGCCCGATGCGGCCCATGGCTCCGCCGGCAGATCCGTATCATCCGGCCGAAGGTCCTCGTGGCCCTCGGAAGTCCCGCGGCGAAGTTCCTGCTGGACACGGACGAGGGCATCACTCGAGTGCGCGGGCGCTGGGGATGCTACGTGGACGGATCGATCGAGATTCCGGTCATGCCGACGTTTCATCCCGCCTACGTTCTGCGGAACTACACGATCGAGACGCGCAAGGCGGTCTGGTCCGATCTGCGCGCGGCGAAGGCACGGGTCGAGGCCCTTGCCGGACGCGGCGTCTGAGCGATGTTGATCGTGCCGAACGGGTCCGAAGAACTTCGTGCAACCGTACCCGCCGCCGCTGCGAATACACGTCCGAATGCCGGTCGCTGTCCGCCAGTCGACCGGATCGCAGCGCCCGTCGGCGTTCCGACAGGGCTCTGCACCGTCTCCAGCCCCCCCCACAAGGAGCCCGCTGCCGCCCTGTTGCGGTCGCGGGCTCTTTTTTCTGTCGCGTTGCATCCGCTCGCGCCACCATCGTCGGGCGGGTCCGTCGCCCACGGCCGACGTCACGGGTCCCGACCGAGGCAGCGGACCGGGGGCGTGGGTGGATCGAGGCACCCGGGACTGCGCGTGATCGCGGAGGGACGTCCGACGTGATCGCGGTCGTCCAGCGGGTGCGCGGCGCGGCGGTCGATGCGCCGGCGGAGGGCCACCATGCGGCGATCGGACCCGGTGCCGTCGTCCTGCTCGCGGTCGAATCCGGAGACGGTGACGCGGAGGTGCGATGGATGGCGCGGAAGATCGCGCACCTGCGGATCTTTCCGGACGATGCCGGTCGCATGAACCGATCGGTGCGCGACGTGGCGGGGGAGATTCTCCTCATCAGCCAGTTCACGCTGGCCGGCGACTGCACCCGCGGGAACCGGCCGAGTTTCGTCGGCGCGGCGGAACCGGAGGAGGGGCGCCGGCTCTACGAACGGGTCGGAATCCTGCTGGAGTCCGAGGAGAGTGTCCCGGTCGGGCGCGGGCGCTTCGGGGCCGCGATGCAGGTCGCGCTCGTCAATGACGGACCGGTCACGATCATCCTGCGCACGCCCCGGCGCGAGGACCGTCCCGGGCTATGATCCCGCCGCGATGCGGCCGTATCGGAGGCGGCGGCACGTTCCAGGCCATGCTTCATCCCGTTGCGCCCGCAACGGGCGTGGGCGCAGCCATCGGTGGAGATCCGCGCTCGTGATACGGCCCTCGGTGAACACAGCCAGTCCGCATGTCGCCCCTCCCGACGGCCGCGCCGGCGCTGTCGACCTCGCCGAAGACGTCTCGTTGTCCGCCGCCGACCTGCCGGATGTCCAGGGTCGCAGCGATGCCCGCCGCCTGGCGATCGACCGCGTCGGCGTCCGCGGGATCCGGCATCCGATCACCCTCGCCGCGGCGGACGGCAGCCTCGTCCGCACGGTTGCGGAGGTGGGCATGTTCGTCGCACTGCCCGGTGATCGGCGGGGGACGCACATGAGCCGGTTCATGGAAGTCCTCGCCGCGCACTGCACGGCCGATGCGCCCGTGGACGCGGCGGCACTCTGCCGCGATCTCTGCGATCGCCTCAGCGCCGATCGTGCGGAGGTGGACCTGTCGTTCCCGTACTTCATCCCCCGCCCGGCACCCGTGACGGGCCTCGTCGGGCTGATGGAGTATGCCGTGCGGATCCATGTGACGGCGGGGGCGACGGAGGACCTCGTCCTGGGCGTCAGCGCCCCGGCGACGAGCCTCTGTCCATGCTCCAAGGAGATCTCGGCGTACGGCGCGCACAACCAGCGGTGCGTCATCGCCGCGGATGTCCGGATGCAGTCGCCGATCTCCATCGAGGAGATGGTCATCCACCTGGAGGCGGCGGCTTCCTGCGCGGTGTTCCCCGTCCTCAAGCGCCCCGACGAGAAGTTCGTCACCGAGGAGGCGTTCCGGAATCCGAAGTTCGTCGAGGACATCGTCCGCGATCTCGCCGTCCGCCTTGGCGACGATCCGCGCATTCGCTGGTTCACCGCGCGGAGCGAGAACTTCGAGTCGATTCACGGCCACAATGCGTATGCGGAACTGACGAAGACGCTCCGCACGCCACCGTGCCCGTGAGCGACGGTCCCCCTCGGCGGCCGGTGACCATCGGGAGGGCGCGCTGCGCGTGCTCAGGCGCTGCGCGCCTGCCGGAGGGCGACCATCGCGGCAGAGGTCACCATCGCCAGTCCGCCGGGGTCCATCGCCTGTCGGTAGTCGATGAGTTCCAGGGACGTCTCCGGCTCGAGCAGCGCCAGGAACGCAGCCATGCTGCCGATGCTGCACCAGCGGGTCGGATTGCGGTTCCACCGGAAACCGGCGAGGAATTCCTCGGCATCGCCCGCGAGGAACCGGCTCATCATCTCGCGGTCATGTCGCTCGACATCCGTCCGCCGCTGGTCATCGACGGGGCGTGGTTCACCGAACTGCGGTCCGACGTGACTGAGGTCGCTCGACGACACCAGCAGGGTGCGGCCACCGACATCGCTGAGGATCTCGCGCAGCCCGGCGACGAATGCATCGCCGGTGACCCGCTCGCCCTCGGCATTCTCGATGAGCCCGACGAGCGGATCCGGGATGAGCGCGGCGACCACGGGCACGGATCCGAAGCATGCCTGGATCCACGGCAACTGGAGTTCGATCGAATGTTCGGCGAGATGATCGATCTGGTCGACCAGAAACTCGCGGCCGAATCGTGCATGCAGGCGCTCGAGCACGGGGCGATCCACCGGGCAGACGCCGAGCGGTGACCGGAAGCCGATCTCGGTCCCGACCACGCCGTCACCGATGCCGAAGTGATTGGTGCCGAGGATGACGATGCGATCGGGGGCCGGCTGGTTCCGCAGGCCGAAGTACGCGGCCGCGTAGTTCGGCCAGCCGCGGGCGAAATCGAGATGCGGAGCGATGACCCCGACGACGTCGCCCGCGAGTTCAGGATCGTCGGTCTGTCCGAACCACTCATCGATCGCCCGCCGGCACGCCGCCTCATCCTGGCCGAGCATCGCCGAAGCGCGCACGGGAAAGGCGCCTTCGGCCAGGAGTTCGGACCAGCGTTCCTTCTCGAGGCGATCGAACGTCGGCCCCCAGAGCAGGCCGAGCGTGTCGAGGCCGCGGGCGAGTTCCAGGATCTGGTCGCGCGGACCGCCGAGCCGGCCGGCGATCTCATCGAGGGTGAGTTTCCCCTGGAAGAGCTGCAGGGCCTGCATGACCTGCGGCGGAACCACCATCGACTGCGACTGAAGCATGCTCGGGTCCCGGAGCAGCACCAGCCGTTGCCCGTCCTTCTGGATCGGCAGCGGCTGGATCGGCCGGAGGTGCGGGCGGAGCAGGTGGTCCGGGATGGGCTGTGTCGACATGGTTCGGCCGTTCGGAGAGCGCGGTGGCGAGGATATTCGGTCCGATCGGGGTGCGGCAATCAGAACCTCGTGATGGACGCCCGCCTCCCGCGCGCGGACCGATGCGCCTGGGGCGTCGATCCCCGGCAATAGCGGCCCGATCGCCGTCGTTGACGGGCCTCCGGTGATCCGTCGAACCGGAAGTGCGCGTGCGGGATCGACTTCGCAGGAGGTCCGGCACCATGTTGCCGAGGAAAGGGGCGACCCGACGGCGCCCGACTGACAGGCCAGGGAGTGCCCTTGCGACCCCTCGGGCCTCGTTCGACCGGCCCGGTCCGCGAAGAAGCCGGTCCGCTTCGTTTCCCTCGATCGTGCCGCTCCACGGAGTCTTTCCGACCATGCCCCTCCCGCCACGCCCGCGTTCCGTGACATCTCCCGACATCCAGACCCACCCCGCAGAGCACACGTCGGCCCGTGTCGGATCCGCGACGAAGACGTATCGCCCGGGTCGGCACCGCCCTGGTACCGGACCGTCTTGTCTTCTCGGTGCTCTCTTCGCGGTGAGCGGCGGGATCCTCCTCGCGGGCTGTGACCAGCAGGGCGCCCAGGCGCCGCCGGCGGCGCGGCCCGTGGCCGCACCGGGCCAGGCCGGCGCCGCGCCCGGGGCGGCCATCGGAAGCCCCGAGGTCTCGACAGCGCCGACGGCGCCTGCGGCAGCGGAGTCGCCCGCGCCGGCGCCCACACCGGCGTCGTTGCAGACGACCGGATCTCCGGCACCTGCGGATACCCCGCCGCCGTCCGGCGGCATGTTCGGCACGGGCGCGCCGCGGGCGTCGGCCGCCGGGCACACCGATGGCGACGACGACGACCTGGCGGGGATGGTCGTCCGGGTCGAGCCGGCGGTGCTCGACCTCGGAGAGATCGCGACGAATGACTCCGGCATCGGCATCGTCCGACTCGTCAACACGGGCGATTCGCCGCGCGTTCTTCTGGAGTGCAAGACCTCCTGCGGCTGCACCACGGCGGCATGCCCGCGCAACCAGACGATCGAACCCGGCGGGTCGGTCGAGGTGGAAGTGAAGCTCGACGGCGGCGCGCGGGCGCAGCGTCTCGAGAAGACCGTCACGTTCCTGGTGTCCGAGCATCCGCCGATCCGGCTGACGGTGCGCGGCCAGTCGGTGGCGTTCGTGCAGGTGACGCCGCAGACGCTTGATCCGCGGCACCATCCGGACGGCAGGGTGACGCTCCGCGCCTCGGACGGCACGCCCTTCCGCATCCGCAGCATGTATCCGGCGATCATGGAGGATCTGCCGGAGGAGGCATCCGCCGAGCACACGCTGACCATCGATTACGAGGCGATCAAGGCCGCCGGAATCCGTCAGCGTCGCATCCTGGTCCGGATCGACCATCCGCGCTCCGATCGCGTTGAGATCATGCTCGCGCCGAACGCGATCGCGCCGCCGTCGCCGCCGCCTGCGCAGCCGCTGCGCACGCCACCGAGTTCCGCGGCGATCAACCGCATGGACTCGCTGCTCGCGGAAGGCAGGACCGATGAGGTGCTTGGCCTGGTCAACAGCGTCCAGATCAAGGTCGACGAGGTCGACGAGCACCAGCAGACCCCCCTGATCAAGGCGTGCCGGTGGGGCAATCCCCGCGTCACGCAGGCCCTGCTCGACCTGGGATCCGACATCACGGTCGTCGACAAGATGGGACGGTCGGCACTCGTGTACGCCTGTCAGTCGAAGAACCTCGAGACTGTCCGGCTGATCCTTGATGCGGGCGCAGACCTGGAGACGCCGGACACGATGGGCAACACGCCGCTCGGATGGGCCGCTGCCTTCGGCACGGTCGAGATCGTGCAGGAGATGCTCGATCGCGGCGCCGCGCTTTCGCCGCCGGCCGGGCAACTCGGCTTCAGCCCGCTGCACTGGGCCGCCGGCTTCGGCGATCCTTCGGTCGTGGAACTGCTGCTCGAGCGCGGCGTCGATCTCGACATCCGGGACACGCTGGAGGGCATGACGCCGCTGATGCATGCCGCCCGGACCGGCCGGATCGAAACGGTGCGGCTGCTCCTGGCGCGGAGGGCGAGCCTGACCGCGACCAGTCTGGAGGGGGCGACGGCGTTCCTCGTCGCGGCGCGCAACACCGGCGGGAGCGCGGAACTCCTTCGCCTGCTGGTGTCATCGGGTTCCGATCCGGCAGCGCGCGACAGCCGTGGGCAGAATGCCCTGGATCTCGCCAGGCGGCGCAACGATCCGCTGGCGCCGGAGGCGATCGAGGCGCTCACGGAACTCCTGGGCAAGTGACGGCATCCGGAGGTGCAGGCGCGATCCGCGCCTGCGCCTCTCGATGCGGTCCATCGAATCTACCGCGCCGCCCGGTCCATGCCGGGTCCGGTTTCCGCTCGGCCCGCGCCCGGCCGCCGGGCGCGACCTGGCGTGCGATCCTGCGCACGGCCGGATGAACGCGACCCGCGCATGACGGGCGCGGGTCTCGCAGGTCGCCCATGTCACGCGTGCCATCGTCCACCGGACGTGCCCTTGCGGTACAGTCACGGTCCGTCGATGTTCACATGATCCGACCGGAAGCGAACGGGACCGCCTGACATGTCTGCACGGAACGGCGCGGCAGCGCACGCAACCTACGACGCACTCATGGCCCTCGTGCGGGAGGCCGGCATCCTCGGCTCGACGGCCGGGATCCTCTCGTGGGACCAGGAAGTGATGATGCCTCCGGGCGGCGTCGCGGGGCGGAGTCGGGCGCTGGCGCTCCTTGCACGGCTTCGCCATGAGCGGCTGACCGATCCGCGCCTCGCGGATCTCCTCGCCCGATGCGAGGCGGATCCCGGCCTCACCGCCGACCCGCTCTCCGACACCGCGGTGAACCTGCGGGAACTCCGTCACGACCTGGACCGGATGGCGAAGCTGCCCGCATCCCTGGTCGCGGAGTCGGCCGCACTGGCCAGTCGAGCGCAGCACGTCTGGGCCGAAGCGCGGCGGAAGAGCGACTTCAGCGCATTCCGACCGGTCCTCGAAGAAACGCTCACGCTGCAGCGGCGGAAGGCGGAGTGCTACGGATGGCCGGCGGACGGCGAGCCCTGGGATGCGCTGGCAGAGGACTATGAACCGGGCCTGACCGCGGCGCGGACCGAGGTCGTCTTCGCACCGCTGCGCACACGCCTGGTGTCACTGCTGGAGCGCATCCGTGGCACGGGCCGGCTCCCGGAGGACCCGTTCGCACGCGAGGCGATCCCGGCGGACCGGCAGGCGTCGGCGGTCCGGTTCGTCGCGGAGTCGCTGGGCTTCGATTTCGCGCGCGGCCGGCTCGACGTCTCGACCCATCCGTTCTGCTCCGGGTTCAACCCGGGAGACGTGCGCCTGACGACGCGCTTCCATGAGCGCAAGTTCCTCGATGCGCTGGGTTCGACCATCCACGAGACCGGTCACGGGCTGTACGAGCAGGGACTGCCGCCGGAACACGCGGGCACGCCGCGCGGAGAGGCGGTGTCCTACGCCGTCCACGAGAGCCAGAGCCGCTTCTGGGAGAACCAGGTCGGACGGTCGCGCGCCTTCTGGCGCTGGCTGACTCCGCGCCTTCCGGAGTACCTCGGTGGCTCCGCCGCGTCGGTGGGGGCAGACGCGGCCTTCGCCGGGGCGAACCGGGTCGAGCCCGGATTCATCCGGGTCGAGGCCGACGAGGTCACGTACAACCTCCACATCATGATCCGGTTCGAACTCGAACGGGCGCTGCTGCGCGGCGACCTGGCCGTCGCCGATCTTCCCCAGGCGTGGAACCGGCTCTCCAGGAACTTCCTTGGTCTCGAGGTTCCCGATGACGCGCGCGGCTGCCTCCAGGACACGCACTGGGCGATGGGCGCCTTCGGCTACTTCCCGACCTACTCGCTCGGGACCATGTACGCGGCCCAGTTCCGGCAGGCGGCGGCGTCCGCACTGGGTGATCTCGATGCCATGTTCGAGAAGGGCGACTTCCGCCCGCTGCTCGCGTGGGCGCGGACATCCGTGCACGAGCATGGCCGGCGGTATCGTGCAGAGCAGCTCTGCGCGGTCGTGACCGGTTCACCGCTGAGCGCTGAGCCGCTGCTCCAGGAACTCGAGGCCAAGTTCCGGGAGATCTACCGCTTCTGAAGGCGACGATCGACCGACGGCGGGCCCGGCCCCGGCCCGGCGCGCGTCAGCGCGGCGGCGGCCCGGCGCCGTCGTCGTCGGCGGACCGTCGGCTCGATCCAGAGCCAGAGTCCGGAGCCGGCCAGGAGCACCAGTCCCGCCGGGATGATCGGCATCACGAACTCCTTGAACCACTCCGCGATGATCGAGCCATCGTGGATCTGCTCGATGAAGTCGGAAGTGCGCCATGCTTCCGAGAGGATCTCGCCGGTGATCGCACACACCTGGAGTTCCAGGTAGCCGTCCCGCGACCGGACCTTGTGGACCCGCTGCCGCGGCCGGAAGTCGATCCGGTCGATGTCATCCGGCGCGGCGATCCGCGGGTCCCCGTAGGCGATCGAGCGATCGATGATCACGCCGAGGGGCAGGAAGTCACCGGGTGCACCCGCCGCACCCCGAAGCGTCGGCGACTGGATCCAGTCGAACCGCTTCTTGAGGAGCAGGAGGACTCCGGTCCCGGCGATGACCACGACGGACAGCGCGAGGACGATTCCGGTCCACTTGTGGATGTTCCAGAACATCTTGAACGACCGCATGGAGGCCATGGTACTCGCCCTCCCGCGGTCGCTATGCTGAACAGGAATGATCAAGCGGATACTGGTCACCGGTGGCGCCGGCTTTCTCGGATCACATCTGTGCGAGCGACTGGTCTCCGCCGGGCAGGACGTCATCTGCGTCGACAACTTCTTCACGAGCCAGAAGTCGAACATCGCGCACCTGCTCGGGCTGCCCAACTTCGAACTCATCCGGCACGACGTCACGCATCCGCTGTTCCTCGAGGTCGACGAGATCTACAACCTTGCCTGTCCTGCGGCGCCCGGCCATTACCAGTACAACCCGATCAAGACGATCAAGACGTCGGTCATGGGTGCGATCAACGTGCTCGGCCTGGCGAAGCGCGTGCGCGCCCGGGTCCTGCATGCGTCGACGAGCGAGGTGTACGGTGATCCCGACGTGCATCCGCAGCCGGAGTCCTACCGCGGAAGCGTCAACCCGATCGGTCCCAGGGCGTGCTACGACGAGGGCAAGCGGGCGGCGGAGACGCTCATGTTCGACTATCACCGCCAGCACCGCGTTGCCATCCGTGTCATCCGGATCTTCAACACGTACGGCCCGCGGATGCATCCGTTCGACGGCCGGGTCGTCAGCAACTTCATACGGCAGGCGCTGCGCGGCGAGGACATCACGCTCTACGGCGAAGGGACGCAGACACGGTCGTTCTGCTACGTGGACGACCTCATCGACGGCATGATCCGTGCCATGGCGCTGCCGGACTCGTTCACCGGGCCCGTGAACCTGGGCAATCCGACCGAGCACTCCGTCCGGGACCTCGCCGGGACCGTGGTGCGACTGGCGGGATCCTCGTCGCGCATCATCCATGCTCGGCCCCTGCCCGCCGACGACCCCGTCCAGCGATGCCCGGACATCACGATGGCGCAGCGCGAACTCGGATGGTCCCCGGCCACCGGTCTCGAGGCCGGGCTTCGACGGACGATCGACTGGTTCCGGACGATCGACATCAGCGCCTACCGGCCGCCGACGCCGAACTACTGAGAGCCCCGGACGGTTCGCCCGGCCGCATGGATCCGGACAGCGTGCGCGACGAGCGCCGCGACACGGTCCAGCGGCTGCTGCGTGGCGGCGTCGCTGAGGGCATGCGGCGGGTCGGGATGGCACTCCATGAAGATCGCATCGACCCCCGCGGCCGCGGCGCAGCCGGCGAGCAGCGCCGCCCGCTCCGGGCGCCCCGCGGTGACCCCCGCACCGGCGCCCGGAAGCTGGGTGGAATGCGTGGCGTCGAAGCACACCGGCGGGCCGATCTCCATGAGATCGCCCAGTCCGATGAAGTCGTTGACGAGGCGCTGGTACCCGAAGAACGTGCCGCGTTCCGTCAGAAGGATGTCCCGGCAGCCGCCGTCCGCCAGCTTGCGGACCGCGGGGATCATCTCGGCGGGAGACATGAACTGTCCCTTCTTGACGTTGACCGGCCGCCCGGTCGCGGCGGCGGCGAGCAGGAGATCCGTCTGGCGACAGAGGAAGGCCGGAATCTGGAGAAGGTCGACGGCGCCGGCCGCGGGTTCGGCCTGGGCCGGGTCATGGATGTCGGTGGTCACGGGAACGTCGAACTCGCGCCGGATGCCGCAGAGCATCCGGAGTCCGCGATCGAGCCCGGGTCCGCGCGGCGAGGTGATGCTCGTGCGGTTGGCCTTGTCGAAGCTGCCCTTGAAGATCAGCCGGATCTGCAGGCGATCCGCGAGGTCCCGGAGGAACCCGGCGATCCGACGGTTGGTGGACTCATCCTCCAGGACGCACGGCCCGGCGATCAGGACCAGGGGATGCGCTTCGGAACCGATGTGAATGTCGCCGACGCGGCAGACCTGCTTCTGGATCATGGGAGCCGGAAGCGTAGCAGCATCGGCGCGGGTCCCAAAACCGCACGGCGATCCGGCGCCTGACCGATACAGAAGCCGACCGCGGCGGATCGCCGCCCGTGTTTCCCTTGATCGTTCCCGGCCGCGGGCCGAAGAAGGCAAGTCGGCGTGCTCGAAGCGCTTATGATCACGGACGGGCGGAAGCGGAGAAGGCGAGATGGCGCATATGCCACGTGAACCCGAGGCATTCGGCGAGCAGGTCGCGAAGATACTCCTGCGCCATTTCCCGGACCGGCAGGTCGAACTGGCCGGTCCGCTCGACCTGATTCTCAACGGTCGGCATCTCGGTCTGGAGAACCTGTACCGGATGGTCCAGTACGACCCCGCGCGCGGCGTGGAGATCGTTGAGAACTACCTGGAGCGCCTGATCGAGGGCGACGCGTACAGCAGTACGCTGCTTCCGCTCGCCATCGCGCGCCCCCGCATCATGCCGCGCATCCAGCCGGTCACGGTGTTCGAACACCTGGATCGCGAGCAGGTCGCCCACGTGCCGTTCGTCAATGACACGGTCGTGGTCTTCGTGCTGGACCTCCCGCAGATGACGGTGAGCCTCACGGTGGAGCAGCTTCTCCGCTGGGGTCTCGAGGTCGATGACGTGGAAGCCATCTCCCGCGAGAACCTGGCCCGCTACGCTCCGGACCTGGAGATCCAGATCGTCGACTCGCAGGAGGGCGGTCGTGCTGCGATCGTGGCGCGGCAGGACGGCTATGACGCGGCGCGACTGCTGCTCGACTCGCTCCATGAACGGCTGGCACCGGAACTCGGCGGCGACTTCTACGTCGCGACGCCGGCGCGCGACATGTTCCTGGCGCTCTCGATCGAACCGACGCCGTTCGTCGAGCGGATCCATCACCGCGTGATCCGCGACTTCCGCCGGCTCCCGTACCCCATCACGAGCAGTTTCTTCGTGGTGACGCGGGATGGTGTCGCCGGCACGGTCGATCGCGAAGCGGCGTGATCGTGCGCGTGACGGCCCATGGCGCGCCTGCTCCTGATCGACAATTACGACTCCTTCACCTGGAACCTGGTGCAGGTGATCGGGGCGATCGATCCCGGGTTCCCCATCGACGTGGTGCGCAACGACCGGATCACCGTCGAAGAGGCGGAGGCGATGCGCCCGAGTCACCTCATGATCTCGCCCGGACCGTGCACGCCCGCGGAGAGCGGCATCTCGCCCGGGCTGATCCGGGCCATGGCCGGCCGGATCCCGATTCTCGGCGTCTGTCTCGGGCACCAGGCGATCGGCGCGGTACACGGCATGACGGTGGCACGCCACACCGTCCTGATGCACGGGAAGACCAGCCGCATCCGTCACGACGGGCAGGGTGTCTTCGCCGGGCTCCCCGACCCGTTCGTGGCCACGCGATATCACTCGCTCGTGGTCCTTCGTGACACGGTCCCCCCGGCATTCGCCGTGAGTGCGTGGACCGATGCCGGAGAAGTGATGGGGCTGCGCTGGCGGGACGCGCCGCCCGAGGCACCGATGGAGGGCGTGCAGTTCCATCCGGAGAGCTTCCTGACCACCTATGGCCCGTGGATCCTCGCGAACTTCCTGGGCCTTCCGCGCCGCGAGATCAGCGCGATGCGCGCCTGACCGCGGCGCACCCATCCATGGACATCGGCCCGGGCGTGCGCGGATGCGCACCCGGCAGTATCATCGCTCTCTACACGGAGCGGCATGTCGATGGTGATGAACGGAACGATCGCGGGCCTGGTGCGGGGTGTCCTTGCGGAGCGTGGAACCGGGACCGTGGTGATCGCACTGCCCGGCACCGACTATCGCCTGGCGTTCCGGACACCGCCCGGGGCATCGCTTCCGCCGGTCGGTGCGCGGCTCGTCGGGCGGCTGGATGCGGAGTCGCTCCGCGTCCATGCGGCCGCGGGTGGCGGACGATTCGTCGAACCGGTCTACGGTGAGCCGCGCATCATTGCGGGCATCCTCCGCGAGGCCGATCCGGCATCGCGGCGCCTGCTGATCGAGGCGCCCGTTCCTGTGCATGTCATCACGCCGGTCGATCAGGACTTCACCGCGCTCCGGCCGGGCACGCTGGTGAACTGTCATCTCCGGAGCGGGATCCTCCTGACACCGATCCCGGGCGCCGGCGGTTCAATCGCACCGGGGCCCGGGATCGGGTGATGACGGACGCGTGCGGCGTCCTGCACGGTGGAGACCACTCCGTCGCGGGATGCCGTCGGCCGGCATCGACGCTCAGGAGCTGACGACCGCCTTCTTCGCATGCGCGGCGCGGCGCTCCTCCAGCAGCACCTTGACGACCTCTTCCACCTTGTCGGGAAGCAGGCCGGCGGCGCGAACGACGCCGGTGTGATCGATCACCGCGTACGTGGGCCAGAACGCGACCTTCCACGCGGCCTGCGACTTGCCGTCGACATCGATCGCGAGCGGGTAGTTGATCTTCCGGTCCTCGGCGACCTGCGGCATCTTCTGCCAGCCGGACTTGGAGTCATGGACGCCGAGAATCACGAACTCGTCGCTCGGATACTTCTTCGTGAGTTCGATGTTCTTCGGAATCGCGCGCATGCACGGACCGCACCAGGTCGCCCAGAAGTCGACGACCACGACCTTGCCTTTGAGGGCGTCGGTGCTGCTGATGTCCCCGATCCAGCTCTTCAGGTGGAGTTCGGGTGCCTTCAGACCTTCCAGCGACTTCGGGCCGGGGTACCGCGTGCCGTCGTTCTGGCGGTAGTACCAGTCGTCCGGGAATGACGCGGATGCGGCCTGGGCGGGGGCGGCCGGTCCAGACCGGACCGGGCGCGTGTCCTGGCTCGACGCCGCCAGCATGGCCGATGCGGCGAGCGGGGCGACGACGATGGCGGCGAGGAGTCGGGGATGTCGCATGGTGAATGGCTCCGAGAGGACCGGCCCTGCGTCAGCAGGAGTTCGCGGTCGGGCTGGGGAGATTCGAGGACCGGCGCGTCCGGACACCGGGCGCTACCGCCGGACGTGCCGGTGGGTTGCGGGAGGCCTGTCCGTCCGGACACGCGCCGGGCGGATTCAGTTCATCCCGCGGAGGAATCGATCGGCCGGAGATTCAGGACCAGGTTCATGAATGCCTCCCGGTTCGCCTCGACAGTCGTGATATCACCGGTGAGGCGGATCTGGAGATCGCCGCGGGGCGTCTCGACGATCGCGGCGAGAAACATCTGGTCGGGCGAGAACCACTCCTGCGTCATCGGACGGTACTCGCCCTTCAGTTCGACGATCGTGATCTGCATGCCGTTCGTTTCGTGCGATGTCACCACGGGCTCCACCGCGCGAAGATCGCTCGTTCGGAACTGGCCCTTCCACCGCTCGATGTTGAGGTCGCGGCCGCCTCCGATGCCCTGGAAGACGACCAGATGTGCCTGGTTCCCGGACCCCGGAGCCGGGATGACGTAGTTCGCCGCGCGCATCGTGCTCTCCGGCGGTTGCCAGAGCCATGCCGCGGGCTTGGGGCCGCGGAAACCCGCGAACTCAGCGACGGTCGGGTCCTCGGGCGCTCGCGGCGGTGCCACCGGCACTCGGGTCGCGCGGTCCGGCGCGGTCGTCGGCCCGACGGCCGACGGCGCCGCGCTGCCGTCCGAAGGCGTCCGCGCATCGCAGCCTGTCAGGACCAGCGCCGCGAGCATCGCGGGGATCGCGGCGGCGGCGAAGTGCACCGGCGCCATCCGGCGACCGGAGAGGGGGGGCATGGGTCGTTCAGCCATCGTGACGGGATCTCCTTGCGGACCAGGGGGCAGACGCCTCCCGGACGGTCAACCCGCACACGGCCGGCATCGGATCGGTCGACCGGCCGACCGTACACTTCCGGGCATGCGCGACCCCGCGGGTGGCGATGTCCATGTTACCCGGGTCCGCGCGTGGACCGGCTCTGCGGCGTCCCGGCACACTGGAACGATCCGCATCCGGAATGGACGCATCGTCGCCCTGGACGCCGGGGTCGCCGTGCCATCCGGGGGCAGCGTCATCGACGCGGGTGGGCTCTGGGCCGTCCCCGGCTTCGTGGACGCCCATGTGCATCTTCTCCTGGGCGGACTTCGCGCCGGACGCCCCGATCTCTCCCGCGTAACCACGCGCACCGCGTTCGAGGATGCGGTCGGCCGCGCCCATGCGGAATTGCCGACCGGACGCTGGCTCATCGCGCACGGCTGGTCGGAGGACCGGATCGACGGACGCGTCCTTCCCGACCGCACATGGCTCCGCGCGGCGGGGGATCGGCCGGTGGTGTGCTGGCGCAGCGACCTGCATGCCGCGGTGGTGAATGACGCGGTCCTGCATCACATCCGCCGGACAGGCGGCGATGTGCAGAGCGGTCCGGCGTCGCGCGAGTTCGTCCGGGATCCGGACGGTGTTCCGACCGGGCTGCTGCTGGAAACGGCCGCGTGGCATGTGCTGCAGCCGCGCATCCCGCCGCCGTCGGTTGCTGAGAAGCGCGGGGCGCTCCGGGCAGCGCTGGACCAGCTCCTGGCGCGCGGTGTCACGACGGTCGGCGCCATGGAGTACGAGGCCGACCTGCGCCAGGTCATCCTGCCGTCCCGGAGTCACGGCGCCATGCAGCCCCGCGTGCGCGTCACGCTGCTCGATCGCGCCTGGCCATTCGACCCGGGGCCGGCGTGCGCCCACGCCGGGGACCGGGCAGACGATCCGGATCTCCGCATCATCGGCTGCAAGGCGTTCGTGGATGGCACGATGGGGTCACGGACCGCGCGCCTTCGCGCGCCGTACGCCGATCGGCCGGGCGATCGGGGCATGCTCGTGGAATTGGCGCGGGACGGCCACCTCGAGGCGTGGATCCGACTGGTGGCGGAGGCAGGCCTGCAGCCGTCGATGCACGCCATCGGCGACGAAGCGGTCGGGCTCGCGCTCGACGCGATCGACGCGCTCGGCCCCGCGCTCGAGTCGCGCTGCCGGCCCCGGATCGAACATGCCCAGCAGATCGATCCCGCCGACTTCCACAGGTTCCGCGGGCGGATCGCCAGTGTCCAGCCTGCGCACGCGATCGATGATGCGCCGGGCCTTGTGGAGCGCGTCGGAGCCGATCGCCTGCCGGGCTCGTTCGCCTGGCAGTCGCTGCTCGACCACGGCGCCATCCTGGCGTTCGGATCGGACTGGCCGGTCGTCGACTGCGACCCGATGCTCGCCCTTCGCACGGCGATCGTCGGGCCCGAGGCCGGCCGCGATTCGGGTGAACGTCTCAGCAGCGTCGATGCGATGATGGCGCACACCGCGGGCGCCGCACACGCGCTGTGTGATGCCGGCATCGGCGCCATTGCACCGGGACGACACGCGGATCTCGTGCTCCTCGATCGCGATCCACGCACGGCCGACTGGGCGGCAGCGCCGCCCCGCGTCATCGCCACCATGGTCGGCGGCCGGGTCGCCTGGTCGGCGCCGGGATTCGAACCGGCATGATGCGACGATGTCGATACCGATGGTCCCGGGCCGGGCTTCCGCCGGGCCGGAGCGAGCGCAGATGGAGGACGCACCGCCGATGATCACCGCCGCCACGCTTTCCATCGGCGATGAGATCCTGCTGGGACAGTCGCGCGATTCGAACGCCCCATGGATCGCGCGCCGCATGCTCGATCTCGGCGTGACCATGGTGGCGCACGCCGCGGTGGGGGATGACCGGGACGTGATCGCAAGCACGCTCCGCGACCTGGCGCGCCGGGCCGGGATCGTGATCTCGACCGGCGGCCTGGGGCCGACGGCGGATGATCTCACGCGGGAGGCGCTCACCGATGTCGTGGACCCCGGGTGTGCGGCGATCGAGGATCCGGCCGCACTCGCGGAAGTGGAGGCGTGGTTCACCGGTCGAGGGCGCCCGATGCCGCCGGGCAATCGGGCGCAGGCGCGCCGGCCGCCGTCGGCGCGCAGCCTGACCAACGACCACGGCACGGCGCCGGGTCTCCATGCCCGGATCGACGGCACCGACATCTTCTGTCTCCCCGGACCGCCGCGCGAGATGCATCCGATGTTCGAGCGATGCGTGGCGCCGATCGCGTCCGCGTCCGGGACGGGTGCGGTGCCGATGCGCCTGCTCCACGCGTGCGGCCTCGGCGAGTCCGAGTTCGCGCAGCGCCTCGGTGCCCTCATGGATCGTCACCGCGAGATCCTGGTGGGGACGACGGCCAGCGGCGGCATCGTCACCGCGCGCATCCGGGCACGGCACGGCGGGAGTGCCGCCGAGGCTGCGGTTGCATCCGCCGCCCTGGCGGTCCGGGCGGCGTGGCACCCATTCGTCTTCGGTGAGGGGGGGACGACGCTGGCGGAATCCGTCGGCGTCCTGCTGCGCGAGCGTGGCCAGACCGTCGCGGTCGCGGAGTCGTGTACCGGTGGACTGCTCGCCGCACGGCTGGTGGATCCGCCCGGTGCATCCCACTGGTTCCGGGGCGGCTGGATGACCTACGCCAATGAGCGGAAGGTGGAGGACCTCGGGGTCCCGGCAGACCTGATCGCCCGCCACGGTGCGGTGTCCCGCGAGGTTGCCCTGGCCATGGCGGACGGCGCCCGCCGGCGCGCCGGCGCGGACTGGGCGCTCTCCACGACCGGCGTTGCCGGGCCCGACGGAGGGACGGCGGAGAAGCCCGTCGGTCTCGTCTGGATCGGGATCGCCGGACCGACCGGAAACACGACCGTGCACGCCCTGCGGGTTCCGGGGGACCGCGCCATGATCCGCGATCGGACGGTCCTCGCCGCGCTCCAGCGGCTGCGACTGCGCATCCTCTCCGCGCTCGGGCCCGCGGATGCGGGAGGCGGCGGGATGCCGGACCCTCTGCTGCTCTGGGAGGTGCCGCCGGGTGACCGCGGCGACGGCGCCCCCTTGGGGGCGCCGCGGTGACCGCGGCCGACTCGCAGCCCGCGGCGGCGCCGGCGCAGGCCGGCTTGGAACAGATCGCCCACATCGGTCTCGGCGCCAACCTGGGTGACCGCGGGCTCGCGATCGCCATGGCCCTGACATGCCTCGGCCGGCACGATCAGATCCGCGTAGACGCGGTGGCGCCGCTCTTCGAGACGGAGCCCGTGGGCGACCCTGACCAGGGCCGGTTCCTGAACTCCGCGGCGCGACTGCGCACGACGCTGCCCCCGGCGGATCTGCTGAACGCCCTGCTGTCCATCGAACGTGCGCTCGGTCGCGATCGATCCCGGGGGCGCCGCTGGGGACCGCGGCCGATCGATCTCGATCTCCTGCTCATGGGCGATCGTGCCTCCGACATGCCGGGGCTCCGGCTGCCGCATCCTCGCCTGGCGGAACGGCGGTTCGTCCTGGAACCCCTTGCCCGGCTCGATCCGGACCTGCGCCATCCGCTTCTGGGACGTACCATCGCCGACCTGCTTCACGCATCAATTCAGCGCAGTCGATCGTTTCCACGGTCCTGAACGGATGTTTCCCGCGGTCTACCCTCCGGAGCGCCCCGGAGGCGGGCGGAGTACCGGGAACGGTTCGCCATCGCGGGCGGGTCCGACCCGGCGATCCGGCGGAGACCGATCTCAGAACGGAGCCAGCACCTGATGCCCCACGCACCTCACACGTCCGATGGTCGATCCAGCCTGCGGCACCGCGCGGCATCGCTGCCCGTCTGTGCCGCCCTGCTCATCGCGGCACTGCTTCCGGACGCGCGCGCCGGCGCGCAGGCGGAGCCCGGCCGCCCGGCGGCGCCCGTCCCGAGCCAGCGGCCACCGGTGACGCCGCCGCCGCGGGAGCGGCCCGTCATCCGGCCCGAAGACATCAATCCGGCCTGCGCAGATCAGCTCCTGGCGCGCATGCGGGAGGTCTTCAGGGCCGCGAACGCGATCGTGGCGGAGATCGATGAGGAGACGGTGCTCGGCGGGTACGCCTACCCGCGTGTCGTACACGCGGTGCGCTTCCATGACCGGCAGAGCGCGTACGTGGCGGACAGCGTGAACCGGCTCACGATCAAGGATGGACATGTCCACCTGGTCAACATCAATCGGCCGGGGGAGTATGCGCGGGTCCCGTATGCCGGAGACCTGATCGACGCGATGAGCGGCAATCGATCGGTTTCGACGCTGCTCGCGGCGCTGTACGCCGGGCGGAACGAGGCATGGATCCTGCATGAACTCCGGTTGGGCAACAGCGAGGCGAACCTGCGTGTCGTCACGTGCACGGACGTGACGCTGGACGACGGCCGGGGCGTGCGCCGCGTCCTGTTCAGCAATGAGGGCGGTGACACCTGGCTGGACATCGATCCGGAAACGGCGCTTCCCGTCGGAGCGCGGTCGGAGTTCATGGCATACGACGGCATGATCGCCGCCGAGCGGACATTCCGCATCCGTGTGCAGATCATGGACAGGATCGCGGAGCCGCTGGAGTTCGACGGAACGGGCATGATCGAGTGGGCGACGATTCCCGAACTCCTCTCGTCGCGCGGTCGGCAGATCCGCCAGGCAGCGCAGGTCGACAGGCCGCTTGCAGTCGGCGACGGCATCGAGCCGTTCACGCTGAGGACGCTCGGTGGTCGGCGGTTCGATGTGGCGACCGGTCACGGCGGGGTGAAGGTCCTCGGCTTCTGGACGGCGGATTCCAGCGACGCGCCCGCGTTCCTGCGGGAACTGGACGCGTGCCGGGCATGGATCGAGTCGGAGAAACTCCCCGGGCAGGTGCTCGCGGTCAACACGCTCGATCGCCGCAACGGCGTCACGCGATGGGAGCACGTCACCGACCTGTGGGAGTCGATCGGGATTCCGACGGTCTGCCTGTTCGATGAGGACAGCACGGTCGCGAAGAAGTGCCGGGTCACGCAGGTCCCGACGCTCCTCGTCGTCGGTCCGGACGGGAAGGTGAGCGCCATGTGGGTCGATCGGAACACGGGCTTCACGGACGACCTCCGTGCCGCGGTCCGAGAGGCAGCGCCGGCGGCGAAGTGATTCACGGGATACCGTCCGCGGTTCGGGAGTCCAGCACCATGACTTTCTTCAACCCGGCCCTGAGCCTGCATCGCGCGCTCCTGCTCGCCTGGGCCATGACGCTCGCCGCGGCGGTGGGCGCCCGCGCCGATCGACCGGATCCACTGCCGGCCGCCGCAGACGCGTACACGGCGATGCGCCGCGCCCTGCACACCGGCGGACCGGTGCGCGCCGAGGTGGAACTGCGCGTCGGAGTGGCGGAGGGGGACCTGGAATCCAGGTCCGTGCCGACGCGCGCGGAGTTCGTGTGGCTCGGCCGGGATGCCGAGGGGCGACCGACCGGTGTGGTCCGGCTGGGCATGCATCGGTGCCTGCTCGCGGACGGGCGGATCCGCGTCGAGCACGTGGAGAATCCGGATGCGTACCTTGAGCAGGACGCAGCGGGCGGCCCCTACTGGGCGCTGCTCGATGTCTTCCGGGATCTGCCCTGGCCGCTGATCGCCATCCTGTTCGGGGAGGACGACGCCGCCGATTCCTGGATGCAGTTGCACTGGAAGACGCCGTGGCTGGCGCCGACGGCGCTGGACGAGGAGATCGCGGACGGCATCGCCTGCATCCGCATCCGGTTCACGAGCGATGAAGGCGCGCTGGACCTGCTCATCGATCGGCGGTCGGGACGTCCGCATCTTGTCCGGCACGAGGTGCGCGGCGGTCGGTTCGTGGAGGCCGGGGCGGTGGTCCGATCGCTCTACCGGTACACATGGGCGGTTCTGGATGCGGACGAGGCAGAGGCGCTGCGCCGCTTCGACGCCGGAGAACGAGACCGGGTCGACGTGGCGAGTGCCCTGGCGCCGCGGCGTCCGCGGCCGCAACCGGACGAGGTGCATCGAGGTCCGGGCGTCGGCGATCCGGCGCCGGCGCTGGCGCTGGGACTGGTGGACGGAGGCCGGTTCAACCTGCGCGACCATCTCGGCAAGGTCGTCGTCATTGACTTCTGGGCGTCATGGTGCGGGCCGTGCCGCGCTGCGCTGCCGCTGCTGGAGCGCCTGCAGCGGTGGGCGGAGAGCGAGCGACTGCCCGTGCAGGTCGTCGCCGTCAATGTCGCTGAACTGCCCGCCGGGACGGCGGAGGACCGGCTGGCGTCGGTCACCGCGTTCCTCCGCCGGACACCGATCGGCCTGCCGGTTCCGTTCGATCCCGATGACGCGGTGATGCGGGCGTGGGGGGTATCCGGTCTGCCGTCCACATTCGTCATCGATCCCAACGGGCACGTGCACGCCCGGCACGAGGGACTGGCACCGGACGCCCTGGATCGCCTCCGGGGCGAGGTGGAGCGCGCCCTGGAGCTGCGCGTGGAATGAAGGACATCCGGCTTCCGGCCCGCGGCGCCGACGATCATGCGCGGCGATCGGGCGCCTCCGACAGGGTCGCCGCACTGCTGCAGGAACTCCGTGGTGCGCTGCGCGGCGAGGTCCGGACGGCGCGCCATGACCGGATGCTCTATGCCACCGACGCGAGCATCTACCAGGTGGAGCCGCTCGGCGTGGTCATTCCGCAGGACGTGGAGGATCTCGAGCGCGCGGTGTCCTGGTGCATGGAACGCGGACTTCCCGTGGTGCCGCGGGGGGGCGGCACGTCGCTTGCCGGCCAGTGCGTGAACGAGGCGGTGATGATCGACGCCGGGGCGCATCTGCGGACGATCCGCGCGATCGATGCCGGAGCGCGCTGGGCGGAGGTGGAGCCGGGTGTCGTGCTCGATCAGCTCAACCGGGCCGCCCAGGCGCACGGGCTGCGGTTCGGTCCGGATGTCGCGACATCCAGCCATGCCACCATCGGCGGGATGATCGGGAACAACTCGGCCGGTGCCAATTCCGTGCTCTACGGACGGACGGTCGAGCACGTGCACGCGATCGACGCGGTGCTGGCCGGCGGACTCCGGGTGCGCCTCGAGGAGGGCGCGGCGGTGCGGGATCCGCGCGTGCAGGACCTGACGCGACGGGTCGCGGCGGTGGTGAACTCCGTCGCCGACGAGATCGACGCGCGCTGGCCGCGCATCGTCCGGCGCGTGGACGGCTACAACCTGGACCTCATGCTCGCGCAGATCCGTGCGTCCACGCCGGAGACCTTCGATCGCGTGAATCTCGCGCACCTGCTCTGCGGATCGGAAGGGACGCTCGGCGTCACGCTGGCGGCGCGGGTCGGCCTCGTTCCCCTTCCGGCAGCGCGGGGACTGGCGATCATCGCCTTTCCGTCGATCGACGCCGCGCTGGAAGCGGTGGGCGACATCCTCCGGTCGCAGCCCGCGGCGGTGGAACTCGTCGACGACCTGATCATCCGGCTTGCCGCACGGAACATGGAGCACCGGGATGCGGTCACGCTGCTCCCGCGGCCGCCCGGCGCCGAGGTGGCGGCCGTCCTGTTCGTCGAGTACTTCCGGCCGTCACGGGACGCGATCGAGTCGGCGTTCGGGTCGCTCGTGGACCGGCACGGAGCGGCGTGGGTGCAGGGCCATCACGATGCCGCCGCGATGGCACGGGCGTGGCGGCTGCGCAAGGCAGGGGAGCCGCTCCTGCACGGCATTCCCGGGTCGCGCAGGCCGGTCACCTTCATCGAGGACACGGCGGTCGATCCCCGGCACCTGCCGGAGTTCATCCGGCGCTTCCGCGCGATCGTGACGAAGCACGGAACGATCGCGGCGTACTACGCCCATGCATCGGTCGGATGCCTCCACGTCCGGCCGCTCGTGGACCTGCGGAGTCCGCAGGACTTCCGGATCATGCGCGCGATCATGGATGAGGTCACGGAACTCGTCGTGGAATACGGCGGATCGCTCTCCGGAGAGCATGGCGACGGACGTCTGCGATCGCACCAGCTCGAGCGGTTCTTCGGACCGCGACTGACCGCGGCGCTCGCGGCGATCAAGGCGATCTTCGACCCGGATCGCCGGCTGAACCCGGGCATCATCGTGGATCCGGTCCCGATGGACGCGGCGCTGCGTGTCCGGCCGCAGGACCGGTTCATCGACGTGCCGCCGGTCCGGACCTTTCACCGCTTCGAAGCGGAGCACGGTCTTCTCGGCGCAGTGGAGATGTGCAACGGTGCGGGCGTCTGCCGGCGGACCTCGGGCGGGACCATGTGTCCGTCCTATCGCGCCACGCTGGATGAGCGCCATGCAACGCGCGGCCGGGGAAACGCCCTGCGCCTGGCGATCACCGGCCAGTTCACGGGCGATCCGCGCGATCGGTGGCGGGATCCGGACACCCTGGCGACGCTCGACCTCTGCCTGTCCTGCAAGGCCTGCAAGCGGGAGTGTCCGAGCAACGTGGACGTGGCGCGCCTGAAGGCGGAGTACCTGGCGCAGGGGTTCCGGGCACGCGGGCATGCACCGCCGGCGGCGCACGCGTTCGGTCGGATCCGGTGGCTGGCCGGTGCCGCCGCCGTGGCGCCGGGGCTCTTCAACGCGCTCGGTCGGATGCGCCCGCTGCGCGCGCTGATCAATCGCGTCCTCGACGTGCATCCGCAGCGCCCGCTGCCGCCCTTCGGCCCGTCGCTGGCCGGCTGGATGCGACGGCGCCTGGACGGCCACGGCGCCGGCGATGTCGCCCGGCCGCTCGTCCTCGTGTACCCGGACTGCTTCTGCGCGTACGGCGAATCGCGCGTCGGCCAGGCGGCGGTGCGACTGCTGGAGCGGTTCGGATACCGCGTCGGTCTGGCGCCCGCCGGGTGCTGCGGCCGATCGCTGATCTCGACCGGGCTGCTGCCGGCGGCGATCCGCGGGATCCGAAGGACCATCGCGCGACTCGAGAACGCGACTGCCCGGGAGGCTCCCGTGGCCATCGTCGGCCTGGAGCCGAGCTGCGTCTCGGCGATCGTCGATGACTGGATGGACCTGGATCTCGGGCTGCCTCGTGAGCGCGTGGCCTCCGTCGTCGGGCGCGTGTCCTCCATCGAGTCGTTCCTCGAGTCACGCTGGGATGCGCATCCGCTTCGACCGGTGATCACCGGCTCGCCGGCCGGCCCGGTCGACCGGACACCCGTGCTGGTGCACGGGCACTGCCACCAGAAGGCGCTCTGGGGAACGGGCGACATGATGTCGCTGATGACGCGGTTCCTGGGCGCCGATGGCGTGCGCCTGCTCGACACCGGCTGCTGCGGCATGGCGGGCTCGTTCGGGTACGGCCGGGCGCGGTTCGATCTCTCGATGCGGATTGCCGGACTCGACCTGTTCCCGCTGCTGCGAGCAGCGGACGGCGCCGCGATCGCGGCGCCGGGTACGAGTTGCCGTCACCAGATCCACGACGGACTCCAGCGAGCGGCGCAGCACCCGGTCGAAATCCTGCTGGACCTGGTCGACCGACCGGCGTGCGCGGCGTCCGCGCCGGCCTGAGCCGGAATGCGCAGAAAAATCCGCGTCGAGCTCGCCAGCCGGACGCGGAGAGAAGAGAGAACGGGTCACGACCCCGGGCGGTCGCCGCCGGGCGCGAAGCGTTCCGGCGCTGACGACCACCGGGTCGTGGAAATCCGCGTCGAGCTCGCCAGCCGGACGCGGAGAGAAGAGAGAGAGTCCGTCCGGCCCGGTGGAACGTGCCCGTGATCGATGCGCGTCCTGCGCATGCGGTCGACGGGATGCGGCCGCCGGGCCTTCCAAATCCGCGTCGAGCTCGCCAGCCGGACGCGGAGAGAAGAGAGAGAGTCCGTCCGGCCCGGTGGAACGTGTCCGTGATCGATGCGCGCCCTGCGCATGCGGTCGACGGGATGCGGCCGCCGGGCCTTCCAAATCCGCGTCGAGCTCGCCAGCCGGACGCGGAGAGAAGAGAGAGAGTCCGTGATGTCAATCCTGACGCCACGCCGGTCGGCGGGGCGCAGGGGAATCAGGGCGAAGGCTCAGCGTCTTCGCAGTCACTGTCGGTCTGTTCAGGGCCGGGCCCGCATATCCCGGGTTCGGCATGCCTGGAAATCGCGTCGTTCCACCGCGACAGACTCCATTCAGATCGCGTAAAGCGGTCGGGCACTGCCGCGTGTCGCGCGGCATGCCGACCGAAGACATCCATGTCCGCACGATCATCGAGCGGTCCATGAACGATATCCGATGCCAGCCAGGTCTGCACCGAGATCCGCGCAAGCGGATGCGGCCGTCGCTCCGGCGGCAGCGTGTGCGTTGCGACGCCGTGCGCCGTCGCATCGATCGAGGCGAAAACAAGCGGGAGAGCCCGGATGAAATCCGATCGTGATGCGACACGGATGTCGCAGGCAAGCAGCGCCGCCTGCTCGAACGCGTCCGCGCCGGTCGCGACGGCAATCGTGCGGAGCGGCGCCCGGAAGCCGCGGGCGTCCTCGAGCACGGCCTCGAGGAGCGCAGGGCATGCATGTGCGTACGGTCCCGCCACATGAACGCAGAGCACGACCGGTGCCGGATCGCGCACCAGCCTTCGGCGAACCGCGGCGAGTGAGCGCAGCGGGCTCAGTACCTCGGCGCCCTGGGCGATGAGGTCGCGACGCAGCGCCGCCACGTCGGAGCGTACCAGGCGCCCGCCTGCGCTGAGATCGATGAGGATCGTCGTCGGCTTCAGACCCATCGCCACGTTGCTTAGCAATCGTCGTGCCAGGTCTGGCGCGCCCTGCATGGCGGATTCTGCGCCGTGAGACGCGTCCGTCGACCGCCGTCGAAGCGCATCGTTGCGACGCGGCGCATGCAGCGTCGCGGAGACGCGACAGGCGCGAGTGCCGCGCGCGGCGTCCAGGCCTGTGCACACGCTGTCGGTGTCGCACGATGCAGCGCGGCGCCGCACAACCGCGACAGGCACGCGTCCTGCGCGGCGGTTCGCGGACGGCTGTCCCGCGGAATCAGGGGAGGTATCGGGCCACGGCGGGCCGGGCGGATGGGCAGCGCGTCGCGGCGCGCTCCAGCGCCCGCCCGGGCGGGCCGGCACGGGGCGCACCCCTGGGGTGATGGACCTGGCGCGCGACAGCCACGCCGGTCAGTGGCGGCGGCGGCGTCCGGCGAGGAAGCCTCAGGGCTTCGGCGCGGGGTCGGCGTTCGATCGGAGCCAGCGGTAGATGGTGCTGCGATGAACGCCGAGGGCCGTGGCGACCTGGCTGATCGACCCGCCGCGCTCTGCGAGCAGCCGGCGGATCTCAGCCGCCCGGACCTGGTCGAGGTCCGGAACCGCGCCGGCGCCAGGCCGCTCGAGCTGGCCGATGCCGGCGAGTTTCTCGACAGTCACAGGTTCCCCCGGGGCGAGCACATGCAGGCGCTCGAGCACGGCGCGCAGCTGTCGGATGTTCCCGGGCCAGGGATGCTGCAGAAGGATGCTCCGGGCCTCCGGCAGGAACGCGAGGGGGGCCTGGTCGTAGATGCCGGCGAACTCGGCATTGAAGTGATCGATGAGTCCCTGGATCTCGGCTCGGCGCTCGCGCAGTGGCGGCACGGTCAGAGAGACCACGTCGAGTCGATAGAGCAGGTCCTCCCGGAACCTCCGCTCGGCGACCGCGGCATGGAGATCCACGTTCGTCGCGGCGATGACCCGGACATCCACGATCACCGGGCGGGGATAGCCGACCGGCTGCACTTCCCGTTCCTGGAGAAGCCGCAGCAGGCGCATCTGCGCGGATGCGGGAAGCTCGCCGACCTCATCCAGGAAGAGCGTGCCGCCGTCGGCCGCGCGAACCAGGCCGACGTGCTCATGCGTGGCGCCGCTGAAGGCCCCGCGCGCATGACCGAAGAGCTGGCTGTCGATGAGCGACTCCGGAATCGCCCCGCAGTTGACGGGGATGAACGGCCCGGCGTGCCTGGGGCTCTGCGCATGCAGCCACTTCGCGAAGCGGCCCTTGCCGACACCGGTCTCGCCGGAAATGAGAATGGTGCAGCGTGCGGCGGCGGCGCGTCGGGCGGTGGGGCCGTACGGCGGTGCCATCCGAGTCCGCAGGCATTCACCAGTCGGTGACTCCGTTCCGAGTTGGTGCCTGGCGCGGCGGCCGGACGATCGCGGGCGTTCCATCGGTGGGGGTTCCTGGGGGGTCCCAGCAGGAACACGCTGCGCGGGGCCTGGCGGCAACGGCCTCCTGCCGTTCCGCCGTCCGAGTCGGACACCGCACCATGGCACCGACCACCCGATGGTCCAGATCGTCCGGCCGGAGGAGGCGCCGGACGGGTCCCGGGCCGAGGTCGCCGGGATCGGCGCGGCTCGGGTGGCCATCAGATGACTGTCGATGCCAACGGTCACGGCACCCGCACCGGATGCCAGTTGCACCGAGTTCCTGGATTCACTCCCGAGGGGAGTGGCCTCTTCTCAACTTCTTCTCTTCTCGTTCTCTCAGTCGGAATCCGACTTCGTTTCTCTTCTCGCGTCCGGCTGCGAACCGGTGATCCGGTGGCCCGGCACACCGTGCCTCGCGGTCGAACGTGGATGTATACGACAACAGATTCCGACCCGCGTCAAGATGTCACGGCCTCCGATCGCGGAAAAAAAGCCCGGCAGGACTCGCCATCCTGCCTCGCCCGCCCCAAGTCCCGATGGAGCGGCAGGAACGGACACAGGCGGCGCTCCGGATCAGCCGGCCGGATGCGGCACCGGCCCCGGGTGAGACACGGGAGGCGGTGGATACTCCACGCGACGGATCGCCAGCGCGAGGCCGGTATCGTCGGAGAGGGACACGACCGCGGCACAGAGTCGCTCGTCGCCGGCGCCGATGCCGTAGGCCTGGAAGACGCCGGTGGTCATGTATCGGACGACCGCGCTCTTGTCGCGGCCGATGCAGGAGTCGTAGGGACCGCACATGCCGACATCGGTGATGAAGGCGGTGCCTCCCGGCAGGATCCGTGCGTCCGCCGTCGGGACGTGCGTGTGGGTACCCAGCACCGCGGCGACCCGCCCATCGAGGTGGTGCGCCAGGGCCGCTTTCTCGCTGGTGGCCTCCATGTGTGCCTCGACGATGATGGTCACGGGCTCGGCGCTCCCCAGGGCGGCGATCAGGTCGTCCACCGCGCGGAAGGGGTCGTCGGCCGGAAGGGCCATGAAGATCCGCCCCAGGACCGTGATCACGGCCACGCCGCGCCGGCGGCCGGGCGGGGGGGGAAGCCGCAGGACCGTGCGCCCCCCGGCCCGTGGGGAGAGGTTGAGCGGACGGATCACGCGCGCCTCCGGCTCCTCCAGGACCGGGCGGATGGAGGGCTCGCGGAATGCGTGGTCGCCCAGCGTGATGCCGTCGATTCCCAGCGCCCGCAGTTCCCGGTACTGCCGGGCGGAGAGCCCGGAGCCGTGCGCGGCGTTCTCGGCGTTGGCGACCACGATGTCCGGTGCGTGGTCACCGCGCAGCACCGGAAGCCATGTTTCCACGATCCGGCGGCCGGGACCGGCAACAATGTCGCCGAGGAATGCGAATGTAGTTGCCGGCACGCGGGCAGTATCCCGGAGCGGCCATGCCACCGCCACCATCGCGGTCGGGATGATTCGCGGCGTGATTCCGGGCTCATCCGTCCGTCTGCCGGTATACTCCTTCGCAGGTCATCGAGCCTCTGTGCCGATGTACCCAGGCGGGGGTTGAAAAGCATCACGCTCATCGAGGGCGTTTCATCCGCGACGCCGAGGCTCCGGATGTGCCGGAATCGGCATATCGACGGCGTGGTCGGACCGTTCTCCCGCAGCGGGACGAGGTCCGGCCGCCGGTGGATGTTCCGGGCTCCCGATGGCGGACAGTACACCCTGGAAAGGAACCGCATGGAAGCGGGCGTCGGTATGCACACACGAACGGTGGATTCCTCCAGGGCGGAGGAACGATTCAGATTCGGTGACCGCGTGCGTCACCTGGGGCGTCCCGAGTGGGGAATCGGGAATGTCACGCGAGCCGAGGTCTTCCGGGAGGCCGGCATCGAGTGCCAGCGCGTCACGATCCGCTTTCCCAACGGCGGTCTCAAGGTGCTCGTGACGTCGCATGCACCCCTGGAGCGGATTCCCGCGGACGGGGGCGCGCCGCCGTCCGACTCGGAGGGGCCGACGCTCGGACACTGGGCCGGCATCGCCGAAGGCGACTGGCTCGCCCCGGTGGCCAGGAAGAAGATCGACGAAGCGATGATCACGCTGCCGCAGAAGGTCCGGGATCCATTCCTGACCCTGGCGCAGCGCATCGCCGCGACGCTCGAGCTGTACCGGTTCGGGCGGACGGGCGGCAGTCTCATCGACTGGGCCGTGGCCCAGACCGGGCTGGACGACCCGCTCACGCGCTTCAACCGCCATGAACTGGAGCGCTACTTCGATCGCTGGGCGCTGGAACTCGACGCGCATCTCGGACGCCTGGTCCACGAGGCCAGGGAACGGCAGGAGCCGATCGACGCGCTGCTGCGATCGGCACCTCCCGGCGCCCAGCGGGCGCTGCGGCGGCCCGGCGCGCGCCGCTGATACGCCACACGATCCGGGGACTTCCGGCAACAGGCTGCGCCGCACGCGCGGTCGGATCCTCCGATCCCGCCCGGCACGTCCGGAAAGAGCACGCATCTCCGCACCGTCCGGCGGCACCGTCGCGTCGACGCTCGATCGTCGACGCCGGTGGCGCGGTGGTTGTATCGCATCGACGGCATCGCGGATCCCGATCCACGGGCCCGCGACACCGCTCCGATCGACAACCCGAAGACGCGAAGAGGAGAGATACGCATGGACGAGAAGACCTTCCAGTCGCAGCTGGGCGACCTGCTTGCCCGGATCAGCCAGCTGCCCGAGGAGCATCGCACGCGACTGGAGCGCGTCGCCGAGGAGACGCGGGATCGACGTGAACGGATCCAGCGATCCATTTCGGAACTGCAGGACTCCATCGACTGTCTTCGCCTGAGCGTGAAGTACCTGGTCTTCGACCTCGAGGCCACCAGGCGCGAGAACGCCTATCTCCGTCGACTGATCGAGGAGGCGAACCGGCAGGCGCAGGAGGACCATCGCGAGAGCGACGACGAGGGCGACGCCTTCGGTGAATGACGGCGCGCCGCGGGCGCGGATGACATCGGCCTGAACGCATCCCGGCCCGGTGCCGTGGCGGTCCGCTCCTCCGCCGCGGCGCCGGGCATGCGCATCGACCGGGTGCGGCGGGCGGTTCCGGGAACTCAGTCCGGGCGCTGGAGGGACTCGAACGGCGCGTCCCCGTCGGGCCGCGCGGGGATGATCCGGCTCCGCGGGCTCTGCGCCACGATGGCGCGCCCGATGCCGTCGCGGTCGTACACGATGACGCGCCCGCGACTCTCCGCGTCGTGATCGAGCGCGACGGCGGCGTCGCCGTCGACGTTGTACAGCCGGATGACCGGGCCACGCGCGTCCGTGGCGAATGCGAGCAGCGGCCGACGATCGTCCGCGAACGTGTAGATCTGTCCTTCGCGGCGCTCGCTCGCGGTGATGATCGTGCGGGGCTGTCCGTCGGGACCGTTGACACGGATCTGTCCCTGCCCGTCGCCGGTCGCGCCGATGGCGACCAGCGGCGCCGACCGAGCCGCATCCAGCGTCTCGACCATGCCGGCGCCGGCAGCGCTCACCTGGACCGAGACGGCCGTCCGCCCCGCGCGGTCGGCCGCGTGCATGCTGCCGCCTGCCGGGGTGCCGGCGAGCCTGAGTCGCGTGACGCCGTCCGTGCCTGCGAGCGAGCACTCGCCGCCCTCGCCCCCGGAACCGATGCGGGCCACGGCCTGCCGCGTCTCCGCGTCGTTGATGACCAGCACGCCGCCACCCGGCCCCGTGCCGGCGATCAGCATCGTGCGCCCCAGCCGGTCCCGGACGCTGAGCGCGCCGCCGGATTCACTGGAGCCGAGCACCACGCGGACGGTGCCGAGTTCATCGACGATCTCCACGCGTTCTGCGCGCACGATGCCGGGGCGATCCTCCCGGACGTTCGACCATCCGCCGAGGAAAAGTCCGCCGCCGAGCAGCAGCGCGCCGGTGATCATGCCGTGAACGAAGGCGGGACGACCCATAGCTCTTCTGCTCCAGTCAGCAGGCGACGAGCGCACGTGGAGTCACGTGGCGTTCGCACCGGTCCACGCCCGTTCAAACTCGTCACGCAGGGCCGCACGGGCGTTCTGCGGCTTGGTCTCGATGAGCGGCGCATCGCGTCGATGGTCGTCGGCGTCCGCGTCCCCGTGCTCGACCGGAGCGGCGTCCGCCTCCGCGAGCCCGGTACCGCGCTGCTCACCGGGGCGGACGGAAATGGCGCCGTTCTCGCCCACCTCGTCCACGCGGACCGAGACACGCGTGGAGACGCCGCGCTCCTGCATGGTGACGCCGTACAGCCGGTCGCACGCCTTCATCGTCCGTTTGTGGTGCGTGATCATGATGAAGTGACTGCGATCGAGGAACGGCTCCAGCACTCTGCAGAAGCGATCGACGTTCGCATCGTCCAGCGCCGCGTCGACTTCGTCGAGCACGCAGAACGGCGACGGCCTGGACTTGAAGATGGCCATGAGCAGGGCGACGGCGGTCATCGTCTTCTCGCCGCCGGAGAGCTGTGAGATCACGTGCGGCTTCTTGCCCGGCGGCTTCGCCTCGACCTCGATGCCCGAATCCAGCCAGTCGACGGCGCCGTTCTCATCCGGGATCAGCATGATGTCGGCGCTGCCGCCACCGAAGAGCCGGCGGAACGTGCCGTCCGGGCCCGCGAAGTTCATGCGGATCGTCTCGAACGTCTCGCGGAAGCGCTCGAGCGAGACGCGATCCAGATCATCGATGAGCGTGCGGAGCTGCGCCACGGCGGCGTCGATGTCCTCCACCTGGCGGATGAGGTCCTCGTTGCGCTGCTCGAGCTGCGACTCCTCCTCGATCGCGTCGAGATTGACGTTGCCGAGCCGCCGGATCTCCTCGCGGAGCGTGACGATCTCCCGCTCCATCTCCTCGCGGTCGATCGGCGTGCCGGCGGCCTCCGGATCGACGGTCGGCCTGGATGCCCAGGCGGCCGGCAGGTCCAGGTCAAGCTCCGCGGTCGCGCGTTCCTCCATCGCCTCCCGCCGGATCTCCGCCTCGCGGCGGGAGAGTTCCAGCGAGGTGTGGTCACGCTCCAGCCGCTGCGCCTCGCTGCGGACCGCGTCCAGCGACCTGAAGATCTCCAGCGCCCGCGCCTGTGCGTCGCCGAGGGCCTCGTCCAGTTCCGCCCGAGCCGCGCTCGCTTCCTCCAGGCCCTTCGCGGCGCGATCGATCTCCAGGCGCGCATCGGCCAGGGCCGCCTCGTTCTGTTCGACGGAGGAGAGCCGGCGGTGGAGCTGGGCGGTGATGGCCTCGCGCTGGCGTTCCCCGTCGTCGCTGCGAGCCTGCACGTGTCGCCGCTCCCGGCGGACCGCCTCCAGGCGTGCGGCGCGCTCGCCGAGCGCCAGCCGGGCGGCGGTCACGCGCTCCTGGATGCCTTCGGCCTCGGACTCGGCCTGTGCCATGTCCTGCCGCGCGGCCTGTGCCTCGGCGTCGTCCTGCCGGATGCGCTCGGACATCGACGCAGCCTCGCGGGTGAGGTCGTCCCGCTCGCGCCGGAAGTCGCTGAGGCGGGCGGCGACCGCGGCGGCCTCGTCGGCGAGACTCTGCCGTTCCCGGCCCAGCCGCTCGAGATCGGTCTCGAGCCGCTGCGCCTGGTACTGCGCTTCGATCACGGCATGCCGTGCGTCGTGAAGCTGCTCGGTGGTCGTCTCGAGTTCGTGCTGCGCGGCGGCGGAGGCGCCGGACAGCGTCGCCAGTTCTCCGCCGATCGCCTCGATCTGCGACTCCAGCGCGGAGACGCTCGATGCCAGTTCCGCCATCTCCAGCCGGCGCGACAGCCAGCCGGTCCCGGTGGATGCGCTGCGGGCCCGCCCGCAGAGCACGCGTCCGTCCGGCAGCAGGACCTCGCCGACGCGGGTGATGAAGCGCCAGTGGCGGTGCGTCGTCGACTGGAGCGTGCGCGCCAGCGCCAGGTCCCACACCAGCGCGGTCGTTCCGAAGAGCCGTGAGGCGACCGGCATCGCGTCCGGCCGGACCTGCAGCAGCGGGAGGACGGGCGACAGGAGGCCGGATGCCGGCGCCTCGTCCGCATCCGCCGTCGCGGGCGCCGCGTCCTCATCCGCATCGCCGGCGACGGCAACCCGGCCGGGCGCTTCGCGAAGCCGCTCCAGCACCTCGGTCCGATCCGCGGTCGGCTCCAGCAGCATGACCTGCAGGTCATCGGCGAGCGCGGTCTCCAGGATCGCCGCGTGCCGGCGATCGGTGTCGATCGCATCGCCGAGCAGTCCCGCGATCCCGGGGAATCGCGCTCGATCGTCCAGGACGCGGCGCACCGCGTCGCCGAGGCCCTCGCGCGACTGGTGCATCTCCTCCAGCAGGTGCCGACGCGACTCCGCCGCCGCCCGTTCGTGCCGCAGTTCCTGGACGCGCCGGGTGAGTTCCGCCTGGCGCTGGCCGAGGGAGGCGACGGCGGCGTCGTGGGAGCGCTGCGCGTCCTCCAGCCCATCGGCGGCGACCTGGGCGGCGTCGTGCCGGCGCCGGGTGACCAGCAGATCCGCCCTCGTGCGTTCGACGTCGACGGCGAGTCGATCCTCGCGCGTCGAGAAGCCCGCGAGCTGCTCCTCGAGTCCGCGGATCCGGCCGTCGATCGCCTCGAGCCGTGCGGTCATCTGCTGCAGCCGGCGTTCCGCCTGCGAGAACTGTTCGCGCGCGCGGCCTTCGCGCTCGCGTGCCCCCATCAGCCGCTCCTGCGCGGCGGCACGGAGCTGCTGCAGTCCGGTGACCGCGGCCTCGGTCTCGGCGACATCGGCCGCGGCCGAGTCGACCGATTCATTCAGCCGCGCGTGCTCACCGGAGAGCGCCTCCAGCCTGCTGTCGATCTCCTGCAGCGCGCGGCGATCCTCCTCCACGTGTCCGCGCAGTTCAGCAAGGGTCCGCGCCGTCATCTCCAGGCGCTGCTCGGCCTGCCGTCGTCGGCCCTCGATCTCCGTCTGCGCCTGCAGGGCGGCCTGCCGATCCCGTTCCAGCCCGTGGCGGACCAGTTCGGCATCCTGCTTCGCCGCCTCGCACGCGCGCACCTGCGCCTCGGCATGGGTGCGCCGGTCCGCGAGATCCGCCATCCGGCTGGTCAGTCCGGTGAGAACCGTCTGGAGTTCCCCGTAGGCGTCGAAGATGACCATGAGCCGCCGGTCGCGCAGTCGTTCATCCAGCGCCTGGAAGCGGCGCGCCTTCTCGGCCTGTCCGCGCACGATGCGCAGTCGCCGATCCGTGTTCGCCAGCTGCTCCCGGACGCGGACGAGATTGACCTCCGACCTTTCCAGCTTGCGGGAGGCTTCCACCTTCCGGAGTCGGAAGCGGGCGACCCCGGCCGCTTCCTCGAAGATCGTGCGACGCTCCACCGGATTCGCGACCAGCATCGCATCCACGCGGCCCTGCTCGATGATCGCGTATGCGTCTGTCCCGACACCGGTGTCGAGGAAGAGTTCCTTGATGTCGCGCAGGCGCACCTTGCGGTCATTGATCAGGTACTCGCTGCGACCGTCGCGGTAGAGACGGCGCGTGACGTCCACCTCCGGCGTATCGATCGGCAGGAAACGGCGGGACGCCTCGTCCGCGGCGGTGCGATCGGTCCGCGGCGCCGCGCCCGGCGTGTCCGGGTCCGCGCCGCCGGCCGGGCCGGTTGGCGCCTCGTCTGCCGGTTCACCCGGCTCCGATCCGTCGCGGTCGACCGGATCGGGGCGGCGCTGGGACCGCTCGAGCAGGAGGGCCGGCGGAATCACGGGGTTGTCGAACGTCAGCGTGACGCTGGCGAGTCCGAGCGGTTTGCGTGCCGCGGACCCGGCGAAGATCACGTCCACCATGGCCTCGCCGCGCAGGCCCTTCGCCGAGCGTTCGCCGAGGACCCACTTGATCGCGTCCACGACATTCGACTTGCCGCAGCCGTTGGGACCGACGATGCCGACGATGGGTGCGTCGAACCGGAACTCGGTGGGGTCGGCGAAGGACTTGAAGCCGGAGAGCGTGATCTTTGCAAGCCGCATGCGGCGATGACCTCCTGTCGGACCGCGGGGCAGGTCAGCCAGTCGCGCCGGCTTCCGTGCCGGGCGTGCGGACGGGCTGGGTCGGATTATGACCGATCCGTCCCGGTTCGTGGCGCAAGGTCATCCGCCGATGGACGGTGGGGGCGCCAGTCGATCGAGGTCGCTCCCGCCGGCGGCCGGCGGTGACGGCTCGTCCATGAACGCCGGACGATCTTCGATCGGGACGAGTTCACGCCGCCGGTTGATCGCGGCGAGGACCCGGTCCTGTTCCGCGCGGAACTCGGACGCGATGTGACCCTCGCGGACAAGCTGGTAGAGAAGCCCGACGCTCTCCGCGTAGGTGAGTCCGATGCCGGGATCCGTCCGGTCGAGCGAGGTGCGATGCCCCAGGAACCGCGCCAGGTCCACGACGTACGGCCGGATCTCGTGCACGACCCGCGTGCCGTCGAGTTCCCGGTAGAAGATCTCCACGGCCTGCCGGTTCGGCGTCGACTGGGCGATGAAGCGGCCGGACATCGTGTCGATGAAGACCGGCTCGTTCATGCGGAGGCCGGGGTCGAAGATCACCACCCGCGGCTGGCCGACCTGGGCGACGTAGATCATCGGGAAGGGCGACTCGACGACGTGCAGTTCGAACCGGTCGTCCACGTCGATCCGCCGGATCGAGATGTCCTCGCGCATGAGCAGCGATTCGTATGCCGCCAGCCGGACATCCACGCTTTCATCGGCGAGGCGTTCGCGCAGGGCGGCGTCGACGCGGAGGTTGGGGCGGACCTCGGCGAGCAGCCGGACCGCCTCCTCGCGTATGGAGTCCACCGCGGCCGTGGTCATCTCGATGAGTGCCGGCACGACGAGCGGATCGTCCAGCGCGGCGCCCGCCCGGAGCGATGCCAGTCGTGGCAGTTCCTCAGGGTGGTCGTAGAGTTCGCGGACCGCGGGCAGGGCGCGCGGCCCCAGCGCCCGCCAGCGCCACGAGGCGTCCAGCGCGTGAATGGGATTCTGTACCAGCAGGCGGCCGATGCTCCGGGCGATCTCCTCCGCCTGGGCCTGGCGCAGCGAGGTGCTCTGAAGCAGGCGGATGAAGTCCTCCGGGCGGTCCCGCCAGGTGCGGGGCACGGTGATCCGGATGGTCTCGCTGTTCTCGCCGCGCGCGGTCTGGTCGGTCTGCCCCGGCTCCTGCGGAAAGCGCGCGTTGATGGCGGACTGGAGAATCTCCGCCCGCGCATGGCTCGGATTGATCAGTCGGAGCCGGACGGGCATGTCGCGCAGGACCTCGCCGCCGACGAGGATCCGGCCGACCGTCCGCTCCACGGAGTGCACCGCGCCGTCCTCGGCCAGCCGGAAGGGGTTCATGAAGACCGGCCCCTTCGCCTCGGCGATCGGTGACGCCTGCGACGAACCGACCGGCGGCACCACCTCGCCCGGCTGCATCGGGCGCAGTTCGCACGTGTAGAGGCGCCCGCCCTCCAGGTTCGTCGTGTCGGTGCGCGGGTCGGCGATCACTCGGAGGTCGAATCGCGTTCCCTCCAGCGTGAGGCCGCGCCGCACGCGGCGTCCCACCGCACCCGGCGGTATGACCCCTTCCACGATCACGACCGCGGTGTCCGGCGAGTCGAGCACGGCGTCGACGCTCAGGCCGGCGAGTCCGGACTCCCCGGTCCCGACGCCGCGGCGGGAGAGTTCCTGGCGCATGAATGCACGCAGTTCAGGCGGCATCGACCGCGAGCCGGTTCCGCGCAGGCCGACGACCAGCCCGTAGCCGCGGACGATCGCCGGCTCGAAGCCCAGGACGATCGCTTCCTGTGCGATGGTCCCGCGCATGATCGGCGGAACCTCCGGCATCGGAAGCGACGATGTCCGCGCCGGTGACGGCGCCGGCCGCGCCTTTTCGACCGGGGAGCAGCCCGGCGCGGCGATGATCGCCAGAAGAACGGTGAACGCTGCGGAGGACGCGAACCGGGCGGAGCGGGGCGAGCATCTGGGCATGGCGGTGGCGGGGGCGATCGGTCGGCGCGGTGGACCGGCCGTCGGGCCGGGTCCCGCGATCGGCGCGGGTCCTGGGACTGGATCCGGATGAGCCCGGAGTCCGGCACGGGTTCGGACACCCGGTGACCGCGCCCCCCCGGTTGCACGGTCGACATGGGCGATACTGGATTCGAACCAGTGACATCTGCCATGTAACGGCAGCGCTCTCGCCACTGAGCTAATCGCCCGGCCGGACGGAGTCTACCCGCTCCGCAGGCACGGGAACGGTCGGCGGCGCGATCGCCGGGCACGCCGGTACCGATGGATCCGGGCGCGTGCGGGGACCGGATCAGGGAATCGTGTCAGGTCGCGCGGGCGGCAAGCAGGGTGCCGGCCCGCGCGCGGAGTGCCTCCACGATCGACGCGAGAATCTCGCCGGGCAGATCGAGCACGGCGCCGACCTCGTCGAGCGTCAGGCTGTCACCGAAGTGCAGCATGAGCACAAGTCGTTCGTGCCGGGTGAGTCCGCCCAGGAACGCGGCCGCCGAGTCCGGCGCCGGTGAGGCGTGCATGGCGACGTCAGTCGACGGACAGGTGGTGGCGTCCGCGAAACGCAGCGCGGATCCGGTCGCCGCCGTCGATGTGTCCGGATGAGCGCCCCGCGCGGCCGGAGCAGATCCGTCGGGCGCCGTGGCACCCGGGCCGGATGGGTGAAGAACCGAGGTCGCCTCCCTGCGCATCCCGTTCATTCGCGAGTCCTCCGCATCGCCCGGAGAACCCCGGGCGTGCATGGCACGGGTCTGCCGGCATGGCGAGCCACGAGTCCGTTCGTCCATCCGCCGCCGGCGGGTCGGAGCATACCCACCATGCGGACGTTGTCAAGGCGCGGACCGCGCCTGATGCGGCGCGCGGCATCACTGTTCAGCCCGAGGCGCGTGCGTGCGCCGATGGCGGTGACGCATCCGGCGCGATGACCGGCGGACGGCCGACGGCGAAGTAGGAGAAGCCCAGGTCCATGAGCGTCTGGCGGCGGTAGATGTTCCGGCCGTCGAAGATCGTCCTGGTGCGCAGCCGCCGGCCGATTTCCTCGAAGTCCGGCTGGCGGAACTCATTCCACTCCGTGCACACGATCAGCGCCGAACAGTCGTCCAGCGCCGCATACATGTCGTCGAAACGCCGGACCTCGGGAAGTTCGCGGGCGAGATTCGCATGGGCCGCCGGATCGTGCACATGCGGAACGGCGCCGGCGGCCAGGGCGCTGCGCAGGAGCGCGATCGCCGGTGCCTCGCGGATGTCATCGGTCTCCGGCTTGAACGCCACGCCCCAGAATGCCAGTCGATGGCCGCGGACGTCGCCGCCGAACCAGTCACAGATCTTCCGCCAGAAGTACGCGCGCTGCGCCTGGTTCACCTCGTGAACGGCGGCGTTCAGCCGGCACTCGTAGCCCGCGCGGCGCCCCATGCCGACGACCGCCTGCGTGTCCTTCGGGAAGCAGGAACCGCCGTACCCGAGTCCCGGATACAGGAACTGGTTCCCGATCCGGCGGTCGGCGCACATGCCTTCGCGGACCGAACGCACGTCCGCACCGTAGTGTTCGCAGAGGTTCGCGATCTCGTTGATGAAGGAGATCTTGCAGGCGAGCATCGCGTTCGACGCGTACTTGACCATTTCGCTCGACCGGACATCGAACACGTAGACAGGGTTTCCCTGGCGCACGAACGGCTCGTACAGAGCGCGGAGGATCTCGCCGGCGGCCGGGTCCTCGACGCCGCAGACGACACGATCGGGCTTCATGAAGTCGCCGACCGCCGCGCCCTCCTTCAGGAACTCGGGGTTGTTCGCGATCAGGAACGGCACGGATGTGCGCTCCCGGATGCGGTCGCGCACGGCATGGGTCGATCCGACCGGGACCGTCGACTTGACGACCACCAGTTTCGGCGGGTCCGTCGCCCCGATGCGCTCCAGGGCATTGCCGATGTCCCCGGCAACGCGGAGCACGTGCGAGAGATCCGCGGATCCGTCCTCGTCGGGCGGCGTTCCGACGCAGATGAAGATCACCTGTGCGTGGTCGAATGCGGCATCGCGGTCGGTCGTGAAGAGGAGCCGGCCCGCCGCGGCGTTCTTGCGGATGAGCTGCGCGAGCCCGGGTTCGTGGATCGGGCACTCGCCGGCATTCAGCCGCGCGATCTTCTCCGGATCCAGGTCGAGGCAGACCACGCGATTGCCGGTGTTGGCGAAGCAGGTTCCCGTGACCAGGCCGACGTAGCCGGTTCCGACCATCGTCAGTCGCATCACGGAAGTGCTCCGGCGGTCATCCGGGCCCCGGGCCGCGCGGCGGTCCCGGGGCGCACACGTTCCATGGCCAGGAGCTGCGCCTTGCGCCGGACGGCAACGGAGTCCGGATCCGAACTCCCGGCGAATCCGCCGAGTCCCGTCCGCGCCACGACCCGGTGACAGGGGACCACGATGGGCATGGGGTTCGCCCGCATCGCGGCACCCGCAGCGCGGGCGGCGCCGGGGCGACCGGCCATCCGGGCGAGTTGGGCGTAGGTCCGCGTCTCGCCCCGGGGGATCCGTCGCGCCGCGTCCCAGCACGCGCGGAAGAAGGGCGGGCCATCCGGCGTGGCCCACGCATCGAACGACACGGGCTCTCCCAGGAGCGCGCCGCGGATCGCATCGGCGAGTCGCCCTGCGTCCGGCGGCGCGTGTCCAGGCGCCTCGGAGGGAGGTACCGTCGAGGCGGGGCGCGCGGAGGCCGGGGCCGGCGCTCCGGGCACCGGGGACTCGTCCGTCCAGCGGATCATGTACCCGCCGTCCGCGGATTGCAGGATGACGACGTGGTGGGACGGTCCGTCTCCGACCTCGATCCGCGCCACGACCTGCGGCGCTGTCGTGCCGGTTGCGCGCGGCGCGGCACGCGTCGTGGCGCGCGGGACGGACGGGCGGTCTGGGCGGGCGGCAGGCGGTGTCCTGCGGGGTGATGTCATCATCGTGCACCTCGATCGCGTGCGGGGCGGGCGTCGACGGCGGGCGGGGCCGGGTGGACCGCGCCGGCGGCGTGGTGCCTGGCAAGGTCCACGACCACCGGAAGGTGGTCGCTGGTGCGGGTCGTGTCGTCGCGCTCCAGGCCCGCGCGAGTCAGCGTGACCTCCGCCAGCGACTCGGTCTGCAGGACGAACGTGTGCAGCAGCGCCAGGGTGCCGCCCGAATACAGGACGTAGTCCAGGCGTCCCGCCGTGAACGGTGACGCGGGCTCGAACCAGGTGGCCATCGTCCTTCTGCACGGCTGCAGCGGCGCGGCGGCGCGGAGCGGTCCTGCGGGAAGTCGTTCGTCGTCCACCAGGATGCGCAGCGGCCGTTCGCCGCCGACCAGGTTGAAGTCGCCTCCGACGACCGCCCCGATGATGCGACCGGTGCCGTGTCCGGCGGCCAGCGTCGTACGGAGCGCGTGGAGAATCGCGGCGGCTTCGCGCTCCCTTCGCCGGTCCGAGTCGTCGCCCAGGCGCCCGCAGCACTTCAGGTGGAGCGACATCGCGAGGATCGTCCCTGCGGGTGTGTCGATCTCGACACCCGACTGCCGGAGGAAGCGCCCCGGTCGCGGCGCCCCGGTCGTCGCGTCCAGCTCCGCGATGCGCGAGATGCCTTCGCCGGCCCGCATCGGGAAGTGGCTCGCCACGGCGCAGCGCAGATTCCCGCCGCCCTCGCCGATGATGACGTTCCACGGCCGGTTCATCGGATCGGCGCTGCGCAGCAGGTCGGCGAGCGGCTCCGCCGCCTGACCCTCGCGCAGTTCCTGGAGCAGGATGATGTCGGCCCGGATGGCGCTGAGAAGTCTCCGCGAGCGCACCGCTTCCGTCATGATCTTTCCGAGTTCCACGTTCCAGTTGGCGACCCGGAACGCCGTGCCTTCCGCGCGCTTCGCCGGATCGAACGAGGCGTCGGCATGCGGCGGCGGTGAAGCCGCCGACCGGAACCGTGCGTGGAAGGTCCCGGTCTCGTCCGCGACGGCGCCGTCGGGCGACAGGGATACCAGTCGCATGGCGTGCGCCCCGGGTGTCGCCAGGGCACGGCGCCGTCCGGGCAGGGCGAAGTCGCGATCGATCCGCAGTTCGATCCGGTCGTGCGCGAACGTCGGCGCGAACGCGACGCCCGCGGCGTTCGCCGGGACCCCGGTCGCGCGCCCGCGGGCCTCGGCAGGATCGGGCGGGGGCTCCATGAAGAGACGGACGCCCTGGCCGGGGGCGTCCGGGCGGCGCGGATCGGGCGGGGAGAACTCCAGGACCACGTCGACTCCGCGCAGGCCGTGTCGTTCGGCACCGGTCTCCGGATTCGCGTCCGCATCCAGGAGCAGCAGCATCCGGCCGTCGAGCGCCTGCGGGTTGACGGGGCGACCGAGTTCGATGAGCAGGTGCAGGAAGTGGTCGTCCGACTGCACGAACACGCGGCCGAAGTCGATCTCGGCGCCGGCGGCATCGGGTGGATCGTGGATCGCGACCGGGACATCGGCCCAGTCGTCGAACCTGCCGTCGAGGACGATGCGCACGGCGTCGGCCGGATGGACCTGTCCGGACGACGACGGCGGTGGCGCCGTGACCTGGTCGGCCGCCGCGACCGGCGCGGCAGGTGCGCCGAAGAGCAGCGGCAGGGCGATGGCGGGCGTGGTGCAGGAGCGGATCAATGACATGGTTCGGCGCCTCGTCCCTTCCGGACGACGGCATGGTATCGGCCACCGGCCCGCGGATCGGCCCGGGGCCGCGCGGATCCCGCGAGGTCGATGCGCGCCGGACCGGCGCGCCCGCCGCGGCGCGGGTGCTGCCAACCGCCCGTGGCCACGGTGTTAGCATGGTCCGCCATGCCGATCCTCGAGACCACGCCCGATCTTGACGCGCTCTCCGCCGCGCTGCTGACCCTGCTGGACCAGAAGGATCCGGAGATCGCCGACGCGATGCGGGCGGAGGCGGTGCGCCAGGCCGGGACGCTGGAACTGATCGCCTCCGAGAACCATGTCTCGCCCGCCGTCATGCACACCATGGGGTCGTGGCTGACCAACAAGTACGCCGAGGGGTATCCCGGCAGTCGCTACTACGGCGGCTGCGTGCACCACGACCGGATCGAGTCCTGTGCGCGGGACCGGGCGAAGACGCTGTTCGGCTGTGGCTTCGCGAACGTGCAGCCGCACAGCGGCGCGAATGCCAACGTCGCCGCCTTCATGGCCCTGGCCGAGCCGGGGGACACCATCCTCGCGCTGCCCATCAAGTCCGGTGGTCACCTGAGCCACGGTCTCAAGGTGAACTTCTCCGGCACGTTCTACCGGATCGTCGAATACGACCTGGACCCGGCGACGGAACTCCTGGACTACGACGCCATCGCCCGGATCGCCCGCGAGACCCGGCCGAAGGTGATCATCTGCGGCTACTCGGCGTATCCGCGCGTCATCGACTTCGCCCGGTTCCGCGCCATCGCGGACGAGGTGGGGGCGTATCTCCTGGCGGACATCGCACACATCGCCGGCCTGGTGGCGGCGGGCGTCCACCCGTCCCCGTTTCCGCACGCGCATGTCGTCACAACGACCACGCACAAGACGCTGCGCGGACCGCGGGGCGGCCTGATCCTGTCGGATGACGAGGACCTGGCGCGGAGGGTGGATCGGAAGGTCTTCCCCGGGAGCCAGGGCGGACCGCTGATGCACGTGATCGCGGCCAAGGCGGTGGCCTTCGGCGAGGCACTCCAGCCCGCGTTCCGCGCCTACTGCGGACGCGTGGTGGAGAACGCCCGGGCGCTGGCGTCCGCGCTGACGAAGCGCGGATACCGGCTCTGCAGCGGCGGAACGGAGAACCACCTCATGCTCGTGGATCTCCGGCCGCGCGACCCCGATCTGACCGGCGCCGATGCCGAGCGATGGCTTGAGTCGGCCGGCATCGTGGTCAACAAGAACGGCATCCCCAATGACCCGCGCAAGCCGATGGTGACCAGCGGCCTGCGGCTGGGGACGCCGGCGGTGACCACGCGCGGCCTCGGGGCCGCCGAGATGGACACGATCGCCGCGTGCCTCGACGAGGTGCTGGGCGCGAAGGGCGACGCGGCGGTCGCGACCCGCGTGCGCGGCGCGGTCGAGGAGCTCTGCCGGGCATTCCCGCTGCCGCACTGATCCCCGGCGGCGCGCCGATACGCTCAACGCATGATCGAACGCGGTCGTCCCGCGACCGGCCGCGCGGAACGAGGGATGGCACGCGCCTCCGGCGCGGTGGACAACCCCGCCGGCCCCGGGAACGATACGGCCATGACTCCATTCATCAACAACATGAAGACCGCGGTCCTGCTCGGTGCGCTCTTCGCACTGCTGGTCTGGGTCGGCAGCTTCTGGGGGACCTCCGGGATGTTCGTGGCGGGCGCGGTCGCCCTGGTGATGAACTTCTCGGCGTGGTTCTTCTCCGACCGGATCGCGATCACTGCCATGCAGGGGCGCGAGATCGATGAGCGGACGATGCCCGACCTGTACCGGATGGTCCGGGACCTGTCGGTGCGTGCAGGGCTGCCGATGCCGCGTGTCTACGTCTGTCCGCAGGAGGCGCCCAACGCCTTCGCGACCGGGCGCAATCCCCGCCACTCGGCGGTCGCGGTGACGGCGGGAGCGCTGCGCCTGCTCGACCGGGCGGAACTGGAGGGCGTCATGGCGCACGAACTCGCCCACATCCGCAACCGGGATACGCTGACGAGCACGATCGCCGCGACGGTGGCGGGCATCTTCTCCATGCTGGCGCAGTTCGCATTCTTCTTCGGCGGTGGCAACCGGCAGGGCGGCCACCCGCTGGCGGCGATCGGCGTGGTGCTGCTGGGCGCCGTCGGCGCCGCGCTCATCAAGGCGATGATCAGCCGGAGCCGCGAGTACGTTGCGGACGCCGACGGCGCGGCGATCGCGGGGTCGCCGGACGGGCTCATGAGTGCGCTTTCGAAGCTGGATGCCGTGGCGCGGCGGGTCCCGATGCATCAGCCGAACCCGGCGATGAACAATCTCTTCATCGTCGAGCCGTTCATGGGCCGCACGCTGACTGACCTCTTCGCCACGCATCCGCCGGTGGCGCGGCGCATCGCCGCCCTTCAGCGCATCCGCTGATCGACCAGTGCCGGCGTCCGGCTCCGGATCTGTCGAAGCACCTCGTAGGCGACGGTGCACACCGCCGTCGCCAGGTTGAGACTGCGCACGCCGGGCAGGTCGCGCATGGGAATCCGAAGCCGGTGTGCCGGCCCGAACCGATCCGTGGCCCACGCGTGGACCTCGGGCGGGGCGCCGCGCGTCTCGCCCCCGAAGAGAATGTGGTCGCCCGGCGTGAAGTCGGCATCCCAGAAGGTGCGCTCACCATGGCTGGACAGGAGCCAGGCCCGGGCGGGCGCGGCGGTGGCGAGGAACGCGGTCCAGTCCGCGTGATGACGGCAGTCCACCAGGGGCCAGTAGTCCAGGCCTGCGCGCCGGACGGCCTTCTCCGACATGTCGAAGGCGATCGGGTGAACGATGTGCAGGGGCGCGCCGATCGCGGCGGCGGTGCGGCCGATGTTGCCCGTGTTGTTCGGGATCTCGGGACGCACGAGCACGATGTGCAGGAGCGACGGGTCCGGGGCCGCGGGGCGTACGGAGGACGGCGACGGGAGGTGCATGGCCGCATTCTGCGCGATGCAGGCGGGGCGCCGCGCTGTATCATCGGCGCCCCCGCCGCCGGGCCCCCGGGGTGTGCCCCGGAGCACGGACCGCGGCGCCGGAGTCGTCCCGCGTCCTTCCTTCGTCCATGACCGCCGCCGACTTCCGGGTTCACGGGCGGTCGAGCATCAGCGACGGGGCCCGAGCCCCCAGGAGGTATCAAGGTCCATGCCCGGCTACACGACGACCGACATCCGCAATATCGCACTCGTGGGAACCGCCGGTGCCGGGAAGACGACGCTGGTGGAGACGATGCTGCATGCCGCCGGCGTGACCGGACGGATCGGTCGTGTCGAGGACGGCAACACGGTGTCGGATCACGACGACCTGGCGCGGGAGTTCCATCACTCGCTGGTGTCGTCGATCGTGCACTTCGACTTCGACGGCTCGCACCTGAACATCATCGACACGCCGGGGCGCGGCGACTTCATCGGCCAGGCGCTCAGCGCGTATCCGGCCGTCGAGACCGTGGTGCTCGTGCTGGACCCGAACTCGGGCATCGATCCCGTGGCCCGCCGGCTCATGAAGAGCGCGCAGGACCGGAACCTGCCGCGGCTCATCGTGGTGAACAAGATGGACCACGCGGCGTCGCTGCGTGCGTTCCTCGAGGCCATCCAGGAGACCTTCGGCCGGGAGTGCCTGCCGATCAACCTGCCCGCCGGGAACGGGCGGGCGGTGATCGACTGCTTCGGGCGCGCGGACGGCGAGAGCGATCTCGGTCCGGTCGCGGACTTCCACACCGCGATCGTGGACCAGGTGGTGGAGGTGGACGAGGCGATGATGGAGCGGTACCTCGCCGGCGAGAAGCCCTCGCCGGAGGCGCTGCATGACCCGTTCGAACGGGCGCTGCGCGAGTCGCACCTGGTGCCCATCTGCTTCGCGTCGGCCCGGGACCAGGTCGGCATCCGTGAACTCCTGCACGTCTTCGCGCATCTCTGCCCCAACCCGCTGGAGGGGAATCCACGGCCGTTCGTGTATCCGAAGGACGGCGCGATGGTGTCGTTCGCCGCGAAGCCGGACTCCGGCCTGCCGCTGGTGGCGCACGTCTTCAAGGTGGCGTCGGACCCGTTCGTCGGCCGGCTCTGCGTGTTCAAGGTGCACCAGGGCCACCTGGGCAGCGATGTCTCGCCGCGCGTGGACACCGCGCGCAAGCCGGTGCGCGTCGCCCACGTCTTCAAGCTGCGCGGGAAGGAGCACACGGAGGTGCCGCAGATCATCGCGGGTGACATCGGGGCCGTCGCCAAGATCGAGGAGATCGCCTACAACGCGACGCTGCACACCGGTGAGATCTCCGAGGACCTGCACTTCGTCCCGATCCCGCTGCCGCGGCCGATGTACGGCCTGGCGCTGGTCGGTACGTCCAAGGGCGCGGAGACGAAGCTCGGTGACGCACTGCGGAAGATGACCGCCGAGGACCCGACGCTGGTCTTCGAGCGCGTGCAGGCGACCGGTGAGACGGTGCTCCGCGGTCTTGGTGAACTCCACCTCCGGGCGAAGCTCCGCCTGCTGAAGGACCAGTACGGGGTCGAGGTGCAGACCCATCCGCCGCGGGTCGCGTACAAGGAGACGATCTCCGCGAAGGCGGAGGGACATCACCGGCACAAGAAGCAGACGGGCGGCGCGGGCCAGTTCGGCGAGGTCTTCCTGCGTGTCGAACCGGTGGCGGACGGCGAGTCGACCGAGGACGGTCTGCTCTTCGTCGACGACACGTTCGGCGGCTCGGTGCCGAGACAGTTCCTGCCCGCCATCGAGAAGGGCGTGCGGCAGGTCATGGCGGCCGGCGCCATCGCGGGATACCCGATGCACGGGATCAAGGTCAGCGTGTACGACGGCAAGCACCACCCGGTGGACTCCAAGGAAGTGGCCTTCGTCAGCGCCGGCAGGAAGGCGTTCGTCGACGCGGTGCGCAAGGCACGCCCGGTTCTGCTGGAGCCGTTCGTCCGGATGGAGATCACCGTACCCGCGGACATGATCGGCGATATCTCCTCCGACATGTCCGGTCGGCGCGGCCGGATCCAGGGAACGGACATGCTGCCCGGGAACCAGGCGCTCATCACCGCCGAGGCGCCGCTTGCCGAGACGATGACCTACGCGAACACGCTCAAGAGCATGACGGGCGGCGCCGGTTCGTACTCCATGGAGTACAGCCACGATGAGCCGACGCCCTCCAGCGTGCAGGCGGACGTGATCGCGAAGTACAGCCCGCAGCACGACGAGGATGACTGACCGCGCGCTGCGGATGATGGTGCGTGCCGGGCGCGCTCACCGGTCACCGGCCGTCATCCACCCAGGCGCCGTCGATGATCACGCCCGTGCACTTCGTGGTGTATTCGAACGGATCGCCGTCGTAGAGCGCCAGGTCCGCGTCCTTGCCGGGTGCGATGGATCCCAGGCGGTCGTCGATGCCCAGGATCCGCGCGGCGTCGATCGTGATCATCGCGAGCGCCCGTTCGGGGCCCAGGCCGTATCCGGCCGCGATGGCCGCCTCGAACAGGACGACGCGGACCTTGGGCACGTATCCCTCGAATCCACTCTGCATCGCGAAGGCGATGCCCGCCTCGTGGAGCCGCAGCGGCGTCTCGAAGGAGGCGTTCTCGTATTCGCCGACCATCCTGGCCATGGCCGGATGCAGGATCACGGGAACGTCCGCGGCGCGGATCTCGGGGAGAAGAAGCGCGGCCTCCGCCGCGCCGTCGAGCCAGATGCGGATGCCGAACTCCTGCTGCAGGCGCAGCGCGGACGCGATGTCCTGCGCGTGGTTCGCGGTGACGAGCAGGGGGAGTTCCCCGGAGAGGACGCGGGCGAGTGCTTCGAGCCGCAGATCCCGGCCGCGCCCGGCGCGATCGCGCCCGGGGCCGGCCTCCATGGCCTCCGGGGCCGGTGCCGCGTCGGGCGCGGCCGGATCCTCGACCGCGTCGTCGCGCCGATGGGCGTACTCGCCGGCGCGGATCAGTTCCTGGCGAAGCATGGCCATCGCCTTGCCGCGCGTCCCCGGTGATCCCTCGCGGCGCTGGCCGCCGGGGCCGAGCGTGGCGACGATGGCCGCCGTCTCCCGCACCATCGCGTCATCCACGGTGCGGCCGACGGTCTTGACGATCATCGTCTGGCCGGTGATCAGTTCGCCGGGGGCATGCCCGGTGTGAATCGTCGTGACCCCGAAGCCGCGCACCCAGGTGACGAGCCGCTCGAGCGCGTTGTAGGCATCGACCGCGCGGAGTTCCGGCTGCATCGCGCTCGATCGCTCCGCCTGGTCCTGGTCGTGCGGCACGTTGTAGATCCCGGTCAGGCCGACGGTCGCGCGGGCATCGACCAGGCCCGGCGTGACGACCCGCGCACGGTGAACGCGGAATCCCGGCGGCACCGGCGTCGATGCGGCGGGCCCGACCGCGGCGATGCGTCCGTCGCGGATGACGACGACCCCGTCCCGGATCGGCGCACCCGCCATCGTGTACACCGTCTCGCCGACGACGGCGATCTGTGCGCTCGCCGGGACGGCGCACGCGATGAGCAGCGACGCGGCGGTGATGAATCCCGCGACCCGGCCGCGGGCGCGACGGTGGTGGCGCGCGATCACTGGTCACCTCCCATGAACCCGAGACCGAAGCAGCAGAAGTACGGCACCTGGTCGTGGCCGGCGCCGGGGCCGCCTACGGCATACAGGCGATCCTTCGGATCGGAGCGATCGAAGACACGCCGGCCTTCGACCCACGTCTCGAGGACCCGCGTGTACACACTGAGCGGATCGCCGTTCAGGATGATGAAGTCCGCATCCTTCCCGGGCGTGAGCGATCCGATGCGAGCGTCCAGATCCAGCATCTTCGCGCCGTTGAGCGTCAGTGCGGCAAGCGCGCCGTCGCGCGACATGCCCCCGCGCACCGCCAGCGCCGCCATCCGGAGGAAGAGCCGGGAGTCCGTGATCCAGTCATCGGTGTGGAACGCGGTGAGGACGCCGGCCTTCTCCAGGATCGCGCCGGTCTCCAGCGAGAGGTTGACCGCCTCCAGCTTGCCGCCCGGGCTGTCGATGAGAATGGCGGAGCACGGGACGCCGGCGGCGGCGATCCTGTCCGCCACCATCCAGCCGTCGCTCACGTGGTGCAGCACCACGCGGAACCCGAATTCCTCGCGCAGCCGGAGGACGGTCATGATGTCGTCGTGACGATGGGTGTGATGATGGACGATGCGCCGGCCCTCCAGCACCTCGATCATCGCGTCCATGCCGATGTCCCTGGCCGGCGGCCCGGCACGTCCGCCCGTCTCCCGTTCCCGGCGCTCCAGGTACTCGCGCGCCCGGATGAAGTGCTGCCGGACCAGCGACGCGGCACGGCCGCGGGTGCCGGGGAAGACCGTGCGGCCGTCGACGCGCATCGGGTTGGTGCCGTTGGCCATCTTGAGTCCGCCCATGATCCAGCCGTCGTGATCGCGGATCATCAGGTCGTCGATCACCGCGCCGCCGCGAAGCTTCACATAGACGGTCTGGCCGCTGAGCAGGTGGCCGGAGCCGGGCATGATGTTGAGCGTGGTCAGTCCGCCGGCGACGGCGCGCCGGAACCCTGAGTCACGGACGTTGATCGAGTCGAAGATCCGGATGTCGGGCTGGATCGGCGCCGAGGCATCCGCGCCGCCGATGCCGCCGATGTGGCTGTGGGTGCAGATGAGGCCCGGCATGATGACGTGATCGCGCAGGTCGCGCCGGTCGGCGTCCGCGGGAATTGCAACCTCGTCGCGGCGGCCGACGGCCACGATCCGCCCATGGTGCACGACGAGCACGCCGCCCGTGATCGGAGCGCGGTCCACCGGGTGGATGGTGGCGCCGGTCAGGGCCAGCGGCCTCTCCTGTGCCGCGGCCGGAAACGTCATGAGCACGGCACACAGCACGCCGGCGAACCCGGCGATCCACCCCCGGTCCGTCGGGGGCGCGGCACCGCGAGGCGAAAGGAGACGAGGCGCGGCGGCGGGCCGGTGTGGCGGACTGGACATGCAGGGACTCCGGTGGACGAACGGACGCGGCACGGGGCGCGAGTGTACACGCCGGTCCGCGCCGACTGTCACCACCGGCCCCGCCGGTCGGCGCCGGAGGAGATCGGGTCGTCCGTCAGACGCCGGTCCGGATTCACGGCTGCGGATCGACCTGGAGCCCGCCGCTGATGCGCAACGTTCCCCGGGCGGGACCGCGACCGCGCTCCGGCCGCGCGGTGACTTCGTCCAGGGTGGTGTCCCGGAAGGCACGCTCGACGGCGGCGAAGGCGTCGTCCAGTCGCTGGTGCAGCGGACAGAGACGCACGCGGTGTTCTCGCAGCCCGAGCGGGCACTTCGTGATGCGCTTCGGCGGATCGACGGCCTGGAGGATGTCGAAGACCGTGATCCGCGTCGGATCATGCTCGAGCGAGAAGCCGCCGGTCGGCCCGCGCTGCGACCGGATGAGTCCGTGGCGCGTCAGCGCCTTGAGGATCTTCGCCAGGTACCCCGCGGGCACCTGCGTCGCATCCGCGATCTGCTGATTTGTCCGCGATTGCCCCTGGTGGAAGGAGAGATCGACCATCGCGCGAAGCGCGTACTCGGCGGTCTGTGAGATCACGAGGAATGTCCGTCCGTGTCCGGGTGCATGCGCGGTTTCCCTCCGGGCGGTCCGGCGGCAGGCGGCTCCCGGCGCGGCACGCTGACCCTGCCGGGGAGGCGGGAGGATAGCCGCCGCGGGTGCGCGGTGCGTCGGGCGACACCGCGTGCGGTCCACGCGTCCCGGTGTCACCTCAGGCGCGGCCCGTCACGATCGCTCCCACCATGAGGATGCACGCCAGTCCGATCGCGACGAGTTCAGCCGTCTCGAGGCCGGCAGGCGCCTCCGGCGGACGCCCGCCGGCATCCCGCATGACGCAGCGACGTGCGACCGGTCGAAGGATCGCGGCGCCCACGACCACCAGCGCGGCGGTCATCCCGATGACGGCATGCCCGAGCGGCCGGTGCTCGGCACCATCACCGTCCGCGGCACGGAGCAGCGCGACCACGCCGGTTGCGGTCACGAGGAGCGCGGCGCTGGCGGCGGAGGGGAGCAGTGCCGCGCCCGCGCGGGCGGCGGACGCCGTCACGGCCGGGCGTCCGACCGGTGTGATGCGGCCGGACGACCGCATCCGGAGCAGGCGCTCCACGAATGCGAGTACCAGCAGGGCGGTGCACGTGTACCCGAGCAGGGCGTGGATCATCCAGCGGTCTCCGGACGGCGCGTCAATGGATCAGGTACAGCAGCGGGAAGAGGAAGATCCAGATGAGATCAACGACGTGCCAGTAGAGGCCCACGAGTTCGATGTGCGTGAACGAACGGGCGCCGTATCGACCGGCGACGGATCCGATCGTCAGCACCCCGATCGCGATCATGCCGGCAACCACGTGGACGCCGTGGAGTCCGGTCATGAGGAAGTACACGCCGAAGAAGAGATGCGCATTCGGCGGGCGTGCCGGGTCGGACCGCGGATCGACGAACACGTGCGCCGGCGCTGCGGGTCCGGACGCGCCCGGCCAGTCGGCAACGATGCCGGACGGTCCGGAGGGCGCGCGCGGCGCCGACGCGCGGGGCAGCGGCATCGGCGCGGCGCCGGCCGCGTCGAGGCCGGTGACCTCGACCGCTGCCGCCGGGTCCCCGTCGCCGCCGCCGGCCGCGACCGCGGGCGCCGCAGGCAGCGTCCGGATGAATGCGACGATGTCCAGCAGGTCGCCGTCCTTGAGCATCGGGTTGCCGCCGCGCGCCGGCATCTGGATCTTCGTCCGGCTGGCGGGGTCGAACGGCATGCGCCCCTGCCTGATGAAGTTCACCAGTTCCGCGTCTGATTTCGACGAGACGAACTCGCTGCCGCGCAGGTCGAATCCCTGACCCGGGATGCCCTGGCCCTGGTCACCGTGGCAGCCCATGCACGTTGCCATCCAGAGCGACCGTCCCTTCGTCGCGTCACCGACGGGAACGGACGGGGGCGGTGCGGCGGCGGCGAATGCCTCATCCTCCGGCGCGGTCGCCGCGGGCGGGGTGACCGGCGCGACGTAGAACGCGCGGCCGGGAATCAGCCGCTTCGCGAACTTGTCGCTGTACTCGATGTACTTGATCCCCATGAAGCCGCCGCCGCAGCCGATCGTCAGCAGGAGCATGACGATCAGGAGGGGCCGGTGGCCCAGCTGCGCGGCGCGGACGGCGAGCGCCATCGTGAGACTGCTGACGATGAGGACCACCGTATTGATGGCGCCGAGCGTCGTGCTCAGGTATTCCGACGCCCATGTGAAGAGGCCGGGGTGGTTGTAGCGCAGCACGGCATAGAGGCAGAACAGGCCGCCGAACAGCAGGAACTCGGTTCCCAGAAAGAGCCACATGCCGAGCTTGGCGGCCTCGTACTGGTGGCCGCGTGACGTGAAGTGGTGCGCCACGTCATCCGCGAGCGCGGCGACCGCGTGGGCATGCGGCGACGGCTGCGGTGCAGGGCCGGCCGCCGCAGGTGCCGGGTCTGCACCGGGAGACGCTGTCGGAGCGTGGGTGACGTGTTCGTGCATCATGGTCGTGAACCTGTCATGCCGGCCGGCCGGTGGCGTTCATGGCCGGCGTCTTCCGCGTCGGATGGATCGTCGGTCGCGTCATCGAGCCATGGAATGGCGAGCCTGCCCGCGGCATGCAGCGCCCGTGCGGCGTCGAGCGTCATGCCGGTTCCGTCGGTCGCGCGGCGCAGGGCGTCCGCGTCGTCCGGGTCGCCGAACGCCGCAAGTCCGAAGGCCATGGGCGTATGAATGAGCCGGCTGTGGACGTAGTACGCGGTGTCGGCGTCGATCCAGCGCGTCGTCGCCTGGTCGCTGACCCAGCGGGCGAGGAGGGGCGGGACACCCGGCAGGCGCTCGTACTCCAGCAGGCAGCCGATGTCGTCGAATCGCACGGGCTCCGTCCGCCCGCGGGCGTCGAGACGCAGGGCGGACGCGGCAAAGCGGTCGTCGCTGATGATCATGCGGCAGACGTCACACTCGTGCTCGCCGAAGAGGACGACAGGCGGCGTGATGTCCTCGCCGCGTCCGCAGGATGCCACGGGCAGCAGGAGCAGCAGGCGCAGCAGGGACCGCAGGGGCGGGAACGCCGACCACACCGCGGCCTGCCGGGATGACGCGGATCGGGAGGTTTCCTCGGGCCGTGGTGCGCGATTCACGGCGTGCTCCTTCGCGCCAGCACGACGGACGCAAGCGCCAGCGGCGCCGCGATCCACGCGACGAGTGCACTGCCGAACAGCCACGGCAGCGCCCGCGGGTACTCCTGCATCGCGAAGACGCCGGCCGGGCCGAGCAGGTCCAGGGTGGCGTTCACGCTCTCCAGGGAACTCATGCGGAAGACCTGGAGCGGGTTGAGCAGTGACAGGTGGAACAGTTCGCCCGGCCGCAGCTGGAACACGATGGCACTGCCCATGAGACCGAGATCGCCGGCGAAGACGAACGCAAGCCACAGGGAAACGGCGACCCCCAGTCCGGCCGCGCTGCGCCGTGCGAGCGTGGAGACGACGAGGCCGACGGCGAGCATCGCCAGGCCGAGGACGGTGGAGAGTCCGACCAGGCGAAGGCATGCGCCGATGTCCGCGGACTCGCCGCGCATCGCCATGACCAGGGCGCTGACACCGAAGCCGAGGGCGATGGCGGCGCCGAGAGACGTGGCAAGTCCGACGAACTTGCCCAGCAGCAGCTCCAGGCGCGAGATCGGCTGGGCAAGCAGGTAGGCGAGCGTCCCGCGCTCGCGCTCGCCGGCGATGCTGACGGCGCCGGCCGTCAGCGCCATCAGCGGCACGATCAGCAGCACCAGGTTGATCAGGCTGGCCGCGGTCCGTCCGAAGCCGGAGGCACCCTCGAAGCCGGTGCCCGCGGTGGCCAGCAGCGAGAGGGCCAGCGCCAGCAGCGTGAAGGCCAGGGCATAGAGGAGGAACCAGCGGTTGCGCAGCGCGTCGCGGATCTCCTTGCGGGCCAGCAGAAGGACGGTGCCCGGCGAGAGCCGCGGAAGCGGCGCCAGGCGAACGGTCGGATGGGGCGTGGCGGTGTCGGCGGACATCGGTCGGCTCCTTCAGTGAACGGCGCATCCGGAGGGATCGCGGCCATGGGACGGGTCACCGCCGCTGTTCGCGTCGCCCTGGAGTTCGAAGTCGTGGACCGGGATAGACGCCAGGGCAAGCAGCCGCAGGGGCGTGCCCTTCTGCCGCAGCGGCGTCTCGACGGCGATGCTCACGCCGTTGCGCTGGGCGCTGTATCCATGCGTGGCGAGCGCCGCGATCGCGTCGTCGATGCGGTCCGGCGGCAGGTAGAGCCGCACGGAGGCACGCAGTCCGAGTTCGTCCGCCATCGCCTGCGGCGCGCAGAGTCGCTCCAGACGTCCGTCCCGCAGCAGTGCGACGCGATCGGCGAGTGCCTCGACCTCGTGGTGGCGATGCGATGTGAACAGGATGGTGCGACCCGCTTTCTTCTGATCATGCAGGAGTTCCAGGAACGAGCCCTGCGCGGCGCTGTCCAGGTTCGACGTGAGTTCGTCCATGACGAGGACGGGCGGATCGCCGAGCAGCGCGAGCGCCAGCGCGCAGCGCTGCCGCATGCCGCCGGAGCACTCGCCGATGCGCTTCTGTGCATGGGCGTCCAGGCCGACGGTCCGGAGGGCCTCGACCGTCTCCGGGCCGTCGCAGCGGCGCAGCCGGGCAACGAAGGTCACGGCCTCGATGAGCCGCAGGTCGTCGTGCAGTGCGACCTCCTGCGGGACGTATCCGATGAGTCGCCGGACGTCCTTGCCCCGGGAGCGCACGTCCATGCCGTCGATCTCGATCCGGCCCTCGAAGCGGAGCAGGCCGAGGACGCAGCGGAGCAGCGTGGTCTTTCCTGCACCGTTCGCGCCCCAGAGCGCCAGCGAGGCGCCGCGTTCGACGTGGAGCGAGACGTCGTCGACGGCGGTGAAGCATCCGAAACGGCGCGTGACATGACGGATCGTGATCATCGGGTCGCTCCCGGCCGGCGCGGCCTGGTCAGTGGCGTCCTCGGGTGGATCGGCCGTCCCGCAGAGAGGGCCATGGCGGACAGCAGGAGGAGAACGGCCGCCAGCACGCGGGTGCCGCCCGTGGCACGCGGCGGCGGCGCGGGCAGAGCGGTCAGGACGGGGCGCATCAGCGGCGCGTCGTCCGAGAGGAGCGGACGCGGGCGGACCACGGGGAACGCGCGGGCGGCCAGTTCGACCGCCTGCTGCATCGGCGTGTGGAGGAAGAGTCGGAGGATCGGCTCCCGATCGACAAGGCTGTCCCAGAGGCTCTCCGCGAGGTACGGCGCATCGCCGATGCCGTCGCCGGACCGGTCGACGCCGCGGTAGTCGCTCCAGAAGTTGCCGCGGCCATCCTCGGAGAAGTGATTGTCGCGCAGTTCGCCGCCGCCGGTCAGGGCCACCTGCTGGCCGTTCTCGATGAGGCTGTTGGCGGTGAAGACCGTGAACCGGGTGGTGGGCTGGAAGAGGATGCCGATGTCGTTCGACACGAACAGGTTGCCTTCGTAACGGTCCCGGACGGGAAGGGTGACCGGCGGGTTGTCGATGTAGGCGCCGATCCGATTCCCGGCGAAGACGTTGTGCGCCACGACGACACCCTGGATGTCCTTCAGCCCCAGGCCGTAGCCGCTCGGACCGCGGCTGGTCGCGAGGATGTTGCGGCGCACGGTGAGCTGCCGGCTGTACATGAGGAACGCACCGACGGAGTTGTTCCGGAGCACGTTCTCCTCGAGCACGTTGTCATGGCAGTACATGAAATGGAGTCCGTAGCGGCTGCCGACGACCGTGTTGTCCCGGATCGTGACGCGATCGGAGTACCAGACCACCAGGTCGCGCACGCGCTCCACGTGGTTGGATTCGACCGTGGTGTCGTGGCTCGACCAGAGGCGGATGCCGTCGCCCCGGCGGGCGATGTGCAGGTCCGCGCCCTGGATCCGGTTGTTCCGGATCACGCTGTCGGAGGCCTCCTCGAGACCGATGCCGAACAGGACGTCCTCGAGGCGGTTGTCCACGATGGTGCACCGGGGCGCGAGGACGAGGACGCCGTGATTGTCGCGATCGACGGTGCGGCCGCTGCCGCGGATCACCAGGCCCTCGATGGTGACATCGGGGGCGGTGATGCGCAGCACGTCACCGCGGTGGTCGCCGTCCAGGATCACCAGACCGTCGGCCCGGATGTGCAGCGGGCGGTCCACGACGAGGGTCCCTCGGTGGATGCCCGGCGGGAGCACGATCGTGGACCCCGGTGATGCGTCGGCGATGTGCGGCTGCAGCGGACTCGGAAGCACGACGGCGCCGGCCTGGAGGCGCGACGGCGCGGCGTGCGCGGCGTCGTCGACGATCGGGGTCTGCGCCGTGGCCTCCGCAGGTCCCCGGGCGGCGAAGGCGACGAGCATCGTGAGCAGCGGCAGGAGGCCCGGGATCGAGCGGGACGGTGCCGTCGGCGCGTGCGATGCGCGCGCGTCCTTCGGTGTCATGCCGGCACGCTCCGCGCGGGCGCGTGCGGCATCGACGAGCGGCTTGTAGGCGCGGCGGTGGAACCAGAGGGCGGCGAGAATCACGGCGGAAGCCGCGACCGCCATCCACCAGCCGACGTCCACCGCGGCGGTCGTGCGGAAGTTCCCGACGACGCCCTCACCGAGCACGGGTGGAGTGAAGGGCCTGACCGAACTCGAGAGCGCCGCGGTCGGGTCCAGGTTCTGCCCGAAGTGGTGCAGCCAGAGGTGCAGGTCGATTAGGAAGCCGGCGGGGAACAGGAACGCGGGTGCGACCACGATCACCGACCAGCGGGAGTGGATCGCCGAGGCGCCCAGGACGAGCGAGCCCAGCGCGATGATGAGCAGAAGCGAGGACTTCCGCTCGAGCTGCGCCGCCTCGTTGAGCGGACGCATGCCGATGTAGTGATTGAGATTATCGATTTCGCGGACATCACCCTCCAGGCGGTTGAGGTAGGCCTGGACGTGCAGTCCCTTCGGGTACTGCGGGGCGTGCAGCGTCATGCGCCACCATGTCTGCGTGAATGATGCGACGAGCAGCGCCGCGGCGATGCAGAGCAGGACGGTCGGGATCGCATACCGGGACCGCCGCGCCGCCGATTCCTGCGCAGGCACGCGTGGTCCGAAGATGGCAGTGAACAGTCGGGACTTCATGACGGACTCCCGGTCGCCGGTCCGGGTCCGGCGCGCGGGGCGCCGATCGGGTGGGCGGGAGCGGGACGCGATCGGAGATCGGCGACCCGCGTGCGTGCGGGGGGAGAGCGGCGACGGGCCGCCCTCCCCCCGCCCAGGGAGGAGGAACGGTCAGGAACGGGGACGGACGAAGAAGTACCCCATCATTTCCAGGTGCAGCGCAGAGCAGAACTCCGTGCAGTAGAAGGGGTAGACACCCGCCTTGTCCGCGGTGAACTCGAATCGCTGGTACTCGCCCGGCTCGATGCTCAGCATGATGTTGAATCCGGGGAGCATGAAGCCGTGAACCGCGTCCAGCGCGCGCTCGACGCTCGTGACGTGCCAGATGACACGATCGCCCTCCAGCACCTCGACGTGCTCCGGCTTGAAGTGACTCCGGATCGCGGTCATGAACACCTCGACCGTCCGTTCGTCGCGGCGGACGATCTTCTCGTCGCCCTGCTTCGGGGCGTGCGGACTGACCGCCTGCGTATGGGGATCCCAGCCGATCTCCGGATACGCATTCCACGGCTTCAGAAGGTCGGCGCGGATGATCTGCGCATAGTGCGGTTCACCGATGCCCATGGGCATGTCGTAGAGCAGCTTCATGTTCGCGCCGGTGTTGGCGATGTCCAGGAGCTGGAGATTCTGCGGGAGCAGCGGGCCCACCGGGGCGAACCGGTCGATCGACCACTTGTTGAGTGCGACGAGATACCTGCCCTCGGGCTTCGGCGTGTCGCCGTGCGGGACCGCGAGATGGCCGATGTTGTAATGGACGGGCGTCTTGCCGATGAGCGACCAGGGACGGTCGGGGTTCAGTTTCTCGTAGGGGCCGCCCAGCGTCCATCGTGCGACGGCGCTGTCGAGGAAGAGAGAGGTGTATGCATAGCCCTGCTGGTCGAACTGGGTGTGCAGCGGTCCGAGGCCGAGTTCGACCCGCGCCTCGACCACGGCGTCGAAATCCAGCACCGGGATGCCGTAGGGATCGAGAGACCAGTTCTTCGCGGCGATCGCCTGCTGGATCTTCGCGAAGCTGTAGACGGTCACGTGCGGATCCAGTTTGCCGGAGACGACCATGAAGTCGCCGCCCGGGGCGACGTCGACGCCGTGCGGACTCTTGGGTTCCGGTGCGAAGTAGAGGATGTTCTCCTTCTTCAGCGTATCGAGCGTGAGCACCGGGAAGCCGTTCACGCGCGTGAACTTCCCGTCCCGGAACGCCTTCTCGGCGGCCCGCCAGTTGATGATGTGCAGGTAGTCCGTGTCGCTCTGCGAGACGCCGGATTCGAAGGGCGGGCGGCCCTTCTCGATGCCGCCGGTGTAGCGTTCGGTGTTGATGGAGTTGCCGAACGACCAGCCGTCGCTCGGTCCCCATCCGACCTGGAAGAGGTCCTGCCAGTAGGGAGGCAGTTCCAGGGCGAATGAATTCTCCACGTCGATGCGGCCGCGCTGGCGGTCGAACTTCCAGAACGTGGCATGGCCGCGATAGCGCGTGTCGTACTCCTCGATGTCGGCGTACTCCCACGCGAGGGGATGGCCGTACTGGCCACCCTGGATGATGTAGTCGGTGTCCGGCGTCGCGAAGGCGCCGCCGTGGTCGCTGATCGCGATCGGGTTCTTGACGATCTGCTTCGTCTCGAAGTCGCGCAGATCGATCACCGCCATCCGGGCGTGCGCCTTGTCCGCGATGAACAGCCACTGGCCGTCGTACTCGCCCTTCGTGCGGCTGAGGCCGGGGTGGTGCGTGTCGCCCCAGGTCATGACCTTGCCGTCCACCGCGCCGGCCGCGATCACGTCATTGCCGGCGCCGAACCCCCAGCCCTGCCAGGATTCGGGCGTGTAGACGGCGATGGTCCGCAGGATGCGCATCGAAGGAAGCCCGATGACGATCACCTGTCCCGCGTGACCGGAGGAGGCGAACATGAGGAAGTCGTCGTGGCGGCCGCTCGGCATGTACGTGCGAAGCGCCGCCGTGACGTCGTCCGGGGAGAGATTGCGTTCCTGCATGACCTTGCGGGCATCGACCGGCAGGCCGGCGGCGCCGTCGGTACTCGTGCGGACAGGTCGCGCCGTCCCCGGTTGTGCGGTGGACCCGGACGGTTCGCCGCCTCCGCAGCCGGCGAGCAGGCCCGCCTGGAGGATGGTTCCCAGGAGCGCGGTTCGGATGCAAGCGGTTCTCATGGTGATGTCCTTTCGATGGGGCGAGCCGCGCGTGGGGCGGTCGGCCGAAACTGGAGCAACGCATCCAGATTAGAGCCGGCCGGCGCCGGACGTCAGGGCGCGGGCGGGGGAATCCCGCCGTATTCGGTCCCGGGGGCGGAGATGGTCGCGGGATCCCGCAGACAGGCAGAAAACCCGCGGTTTCCTCCGGATCCGCCGGGTCCGTCCGCCCGGGGAGCGCCGCGGCGCTCCGGCGCGAGGGATGCCGCGGTGCACGATAGACGATAATCTTATCCAGAATACTCGGGGCTCGGCCGCCGCTCGGGGCGGGGCCGGCCCGTTCCCTCCCCCCGATGCCGGAGGCATTGAGCACCGTGATCACCAGACACCCGGCCTGTCCATCCACGCACGCAAGCGATGTCGCGCTTCCGATGCATCCGGCGGTCGGCGTCGCGGAACCGCCCGTGGCGCGTCGCTTCTTCCTGGCGGCGATCGTGCTCGGGCTGACCGGCGGCGCGCTCTGGGGCTGGCTGCTCCTGCGGCAGATCGCCGGGGCCGGCTCGATGACCGCACCCCGCCTTCATGACGTCAACGCCCACGGCCACATCCAGGTCTCAGGCTGGATCGGCCTGTTCATCATGGGCTTCGCGCTCCAGGCGTTCCCCCGGATGTGGGGGACCCGGCTGTCGATGCCGCACGTCGCCTGGGCGGTGCTGCCGCTGACGCTGCTCGGGCTCGCGTGCGTGGCCGGCGGACAGTGGGCCGCGGAACGGTCCGACCTCGCGGTGGCCGCGGTCGTGTCCGGCGGCGTGCTCCAGGTGATCGGCGGGGTGCTGTTCCTGGGCGTGCTTGCGGCGACATATCGGGCGGCGCGCCGGCGACCGGTCCCGGCCGACGGGTTCATCGCGATGGCGCTGGTCTGGTTCCTGATCCAGGCGGTCGCGGGGCCTGTGCATGCACTGCGTGCGATGACGGCGGCGTCGCCCGAGGCGCTCGTCGATCTCGTCGCGACCTGGCAGGGCTCGCTGCGGACCATGCAGGTGCACGGCATGGCGCTGTTCATGATCCTCGGGGTCTCGCTCCGCATCATGCCCGGCATGTTCGGCCTGCGGCCGATTCCTGCCGCACGCGGATGGACGGCGCTCGGACTGCTCATGCTCGGCGTGCTTGCGTCGGCGGTGCTGCCGGCGGCGGGTCGACTCTCCGGCAGTCATGCGCTCTTCGCGGGTCTGCTTCCGGCGTGGGCGCTCATCGTGACCGGCGCCGCGCTCATCGTCCTTCCCTGGAAGCCCTGGCAGGGGTTCCCGCGCCGGGATCGAAGCGGGAAGTTCATCCGGGCCGCCTGGCTGTGGTTCGCCATCTCCATGGCGATGCTGCTGCTCTTCCCCGTGTACCAGCGCGTGCACGGTGCACCGTTCAGCCATGCCTGGGCGGGCGCGGCGCGGCATGCGATCACGGTGGGCTTCGTCTCCCTGATGATCCTCGGGGTGGCGGCACGGGTGGTGCCGTCGATCCGCGGCTGGGATCCGGCACGCCTGTCGTCGCTCCGGGGCGCATTCGTACTCGTGAACGCGGGGTGTGCGCTGCGTGTCGTGCTGCAGGTCCTGACCGACTGGAACGCGCGGGCCTTCGATCTCATCCCGCTGAGTGCCGTGCTCGAGTTCGCGGGCCTGGCGTGGTGGGGCGCGAGCATGGCGCGCGTCCTGTGTGCCAGGTCGGTTCCGGCGCCGGTCGCGGCGGGCGCCGTCGGCCTGCACCCCTCGTCGCCGACGGTGGTGCGGCCGGGCCCCGACGCGACGGTCCATGACCTCGTCGCCTTCCGGCCCTCGGTCCGTCCGCGGCTGGCGCGATTCGGACTCGATACCTGCTGCAGTGCGGATCGGCGTATCCGCGACATCGCGGCAGAACAGGGAATCGACCCCGCCGTACTCGTGCACGCGCTGCTGCACGATGACGGTCCGGGTCGCGGCACCGCGACGGACTGCTGCCAGGGAGAAGCACGACGATGACGGACAGAGGGCGACGATCCTGGGCCGAACCCTGGAAGATCAAGATGGTGGAGCCGCTCCGCATGACCACCCGGTCGGACCGTGAGCAGGCCATCCGGGCCGCGGGTTACAACACGTTCCTCCTGCGGAGCGAGGACGTGTACATCGACCTGCTGACCGACTCCGGCACGAACGCGATGAGCGACCGGCAGTGGGCGGCGATGATGCTCGGTGACGAGGCGTATGCCGGGAGCGCCAACTTCTACCGGCTGGAGGAGGCCGCCCGGAACGCCTACGGCTTCCGCCACCTGGTCCCGACGCACCAGGGGCGCGGCGCGGAACACCTGCTCAGCCAGATCTGCATCCGCCCGGGCATGCTGGTTCCGGGCAACATGTATTTCACGACGACCAAGCATCACCAGGAACTGGCCGGCGGCCGGTTCGTGGACGTCATCGTGGACGAGGCGCATGATCCCGCCAGCCTGCATCCGTTCAAGGGCAACGTCGACCTTGCGAAACTGGAGCGGCTGATCCGGGAGGCCGGCGCCGACCGGGTGGCGTATCTCTCGCTGGAAACCTGCGTCAACATGGCCGGCGGCCAGCCGTGCAGTCTCGAGAACATCCGCGAAGCCTGTGCACTCTGCCATGCCCACGGGATCCGCGTCTTCCTCGATGCCACGCGTGCGGTGGAGAACGCATGGTTCATCCGGGAGCGCGAGCCGGGATACGCGCACTGGTCGATCGCCCGGATCCTGCGCGAGATCTGCCGGCATGCCGACGGGGCGACCATCTCGGCCAAGAAGGACTGCCTGGTGAACATCGGCGGCATGCTGCTGCTGAACGACGATGACCTGGCGGAAGAGGCCCGCAATCTCTGCGTCGTCTACGAAGGTCTGCACACGTACGGCGGGCTGGCCGGCCGTGACCTGGAAGCCATGGCGGTCGGCATCAATGAAATGGTGCAGCCCGAGTACATCCATGCGCGCGTGGGACAGGTGGCGTACCTGGCGGACCGGCTGCTCGAGGCGCGGGTGCCGATCGTCCGACCGGTGGGGGGACACGGCGTCTTCCTGGTCGCCTCGGAGTTCCTGCCGCACGTCCGCCGCGAGGCACTCCCGGCGCAGGCGCTTGCGGCCGCGATCTACATCGATTCCGGTGTCCGGGCGATGGAACGCGGCGCGGTCTCGGCGGGACGGGACAGCACGACGGGCGAGAACCTCTACCCCGCGCTGGAACTGGTGCGGCTGACGATCCCGCGGCGGGTGTACACGCAGGCGCACATGGACGTCGTCGCGGAATCCGTGATCGACCTGTACGAGAACCGGGATCTCATCACGGGCCTGCGGTTCACCTATGAGCCGCGCCGACTGCGGTTCTTCCAGGCGCGGTTCGAACCGGAGCAGGGCGACACGGTTCTGCGGTGGCGCGCCGGGGAACAGGCCGGTGACGGCCCGGCGCCGGCGATGTCGACCCGGCGATCGGACACGGACCGGGTCCCGGTCCGGCACCCGTGATGAAAGGAGCGCGGCCGTGCGCACGATGATCGAGCCGTTCAGGATCAGGTCGGTCGAGCCGATCCGCCTGACCAGCGCGGGAGAGCGGGAGGAGATCCTGCAGCGCGCGGGATTCAATCCGTTCCTGATCGACGCAGAGGACGTCCTCATCGACCTGCTCACGGACTCCGGAACCGGGGCGATGAGCAGCGAGCAGTGGGCGGGCATCATGCGCGCGGACGAGTCCTATGCCGGCGCCGCATCGTTCCGGCGATTCGAGCGGACGCTCCAGGAACTCACGGGCTTCCGCCATGTCCTGCCGACGCACCAGGGACGGGCGAGCGAGCGCATCCTGTTCGAACTCATCGGTGGTCCGGGCAAGGTCGTTCCGAACAACGCCCATTTCGATACGACGCGCGCCAACATCGAACACAGCGGTGCGGAGGCGGTGGACCTTCCGGTCGCCGAGGCGCGCTGCCCGTCGGTCCTGCATCCCTTCAAGGGCAACATGGACATCGAGGCCCTGCGGCACCTGATCCGGACCATCGGGCCGGCGCGGATTCCCGCGGTCATGGTGACGGTGACCAACAACTCCGCGGGCGGCCAGCCGGTCAGCCTGGAGAACCTGCGGGCCGTGCGCGCGGTCTGCGACGAGTACGGGCTTCCGCTCATGCTCGACGCGTGCCGTTTTGCCGAGAACGCGTGGTTCATCCGGACCCGCGAACCCGGCCAGCGTGATCGCCCGATCCGCGCGATCGTCCGGGAGATGTTCGACCTGGCGGACGGCGCGACGATCTCCGCGAAGAAGGACGGGCTGGTCAACATCGGCGGCGTGCTGCTGCTGCGCGACGACGCGCTCTTCGGTCGCGCCGGCAACCTGCTCATTCTGACCGAGGGCTATCTCACGTACGGCGGCGTTTCCGGCCGCGATCTCGAGGCGATGGCCCAGGGCTTCCGCGAGGTCGTGGAAGAGGACTACCTGGCCTACCGGATCCGGAGCGTCGAGTACCTGGGCGAACAGCTCATGCGGTCCGGGATCGGGATCGTGCAGCCGCCGGGCGGGCACGCGATCTACCTGGACGCGGCGCGGTTCTGTCCGCACATCCCCGCGAGCCGCTTTCCGGGACAGGCCGTCGTGTGCGGCCTCTATCGGACGGCCGGCATCCGGGCGGTGGAGATCGGCAGTCTCATGTTCGGCGGCGAAGGACGGCCGGACCCGCCGCTGGAACTGGTGCGGCTGGCCATTCCGCGCCGCGTGTACACGCAGAGTCACATGGACTATGTCGCGGAAGCGTGCGCCGAACTGCACCGTCGGGCGTCCGGCCTGCGCGGACTGCGGATCGTCGAGGCCCCGTCCGTGCTCCGCCACTTCACGGCGCGCTTCGCCGAGATCGTCCCGGCCGACACCGACCGGAGCGACCGCACGGTCGCGGACGTCCTGGCGCGCCCACCCCAGGCGGTCTCGACCGCCGGGTGATCCCGCCAGGCGGAGGCGTCTCCGGCAGGCAGGCTTTCACCCCGGCGGCTCATCGGGTCGCCGGGTCCACGGCACCCGCCGCGGCGAAGCCGGCGGCGCGCAGGATGCAGGCGTCGCAATGGCCGCACGGTCGTCCGCCGGCGCCAGGGTCGTAGCAGGAGATCGTCAGACCGAAGTCGACGCCCAGCGAGAGGCCGCGCTGGATGATGGCGGCCTTGGACAGGTGGATCAGCGGCGCCTCGATGGCGATACGCGGCGGCGCGGACGTCGACCTGCCGTCCTCCTGGCCCAGCCTCGTCCCGAGGTTCGCGACCCGTTCGAACGCCTCGATGAACGCGGGCCGGCAATCCGGGTAGCCGGAGAAGTCGACCGCGTTCACGCCGATGGCGATCCGGGCGGCGCCGGTCACCTCCGCCCAGGCCAGCGCGAAGGAGAGGAAGATCGTGTTCCGCGCGGGCACGTAGGTGACGGGGATCCCGGCCGCCATGGCGTGCGCCGGGCGGTCGCGCGGGACCGTGATCTCGTCGGTCAGGGCCGAGCCCCCGAACGCGCGGAGGTCGATCCGGACGGTCCGGTGCTCGTGCGCTCCGAGGGCGCGCGCGACCCGTGCCGCCGCCTCCAGTTCGATCCGGTGACGCTGGCCGTAGTCGAAACTGAGCGCGAGGCAGCGGTCTCCCGTGGCGCGCGCGATGGCCAGCGTGACGGCGGAGTCCAGGCCGCCGGAGAGGAGGACGATGGTGGTGGGAACGGGGTCCGGCGGCATGGGGGCGATCCTGCGCAGATCATCGCATGATGCCGCGTCGGTCCGGGCCTGTGGCGATGCGGTCGGACGGAGAGGGGCGGAACGCCTCGGCCGGGCTTCCGGCCGGGCCTCTGGCCGGGCCGCATGGACGGCCGCGACCGGTTCCAGTACACTGCCTGATTCAAGACAGGACGAACGATTTTCAGGATCAGGCACCCATGACGGCCACACTTTCACCCGCCCCGCGCACCGCCTCGGCCGCGGCCGAGCACGCGCGGCATCCGAACGACACCGGCTCGCCGGAGGTCCAGATCGCCCGTCTGACGGAGCGCATCACCTCCCTGACCGATCACATTCGAGGCCACAAGCACGACTACGCGTCGCGGCGCGGCCTCATCATGCTCGTCGGCCAGCGCAACCGGCTGCTTCGATACATCGCACGGACCGATGAGCCCCGCTACCAGGCGCTGATCAAGCGGCTGGGTCTGCGCAAGTAACGTTCTCGCCTGCGGCCGCCGGCCCGGGCGGCAGTGGGCGGGATGCACGCCCAGTCACGTCCAGATCGGCCTGCGCCCCGCCTTCTGCCTCACGATGCCGGACGCCGTGGGTTTTCCACGAGCGCCCGCGGGTACCGTCCGTCCGGAATGAGGTCGGCGGCCGCGACAGTGCGCTCCATCTCCTGCTTCAACAGGCAAAGGATCACCCCCCATGGGACCAGTCATCGTCGAACGGCAGATCGCCGGACGGACGCTGCGCATGGAGACCGGCGAGATCGCCCGTCTCGCGAACGCCGCCGTCCTCGTCAGCTACGCCGAGTCATCCGTTCTCTGCACCGCCGTGCGCGCCAACCCGCGGCCGGGCCTGGATTTCTTCCCGCTCCAGTGCGACTACCGGGAGCGCATGCCGGCCGCCGGCAAGTTCCCCGGGGGCTTCCGCAAACGTGAAGGCGCACCGACGGAGAAGGAAATCCTCACGATGCGGAACATGGATCGTCCGATCCGTCCGCTCTTTCCGGACGGCTTCATCGACGAGGTGCAGCTCCAGGCGTTCGTGATGAGCCATGACGGCCAGAACGACACCGACATTCTCGCGTGCCTCGGCGCCGCGACCGCGGTATTCCTGACCGACCTTCCGTTCGAGGGACCGCTGGCGACCGTCCGGGTCGGCAGGATCGTGACGAACGAGGGTGAGCGCCTGGTGCTTTTCCCCACGCAGGCGCAGCTCGAATTCTCGGATCTCGATCTCGTGGTGGCCGGCCACGAGGACGGCGTCAACATGATCGAGGTCGGGGCGGCGGAGGTGCCGGATGCCGACGTGCTCGCCGCGATCCGCTTCGCCTACGAGGAGGGCATCAGGCCGCTGCTCGAGATGCAGCGTGAACTGGCGCGTCTCTTCGGGGCACCAGCCGAGAAGCGGATGGGTCAGCTCTCGCTGCCGCCCCAGGAGGTGGTCGAGACCGTCCGCGCGGCGGCGGAGGCACCGCTGACCGAGGCCCGCCGCATCGGCGGCAAGAAGGAACGGCTGGCGCGGGTCGAGGAGATCCGCACCGAGATGCTCGCGAAGCACTTCCCGCTGCCGGAGAACGCCCCGTACGGCGAGTACCGTGCGGCGGAGCAGCGCGCCGCCGCGGCGAAGGAAGCGTTCCGGACACTCGAGAAGAAGATCACGCGCCGCCTGATCATCGAGTCCGGCACCCGCGCCGACGGCCGCGGAAGCCGTGACATCCGGCCGCTTCGCCAGCGGGTCGGCCTCCTGGCGCGGACGCACGGCTCCGCCCTCTTCCAGCGCGGCGAAACGCAGTCGGTCGCGACGTGCACCCTCGGCACCACGCGGGATGAACAGATCGTCGACGGCCTGGTCGCCGAGTACGCGAAGAAGTTCTACCTGCACTACAACTTCCCGCCGTTCTGCGTCGGCGAAGCGGGCCGGATCATGGGGCCCGGCCGGCGCGAGATCGGTCACGGCGCACTCGCCGAGCGCTCGCTGCTGGGCATTCTCCCGGATGTCGAGGAGTTCCCGTACACGATCCGTGTCGTCAGCGACATCACGGAGTCCAACGGCTCGTCCTCGATGGCGTCCGTCTGCGGCGGATGCCTCGCCATGATGGACGCGGGTGTGCCGATCAAGGCGATCTGCGCCGGCATCTCCGTCGGACGGTTCTCCGACGATACCGGGCGCGTCGTGCATGTGACGGACATCCTCGGCGAGGAGGACTTCTTCGGCGACATGGACTTCAAGGTCTCCGGGACCCGCGACGGCATCACCGGGATCCAGCTCGATCTCAAGGCCCGCGGCCTGTGGTTCGACGAGATCGAACGCATCTTCGCGCAGGCGAAGGAAGGCCGTCTCTTCCTCATCGCCGAGATGGAGAAGGTGCTTCCGGCGCCGAGGCCCGAGATCAGTCCGTTCGCGCCCCGCATCATCACGGTCTTCATCGACCCGGAGAAGATCGGGAAGCTCATCGGACCGGGCGGCAAGACGATCCGCGCCATCCAGGAGCGCACCGGCGCCACGGTCGATGTGGACGACGACGGCCGGGTTCTCATCGCGGCGGTCGACAAGGCCGCCGGCGAGCGGGCCAAGGCGGAGGTCGAGGCGATCGGCGCCGAGGTCCGTGTCGGGGCCGTCTACGAGGGCAAGGTCGTCTCCACCCGGGAGTTCGGCTGCTTCATCGAGATCGCGTCGGGAACCGACGGCATGTGCCACATCTCCGAACTCGCCGAGGGCTATGTCCGCGCGGTGGAAGACGTGGTGAAGGTCGGTGACGTGCTCCGCGTGAAGGTCATCAACGTGGACGACAGCGGTCGGATCAAGCTCTCGCGGAAGGCCGTCCTGCTGGACGAGAAGGCCGCGGAAGCCGGGACGCCCGCCGGCGCCGCCACAGGCGGCGGCCGGTAATCCGACGCGCGCACCCGTCGGATCCCGCCGGCACCGGCCGGCGGGATCCGACGGTGTCCCGCGCCGGGCCCGTGCGCGGGCGGCCGCGGCACCGGGCGTGGGCAGTCGGTATGGCCATGTGCCGCCGGCCGGGATCTCGAGTCGAGTCCTCGGCGGTTCCCGGTCGATACAGGAAGGACGGGCCGACGTGGCCGAGGTACGCTCCGCACGGGCGGTCGTACGACGGCTGCATCCAGGCCCGGACGCCGTATGACGACCTTGCCAGGACGATCCATGCCCACCGATCAGCCCATGTATCCGGACACCGCCGCCCCGGCCGCGGGGCGACCGACCTCGCCCGATCCGCATGCAGCGCGTGCGCAGGCCGACGTCCCCGCATCGCGACGCGCGTTCATCCGGGCCGGACTCGGCGTGCTGCTGCTGGGCGGATGTGCCACGACCCGCGGTCCCGGTCGATCTCTGCCCTCGCCGGCGTGGGATTCCACGGCGGCGCGCGGAGGTACCGGCGCCGGGACCGTGGCGACGTCCGGCTCCTGGAGTCCGGCGCCGGCGCCGCCGGGGCCGTCGACCGTCCCGCCGGTGCCGGGCGCGATGCCGCGCACCGCGTGGGCGCTCGGGACACCGGTCGCCGATCGGCTCCTGCCGCTCGGCGCGATCAGCCACATCACGATCCACCACGACGCGCTGCTCTGTCACGCGGAGTCCGAGGCCGGATCGAGGGAGATCCTGGAGCGACACCGGCGATACCACGTCCTCGATGCGTCGCATCGCTGGGGCGACATCGGGTACCACTTCATCGTGGATCGCCGTGGTGTCGTCTGGGAGGGTCGATCGCTGCGGTACCAGGGCGCGCATGTGAAGAACTACAACCCGGGCAACGTGGGCATCATGCTCATGGGGAACTTCGAGCAGCAGCGTCCGTCCGAGGCGCAGCTCGCCGGGCTCCGGCACACCGTGTCGTCGCTTGCCCGCGCGTACCGGATCCCGCAGCGGCAGGTCCGGACCCACCGGGAGTGGCCTTCGGCGACCGCGTGCCCGGGCCTGCATCTCCAGCGATACGTGGAAAGCGCCCGCCCGGCCGGGCACTTCGCCTGACAGCGCGGTCTTCCGACGGTGGCATGACGCCGCGCCGGCCATTGCGACGGATGTCCGCGTCCGCGCAACGACGGGCAGGCGCGGGGTGCGGCGTCGCAGGCGATGCATCCGCGCCGTGCCGGATCACGGATTTCTTCGGAATGCGCCAACGCACCGCGACCGTGTGGTACGTCTGGTACCGGGACCGATGTGCCCCCGGATCGGAACAGCATGCCGAACGAACCAACATCCGCAGGGGTACTCGGGGCGCCCGAGGACGATCCGCCCGCCCGCTCCCGGCATCCGGAGGCGGCGTGCCCCCGGTCGGACCACGGGAGCCCGTCGCCGCCTGCCGCGCGGGGCTGCCCCGGTCACGCCCACGACGCGCGGGTGGCATTCGTCGACGAGACGTGGCGCGCTGTGCACGCCTGGCTCTGGTGGCTGACGGGTTCCGGCGACAGCGCGGCCGACCTGACGCAGGAGACCTTCGCCGAGTACTGGCGATCGGTCGAGCGCGTCGACGTCCGTGAGCCCAGGGCATGGCTGTTCCGGATCGCGCGGAACCGGTATCGGCTCTGGCGCCGCGCGGTGCGCCGGACGGACCGGCTGCGCGGGCGGGTCGGACAGGACGACGTGGTCGACGTCAGGCCCGGCGACGCCGCGATGGATGCGGAACTGGCGGCCATGCTGGGGGCGGCGGTGGCCGACCTTCCGGGACCGTATCGGGAAGCGCTGATGCTCCGTGTCTGGAGCGACCTTCCCCATCGTGCACTTGCCCGCGTTCTTGGAATCCCGGTTGCACTGGCGCGATGGCGCGTCCACCGCGCCATCGTCCTCCTGCGGGAGCGCGTCGGCGCGGACCCGGACTCACAGGGAGAATCGAGATGAAGACGCGACGATCGGAACCGGCGCACCCCATGCATGGCGGGGGATGGATCGACCTCCTGCGGCTCGTGCGCCCGGAGACACCCCCGGCGCTGCGCGACCGGTGCCTGCCCGGGACGGCCTCGACGGCGGGTACGGCGCCTCGGCGAGCGGCCGCCGATGCACCGGGTGGGCGGCGCGGGCGGCGTCGACGCCTCCTGCCACTGGTGGCGTCAGCCGCGCTGATCGCGCTGGCAGCGATCCTGGTTCCGGCCCGCATGCCGCGCGTCGCGGCTGCGGCCGCTCTCCTGGAGACCGCGGTGGGCGCGCTGCAGGACGTGGAGGCGATCGTCATCACCCAGATCATCGATGACGGGACGGGGCAGGATCCGGACAGGACGTTCGCCGGGATGTTTCCGGCCTGGAGGTTCATCTCGCGCGCCGGGCTTGGCTCCCGGTTCGAAACGGGCGGCGTCACGGAGATCTACGACGCCCGTGACCGGCAGATCGCGACCTTCGATGCCGACAGCGGAACAGTCGAGCTGTCCGGGATCGACGCAACGCTCATGAGACCGATGATGCTCGCCCGGACGCGGGTCCACGAGAACCTGGACGTGCTGAGGCTGCGTGCCGGCCGTGACCGGAGATCGGTCCGCGATTCCACCGTGATCCGAGATGGTCGGCGTATCCGTGTCCTGAGCGGCACGGACGAGCATGGGCGGCCGGTCCTGGCGGAGATCGACGCGCAGACCGGCCGTGTCCTTCGGACCGAGTCGTGGTTTCCAGTGCTGCCCGCAGACGAAGCCGGCGCGCCGATCGTGCTTCTGCGCGCCGTCACCGTGTGCGACTACCCCGATCCCGGGACCCTCGATCCCGCGCTCTTCCATGCGATCCCGCCGGCGGCGACGACGGTCATCCGGCTGTCGCCCGAGGATCGCGCGGTGCGCCAGTGCATGACGAACATGCGGACGCTCGCCGTCCTCGTGCACGCGTTCGCGCAGCGGAACGGCGATCGACTGCCGGACTCGCTCGATGCGCTCGCGCCGTATGCAGAGCGGCCGATCGCGTTCTATGTGTCTTCCGAGTGGCCCGGTTCCACGACCGGCCTCACGGTCGAGTCCCGGCTGGACTCGCATGGTGAGGCGCGCCTGGACACGCTGGACTGGACGGATGCCGTCCTGTTCGCATGTGCGCTTCCGGACGGGCGTATCGTGCGCTGCTATGCGGATTCCCGCGTGGAGGTGCACTCCGGGCTGGCGGCCGACCCGCCCTGAACAGGAGCGACCGGGCTCACGTGACCGCGCGCGGCGCGTTTCGAGGTGTCGTGTCCTGCGATGCGGGACAGCCGGCCCGGATCGATGCCATCCATGCCCGTGCCGCGTCGCCGTAGAGCGCACGCAGGAGATCCGCGGGGAGCGCCTTGCCCTGAAGCGGCGGCGCATCGTCCGGCGTGAAGCGGTCCGGATCCTCCATCGCCAGGTCGGGGTCGGCGATGGGTGACGCGCCGGACCAGTCGGTCTCGAAGAGTGTCCGCAGAGCCCAGTAGCGGCTTGCGTAGAGGTCGAAGGCTTCCTCCGGCGCGCCTGCCTTGGCGGTCATCACGGTCTCGTCTGCGGCGGAGCTCAGGTGCTCGTCGGTGGTGACGATGTCCGAGCCGAAGAGGATGCGCCCGCGGTAGCGGGTCAGGAAGTCGATCAGCGCAGATCGGTCATGGCGACTCAGCTCGCGCACCATCCACTTGGTGGCGCTGGAATCGAGTGCGAGGTTGGGATGTGCATCCAGCAGGCCGGAGAGAAAGTGGAGATCCTCGGGCCATCCGCCCAGATGGGCGGCGATCCATGGACCCTCGAAGCGATCGAGGACGCGGCGGAGCGGGAGGTACTGGTCCGCCTTGGTGCCGTAGAGCGTGGGGTCCGCGTAGCGCGTCCGGAACCAGGTGTCGGGATCGCCGACGTGCACCATGAAGCCCATCCCCAGCGCGGCGCCGAGCCGCATCGCCTCGAGCCGGGAGGGTGCGTCGAGCCGGGCGAGGTCAGGATCGCCGGCGTCGCGCGCCAGGTCGCGCGCGCGCGGTGCCACCCAGAACTTCACCAGCGGGGCGCCGAGCGCGGCATACGCTTCGATCCTGGGAAGGAAGCCGGGTCCGAGGTGGTACGAACGGTCGTCGGTCCGCCAGTAATCCGGGACCGCGATCAGCGTCAGCCGGCCCTCCATCGCGGCGGTCACCTGCGGCGCATCCTCCAGGCGGGTCATGGAACAGACGTGTGTGATCCCGTAGAGGTCGCAGACCCTGCGGAAGATCCGCGCTGCGTCGACGCCGTTGACGTGGGTGTGCACATCGACGATCCCGCCCGGAACCACGGGAAAGGCGGACGCTTCGGCGGCATAATCGAGGCCATGACGATTCGCGGCGGTGATCCGACGACGACCGGCGGTCGCGAAGTGCGCGGCGGAACGGCTCATGCAGCGATGATAGAGACGATCGGCGACGGGGCGGTGGGCACGCGGTCCACCGGTGAAGACAGCAGCCTCAGCGGTACCGCGGCGGCAGGGGTCCCGGTGCGGCCCCGGATCGCGCTGGCGCATGACTGGCTGGTCGGGCTGCGCGGCGGTGAACAGGTGCTCGATCGGTGTGCGCGCCTGTTCGGGCCGACCGACCTCTACACGCTGGTGCGTGATGAGCGACGGGCGCTGACGCCCGCGATCGATGCCTGCCGGGTCGTGGTGTCGCCGCTGCAGGTCATCCCCGGGGCGCGCGATCGCTGGCGTCGCCACATGATCCCGCTCATGCCATGGGCGGTCGGGCGCCTGGAGGTGGCGCCCTGTGACCTGCTGCTCTCCACCAGTTCCGCCGTCATGAAGTCCATCCGGCCGCCGGATGGTGTTCCGCACCTCTGCTACTGCCACACGCCCGCGCGCTACTTCTGGGGGCAGCGGGAGGCATATGCGGGCGGCGATGGCGGCCGCCTCCGCACCATCGGGCTCGCCGCGATGGGGCCGTGGTTCCGCCGCTGGGATCGGCGCACCGCCGATCGCGTGACGCGCTTCCTGGCCAACAGCACGCACACGCGGGACCGGATCCGGGCGGCCTTCGGGCGGGATGCGGACGTCGTCCATCCGCCGGTCCGGACATCCTTCTTCACACCGGACGGCCGCGCGCCGGAGGACTTCTGGCTGGTCGTGTCTGCGCTGGAGCCCTACAAGCGCGTCGATCTGGCCGTCGCGGCGGCCGGCGCCCGGCGCGAGCGACTCCTCGTCGTCGGCGACGGTTCGCAGCGCCGTCATCTGGAACGGATGGCGGGCCCGACGGTCACGTTCCTCGGGCGTGTCCCGGATGATGCCCTGCGCGACGTCTATCGACGGGCCCGGGCGCTGCTCTTCCCGCAGGTGGAGGACTTCGGCATCATCGCGGTCGAAGCGATGGCCTGCGGATGTCCGGTCATCGCGAACGCGGAAGGCGGCTCGCGTGACATCGTCGAGGACGGATCGAGCGGGCTTCTCTTCGATCAGCAGACGGTGGATTCGCTCGCGGCCGCGATGGGTCGATGTCTGCAGTCGACGCCGACGACGGCGGCATGTCGTGCCCGGGCGGAACGGTTCTCGGAGTCGCGCTTCGACGCCGCGATCCTCGCGCACGTGCGCGAGCTGCTCGAGTCATGCGGCCGGTGAGTCGTTGGCCCGGCTCTCAACGGGGACCGCGCGGCAGCCGTTGTACTCGATGGCGGGGAGCATGCCGTTCCCGGTGTGGCGCGCCCGGACGATCCGCCCGACGAAGAGCCGATGATCCGCGTCGAGGTCGACGTGGCGGATCAGTTCGCACTCGAACCAGGCGTGCACGCGATCCGGAACCGGGGCGCCGCCGGGTGTCGTGCAGTGGGGGAGGGTGACGAAGGGATCGTCACCGCGTTCGCTCGGCGTCTCGAAGCGCCGCCGGAGCAGACGCTCGCCGTCCGAGATCTGCGCGAGCGCGAAGATGCGGCTGTCCCGGATCAGCGGCTCGATCGCGAGGCCGGTCGGAATCGCCACCATGATCAGCGGCGGGTCGGATGCACACGGCTGAACCCATCGTGTCAGCACGCCGGCGCGGTTTCCCTCGAAGGCCGCCGTCATCACGAAGAGCCCGCAGGGGATCCGTCGCAGCGCATGAACGACATCCTCCGCGTTCAGCGGGTGGCCATCCTGTGACATCGCGATGTCCCTTCCTCAACCTCGGTGGAACTCGCCCGGGCTGCACCTCATGTGAAGAACCTGGGGAGAACTCTGTGTGGCGGAGAGGGTGCGCCGATGCCGGGGCAAGTCAAGGCGGAGTATATCGAAGTCGTTGTTAGTCACAGAGTTATGAGATTTCCGGGGCCGATCTCGGACCGCGGCCGGAGGCGAAGTGGAGGAAAGTGGAGGAAAGTGGCACAAAGTGGCTCAATTTGGGTATGCTGGCACTCGGGCATGACCGAGGAACCGATGCGTGCTGTTCACCGGCGAGTACGACCATGCGATGGACGAGAAGCAGCGGCTTTCGCTGCCGGCGGACATCCGGGCACGGCTCGATCCGGAGCAGGATGGCGAGGGGTTCTACGCGGTCCTCGGTGCGAACGGCGCGGTCTGGCTCTGGCCGGAGCGACCCTTCGCGCGGATGGTGTCCGGCCAGGGGGACGGAAGTGGCCTGCCCGGGTTTCTGCGCAGCGAGGAGTGGGCGGAGTTCGAGGAGCTCTTCTTCTCCCAGGCGGCACCCGTCGGTGTGGATTCGCAGGGGCGCATCCGGCTTCCCGAGCGCCTCGCGCGGATGGCGAAGCTGGAGTCGCTCGTTTCGGTCCTCGGGGTACGCGATCACCTGGAGATCTGGGACCGCGCGACCTGGACCGCCTACCGCGATGCACGGATGACGCAGTATCGGGACGTCCTGGCGCGGGCCAGGGCGACGATGCAGCGGGGGACGCACGGCACATGATCGCCTTCCGCATGGATCGCAGAAGGCGATGGGTCCGACACCGGCAGGGACGCCGTGTGATCGGCAGCCTCTATCGCGGCGCGCACGGAAGCGCGCCGTTCCGCCGCGCCTCGGCGCGGCTGCCACGGATGGCGGACGAAGGTGGCGTGCCGGGACGGGATCGATGGCGTCATCGATCGCGCCCTGCATGCCTCGCGCCGGTGCCAGGGACGGCACGGCATGACTCGAGCACCGCAGCGATGACGGAGCGATCGCGCGCGGTGCACAGCATCCGGGAACGCAGGATCGCGAACCCGGACGGACAGAGCGCCGGCGCATCCTGACCGATGCGACGGCCATTCCCTGGTTCGAACAGGCGCGGAGCCGCGTGCGCCGCGTCGTGGTGGTCCGGGCCGCGCTCGTCGCGCGCCGGCCGGTCAGCCGTTCGCCGAGGGCCGGATCGATCCGACCACCGCGGGCTTCTGCGACATGATCTGGTCGGCGACCTCGCGGCGATGCACGTCGACATCCCGCGGGAACGACAGCGCGAGGCGCACGCGATCACCCTTGATCGATGCGATGCGGACGACGCCGATCGGATTCGCGGGATCGCCGATCACGACCTCCTCACCCTCGCGGCGCGTGATCACCAGCATGATCGGACCTCCTGCCCTTTCGTGTGTCCGCTGCCTTTCCGAAGTGCAGCCTCATCAGGGCGCCAGAGTACCCGACCGACGCCCCTTCCGGAAGACCGTCCGGACAGTCCGTTGGACGGGCCTCGTGGCGGAATCGTGGGGCGATCGACCCGGGACGGGACAGCGCGGCTGAGCCTCAGTCGACGGCGGCGCGGACCGAACTGACCTCGGGAATCCGCTCTCGGAGCTGCCGCTCGATGCCGTTCCGGAGGGTCTGGTCACTGGACGGACATCGCACGCATGCCCCGAGAAACCGGACGATGACGGCGCCATCGGCGCAGATCTCCACAAGTTCGACATCGCCGCCATCGTCACGGATCGCCGGACGGACCAGTTCGAGGACGGCCTCCACGCGCGCCGCGAGGCCCGCGCTGCCGCCCGTTGCGACCGCGAGCCGGGCGGGGCCCGCGACCGTGGAGCCGCCTGCGGTCGGAACGGCCGCACGCGGCCGTGCGGTGCTGATGCGCCCGGCCGGCCGGGCGCGGTGCCGGTCTGCGCCTCGGTCCGAGCCTGATCCGTTCGAGTCTCTGGCCGTGTCGTCCATGGGGCGGCCAACATCCTATCCGCGACGTCCGGGTGCACCAGGATTTCCCGCCGCGCCGCGCGGATAGACTCCGCCCCATGCCCCGGCACCTTCGTGCGTCATGCATTCACCACCCCTGGAGACGGCGTGCTGCGCTCTGCGGCGGCCTGCTGGCGGCTCTCGCGGCGGTTCCGGGATGCGAGAGCAGTCGGCCGATCGAGGATCCGGTCGCCGTCCTGAATCTCTCGTCGGAGACTCCATCGAGACACCTGGCCGCGATGCGGACGCAGGATGTGGTGGACGGGGTGGATGCTGGCTACCTGGCGTCGCTTCGGCGCCTGCTGGTGGCGCCCGGGTACACGTCCGATGTGCGGGAGGCGGCGTTCGTCCGCCTGGAGGCCGCCGATCCCGACGGCCTGCGCCAGGTCCTGCGGATGGCGCTCCCCGGCATGGGTGCCTGGGAGGGGCGCACACGGCTGTGCAGCCTGATCGGCGACCGCGGCTGGGCCGAGATGACGCCGACCCTCGCCCTGGCCTGGGCGCAACCGGTCGGGTTCTTCTCGCGCGAGTGGGAGCGCCCGGAGGCGCGGGCGCTTGCGGCGATCCACGGCGAGGCGCAGGTCGTGGAGGTCCTCCTGGCGGAACTCCGGCAGGACCGGACCGCGCGTGAGCAGGCGTACCGCGCACGACTGTGGGAACTGCTCCACCGGCTCGGGGAGCGGGAGCGCCTGGTCGCGATGCTCGACGACACCGACGCCGGCACGGAGGATCTCTTCCTCCTGGACCTGCGGGCCGGGCTGCTCGTGCTGGGTGTCCTGCCCGCCAATCGCGAGGAGATTCTCTGGCTCCGACGGCTCCGGGAGCCGGAGCATCGGGCGTTCTGGGAGTCCGCGCGGGAGGCACTCGCCGCGCTGCCCCGCGCCGAACGGGCCGCACTCGCGATGCGGGACGTGCCGATCGTGGTCGCGGCGGCCCGCCACATGCCGGAACTGCTGGCGCGATCGACCGGTGAACTCTTCGATGAACTGGCCGGATCGCTTCGCGGGCAGCGGTTCCACAGCCGCACGAGCAACTTCGACAACGTGAATCCCGACCAGCGGGAGCGGCTGCGCGATCACGTCCGCGTGCTGACCCGGGGTGACCTCATGGCGATGCTGATCGCGCGCCGGGCGCTGGAGACGCGTGCGGTGACCGACCACCTCTTCGACTTCGCCGAGCGCGACCGCCGCGATCGAACCACCGAGTACGGCGGCCTGATCCGTCTGGACGACCGGGGACGGTTCGAGATCGTCGAGTACCCCCCGCGGCTCCGGGAGCATGATCGGAAATTCAATGCGGCGCCGGAGATGATCGACGCCGGGTACACGGCCCTGTTTCACCTGCACTTCCATGCGCAGAAGCACGACAACGCGGAATATGCCGGACCGGGGTTCGGCGACTTCCAGTACGCGGACGCGATCGGAGCACACTGTCTCGTCGCCACCTTCATCGACGCGCAACGGCTCAACGTGGACTGGTACCGCGCGGGTCGCATCATGGTCGATCTCGGCGAGATCGTCGGCGCGCCGGCCGCGTCGCCGCGCTGACGGCAGGAACCCGCGTCTGACGTGGTCCATCTCGCATCCATCCTGATCGTCGGGGCCGTTCTCCTCGCCGCAGCCGATCTCCGGCTGGTCTCCCTCGAGCGTGGAGAGCCGGGGATTCCGGGCGGCGCCGTCGACTCGACCATCGCGGCGCTGGCGCCGCCCCTCGTGCTGCTCCTGGTCGCCGCGCTGTGCGTCCGCGCCGCGCTCCGCCGGCTGGATCGCGGCCGGGCGCTGCCGGTGCTCCCGCTGCTGCGCATCATCCGGCGGCTTCCCGCAGCGCTGGTCGTGTTCCACGCGATGTCGCTGCTCGTCTTCGACTGGCTCGGGGTGATCCGGAGCGTGGTCGGGAATCCGGTCGCGATCGACGAGACCCTGGCCGTGCTCGTCCCGGTCGCGGCACTCGCCGGACTGTGGTGGCTGGAGTATCCGCTGGAGCGCCGGATCCGGGAGGCGCTCCTCATCCGGCAGTTCGACGCGGGCGAGCCGGTGTTCCCGATTCCGTCGCGTGCCGAATTCGTCCTCGGCCAGGTGCGGCTTCACGCCGCGTTCACGCTCATCCCCGTGCTCCTGATCGTGTCCGCGGTCGAGACCGCCGAGCACCTCGTTCCCCGGACCGGACCCTGCGGCTGGCTCTCGGAAGCGTCGGCGCTCGTGGCGCTTCTGCTGGTGATCGCCTGCGCACCGCTCCTGGCCGAGCGGATCCTCCCGGTCCGGGCACTGGGTCCGGGCCCGTTGCGCGAGGACATCGATCGACTCTGCCTTCGGCACCGCGTGCGCATCGGGCGCACGCTGGTGTGGCACACCGGCGGTGCGATGGTCAACGCCGCCGTGATGGGGCTGCTGCCGCGACTCCGCCGGCTGATCCTGACCGATGCGCTCCTGGAACTGCTGGAGCGCCAGCAGATCCGGGCGGTGGTGGCGCACGAGATGGGGCACGTGCGCCACCGGCATCTGCCGTGGCTGCTGCTGGCGGTGCTTGCGACGCTGCTCGCGACCACCGCACTGGCCGCGATGGGCATCCGCGCCGCGGGCGAACTCACGGCGGGCCAGTTCCGCGTCGCGTCGTTCGCGGCGCTGGTCCTCTCACTGGCCGTGATGCTGCCGGTCTTCGGCTGGGTGTCGCGACGGTTCGAGCGGCAGGCGGATCTCTTCGCGGCCCGGTCGCTCGGCCCCGGAACCCTGTCGGAGGCCCCGCACGCCGAGGCCGTCGCCGTCGTCGATGAAACGCTGGCATTCGTCTCCCGGCTCAACGGCGCCGATCCGGACCATCGGAGCTGGCGCCACGGATCGATCGCCGCGCGACAGGGATTTCTCCGCGAGGCCGCGCGCGACAGCGGCTCGGCGCGGCGCGCCGACCGGACCGTGCGTGCCATCAAGGCGGCGGTCCTGCTCCTGCTTGCCGTGTCGATCTCCGGTCATGTCCTCCTGCTTTCGGGCCATTCTCCTTGAGACCAGGCATGCGAGACCTCCCGTTCGTCAAGATGCACGGCATCGGCAATGACTACGTCTATGTCGACGGCTTCCGCCACGAGGTCCGTGATCCCGCGGCACTGGCGCGCGTGATCTCGGATCGTCACCGCGGCGTCGGGTCGGACGGGCTCATCCTGCTGCTTCCTCCGTCGGACGGAACGGCGGCGGACCTGCGCATGCGGATGTTCAATGCCGACGGCAGCGAGTCCGAGATGTGCGGGAACGGCATCCGATGCGTCTGCCGGCTGGCGCATGAACTCGGCATCAGCCGGTCCCGGCCGATGTCCATCGAGACCGGCGCTGGCGTACTCGCGCTCGACTACGAGACCGGGCCGGACGGTACCGTGTCACGCGTGACGGTCGACATGGGGCGGGCGGCGTTCGAACCGGCGCGCGTGCCGGTCATGCCCGCCCGGCTTCCGGATCTCGTCCGGAGGCTCGATGCGCTGCTCGATGGCCTCGCCTCCGCGGCCCCGAATGCGCCGGCGCTCGCCGACCAGGCGGTCTCCATGGGCAATCCGCACGTGGTCCTGTTCGTGCCCGACGTCGGCGCCGTGCCGCTGGAACGCATCGGGCCGATGGTCGAGCACGATCCGGCGTTCCCGGGGCGCGTCAACCTGCACGTCGTCGAGCCGTCGGGACCCGCCGAGGTCCGCATGCGCACGTGGGAGCGCGGCAGCGGGATCACGCTTGCCTGCGGAACAGGTGCCGCGGCCGTCTGCGCCGTCGGATTCAGGCGCGGCGTCACGGCGGCGACGATCCGCGCGCACCTGCCGGGAGGCGATCTCACGCTTGCGTTCGATGCGGCGAGCGGGCATGTCCGGAAGACGGGACCGGCGACGATCGTCTTCCGCGGGATCTGGCCGCTCGCGCCGGGCATGTGACCGCGGTCCTGCGGCACGAGCGCGCATGGGCCGGTGGCGCCGGCCGTCGATTCACGTCCGGGACGATGGCGAGGGCAGGACGGACAGACGCATGGCTCCCGCGCTGCTGGCGAGGATCAGGCCGGCCAGCGCGGTCGGTCTCGCGTCCAGCGCCATGGCATTGTGCAGCAGCGTCTGGGCATAGAGCTGCGATTCCGGTTCGGCGCCCAGCGCGAACACGTGCAGCGCCCAGGGCCGGTTCGTGGCGTTGTCCGGCTGCGTGTGCGCGAGGTGCCATGTCCGGACGGTGTCCAGTCGGGCCGCGGCGCGCCGATCACCGTCGCGGCGGGCGAGAAACCACAGCGCATGCATCACGCACAGCTCCGCATCGGTCCAGACCTCGATCGCGGTGTAGTCATCACGGGCCAGCAGCGTGGGGCGGAACGCGTCGAAGAGCGCTTCGGGCGGCGCGTCTCCGGACAGGAGGGCGTGCCATGCGGCCCACTCGGTTCCCTCGCCGGTGCCTGGCAGCGGCGTGGGGTCCGGGGCGGTCGTCCCCGCGGCTGTCGCCCGCAGGGCCGCCCGGACGACGGGCTCCATCGAGCCCAGGTGCAGCGGACCGTCCGGGGACGGGGCGGTCCGCGCGACAGCGGTCAGAAGGTCGGCCCATTCCTGCGAGGTGGCGGGGCGCATGGGCGGTATCCTCGCCGAGGCGACCCCGGGGCGACGGGACGGCGGCCGGGCCGCGCTCCGGCGCGGGCGGAGACTTCCCGGACGGTGCCTCCGGCGAACGGTCCGCCCGGCGGCGGAACTCTGCTTGGCATCGCGGCACCACGGTGTACAGTGCAGTCATGGTCTGGCGGATCGAGGCTCGGACGAGTGCCCTGCATGGACGACGCTGCGTCGCCTGCGGATTCGACGGCCCCTCGGTCCATCACCCGTCGGCCGAGCACTGCGAGCGATGCGGCTGCGACTTTCTCGAGCGCCCGCCCCGTTCCTACGCGGAGATGGAGGGCCTGCTCGAAGGCACCGCGGACGATGCCGGCGACTGGCGTGATCTCCAGCCGCCGCGCCTGCACGTCCTGCGTCCGCCGCAGCGGATCCTCGGCCGCTGGATCTCGTTCGCGGTGCTGACCGTCGCCGGCGCGCTGCTCGGCGCGCTCATGCTCGCGGTGCTCGTGCGGCGTGCGTAAGGCGCACGGGGTCCGTGCGACGCCGTGGATCGCCGGGCGCAGCCGTGCAGGCCGGCAGCGGCGGCGCGGATCCGCGATACTGCCACCGGCGCGATCCGGATGCCGTCGGCTTCCGGGACACCGCGTGGCCGGTCACCGCGTCGGTCCCGACCCGTGGAACGGCGCTGCTGTCACCACCGCGGAAGGAGTCCCGCCGTGCCGGTTTCCCATGCCCAGTCGCTCGACGCGGTCCGCGCCCGGATCGATGCCGGACTCGACGCCTCGGTCGACGCCCTGCTCGAGCTGCTGCGCATTCCCAGTGTGAGCACCGATCCGGCCTATCGCGGCGAAACCGCGCGGGCCGCAATGTGGGTTGCCGCCCGGCTCGCCGCCGCCGGGTTCACGGCGGAGGCGGTTCCGACGCCCGGGCACCCGATCGTTCTGGCGACGCATCCCGGGCCGCGCGGCGCGCCGCACCTGCTGTACTACGGCCATTACGACGTCCAGCCGGCCGATCCGCTGGATCTCTGGACATCCCCGCCGTTCGAGCCGGTGATCGTGGACGGGCCCCACGGACCGCGCATCGTGGCGCGCGGCGCCTGTGACGACAAGGGCCAGATCATGACGTTCATCGAGGCGCTGGCCGCGTGGCGCGCCGAACATGGATCGCTGCCGGCCCGTGTCACGGTGCTGATCGAGGGTGAGGAGGAGTCCGGCGGCCCCAGCCTCGGCCCGTTCCTCGAGGCCCATCGGGAGGCGCTGCGGGCGGACGTCTGCATCATCTCGGACACCGGCATGTGGGATGTCGACACGCCGGCGATCACGACGATGCTCCGCGGGCTGCTCTACATCGAAGCGACCCTGCACGGGCCCTCGCATGACCTTCACTCGGGCATGTACGGCGGCGCGGTGGTCAACCCGAACAACGCGCTGGCGCGGATCCTGGGAGAACTGCACGATGCCGATCGACGCGTTGCAATCCCCGGATTCTACGACCAGGTGCGGGAGCCGGACGAGCGGCAGAAGGCCCAGTGGGAGGCACTGGGGTTCGACGACGCGGCCTTCCTGGCCAGCGCGGGACTGACGGTCGGCATGGGCGAGCGCGGTCGGAGTGTCCTGGAACGGACCTGGAGCCGACCGACCTGTGACGTGAACGGCATGTGGGGCGGATACACGGGTGCGGGCGCCAAGACCGTTATTCCTGCACAGGCGAGTGCGAAGATCTCGTGCCGACTGGTGGCGGACCAGGATCCGAAGGTCATCGAGAAGGCGCTCCTGGGCTTCCTCGACGCGCGGACTCCGCCCGGCTGCCGCTGGACGTTCAGACACTTCGGAGGGGAAGCCGCGGTGCGGGTCGCCTCCGACTCGCCGTGGATCGCCGCCGCGTCCGGGGCGCTGGAGGCCGTGTACGGAAGCCCTGCGCGGCTGATCGGGACCGGCGGCTCGATCCCCGTCGTCGGGTCGTTGAAGCGCCTGCTCGGCATCGAGACCCTGCTGGTCGGGTTCGGCCTGGACGACGACCGCGTGCATTCGCCCAACGAGAAGTTCGAGCGGATCTGCTTCGAGCGCGGCATCCACGCCCATGCGGCGCTGCTGGCCGCCCTCGCCGCGCCGATGTCGGATCGGGCGACGTGACGGCGCCATGACGGCGCCGTGTCGCGCCGGTCCGCTCGGCGCTCGGGTGCACCTGGCGCGGTGCACGGAAAGGGGCCGCCGCGGAACCCCTCCGGATCACCGCGCGCGGTGCGACTCGATGAACCAGAGCCGCTTGTCGATGTCCGCCGCCATCTGCGTGAGCAGGTCGGCGGTGACTGGATCCCGGGCGGCGTCGGCTGCTGCAATGTCCGCATGCAGGCTGCGTGAGAGTGCGGCGAGCGCCCCGGCCAGGTGGTCCAGCCATGCATCCTCAGCGGTCAGGTCGGCCGGCGGCTCCGGGAGGCCGCTTCCGGCCGCGGCGGCGCGCACCGTGGCATGCACGATGCGCCCCAGCGCCCCGGCGCGCTCCGCCAGGTCATCGGCATGCGCGAGCAGCGAGCCGGCGATCTCCTCGAAGAGACCATGCAGCGGCGCGAACCGGGGACCTCGGACATTCCAGTGCGCGGCGCGGAACTGTCCGTGAAGGTCCAGCGTGTCGCGCAGGCGCGCCTCGAGCACGGCGCAGGTGCTGACGCGGGTGGCGGGGGAGAGACAGGACCGGGTGGGGACATCGTGGGACATGGGGGTCGGCTCCGCGGTCTCCGGCACGCTCCCGTGCCGGGGGATTCCGGATGGATCCATGCAGGCGCCCGGGGCGCGGCGGGACCGTCCGCCGGGACGATCGGTTCGCCGCATGCAGGATAGGGCGGCGGGCTGCCGGACCCGCATGCGGACATCGCCGCCCGCCGCTTTCCGGACGCGGGGTTGCGGTGGAGCTGTCGCGGTCGGCTGGACCCGGCGGACTGCTCCGGCCCGCGGTCGTCCCCGGCCGTAGCGGGGCGCCACCCAGCCATCAAGTCCGCGCGGCGGCGGTTCGACGAAGGGCCCTGTCCGCGGCCCTCGATCTGAACGGACGGGCCGCCCATTGACTCGACTCGACGCGCCAAGGAGCCACCGCATGCGCATGCCGCCACTTTCCAGGTCAATCGCCGCCGCCGCCCTGCTTGCGGCCGTCGGAGGCTGCAGCACGACACGGACGGACGTGACATGGCAGGAGAACGGCCTGCCGCGCCACGAGCATCCATGGCAGGACTGGTGGCACTACCAGTTCGTCTATCACCCGATCGCGCAGGCGTACTACGAACCGTACACGACCACCTGGTTCTGGTACGAAAGCGGCCTCTGGTGGGCAGGCAGCGAACTGCCGCGCGGTCTGTTCCCCGATCGGCATCCCGTCGTCGTGAAGACGCGCTGGGATGCACCGTTCCTCCAGCACGATCCGACGATCCTCGTGCAGCATCCGTGTCCGATCGAGCCGCCCATGCGATTCGATCCGGCACGGCAGGACGAGTTCAACTCGGTCGTGTCCATGTATCCGTCGAGCTTCAGGAATGGGGTCGACTGACGTCGGACATTCCACACGCGGATGACAAGGGCGGAGGGGAGAAGGCAGCGGGGCTCGCGGAAACGCGGGCCCCGTTTCCTTCCCCGGAGGCATCAGTCGCCATGCCGGGCGCGCAGGCGAGGACTCAGGCGCAGCAGCAGGTGCACGCGTTCGAACTCGTTGAGCCAGTCCTGGAGCGTCGCAGCGGCCTCGTCTGCGTCGAGCGGGGCACCCGGCAGCGGGCAGGACGGGCCGAGGGATCGTGCGGCGATGGCACGGTAGCGGTGAAGCGTCCGGTCGCCGAACACGGAGACGGGCTCGAAGTCCTCCGCCAGGAAGATCGCGACCGGAACGCGGTCGCCGCCGTTGATCCGGACCGCGTGCTGCAGCCGTGGTGCGCTGTCGCGCTCGACGAAGCGGAGGTCGATGCGGTCGCACGCATCGGCGATGCGCTGGAGCAACGGACCCTGCTGAACGCAGTCGCCGCACCAGATGCCGGAGAGCACCAGGACAGGCATCCGACGGATGAAGGTGGAGAGCACCGCCCGCTGCTGGTCCGAGAGGGCACACGCCGCGAGGTGGCGCCGCCATGCAGCCGCCCGCGTCGGGTCCGTGTCGATGTAGGCGTCCGCGGGCAGGGCGCGACGGAAGAGCGACTCTATCTCTGCGGGTTCAAACGGGAGCATGGCGGGGTGGTCCGGCGGCCGTGGCGTGCCGCTGCCCGCGCCTCGCGGGTGGAACCGCGAGGCCGGGCGACGCGCTGATCATCGGGCAATCCGCGTGGGCGTCGCATCGGCGTCGTCCCGCGTCGCATCGACGTCGCGGACGAACGCACGGAGGAGATCGAATGCCTCGAGCGGCGTCAGCCGGTCGAGGTCGAGGCGTCGGAGCCGGTCGACGACGGGATGTCCGTCCGGCGGGGCGACGGTCTCGATCGCACGCGATGCCCGCGCGGGCGTGGCGGCCGGCGTGCCGGCAAGGGCGGAAAAGAGATCCGGTTCCCGGGTGTCGCCCGCAGGCGATGCCGCGGTATGGACAGCGAGGGTCTCGAGCACGCGGGCGGCACGCTCCACGGTCGGGCGCGGGATGCCGGCGATGCGTGCGACATGGATTCCGTACGAGCGATCGGTCCGGCCTTCGACGATGCGGTGAAGAAAGACGATCTCGTCTCCCCACTCCCGCACGGTGACGTGCAGATTGCGGACATCGCGGCGATCATCCGCCAGCGCGGTCAGTTCGTGATAGTGGGTCGCGAAGAGCGTGCGCGCGCCGCGGTCGGCGATGGTCTCGGCGATCGCCCAGGCGAGGGCGAGTCCGTCCAGCGTGCTCGTTCCGCGGCCGATCTCGTCGAGGATGATCAGGCTCCGGTCAGTCGCGTGGTGGAGTATCGACGCCGTCTCGACCATCTCCACCATGAACGTGGACTGTCCCTCGTGGAGTTCATCGGAGGCGCCGATGCGCGTGAAGATGCGATCGACCAGCCCGATGCGCGCCGCCTCCGCCGGCACCCAGGCGCCGACGTGCGCGAGCAGCGTGATCAGCGCCACCTGCCGGATGAAGGTGCTCTTGCCCGCCATGTTCGGCCCGGTGATGAGGGCGAGGCTCTGCGCTTCGTCCAGGAGGCAGTCATTCGGCACGAAGGCGTCGCCGAGCCTGTCCTCCAGGACCGGATGCCGGCCCGCCGTGATCTCGATGACGCGTTCGGTCACGATCTCGGGGCGGACATGACCCCGCTCCGCCGCGATCGTCGCGAGCCCGACCAGCGCATCGAGTTCGGCGCATGCGTCGGCGAATCCGGCCAGGTCGCCGGCGCGCGACGCGGCGGCGTCCATGAGTCCGGCGAAGAGCATCCGCTCCCGCTCCAGCGCACGTGTCTCGGCGGACAGCACCTTCTCCTCGTAGGACTTCAGCTCCGGCGTGACGTATCGCTCGGCGTTCTTGAGGGTCTGTCGCCGGATGAAGGCGGCAGGCACCCTGGCCGAGTTGGCGTGCGTGACCTCGATGTAGTAGCCGAAGACCTTGTTGAAGCCGACCTTCAGCGACTCGATGCCCGTCTCGGACACGAGCCGGCGCTGGTAGGTCGTCATCCACGTGGTCCCGTCCCGGCCGAGCAGCCGCGCCTCATCCAGGCCCGGGTCGACGCCGTCCCGGATCACGCCGCCGTCACGCAGATGCCCCGGCGGATCATCGACGATCGCTGCTTCGATCGCGGCGCCGACCGGCGCGAGTGCCGGCAGGAGCGACTCCAGGCGCGCGACCACCGACTCCAGGCCCGGGACATCGCCGATCCTGCCGCGCACATCGGCCCCAGCGCGCAGACTGCGCGCCACGGCATTGAGATCCCGCGGACCCGCGCGGCGCACGGCGCACCGGCCGGCGATCCGTGCGACGTCCTGGACGCCCGAGAGCACCTCGCGGACTTCGCGGCGCAGCCGGTCGAGTTCGACGAATGCGCCGATGATCCGCTGCCTCCGGTCGATCTCGTCGACATCGCGGAGCGGGAAACAGAGCCAGTCGCGCAGCAGTCGCCGCCCCATGGCGGTGACGCCGCGCCGCAGCGCGCTCAGGAGGGATCCGTCGGCCTGGCCGCTGCGCATGGTGCGCTCGATCTCCAGGCTCCGGAGCGACACGGCGTCGATCGTCACGAACTGGTCCGTGGTGCGCCGCTTCGGCGGCGCAAGGTGCCGGAGTCGATCGGCGGCGTGATCGGGATCCTCCGCCTGCGTCTCGTGCAGGTAGCGGATGAGCGCGCCGCTGGCGGCGATCGATGCGTCGTCCAGGTCGAAGGCCTCCAGCGATCGGACCGCGTAGTGTCGACGGAGGATCTCGCCGGCATCACGGACGCGGAACGACCACGGCGGCCGCGTGGTGATCGCGCAGCGGATCGAACCTGCCGCGGCGACGACCGCATCGCGGACCTCGCGGGGCAGGTCCTCCGGCAGGAGCAGTTCCGCCACGCCCAGGCGGGCGAAGTCGTCGGCGATGCGCCCGGTGCGGATGCCGTGCACCATGAAGCGGCCGGTGGATACCTCGGCAAGCGCGAGCGTCACGGAGACGCCGTCGGGCGATGCGACCAGCGCGCCGAGCTGGTTGGGCAGATTCTCGTCAAGAAGGGACTCGTCGACGAGTGTGCCGGGCGTGAGGACGCGCGTGACCGCACGCTCCACGACGCCGCGGGCGTCGCGCGGGTCCTGGACCTGCTCGCAGACGGCGACCCGGTGTCCGGCACGGATCATGCGCCGAAGGTAGCTCTCCAGCGCGTGGAAGGGCACGCCGGCCATCGGGATCCCCTCGGTGCGCTTCGTCAGCGTGATCCCCAGGGTCCGGTGCGCCAGTTCCGCGTCGGCCCAGAACATCTCGTAGAAGTCCCCCATGCGGAAGAAGAGCACGCAGTCGGGATGCGCGCTGCGGAAGCGCAGGTACTGGCGCATCGCCGGCGTCAGCGAGGGGTCGTCGGGGAGCGGGAACGGCGTGAACGCGGTCGCGGCGGACGGGGGCGTGCGCGGGTCTGCGCCGCGTGCGGCCGTCACGGCGCCAGGATCGGTCGCCGGGGGGGGCGCTTCGCGCGCCGGCGACGGGGCACCGGGTGCGTCGGATGCCGTGGCAGAAACGCCGGCCGCCGGGCCCTGCGGGGCACCGGCGGCTGGAATGGAGCAGATGAGATTCGAACTCACAACCTCCTCGATGCGACCGAGGCGCTCTCCCAATTGAGCTACTGCCCCGAAGGGAGACGGATGATGGAGGCATCGCACCCCGCTGTCAAGGGCCGTCGGGCGGGATGGTGGTCCGGACGGCGCCTCGGCGGCGCGGCAACCTCTGCCGCGTTCTTTGTTTCCGGGTCGAAACGGGGTACCATCCGCGTCCATCACCTGCCATGACTGCCCAATCGACCATCCTGCCGTCGTCCACCCTGTCCGCCGATGCGGAGATGGACGTTCCCCAGCCCGTCGCTGTCCTGCGCCTCCTCGCCGACCCCTCGCGCGTCCGCGTGCTCAACCTGCTTCGCGAAGGCGAGCGGAACGTCTCGCGGATCTGCGATCACGTGCGACTGTCGCAGCCCACCGTCAGCCACCATCTCGGCCTGCTGCGCGGCGCGGGGCTGCTCTGCTCGCGGCGGGAAGGGAAGGAGATCCGGTACTCGCTCAATCCGGAGCACGCGGCGGTCTGCCCGGACACCGGTGGTGTCCGCGTCGTCTTCGATGACCTGGAGGTGCGCCTGCCTGCGTCCGGCATCGTCGATGAGCCGGCGGCGGACGCGCTCGTGGCGACGATGTGACCCGATGTGCGGGCCCGGGCCGGTCGGAGCGGCTGCCGGACCTCCGCACCGGGTTCCGTCCGCCGGGTCCGGCACCGTGGTTCCGGCCCACCCATCACGGCTGCGACGCCCATGACCGAGACCACATCGAAGCGGTCCTACAAGGACACGGTGAACCTGCCGCGGACGGACTTCGCGATGCGCGCCGGACTCGCGACGAACGAGCCGCGCTCGCGCCAGCGGTGGCAGGCGCGGGACGTCTATGCCGAGGTCCAGCGGCGGCGGGCCGGCGCGGCGCCGTTCGTCTTCCATGACGGGCCGCCGTACGCGAACGGCTCCATCCACGTCGGACACCTGCTGAACAAGGTCCTGAAGGACATCGTGGTGCGCAGCCGCCTCATGGCCGGTCGCGCCTGTCCGTTCATTCCCGGCTGGGACTGCCACGGCCTCCCGATCGAGCATCGGGTGGTCACCGAGATGGCCGCCGACGGCCGCCTGTCGGCGCTGGAACGGCTCAGCGCCGACGAGTCCCGCATGGCGATCCGTCGTGCGTGCCGCGAGCGCGCCGAACACTTCGTGGCGCATCAGGCCGATCAGATGCAGCGGCTGCTGACCCTGGCCGACTACGCGCATCCGTACCTCACGATGGCACCGGGGTACGAGCGGGCGGTTCTCGAGGTGTTCGCCGAGCTGGTCGAGCAGGGCATCGTCTTCCGCGCCCTGAAGCCGGTGCACTGGTCGATCGCCAACCGGACGGCGCTGGCGGAGGCGGAACTGGAATACGAGGACCGCGAAGACGATTCGATCTTCGTCGACTTCGAGGCCGATGACATCGACGAGACAGGACGGCGCTTCGGCGTGGAACTGGATCAGCGGCCGTCGTTCATGATCTGGACGACGACGCCGTGGACCCTGCCCGCGAACGTGGCCGTCGCCGTGCATCCGCGCGTCGTCTACGCACTTGTCCGGATGGATGGCGCGATCTCGATCATCGCCGATGAACTCGTGGAGCGCGTCACCCGGTCGAGCGCTGCGCAGGATGTGGAGCGGCTCGGAACGGCACCGGGCGAGGCGCTGCTCGGTCTCGGTTACCGGCATCCGTTCCGCCCCCGGACGGGGCGCGTCGTCGCGGCGGAGTACGTGACGACGGAGGACGGGACCGGGCTGGTGCACACCGCGCCGGGGCACGGCGTCGAGGATTACCAGACGGGGCTCCGGGAGTCACTGCCGATCGACTGCCCGGTGCAGGAGGACGGCACGTTCGACGACACGGTCCCGCAGTGGCTGCGCGGCGTGGACGTCTGGACTGCGAACGGTCGGATCATCGAAGCGCTGCGGACATCCGGGCATCTCGTGCACGCGATGAAGTTCATGCACGCCTATCCGCACGACTGGCGGAGCCGGACGCCGGTCATCTTCCGGGCGACCGAACAGTGGTTCATCGGGGTCGATGCCGGGCTTCCGCGCTGCGGCACGACACTTCGCCGCCGGGCGACGACGGCCGCGGCGTCGGAGATCCGCTTCGTTCCCGACTGGGGGCGGAACCGGCTGCGCGGCATGCTGGAGTCGCGCCCGGACTGGTGCATCTCCCGGCAGCGCGCCTGGGGACTGCCGATCCCGGCGTTCCGGACGCCCGACGGACGGGTGCTCCTGACACCGGCCACGGTGCGGGCTGTGGCGGCGGTCATCGGCGACGAGGGAAGCGACGCGTGGTTCACGCGGTCGGCCGCGGAACTGCTGGCGCACTGGCGTCCGGAGACCGATCCGCAGGCGCCGCGCGATGTCGACGTGCGCACGCTGGAGAAGGCGTACGACATCTTCGACGTGTGGTTCGAGTCGGGGTCGTCGTGGGCGGCCGTGCTCCGGGCGCGCGGCCTCGGGCTGCCCGCGGATCTCTACCTGGAGGGATCGGATCAGCATCGCGGCTGGTTCCAGCTCTCCCTGCTCCCGGCACTCGCCGCCACGGGGCAGCCGCCGTTCCGGACGCTGCTCACGCACGGCTTCATGGTCGACCGGGACGGCCGGAAGATGAGCAAGTCCCTGGGGAACGCGCTGGACGTGGACACGCTCCTCGCCGAGCACGGCGCCGACGTCTGCCGGTGGTGGGTGTCCTCGCTTGCGTACGAGAATGACATCAAGGTCGACGAGGCGTTCTTCCGGACGGCCGGAGAGTCCTATCGGAAGATCCGGAACACCGTGCGGTTCCTGCTCAGCAACCTGCACGACTTCACGCCGGCGAGCGACCGCGTCGACCTCGCCTCGCTGGATCCCTGCTCGCTCGACGCATGGCTGGTGGGCGAGGCGGCGCACCTCGACGCGGAGGTCCGAAGCGCCTTCGAGGCCTTCGAGTTCCGCCGCGCCCACCAGGCGATCTACGACTTCTGCAATGACACGCTCTCCGCGATCTACTGCGCCGCGGTGAAGGATCGGCTGTACTGCGATGCGCCGGGTTCTCCACGGCGCCGTGCAACGCAGTCCGCGATGCACATCGTGGCCGACATGCTGTGCCGGCTGCTGGCGCCGATCATGCCCCACACCGCGGACGAGGCGTACCAGGCCCTGGTCGGAAGCCCCGACGCATGCGTGCACCTGGAGACGTTCGTGACTCTACCGCCGGTGGCACCGGATCCGGGCTGGACGGCGGTCATGGCGGCGCGGAGCAGCGCGCTCCGGGCGATGGAGGCGGCGAAGGCGGACGGCATCGAGAACCCGCTCGACGCGGAAGTGGTTCTCCCCGATCCGGACGGGGCGCTCCGGCCGTTCGAGCCGGAACTCGCCGACCTGCTCGGCGTCTCCCGGGTCCGACTCGACCCGGACGGCGGACCGGCGGCGCCGCGCGTGGTGTCGCTGGCGGCGGAACCTCGTTGCGAACGGTCCCGGAAGCGGGACGGCACCGTGCGTCCGCGGCGTGACGGCGGCATGCTCAGCGACCGGGACGCCCGGGCCCTCGGACTGGAATGACGGAGCAGAGCCGCCCGGATGTCCTCGTGATCGGCGCGGGCATCGTCGGCCTGTCGACGGCGTGGTTCCTCCGGCAGCGCGGCTGTGCCGTCCGCGTCATCGACCGCGGACCGATCGAGGGCACGGCCTCCACCGGCAACGCCGGGATGATCGCCGCGGGACATCCGCCGATGCCGCAGCCGAAGCTGCTGGGCCGCACCCTGCGGCTGCTGCTCGATCCGCTTGGACCACTGTACGTCCGGCCGCGCATCGACCCGGCACTCATCCGATGGTTCTGGGGGTTCCGGCGTGCCTGCGGTCCGCGGCCGTTCGCGCGTTCGATGCATGCGCTGGCGGATTTCGGCCGCATGTCGCGCGATTCGTTCTCGCAGATCGTCCGGGACGGCGCCATCGACTGCGGCTACAGCGATCGAGGGTGGCTGGAGGTCTATCGGACGCCGGCAGGGCGGGACCGGGTGCGTGAGGCATGCGAGCCGGAGCGCGCGGAGGGGTTCCGCATCGCGTTCCTGGAGGACGGCGCGCTCCAGGCGCAGTTCCCGGTGTTCAGAAGCGAGGTTCTCGGCGCCGCGCATCATCTCGATTCAGCATTCGCGCATCCGGACGCGTTCATGTCGGGACTCGCGGCACGCCTGCGCGAGCGGGGGGTCGAGATCCGCACGGACGCGGAAGCCGCGGCGCTGGAGATCGAGCAGGGGCGGTGCGCGGGCGTGCGACTGGCGGGCGGCGGGGTCGTGCGTGCGCAGGCGACCGTCCTTGCCGCCGGGGTCTGGTCGACCGCGATCGCGCGGACCGCGGGCGTGCGGATCCCGATGGAGGCCGGGAAGGGGTACCACCTGTCCGTTCCGGACCCCGGGCTTCCGATCGCGAGCGTCATGTCAGAGACGTACGTCGCGTGCACGCCGATGGCGGGCCGGCTCCGGCTCGCCGGCACGGTGGAATTGTCCGGGATCAACCTGACGATCCGCCGCAGGCGGCTGGAAATGCTTCCGCGCGGCGCCGCGCTCTACCTGCGGGGACTCGACGCCTCGGACCGGCTCGACGCCTGGTGCGGGCTCCGTCCGTGTACCGCGGACGGCCTGCCGGCGATCGGCGCGACGCGCCGCGTGCGGAGCCTCTTCATCGGCACCGGCCACGCGATGATGGGCTTCGCGCTCGGCCCGGGCACCGGTCGCGTGCTGGCCGGGATGATCTGCGGCGACACGCCGTCCGCGGCCCTTGCCCCGTTCGATCCGGATCGGTGGAGCTGAAAGAAACCGCCGACACCGGAGAACCGGTGCCGGCGGAAGGATGAGTCACGCCTGCCTGCGACGTTGCGGATGACCGGAGGACACCCAGTCTCGCCGGCGGCCTCTCCGCGAGGCAGGCGTGGAGCCGTCACGTGTGGGCGCCGCCGGGCGGCGCGCGCGTCCTGCGTCAGTCCTTCCAGCGGGCGAGCAGGTTCATGAGGTCCATGAAGCCGACCGATCCGTTGCCGTCCAGGTCGGCGTCGGCATCGTCGCTGCCCCAGAGCTGGATGAACGCCATGACATCGTCCATATTGACGCGGTCATCGCCGTTGAGATCGCCCAGCCGGCGGAACTGCGTGTCCCAGATGTGCGCCGCCAGCGGGATGGCGGACGCCACCGAGCCTGCGTGGTCGTAGATCCAGTGAATGCCGCCGTAGATCCGGCTCCACCCGGCCTCGTCCGACGCATGCGTGAACGAGTTGAAGTCGCGCGTGACGCCGGGCAGGCCGTCGGACTGCGTGGAGAACGCGATGTCATTCGTGCCGAAGTAGCGTGCGAGCAGTTCGGCGCTGGTCCGGCTGAAGGTGCTGTGCCCCGAGGTGTAGGCCGGGAACGGCGGGGTTCCGACATACGAGGTCCACGACTTGTCCTGCGTCGTATCCGGATTGCCGTCGCTGTCGGCGGCGCGGATGGCGGACACGGGACGCCAGTGGTTGTAGGCGTACTTCATGTCCCACGACACGATCGCGGCGTCGGCGGCGCCGACGCTGAGCATCGCGAACAGCCGGGCGTTCTCCTGCAGCGAGAGTCCGAACTGCTCTGAGAGCTGCGCGGCGATGACCAGCCAGTGGCCGGGCGGGGTCGCGGTGCCGGGGCCGTCCACCCAGAAGACGGCGATCTCGCTCTCGTCCGCCGTGCGGTGCTTGCTCCCGACACCACCGAGCAGTCGGACCTGGTCATGCGCGGCCGCGTACTCGGCGCTGTCGAGCGCCGGGATCAGGTTCACGCGGAACTGGTCGCCGCTGGTCATCGCCCACGGCGTGACGATCGGCCAGTTCGGCAGCAGCGCCGGTGCGAATCCGGGCGGGGTGGGAATCCACCAGCCGGGACCGACGCCCGGCGTGTACGGGACGACGACATCGGAGTTGTCGGCACTCCGGAGCGTGATGATCGCCGCGGCGCACGTCTCACCCCAGGCGATTCCGTCGGCCTTCGATGAGCCGTCGGGGATCGCGTTGAGCGAGAGCGCGAGCGCCGAGTCGAACGCGGCCTGGTACTGCGGGTACAGGTACGAGAGCACGTGGTACGCCGCCTTGGCCGCCGCCGCCTCGGGCGACGCGCCGGCGGGCGGTGTATCCGTCATCGAGTACGGACGGAACAGGTCCGTGAGTCCGTTGACGGCATCGAACATGGCGCAGTGCACCATCGCCATCTGCCGGGTGGCCTTCGGCGGATTCATGGAACTGGTGCGGATCGCGTTGAGCAGCTGCGCGTTCCAGTCCAGGATGACATCCGCGGATGCGACCGAGGTGAGGGAACATGCGGCAAGCGCGCAGCCTGCCAGGATGGGATTCGTTGTCTTCTTCATGGGCTTTCCTCCTCCTTATGTGGACGAATCATGCATGCGCGGCCCGACCGGGCCTCGCGGGCTGTCGATGACTCAGAAACTGAGCACGCCGCCGATCGAGAACCCGGTGGCCTTTCCGGTGTTCCGTCCGCGAAGCGTGGTCCATCCACTCGCGGAGATGCCGAAGTTGCGTGTGAACCGGTAGTACGCGCCGGCGCCGACGCGGTCGTATTCTTCCTTCACGCCCGGGAACGGGCCCGCCCCGATGTCGTAGCCGCCGGTCGAAATGATCTTGCTGTAGAAGGCGGTGAGCGTCAGGTCCTCACCGATCGTTCCGCCGACCGTCAGGTGCAGCGGGATCTCGTCCTTGGGATCGTCGGTGCGGATGTCGTAGCCCGTTTCCAGGGCGAGGAACATGCCGTTCGACCAGAGATACTGACCGGTCACGCGAAGCCGGATGTCCGTCTGCCCGTCACCGATGGCGGTGATCGCGTCGTCCTCGTAGGACGTCAGCGGCGTCTTGAGACCGGGTGAGAGCACCAGCGAGAACGCGCCGCCGTCGACCTCGTGCCGAAGCGCACGCCACCGCAGCGCCGCGGTCAGGTCCTGGAACGAATCCTCGGTCGGTGCGCCGCCGCTGGACTCGGCGCTCACGAATGAGAGCGTCGCGGTGAGATCGATGTCATCGGTGAGGCCGTAGGCGCCGTACACGCTCCCGGTGTGGCGCTTGATGCGCCCGACCATGGGCATGCTGACCTTCGTCCGGCCCACCCAGAACTCGTCGTAGGTATCGAGGCTGTAGGAAAGGGCGACATCCAGGTTTCCCTTCCCCCGAAGGAACCCGGAGTCCCCCTGGGCGAGGGCCGGGCCGGACATCGCGGTACAGGCAGCGGCAGCGAGGGCGGCGGATCGAATGGACTGGCTCATCTGAATCACGGCTCCTTCAGGCGAACAGAGTGCCCGTATGCGGCAGGCCCATGCCTGTCACAGGTCCGGGCGCGGGTGAGTTCCTGGATCGGGCGGGCGTGGTCGCGTCCCGGTGGCAGGGCTGCTCCGGTACCCCGGTGCAGTCAGGATCGCGTGACGGTGCGAGGTGGGCCGGCCCCCAAGATGGCCGGCCCACCTCGCCGCGCTGAGTGAGGCGCTCTCTGACGTCTCGAAGAAGCATCAAACTCGGACCTGCGTTCCCACAAGCGACCATCGAGCGGAAGCGACCCCAGAGGAGTCCGATTCCGTTCAGTGCCACCCAGTATGCACGCGATGCACCGCTTGCCAACCCGCAGTCACAGAATTGGGTCGCAACTTGCAAGCGATATGCATTGCGCAATGTCACTATGCGGTCGTTATGCCGTCCAGTCAGGCGATCGGATGATGCGATGGCTCGCCCGGTCGGCGCGGGAAACGCCTCGGCGTGGGGCCGGCTTTGCGGAGAACAACGATCGTCGAGGTCGGGGTCCGATGCGTCCCGAGCAACTCGGCGCGAAGGGCGCGCATGGCGGCCCGTGCTGCGGAGACCTCGTCGGCGGCGCGCTCTCCCTTGATCGCCAGCAGGGTGCCACCCTCCCGCAGCAGCGGGATCGCGAGTTCGACCAGGACCGGAAGCGCGCCGACGCCGCGGGCGATGGCGATGTCGAAACAGTCGCGGAGCGGGCCTGACGGCGCCGCGGCCAGTTCCGCGCGGTCGTGGACGACCCGGACGCTGGCCAGTCCGAGATCCCGCGTGACCTGCTCGAGGAAGCGTGCCTTCTTCCCGGTCGCTTCGAGCAGCGTGAACCTGACCTGGGGAAGGACCACGGCGAGGGGCAGTCCGGGAAGCCCGCCGCCCGACCCGATATCGACGACCGTGTCAGGTCCCAGGTCGGCGATCAGGGACAGCAGTTCCAGGCTGTCGAGGATGTGCCGTTCCCAGGCCGCCTCGGGATCTGTGATGCCCGTCAGGTTGAACGACCTGTTCGCTTCCAGCAGGGCCGCGAGAAACCGACCCAGGCGATCCAGGTCACCGTCGTCGAAGGCGATGCCGCGTTCGCGGGCCCGCTCGAGGAAGGCAGCCGGAGGACGGAGTGGTTCCTGCATCGTGGTCAGAGGAGGAGATCGGGGGCTGGTCTGGCGGTCCGGGCCGGCCGGGACGGTCTCAGCCGCGCCGCCGGGAGAGCGCCCGTTCAATGTCCCGGGCGGCCTCGCGCGAGGCGATCGACTGGCGCTTGTCGTGCTGGCGGCGCCCGGTACCGACACCGATGAGGAGCTTCGCGCGGCCGCCGCTGAAGTAGATGCGCAATGGCAGAATCGTCACGCCCTTCTCCCGTGTCCGGTCGGCGAGCCTGCGGATCTCCCGCTTGTGGGCGAGCAGTGCCCGCACGCGGACCGGTGCGTGCTGATGCGCGGTCGAGGCATTCGGGTACTCCGCGATGTGGACCGCATGCAAGTCCAGGCGCGGCGGCTCGAGTTCTGCCCGGACGTAGCCCTCGGCAAGTGACACCTTGCCATCGCGGACGCTTTTGATCTCGGTGCCGGTCAGGCGGAGTCCGACCTCGAGCGTTTCGGAGATCTCGTAGTCGTGGCGGGCGCGACGATTCTCGATCACCGGCTCGTGGCTCTTCGCGTCACCTCGTCGTGCGTGTGCCATGCGCGGGAGCCTCCGATGCCAGCCACCGGGCCATGCCGGCGAGTCCGGCCTGCTTCGACAGAACGCGGGCAGCGAATCCCGGCGTTCCCTCCGACCTATGGACTGCGGACCGTGGTCCTCGGATCCTCGCCCGGTGTTCAGGAGAAGCATCGCGAAGGCGCGCCGGATCGTCGGTGCCGTCCCTCGTGCGCCATCCTGGCAGGGGGGCCGCACATGCCCCCGCACCACCGCGGCCGCGCGGCCCGGGGCGGCAAGCCTCTGCGCCCGCCGGCGGACCACGGCCGCCGGGGCGGATCGGGACCACCGATGCAATGGTCACCGGGGCCGCCCGGCAATGCCCAGAAGAGGACTCGAACCTCCACGGGGTTTAACCCCCACCAGCACCTCAAGCTGGCGCGTCTGCCAATTCCGCCATCTGGGCTGCGGATGAAGGCGGAGAGTATACCGCCACACTTCCGCCTGTCGAGGACGGCACGACCGGCGCGCCGATCGTCACTGGTTCCCGCTTGTTCATCCGGATCGCGCCAGATCGCGCCAGATCGCGCCGGATCGCGGTTGTCTCCACGTCGACTCATGGCACACTGGCGAGCGGGCCGCGCGCCTCCGGCGATGCGACCCGGATGTGTTGTCGGACCCGTGCCGGCGATGTGGGGCGTCGGGTTCGGGAACAGCGGGCACGACGACTGGTGCCACGGGGACAGGCAGTACTGCCATGGGGATGCTTCGAGAGGCGATCTTTCATCTTTCCGGTCCTGGGGATCCCCTGGTCGCACAGCGCGTGGCGGAACTCCCCGGCGTCGGCGCGGTGCATGCGGACGGGCGGGATCCCGTCCTCTCGGTGCGCTTCGACCAGGCGATGACGGGCGTCGGCGACCTGGTGCGAGAACTGGAGGACCTGGGCGCGAGGGTCGGATCCATGGCGATCCGGCCGGTCCCGTCGATCATCCTGGCGCCGCGATCCCGCGGCTGAGCGCCCCGCGGAATCTGCACCGTGGGGGGATCCCGCGGCGCTTCGCCGGAGCCGGACCCGGCCCGTCGATCGGGCAGGTCACGACTACTATCCCGGCCTATGCCCGGACCGCCCGAGCCGACGCTTCGGATCACCGAGATCTTCCACTCGATCCAGGGAGAGTCGACGTGGGCAGGTCGGCCCTGCGTCTTCGTGCGCCTGACCGGTTGCCATCTCCGCTGCCGGTACTGCGATACCGAGTACGCCTTCCGCGAGGGACGGCGCCGGTCCGTGGCGGACGTTCTTCGTGAGGTCCTCGGATATCCCGCGCCGCTCGTGGAGATCACCGGTGGTGAACCGCTGCTCCAGGAGGCCGTACACGGGCTCATGAGCGCGCTGTGCGACGCGGGCCGGACGGTCCTGCTCGAGACATCCGGCGCGTGCGACATCTCTGCGTGCGATCCGCGCGTCATCCGCATTCTCGATGTGAAGACCCCGGGGAGCGGTGAGGCGGCGCGGTTCCTCGCATCCAACCTTCATCATCTCCGGCCGCACGACGAGGTGAAGTTCGTCCTCACCGATCGCAGTGACTACGAGTTCGCGCGCGACTTCGTCGTCCGTCATCGACTGCCCGGCCGGGTGCGGGAGATCCTGTTCTCGCCGGTGTTCGAGCAGCCTGCAGGCATGGAGATCGAGGGATGCGAGGCGATGCAGCCTCGGGACCTCGCCGGGTGGATGCTCGAGGATGGCGTGCATGCCCGCCTCCAGCTCCAGCTCCACAAGCACATCTGGGCTCCCGCGACGCGAGGCGTGTGACGTGCGGTTCCGACTGGAGAAGACGTTCGACTTCGAGGCGGCGCACTCCCTGCCGGGCTTCCCTGAGGGCCACAAGTGCCGGCGACTGCACGGACATTCGTTCCGCGTGGATGTCGTGGTCGAGGGTAGCCTGCCGGCCGGTGCAGCGCACCTGATCGACTACGGCGATATCTCGCGGGTCGTGCGACCGATCATCGACGGCGAGCTGGATCATCGGCACCTCAATGACATCGCCGGCCTGGAGAATCCAACCAGCGAGATGATCGCGCTCTGGCTCTGGCGGCGCATCCGGCCGGAACTTCCGCTGCTGGCGGCGATCGTCGTGCACGAGACATGCTCGTCGCGATGCATCTACCAGGGCCAGGGCGACCAGGGCGACCCGGCGTGACCTGGACGCCGCTCCTGGATGGGCCCGGCCGGGTGGCGGGCTGGCGCGACGAGCGGAATCCGCTGGCGCCGGGCTGGCGACTGGAGGTGCCGCCCGCGGATGCAGGTCCGGCGCGGTCGATCGCGGCGGAGACCGCCGGGGCGCCTCCAGCGCCGTTCGTGGTTCTCTGGAGCGGGTCGCTCGCACGCGCCTTCGGAGACGCCGATCCGGGGAACTGGATGGCGGCGGGCCAGCATGCCGTCGAGCGCCTCGTCGCCCACCTCGAGGGTGTGACGATGCCGGGCGCGGACCGGATCCTGGTCCAGCCGCATGCGCGCCACTGCCTGAGTGACGTGCCGTCCGTGCTGCGGGTCCTTGCGCAGGACGCGGGACCGCGGGCGCGGCCCGGCCTCGCGCTCTCGCCGCTGTCACTGCTCGAGGCGCCGATGCTGGCGGATGTCGAGGATCACCTGGAGCGCATCCTGGAACGGCTCGGCCCGCTCGCCCGGGCCGTCATCATCGAGGCACGATCGGACGCGGTGCCGGGCGGCGCGCCGGATGCCGCGCGACTGGAAGCGCTGGCCGCCGCCCGGATCGACGCGATGATTCCCGCGACCGTACCGCGGCTGCGCGTGGGACGATCGATCGGATCGGTCGGGTGCCCCGCCGCGCCGGGCGCGGTCGCCGACGCGGTCACGGTCCGCCCGTACAATCCGGTCCGGCCATGAGAACCCTCACCCATCCGACGTTCGACCGCCTGCGCGAGGCGTTTCCCGACCTCGTCCTGCAGGGCGCGGAGTTCCGCGGCAGCGCCTCGCTGGTGGTGCCCGCCGGCGCGCTCTTCCGCGTGATGCGTTTCCTGCGCGACGATCCGGCCTGCGACTACGACTTCCTTTCGGATGTGACCGCCGTCGACTACCTCGGCTATCCCGCGGCACAGCCGGGGCGATTCGCGGTCGTCTACATGCTCGCGTCCACCGCGGACGGCAAGCGGTTCGTCGTGCGGACGTTCCTGGATCCGTCCATGGAGACAACAGGCGCTGATCGCGACCCGGCGCTCGAGATCGACTCCGTGACGCCGATCTGGCCGGGTGCCGAATGGCGCGAGCGCGAGGTCTACGACATGTACGGCATCGGCTTCCGCGGGCACCCCGACCTCCGGCGCATCCTGCTCTGGGAGGACTATCCCGCGTTCCCGCTCCGCAAGGACTACCCGCTCCGGGGTCGGGGCGAGCGCGAGATGTATCGCGTCATGGAGCGGGAAGACGCCTGACGGGGATCACCGCCCGGCGGCGGCCGTCTCGGCGGCGACGGCACGGCGGATCGCCTCGAAGTCCGGCATCGCCCTCGGGTCCTCCGACACCCACGCGTAGCGGACGCGGCCGTCACGTCCCACGACGAACGCCGATCGCTTCGACACGCCGCGCAGCCCGAGCAGTTCCTCATGCAGCGCGCCGTAGCGCGTGCTGACGTCGCGGTTGAAGTCGCTGAGGATCGGGAACGGGATCGAGAGTTCGTTGCGGAAGCGATCGGTGATGAACGGGCTGTCCACGGAGATCCCGAAGACCTTCACACCGAGGCTGCTCCAGGCCGACCAGTCATCGCGCATCCGGCACATCTCCTCCGTGCAGACCGGGCTGAACGCGAGTGGGAAGAAGAGCATGACCAGCGGCTCCCGACCGATGATGGCGCCGACGTCGACGACGTCGCCGGGTCGGGCGGGGAGCGAGAACGGAGGCGCGGGGTCACCGATGCGGACGGACATGAGGCGGCTCCTCTGGAACCGGGTGCGGATCGGCACGCGGCCCCGGCGGCCGCGACCATGCGAGCGGCAAGGATAGCAGGCTGCGGAGAGGCGCCGCCGGGCTCCAGGCGGATCGGCTCCGCCATGAGCGCGTCCCCGATTCCCGGCGCAGGTGAGCGACGATGACGTCGATCCGGACCGCGGGTGCAGCATGCGACAGGGCCCCGATGGGCGGAGCGATGCCATCGGGGCCCTGCATGTCCGGTCGGCGCGGGCGCGGGTCTTGCGGCCGCGCGGGGCGCGCGGCGTGCTCAGCGGAGTCCGCCGTGTCCGTCGCGGCGTCGTTCACGGCGCAGTTCCTGGCGTTCGCGCGCCAGGTCCGTGATGAAGTCGAACTGGCGGTGGAACCGTTCACCCTTCAGGCGGAGCAGTCCATCCTCGGAACGCTGCTGTCGGCGTTCCTCGACGCGGGTCAGCGGTCTCGTCGCGTGCCTGGGCGGGTTCGAGTAGACCAGGCGCGGGCCGCGCCATGACCCGTCGTCGGCGGGACGGTTCGACAGGTCCGACACCCGATCCTGGAAGGCGCGACGGACCTGCGCCTCGTCCGGGACGACCCACCCGATGACGCGGTCACCGCGCCGGATCTCGATCGAATCCGCTCCGCGCGAATCCGCCATGGACATCGAAGGTGATGGGGACGCCGTCATCCCGCCTTCCTCGTGCATCAGCAGCTGCATCGCGCGGAGCGCGGGGGCGGGGCCACACAGCGCCTCGACGGGCGGCGCGCTATGCCGCGGGGCGGAGATACACGGCGCGGCCGTGCGGAAGGCCACCCGGTCGGTCCGGCCGGACTCGTGCGACAGCGCGGGGACAACGGCGGTTCCCGCACAGGTGGCGGTGAGGATCGGCAGGATGAGATCGTGCATGCGCATGGTCGGGTCTTCCTTCCGCTGTTCGTGGCGAGTCTGCGATTGTGGTGGACCGTCGAGCCGTGGTCGCGGGTCGGGCGGGTGTGATGCCCGTCGGATGCTGCAAGGGTGCGCCGCATCCGCGGCCGGGCGAGCGCGGCGGCGGGCGACCGTGCCGCCGACCGTCCGGTCACGACGCGCGTACAGGCCGTGCGGCCTGCGCGGGTCCGGAAACGGATGATCACGGTCCTATCCGGACCACGGGGCCGCTGTCCGGCGCGGTTCCGGGCTCGCGGCGTGGACCGCGCTGTCAGAGTCCGCCGCCGGGACGGACGATCGTGATCGTGTCGTCCTGCATGTTCCAGAGCACGCGCCGGGCGGTGACGGGCTGGGCGGCGCCACGCGGAAGAACCGAGACCGGCGGACGTCCGGGAAGCGCATCGAGTTCGGCGATGCCGGTCAGCATGCTGAGATCGAAGATGTCGCAGGTGACGTCGCGCGCCTGGGTCCGGACGAAGACGCCACCTTCGCCGCGAAGTCGGCGCAGGTCGAACGGCCCGCCCGGATCGAGGCCGCCGACCGTGCGCGGGGCAGCCCCGGCGGGGGCATCGGCCGCCGGCTCGCGCCGGTCGGGTCGCGCGACGCCGGCGTCGAGGCGCTCGGCGGTCAGCGTGGCGGTGCCGCCGCGCTCGTCGCGATGCAGGCATTCGACGCGCCCGGTCATGGCGATCGTGAACTGTTCGGCGACGACCTGCCGGATCGAGAGCGCACGCGTCCACCGGAAGAGCGTCGTGCCGTGTGTGCCGAAGGCGCCGGAGGCAGTGTCGTCCACGGTATCGCCGCCGCGCACGAGCAGTTCTCCCGCACCGTCGATGTCAAGCGACAGCGTGGCCTGATCGAAGGAGAGGCCGTCGCCCTGGATGGAGAGCACACGTGGAAGATCCGCACGGGTCCCGTCCCGCCACTGGCGACTCTCGAGCATCGTCCGTCCGCGGCCGTGGAGCGAACGCAGTTCGAACCCGTCGAGCGCATGCTCCTGCGGCACCGTGCGGCCAGAGCCACCGGACTCGACCGGAGACGCTTCGCCGCCGGAGCGCGCCTGCCGTGCGAACGCGATGGCGACATCGTCGCCCCGGACGGTGCTCTGCTCGCGCGGGTCCGGATCGGTCACGATCACGGCGCCCTCCCGGAACCGCACGAGCCCGTGGTCCTCCGGGTCGAGTTCGATGGTGGCGGATCCCTCCCAGGACGCCGTCAGGCGGGGCGTCAGCGCCGACGCCACGGCACGGGCCTGGTCCCGTGTCATGATCGCGATTGCACCGGCCGTGTCCGAGGGCGACGGCGCGAACCCGATGAGCGTGCCCGGTCCGAGGGCGCTGGCGCGGCTTCGCTGTGCGTCATCATCCGTGGCGGGGACGGGGCGGCGAATGGATGACCCGGCGTCCGCAGACCCGCTGCCTGCAGATGCCTGGCGGATCTCCAGCCTCCGGACATCATCGAGCAGCAGTTCGGGGGTCAGGATCGTGACCGGCTCGCCTTCGACATCGACCTCGTTGCCGCCGCCGCGCACCGTGGCGCGATCCGCGAAGATCCGTTCGCCCGTCGCGAGCACGATGACCAGTGCATCTTCGGCAAGGGCGGTTTCCACCTCGGCGCGCGCCGGTCGTGGCACATCGCGCTCGTCGCCTGGTGACGTCCACGACGCCCGTCCGGTCGCGGGGCGACGGGCGCTCGTGGACATCGACTCGTCGATCCGGTGGAACGTCAGCGTCATGCGACCGCAGTGGAGATGCATCGCGTCGTCGGCCGCCTCGACGGATCCGGCGGCGACCAGCCGCGTGGGGATCACTTCGCCCGGACGGGCGCCGCGCGCCAGGTCGACGGTCAACGCGCGACATCGGCAGGTGCCCTCGCGTCCGATCGCCCGCACATCCAGCAGGCCGCGCGCGCCGATCTGATCGATGAAGCGGATGCGGCCGTCCTCGACCGGGGCGCGTGCCTCCAGCCGGTCGATGCCGGTCACCTCGAGTTCCGGACTCAGGATCCGCACACCGCCGACGAAACTGATGCGCCGTGCCTCGCCATCCGAAGGCGGCGCCACGAGCGGGCCCGCCTCAGGGTCGGCCTGGTGCGCGGCCGCCGGATCGCGCTGCGGATCGGTCTCCGGGTCGGGCAGGTGTCGCGCCGGGAACGGCGCGATCTCGGCGCCGTCGCGCCACGTCACGCGCATTTCTTCAGCGCCGCCCGCCAGGCGATCCAGCACCGCCGGTTCGAGGCGTCCATGGCGCGGAAGGTCCACGGGCTCGGCGAAGCGCCAGAACCGCCCGGGTCCGATGATGCGCTGAACGTCGGCGGGACCGTCGACCTCGAGTCGCGTGATGGTGTCAAGGATCGCCTGGGTGTCGATCAGGCGGATGTTCTGGCCGTCCAGCCAGGCGGAGCGCGTCGCCCCGTCGATCCGAAGGGCATCCGCGAGGACGCGCTGGCCGCCGTCCAGGCGCAGTTCCACGCCGCCGGTCGCCTGTGCGGTGCGGAGCGCCGACCATGCGTCACGCGTCGCGCCGTCCGCCTCCGACTCCGCGGCGTCCGGATCCAGGTCCGCGGTGAATGCGTCGGCGAAGAGCAGCCGCGCTCCCGAGTCCATCTCGATGCGCCCTCGACCGCTGAGGCGTTCGAGCTGCGTCCGCCCGTCGGCGGACGCGCCGAAGCCGGCGTCCAGGTGGTCTGCACGCATCCGGACCTCGTCGGCGGTGGTGCTGCCGCCGAGCAGGTCGATGCCGCCGTCGCGGGCGACGCTCAGCGCGGTGTCGCCGTTGAACCGGGCCGCGCGGATCCGATCGGGCAGGAACAGCCCCGTGCCGTCGGCGTGCGTGCGGTCGGTCGTCCCGTCGGCGTGCTGGCGCGCCCCGTGCGCCGGCGCGGCGTCGAGTTCCAGGTCCACGTGTCCGGTCCACGAGATCTCGAGCCGCTCGCCGCGCGACAGCCGGTGCAGTCGCAGTGAACCCGGCCCGTCGAGCCGGCCGCGGGCGCCGCCGGGCTGCAGCGACATCGCACGGCAGTCGATGCGCATCTCCGGGTGGATGACCTGTACGTTCGCGTCATCCGGATCACCCTCGAGCAGGAATGCGCCGGACTCGGTCTCCAGGCGCAGTCGCGCGCCGCGTGCACTCGCGTCAATGGCACGGTCGCGCAGGCGCACGGGGCGGCCCGTGAGTTCGATGGCGGTGTCCGTCGCCTCTGCCGGGCGCCGCAGGCCCGCGGGCGCGGGCTGGATCCGCAGGGGGCCCGCGCAACGGATCCGGATGTCGTCATCGGCAGGCGGTGGTGCAAGCGGGCGCAGAGCCGGGGGGCGGGCGGCGCCGGTGGGTGACGCGCCCTGCGGCATGGTCGCGAAGACCGATGCGGCGATCTGCGCGAGCATCGGTCCAGGACCGGGCGGGTCCCGACGAGCGGGCGCCGCCGGCGCCCCGCGCAGCGCCGTGCGGGGCGACAGGGGAGCGCCGAGCCCGCGACTCAGCGAGGTGAACAGCACACTCAGTCGATCGCCCTCGGCGGTGCGCCGGACGTCGGCGGCGCCGGTCTCGACCCGCACCTCGTCGGCCAGGACGAGTTCGTACCACACCGGATCGCCGGACGGACCGCTTCGATCCGCGCGGCGGGCCGGCCGCGCCGAGGGCGGCGTGATCGACGGGTCCGGCGCGTCGATCACGCCGCGCGACGCCGGGGCCGCGCGGCGTCCGGGCACATCCGCGTCGACCGTGTCCCGTGCGGATCCGGGCGGGGTGCGTGCGTCCACGGCGGATGCGTCCGCGCGCGGTCGCGCGGCCAGCCGGACCAGCGAGACGCGCTCCACGCGCAGCGTGCCTGCGGCGGCGTCGCCTTCGCTGAGCCAGAGACTGAGATGATCGCCGATGAATTCTCCCTGCGCGGTTTCGACCGTGAGCGCCCCGGGGGTGCGCACCGTGCCGAGCCGATTGTCGAACTCCGCCGATCCGGTCCGGACGCGCAGCGACGGCGCTTCGTCCGTGCGCGAGAAGCCTGGACGGTCCGCACGTTCCCAGACGGTGATGAGCACGTCTCCGGAGATCTCGCCCGACTCGACCGCGCGGCCGGGTGCCGAGACGAGCGCGAGTTCGCCGCGCAGCGCGAGCAGCGTTCCGTCGTCGAGATGGATCTCGATCTCCGGGTCTCGCATGCGCAGCCAGCCGGCGCCTCGCCCGTCCGGATTGGGCTCAAGGAACGAACAGCGATACTGCTGCGCGAGTCGGCCGGTCGCGTCCGTCACCTGGATCCAGCCGCGCTGCGATCCCGGCGACGTCTCATCGGGCACGCCGGACGGCGCGTCGTTGCCGGAGGCCGGCCGGTCCACGGACGCCGGGCGGTCACGGGCTGTGCCGGTGGGGGCGGGCGATCTGTTCATCGCCGCGACGACCAGGAGAAGGATGATGCCGACCGCGGTGCCGCAGGCGGCCAGTATGAGCGCCTGTCGCCGCCGGCGCCGGCGCACGGTGGCCGCGGTCTGATCGGCGGCGTGGATGCCGTCTCCGGTCGCCATCGCCGCGCGCGCTTCTCCGGCGACGGAGCCGTGGCTCTGCCGTGCCCCCGGTTCGTGCCGTGCCGGAGGACGGCCCGTCATGTGGGCACCTGGTCATGCAGGGTGCCGGTGACGACGTCCGGCCACGCGCCGCGGGCGCGGAGCAGGTGCTCGATGGCCTCCCGGACCGCGCCATGCCCGCCGGGTTGACACGTGATGTATTTCGCGACGGCCCGCACCTCCGCCGCCGCATCGGCGACCGCCATCGGATAGTGCGCGGCGCGCAGCATGGGCAGGTCCGGCAGGTCGTCTCCGAGAGCCGCCGTCGCAGCCGCCGCGATGCCTGTCCGGCGGCCGAGTTCATCCAGCGCGCGGCCCTTGTCGGCGCAGCCCTCGATCACCAGGTCGACCGCCAGTTCCCGGGCGCGGTGTCCCAGCGCACGGCTCGTCCGTCCCGTCACGATCGCGATCTCGCCGCCCAGGCGCTTCCATGCCTTCATCGCGAAGCCGTCGCGGACATGGAAGACCTTGAACTCCTCGCCGGAGTCCGTGATCCGGATACCGCCGTCGGTCAGCACACCGTCGCAGTCGAGGACGAGAAGCCGGACCGCCGCGGCCTCCGCGGCGTCGCGCGCGGTCATCGGGCTGCCATCGACCCGGGGTCGCGGGGGCGATGCGGGCGTGTGGTCGATGGGGGGCATGGCGGCGGGGAAGTCGGGCGTCTTCGCGTGGACAGAAGGGGGGTCCTGGATTCCTGGGAGAGCGGTTCCGCGGCGCGGATCAGTCCGCGACGATCCGCAGGGCGATGAGGTCCTGCACGTCGACGAGACCGAGCGGGCGCCCGTCGTCGTCGGTGACGGGGATCTCGTCGATTCGATGCTCGCGCATCAGGCGCTCCGCGTCGCGCACCAGCGACGCGGGCCCGAGGCGCTTCGGTGACGCGGTCATGACCGACCGGATCGGCTGCGTGAGTGCCGCGGGATCGGCGAGGATGACGCGCCTGAGGTCGCCGTCCGTGAAGATGCCCGAGAGCCGGCCGTCCGCATCCACGAGCAGCAGGGCGCCCGCGCGGCGCGGACCGCGGCTCTCCGCGCGCGAACGTTCCAGCGCGGTACGCACGTCCAGCGTATCCGGGAGGATCGGAAGGTTGTCGCCCGCGCGGAACCGGAGGATCTCGACGACGCGGCGCAGCCGGGCGCCGAGCAGGCCCCCGGGGTGCGAGCGATGGAAGTCATCGCTGGTGAAGCTCCGGCGCCGCGCCAGCGCCAGCGCCAGCGCATCCCCGACGGCGAGTTGCGCGGCGGTGGACGTCGTCGGGGCGAGGTTGAGCGGGCATGCTTCCGTGACGCGCCCGAGGGCCAGGTGCACGCTCGAGAGGCGGGCCAGCGAGGAGCCGTCGTCGCAGGAGATCCCCAGACGCGGGACACCGTCCGCCTTGAGGATGCAGGCGAGGTTGACCACCTCCTCCGTCTCGCCCGAGTAGGACAGGAGCAGGACGACATCGCCCTGGCGCACGCGTCCGAGGTCTCCGTGCACCGCGTCGGCGGGATGGACGACGCTCGACGGCTGGCCGAGGCTGGAGAACGTGGCCGAGATCTTCGCGCCGATCAGCCCGGACTTGCCCATGCCGCTGACGACGACATGGCCGGTGCAGGCCGTGAGCAGATCCACCGCGGCGGTCCAGCGCTGCGCGCAGCCGGGGTCGTCCAGGCCGGCGGCGATCCGTTCCAGGGCGGCCGATTCGGCGCGGATCGCATCGGCGATCAGTGCGGACTCGGCGGGACGTCGGGCGGTTGCAGGGATCATGCGGTGGTGGTGGTGCGCTCGGTGCGGTCGGCGGTCGGAACCGTATCATGCGGCCGCGTCCGGCGGTCGTCTACCGTCGGGCGGCATCCCGCGTGCTCGTGGTGTCGCCGGTGCGAAGGCCGCGGGCCGTCCCGGTACGACGGGGCGGGTCGAGAGGCCGGGCAGGGCGGGCCGGGGCTGGCGGGACGGGAGGCATGCGGCGCGCGAGGTCTCCGGGCACCGGCCGGAGCGGGTCGGTCGCGGGATCCCGGGCGGCGCGCAGGGCGCAAAGCGCCGGAGAGTACAGGGATGTCCATCGCACAGGAGACCTATCGCGTCACGCTCGATGCATTCGAGGGACCGCTCGACCTTCTGCTGTTCCTGATCCGGCGCGCCGAGGTGGACATCAGCGCGATCCGGCTGGCGGAGATCACCGAGCAGTACCTCGACCTCCTGCGCGGCATCGACGACGTGGATGTGGAGGCCGCCGGCGAGTTCCTCGTCATGGCCGCCACGCTGATCGAGATCAAGTCGCGGACGCTCGCGCCCTCCGACCCCGAGGCCGGAGACGGCGCCGGCGGTCCCGGTCGCGGCGATGATCGATCCGGCGCCGGAATCGATGCCCGCGACGATCTCATCCGGCAGCTCCTGGCGTACCAGCGATTCCGCTCGGCGGCGGAACGCCTTGTCGAGGGGGCCGATCGTCACGCGCAGCAGGCGCCCGTGCGCATCGCCGTGAACATCGCGGAGTCGGACGATTCCGGCGAGGAGGCGGTGCTCGAGATCGAGGACGCGCATCCGATGGATCTTGCGGAGGCGTATGAGCGCATCGCGGCGTCCATCGACTTCGCACGCCTCGGGCAGCACGTCGTCGAGATGGACGACACGCCGATTGCGCTGTTCGAGGAGGACCTGCTCGACCGGCTGGTGCGATCGACCGGCGGCCGCATCACGCTCCACAGTGCATTCGAGGGACAGACCCCGACGCGCCGCGTCGGATTCTTCCTGGCGACGCTGGAACTCTGCCGCCTCGGCCGGATCACGGTGCGGCAGGACGACATCGACCGGGACATCGAGATCGTTCTCCGCGCCGAGGATGACCGGGTCATCCACGTCGTCCTCGACGACATCGAACTGCATCACCAGTCCACCGGGCCGAAGGCGGGTGGCGGAACCGCCGGCATCGGTCACGGCTGATCCGCGCGTGCCTCAGGGGGGCCCTGTCCGGAGCCGCGCGGCGCGCGATTCCCATCGCGCGAATCCGTGCGCCGCTGCACGGCCCGCGATCCGCGGATCCTGGTCCTGGGCGCGCCGCCCTTCGCGGGCGGGCCCGGCCGCGATGCCTCCTCCGCAGCGCGTCGCAGTGTCTCGATCTCGCGGGGAAGCAGGTCGCGCCACTGCCCGGGCCTCAGGTGCTTCAGGTGAAGCGGTCCGATCTGGATGCGCCGCAGGCGGCGCACGCGGTGGCCGACGTCGCGCATCATCCGCCGGATCTGCCGGTTCCGCCCTTCGCTGAGGTCCATCAGCAGGCGTGTGCGCTCCGCCTCCCGGTGCACGATCTTCAGCCGGGACGGCCCCGTCCGGCGGCCCGGGCGACTGCCGTGCGTGGCGCGGAGATCGCTCAGCCAGATGCCGCGCTCCAGCTGCCGGAGCGTCTCGTTGGAGACCTCGCCGGCCACCGTGACCTCGTAGACCTTGTGCACGCCGAACCGCGGATGCGAGAGCATGTTGCTCAACTCGCCGTCGTTGGTCAGCAGCAGGAGACCGGAACTGTCCACATCGAGACGGCCGATCGGAAAGAGGCGCTCCTGCGACGGGTGATCGACAAGGTCGATGGCGCGCTGCCGCCCCTTCGGATCCTCGGCGGTGCTGACCACGCCGCGCGGCTTGTAGAGCATCACGTAGATCAGCCGACCGCTCGTGCGCACGGACCGTCCGGAGACCATCAGGCGATCGCGCTTCGGATCCACCCAGGCCGGGAGTTCGGTGACCGGCGTGCCGTTGACCGTGACCTCACCCGCAAGGATGAGCGCCTCGCAGGCGCGTCGGGACGCGACGCCGGCGAGCGCCAGCACCTTCTGCAGCCGCTCCCCGCGGCTGCTGTCCGCGTATCCGTGCGATGGGGTCGCCGCCGGGACGGGGCCATCGCCGCGCGATCCCGGCCGGGCGCCGTCGGTCGTGTCGGCGTCCCGACCCCACCCCCGGGACGGGGGCCCGGACATGCCGGGGCGGGCCTCCGGGCGCCGCGCGGGGTCGTCGGTCGATCGGCGGCCGGCGTCTCCGCCGTCGGACCGTCGGGGCAGGGCGGTCCGACGCCGAGCAGGGCGTTTCCCCGGGCGCGGATCCTGCCCTCCCTCGCGCTGCGGACCCTGACCTTCGCTCGCCATGACGGTACCACGCCTTCCGAAACCACTCAGGGTACCTTGGGCCGGTCGACCGTGCTACCGCGGGATCGCGACACGGCCGATGGAGATGAACATGCAGACGCTACCCGGCCCCTCCCGCGATGCCGGCGAGCCTGGCGGAACACCGGCCGCCGCCCGCCACGCCGGCGGTCGTCGCCGGCTCGCCGCCGTGCTCGGTGATCGCCTCCGGACCCGCCTTCGCACGGCGGGACCCAGGATGCAGCGATTCGTCCGCCTGGCGGTCGACATCGGCCGCCTCGGTGCGCAGCAGCTGCGGCGCGATGCGGCGCACCAGATGGCCGCCGCCCTCGCGTTCCGGACGCTCTTCGCGCTGCTGCCGATCTTCGTCCTCGGAACAATCCTCGTCCGCGCCCTGGGCGGCTTCGCGCAGTTCCGCGAGATGTTCGCGGAACTCCTCGCGGGCATCGGGATGCACGAGATCGTGATCCAGCCGCTGGGCGCCGCGGGTACGGCGGACCCCGGACAGGTCAGCAGTCAGTCGCTCAGCGACTTCGTCCTCGGGCTCCTGGGCGAGGTCGAGAAGCTCAACCTTGCCGCGATCACCTGGGTCGGCGTCGCGGTGCTGACGTATTCGGCGATCAGCCTGATGTCGACGATCGAGGCATCGTTCAACCGGATCCTTCATGTCAATGAAGGGCGGCCGTGGCTGCGCCGGATGACGATCTACTGGACGACGATCACCGTGGCGCCGGGGATTCTCGTGCTCGCGCGCTACGTCGATGCGCAGTTCGACCAGTTCGTCGCGGCGCAGGTCTCGCTCAAGTGGGCCGTGAACGGCATGAGCGCCACGTGGAGTTTCGTGGTGACGTGGCTGGTGGTCTTCGCGATCTACCGGCTGGTGCCCAGCACGCATGTCCGGACGCGGCCGGCGCTGGGGGGCGCGTTCGTCACCGCGCTGCTCCTGGAGATCGGGAAGCAGACGCTCAGCCTGTACCTGGAGCGGGCGCTGTCCGTGCGTCAGCTCTACGGCTCGCTCGGACTCGTGCCGCTGTTCATGTTCTGGGTGTACCTCATGTGGCTCGTGGTGCTCCTCGGACTGGAAGTGACCGCGCTGCTGCAGACCATCGAGGGAAACCCCAGACGCGCCCTGGGCCGGGAGTTCAGCCGGCGGCCGGGGCTCACCGATCCCGCGGCGGCGGTCGCGGTGACGGAGTGCGTGGCCGAGCGATTCGCGCGCGGGCTTTCCACCGAGGCCTCGGACATCACCGAGGGCATCGGACTGCCGGAGTCGATCGCCGTCGTCATTCTCGATCGCCTGGTGGATGCGGGCATCCTGCGCACCGTGGCGATGCCGGAAGGCGCGGTCGTGCTGGCACGGCCCGCCGAGCGGATCGATGCCGCCGACGTGCTGGACATCGGCTTCGGCCTGACCGCGGACGGCGGTGACGTGGAGAGTGCGTCGCCGCTGCTGGCACGACTCCGCGCCGCGCAGCGCGACGTGCTGAGCGGGACGCGCATCCTCTCCAGGCGGGCGCCGGACGGTGCCGCCGGCTGACGGCGGCCGCGACCCTGCTCAGCGACGGCCGGATGGCACGGGGGCGTGCCGCACGCCGCCGGGCGGCGCCGCGTCGGCCGGGGGCGGGCCCGCACGATGTCCTTCCCATCGCAGCCAGGACCGTTCGAGACGATCGAGCGGCCCGAAGGCGGTCTCGAAGAGCGCCATCGCCCGCCCCGGGGCGACCGGCCCCGGGGGCTCGCGGCGCAGCGCCCGAAGGTACGTCCCGAGTGCCCCTGCGCGCTGGCGATAGAGCCATGAGAAGAGGGCGTACGCCTGGTGATAGAGAATGTCGACGCCGTCCTCCGTCGCCAGCGCGGTGCGCTCCACGTCCAGGAGCGGAATGAACTCCGCGAGCGGGATGAGCCGTCCCGCGTGCAGCAGTTCGACGAACCGCGTCCGGCGCGGCTCATGGTCGTGTTCCGGACCGAACGCACGCTCGCTCACGCGGGTCTCGAAACCGGTCGCCAGTCCCTCGCTCACCCAGAACGGGTACTGGATGCGCGGCGACTGGAGGAACATGTGGAAGGCGAGCTGGTGCGTCGCCTCGTGGACGGTGGTCGACACGGCGACCGTGCGTGCGAACTCGTCGATGCGCTGCGTCTCCCGTTCCAGGTGGGCCACGCAGGCGCGGTGGTGTGCGCGGAGTGCGTCGCCCTCCTGGCGGTCGTGCCGGGCAACCTCCCGTGCGCGGGTACCGAGCTCGTTCACATCGCGGCGCATCAGCGCCAGTTTCTGCCGCGCCTCCACGATGCCCGGACTCTCCTCCTCGTGGTAGAAGACGATGCGGTCGGAGGCAGGGGCGTAGTACCCCGCGATCCACGGACTCTCGACCGCGTCGTGGCGCCGGGCGAAATCGCTGTAGTCGCTGCGCCGCGCGAAGAGCACGCAGACGAGCTTGTGCCGGAGCGGACGAAGCGGGATGTCGAGCCTCGACTCCAGGCGCCCGAACTGGTGCAGCGTGTGCTCGAGGCGCGCGGCCTGGCGACGGGTCCACTGTGGATCGGCGTCCGAGAAGACGAGGTAGTTGGCCGTCTCGTACTCCGGAAACCCGGCCGGGAGCGCCGCGCGGGTCTGCCGGGCCGGTTCCGACTCCCTGCCGAGCGGGCGATGGACGACGATCTCGCGCAGGGCGAGGAGCGCGCGGATGTCATCCGGATCGCGGTCCAGGCGGGCGTGCAGCCGGCGTTCCTCCGCCAGGGCGGCCTCCGCCGTCGTCACGGCGGGGTGGTCGACGCGCCACGGGGTCGTCGTGGCCCCGGTCGTGCAAGGCAGGGCGGCGACGACCAGCAGCAGGAGGAGCGCCGTGCCGGAGCGGGCACCTGCCGGGCGGTGGCGGGGGGCGGGACGACACATCATCCCGGCATGTCGGTCGCGGCACGGGCGCAGTTCACCCGGCGCGCCGAAGGGCGGCGCGGTGCCGGGCGACCCGGACACCCCTGCGGATCAGGCAGGACGCGATGTGTCGCGACCCCGATGGGTACGACCCATAGTGCATGGGCCGTTTGGCGATCACACGGCCCTCGTCTACCATCCGCTCCCATGGGTCTCGAAGCCGCCCTGCCGGTCGACAACGTCCTCACAACGCAACTGCAGAAGGTCATCAATTGGGCACGCCGCTCCGCGGTCTGGCCCATGCCGTTCGCGACCGCGTGCTGCGGCATCGAACTGATGGCCACCGCGAGCAGCCGGTTCGACCTGGCGCGGTTCGGCGCCGAGGTCTTCCGGTTCAGCCCGCGGCAGGCGGACCTGCTGATCGTGGCGGGGCGCGTGTCCGTGAAGATGCTGCCCGTGCTCCAGCGGATCTACGTGCAGATGACGGAGCCGAAGTGGGTCATCTCCATGGGCGCGTGCGCCTCGACCGGTGGCGTGTTCGACACCTACGCCGTCGTGCAGGGGGTCGACCAGTTCATCCCGGTGGATGTCTACGTCCCGGGCTGTCCTCCCCGGCCGGAGATGCTGATCGAGGGCGTGATGGCGATTCAGCGCATCATCGATCAGGACAACATTCCCAAGGACGGCGAGGGCCGGCGTGTTCCGCTGAAGATCGCGCTGCAGCCGACGTACCAGCCCCGGGCCCAGCCGCTCGAGGTCTCGATCGGCGCGACGTGAGCGCACGCCGGGCCGCGCGACGGCAGGGGCGCGCGGCGCTGCCGGTAACCGCTCCCTCGGTGCCTGTTCCGTTGACTGCCCGATCCGCTGCTGACCGGCGCGCCGGGATCACTCCGCGAGTTCGACAGTCCAGTAGGCGTTGTCCAGGAACGCCTTCCATGTCTCGTAGCGCCGCGCGCCCAGCCGCACGGTGATCGTCGGATCGCGCTTCGGCCGGATCGGCGTGCGGATGAGTCGCATGTTCGCCTGGTCGGGGGTCCGGCCGCCCTTGCGGGTGTTGCAGCGCAGGCAGGCGCAGACCAGGTTCTCCCACGAACTCCCGCCGCCCTGGACCCGTGGACGCACGTGGTCGAGCGTGAGTTCACGCGTCGGGAACGACCGTCCGCAGTACTGGCAGCGGTTGTGGTCGCGGGCGTAGATGTTGCGGCGGTTCAGTCTGACCGGCTGGCGCGGCACGCGGTCGTAGCCGAGCAGCCGGATGATCGTCGGGATGGCGATCTCGAATCGCGCCGTCCGGACCCACGCGTGCCGCTCCGGCTCGATCTCGCGCTGCAGGCGCGCCAGGTCCGCCCAGGAGTGGATGTCGTAGTTGCAGTAGCGGCCGTCCTCGACGGAGACGACCTCGGCGATGCCCTTGCAGAGCAGGATAAATGCACGGCGGGCCGGGATCACCCGGATGGCGGCGAATGCCCGATTGAGTACCAGGACCTTTTCGTCGAGCTGGGCAACTCCCGCGAGCATGGTCTCTTCCTGCGGACTGCGGTCTCCCGACAGGCGCCGGGGGACGGCGCACGCATCGCGTCCGTTCGATGCGGGATCCAGTCTACCTCCCGCTGCGCGGCGTGAGCAAGGATTGCGCCTGTGATTCCCCCTCGGCCGTGCCGCCGGCGGCCGGTGTTCCGGTGTCGGGCGTCGGGGATCCCTGCCGAGGTCCGGGACTCACGGCGTCCGGTTGCGTCGGGGGTCGCCGCCCGTGGCAGCGCGGCACACCCGTGGTGATCACGCCGGTCTCGGATCCGACCAGTACGCCCACCAGTCGATGCGGCGGAGGACGTACTCGGTTCCCCAGGGGCCCGTATGCCGGACCAGGACCCGGCGGAGCGCGGGGTCGACCGCGAACCAGAAGTGGCTTTCCGTGCAGCCGTCGACCGCGGCATGCTCGACGACCAGGTGATCCGCCTCCACCACGCCGAGGCCGCACGTCACGGGCTCCCGGCCGACCCGGCGAACCGTGGCCGGCCGCGGCGCCAGCGGTTGCGGCTGCGGGTGCACCTGGGGCGGAACGAGCGCGATCGGTACACCGTCCCCGGCGCCGCGCTCGCACCAGGCAGGGTCGCGGAGCACGAGCGGGAGGGCGTCGAAGAACAGGGTGGCCGGGTCGGCGGCGCGGTCGAGCCGCTCGGCGCCGGCGCCGGGGAAGTACGAGAACGCCTCGGCGACCAGCCGGGTTCCGTCGAGCAGGATGTGACGGAAGGACGCGCCGCAGTCCTCCTGGGTCGAGATCACCACCTTGTACGGCACCAGCGTCACGCGATGGGCGAACGCGGTCCGGAGCAGGCGGTAGTCGTAGTTCGGGGTTCCGTAGGTCTCGCGCAGGACCTGCTTGAAGGCGGGAAACGCGGACGGCACGTCCGGATCGACCGCCTTGACCGTGGTCGCGCGATCCATGTGCTGCGCAATCGTGTACATCGTCGCGACCGAGCGCCTCGGTGCGCCGTAGATCACGCGCGTCGCGTCGTACTCCGCCCACTCCGCGGCGCCTCGGAACCACGCCGGATCCTCGTTCCACGCCACGGCGATCGCGGCCGTCGGCGGAGCGTCGCCGGTCGCCGCGCGCGGCGCCGGAGCGCCGGACGACGAAGGAAGGAGCAGCAGTGCCAGCGCGGCGGCCAGGGCCGCGACCCCGGACCACCCCGGGCGCCGGCGGCGCGTGTGGGTGCGGCAGGCGCGCCGGTCCCGGGGGCACCGGTGGCTCGAGATGGCGGCAGGCTCAGGCATGGAACGGCCAGATGACGGGCGTCAGCAGGATCGCGAGGAGACCGACGAGCACGTTCATCGGCAGTCCGATCCGGAGGTAGTCGGAGAAACGGTATCCGCCCGGACCGTAGACCATCAGGTTCGTCTGGTAGCCGAGCGGCGTGGAGAAGCTGGCCGACGCCGCCATCATGATCGCGATCACGAAGGGCATGAAGTCGACGTCGAGCTGCGCGGCGGCGGACTGGGCGAACGGAAAGGCGATGACCGCCGCCGCGTTGTTCGTGATCAGTTCCGTCAGGAGACTGGTGGCGATGTAGATGGCCGCGAGCACGAGCAGCGGATGGTCGCCCGCGAACCGGACGAACTCGCCGACCAGCGACTCGGCCAGTCCGGAACCGTCGATGGCCCGGCCGAGACCGAACGCGGCGCCGATCGCGACGAGCAGCGACCAGTCGACGCCGCGCCGCGCCTCGAGCAGGGTGCAGCACCGCGAGAGCACCATGAGCCCGGCGGCGACCAGCGCCGCCTGGAGCATGGAAATGACCTCCAGTCCGACCGCCAGGACCATGGTCAGCGCGATGGCGCCGGAGAGCCAGGCGCGCTCGTGCCGACGCGGCGTGGAGTCCTCCAGCGCCCGCACCAGGATGAAGTCACGTCCGCCGCGTTCACGGTGCTCGAAGTTCGGGTGTGCCTCCAGCAGCAGCGTGTCGCCCGCGCGAAGTTCGATGTCGCCGATCTTCCCGCGCACGCGCTCGCCCTGACGCGCGACGGCGATCACCGCGGCGTCGTACACGGTGCGGAAGCGGCCGGCGCGGACGGTCCGCCCGACGAGCGGGTTGGAACTGGACACGACCGCCTCGAACAGGCAGCGGCGATAGCGTGGTGCGTCGAGCTTGAAGACCTGGTCGGTCGCGGGCCGCAGTCCCCGGAAGTTCTGGAGTTCGCGGATCGCCTCCACGGCACCGACGAACACGAGCCGATCTCCGCTGTGCAGGCGGTGATCCGGTCCGACGGCGACGATCCGCTCCCCGTTCCGTTCGATCTCGACGATGTACGTGTCCGGGAGCTGCCGCAGGGCCGCGTCCTCGATCGACTGCCCGTGCAGCGGGCTCCCCTCCGGCACGATCATCTCCGCGGTGTACTCGCGGGGATCCTCCAGCGCCCGCCCCGGAGAGCGGCGATCGGGCAGGAGCGCCGGTCCGACGAGCGCCAGAAACGCGATGCCTGCGATCGCGCACGGGAGCCCGACGGAGGCGATGTCGAAGAGGCGCAGTTCCGGCAGCGACGTGGTGTCCTTGACCAGTCCGGCGACCACGAGATTGGTGCTCGTTCCGATGAGCGAGCAGGTGCCGCCCAGGATCGCCGCGTAGGAGAGCGGGATCATCAGTTTGGAAGGGGAGAGATTCAGCCGCTTCGCCCAGTCGGTGACCGCGGGAATCATCATCGCGACGATCGGCGTGTTGTTGAGGAACGCGCTCAGACCGCAGACAGGCAGCGAGAGCCGCAGGACGGCACGCCGGGTCCCGCGCGGCCGCCCGAGAAGCCGGGCGCCGATGCGATCGATCGCGCCGGTCTCCCGCAGGCCCGTGACGACGACGAACAGGGCGGCGATCGTGGCCAGGCCGGTGTTCGCGAAGCCGAGGAAGGCCCGCTCCGCGGAGAGCACGCCGATCTTCCAGGCGCCTGCCCCATCCGTGACGGGGGCGACGAGCAGGACGGTCAGCGCGGCCACGAGCACCGCGTCGGCGGCGATGCGCGTCGTCGCGAGGACCGTGACGACCCCGACGACGGTCAGCGCGACGATCACGGCCTCCATGGTCATGGTTGCGATCTGTCCCTGCAGGGTGCTTCGGGCACCACCGGAGCATTCACGGGAACGCCGTATCCATCGCGCGCCGGGCCGCGGCATCGTACCAGACGGTTCCGCGGCGGAATCCATCGGTGCGCCGCGCGATCGGCCGTGCGGCGATCGCGCGATCCGCAGGGAAGCAGGCCGCGACGCTACACTCCGGTCCCATGGCCCAGCCCACCGCAGCCTCGACCGAGGCGAAGCCGAACGTGTCGTTCGACGAGTTTCTCCGGCTCGATCTTCGTGTGGCGACGATCGTCGCCGCCGAGCCGCATCCGTCGGCGGATCGACTGCTCAGGATCGAGCTCGACGACGGATCGCCGACGCGGCGCCAGGTCTGCGCCGGCATCCGGGCGTGGTATGACCCCGCGCGGCTCGTCGGCCGCCAGGTCGTCATCGTGGCCAACCTGGAACCGCGCGTGATCCGCGGCGAGCGTTCGGAAGGCATGATCCTCGCGGCGAGCGACGTCCTCGCGGTAGATGAGAACGGCCAGCCGACCGAGCGCACCGTCGTGATCCTGACGCCGGACTCGCCGGTGAAGCCTGGATCCACGGTGAGCTGACCGGAGCGGCCACCCGCGCGTGCCGCCGGTGGCCGGATGGCGTGATCAGGATGCCGGCGCGCCGCCGTCCTCGCTCGTGCGCTCGACCGTGAACCGGTTGCGGGCGGCGAGGGTGCTGAATGCGAACGGATCCGACTCCTCCGCGAGTTTCAGCGTCTCGATCTCCTCCGACATCATGAGCCCCAGGACGTCCGGCACGCTGACCAGAGAGCGATAGGTCTCGCGATCGAGCGCGCGGTGCCGGAAGAGTTCCGCGATCGTCAGCGCGAGTTCGTCCTCCGCGGGAATCGCGATGATCCGCTGGTCGGGCGGCAGCGTCGTCAGGTCCGCCGTATCCCGGTGGACCAGGGCGGCACGGACGATCGCGTCGATGGTCGCGGTATGCGGTCCGAGTCCCGGTACGGTGCCGGGGATCGTCTGCGGCAGCATCTGCTCCGACTGGAGCTGCATCAGCAGCAGCGTGGGATCGAAGCGGACGATCTGCCGCGGATCCTGGACCTCCGTGTCCATCGTGATGGCCATCGCCAGGACGCCGTCCGTTCTGGCCATGTGCAGGATCTCGTTCTGCCGTGCGAGCAGCGCCTCCCAGGCCGTGGCGGCCCGGAGATCCTCGGCGACGCGTTCACGCACCTCCGAGAGATCGGTCGGCGCCCGCGCCGGGTCGACGGCGGTGACGCGGGCGATCACCAGTCCGCCGTCCGTGCGCGTCATGAGCGGGAAGGCCACGCCGCTCTGCGTCGGCGTGACGACTTCGCCGCCGGCGAACTCCGCCATGGAGCGCAGCAGGACCTGGATGCCGACCGGCGTGCCGAACGCGGGCGTCGTGGCGCCGGCGAGACCGGGCAGGACGCCGACTTCCTGGAACGTGTACCAGGCGCCGGAGTCCGCGTGGACCAGGATGTCGCCGAGCCCCGGGAGTTCCCGCGCCAGTTCCGCGGCCAGCGCCGCGAAGTCCGCGCGGCGCGCGGTCCACGCCTCGGGGAGCACGAACCGACCCTCCGGGTCGAGCGACAGCCCGCGTCGCGACTCCAGCAGGCGCGCCTCGATGATCCGTTCCGCCTCGTTGCGGACCTCCTCGATGCGGCGGCGCATCAGGTCGTCGCGCACGATGTCCGGGATGTCCGCATTCCGATCGAACGGAGGGAAGAGTGCGTTGCCGGACGGATTGCGCCGCCAGTGCATCGCGAGTTCGACGCCGTCGATGCCTCCGGCGGACTCGACGCGGGCGCGGAGCGCTTCCGCGGAGACGAAGAGGTATTCCAGCCGCACGCGATCGGACAGCCGGTATCCGAAGGCGCCTGGCGCCGTGCCGCGCTCGCGGTCCCGGTATTTCTCGAAGTGCTCGATCAGCCGCTGGCCGTCGGTGACGGGCGGCGTGCCCTCGACATCCGCGCGAAGCACGACGACGCGCGCGTCCACGCCGTGGAAGAGCCGTTCCGCCTCGCGGCGGAGGCGGCGGTCGGACACCTTGCCCGCTTCGCGATGGAGTTGAATCAGGTTCTGGACCCCGATCCACCGGCCCAGCGCACGCTCGGTCACCTGCGTCCGGCCGACGGCGCCGAAGAGGACCTGGGCATTCTCAGGCGGCAGCGCGTCCGAGCCGCGGTTCGGAACGACGCCGGCGGCCATCGCCTCGCGGACCAGGAGGTACCAGTGCCCGACGTCGCGCATCAGGCCGTACTCGCCGACCGGCAGTCCGAGGCGATCGAAGACTTCCAGGTCCTCGCGATACTCCCGCTGCTCCCCGTAGGTGATGGCGGTCCCGTCGGCGATCCGGGCCCAGATGGCGCCCTCCTGGCCGGAGGACTGCGCCATCCGGTTGATCGCCTCCGGCACCAGGAAGACGACCATGAGGATCGAGCCGAAGACGGCCAGCAGCCACTTGTTGTACTTCCTCAGGAATCTCAGCATGGGGGCACCCCTTGGACCCGGGCCGGCCCGGTCGCGGCGCGGAACGGACGAGCCCATGTCTGCGCGGACATCGTCCGAGCGGACATGGGCTCGCAGCGGGTTCTGAATCGATCCGGACGGACGGGCGTGCCTCGGACGAGGTCGCGCATCAGCGATAGAACTCGACGATGAGATTGGTGTTCACTTCAACCGGCGTCTGATCCATGGTCGGCATGGCGATGATCCGGACCGACAGATCCGCGGGGTTGACATCCATCCAGCCGGGAACGGTGTGGCCGCTGAGAGACTCCATGTTCTCCTTCGCGAGCGTGGTGATCCGCGGCTTCAGCGTGACGACATCGCCGATCCGCACGGAAAACGACGGTCGGTCGACCTTCCGGCCGTTCACCAGGACATGACCGTGCACCACCATCTGCCGCGCCGCCCAGATCGTCCGCACGAACCCGGCCCGGCGAAGCGCGTTGTCCAGGCGCCGCTCGAGCAGCTGCATCAGCATCTCGCCGGTGTTGCCCTTGGAGCGCGATGCTTCGTCGACGTAGCGGCGGAACTGCCGCTCCATCACGCTGTAGTGATAGCGGAGCTTCTGCTTCTCCGTGAGCCGGACCCCGAAGTCCTTCGGACGACGGCCGCGGAAGCCGTGCATGCCCGGCGCGGTCATCTGCCGCTTCGCGGTGTGCTTCGGAATGTCCGCGATCGGAACGCCGACGCGGCGGGAAAGCTTGACCTTGGGGCCGAGATAGCGAGCCATCGAGCGCGATTCCTGCCGGTCGTACGGCGACCGCAGCCGTGCGCAGCGACAAGGGACCGAGGAGGTCTGGCCTGTCGGGCGCGAGCCGGACAGTAGAACACGACCCGCGGAATTCGTCAAGGAGCCGCCCCCCCCCGCGGGGGGGACCGGCCGGCGGGCGGGCGATCGCGGCTCAGTACGCCCGCCCGTCGTGCCGTTCGCACCAGTTGAGGAAACTCCGGTTGAGGACCCGGTAGCCCCCGGGGGTCGGATAGCGTCCGGTGAAGTACCAGTCGCCGGTGTGCGCCGGCATGGCGGCCTGCAGGTCCTCCGTCCGCTGGTAGATGACGTCGATCCGGCCATGCCAGTCGAGGTCCGGCGGCGTGACGAGTCGTGCCACGCAGTCGGAGATCTCCTCCAGCGAGAACCGCTCGTAGAGGCGCGCCACGTGATTCCGCAGTCGTCCGTCCGGCAGCGGATCCTGCGCGCGGCATGCCTCCTCGACCTCCTCCACCAGCGCCCGCTCATTCCGTGCCTCGAGCAGCCGGACCGCGGCCTCGAACGCGATGAACCGGCCGAGCTGGCTCATGTCGATCCCATAGCAGTCCGGGTACATGATGGGCGGCGCCGAACTGACCACGATGATCCGTGCCGGTCGAAGGCGGCTCAGGATCCGGACGATCGACTCCCGGAGCGTGGTGCCCCGGACGATCGAGTCGTCCATCACGATCAGGGTGTCGTCCTGTCCGACGATCTCCCGCGTGATGTCGTAGATGTGCAGGACAAGGTCGCGCCGCGCGCGATCATGCGTGATGAACGTGCGAAGCCGCTGGTCCTTGTGTGCCACCTTCTCGGCGCGGACCCGCCGTGTCGTGAGGGCATCGAGGTCGGCGCGGGTCGCCGTCCCGTTCGAGAGCCGGTGCCAGAGCCGGTCGGCCGCCGTCGCGCGATCGAGCCGTCCGACCTCCTCGATCAGCCCCATGTAGGCCGACTCGGCGGTGTTCGGGATGAACGAGAAGACCGCGCGGTCGACGTCCCCGCCGATCGCCTCGATCACGCGCGGCGCCAGCCGACGGCCCAGTTCCTTCCGCTCGCGATAGATGTCGGGATCATTGCCCCGGCTGAAGTAGATCCGTTCGAACGTGCATTGCCGCAGTTCGACCGGCTCGGTGAACGGCATGATCCGGATCGTGCCGTCCCGCTTCACGACCAGGACGTTCGCCGGAGGGAGCGAGGCCACGTCGCGCGGTTCGACATCGAAGACGCTCGCGAGCGCGGGACGCTCCGAGGCGATCGACACCACGTCATCATCGATGTGATAGAAGCAGGGACGGATGCCGGCCGGATCCCGGCAGACGAACATGTCGCCGTTGCCCAGCAGGCCCCCGAAGACATACCCGCCGTCCCACCCCTGCGAGGCGCGCTGCAGCACGCGGGCGAGATCGAGTTCCGTCGAGACGGCGTCGGCCAGTTCCCGGCCGTCCAGGCGCTGGAAGGATTCCGGCCCCATGATGGCGCGCAGGTGATCGTGCTCGCGGTCGAGGAAGTAGCCGAGACGCTCCAGGATGACCTGCGTATCCGAGTCGCCGACCGGGTTCAGGCCGAACTCGACGAGCTGCCGGAACAGCGCCCCGGAGTTCGTCATGTTGAAGTTGCCGGCGAGGGCGAGATTCCGGCTGGCCGTGTTGTTCTTGCGGATGAACGGATGGCAGTTCGGCCGGCTGTTCCCGGAGTGCGTGCCGTATCGGAGGTGCCCGAGCATCACCTCGCCGAGGAACGTGCAGCGGGACTTGAGCGAGGCGACTTCGGCGTCCGTCATGCCGGGCGGCGCCGTCTCGCCGATGTGCCGGAGGTCCTTCGTGATCTCGTCGAAGACGCGCTCCAGCGCATTCGTGCGGTCGGACCGGGTGCGGACCATGTACCGCTCCCCGGGCGGCATGTCGTACTTGACGACGCACACGCCCGCCCCGTCCTGGCCGCGGTTGTGCTGCTTCTCCATCAGCAGGTAGAGCCGCCGGAGCCCCCACGCCGCGTCGCCGTAGCGGCGCTGATAGTCGGCCAGCGGGCGCCGCAGACGCACCATCGCGAGGCCGCATTCGTGGGTCAGATGGTCACTCATGGACGCGCAGCAGCGGTAGCGTAGCAGCCCGCCGACGGTATCGCGCGACCGCGAGCGACGCGGCCGGGCGGCGGCGTGTCGATCGCGCGGGACAGACGTCGATATGATCCACCGACGTGCGTCTGCATCCGTCGGTCATCCGGGTCAGTGCTGTCGTCCTGGTGAGCATCGCGCTGGCGGGCGCCGGCTGTCTCGCGATGGAGGTCGTGGCGCGGGCGGCCGCGCGCCTGGTCGACGGCCGCGTGTCCACCGCCGACGGGGCGGCGACCGGCATCCCGGCGACGCCCTCGCCCCGCGCGCTCGAGGTCGCCCGGATCATCCGCGCGGGTGGTGCGGTCGTCGTCACCGCCGTCGTGATCCTCGCCGCGGGCGCGTCGACCCTGGCCCTGTGGTTCTACGAGCGCCGCCTCATGCACGCGACGCGTGACGGGGCCATGGCGCACGCGGATCGTGCCCGCGACCTGGATCGTTCACGCAGCGCGATGATCCACGGCCTGGTGCAGCTCGCCGAGGCGCGGGACGGTGCGATCGCCGGCCACCTGGAGCGCATCCGCCGCTATGTCCGGATTCTTGCCGAGACCCTGGCGGTCGAGCGGCCCGAACTCGGGCGCCGCTTCATCGAGGTCCTGGTGGAGACGTCTGCGCTGCACGACATCGGGAAGGTCGGCGTGCCCGACGAGGTGCTCCTCCGACCGGGCTCGCTGGATGCGGAGCAGCGGGAGGCGGTCGAGCGACACGTGCTCATCGGGCTCGACACGCTCCTCAGCGTCAAGCGCAAGTGGGGCGAGGACCCGCTGCTGGTGACGGCGTGCGAGATCGTGTTCGCCCATCACGAGCACTGGGACGGGACCGGGTACCCGTTCGGCCTCTCGGGCGAACTCATTCCGCTCGCGGCGCGGATCGTCGCCGTCGCCGATGTCTACGACGCCCTCACGAGCCCGCGGGTCTACAAGACCGCGATGAGCCACGAGGCGGCGCGATCGATTCTGATCGAGGGGCGCGGGCGCCAGTTCGATCCCGCGGTCGTCGATGCGTTCATCGAGAGCGAGTCCCGTTTCCGCGGTGTCCTGGCCGAGTTCCTCGCACCGGCGCTGCGGGACGGACCGCCGGCGCCGACGGCGTGATCGCGGCGACGGGGCGGCGCGCCGCGGTGTGGACAACCTGGCGCCGGCGCCCCGGTCCGGCCGCCCTTCGAGTCTGCTGCGACGATCATGTCATTCCGTGCCGGATCCGTCTCGTACGCCAGGTACCGCGTGATCGGTGGCCCCGAGGGGCCTGATCCCGGGATTCCGGAGGCGCTCGCCGACCACGTGCTCGTCGACGGGGCACCCGCCGCCGTCGCCGGGCACGACCCCCGGGGCCCTGAGTCCAGCGGGTCTGAGACCCGGGGGCCAGGGACACGCGGCGACGGAACCGGTCCGCGCCCCGAGTACGAGTCCGGCTGGGTGGCCGGGGCGCACCTGCTCGACCTGGACTTCTCGAGCGAGCGGATCTTCATCGCCGACGCCGCGGTCTTCGGACTCCGGCTCGACGTCAACCGCGTGCCCGGCGAGCTGCGCCGCGCGTACATCCTGGAGGCGGAGGCGCAGCGCCGGATGGCGCGGCCCCATGCCGCCGATGGGGCGCCGCTCGGCGGACGCGAGCGCCGCGAGGCGCGCGAGGAAGCGGCCGCGCGCTGTCGCGCGGAACTGGCCACCGGTCGCCATCGGCGCAGCCGGGTGATCCCGGTCCTCTGGTTTCTCTCGCGCCGGCTCCTCCTGGCGCCGGCCTTCGCCGATGCCCAGGACGAGGCGCTCCGCGCGCTCTTCGAGACGACGTTCGGCGCCCGGCTGGAGCGGCTCTCCGCCGGCCGTGACGCCTGGCTCCGGTTCAGCGAGCGCGGCGGCGGTCGACTGATCGAGGATCTCCGTCCGACGGCGTTCAGCGCGCCGCCGCCGGGCGCGGGCGAGTCCGCGGATCCGACCGTGCCATGGGCGTCGGGCGGACCCGAACCGCACGACTTTCTCGGGAACGAGTTCCTGCTCTGGCTCTGGCATCACGCGATCGCGGACGAGGGCCTGGTCGACACCCCCTCCGGCACGATCGCCCTCGCCATGCAGCGATCGCTGGAAAGCGCCTGCGCGTGGGATGTCGGCGGCCGCGTCGCGATCACCGCGGATGCGCCCGGCCGGCAGCCGGAAGCACATGCCGCGATCCGCGCAGGGAAGCTCCCGCGGCGCATGGGCCTTATGATCGCGCACCGCGGCGAAGGATGGTCGTTCACGCTGCAGGGCGACCGGATGGCGGTGAGCGCGGCGACGCTGCCGCGCCCCGAGGAGCGGCCCCGGAGCGAGCGGGAGGACCTGGAGGGGCGCGTGCGTTCGATCGACGCGCTCGACCGCGCCGTGCAGGGCCTGTATCACGCGTTTCTGGATGTCCGGACGGCGGGTGGATGGACCGCCGAGCGCGACAGGCTGCGCGCCTGGATCCGCAGCGGCGGCGGATCGGCGGTGCCCGTGCGCGGGCACGCCGGTCCGTCCGCCGGTCCGGATGGCACGGAGCGCCGGTCCGGCGCGGGGGCGATGATCGAGATCACGGCACCGGCGGATGGGGTCCTCGCGGGCGGTTGACACGACGGCGCCGCGCGGCGCGCGACCGATGGAGCGGCGGCGCCTGTCCGCCGGATCCCGCCGGACCCGGCGGCGCCCGGGGCGCGGCCCCGTCGCGTCGACTCAATACCGGTAGTGCGCGGACTTGTACGGGCCCTCGACCGGGATCCCGATGTACTCGGCCTGCTGCGGGCTCAGCGTGGTCAGGCGGGCACCGAGCTTCTCCAGGTGGAGTCGCGCGACCTCCTCATCGAGCGACTTCGGCAGCGTGTAGACGCGATTCTCGTACGAGGCGTGGTTCCGGTGCAGTTCCATCTGCGCCAGCACCTGGTTGCAGAAACTGGTGCTCATGACGAAGCTCGGGTGACCCGTGGCGCACCCGAGGTTGAGCAGTCGTCCCTCGGCGAGAACGATGACGGAGTGTCCGTCGGGGAACGTCCACAGATCGGTCTGCGGCTTGACCGTCGTCCGGCGGATGCCGGGGACCGCGGAGAGGCCGGTGATGTCGATCTCGTTGTCGAAGTGGCCGATGTTGCCGACGATCGCCTTGTCCTTCATCTTCGCCATGTGCGCGGCGGTGATCACGTCGCGATTGCCGGTGGCCGTGATGAAGATGTCGGCGGTGGCGAGGACGTCTTCGAGTCGGACGACCTGATACCCGTCCATGCACGCCTGCAGGGCGCAGATGGGATCGATCTCCGTGACCACCACCCGGCACTTCTGGCCGGCGAGCGACTGCGCGCAGCCCTTGCCGACATCGCCGTATCCGCAGACGACCGCGACCTTGCCGGAGAGCATGACGTCGGTGGCGCGCATGATCCCGTCCACCAGCGAGTGCCGGCAGCCGTAGATGTTGTCGAACTTGCTCTTGGTGACGGAGTCGTTGACGTTGATGGCCGGAAAGAGGAGCGTGCCCTGCTGCTGCATCTGGTAGAGCCGGTGGACGCCGGTCGTGGTTTCTTCGCTCACGCCGACGATCGCCGGGGCCACCTGGTTCCAGAAGCCCGGCGCGGCCCGATGCAGATCGCCCAGGAGCGAGAGCACGATGCGCATCTCGTGCGAGTCCGCGGTCGACGGATCCGGAACGCGGCCCGCCCGGCTGTACTCCAGTCCGCGGTGAACGAGCAGCGTCGCGTCGCCGCCGTCGTCGAGGATGAGGCTGGGGCCTTCTCCGCCGGGCCAGCGCAGGGCCTGGAGCGTGCACCACCAGTACTCGGCGAGCGTTTCTCCCTTCCACGCGAAGACCGCGGGACCGCGCGGATCCTCGGGCGAGCCGCCGGCCGAGGGCGGACCGACCGCGACCGCGGCGGCGGCATGGTCCTGTGTCGAGAAGATGTTGCAGCTCGCCCACCGGACCTCGGCGCCGAGGTCGACCAGCGTTTCGATGAGGACCGCCGTCTGGATCGTCATGTGAAGCGATCCGGTGATCCGCGCGCCGGCGAGCGGGCGGGCATCGCGGTAGCGCCGGCGCAGCGTCATCAGCCCCGGCATCTCGTGCTCGGCGAGTTCGATCTCGCGCCGGCCGTACTCGACGACCTCCGGGGTGAGTGATCGGACCTTCCAGCCGCACTCGGTCAGCAGCGCAAGATCGGTGTCGAGGAACGTCGTCGGGGGGGCGGTGGCGGTACGCACGAGGGGCTCCTGTGGGGCGGATGACCGACGGGATCGGCGGGGCGATCCGCGTCAGGCGGGCGTTCGAGTCAGGGCGCAGCTTCATCCGTTCATCCGGATGAACGGTTCAAGAGTACTGCCTGGCCCGGAAAGGGTCAACCGACCGCGACATCCGAGGCCCCGAGTGCTACCGGCGTGCGTTCTCCGGGTCCCCGGTCGCGCCGTCCCCCGGCGACGCGCCGCCGGCCACGGTCGTGTCATCGACGCACGTCATGGGCGAGCCGGTCCAGCAGCGCGGGCAGCAGGGGCAGGTTCGCGTCCGGCCACGGCACCGTGCGGAGCTGGTCCGGAGGGACCCATCGGTGCGTTGCCACGGCTTGATGCAGGATCGGTGGACGCTCTGGCACCCGGACCATCCAGAGCGTCAGTCGAACGCGGCGCTCGGGCCATGCGAACTCGGTCGACGCCACCGCGTCGCAGGCGGTCGGCCGGATCGAGAGCCCGACTTCCTCCCGGAGCTCCCGGACGACCGCGTCCCGGTCATCCTCATCCGGCGCCGCCTTCCCACCGGGGAACTCCCAGGCGTTCGGAAGATGGACGCCCGGCGGGCGGCGCGTGACCAGGATGAATCCATTGTCATCGATGACGCAGGCGAGTACGACGCGGACCGGCACCGGCGCCGTCCGTGGCGACTTCGAGGCCGCTCCGGGGGGTGCTGATCGGCTCATAACTGCATGTGTTCCAGTGTTTTGAGGCGCATATGCCGGGGCGGCGCATCACGATTGACGAAGGTGCCCGGTCGGTCTATCGTGCAGGCCGCCGGGGGGCCGATATCTGGAATTCAGAACGCGGCCCGTGCAGGGTCGTGGCGCGCCGCCGTCCGGAGAGGTCGGAGCCTTCGGACGGCGGTTTTTTCATTCCGTCACTGCACCGGACAGATGTCCGCGCGCCAGCAGGCGGCACGGCGCCGCGCGAACATGGGCGGCGTTCCGCACAGCGCATGCCATCGGCGGCATGCGCCGCGCGCAGCATACCGGCGCGGTGCTGCGCACGGCGGAGCGGATCGACCGTGCCGGACAGCGCGCGCCGGCGTCTCCACGGGTGCCGGGCGCCCGCGCCGGCGCGCATCGACGCCTGCGCCGCGGCGCCGTGGTATCGTCCGCGCGGGGACTCGCACGCCCGCGACGACGCGCGGTGCGGTGAACCCCGTCAGGCGAGGATCCTCCGCAGGCATGACTTCACAGCGCACCCTTCATGCGTCCGGGCGACCACGCAGCGCCCGCCCCTGGCCCATCACCATGATGATGGCCGCCGCCGGAAGCATCGCGATCGTGCCCGGGTCGCGCTCCCATGCCGTTCCCCAGTCGGCGCGGGACCCGGCGCCCGCCGAAACGCCGCAGACATCGGCTGGACGCCCGCACACCTGGTCCACCGCAATGCCCCCGCGCGGTGACGCGGACAGCACGCGTCCCGCATCGTCATCCGTCCCGATCGCACTCTCCCTGACGAGCGATGCGGGATGGCAGCCGCCGGATGCCGCGCCGGAGCCCGCGCTCGGGGCGGAGACGGACGCGGCGACACCCTTCGGCGCCAAGGGCTCGCGACGACTGCTCATCAGCGGATTCGCGGGTCCCTCGACAGGCGATCGGAATGAGCCGGTCATCGCGGGTGGGATGGGCCTCTCCTGGTTCATCGAGGACGGATTCGCCGTCACCCAGTCGCTCGACCTGCTGGCGTTCGACCAGCGCACGAGCGTGCGCGCCGGGCTGGGGTACTCGCTGACGTTCCAGTATCACTTCCTGCGGAGGGAGACCTGGTCCCTGTTCGCGGAGGCCGGGGCCGGACTGCTGCTCACCGTGGGCGATGTCCCGGAAGAAGGATCGTTCTTCAACTTCATGCCGCAGGCGGCGCTGGGCGCCACGCTGGACGTCGGCCGGCCATGGCGCCTGATGGCCGGCGTGCGCTGGCATCATGTCTCCAACGCGCGCCTCTACCGGACCAATCCGGGTCGCGATGCGATCGCCGGCTTCATCGGCGCCTCGCTGGCGTTCTGAGCGCGTGATCATCGCGGCGGCGGCGCCGGCGCACCGTCGGCGTCGATGAATCCCGTGCGCGCGTCCGGGTCCGGGATGCGCGGCGTCTCCGTGGCGAGCGAGACGTTGCGGTAGCGCGGATCGTCCGTCACCTCGCGCACGAGGACCGCGCGAAGCCACGGCGGCATGTCCGGCTGGTCCGTCGTGCGATCGAGTTCGATCTCCAGGAGGACCAGCGGGCGGTCGAGAAACTCGTCGATCTCCCATACCTGCGACGGGTGCCGGTCGACCGGGACGATGTGCCGGCGCTTGCGAAGGCGCCGACCGACGGTTTCCGGCCATCGACGCGTGAACTCGTCCGGGTCGATCTCCACCTCGTGTTCCTCGCGCACCAGTCCGTCGCCCCGCTTGACGGTGAAGTGACAGGCGGCGCGGTGCCCCGGCCGCGTCGTCCGGCGCAGGCGCCCCTCGCCGCCCCCGGGGCCGCCGAGGTATCCCTGCTCGATCTCCAGCGCCATCGGCACGCCCGGCAGGCGCGGCAGCGCCGAGAGCAGGTACCGGCGTTCGATCTCGAGTTTCATGGCGGGCGTCCGGGTCCTCGGTGGGCAGGCGATCGGTGTCAGACCGGCGGAACGAGCGCGAGGGCGTCCGACGCAAGCGCGCGGATCGAAGCGGGGACCGCCGGATCCTGCGAGAGACGCTCCAGCGCCGTGCGGACCGCACGGTCGGACTGCGTCGTGATGCGCGTCCCGTGATGCACCAGGGCCGCGGCGATCGTGGCGGCGTAGAACCGCGCGGCGAGTCGACGTTCACGGGCGCTGCGCCCCGTCATGCGCAGCGACTTGAAGACGTCCTTGGCATGCCGGAGCGCGGCCAGGTCCGAGCCCCCGGCGAAGAATGCCTCGCTGCCGGCGATCCCGGGGGCGATGTCCGAGACGATCCAGTCGATGCCGGTCTGCGCCGGGTCGGTCGCTTCCTCGAGCGCCCACCGCAGGGCCCGGGCGGCCGCATCGGGCGCGATGTCATCCGGCAGAAAGTCACGGCGGCTCATCGGCAGCCCTCCAGCAGCGCGGCCAGTTCCCGCAGTTCACCCTCGGTCTCCGAGTCATCCGACACGGTCTCCCGCGCTCCGTCACGCAGCGCGGCCGCGAACCGGCGCTTCACGACGATCATCATGCCGGCCGCCTGCGCCGCGGTCCGCAGTCCGTGTCGCAGGACGAGCGTCTCATAGGGCACCGGGCGCTCACCCAGGAGCAGCGGTCGGACCACGCGCGCATCGAAGATGCTCCAGTGGACGCCGAGTCCGTTGCATTCGCATTCGGCGGCGACCGACTCCAGCGCCGATCGGATCAGGATGTCTGCCCAGCGACGTGCGAACGCGACATCCGGCGCGCCGGCCGGATCGCGCGCGGGCGCGACGGCGTCCAGCGGGACCGTCCGGCCGCCGGGCGGCAGGCGCTTCATCCGGGTGGCGGCGCGATGCCGCTCGGTCAGGAAGCGGCGCAGAGCGGTCAGCAGGAGGTTCCTGAAGCGTCCGCGCCGTCGATCGGCGCGCTCGAACAGCCGGCGCCCGATCACCACGTCGCACACGAAACTCTGCGTGAGATCCCGGGCGGCGTCCTCCGTGTGACCGAGACGCTGGATGAAGGCATGGATCGCCGGGCAGTACCGGGCGGCGAGGCGGCTCCACGCCTCCTCCGCGGTGAGCGGGTCGCCCCGGAGCGCGATGTGGATGGCCGACCAGTCGGTCTGCCACGGGCTCGCGTCATCCGGGTCCGGCTGGTTCGGGTCGACGGGCATGAGGGGCGCGGCATCGGTCGACGGGACGCGCCAGTGGCGGACCGGCGCAGCCCGGTGCCCTCGGCACGCCGTCGGCCCGCAGGTCCGTCATCCGTGGCGCCCATGCCCCGCGCGATGCCCGGACAGCAACAGAATACGCCGCAGGCGCCGGATGATTGTCCGCACGGTCCCCGTCAGTGGCCGCGACGCTCGCCCGCACCCTCGCGCGGGGCGTGGAGCATCAGCGGGCCCGACAGGTCGAGCGACGTGAGATCGAGGTCGGGAATCACGCTCGTCACCTCATCGGCGGTCGCCGACGGGAGGACGACGGCGCCCGTCGCCGCGTCGACGATCCGGAACCGGGGTTCGCCGCCCGTCGCGAGCAGGATGACGTGGAAGCGCCGGCCCTCGAGCACGCCGTGCGACAGCACGCGCGAGCCGTTCACATCGTCCTGCGTGTCTCCGCCGGGCGCCATCCGACCGCGGAGGTCGACCGTGGGTCGCGGCGCCGCCCGCTCCACCCGGTCGATGCGATCGGCGCGGGTCCAGTCGGGGTCGATGACGGCCGCGACACCGAGCAGGATGACGCCCGTGGCGACCGCGGCGAGAAAGCGCGGAGACTGGGTGCAGGACGGAATCATCGCCATGAACGAGATCGACCGGAATCCCCCGTCGCTTGATCGATCCCCGGCGCTTCGCGATTGATCCGCGCGTGCCGGCGGGTATGATCCGCCCCTCCGGCGGACCCATCCGGCCCATGTGGGGCGGGCGGATGCGTCCGGCGGTCGCCGGCCCCATCGTCTAGTCAGGTCCAGGACACCAGGTTTTCATCCTGGGAACAGGGGTTCGAATCCCCTTGGGGTCATTCACTCGCCGGTCGCGGGCGCGCTCCCGGCCGTGCGGAGGCGTCCATGCGATCGGCATCTGCTGAACGGCTGCGTCCGGGGTCGGCCCGTCACGTCCGCCGCCCGTCGGACGCATGGTCGTGGCGAGGCGCCGCGTGGGTGCGGGTGCTTCCGTGCTGCGTGTGCACGGCCGCGCTCCAGAGCGCCGCGCCGCTCACCGCCGCCGCGCCGGGCGCATCCGGACACGCCGGGACCGGTGCCCTCGGGGACCTGCTGTCGCCGCAGGACCGCATCGCGCTGGATGCGGCGTCCGAGGGGCGGGATCGATCGGATGAAGCGTTCGCCGTGCTTGTCGAGGCCCTCCGCGCGCTCGGTGCGGCACGGCGCGCCGATGTCACGCCGGGTCGGCAGGAGGTCGTCGACGCCGTCGACCTGGATGCCGTGCTCGCCGCACCGGACGCGCACCGGGCCCGCGCGATGCGCGTGCGCGGACGGATCGAGCAGCGCACACGGCTCGTCGAACCGTGGTCCGATGTCGAGGAGTGGTTCGTCCGGGACGCGGCGCGGCGGCCGATCGCGCTGTACGTCGTGGACAGCGCGGGGGCGCCGGCGGCGCCGGATCTCCGCCCCGGGTCCCGGATCGATGCGACCGCCTGGTTCTACAAGTCGTTCCGGAGCGTGGGACGGGATGGTGTCGAACGGCGCTATGCCGGCTTCGTGACGCACCGCGCGCATGTCGCCCTGGACGCCCGCGGCGCGGGCCGCGGACGATTCGGGGCACCGGGCGTCCTCGTCGGCGCGCTGGCACTGCTCGCGGGCACGTGCATCCTGCTGGCGCTGGGTGCGCGGGCGCTTCGCCCCCGCGGCGGCGTGCCGGCCTTGGTCGGTGCGGGTGGCGCGTGGACCGGCGCAGGCGGGACGGATGACGACGGCGCGGAGACCGACGCGTCCGACGCACTTCCGGAGGATCCGATCGCGGCGCTGCGCGTCCTTCGGGACCGCGCTCTGCCATAATCCCGCCGTGATCGAGCGGATCAACGTCCCGATTCCCGGCGCCGCCTGCGACGTGCACATCGAGCCTGACGGCATCGATCGCCTCGGCACGCTCCTGGACGGGATCGCACCACATGCATCCGCGTTCGTCGTCATGGACGCCCGGGTGGCGCCGAGCGCCGGCGCGCGCGCGGTCGGCGCGCTCGAACGCGCGGGACGCCGGGTGTGCGCGGCGCGGATGGAGGCCAGCGAATCACGCAAGTCGCTCGCGGAGGTGGCACGACTGCTCGACGAGCTTCTCCTGGCGGGTGCGGATCGGCGGACGCCGCTGATCGCCGTCGGCGGCGGCATCGTCGGGGACACCGCCGGGTTCACCGCCTCCATCTATCAGCGCGGCATGCCGTTCATCCAGGTGCCGACGACGCTGCTGGCGATGATCGACGCGGCCATCGGCGGCAAGACGGGGGTCAATCTGCCGCTGCCGACGCCTCCGGGCGACGCCGCGCCCGCCGGCGCCGCGGATCAGTCGCGCGGCGCACTCGGCAAGAATCTCGCCGGCACGTTCTGGCAGCCTCGGCTGGTCCTGGCCGACCCGATGGTCCTGGGGACGCTCGACGATCGGGACTTCCGCGCGGGCCTTGCCGAGGGCATCAAGCATGCGGTCATCGCCGGTGAACCGCTGTTCAGCCAGGCCGAGGCGTGGATCCGATCGGCCCGCCCGGATGCGGGGACGGCGCTCGTGCCGCTCATCGCGGGGTTCGCTCGGGTCAAGGTGGGCATCGTCGCCGGCGATGAGCGCGAGGCGGGTCGGCGCGAAGTGCTGAACCTCGGCCACACCTTCGGGCACGCGATCGAGTCGATCCTGCATGACGAGGTCCGCCACGGCGAGGCCGTCGCGATCGGCCTGGTGGCCGCCGCATCGGCGGCCGTCCAGACCGGCGCGGCGACCGAGGCGCTTCCGGCGCGCCTGGCGGAGATGCTGGGCGCGGCCGGCCTGCCGCGACGGCTGCCGTCGCCGGTGCCGGCCGATGCGCTGACGGAGGCGATGCGGTTCGACAAGAAGAACCGCGCGGGCGTGATCCGCCTGGTGCTTCCGCATGCGATCGGGCGCGTCGAGATCGGCGTGCCGGTCGCGGACGCGGTGATCCGCCGCGCGTGGCTGGATGTCGGAGCGGCGGGATGATCCCTGGCGGCGGGACGGACGTCCGGAACGCGGGCGATCCGACCTCACCGTACCGCGTCGGACGTCCGTCGCGCGCTCTCCGGGTCGCGGCGGCCGGAATCGTCGTGCTGCTGCTGCTGCTCCGGCTGACCCAGCCGAGCGATCTCTGGGATCAGAGCCAGCCGCGGACGATCTCGTACACGACGGACATCGTCGAGAACGGGCGCTGGATCCTTCCCGTCGAGCCGGGCGTGAAGCCGGCGACGAAACCGCCGCTGTACAACTGGATCGCGGCGCCGTTCGTCGCATCGGCGGGGCATGCCTGTGAGATCGCCCACCGCGCCCCGAGCGTGCTGGCGACGCTCGTCCTGCTCGTGGCCATGGGCCGGTGGATCCCGCGGCTGCTGCCCGCGCTGCCCGCCGGCTCGGGGTGGTGCGCCGGCGCGATCATGCTCGCGACGTACCCGGTCTTCAAGCTCAGCGCGCTCGCCCGGCCGGACATGTGCCTGGTGGCCGCGACCGGCCTCGGCTGGATGAGCGGTGCCGCCTGCGTCGCCGCCGCGCCGGGCCGGTCGATCGCGCGCTGGCGCCTGCAGTTCTGGGCGGCGACCGCCGCCGCGCTGCTTGCGAAGGGACCACCCGGGTTGCTGCTGCCGCTCTGGGCGGGCGCCATGGCATGCGTCATCGCGCGACGCCGCGAGCGCCGTGCGCCGCTCTCGTTCGCGATCGGCCTGCCGCTGGCGCTGGTACCCATCGGCGCCTGGGTGGTCGCCGCCGCCATGCTCGACCCCGCGCACGTGCGGGAGGAACTGCTGCATGCCGAGATCGCCGGACGCGTGACCGGCCTGGGGCCGGAGGGTGGCGGCGGCGGACCGTGGCGCATCGTCACCGGCATCCTCGTGATGCCGTTCTACCTGGTGGTCCGGTTCCTGCCGTGGTCGATTCCGGGGCTGCTGGGGATCTGGATGTTGCGACCCGGCGCCGCGCGGCGCGACGAGCCCGCCGCCGCGTGCGGACCGGACCAGCGACGCGTCCTCGAGGGCGCGGCGCTCTTCGTCCTGGGCGCGGTCGTCTTCTTCTCGCTCTCGGCCGGCAAGCGCGCGGACTACCTGGCCGTCGTGGCGACGCCGCTCGCGGTCCTCGCGACGTGGGGTCTGCACCTCGCCGCCCGAGGCACCGCCCGTCGCGCGGTGGTCGTCCTGACGAGTGCCGCGATGGCCGCCGCGATCACCGGCCTGGCGCTCCACAGCCGCTTCGGCGGCGCGGCACCGGCGCGGGGATTCGGCGATGCCATCGGGCGCGCCGCGCGCGAGGCTCGCGCGGCGGCGGGTGCCGCGTGGCCCGAGGTCCGGCTCGTCGGCCTGGGCGCGGGGCCGCTCCGGGCGCTCCTCGGGCGGGCGCAGCCCGATGATCCGCCCGGCTGGCACTGGCATGACGCATCGCCGGGACCGGTCCTGGTCGGGTGGTCGCCGCAGGAGATGACGTCACCATTCATGGCGCTGCTCACCGGGGCGCCGGGGCCGGACGCGGTGCCGTGGCCGGGACCCCCGGTGCTCGAGGGACGGATCCTCTGGATGTCGCCGGTACTCGCCACCGTGCCTGCGTGGCCGGGGCGGATCGCGCTGCTGCACATCGGTGATCCGGCTCCGGCGCGCCCTGGTGGTCCCGGCCCGATCGGAGTCGACGACGACACCGTGACCGGGCCGCGCTGACCGGGCCATCGCGCGTCACGCGACGCGCGATGGCGACACGCGCTGTTTCAAGGTGCGCCTGCGCAGGCTCCGATAGACTCCGGAACCGGCAGAGCGCCTGTGCGAACGATTGCGATCGTCAACCAGAAGGGTGGATGCGGGAAGACGACGACGGCCATCAGCCTGGCCGGTGTGTTCGCGCGCCGCGGCCTCCGCACGCTGCTGGTCGATCTGGATCCGCAGTCGCACTGCGCGGCCGGACTCGGCGTCCCCGAGGAGCGCATCGAACTGTCGATGTTCGACGCGCTCCGCGCCGAGGGCGCGGGCGTCGACGCGGACCGGCTCGTCTGGTCCGTCTGCCGCAATCTCTGGCTGGCGCCCAGCACCATGCGACTCGCGGCGCTGGAGGCCCCGGCCGGCGGCCTGCACGGTCTGCCCGACCGCGACCGCCGCCTGGAACGGATGCTCTCGCGCCTGGCCGGGCGATTCGACCGCTGTGTCATCGATTGTCCGCCCACGATCGGCCTGCTGACCTTCAACGCGCTGCGGGCCGCGCGCGACGTGGTCATTCCCGTGGAGACCGGGTACTTCTCTCTCAAGGGCGCGGAACGGCAGTGGGAGACGGTCCGGCATGTCGTGGATCACATCGGCCGGCCGATCCGCTGCATGATCGTCCCCACGCTCCACCGGCCTGGTGAAGCGCTGGCGGACGATGTCCTGCGCGTTCTCCGCGGCCGATTCGGCGACGCGGTGGCCCCGGTGGCGATCCGCTGCGACGAAGCGCTGCGCCGCGCGGCCAGCATGGGGCAGTCGGTGGTGGAGTACGCGCCGGACTCGTCCGCGCGCGAGGACCACGAGGCCCTGGCGGACTGGCTGGAGGAGGGACGCGACGGTGCGCTGATCGAGGTCCGCGTCCGCGGTGACGTTCCTGCCGCCGGGCCGCGCGATCCGGACGGTCCGGGTGGGTTCGACGGCGATGCCATGGCCGGGGGCGCCGACGGGGGCCCGGTCCGCGGAGACCGCCCCGACGCGGCGATGCACGGCGCATGCCCGCCCCGTGCCTCCGCAGCGCCCGCGGTGCCGGCGCACGCGGCGCCCGGCGCCGGCGAGCCGGACCCCGGACCCCACGGTGCGGTCGCCGTCCGGACGCCGCAGCGAGGCTCGGTGCCGACGTCCAGCCGCGCCGCGGAACTGGCCGGTCGCCTGCGCGAGATGGCGGATCCGACGGGCCGGAACGCCCCGGCACCGATCGACACCGTGCTTCCGGCGCACGCCGGTGGCGGAAGCGCGCCCGCGGCGCCGGTGACATCGGTGACGCCGGTGATGCCGGACATGCCTGCGTCTCGCGCCGCGGTGTCACGCCCGGCCGTGGATCGGACCGACGTCTCCGCGACAGGTGCGACCGGGAACCCGGTCGCCGACCCGGCTGAGGAGACCACCAGGGACCTCGGTGATGCCGGGCCGCTCGGTCTCCGGCAGGGCGTCCGGCCGGGCGTCCGGATCGTCGAGGGCGGCGTCCTCTTCGTCCAGCCCGCGCCAGCGTCCGGGTCGATCGCGGTGGCGGGCGTGTTCAACGGCTGGTCGTCGCACGCCACCGAACTCGCGCCGGACGCGCGCACGCCGGGCGTCGTCTCGGCGCGCGTCGTGCTGCCCGCGGGGACGTTCGAGTATCGTCTGGTTCACCAGGGGCGCTGGTATCCGGATCCACACAATCCGCAGCAGACCCTGAACGAGTTCGGCGAAGCGAACAGCATCATCCGGGTGCCGGATCACACGGCGGAGCCGTCATGAACAGTCACGATCCATACGAGGAACTGGCGTCGATGTTTCTCACGCGGGAGCCGGTGGATGAGCGCCGGCGACCCTCGGGCCCGACGTTCGAACTGCTGCTCGTGGGCCACCTGCCGGTGCGCGCTGCGCTCTGGCTGGCGCCCGTGGCGGAGCGCATCGCGCGCGAGCGCGGCCTGACGGCGCTGGTCCGGCTGGATGGTGACGATCCGCTGGTGCAGCTCTTCGGCGGGACGAGTGATCCGATGCGCGCCGAGTCGTGCCGGAACCTGCGGGAGACGATCCTGTTCCTGGGCCGGACCGTGCGCACGTGGCTCCTTCGCCCGAGCGCGCGCACGGCGATGTCCGATGTCGCGGCGCTTCGGCCCGATCGCCTCACCCTGCTCTCCGGCGCGGACGAGGTGGCCCTCGTGAGCGCGTACCGGATCATCCGGGACCTCTTCGAATCCGCCGAGGCGATCTCTGCGCCGCTGCCTGCCCTGGACGTGATCGTGATCGGGAGCGACGAGGCGACCTCCGCGGACATGGTCGCCCGGCTGGCGCGCACGGTGGATGCCACGCTGGGACTCCCGGTCTCGGCCCGCTTCGTCCTGCCGCGGATCGAGCCGGGCGGGCGGACGACCGGCCTGCGCAGTTTCGCCGGCCAGATGCGACCGGACGTGTCAGAAGTCTCTGCGTGGATTGAGTTTGCGCGCAGTCGATTCCACGTGGACGAGATCGGGGAGCCGCTGCCGGCACCGCCGGAGTCCACCGCGCGACCGTCGATGGCGCCACCGTCCGACCCGATCCACGCGCCGCCCGCCGAGGGTCGGGTGACTCATACGCCGACGCCCACGCCGACGCCGACGCCGACCGGGTCGGGCCGGCTCGAACCGGTTCGATCGGGGGACCGCGCGGACGCCCCGGACCGCGACGGCCTCCATGCCCGGACGACCGCCGACCTGCTCGGCGAGGCCGCACAGGTCCGCCGCGCGCCGTTCCAGCCGGGACGCGAACCGGCCGCCGCGCCGCCTGCGGCGCGCGGCGACCTGGAGGCACGGCTGCCGGCGCGCCCGCACGAGCCGGACGACGCCGGGCGACCGGTTCCGCTGAGCACCTACGTGGCCGGGCTGACCGCGCTGCCGGTCCGGTCACCGGGCCGGGAACGCGTCGAACTGGCGATCGACGCCCGCGGTCACGTGCACCTGCTCGCGGATGCGAATGACCTGCGTGATGTGCTGGTCGTCGAGGCATGGGTGCGCAGTCATCGCGCGGTGCTCCAGTTGGCCTGCCGCGAGTTCACGTTCGATCCCGCAGGGCGCGCGCGGTGCCATCTCTTCACCGGCGATCCGCTCTCCGTGGCGGATCTCCACGGCTCCCGGTGGGCGCTGCACCTGCTGGCCCGCGTCGAGGTGGAGGGGAAGATCGGCTGGTGCTACCGGGCGCTGGCCCCGGCGGCGAGCGGGTGACGGCGCCGCGGACCTCCCGGGCCGGGCGGCGGACATGCCGCTGCGGACCGCGGGGGATCAGGCCGGCAGGGCGCGCCGCAGGAAGCGGAGCCAGTGCATCGATCGGAATCCGCGGAGATCCGCGTCGCTCCATCCGCGCCGCGCGAGCGCCGTCGCGATCGCCTCGAAGTCGCGCGGCCCGCGGATGCCCTTCGGAAGCCCGTCGGGCGTGAAGCCGCCGTCGGCGTCCGACCCGAGCGCGCAGATGGCGGTGGTTCCCGCACACGCGGCGACGTGATCCACGTGACGGACGCAGTCCTCGATCGTCGCGTGCTTCCGCGTCGAGAGGAACCGGCCGAGCAGATTGAGTCCGATGACGCCGTTGCGGGCGGCGATCGCGCGGATCTGGCGATCGGCCAGGTGGCGCTGCCCGCCGCCCATCAGGGCGCGGCAGTTGGAGTGCGACGCGATCACGGGCTGTCCGGTCAGGTCGAGCAGTTCGTCGAAGGCGCGATCGCTCAGGTGACTGACGTCGTGCACGATGCCATGCGCATCGAGCGCCGCGATGAGCGCGCGACCTGCGGCGGTGAGACCGTCCTCGGTTCCGTTGCCGCCGGCGAACCGCGTTCCGCGCGCCCAGGCCAGTCCGGCGACGCGCAGCCCGGCGGCGTGCCAGCGCGCGAGGTCCACCTGCGATCGCCTGGGATCGGCGAGCGGGTCGGCGCCCTCCATGAGAACGACGACGTGGAGCCGGTCCGTGGGACCCGTCGGGAGGTCGGCCGCCCGCCGGACGATCCGGATCGCGCCTCGGCGTTCCAGCGCGTGGTAGACCGCGAGCTGGCGCCGGCCCGCGCGGCGCGCCCCGGCGCTGTCCGTGTAGCCGGCGCAGTCCGGCTCGTTCGGCGCGGTGAAGATGGTGCCCAGGGCGCCGGCCACGCCGGCCGCGCGGAGGTCCGGCAGCGCGATGCACGCGGTTCGACCGTCGGCGGGGTGCCGGAGGTCCCGGCCGCAGAGCGCGTTCCACGCCAGGTCGAGATGACCGTCGAACCACATCGCGAAGGGCAGGAGAATACGCGCTGCGGGAATCCGACGGTCGGCCGGGACCGCGCGCATCGGGAGGGACGGCGCGATCCGCGCCGGCACGGCGCGACGGGATTGCCCGCCCGGCGGCCCGGGCCTACCTTGCTCTCCGCGCCACCCGCGCGGCCACGCGGCGTGGCCGCCGCCCCGCCCGGCCGACCGTTGCTGACGACATGCTGCCACCACACGACTCGACGCACGATCCCGACGCGGCTCCGCTCGCGCATCCGCCGCTGGTGGCGGACGGGGGCGCCTTGACCGCCGTCGGGGCGGCGAACGCGATGACGGCTCGCCGGTTCGAGGGGGCGCCCGGCGGGTCGACGGCGCGGCGGCGGATCATCGGGCTGATCGTCGCGCTGGCCGGACTGGGCCCCCTGGTTGTCGCGACGCTGCTCGAGCCCGCGCCCGGTGGCGTGGCGACGCACCGGCAACTCGGCCTGGCGCCGTGCGGTTTCCTCCTGGCATTCGATACGCCGTGCATCACCTGCGGCATGACGACGTCATTCGCGCACGCGGTCCGCGGCGATCTGCTGACCGCGGCGGTGACGCAGCCCTTCGGCTGCCTGCTCGCACTGGCGTCGGCGATGGCGGCGCTCATCGGGCTCCACGTGACGGTCACCGGTTCGCGGATGCTGCACGTCGTCCCCCGGCTCTGGTTTCCCCGCGCCGGCTGGGTGGTGGGAGGCCTGCTGGCCCTCTCCTGGTTCTATAAGATGGGCAGCCATCGCGGACTCCTCTGACATGCCCACCCCGCTGACACCGGATCCATCCGCCCGCGCGCGTGCACCCATCGCGGGCCTGCTGCGGACGATCGCCGTCGTCGGCCTGCTGCTGCTGCCCGGCTGCGCGGCACCGGGGCTGATCGGGGCGATGGGGCAGGCGTGGGAGGACCAGAAGCTCATCGAGGTGCTCGCCCAGTACGACGGGCTGGAAGGCAAGCGTGTCGCGGTGGTGGTCAACGCCGGACTGGACGTTCTCTACGAGCACCCGGACGTGGTCAGCCAGATCACCGGCGGCGTCACCCAGCGCATCGGTTCGTTCGTGCCGGAGACGCGCATGCGGATGCCGCGCGACATCGTCGCGTGGCAGTGGAGCGCGCGGGAATGGCACACGCTGCCGTACGGCAAGATGGCCGAACTGCTCGAGGTGGATCGGGTCGTGGTGATCGACCTCCAGGAGTACCGGCTGAATCCGCCGGGAAACCGCTGGCTGTGGGAGGGACTCGCGTCGGCGACGGTCGGCGTGGTCGAAGCGGACGGCTTCGATCCGGACAGTTTCGCGGCGACCTTCCAGGTGGTGGCGGAGTTTCCGCGGATCAAGGGCGTCGAGTCCAGCCAGGCGTCGCGGGAGGCGATCGAGTTCGGCCTGCTCGCCGAGTTCATCAAGAAGACGTCCTGGCTCTTCTACAGGCACGAGGAGCCGAAGTACCCGGACCGCTATCGACCGGGGCTCGACCGATGAGACGAGGACGTCTCCGGACGCGGCGGTGCGCGGGTGGGGCCCGCGCGGCACTGGCCGCCGCCGTCCTGGTCCCGGTCGCGCTGCTCCCGGCGTGCAATCTCGTCGCGCCAATCGCGTACATCGTCGACGGCCCGCCGAAGCAGGATGCGGAGTTCATCCTGCCGCCGAAGACCACGGTCGTCTTCGTGGATGACCGGAGAAACATCGTGCGGTTCAACGCGCGCGCGGTGCGGCAGGCCCTCGCGGACGCGATCTCGCAGGAACTGCTCGACCGGAAGATCCTCACCGAGGTGATCCGGCCGCGGGACGCGATGAACCTCGCCTCGGCGCAGGATCGACATGGCGGCCTGATTCCACTGGAGCAGATCGCGCGCGAGGTCGGCGCCGAGGTCATGATCTTCATCGAGATGACCGCGTTCACGGAGTCGCCCGACGGAAGTTCGTACCAGCCCATGGCGGCGTGCAACGTCCGCGTCCTCGATGTCGCCGGGCGCGCCTGGCTGTTTCCCCCGCCGGACTCGCTGGAGCCGGCACGCGTGGTGCAGACGCGGCTCCCGGAGGCGGATCCCACGCTCCAGCGGTCCGCGACCACGCGGATGCGCGTGCACGAGTCGCTGGCGAAGGAACTCGGACTCGACGTCGTGAAGCTGTTCTACCGGCACGAGATCCGCGAACTGGGCCGGCGGCTCGGCCCCCGCTGATCCGGGGCTTCCGGCACGATGAAGATCGTTCACCTCATCGACTGTTCTGCACCCGGCGGCGGCGGTGCCACGATGTGCCTGCTCCGCGACCTGGAGGCCGCACAGCCGTCCCTGCACCACGTGTGCCTCGCCTTCGGCACCGCCGCCCACGCGGATCTCGCGTCGCGGATCGGTCTGCGGCTGCGCGGACTGCTCCCCGTCGTTCCGGGGTGGACGTGGTCCGCGGCGCGATCGATGCGACGGGTGCTGCGCGGCATCGCGGCGCCAGGGCGCGCCGATGATCCGGGGCTCGAGGCGACCCGCGCCGCGGCGTTCGGGCGGCCGGACGCGCTGGTCGCGTGGACGCTCCCTTCCCTTCAACTGGCGCGCCGCGTCGCGGGCACCATCCCCGTCCACGCCTGTCTCACGACCGGCCCGGTCGACGACGGCACCATCGACCGGCTCCTGGCGCTGCGCGCGCCGCGACCGGTGTCCGTCACCGCGCTGACCGCCACCGTGGCGGCGGATGTCCGGTGCGTCCTCGGCGGCTGGCCGGTGGATCCGGTGGTTCCGTGGATCGATCCGGCGGATGCCGCCCGCCGGCGCGGGCAGCGGGCAGCGCTGCGGACGCGCTACGGGGTGGGCGAGGATGTCCTCGTCATCGGGCTCCTGGCGGATCCCATCTTCTGGCCCGATGCGATGCAGGCGGTCGGCATCGCGGCGCGCCTGGCGGCGACCGGGCGCCGCGTGCGTCTCGTCGTCGCGCCGCGCGCCATGCGTCGCTCGCAGGCGGAGCGGTGGATCTGCGATGTCGGCCGGCGCGATCTCCTGACCGTCGACGATGCCATCAGCGAGCCATGGTCCGTGCTGCCGGCGCTCGACGTGGCGCTGCTGATCGGCGGCGTCCAGGCGCCCGCGGAACGGCGCGTCGAGCCGACGGTGGGAACGTGGCTCCTCGGCGGGCGCGGACCGGCGCGACCGGACCCCGGCGTTCTTCCTGCGCTGCACGCGGCGGCGGCGGGCGTCCCCGTCATCGCCGACGACCTGCCGGCGCTGCGGCATGTCGTGCACGAGGGCGAGACCGGCCTGCTCGTTTCACCGTTCCGCGCGGTCGATGTCGTCGAACGGCTGATCCGGCTGTACGACGATCCCGCGCTCCGCGCCAGGCTGGGTGGAACGGCGCGCAGCGTGGTCGAGCGCGATCATGCGTCCTGTCGCGTCGTACCCGGCGTGGTGCGGCGATGGCTGCCGGGCGCGGCGCCGCAACTCCGCGCCTCGTGACCGGCGCAGGCGGCGGGTCACTCGGCCGCGCCGGAGGGCAGCCAGAGGCGCATATCCGATCCGAGGCGCGCGAGTTCGACGGAGATCACCGACGCATCGAAGCGCGCGGTCGGAAGATCCACGCGTCCCCACCGGACGAACGGGACGCCATCGGCGCCGCTGAAGGCGCCGCTGACCGGCTCGGCCGCATCGCCCACGACATCCCACTGTCCGCTGACCGCGCCGCCGGCGAAGATGACCCGCGGGGGGCGGATCTCCGGCGAACCCAGCACGAGACCGTTGAGTTCGAACCGGTCGTGCCGGCAGGACGGTGCGAAGACGACCAGTTCAGACGGCTTGTTGATCTCCGAATCACGCGTGGCCGCGATCTTCGCCACGGTGCCGGACCACGGATTCGCGGCGCGCAGCGCGGCCGGTCCATGGAGGTCATTGCCGCCGACGTACGTCGTGTTCATGCCGATCGCCGGCATGATGGACGGCTGGATCTCCTGCCCGCTACCGGAGCCCGGACCGTAGATGCCGCTCGAGAGCGCGGTGGTGATCCGGGCGGAGAACGCCTTCGATCGATAGTCGCCGAAGACGACACTGGAGTCGCCGTCCAGATAGGGCATCAGTCGCCAGACCCAGGTCTCCGCGTCGCGGCTGTCCTGCAGCGTGCGTCCGAACGGATCGCGGGGAACGATGCGCAGCCGCTCCGCCTGCGGCGCCGTGATCGAGCCGGGGAGCAGGGTCTGGCGGTGCTCGGTCGAGTAGGACGTCACGGCGAACGCCAGGGCGCGCAGCGAGACCGAGGTCTCGGTCCGCGTGCCGGCGAGGCGGATGCCGCGCAGCGCGACGAAGATGAGCGATGCCAGCAGCGCGATGATCGCGAGCGTGACGAGCAGTTCGAGCAGTGAGAAGGCGGGGCGGCGGCGCATCGGTGGTTGTCCCCTCGGTGATTACTGTCCGCCGTAGACGGCCAGATCGTTGTACTCGCGGATCAGGTCGACGCCGCGCAGGCTCTCGACGAGGCCCGCGGCCTGGAGATCCCAGACCGGGTCGTTCCGGGTGCCGGGCCCGTCGGTCGCGGCAAAGAAGATCTGGTCCACGCCGGCGGAGAAGACGGCATACCCGCCGCGGGCGACGTCCGGAATGGACGGATGCCGGAGAAGCATCGCGAGCGAGCGGTCGGCGGTCTGGATGTCGCCGCCGTACTCGTTGACCTCGGACAGGATGGAGCGGCGCGCCTGCAGCGACGAGCCCGGGCCATCGGCGCCCTGCGGCTGGAGGTAGGCCCGGTTGGAGAGCCGCCGGTACTGCACGCTGTTGTCGTTGCCGGTGAGCGCGCCTTCCGGTCGCTGGCGGCGGTAGTAGATGATCGGGTTGTCGAAGGCGTCCAGCAGGTCAGGCAGTTGATCGCCGGTCGGGAGGGCCCCGACGGCCCCCAGCGGCCCGAACTGCGTGGCGACGCCGAAGTTCCGTTCGCTCGCGCTGAAGTACGGCCTGTAACTGGTCCCGTTGATGCGCGGTCCGTCCCCGATCCGCTGGAGGCTGTACCGCATGCGGAAGAAGCCGCCGGGCGACTCCGCGTCCGTGATCGCGAGTTCCGGCCAGGTCGTGTACGGCGCCTGGCCGTACTCCGCACCATCGGATTCACGGATGTATCCGCCCAGGAGCTGGAGCAGCGCCGCCTGCGTGGAGGTGATGTTCACGTTCGCGTTCGCGGCCGAGGCGAGCACGCGCTCCGGCACCGCACCGGGATAGGTCCGGTGGTCCTGCTGGAAGAGTTCGCAGGCGTTGGCGAACGCCTGCATCGTGGACTCGCTGCTGGACTCCCGCGCCTTCGTGCGGACCTTCCCCAGCGCGGTGAGCAGGATCGCGACGAGCACCGCGATCAGCGCGACCACGACCAGGATCTCGGTCAGCGTGAAGGCCGTGCGCCGCGACCGGGCCGGGCGGCGCGCGGGCATGGGCCACGCTTCACCAGGGGACCGGCAGGAGCGGAGGTGGCGGGGGGACCTGAGGGGCCGGAGGTGTCCGGGTGAGCGCATGATCGGGAATCCTTCCGCGGGAAGCCGGCCGGAGGCCGGAGAAACCGGGGTGGTCGGACGTGCGGCGCGCTGCACAGCACGGGCGACCGGGAAAGTCCCGTCACGCTCATCCTCGGGGCACAGGATACTTCGGATCGATCGGCTGTCCAGTTCCCCGGACCGGGAACCGCCGGGTCCGGCCCGCCCGTCCCGGGCCGCCGCGCGCCGCCGCGCCGCCAGGCCCGCCGCGATCGGCGAGAATGTCCGGGTCCCGCGGACCGTGGTCCCCGGGCCAGGGCGGAATCACTCCATGGACAGCGACCAGGTGACGGCGGCCGCCGGGCGATCCGGCGCCCTGGACGAGACGATCTCCGCGTGGTGCCACGTGCTCTTCGTGCACGACATCGCGCTGTCGATCGACCTGGTCGCCGTCGCCGCCCGGCTGCGCGAGGGTGTCCCGCTCCGCGTGCGCCCCGCGCGCCGCTCGGCCAGCCCGGCGCAGGTCGAACTCAACCCGGCGCCGCTGCGACTGGTCCTCGACGGCGACCCGATCCCGCTCGAGGCGCCCTTTGCGACCGAGCCCGCGATCGAGATGGTGATCCACGCGTTCGGGGCGGTCACGATCCGGTACCGCATCCGCTGCGCGGGGTCGATCGCGGACCTGGCGCGCCTGTCGAACGCGCTGCCCGGACGCCAGGTCCTGCAGGATGATGCGCGGCGCCGCGTGGCGGACCTGGTGCGATCGCTCTCCGACGTCATGACGAAGCCGGCGCTCGCCGACGACATGGAGGATTATCTCCTCTTCGTCGTCGATGCATGGTCCGGCGGCGGAGACGCGGACGCCTTCGTGGAGCGCCACGCCGGTCTCCTGGCCGGCGTGCTCCAGTCGGAGCCGGTCCCGCTCTCGGCATCCTTCATCGAGCACTCGCTGAGCGCCAGGCTCTCCTACGGGCGGGACGACATGGTGATCGTCAACTGGAACGCGGCGCTCATCATCGATCGGGAGCCGGAGGACATCCTGCTGGTGCTCCAGCATGCGAACGTCGAACTGCTGGAGATGCGCGTCCTGGAGCGGCAGCTCGACCGGCTGCTCGTCCGGGCGCAGGACCTCCTGAGCCTGATCGGACGGCGCCGTGCGATCCCGCTGCTGCACGACGCACGTCTGCTGCGCGAGTTCGCGGAGTACCAGACCGACAGCGTGCTGCTCTTCGAGGGCGTGAACAACGCCATCAAGCTGGTCGGTGACCAGTACCTGGCCCGTGTCTACCGGCTGGCCTCGTCGCGCCTTCACCTGGACCAGTGGGACGAGTCCGTCCTGCGGAAGATCGCCGTGGCCGAGAGCATCTACCAGAAGATGACCGACGCACGGACCACCCGGCGGATGGAGGTGCTGGAGATCATCATCATCCTCCTGATCGCGCTGTCGATCGTGATGGCGTTCATTCCCGGGCTGGCGAAGTAAGCGCGTCGCCCGCGGCCGATGCCGCCGTGGCGGCGGGGGGGGGGGCGGCGGGCGCGACGATCACGGCGCCGCGGTCAGCCACACGGGCAGGTAGCGCTCCTCGAAGATCCGCAGCGCCTCGCGCGTCGTCGCCGCGTCGACGCCGTACGCGCAGGCGCGCCGCTCGATGCCCTCGACGTCGAACTGGATCCGGAATCGACCGTCGACGACCAGCGCGGTGGGGATCTGTCGCGCGAGCATCGCGCAGGCGGCGTTGATCTCCGGCCGACCGACGGCAAGGGTCGTCGCGCGGCGCACCTCGGGCTGGTTGACGTACCAGAGGTCGCTCGCGACGACGACGGGGCGCGGATCGTCGATCGCGTGCAGGACCTCGCGGACCGTCTCGGCCAGCGCGTAGGCGAACGTGCGGTCCGCGCTCTCCGCCTCCAGGCCGGCGCCCGTCACGAGCAGGATGAGTTCACTCGGATCCGCCTCGAGGGCGGCGGGATCGAACCGGCAGGGCGCGCTGAGTGGCATGGCGTGGGGTCGTTCCGGGGAGGCCGGTCACGCGACCGTCGCAGCGAGCGACTGGAGGCGCTGGGCGGTATCGAGTTCCGTGAGATCGTCGATCAGCGGCTGCAGGTGTCCGGCAAGGACCTGCTCCAGATTGCAGGACGTATTCGTGCGGTGATCGACGGCGATGTTCTCCTTCGCGCGGTAGGTCCGGATCTTCTCGGCGCGGCTGGCCGATCCGATCATCCCGGCGCGCTGCGCGGAGCGGGCGGCGTCCTGCTCCGCGCGGCGCCGGTCGTGCAGCCGGGCGCGCAGGAGTTTCCAGGCGCGCTCGCGGTTCTGCGCCTGGCTCTTCGTCTCCTGCATGCGGACCTCGATGCCCGTGGGGAGATGGATCAGGTGCACGGCCGTCGCGACCTTGTTCACGTTCTGGCCGCCGGGGCCCTGCGCGGTCGTGATCATCTCCCTGACCTCGGCAGGATCGACCGCGGCGTCCACCTCCTCCGGCTCCGGAAGGACGGCGACGGTGGCGGTCGAGGTGTGCACCCGGCCCTGCGCCTCCGTCGCCGGGACGCGCTTGACCTGGTGCGTGCCGCTTTCGTACGCCAGCGAGGACCATGCCCGCGGTCCGGAGATCGAGACGATGGCAAGCCGCACGCCGCCGACGTCGCCGGGAGAGATGTCCATCGGTTCGAAGGTCCAGCCGCGCGAGCGTGCGTAACTCTCGTACATGCGCAGCAGGTCGCCCGCCCAGAGTGAGGCCTCGTCGCCGCCCACGCCCGCCCGGATCTCCAGGATGAGCGAGGCGACGGCGTCGTCGTCCGCGCGGACGAGGCGGCGTTCGAGGTCACGCGCGATCGTGTCGATCCGCGCATCCAGCGCCGCGATCTCCTCGCGCGCCAGCGCGATCAGTTCCGCGTCGCCGCCTTCCTCATGCAGCAGCGCGAGCGCGTCGCGCCGACGGGCCTCCGCATCCAGCCACGCGCGCCGGCCGCGCACGAACGGTTCAAGCGCGGCCCGCTGCGTCGAGAGCGCCCGCAGTCGCCTGGGGTCGGAGGCAAGGTCCGGATCCTGGAGCTGTTCGTCCAGTCGGCTCTGCCGCTCGGACAGGTCCTCCAGCGAGCGGCGCAGAATGGTGCGGACATCGTCGGACACGGCCGCGGATTATTCTCGAATCGCGCGCGTGGTGCGCCGTGCACGACAGAGAAAAGCCCCGCGCGACGGCGCGGGGCGGTGTGGTGTCGAAGGGATGTCATGCCCGGGCGAGGCCCGGACCAGGACGCGGACGCGCCGGTCACTTCTTCCTGGACTTCGCGTCGCCGCCCTTGGCCTTGCCCTTGAAGTAGTCGCCGCCGGCGAACTTCCGCTGGAACTTGTCCACGCGGCCCGCGGTGTCCACAAAGGAACTCTTGCCCGTGAAGAACGGGTGCGACCCCGACCAGATCTCGACCGACATCTCCGGCACGGTGGCGCCGACCGTCATGACCTGCTCGCCGCGGAAGTAGACCTTGCATTCGTGGTGGTAGGTCGGATGGCCCTTCTTCTTCATCGTGGTGGATCCAGGTCTCGTGCCGTCGGGTGCGGGTGGGGGAGGGCGAAGGTGGACGCGGGGCGGCGCGGTCCTTCCGGGTGGCCGGGTGGCCGGGGTGGCCGGGGTGGCCTGAACGGTCCCCTGGTGGCCGGGAGGCTCGCGGGCGGTCTCCGGGGGGGGGAGGGGAAACGGCGGAGTGTACCGCCCGGCGGGCGTGGATGAAAGCGCTGGGAGGGGGGCCGGGGGGCCGGGGGGCCGGGGGGGGCGCGGCGGGGGGCCGCGGGCGCGTGCCTGTCCCTCGCGTGGCGCGGCGGCGAGGCCGCGGGCGAGCACCTGTCCCTCGCGCCCGCCCCGCGTCTGCCTCTCGCGTCTGGCTCTCGCGTCTGGCGGCGAGCGTCATCCCGATCGTCATCGATGCGAGTGGGGCGCGGGCCGATGGGGGCTGCGCCCGCCCCCTGCGTGACCCCCCTGACGCAGGGCTGACTCCGGTGGCTCGTCGCCGGGGCAGGGCGGGTGCCGATCGGCGAGCGTCCGGGTGGATGCGTGCGCCTGTCCCTCGCGCGCTCCCTCGCGCGATCGCTCGGTACGGCACGGCCGTCGCAGGGCTCCCCGGTGGAGAACGCCGCGCGCGCCGATCGTGCCGTTCATCACGGCGCCGCCGCAGCGGCGGGCCGGCATGCGCCCGAATCCATGCGGTTGACGCCCCCCGTTTCGCCGATATGCTCCCCCGTCTCGCCACCTGCGTGATTGAGGACGAGCGAGCGGCGGTCCGGCCCCCGACCCCGCCCGTCACCGTCCCCGCCCGCAGGTGCCGAGTCACCGACCGACTGGCCCTGGCCATTGACCGACCGATCCGCCGACCGATCCGCCGATCGATCGCCAGGCCGACAACCGACTGACCGATCGACCGACCGACCGATCCCCTATAGCTCAACGGTAGAGCGAGCGGCTGTTAACCGCTAGGTTCTTGGTTCGAATCCAAGTGGGGGAGTTCACTCAGAAGGTGCGGAAGCGCAACGACCCGCTGGTTGACGGCTCGGCCGTCGAGATCGCGTCGCCCCGAACGGCGCGAAACTCCCGTGAACAAGGGAGTTCTGACGAGAGTCCCCTCTCGTGAGCGCTCTCGATTCCGAAGTCGGAACTCGGGGTCCGAGCGCAACCGTCACGGTTCCTCTCGGGCCACCGAGGGCACCCCTCTCGAACTCTCGCGCTCTCTGGTTGACACCTCGCGCGGGGTTAACAGCAGGGTTCCTCTCGCGCCCCCGAGAGAGTTTCGAATCGGCTCACGCGCCAGGACAACGCATGCGGCTCGCAGACCTCCAGATCGATGCCAAGCGACTCGCCGAGCTGTGCGAGCGGCGTCATGTTGCCCGGCTGGAGCTCTTCGGCAGCTTCGTTGCCGGCGCGGCGACGCCGGAAAGCGACCTGGACATCCTGGTGACCTTCGAGCCGGGGGCCCGTGTCGGACTGGGCATCGTCGCGCTCCAGCAGGAGCTCGAGGCGCTCTTCGGGCGCCCGGTCGATCTGCTGACGCGTGACTCCGTGGAGCGGTCGGCCAACAAGTATTTCCGTCGCTTCGCGCTGCGGAGGACGGAGCCGCTCTATGAGTGCGCTTGATCCGCGCGAGCGCGACCTCGTCAAGTGCGAGGACATGCGGATTCACGCGGAGCGCGCCTGCGAGTATCTCGGCGAGCGCACGCTGGAAGAGTTCCTCGAGGACGATCTCGTCCAGGCTGCGGTCATCCGCTGCATCGAGGTCGTCGGCGAAGCCGCGCGGCTGGTGTCGGACGAGGCGCGGCGCCGCTCGCCATCGATTCCCTGGCCGCTCATCGTCGGCATGCGGCATGTGCTCGCCCACGAGTACGGCACGGTCGTGCTCGACAAGGTGTACGAGGTGGTCAAGGTTCATCTCCCCGACCTGCTCGTTCATCTTGCGCCACTGATTGCATCGCTGGAGCATGATGTCGGCTGGAAGGGCGACAGGGACGCATAGGCGAGCGATCGCCCGTTTTGCGGGAGCCGCCGCCCGTGGCCTTCGCCATCTACACCCGCCAGTCCAACGAGCCGAAGGATGGTCTCTCGTCGTGCGCCGCGCAGTTCGAGTTGTGCATGGCGGCGGCGCATCGCGAGTCCGGCCCATCGGCCCAGTGGATCGGTGAGCGCTTCGACGACGAAGGAGTCTCCGGCAGGTCGCTCGATCGGCCCGCGTTGAATCGGCTTCGCGAGCGCGTTCAGACCGGGGCCGTCGATTGCGTCGTTGCCGCCGCGCTCGATCGCTGGTCGCGCTCCCTCAGCGACACGACCATCCTCTTCGAGGAGTTCGAACGCGCCGGCGTCAGGGTCCATGTCGTCAACATCCCCGACATGGGCGGCGGACCGGAGAGCCGGCTGCTGCGCCACATCCTCGCGTCGTTCGCGCATTTCGAGCGCGAGCTCATCGTCTCGCGCATCGCCGAGACCCGGGCCTACCTGAAGAAGCACGGCCGCCGCCTTGCCGGCCCCGCGCCGTACGGCTACGACGCCGATCCGGCCACGAAGCAACTGGTCCCCAACAGGACCGAGGCGCGACGCGTTCGCGCGATGTTCAGGCGCGCTGCCAACGGACAGACGCCATCGGAGATCGCCCGATGCGTGGACCACCTTGGCTGGCGGACGAAGCGGTGGCGCTCGAAGCGAACAGGCAACCACGTCGGCGGAGGCCGCTGGACTGCCCGGCAGGTGTTGACGCTCCTGCGGAATCCAGTCTGCATCGGCAAGTTCGCGGATGGTGCACGCGCGCGGGATGGATGCCATGCCGCGATTGTGGAGTTGGGGCTGTTTCGGAGCGTGCAGAATCTGCTCGATCAGCGGCGCCCGCCGGCGCAGCGCTCACGACAGCCGCTCGACTTTCCGCTCCGGGGCAAGATTGTCTGTCCAGAGTGTCGGCGGCGCCTCTGCACCTACACCGTGACGCATCGCAAGGGCCAGGCAACCATCGGCTACCGCTACTACCGCTGCCGATCGACGGCGGACGGCCGAGGCCGATGCCGGGGAGTGCAATACCCCGCCCACGAGGTCGAGCAGGTGATCTGCGACCTGCTTGCCGAGGATGAGCAGGTGTGGGCGACCCTGCCGGAATCATCGCCCCAAGGGTTCGAGGGCGGACCTGCTGCTCTGCGCGGCATCTGGAGCGGCCTGGACTCCGCGGCCAGGCGCAGCCTGCTGCCCCGGATCATCGAATCGGTCGAGTTCCGGCGGCGGAACACGGGGATGCGAGTCACCTTCGCCCAGGGCTTCCTGGATGCGTTTTCCGGGCGATTTCCGGCACTTCCAACGTCCGTCAGTAAACCAGCCGGTGGGCCTTGAGTCAGGGCGGATTTGAGCTTTCACGACCGCCGCGAACTCGCGGCGGTCGTGTGGTTTACGGCTCGTGCTGCAAGAGGCATCCGGCACCGAGTGGACCAAACCCCTGACGGGTCGCGGGTTTCGGACCACCTGCCCCGAGCCGCGGCGCTCTCGGTTCTGAAGCCCGATCTCGCGGTGCGAGCGCAACCGTCATGGTTCCTCTCGGGCCACCGAGCCCAACCCTCTCGAACTCTCGCGATCTCTGGTTGACGGGTCGCATGGGGTTAACGGGAGGGTTCCTCTCGGGGTGCCGAGAGCAACCACTTCGGGCGCGTCCTCTCGCGGTGCCAAAGCTCCGCAGGCCATTTACACTGGTCGCCCATGACTCTCTTCGCGAGCACCCCGTGGTCGTTGCCAATCGACGATCCCGTGCTCGTTTTTGCCGTCGTGCTGCTTGTCATTCTGATCGCGCCGATGCTGGTGCAGCGGCTGCGCGTGCCAGGAGTCATCGGTCTGATCGTTGCCGGGGCGATCATCGGCCCAAATGCCTTGAATGTCCTCGAGCGGGGGGAGTCGATCCGTTTGCTGGGAACGATCGGGCTGCTCTACATTTTCATGATTGCCGGTCTGGAGATCGACCTGCATCGCTTTCGCCGGTATCGCAGCCACAGTCTCGTCTTCGGTGCGGCCACATTTCTGGTGCCACAGGTTGTCGGGACCGTCATGGCTCTCCTTCTGCTCGGCTTCGACGTGGCCGCCTCGATCCTACTGGCGAGCATGTTCGCCTCGCACACCCTTCTCTCCTATCCGATCGCAAGTCGGCTGGGAATCGTTCGCGCGCAGGCGGTGACGACGGCGGTCGGCGGTACGATCATCACCGACACTGCGGCGCTGCTGGTTCTGGCGCTCGTCGCACGATCGGCACGCGGTGAACTTGACGCTGGATTCTGGCTCGGCCTCCTCGGGTCGATCACGGTCTACACCGTGGCGATGTGTCTCATCCTCCCGCGGATCGGGCGCTGGTACTTTCGCACTGTGCCGGCACTGGGAACGTCGCACTTCGTCTTCCTGCTCGCAGCGGTGTATCTCTGCGCCTATCTCGCATCGGTGGCCGGGATGGAACCGATCATCGGAGCATTCCTCGGTGGATTGGCGCTGAATCGACTCGTCCCGGAGCAGAGTGCCCTGATGGGCCGGGTCGAGTTCGCGGGTAACTGGTTCTTCATCCCGGTGTTCATGATCTCGGTCGGGATGCTCGTGAACCCAAGGGTGCTCCTTACCGATCCCGAGACGTGGAAGGTCTCTCTGGCGATGGTCGTGACCGTGGTCGTGACCAAGTACCTGGCGGCATGGCTGACGAGCCGCATTCTGGGATACTCGGAGGTCGAAACTCGGGTCATTTTCGGCTTGAGCGTGAACCAAGCCGCAGCGACGCTTGCGGCTGTTGTCGTCGGCGTCGACATCGGTATCTTCGGCGAGGCCGTGCTGAACGGCGCGATCATGATGATCCTGGTCACGTGCGTACTCGGACCATGGGCGACTCAGCGATATGGCCGCGAGCTGGCGTTGGCGGAGTCGCGCCGGCCTGAGGACCGCGCCTTGGCGCCGCGGCGAATCCTCATCCCGCTGCGCAATCCCGAGGCGGCTGAGGCGATCATGGATGTCGCGCTCATGGTCCACGAGAGCGACTCGCACGAGCCGCTCTACCCTCTGGCCGTCGTGCAGGACGACGATGACGCCTCGACGCAGGTGGCGGTGGCGGAGCGCATGCTCGGCTCGGCGGTGATGCATGCCGCGAATGCCAATGTGCCGGTCGTGCCGGTGACGCGCCTGGACAACAACGCCGCCGGCGGCGTGATCCGCGCGATCCGCGAGATTCGGGTCTCCACGGTCGTCATGGGCTGGACCGGTGCCAGCCCGGCGAAGAGCCGCATCTTCGGCAGTGTGCTCGATCAACTCCTCGAACAGTGCCCGCAGCAGTTCGTCGTCTGTCGCATCACCGCGCCACTGAGTACCGCGAAGCGAATCGTTCTCGCCGTGCCTCGCTTTGCCGATCGCGAGATCGGCTTCATTGCGGCGATGTCAACGATCCACACGCTCGCATCGCGAGCCGGCCTCGGTTTGGTCGTCTGCGCCGCTGAGGCGGACCTCGAGCCGCTCAGGCGCACCCTGCGGCGCACGCTTGGCTCTGTTCCGACGGAGTATCGGCCCGTGGCGTCCATTAGCGACTGGCTCGACCCCTTGAAGATGGGATTGCGCGAAGACGATCTCTTCGTGCTGCTCTCAGCGCGCCAGCATCGGATTTCATGGCAACCGAGCATCGATCGATTGCCCGTGCAGATTGCGAAACGAACAGCACGCACGAGCATGATCGTTGTCTACCCGCCAGAGGGGTCATCGACCGAGACCGCCGCCGCGGCCGATACGAACATCGGCGCGATCGATCTTCACATGCTCCTGCGGCCGGAGCGCATTGCCCTCGGACTTCAGATCGACTCCCCGCGCGCGATCATTGAGTGCTTGCTGGAGCCGTGGTGTGGTGATCACGAGACGACGCAAGCGTTGATCGTCACCGAACTCATGCGAGTGATCGAGGAAGCGCCAATCGAGATCGCCTCGGGAGTTGTGCTGATCCACTCGCGCTCGCCGCATGTGCAGCAGTCGATGGCCTTCCTCGCGACGACCTCGTCCGGTGTGGTGTTCGGCCGCATGGCGAGCCCGGCTCGGATCCTGATCGTGCTGCTCTCGCCGCTGATCCTCGAGCCCTCCGTGCACCTTCAGCAGCTCGCGCGGATCGCGCGGTTGCTGAGCGACCCGAAGGCCGCCGAGCAGATCCTCGCGGCGAGGTCGCCTGACGATCTGCATGATCTGCTCGCCGGCGTCGGCTGATCGGCGGCCCCTCGCGAAGCGCGCGAGCCCGAGATCGTCTCCGTCGACGTTGGCGTCGCCGTCGGGATCGGGCGCGCGACATCGACCCGCGCGCGTCAGATCTCCGGAGTCGGGGACGAGGCGACGTCTGCTCTCCCGACGCGGCGCTCCCGGTTCCGAAGCCGAATCTCGGGGTCCGAGCGCAACCGTCACGGTTCCTTTCGGGCCACCGAGCGCAACCCTCTCGATCTCTCGCGCTCTCTGGTTGACGCCTCGCGTGAGTTTAACAGCAGGGTTGCTCTCGGGGTCCTTTCTCCGGGCAGAGATCAATCCAGACAGCAGTCGTAGTCGGCCCGCTTCGGGTTCCACGTCATCCGAGCCGCAACTACGTCATCGTGGGCAACCCGCTGAAACCCAGCTGCGAGGTCCGTAACCGCGAGGTAGAGGAGGTGCTTGTTCCGGTCGCGGTCCGAGCAGAAGAACACTCCATCCAGCCCGCCGGTCTTCTCGTCAAACGAGAGAGCGAACACGAAGCTGTGAATCAACTGGTTGCAGACGAACCCGAGTGTTCGTGTCTCCTTCGTCGAACGCTCGAGGTGATAGAGCTCGTCGAAGCGATGCCAGTTCATGAAGTGCACGGCCTTGCCCTTCGATGCATGCCGACGCAGTTTCAGGGGGAGCCGAGCGACCCGGTCGGTCACCTTCTTGGCCTCGATGAGCTTCCTCACGCAGTAGCAGCCCACCATCACGCACTGTTCGACTCGTACGCATGAGGCCTCAGGCCAGCGCCGCTGCGTCTGCCGGTCGAGCAGCCATTGGGCACGCTTCGTGAGATCGACTCGCCACGGATGTGACTCCCAGATCATGGCGAAACTCTAGTGGCGGATCTGTTGGACCGCTACGGAGGCGCGCAACTCGGCGCCTCCGTCGCGTAGGTATCCAGTAGGGCCGCGGTTAACAGCCGCACCTGAACCAGAGCACGATCGACCGACCACGGATGGTCGCGCGTTCAACGCTTCCGCAAGGAGTCCGCGATGTCGCTGCGCCTCAATCACGACGACCCCGACGCGATGTCGCCCGAAGAGCGCCGCGACGCGGTGGCGAGCATCTTCGCTCGCGGCATCCTCCGACTGCACGGCCGCATCGTTGGCGACTTCGACGAGTCAGAGATTCTGCACGAGTCCGCGCCGACATGCCTTGATCTCTGCGCTACCTCACGCCCTGATCGTCCCACTGGTTAACGGCTCGGAGATGCAGCGATGCCCGAAGCCAGAAAGGAGCGATGCGTGGCGTTGAACGTTGGACGGTCAATGAGCGAGCTCGAGCGCATGACGGTGACCGAACTGCGGCGGCGCTCCGCCGAGGTCTTCGGCGAGGAGACGCGCTCGTATCACAAGGCGTACCTCGTCCGGCGGATCGCGTGGCGCGTGCAGGCCAACGCACTCTCGGAGGGGGAGGGCGACCTCGCGGAGCGGGCACGGCGGCTCCGCGAGCGGGCGATGGAGATCGCCGACGACGCCGATCTGCGGATGCGGGCACCCGGCCCCGCACGGCCGCCCGGCCCGGCGATCCTCGCGTCGCAGCCACCCGCGAGCGCGACCACGGCGATCCCGGTCGCCAGCGACGGTCGGCTCCCGATGCCCGGTGCTCTGCTCACCCGCGAGTACCGTGGGCGGACGATCCTCGTGCGGGTGCTGCCGAAGGGCTTCGACTGCGAAGGCACGATCTACCGCTCCCTCTCCGCGGTCGCGCAGGCGGTGACCGGGGCGCATTGGAGCGGCTCCCTCTTCATCGGTCTTGAGAAGCCGCGGTCCGAGGAGGCCACCCGATGAGCCGATCCCGCTCGGCCCCGGCCCGCACCTCCGCCGCCACCGTCCGCTGCGCGGTCTACACCCGCAAGTCAAGCGAGGAAGGCCTCGAGCAGGAGGGGTTCCTCTCGAGGAGGCGTCGCCCGATCGTGGATAGAAACGGGTATATTTATCTATAGTCTGAGTGGTTTTTATCCTATGAGAGTCTCATGCCGACCCCGCCCCCCAAGGCCGCCAATCGAGCCGTCGACGTCTTCAGACGCCGCGGCGGTGTCCTTCGGACGCGGGAGGCCATCGCGGCGGGCATTCATCCCCGCACGCTGTACGAGCTGCGCGACACCGGCGTGATCGAGGCCGTCAGTCGGGGTGTCTATCGCCTGGCGGAAACGGAGTGGTCGGTGGACCCGGACCTGCTCGCGGTTGCGGCGCGGGTGCCGCGAGCGGTGATCTGCCTCGCGTCGGCGCTGGCGGTCCACGAGCTCACGACCCAGATCCCTCGGACCGTGGACATCGCGCTGCCTCCGGGCGGCTCAGGCCCGCGCTTCAGGCACCCGCCAGTCTGCGTACATCGCTTCAGCGGCGAATCGATGACCGAAGGAGTCGAGTCTCGCATCGCCGACGGCGTCACGATCCGTCTCTTCAACGCCGAGAAGACGATCGCCGACTGCTTCAAGTTCCGCAACCGGATCGGGCTGGACATCGCGCTGGAGGCGCTGCGTCTCTACCGATCGCGCCGCAAGCAGGATCTTCCTGCGCTGATGCGCTACGCCAAGATCGATCGCGTCGATGCGGTCATGCGGCCGTACCTGGAGGCGACGTTCTCGTGAAGCAGCAACCGCGCAACACTGCCGCCTCCGTCCACCAGCAACTCAAGAACGCCGCGGACAAGTCCGGCGAGCGGTTCAACGACCTGCTCCAGCACTACGCGCTCGAGCGGTTCCTGTGCAGACTCGCGGCATCGCCGCACCGCGGCCGTTTCATCCTGAAGGGAGCGCTGATGCTCCGCGTGTGGGAGATCGCGGCGATACGGCCGACGCGTGACATCGACCTGCTGGGGCGCACGGCCAATGACCCGGAACGGATCGCGGTGATCGTGCGGGAAGTCTGCATCGCAACGGTCGATCCCGACGGGCTCGAGTTCGATCCGGCGACGGTCGAGGTCGGCCGCATCGCGGAGGAGGCCGAGTACGACGGCGTCCGCGCCACGTTCGCCGGGCGGCTTGGCAACGCCCGCATCCCGATGCAGATCGACATCGGTTTCGGCGACCGTGTGACGCCCGAGCCGGTCGAGATCGAGTACCCGTCGGTCCTCGGCTCGCCGGGTGCTCGCCTCATCGGCTACACCCCGGAGACCACCATCGCCGAGAAGCTTCATGTGATGCTTCAGCGCGGCACGCTCAACAGCCGCATGAAGGACTTCTTCGACATCTGGGCGCTCTCCCGCTCGCGAGCGTTCGATGGGCCGGTGCTGTCGAGCGCGATCCGCGCGACATGCGAGCAGCGCGGGACAGCCGTGGCCGCCTCGCCCGACGCACTCACGCCCGACGCGCTCGCCGATCCGCAGAAGGCCGTGCAGTGGACCGCGTTCCGCCGGCGACTCGGGGCCACCGATGCGCCCGAGACGTTCGCCGAGGTGGGCGGCTGGGTCGCGGAGTTCCTTCGGCCGGCGATCGAGTCGGTCGCCGAGGGACAGATGCTCCACCGGACCTGGCCTCCCGGCGGGCCGTGGACCTGACGCCTCGGAGCCAACGTTCTGAAGAGGGTTGCTCTCGGGGAGCTTTCACGACCGCCGCGAACTTGCGGCGGTTGTTTGGTTTACGGTCCGGGCGTGAGCCGTGACATCGGGCTGATCGCGTCAATCTCCCGCAGTTGCGCGTGAGTTCAACAGCAGGGTCGCTCTCGGCGGCCTTTTGCGGTCGCGAACGATTCAGTTCGCCATCAGGGGCAGCGCGGCGACCTACACGGCGAGATCATCACCCCATGCGGTCGGAGGCTGGTCCTCGGGTCGCAACAACGCGAGGCCGATCGTGATCGGTCCGCAGCGACCTGCGAACATCAGCGCGATGATCGCGAGCTTTCCAGGAATGGAAAGCTCGCCTGTGATACCCATGGAGAGTCCTACCGTGCCGATGGCGCTCGCGGACTCGAACACGATCGGCAGGAACTCCTGCGACTCCGTGAGGCAGAGAACGAGCACGCCTGCGCACAGTCCGATCAGGTAGATCGAGCTGGCCGCGAACGCGTAGAGAACGCGGACCATCGGAATCTCACGTCCAAGCCAGATCACCTTCTCCCGGCGCCTGAGCACGCTCAGCAGGTTTCCGAAGATTGCCGAGACGCTCGTGGTCTTGATGCCTCCACCGGTTCCGCTCGGCGAAGCACCGATCAGCATCGCGATCATGACCACGACGAGACCTGCCGAGGACATACTGCCGATCGGAATCGTGTTGAACCCGGCGGTGCTCGAAGCCGTCATGATCTGGAATCCGCTGGCGAGAAGGCGTTCGTTCACCGGGAGGCCGCGCACGGACGGTTCGCAGAAGAACAGCAGCGTCGTGCCGCCGGCGAACACCCCCGCAGTCATGACGAGGATCACCTTCGACGTGAAGGTGATCATCTTCTCGCGGTGCTTCAGCGAGTACCAGATGTCCTGCACGACGATGAAGCCGATGGCCCCGAGGTACGACAGCGTACCGATCACCAGGTTCACGACCCAGTCCGACGAGAACACCTCCATGCTGGATCTGTTGAGGCTGAATCCGGCGGTCGCGAATGCCGAGACGGAGTGAAACACCGCCGACCACAGGGGTTCGTCCACACCGGCAGCGGCGAAGCGCCACCACAGCACGAACGCGCCGATGGTCTCGCATGCGGTCGTGAAGATCACGACCTGCACGATGAAGTGCTGCATCACGAAATAGTGCGGAACCGAGAAGCCGGCCTTCAGGACGTCGAGATGCGCCTTGTTCAGGGAACGCCCGCGCGCAAGCAGCAGGATCGACGCCAGCGTCATGAACCCGACGCCACCGACCTGAAACAGGACGAGGAGAACGAGCTCGCCAAAGAACGTATAGCTGTCCGAGACGCTGATCGTCGTCAGGCCGGTCGTGGAGATTGCACTGACCGCATTGAAGGCGTTGTCGATCACTCCCGCGTGCTGCTGCTGCGCGAACGGCATGCAGAGCAGGATCGTGCCGATCACGGCGTAGAGACCGAATCCGGCGACGAACTGCTGAACGGGATTCAGCCTGGACCATGCCCGAAGGCCTGCGCGCGGCGGCGCGAGCACCGCCCAGCTCGCCACCCGACCCAGGGCGAGCAGCATCCGCCGCCAGCCTCGCAGGCGAGGCCTGGGAGTGTTCAGGTCTTCTGCGATGTTCTGCGATTCGTCTGCCGACTGCCCTGGAGTGGACATGCTCCCAACCCTGTGGATCGAACCCGGGCGGCGCATCTGGGTGAGCCGGGGTCCTTGCCATCGCAGCGACGGGGAGGCCGAGGAGCCGATGGATGTCGGCCTCTCGGAAGCTCGGCGCCGTGCGCTTTCACATGCCTGCGGGGTGAGCTGACGGGCTGGGCCTTGAAAGTGGCCTGGAGTCCAGGAACTCCTTCGCCCCTGCCGCGCGCGGTGGCGCGGCGATGGGTCCCCCGATCCCCGCCACCAGGCGGAGACTCGGCTGCACAACGAGTCCATTGTAGCGGCGGAGCTCGCTTGGCGTGGTGGCTGGTGGCCATAGTGGATCAGAGCCACGCAGGGGGAGTTCGCGCAACTCCGCCCCGCCGTCGCGTAGGTATCCAGCAGGCGGCTGCGGTGAACAGCCGCTCCTGAACCCCGAGCACGATCGACCGGCCACGCCCCCCGCGATGGTCGCGCGTTCACAGCTCCCGCAAGGAGTTCGCGATGTCGCTGCGCCTCGATCACGACGATCCCGAAGCCATGTCGCCCGCCGAGCGCCGCGACGAGGTCGCGAGCATCCTGGCTCGCGGCACTCTCCGCCTGCGTGGCCGCATCGCTGGCGACTTTGACGAGCCAGGGAATCTCGCCGAGTCCGCGCCGACATGCCTTGATCTCTGCGCCACCTCACGCCGTGATCCTCCTCACCCGAGTGTTGGGGTCCACGGCTCGGAGATGCAGCGATGTCCGAAGCCGGAAAGGAGCGATGCGTGGCGTTGAACGTCGGACGGCTGATGAGCGAGCTCGAGCGCATGACGGTGACCGAACTGCGGCGGCGCTCCGCCGAGGTCTTCGGCGAGGAGACGCGCTCGTATCACAAGGCGTACCTGGTGTGGCGGATGGCGTGGCGCGTGCAGGCCAACGCCGAGGGATGGGACCGTCGGGCACGGATGATTTCCCGGGAGGTCGTGGATGCAGTCTTGACACGCCTCAGTGTCCCGTTCATAGTTGCGGAGGAATCCTGATCGCACTGATGGTTCGGTGTCCAGGACGGACGAATGCCCCGGCGGCTCATCAGTGTCATCCCGAACAGGCTCACGCGATGGATGCGCGCAACGCGTTGACGGGGACGCGTCGCCCGCGACAGAAAGGAGAGAGAGACCATGGTGTTCCTCCGTACCTCGATCGCGGGAATGACCGTGCTGGCGCTGGTCCGCGCGGGTGACGCGCGAACCGTCGTCTTCGACAACGGCGGGCCGAACCCACCGACGGGTGGCGTCCTCAGTGACGTAGACGCGGGCGTCCGGGCCGGGGATGACTTCGTCCTCGCCCCCCGCGCGAACACGATCACCGGAATCCGGTGGTGGGGATTCCATATCGCCGCGCCGACGGTCGAAGATCGCTTCACCATTGCGATCCACGAGGTCGTCCTCGGACTCCCGTCGGGTGCACCCGTCTGGTCACTTGACGCCGGCCACGTTCGCCGGGAGGCGCTCGCTCCGCTCGAGTACGTGTACGACCTGGCCATCGCACCGCTCACGCTCAATCCGGGAGTCATCTACGCGCTCTCGATCTTCAACCACACGGCTCCAGGAACGGACGACGACTGGTCGTGGTACACGAGCGGCGAGGGAAGCGGCTTCCTCTGGCTCGGCGACGAGCCGCCGATGACCATCGACCGCAACTTCGCCTTCGTGCTCTACGGCCCGGCGGTCCCGGCCCCGGGGGCCGCGGTGATTGCCCTCGGCGCAGTGATGACTGCCGGGCGCCGGCGCCGGGCCGGCTCTGCGTCCCCGACACGGACACCTTCCTCGCCAGTGGGGTGTGGACGCACAGCACCTTCGGACCGCCGATCCTGAGTCGGACCTCTGGCAGTTCGAGCAGCGGCGGCGCGCAGAGGTTCGGAAACAAGGGCCTCACATCGACTTGAGCCCGGTACGAGCGGAGATGGCCGGGCTGCAGAAGGTCATCGACATCGAGCAGTGGATGGCGCTGGTCGGGAAGAAGCAGACATGCGTCGGAACTGCGATCGGATCGAACGCACGCCGGATCGCCGCGGCAGCGGGCCGGGGGATGAGACGAGTCGTGGGCGCACTGGTCGTGCTCGTCGCGCGCTGACGCGCGAGCAGGGTGAGATCAAGTCGGAAACACAGGGTTCGCGTCGCGCATTTCGCGAGAACCGGCTGTTCCATGCGTGACCATGACGCCGACATCGCGGCGCTGCAGGCCGGGGCTCCACGTGCGCCGGCCCGCGCGAAACGGGCTTCGGCTCTACACGACCGACTTCGACAGCGTCTCGCTGTGCGACTTCTACCGTGGTCGGCACGCGTTCCTGGTGCTCTCGGGACCGTCGCTGGCGACGCACGATCTCGCGCAGCTCACGCGGCGCGGCGTCGTGACTATGGGCGTGAACAACTCGTGGGCGGTCCATCGCCCGAACCTCTGGACCTGCGTCGACTCCGCGGGCCGCTTCATCGACACCGGCTGGAAGGACCCGGGCATTCTGAAGTTCGTGCCGATGTCGGCGTGGAACGAGCGGCTCCGCATCCAGAAGCCCAACGGTGCGATGGCTGCGAGCGCCTTCCGCGTGAAGCAGATCCCGTCGGTCCTGCTCTACCGGCGCAGTGAGCACTTCGACCATCGCCGCTTCCTCGACGAGGACGTCGTCTGCTGGGGCAACCACACCGCGACGAAGGACTCCCTCGGCATCCCAGTTTCAAGTTGGGTCAAGCGATCGGTCATGCTCGCGGCGCTGCGGCTCCTGCAGTACCTCGGCTTTCGCACGGTCTACCTCGTTGGTGCGGACTTCAGGATGACGCCCGATCAGGGCTACGCCTTCGACGAGGCGAGAAGCGCCGAGGCCGTCCGCCACAACAACGTGCTCTACGACTCGCTGAACCGTCGCTTCGAGGCGCTGCGCGATCACTTCATGGAGCACCGCTTCGCCGTCCTGAACTGCACGCCTGAGAGTGGGCTCACCGCGTTCCCACACATCCCGTTCGAGCAGGCGATCGAGAAGGCCTCAGCCGAGTGCGGCAAGACGATCAACACGAAGGGCTGGTACACGACATGAGCAGCGCCCAAGGCACCAAGTACTTCCTCTATATCCCCGTCTGGGCGACCACGCAGCAGCCATCCGGCAGTGGCCCCTCCGGAGAGAGCACCAGCCAGTCGGAGCCGACCGAGAGCACCGAGTCGGCCAGCAGCGTCATGAGCAGCGACGATCCGCCGCCGAGTTCATCTACAGAGTCCGGCGGGACCGAGACGCCCATGTCGTCCTCCGGTCCTACTGGATCAAGCGGCGGGACCGACACGCCGTTCTCGTCCGAGTCCGGCGGCGGTTCAAGTGGCGGTGGCGGCAGTAGCGGCGGAGGCGGTTCCAGTGGTAGCGGTGGTACTGGTCCGGGTGGAACCGGCCCCGGTGGAACAGGACCAGGTGGCACTGGACCGGACGGAACGGGACCGGGAGGCACTGGCCCTGGCGGAACGGGACCGGGGGGCACTGGCCCTGGCGGAACGGGCCCCGGTGGCTCGTCCAACTGCCTGCTTTACGGCACGCTCGTCACGATGGCCGACGGCCGCCGCGTGCCGATCGAGATGCTCGCGCCCGGCGAGCTCGTCGCGTCGCTCGTCGTCCCCGGCCTCAAGACCGATGTACCCTTCGGTCGCCAGTACGAATGGATGTCGACCTGGGGCCTCGCAGGCGCGAGCATGAAGCCCGCGCGCGTCTTGCCAGCGTGCAGCTTGGCGAGCACGACGGGTTCTACCTCGTCAACGGCCGCATCAAGGCCACCTTCGAGCACCCGTTCCTCATCCGCCGCGAGCACGAGGGGCAGGACGCATGGGGCTTCTGCGCCGCGGAGCTGCTGCGAATCGGCGACATCCTGATCACCCGCCAGCCCGGGGCGACAGGCGACGGCCTTGCCGAGGAGCCGATCGTCACCGTCGAACGGATCGCCGGTCGCGTTCGCACCGTCGCCCTCTGCGTGCCCGGCACCAATACGTTCCTTGCCGACGGCGCGTGGACGCACAACACCTTCGGGCCGTCGATCCTGACCCAGACGTCCGGCAGCAGTTCGAGCAGCAGCGGCAGCTCCAGCGGGAGCAAGTCGAGCGGGTCGAGCTTCTCGGGCAGCAGCAGCAGCGGGCCCCCGGTGCTCACCCAGTTCACCCAGTCCAGCTTCACCTTCGGGGCCAGCAGCGGGAGCGTCGGACTCACGAACAAGGGCTGAACGGCGGCGTGGGTGCGCGGGCGGGCCGAACCGGGATGGGGTCGCCGCTGACAGCCTGCCGTCATCTTGATGGTGGGGGCCGGGCTGTGAGCAGTTGACAGCAACTGCCAGATGGGCTTTCATGCCCACATGGCCGCGACCCGCCGTCAGCCAGTCCCTCGGAAAGCCAAGCCCGCTCCCTCGACGGAGAAGGCGGGCCGGGCTGCCGTGCCGACCGACGCGGTCTTTACGATCGACGAACTGGCGATCTACCTGAAGCTCCCGAAGCGGACGCTCTACAAGCTGGCGCAGGAGGGCACGGTCCCTGGCCACAAGGTGGGCAGGCATTGGCGGTTCCACCGCGAGACGATCGACCGATGGCTGACCGACGACGCGAAGACCACCAAGCGAGGAACGAAGGCATGACGACGACCAACACCAGCGATCTCGGGTTCGAGCGTCAGCTCTTCCAGGCGGCCGACAAGTTGCGCAACAACATGGACGCGGCCGAGTACAAGCACGTCGTCCTTGGCCTGATCTTCCTCAAGTACATCTCCGACGCCTTCGAGACCAAGCACGCTGAACTCGAAGCGGCCAAGGCGACCGGCGCCGACCCCGAAGACCCCGACGAGTACAAGGCTGAGAACATCTTCTGGGTGCCGCCCGGCGCGCGCTGGTCCCACCTCCTGAAGATGGCCAAGCAGCCGACGATCGGCAAGGTCGTCGATGACGCGATGGAGGCCATCGAGCGCGACAACCCCGTCCTCAAGGGCGTGCTGCCGAAGGACTTCGCCCGCCCCGGCCTCGACAAGCAGCGCCTCGGCCAGCTCATCGACCTGATCGGCAACATCGGCTTCGGCGGCAAGGAAGACCGCTCCAAGGATCTGCTCGGCCGCGTCTACGAGTACTTCCTCTCCGAGTTCGCCAGCGCCGAGGGCAAGAAGGGCGGCCAGTTCTACACGCCGCGCCCGGTCGTCAAGCTGCTCGTCAACATGCTCGCGCCGTACAAGGGTCGCATCTACGACCCCTGCTGCGGTTCGGCGGGCATGTTTGTGCAGTCCGAGGAGTTCATCGAGCACCACGGCGGGCGCGTCGGCGACATCGCCGTCTACGGGCAGGAGTCGAACTACACGACGTGGCGATTGGCGAAGATGAACCTCGCAATCCGTGGCATCGACGCGAAGATCACGCACGGCGACTCGTTCCACAACGACCAGCACCCGGACCTCAAGTCCGACTTCGTCATCGCCAACCCGCCATTCAACGACTCAGACTGGAACGGCCATCTGCTCAAGGAAGACAAGCGTTGGAAACACGGCGTGCCGCCCGCGGGGAACGCCAACTTCGCGTGGGTGCAGCACTTCCTCTCCAAGCTCTCGCCGACCGGCCTCGCCGGGTTCGTGCTCGCCAACGGCTCCATGTCGTCGAACTCCTCCGGCGAGGGCGAGATCCGCAAGTCGATCGTCGAAGCCGACCTCGTGGACTGCATGGTCGCGCTGCCGGGGCAACTGTTCTACTCAACACAGATTCCGGTGTGCCTGTGGTTTCTGGCCCGCGACAAGAAGAACGGCCGCTTCCGCGATCGGCGCGGCCATGTCCTCTTCATCGATGCCCGCAAGATGGGCAGCATGATCGACCGCGTGCAGCGGACGCTCACGGATGACGACATCGCCACCATCGCCGACACCTACCACGCCTGGCGCGGCGACAAGAAGAACGGCACCGGGGGGGCGGCGGGGACGGTGTACGTGGACATCGCCGGGTTCTGCAAGAGCGCAACGCTCGATGAGATCCGCGCGCACGGGCATGTGCTCACGCCCGGGCGATATGTCGGGGCGGAGGAAGCGGAGGACGACGGCGTGCCGTTCGAGGACAAGATGGCCTCGCTCACGGGTGAACTGGCGGCGCTGACGGCGCAGGGAGCGGAACTCGACCGGGCCATCGCGGCGAACCTCGCATCAATCGGTTTCGCACTGCCATCGTCAAACGGCCGGGGAACGAAGCGGTGAACCCGGGCGCAACGAGAAGTTCGGGAGAGCCCCAAGCCAGTTCACGGTGGCCGACGGTCACCGTCGCTGACGTGTGCGAGGGCGTTTTTGACGGCCCCCACGCCACCCCTGCGAAGACCAGCTCCGGGCCGGTGTTCCTCGGGATCTGGAACATTGTGAATGGACGCCTCGATCTCAGCACGACCGAACACCTTTCCGAGGCTGATTGGCCTCGATGGACTCGACGGGTGGTCCCCCGCGAAGGCGATCTCGTGTTTTCCTACGAAACCAGGTTGGGGACTGCTGCTCTCATTCCGCACGGCCTGCGATGCTGTCTCGGTCGAAGGATGGCATTGGCACGGCCGGACCGCTCCAAAATCGATCCCCGATACTTCTTGTTCACGTTCCTGGGCGCTGAGTTCCAGGAGGTCATCCGAAAGCACACAACCACGGGGAGCACAGTTGACCGCATTCCATTGCTTGAGTTCCCTAGGTTTCCTGTTCGACTTCCGCCCCTTCGAGAGCAGCGTGCAATCGCCAGTGTGCTAGGCACACTCGATGATCGCATCGAGACCAACCGCAAAGTAGTGCGCGTGCTGGAGGGACTCGCGCGGGCGGTGTTCAGGTCGTGGTTCGTGGACTTCGACCCCGTCCGCCGCAAGGCCGCGGGCGAGCCGACCGGCCTGCCGGATGAGATCGCCGCGCTGTTCCCCGACCGTCTCGTGGGCTCGCCGATGGGCGAGGTGCCGGAGGGGTGGAGCGTGGCTCCGTTGCCCGAGGCGTTCGAGGTCAACCCCACTCGAACGCTGAGGCGTGGCGAGACGGCCCCATACCTGGACATGTCAAACATGCCGACGCAAGGGCACGCGCCCGCGCAGTGGGTGCAGCGCGAGGCGGGGTCGGGGATGCGATTCATGAACGGCGACACGCTTGTCGCTCGAATCACGCCGTGCCTCGAGAACGGCAAGACCGCGTTTGTGGACTTCCTTGCCGACGGCGAGGTCGCTTGGGGCTCCACCGAGTACATCGTGCTTCGCCCCCGTCCACCGCTTCCGGCGCACTTCGCCTATTTGCTGGCTCGGAGCGAAGGGTTCCGCACATTCGCCATCCAGGCGATGACCGGATCGAGCGGTCGCCAACGTGTGTCCGCAAGCAGCCTTGCGCATTTCCTGATCGCAGTCCCTCCCGGCTCCGACGACAGCCTTGCCGCCTGCTTCGGGACAGTGGTAGAGCCGCTGTTTGCTCGGATGAGTACAGCGATGGGTCAGTCGAGGGCGCTCGGTGGCCTGCGCGACACGCTGCTGCCGAAACTGATCTCCGGCGAACTCCGCATCGCGGATGCGGAGCAGATCGTCGGGAGGGCAGTCTGAGTGACTCCTCTCGCGCGTGCGATCGTGCCCGTCGCCTTCACCATGCATGGCTCACGCGAAGCCATCGCGGGCGGGATGTTGCACATCGAGGAACAGGTGAAGGCAATCGAGCAGGCCGTCGCGGAGAACGCCGGGCTGACCTTCGACCTCGCCAAGACGCTTGTCGAGAGCGCGTGCAAGACGATTCTGACTGAGCGCCAGACGACATTCACCGACACCGATGAGTTGCCAAAGCTGTTCAAGGCAGTGACGCGGTTGCTGCCATTTTTGCCACCCGGCGCCGTTGTGGAAGGCGACATCCGCAAGAGTCTCGGGAAGACGCTCGGAGGACTGAGTACGGCGATGCACGGTGTCTGCGAGTTGCGCAACGATTGTGGATTCGCCTCGCACGGCAAGGATGGGCCGGCGCCGGTGCTCGAAGCCATGCAGGCCCTGCTTGTCGCGCAGGCCGCCGATGCGATCGTCGGCTTCATCTATCGCGCGCACCGGCAGGCTATCGCCGGGCCACCGGCGCCGATCTTGGAGTACGACGACAACCCCGAGTTCAACGCGCTGATCGACGAGGCTCACGAGCCGGTGCGCATCTTCGGCTTGGAGTACCGCCCCAGCGAAGTGCTGTTCAACGTGGATATCGAGGCGTACCGCGATCGGTTAGCAGGGTTTGAGGCGGACGAGGACGCAAAGGAGGTGGCCGCGGACACGACGGCAGAAGCTCCGGCTCCCGAGGCAGCCGCAGCGCCGGAGGGATTGATCGCATGAGCAACTCCGACTTCACCGAGTCCGTCGTCGAGCGGGCCGCGCTCGCGTGGCTGGAGAGCCTGCGGTACGCGATCGTCTCCGGTCCAACGATCGCGCCGGGTGAGCCGGGAGCAGAGCGCGGCTCGTTCGAGGATGTGGTCCTGGCGGGCAGGCTCCGCGAGTCGTTGGCGCGGCTCAACCCGGGAGTGTCCGCTGAGGCGCTGGATGAAGCACTCCGGCGCGTGATGCGTGTGGACGCGGCAGACACTGTGGCGCGCAATCGGGTGTTCCAGAGACTGCTCGTGGATGGCGTGACCGTCGAGGAGAAGCGGCAGGACGGTTTCATCGGCGGCGTGATCGTTCGCCTCGTCGACTTCGACGAGCCGGACAACAACGACTGGCTGGCGGTCAACCAGTTCACCGTGACCGCCGGAGGCACGAACGGACACAATCGGCGTCCAGACATCGTCATCTTCGTCAACGGGCTGCCGCTGGCGGTCATTGAGTTGAAGAACGCAGCCGATGAGCAAGCAACCATCTGGAGTGCGTTCAACCAGCTTCAGACCTACAAGGCGCAGATCCCGCAGCTCTTCACCTACAACGCGGCGCTGGTCATCTCCGATGGATTGGAAGCGCGGATCGGGACGCTCACTGCCGCCCACGAGTGGTTCATGCCGTGGCGGACGACCGAAGGCGAGTCGCTCGCGCCCGCGCGGATGGCGCAGCTCGAGGTGTTGCTGACCGGCATCTTCGAGAAGCGGCGCTTCCTCCAGATCCTGCGCCACTTCATCGTGTTCGAAGATGAGGGCGCGGGGAAGGTCATCAAGAAGATGGCCGGGTATCACCAGTTCCACGCCGTGAACCGGGCGATCACGGAAACGGTGAAGGCATCCGCCGCGAGCGGGGACCGGCGCGTGGGCGTGGTGTGGCACACGCAGGGCTCGGGCAAGAGCCTGACGATGGCGTTCTATGCGGGGCGCGTGATCCTGCACCCGGCGATGGCGAACCCGACGATCGTCGTGCTGACGGATCGCAACGATCTGGACAACCAGTTGTTCGGCGTCTTCTCCCGATGCAGCGAGTTGCTACGGCAGCCCCCCGAGCAGGCAGCCGACCGCGCCGACCTGCGAGCACGGCTGGCGAGGGCATCCGGCGGCGTGGTGTTCACCACGATTCAGAAGTTCCTCCCCGAGGAGAAGGGCGACAGGCATCCGGTGCTGTCGGACCGGCGGAACATCGTGGTCATCGCCGATGAGGCCCACCGCAGCCAGTACGACTTCATCGACGGCTTCGCTCGCCACATGCGCGATGCGCTGCCGCAGGCATCGTTCATTGGCTTCACCGGTACGCCCATCGAGAAGGCGGACGCAAACACGCAGGCGGTCTTCGGGGACTACATCAGCGTCTACGACATCCAGCGCGCAGTCGAGGACGGCGCAACGGTGCCGATCTACTACGAGAGCCGACTGGCAAAGTTGGCTCTGGACGCCGCGGAGCGTCCGAACATCGACCCGGGCTTCGAGGAGGCCACCGAGGGCGAGGAGGTCGAGAAGAAGGAGCGGCTGAAGACCAAGTGGGCGCAGCTTGAGGCGATCGTCGGCTCGGAGAAGCGGCTGAAGCTGATCGCGGCGGACCTCGTGTCGCACTGGGAGCGACGGCTCGAGGACGGCATGGAAGGCAAGGCCATGATCGTCTGCATGAGCCGGCGCATCTGCGTTGAGCTCTACAAGGAGATCGTGGCCCTGCGGCCCGCGTGGCACGATGCCGCCGACGACAAGGGGGCGTTGAAAGTCGTGATGACCGGCTCGGCTTCGGACCCTGTCGATTGGCAGCAGCACATCCGCAACAAATCCAAGCGCGAGGACCTAGCCAAGCGGTTCAAGGACCCAAAGGACGACTTCAAGGTCGTGATCGTGCGCGACATGTGGCTCACAGGGTTCGATGCGCCGTGCCTCCACACGATGTACGTGGACAAGCCCATGCGCGGGCATGGGCTGATGCAGGCCATCGCCCGGGTGAACCGGGTGTTCCGCGACAAGCCGGGCGGGCTCGTCGTGGACTACCTCGGACTGGCGCACGAGCTCAAGCAGGCGCTGGCGGTCTACAGCGAGAGTGGCGGCAAGGGCAAGGCCGCGATCGACCAGGAGGAGGCGGTTGCACTGATGCTCGCCAAGCACGAGGTGTGCTGCGAGATCTTCGACGGCTTCGATTGGTCGATGTGGACGGCGGGCCAGCCCGCGGAGCGCCTGTCGCTGCTCCCTGCCGCGCAGGAGCATGTGCTCGCGAAGAGAGATGGCAAGTCAGCGTTCCTGCTGGCGGTGAAGGAGCTCTCCGCGGCGTTTGCGCTGGCTGTCCCCCACGAGGAGGCGATCCGCATCCGAGACGATGTGGGATTCTTCCAAGCGGTGCGGGCCGCGCTCACCAAGTCGACCACGGGACAGACACGGTCGCCGGAGGACATCGAGCACGCCATCCGCCAATTGGTGAGCCGCGCGGTGTCGTCGGAGGAAGTGGTCGACATCTTCGCCGCCGCCGGGCTCAAGAAGCCCGACATCAGCATCCTGTCTGAGGAATTCCTCGCGGAAGTGCGCGGAATGCCGCACCGCAACCTTGCTGTGGAACTGCTGCGGAAGCTGCTGGCGGGCGAGATCCGGTTGCGCGGAAGGAAGAACCTCGTTCAGGCGAGATCGTTCTCGGAGATGCTGGAGAACGCCCTCAAGAAGTACCAGAACCGCGCCATCGAGGCCGCGCAGGTGATCGAGGAATTGATCGCGCTCGCAAAGGACATGCGCGAGGCAGACAAGCGCGGCGAGCAGCTCGGCATGTCGCAGGACGAGGTGGCGTTCTACGACGCGTTGGAGGTGAACGACAGCGCGGTCAAGGTGCTCGGTGAGCCCACGCTCCAGCAGATTGCCCGCGAGCTGGTCGAATCGGTTCGGGCCAACACCAGCATCGACTGGACCATCAAGGAGTCAGTCCGGGCGAAGCTCCGCGTGATCGTCAAGCGCATCCTTCGCAAACACGGGTACCCGCCGGACAAGCAGGAGAAGGCAACCCAGACGGTGCTTGAGCAGGCGGAGCTTCTGTGCGGAGAGCACTCGGCGTAGACGAAGGGAGAGCACCATGCCCATCGAAGTAGGACTCTGGAAACTTGGCGATCGACTCCAGCCCGTTGAGTTCACGCGCATGAACAGCGAGAACCGACTGGAGACGGTGCTCGCCGACGACATCAAGGTGATCGATCCCGACCTGCTCCTCATCGGACGTCAGGTGCCGACCGCGTTCGGCAAGTTCATCGACCTGCTGGCGCTCGACTCCGAAGGTCGGCTTGTGGTCATCGAGCTGAAGAAGGACCGCACGCCACGGGAAGTTGTGGCGCAGCTCCTCGATTACGGATCGTGGGTGCGCGGCCTCGAAGACGACGACATCGCGGGCATCTTCGATGCGTTCCTCGGCAAGTATCACCCGGCGCACAAGTCGGCGTCGCTTGACGAAGCCTTCTGTGAACGATTCGCTGCCGACGAGATGCCGGAGCTGAACGAGTCGCACAAGCTCGTACTCGTCGCCGGGGAACTCGACGACAGCTCGGAGCGGATCATCACCTACCTCGCGGAGGAATACGGCGTGTCGATCAACGCCGTGTTCTTTCGCGTGTTCCGTGACGGAGCCAACGAGTACCTGAGCCGGGCCTGGCTGGCTGACCCGGGAGCCGTGGATGAGAAGGTCGAGGCCAAGCGCGAGAAGCTGCCGTGGAACGGTGAGTTCTACGCGTCGTTCGGCGCTGACCAGCACCGCGATTGGGAGGAGGCTCGGAAGTATGGCTTCATCTCAGCTGGAGGTGGCGACTGGTACTCGCGAACGCTCGCGCGGCTTGAGCCCGGGAGCCGGGTGTGGGTCAACATCCCGAAGACGGGGTACGTCGGAGTCGGCCGGGTCACGGAGCCGGTCGTGCCGATCGACCAGTTCACAGTGGACGACGGGAGCGGCAAGCAGGTGCCGATCACCTCGCTTCCGCTCAAGGCGGCGAAGCACGCAACGACCGCGACCAATCCCGAGAAGGCCGAGCACTTCGTCCGCGTCGAGTGGCTGAAGACCGTCCCGATCTCGGAGGCCGTCAAGGAGACGGGGTTCTTCGGCAACCAGAACTCAGCGGCGAAGCCGAGGGCCCGGAAGTGGCTCCACACCGTCGAGCGGCTGAAGCAGCGATTCGGGGTGGCGGATGATCCGAAGTGAGCCCGAACGGCCGCCCGGAATTGGCTGTCAACCCGCGCCTCGCCCAGCCGAGAGGGCCTTCCAGACCCCGCCGAGGCCGTTTCGGTCTTTCCCAACGTTCCGAAGAGGGTTCCTCTCGGGGATTCGCACTGGACCAGGTGGGTCCGTCTTCGGCGCCTATGTGGGTCCGTTTTGGGCGCCGGTTACCAGCGCTCCTGCTTTCCGGCGACAGCGACCTTGTGCCGCCGGTGCAGATGGTGCGATCGCGCATACCGAAGAAGCGAGTGATCGCCTTGTTTCCCCCGGATCGATACAGCGACGCGCTGAAGAAGGCGTGCCACGGGCACTCGTGGATCGGCGAGCAGAAGCTCCGGCACAGTCAACTGCCTGGCCTGGTTCGGGTGGCGCCTGGACGTGTGCTTCAGCGGTCCGCGGAATGGTCGTGAAAAGATAGACGCCCGCTTTCGCGGGCGTCGGGCCGTGCCTCTCGACACGGCGGGGTTACTGGATCGATCGGGCAGAAGCATACCGCGGCTTGAGTGCAGCGTCAGGACAAAGGATGAATCGCATGGCGAAGCAACCCTGGAAGGCCTGGCAAGGAGCGGTTCCGGTACGACTATCGCCTGACAGATGCGGGCGAGAGCGCCGCAAAAGCGAAGGCGAATGCAAACCAGGGAATCTCGATTGCGATCGCACAGGTCGCACAGGCGCTTCGGAACGCCGGTGACATTGACTGCATGGGGCTCTCCGTCGCGGCGAAGACCCACGCTCTGCTTGGTCAGTCCGGGAAGACGCCTTCGGAGGACGACCTGGCGAAACTGGCGTCGAGGTTCTGGTGGGAGGTGAGGCCGGACAAGGTGAAGGCGTGCGGTGGTCCCCTGATGGCGGACACAGTCACCACCACCTCACCCCAGCCGGAGCCCGCTCACAGTCTCCCTCAAGCAGAGGTACATGCAGCGAGGTTCATCCGCCAGCCTCCCAACGCCGTGTCCTTCTCCTTGAACCGTTGCGCCGCGTCGTCAATGGCGATCACTTCGACCGCGTGGATGCCGGACTGGTGTGCTCCTCGTGCCATGCTACGGAGGACATCGACCAGCAAGTGTGCGCCAGGACCCTGTTCCGGTGACCTGGCCAGCCGTCCCACCCGCCGGTCAGCCGACAATGTCCAGGCATGACCGTGATGACGGCCCCCCGGACGCGGGTCCGGGCGTCTCGACCTTGCGTCGCTGGCGGCGGACTCCATACCTGCAGGGATGATCCGTCGCCATCCACCTCCTCCTCCACCTCCTCCGCCTCATCATCATCCTCCCCATCCTCCGGAAAGCAGCTGTTCGCGATGGTGGCGACGGGATCGATCCCGGCGTGTCCGTAGTCCTCGCCGTAGTAGGTGCTCAGTTCCGCGGCGATGCGTTCGAAGTCCCGGCGCGATCGGGGGCGGCCGTCGTCGTGGGCGTAGAGCGCGAGGATGCGGTCGCGTTCCTCGCGCAGGCGCTTCGCGATCCGCCCGCGCATGCCGCGCTCGTAGATGCACGGGTTCAGCGCCTCGTTCAGGTGATCCGAGTAGAACGGCGCCATGAAGCCGGACTCCGGCCGGACGTGCTGGTTGAGTGCCCAGAAGTCACCGATGCGCACCAGCAGCGGGGGATGCGCCGTTCCCTTGAGCATCACCGTTTCCGTCATGTTGAGGTAGAACTTCATGCCCAGGTAGTTCGAGGCCAGGTCGGCGTTGGAGTTCACGCCGGTGCCGACGGCGCCGATGATGCCGCGCTCCGAGACGATCCCGGTGGTGTACGTCTTCAGCGTGCGCCGGAGCGCTTCGTCCGGGTCCCGTCCGAGGCGGAGATGGCGTCGGTACGACCTGAAGTAGAGGTGGCCGAGATCGGATGCGTGGCCGATCTTGTCCACGCCCAGGAGGACGCCGTGCACCCTGACCGTGGGCCCGGGAAGGAGGAACGCGAGCCGGCGGGGATCGAGCGGGAAGTGCGAGGTGGCGTAGATCCAGTCCGAGGTCCGGTAGAGCAGCCGCCGGTCGGGATACGCGCGGCGTGCCGCGGAACTGCGGAGCGCGGTCTGGAGCGCCCATGAGACCTCCCAGCCCTGACCGAGATGGCGGCGGACCGCGCCGGCGAGTCGTTCCGGGGAGTGCAGGCTCTCCAGCAGTTCCCGGCGCGCGAGGTCGCTGGACAGCCGATGGGCACGCTCCACGTGGGCGTTCATCTCGTCGACGACGCGTTCGAGCGCGCGGTAGTGGAGCAGGTCGATGTACGGGCCGATGTCCTCGAACGACGCCGGGTCCGGGAGGATGAACTGGTCGGTCTCATCGGACCACGCGCGCCCGCACTGGATCGCGATCGCGAGGGTGACGACTCCGCAGAGAAGACGCAGCACTCGATCGGACATGTCGATCCGTCCTCTGCAGGCGTCTCGGCAGCGCATCGTGGTGGACGATGCCCGGTGACACGCCGATGCGCGGGCGCCCCGCCGGATGGCCCGGTGCGTTTCCCGAGTATATCCCGTGAATCCCGCGATATGATGGCCCCTGTGACACGCAGAGCCGGCGAATGACCGGGAAGGGGCCGCGCGTGATACGGCGTCCACGGGCAGACCATCGTCCGATCCTCGTGCTGCTGCTGGCGGCACTCACGCTGCCGCCCGGCTGCACGTCGCTGCACCGCGTGACGATGCAGGAGATGGCGCGATCCGAACGGGACCGTGTCTCTCTGCGGATCTCGGAGGCGCGCGGGACGCTGCTGGACGCACGGGCCGCGTACGAGGCGTGCGTGGCCCGGATGACGGCGGCGAACGCGGCGGCGGCGGGGGCGCCGTCGGCGGCGGCGCATGCATGGATGATCCGGAGCATCGATCGCCTGGCGCTGGAGGCGTGGAACCTGCGGCGGCGGATCGCGTCGGTGCGCGACGTGGGTGAGACGTACTTCGAGGACGTCCCGGATGGACGCACGCTGCACCGGGCGCGGTATGTCCGGGCGCTCGAGGACATGGACGAGGCGCACCTGGACGTCCAGCGCGTGGTCGAGTCCCTGCGGGACCAGGCGGTCCTGGTGCAGGCCGGTGCCGGCTCGGGCGCCGTCCGGACGCTGGCCGCGGCGCCGGACCCGGTCCCCGAGTCGCGGACGGTGGTCATGCGGATCCAGGCGGCGATCGACAGCGCGGAGGCGCTGCTTGCGCTGCTCGGCGCGGAGTGACGGGGCGCGCGGGCGGCGGCGCGACGGGCGACCCGTGCGGGTACACTCGGACCCCGGCGCGGGCCTGGTTCCCGCGTTGCTTCCGGGGGCTGCTTCCGGGGGGCTTGATGGTGGACGTGGCCATGCACGCACGCGCGAACGACGACCCATCGGGAGACGCCGGGCCTGTCTCGGCCCGCATCCGCCGGCGCCTGCTCGAGGCGCAGCACCGGTTCCATGCGAACGACAGCATCGCGGCGTTCATCGAGCCCGGTGAACTCGACGCGCTGCTGGCCGAGGTGGAGGCGCACGTCCAGGGGATGCTGGACGCCCTGGTCATCGACACGGCGGGCGATCACAACACGCGGGACACGGCGGGCCGCGTGGCGCGGATGTTCATCACCGAGGTCTTCCGGGGCCGGTACACGCCGATGCCGGCCGTCACGGAGTTCCCGAACATCGAGCGGCTCAATGAACTCATGATCGTGGGGCCGGTGACCGTCCGCAGCGCGTGCTCACACCATCTCTGCCCGATCATCGGGCAGGTGTGGGTGGGCGTCATGCCCAATGAGCACTCGGCGCTGATCGGCCTGTCGAAGTACGCGCGCCTGGTGGAATGGGTCATGGCCCGCCCGCAGATCCAGGAGGAGGCGGTCATCCAGCTTGCGGACCTTCTCCAGGAGAAGATGCGTCCGGACGGCCTGGCGATCGTGCTCAGGGCGGATCACTTCTGCATGCAGTGGCGCGGGGTGAAGGACATGGATTCCAGGATGGTCAACAGCGTCATGCGCGGCAGTTTCCTGAAGAACCCGGATCTCCGTCGTGAGTTCCTGTCGCTGCTGCACGACAGCGGATCGAAGTGAGGAGCAGAGCATGCTGGTTCGACTGCTGTACGCCAGCCGGGCCCAGGGGACGGTCACCGATGACGTGATCGCGGGCATCCTGACCCAGTCGCGGCGGAACAACGCGGAACTCGGGATCACCGGGGTCCTGTGCGTCTGCCGGCGCGAGGTCTTCATGCAGGTTCTGGAGGGCGGCCGGGAGGAGGTCAACCGGCTCTACGCGACGGTGCTGCGCGACGAGCGTCACGGCGATGTGACGCTGCTGGACTACGCGGAGATCACCGAGCGCCGCTTCTCCGGGTGGCGCATGGGCCGCGTGGACCTGGACCGCGTGAATGCGGCGATCGTCCTGAAGTACTCGGAACACCCGCGGCTGGATCCGTTCCGCGTCCCGGGCCGGGTCGCGCTGGCCCTGCTGGAGGAGCTGGTCTCGACGGCCTCGATCGTGGGCGGCACGTGAGGCGCGCCGCCCACGATCGAGGTACGTCGCGGGAAGCGCGTCAGGGGCAGGGTCCCCACGCCGCGAGCAGCTGAAGCAGGTCCGCGAAGCCGACGGTGCCGTCGCAGTCCAGGTCCGCGGTGCAGCCGTCGCATCCGCCCCAGGTCGCGAGGAGTGCGAGCAGGTCCATGAAGCCGACGGTGCCGTCGTCGTCGAGATCGCCGGCGCACCCGGGCGGCGCCGCCACGACGATGGCATCGGATCCGTCGCCGAACTGGACCAGCAGCGCGACGTCGCCCCGGTTGTTCACGCCCGGTCGATGTCCGGCCTGGAGTCCGGCGCCGCGGAACAGGGAGAAGTTGATCACCTGCCGCTCGATGCCGTCGCCGAGCGTGAGCCACTGGCCCTGGCGGATGACCCGGTGGAGGGAGCCGTCCGGGTCGAGCCGCCAGAGGCCCGCGTGGATGTCCGCGGTGATGTCCGGGCCCTGGACGTACCCGCGGAAGTACAGGCGGTTGGCGTCGTCTACGGCGTGGGGCAGGAACGTGTCGCGGAAGGTGACGCCGGCCCAGTAGCCCGGGGCCGCGTCACCGTCGCGCAGGACGACGACGGCGCCCTGGCCCGGCGTGCCGCGGACGATCGCGTCGTCGCCGGACGGATCGCCGAGGTCGAATCGCGCCCGGAAGAACACGGTGCCGTCGAACGACGTGATCGGCGCGTGCAGGGGGATGGTCGCGTACGTCCCCAGCGGTCCCGCGTCGCCCTCGCAGGCAATCGTCTCGATCGAGCCGCCGGCGTGGCGCCAGAGGCCGTTCCGGGAATCGCCGTTCACGTCGACTTCGTGGGTGAAGGTGAACCCCGTCGCGGTCAGCGTCAACCCGTACAGGCCGTCGAGCTGCGCGTTCAGGTACGGATGGAACTCCGGCGAGAGCGTGCCGCCGAGCGTGCCGTGGGTGAGCGCGCCGGGCCAGCCGGTGTAGCGGCTGACGGTGGCACCGGACGCGGTGTTCACCATGGAGGAGAAGCCCACGCGGCCGGTCGACGCCATCTGCACCAGGCTGAGCACATCCGGGGCGTTCGACGTGCTGTTCGGTCCCCAGGTCCAGCCGAAGCCCAGGGGCGGCGCCGTGCTGCCCTCGCGCTTGACGAGGTTCAGGCCGCCGAACCAGTGCATGTAGATCGTGCAGTCGTTGGCCGCCGTCACACCCGGACCCGAGAGCAGGGCACCGAAGGACATGCGGTCGTCCTCGGTGAATCCGAAGTCCAGGGCGAACCGGCGGAAGACGACCTGTCCGCCGATGCCCGGCGCCGTGTCGCCGGCGATCGCGACCTTTGACAGCACGCCGTCGATGTACCGGAAGAGCCCGTTGGGCGAGTCGCCGGGAACGCCCTGGATCGGCGCGGCGAACGCGATGCTTCCGGCGTCATTGATCGAGGGCGTACTCATGAACGGCGACACCAGGCCGAACGTGGCCCCGCCCGGGGCGCCGGGCACCGCGAGATCGGAGGCCATGACGCGCTCCAGCGTGTCCGGCGCCCCGTCGGCCGTGTACCAGAGTCCGGTCACCGCGAGTTCGCCGGTGCGCTGCGCGAAGAAGGCGACCTGTCCGTGGCTGTTGATGCGCGGATACCCCAGGTGCGTGAAAGCGCCGCCGAGTTCAGGCACCGGGTCGCCGGTCCGGACGACCGGGCGGATCGTGTAGCAGTCCGCGGCGACGAGGGCGGTCAGACCGGCCGCGGCGGCGGCAGCGAGGACGGATGTGCGGACAGTCATGGGAATCTCCTGTGCCGGAACGGGTGTGCATGGGCGCGGGCACCCGGCAGGTCCGGGCCGATCCGCGCTCCGTGGACAGGCGGACGACTGCGCCGGCGGGGGACATGGATTCCGGCGATCGCGTCACTCGGCGCAGCGCTGCCGCCAGTCCTCGAATCCGTCCGCGGACGCCAGCCGGGCGAGCGCGTCGCAGATGAACGCCGCGCCGCGGATCGTCTGCGGGTGCTCCGGCCCGGACGCGGCCAGCAGGATGCCGTAACTCTCGATGAAGAGGTGCAGCGCCTCCTCGAAGCGTTCGCTGTCGTACAGGGCGACGCCGTAGTTGCGCAGCACGGGCGCCAGCCGCAGGTGCCCGGGCGGCACGGACCGGCGCAGCGGCTCCAGCAGGGCGGCGTAGAGGTCGAGCGCGTCCTCCAGCCGGCCCGTGTTGCGATAGACGCTGGCCAGGACCTGCTGCGCGTTGATCGTGTCCGGATGCTCCGGTCCGAGAACCCGGCGGCGGCCGTCGATGGCCTGCAGCAGCAGCGACTCGCTCTCCTCGTATTTGCGCTGACTCGTCAGCGCGGCCGCCAGGTTCGCCGTCGCCCGGAGCGTGCTCGGATGATCCGGTCCGTCGCCGCGCAGATGCGATGCCCGGACCGCGCGGAAGATGGACTCCGCCTCCTCGAACCGGCGCATGTCGCGCAGCAGGCTGGCGAGGTTGTTCCGCAGCATCAGGACGGAGGCGTGGTCCTCGCCGAGCACGGGAATGGCGAGTTCGAGCACCGTCGCGTAGTCACGCTCGGCCTGCTCGAACTGGCCGAGATGCTGCCGTGCACCGGCCAGGGTCGCCAGGGTGCTGATCGTGTCCGGGTGGTCGGCGCCGAGCCGGACACGCTGCGTCTCCAGAAGCGCCGGGAGCCGTTCGATGACCTCCTGCGCGCGGCCGAGCTTCACGAGGATCAGCGCCCGGCGGCTCTCGCTCGCGAGGGTCGTGACGTGGTCCGCGCCGAGGATCTCGTGCGCGGATGCCGCCGCGTCGGCGTACAGGCGCTCGGCCCGGGCGAAGTCGCCGTCGCGATCCGCGACGCCGGCAAGCAGCTGCAGGACCAGCGGGCGCTGACGCCTCGAATCGGCGTGCGCCTCGGTGCACAGGTCGAGCGCCGCGCGGAGCACGGTGCGCGCTTCATCGAGCCGGTGCACCTCCATGAGCGCGAGTGCGAAGGTCCGGTGGGTCCGCAGGACGTCCGCCGGATCGTCGATCTCGGACGCGTCGAGGAGCGACCACGCCTGGCGGGCGTGATGGAACTGGGGTTCCGCGAGACCGAGCGCGTGGTAGGCCTGCGCGAACGTCTCGTGCAGCCGCCGCCGGACCCCGGGATCGTGGATCTGCGCGTCGAGCCGCGGTGCCGCGAGGTCCAGGGCGTCGCGGACCTGGAGGTCCGGTCGGCGTGCCTCCTGCGGGCTGCCGCGCTGGATGATGTCGATCCAGAAATCGTTGATCTCGTTGGCGACCGTCGCTTCCAGTTCGGCGCGGCGCTTCTGGACTTCCGACGCGATCCGGCTCTCCTGCGCCCGCGACTGCCCGTACATCGCCGCCGCCGTGCCGCCGACCATGGAGACGACCGCCAGCGCGATCGCGGCGCTGGTCATCTTCCGTCGCGCGATGAACTTCCGGGCGAGGTAGAGCACGCCGGGCGGCGTGGCGAGGACCGGCCGGCCGTCCAGGTAGCGATGGAGATCCTCGGCCATCGCCGCGGCGGAGTCGTAGCGTTCCTCCGCGTCGAACGCGACCGCCTTGAGGACGATGCGATCCAGGTCGCCGCGCAGTTCGCGGGTGCGATCGGCGAGGTCCGCGCCGCCCCGGGCGGCCAGGCGGCTGGGGCGCTCGGCGACCGTGCTGCGCCGCGCTGCCGGCGTGCCGCCCGTGTCCGGCATCGATCGCGGCAGGCGCCCGGTCAGCACCTCGCACAGAAGGACGCCGAGCGCGTAGACGTCCGTGCGCACGTCGCCGGGATCGCTGCCCTCGACCTGTTCCGGGCTCATGTACCTGGGCGTTCCCAGGCGGGCGCCGGTCTGCGTCTGCGCCTCGCCCGCGCCGTCCTCGATGATCTTCGCGATGCCGAAGTCGATGACGTGCGGCCGGTGCCGGCCGTCGGCCTCCTCGACCAGGACATTCGCCGGCTTGAGATCGCGGTGGATCACGGCGCGCTGGTGCGCGTGGTGGACGGCGTCGCAGACTTCCGCCAGCAGCCGGACGCGCTCGCGCACGGAGAGCGACCGTCGCTCGCCGTACGCGGTGATCGGCTCGCCGTCGACGAGTTCCATGGTGACATACGGGCGGTGCCGGTCGTCCAGCCCGGCATCGAGCACCCGGGCGATGCCGGGATGGCTCATCCGCGCCAGGACGCGCGCCTCGGCGCGGAAGCGCGCGATGACGTCCGGGCCGGCGAGTTCGGTGCGCAGGATCTTCACGGCGACGGGCCGCTCGACGGGCTCGATCTGCCGCGCGCGGTAGACCACGCCGAAGCCGCCGCGCCCGATCTCCTGGCCGATCGCGTACCCGGCGATCCGCGGCGCGGGCGCGGGCGGCGGATCCGCGCCGATGAGCCCCGGAGGGGCGGCGCCCGCTTCGCCTTCGAGCAGCATGCCGGAGGCGCGCCCGTGCGCGGCGAGCAGCCGTTCGACCGCGGCGCGCACCGGCGGCGCGGCCGCGGCGAATGCGCGGCGCGCCGTGTGCACGGTGGTCGCGTCGTCCGCGGTGCCGGGGGGCACGTGCGCGAGCGCGTCCGCCTCGAGCATCAGCCCGAAGAGTTCCTTGACGTCGGCCATGCTCGGCGCGGCGTCCTGCGTGTGGCGGTCGGGCATGCGGGTCACTCTCCGATCCACGGGCACGTCCCGGGACATCCCGGCGCGCCGGGAACCGGTCAGGCGGGTGCAGGCACCGGCGCGCCCCGCCACCCGTTCAAGGCGGAGAAAGGGACGGGGGAGGGACAGAGGATGGCGGTGCATGCCGCACGAAGCGGCATCCGCCGCATCGTACCGGCGCTTCGGCGCGCCTCTGCGCCGTCCGGGAACGCGGGGCTGGCATCCCGGGCCCAGGTCCGCGGCCGGTGTCCGCGGCCGATGACCGGGCCGATGTCCGGGCCGATGTCCGGGCTTACAGGCGGGGCTGCGGCCGCGCGATCGCGGGCAGGCTGCGCTCGATCGCCTCGCGGCGCGCCTCGAGCCATTCGGGTAGGCGCAGACCCGAGCCGAGCGCGTCGAGCGGTTCGTCCCGCGTGAACCCGGGACCGTCCGTGGCGAACTCGAAGAGCACGCCGCCGTGCTCGCGGAAGTAGAGCGAGCGGAAGTACCGCCGATCCACGATCGGCGTCGTGATGTGTCCCGCATCCGGGAGTGCCTGGTGCCAGCGGGCCAGCGCATCGTCGTCCGGCACGCGGAACGCGATGTGGTGGACGCCCCCGGCCCCGGGTCGCGCGCGCGGCAGGTCGGGTGCTGCGCGAAGATCGATGGTCCGCCCGGGCGCGGCGGCGTCGGCGGCGCCGACGAAACGCGTCCGGTCGGCCTCGGCCGAGACGGCGCGCATGCCCATGATCGCCTCCAGCAGGTGCGCGGTCGGGCCCGGTGCGGCCACGGTCAGCGTGGCGGAATGGAATCCGCGGATCGCATGCGCCGGCGGGAGTGCGCTGCCGGCATCGACGGGGATGGGTGCCTCTGCGCCGCCGGCGATCAGTTCCAGGCGCGTGCCGTCGGGATCCTCCAGCGCGATCACTGATTCGTCGAACCGCGTGACCGGCGCGGCGTGGCGGATGTCGAGCCGGCGCAGGCGGTCGATCCACCAGCCGATCGATGCCTCGCCGATGGCGAGCCCGATCGCGGAGACCTCGCCGGTGCCCGGTCGGTGCCGGCGCAGCGGGCCGTGCGGAAAGTACGTCAGCACTGTCCCCGGCGACCCGGCATGATCGGCGAAGTAGAAGTGGTACGTGGCCGGGTCGTCGAAGTTGACCGTGGACTTGACCAGCCGGAGCCCGAGGATGCCGACGTGGAAGTCCAGGTTCGCCTGCGCGTCGCCCGCGACGGCGGTGATGTGATGGATGCCGCGGATGGGTGGGACGGGTCCGGCAGGCATGGGGAGCACGTGATGCTACCGCGCGTGCACGCGTCACCGCCCCCGGGGCGCCGGGACCGGGAGGGTCTGGCGCATCCGGGGGCGGTTCCGCAGATCAGGCGCGCGGCCGATCGACGGTGCCCGGATGGGCGCGGGCGAGACCTACGGGCACGGTCCCCACGCGCTGAGCACGACCAGCAGGTCCTGGAAGTCGGCGATGCCGTCGCCGGTGATGTCGCCCGCGCAGGTGGCGCCCGGGACGACGGTCAGCATGGCCGCCGTCGTGATGACGCGGCCGCAGTTGAGTTCGCCGACGCCGCCGTTGCGGATCACGCAGTCGTACGCGCCCATGTCCGCGGGCTCGACGGCGGGCAGCGTGAGAACCGGCATCGTGGCGCCGGGGATCGGCGTGCCGTTGCGCCGCCACTGCCACGCGAGCCCGTCGAACGACGCGGACGGTTCCGCGTCGACGGTGAACTGCGCGGGGAATCCGGGCGGAACCGAGGTGTTCGACGGCTGCTGCACGATGGTCGGGGCGGTCGCGGTGATGATCAGTCGATCGACGGACAGCGCGCCCGGGATCAGGGAGTAGAGGATGCCCGCGACCGGATCGAGTGCACCACGCGAGACGCTGCTGAGCGAATTCGCCCCGGTCGGATACCGCTCCACCCATCGGGTCCCGTCCCACGACCAGGTGTCGTACGGTTGCGGGACGCTCCCGCCGAACCCGCCGCGGAGCAGCATGACGCCGAGGTCGGGCTCGAACACGAGCACGGCCTCGGAACGGGGCGTCGGCGCGGGGCCCGGCGCGCCGGAGCGATCGATCCAGTCGACGCCATCGAACTCCCACGTGTCACCCAGGATGTCCGCGCTGCTGTTCCCGCCGAAGAGCACGAGGCGCTGCCGATGCGAGTCCCAGGCCAGCGCGGCGCGCCGGCGCGGCGGCGGCGCCGTCCGTGTCATGACCTGCGACCAGCCCGCGCCGTCGAAGGCCCAGAGATCCTGCATGACCTGCGACTCGCCCGGCACCATGCCGCCGAAGGCGTACACGAGGTCGGCCATCGGGTCGTACGCGAGCGCGGTGTCGATCCGAAGGGGTCCCGGCAGCGGCGGGAGCGTGGACCATGACTGGCCGTTCCATGCGTGGATATCGGTGGACAGCGCGAACACGATCGACTCGCCGGTGGCGCTGCGGTACGTGGCGCCGGGCCGGACGACGCTGGGCCAGGTGCGGGGGACCACCGGCTGGACGGTGATCCAGGCACCGTTCACCAGTTCACAGATGGTGCCGGAGCCGCCCATGCAGACGAGGACGTTGCGGAGGGCGTCGAATGTGACCGCGATGGAGGAGTCCGGGACCGGGACCATGGGGCCCGGACTCCTGTCCAGGCATTCGGCCAGGGCCGGACGCGGCAGCGCGAGGGCACCAAGCGACGCGATGAGCGGTACGATGACCATGCGAGAGCGAGTCATGTGTGTTCTCCGGATGAGGGTGCGTGAAGAGCCTCTGCACGACATCCGTCGCCGCCCGGGCGGACCCGACATGATTCCGCGCGTGGACCGCACCGATGGGTGACGACCGACCGGCACCGTTCTCCGGCGACCTGACCCTGCTGCTTCGTGCGGCCGCCGGGGGGGACCGGGCGGCGTCGGCGGACCTCCTGCCGCGCGCGTACGCCGAACTCCGCAGGCTGGCCGAGGCCAGCCTGCGCCGGCTGCCGCCGGGCCAGACCCTGAGCGCCACCGCACTGGTCCACGAGGCGTATCTGCGGCTGGTCGGCACGGAGGATCCGGGCTGGCAGGGGCGGGCCCACTTCTTCGGCGCCGCCGCACAGGCGATGCGGAACATCCTGGTGGACCAGGCGCGGCGCAAGGCACGCCTCCGGCACGGAGGAGACCGGGCCCGCGTGCCCCTGGAGGATGCGCCGCCCGGATCCGATGACGGATCGGCACTGACCATGCTCGACGGGGCGGAGGAGGTCCTCGCCGTCGATGCCGCCATCGACGAGCTGCGCGCCACCCATCCGAGACCGGGCGAGGTCGTGATGCTCTCCTGGTTCGCCGGGCTGACGCACGCTCAGATCGCGGACCTGCTGCAGGTGACGACGCGCACGGTCGAACGCGACTGGCGCTTCGCCCGCGCCTGGCTGCGCGATCGGTTGAGCCGCGGACAGGACGCGCCGAAGCATGGATGAGTCCGGTCACCGCCGCGTCCACGAACTCTTCGAGGCGGCCGTGGACCTGGACCCCGAGGCGCGACGCCGCCTGCTGGATGAGGCGTGCGCCGGCCAGGCCGCGCTGCGCGCCGAGGTCGAGCGCCTGCTTGCGCTGGACGGCGACGAGGCGACGGACTTCCTGCGCCGTGCACCCGCGCTCGACGCCGGCCCGGCGAGCGGAGAGGCGGACGACGACGTCGACGACGACGACGAGGATCTCAGGCCGGGCGCGACGATCCTGGGCCAGTACCGGATCATCCGCCTGATCGGTCGTGGCGGGATGGGGCGCGTGTTCGAGGCGCAGCAGTTCCAGCCGCCGCGCCGCGTCGCGCTGAAGGTCATCCTGGAGTCGATCGCGTCCAGGGCGATGCTGGCACGGTTCCGGCGGGAGATCCGCGCCCTCGCGCGGCTGCACCACCCCGGGATCGCCACGATCTTCGGCTCGGGCGTCCTGCCGCGGCGCGGCCGGACGGCGGCCTCCGCGGTCGACGGGCCAGGGCGACCGTTCTCCATCATGGAACTCGTGGAGGGGCTCCCGCTGACCGGGCACGCGACGCGGCACGATCTCTCCCTGGCGGGACGGCTGGATCTCGCGGTGCAGCTGTGCGACGCGGTGCAGCACGCGCACGAGCAGGGGATCGTGCATCGGGATCTCAAGCCCGCGAACGTGCTGGTCCAGCCGGACGGGCAGGTGAAGGTGCTCGACTTCGGCATCGCCCGGTTCCTGCCCGGGGCGACCGCGGACCTCGAGACGATCACCGTCCGGACCGGCGCGGGCGAACTCATCGGCACGCTCCCCTACATGAGTCCCGAGCAGCTCGCCGGTGATCCGGGCCGGATCGATGCGCAATGCGACGTGTACGCGATCGGGGTCCTGCTGCATGAACTGCTCACCGGGCAGCTTCCCTTCGATGTGCGCGGGCGCAGCATCGCGGAGGCGGCGCGGATCATCTGCGAGGAGGACCCGGCGCCGCTCTCGTCGATCCGACCGGGGCTGCGCAGCCTGCGCGGTGATATCGAGACGATCGTGCAGACGGCGATCGAGAAGGACCGCACGCGGCGCTACCCGACCGCGGCCGCGCTCGCCGGGGACCTTCGCCGGCATCTCCGCCGCGAGCCGATCTCGGCGCGGCCGCCGAGTGCGCTCTACCGGCTGTCGAAGTTCGCGCACCGGAACCGCGGGCTGGTGGCCGGCGTGGCCCTCGCGTTCGTGGTCCTGCTCGCCGGGCTCGCCGGGACCTCGTGGCTCGCGCTGGTCGCTGCCCGCGAGCGGAATGCCGCGCTGTGGCAGGAGGCGCAGGCCGATGCGGCGCGCCGGTCCGAGGCCGACCAGCGGGCCCGCGCGGAGCGGCGGTTCGAGGACGTCCGCACGCTGGCAGGAACGTTCATCTTCGAGGTCGAGGAGAGCATCCGCGACCTGCCCGGCGCGACCGCGTCCCGCCAGCTCCTCGTGTCGACGGGGCTGCGGTATCTCGACGCGCTCGCGGAGGAGGTGGGCGATGAACCGGGCCTGATGCGCGAGATCGCGCTCGCCTACGGCCGCCTGGGGGACGTGCAGGGCGACATGGCCGGCGGGAATCTCGGCGACCTTCCGGGTGCGATCGAGAGCTACGACAAGGCGGTCCGGATGGCGGCGCGGCGCGCCGCGGCCGGGCCGGACGATCCTGACGCGGCACTCGAACTGGCATCTCTGACACGCCAGCACGCGGCCGCGCTGCGGTCGGCCGGGCGGCGGGAGGAGGCGATGGCGCTCTACGCGTCGCAGGTGGCGCTGCTCCGGGATCTGGCGCAGGCGCACCCGGCGCGACCGGATGTCGAGGAGTCGCTCGTCCTCGCGCTCGCCGACATGGGGCGGATGTACGCCGACGCCGGACGACTGGCGGACGCGATCGAGTCGCTGGCGCAGTACGAGCGATACGTGCAGGGACGGATCGAGGCGGGCCGCACCCGCGCGAACGATCGCCGGAACCGCGTGGTGGTCCTCGGACAGATGGCGCGCATGCACCAGGGGCTCGGCCGGTCGGATGAGGCAGAGCGGCTGTTCCGCACCGCGCTCGACGCGGCGATGGCGCTGCACGCGGACCACGCGGGGAGCGTCGCCGCGGAGGCCACGCTGGGCGGCATGCACCGCGCCCTCGGCCTGTTCCTGGTGGACACGGACAGGATCGAGGAGGCGCGGACGCACCTGGCGGAGGACCTGCGGATCCGCGCCGCGCTGGCCGCGGCGGATCCCGAGGATCTCCGTGCCTTGCGTCACCTCGGTATCGCGCACTACGCGCTGGGGCACGCCTTCCTGCGATCGGCGCAGTACGAGGCGGGGCTCGCGCACTGGCAGGCCTTCGCCGAAACAAGCGAGCGCGGGCTGGCACGCACGCCGGACTACACGCTCCTGCACCTCGACCTGGCCATCGCGCTCCGCGGCATCGGCACCAGCCTGCGGCACCTGGGGCACCTCGACGAGGCGCTGGCCGTGCTGCGCCGTCGCGTGACGGTGCTGGAGCCCTTCACCGGTCCTGGCGCGGATACCGCGTTCGTCAGGGAACTCGCGATCGCCTTCGAGGATCTCGCGCAGTGCCTGCTGGCCGCGGCGGACGATCCGGGCGCGGATGAGGTGGACGCCGCGGGATGGCGCACGGAAGCCGCCGGCGCGGTGACACGATCGACGGAGATCCTGGCGCGGATGCGCGAGGCGGGCGTGGTGATCGGGATCGACGAGGAACTCGAGGCGCGGCTGGCGGAACTCAGGGCCCGGCTCCCGGGGGCCATGATCGATGCGGACACGATGGAACCCGGCCGGGTCGACGAGGTCCGGGCGCCGTGAGGCCGGTGCCCGCCGCGGGCGGGCGCGGGGCACGGAATCGACGGACCGGATGACGCGACCCGGGCCGACCGGGTCGACCGGATGGCGGATCGGCGCCGCGCCGGCGCGGACGCCAGTATCCTGTCCGGCGCGTCAGGATCATGGAGTCGGCCATGGCGGAGCGATCGTTCAACCAGGTGCGCCGCCTGCGCGAAGCGCGGGGCTGGACGCAACTGGACCTGGCCGGCCGCACGGGCATCTCCCGGACCGCGATCAGCGCCATCGAGCAGTGCCGGATGACGCCGTCGGTGGACGCGGCACTGCGGATCGCGCAGGCGCTGGCGCACTCCGTCGAGGCCATCTTCGCACGCGGTGGCGCGCCCGGCGCCGGGACGCCCGGCGATCATGCGGACGCGGATCACGGGCGCGGTCCGCGCTGGGCGTGGGCGCCGCGGCGGACGCCGGTGCGCTGCTGGGCCGCCCGCGTGTGCGGCCGGGACGTCTGGTATCCCGCGGAGCCGACCGTGCTCGGGCTGCTCCCGCATGATCGCGTTCTTCCGTCGGCGGCGCCGCTCCCGGCGTGCGCACCGCCGGCGTCGGCGCAGACGCTCGTCATCGCCGGATGCGATCCGGCGATGTCCCTGCTGCTCTCGCTGCATGGTGCACGGACCGGGGTTCGCATGCTCGCGTTCCAGCGCACGAGCGGTGAGGCGCTGCGGCTGCTGCGCGAGGGCGTCGTGCATCTGGCCGGCGTGCACCTGGCCGCGGAGGACGATCCGGACGGAAACGGCGGGGCGCTGCGGGCGCACGGGTTCGGGCCGTCGTTCGCCCTGCTGGAGATGACGCTGTGGGATGCAGGCATCGCGGTCACGCGCGGGGGCATCCGGTCGGTGCGCGCCCTGCGGCGGGCGCCCCTGCGCTGGATCGGCCGGCCGGCCGGGTCGGGCGCGCGGCAGTGCCAGGATGTCGTGCTGCAGGCGCGACCGGCGCCGCGGCGCCTGGCCGCCACGCATCACGGGGTCGCGGAAGCGCTGCTGGGCGGGTGGGCGGAGGCCGGCGCGTGCGTGCGGATGGTGGCCGAGGATGCCGGACTTCCGTTCGTGACCGTCCGGCGCGAGCGGTACGACCTGTGCCTGCGCGCAGCGGACGCGGGCGAGCCCGCGATCGCGGCCCTGATCCGCACCGCGCGATCGCGTGCGTGGCGGGCGCTGATCGACGCGATCCCCGGGTATGACGCGGCGCCGGGCGCGGGCGGGATGGCCCGCGTGCCGGATGGGGAGGGGCCGGACCATGTCGACTGAGGGGCGGCGCCGGCGCACGGGTGGCGCGGCGCGGCGCCGTGCCACCGGGATCCGCGGCCTGCTGCTCGCCGCACTCGCCGCGGTGACCGGGTGCGATGGACGGCGCGAGGCGTTCCCCGCGCCGCATCCGCGGGCGTTCGAGGGACGGACCCTCGTCGTGTTCGTCGGGTCGGCGTCGCAGCCGCCCACCGCGAAGGCCGTGGCGCGATTCATGGCGGAGACCGGCGCGCGGGTCGAGATGCACGTCGGTGGTTCCGGGGAGATGCTCGCGCGGATGACGCTGTCGTCCGTCGGTGACATCTACTTCCCGGGATCCTCCGACTACATGGAGATCGCGAAGCGCGAGGGACTGGTGGATCCCGCGACGGAAACGATCGTCGCCTGCCTGGTGCCCGCGATCACGGTCCCGTCCGGCAATCCCGCCGGGATCGAGACGCTCGAGGACCTGGCGCGCCCGGGCGTGCGCGTGGCGATCGCGCGGCCGGACGCGGTGTGCGTGGGGCTGTATGCGGTCGAGGTGCTGGAACGCGCCGGACTGGCCTCGGCGGTTCGGCCGAACATCGTGACGTACACGGAGTCGTGCGCAAAGACCGCGCAGGTGGTGGCGCTGGGGCAGGTGGATGCGGCGCTGGGATGGGAGGTGTTCGAGCATTGGGATCCGCAGCGGATCCGGACGATCCTGCTGCCCCCGGAGCGCGTGCCCCGCATCGGCTTCCTGCCCGCGGCGATCACCACCACGTGCCGCGATCACGACCTGGCCAGGGCATTTCTGGCGTTCCTCGTTTCGGAGGAAGGACAGGCGATCTATGCGGCGTGGAAGTACCTGACCACGATCGAGGCGGCACGCCGGCTGACGCGGCCCGACGCGCCGGTCGGCGGCGAGTGGCGGCTCCCGGAGGGCTGGTGAACCGATGCGTCCCGGCGCCGCGCTGCATGCAACGTGGCTGATCGCCGGGCTCGGCCTGGCCCTGGCGCTCGTGCTCGCGATGCTGGCGTCGCAGGTGGCGTTCGCCGGCACGGCGGCGCCGCTCGCGGCGCTCGCCGAACCCGACGTCCGCGCCGCCATCCGCCTCAGCCTGGTCTGCGCCACGATCGCGGCGGGCCTCGCGATGGTGGTGGCGATTCCGTCCGCGTTCGTCCTGGCCCGATGGCGCTTCCGCGGGCGCGTCCTGATCGACGCGCTGCTGGACGTGCCGATCATCCTCTCGCCGGTCGCGATCGGCATGACGCTGCTTCTGGTCTTCCGTTCGGGTCCCGGGCAGTGGATCGAGTCGCATGTCCTGCGGTTCGTGTTCGAGGTCCCCGGGATCATCCTGGCGCAGTTCATCATTGCGCTGGCGCTGCAGATCCGGGTGCTCAAGGCCGCGTTCGAATCGATCGATCCGCGGCTCGAACTCGTGGCGCGCTATCTCGGCTGCGGACCCTGGGGCGTGCTCCGACGCGTGACCCTGCCCCTGGCGCGGCCCGGGCTGATCGCCGCCTTCGTGCTGGGATGGGGCCGCGCCATCGGCGACTACGGTGCCACGGTGACGATCGCGGGAACCGTCCGCGGGAAGACCGACACCATTCCGACCGCCATCGTGCTCAACTGGACGTCGATCCGGATCGAGGCGGCGGTGGCGCTGGTGATGGTCCTGACGGTGATCGCCCTCCTGGTCCTGCTGACGGTCCGGCTGATTGCGGGAGGGCGCCGGGCATGATCGAGGTGCAGGACCTGACCGTGCGCTACGGGACCTTCGCGCTGCGGGACGTCTCCTTCGTGCTCCGCGCCGGAGAACGCCTGGCCGTGCTCGGCCCGTCCGGCGCCGGGAAGACACTGCTGCTGGAGACCGTGATGGGCGCCCGGCGCCCCGACCGGGGACGGGTGCTCATCGACGGACGGGAGATGACGCGCGTGCCGCCGGAGGCGCGACGCATCGCGTACATCCCGCAGGACCTCGCGCTCTTTCCCCACCTGACGGTCCTCGAGAACCTGCGCTTCGGACTCCGCGGGCACGCGGCGCGACGGGCGTCCGCCGGCGCGATCGAGGAAGTCGTGTCCATGCTGGGACTGGAGCCGCTGCTCGCACGCCGCGACGTCGCGACGCTCTCGGGCGGCGAGCGACAGCGGCTGGCGCTGGGGCGGGCGCTGGTCGTGCGCCCGCGCGTGCTCTTCCTGGATGAGCCGTTCGCGTCCCTCGACGCCGCGACGCGGACCGACCTGCAGCGTTCGCTGCGCGCGATCGTGACGCGGCTCGGGACGACGGTGTTCCTCGTGACGCACGCGTTCGACGAAGCGTTCCTCCTGGCGGACGGGATTCTGCTCATGATGCAGGGCCGGATCGTGCAGCGCGGGCCGGCCGCGGCGGTCTTCCGGGGACCCCGGACGGTCGACGCGGCGCGGTTTCTCAACATCCGGAACATCCTGCGGCTCGAGCGGATTCCCGCGGAGACGGCGGCCGCGCTGGTGCGGGGACGTCCGCCGCAGGCACCGCCCGCGCACGTCGCGATCCGGCCGGAAGACGTCGAGATCCGGACCGATCGGGACGGCCCGGGCGGCGCGGACGGCGGGCCGGGCCTGGTCGCCCGGGTGGTCGACCTGTTCCCCGCCGGGTCCCGCGTCACGGTGATCGTCGAACTGGCGGATGGCGGTCGGATCGAGGCGTCAATGCCCTCGGCGTCGGTCGCATCGGCGGGCATCACCGGCGGCGCGCCGATCCGCGTGCATCTGCCGGCGGCCTCGATGATCGCGCTGGCGGAAGGTGCGTGACGATCGCCGGGGGGATGCAGCGCGCCGTCCGCACGGCCGGGGTCGTGGTCGTCAGTACCACAGTCCGTCGAAGAGCTGCGTGGAGAGGTAGCGCTCGGCGGGCGAACACGCGATCGTGACGATCGTCCGGCCCGCGTGTGCCGGATCGTGCGCCAGTCGCGCGGCCGCCGCCAGGTTCGCACCGGTGCTGATGCCGGCGGGAATGCCCTCCGTGGACGCGAGACGGCGCGCCCATTCGAATGCCTCCTCGTTCGTGACGGTCTCGACCCCCGAGAGGAGCGTGCGATCCAGATTGGCCGGGATGAAGCCGGCGCCGATGCCCTGGATCCGGTGCGGCGCCGCCGCGCCGCCGCTGAGCACGGCCGATGCGGCCGGCTCGACGGCGATGGCGCGGAACGCGGCGTTGTGGCGCCGGATGAACCGCGTGACGCCGGTGATCGTGCCGCCGGTCCCGACGCCGGCGACGATCATGTCCGCGGTTCCGCCGGTGTCGGTCCAGATCTCCGGTCCCGTCGTCTCCTCGTGGATGCGCGGATTCGCGGGATTGTCGAACTGCTGCGGCATGAAGGCGCCGGGATGCTCGGCCAGCATCTCCGTCGCGCGGCTGACCGAGCCAGGCATGCCCTCGGCGGCGGGCGTGAGGATGACCTCCGCGCCCATGCCGCGGAGCAGGACGCGCCGCTCCATGCTCATGGACTCCGGCATGACCAGCGAGAGCGGATACCCGCGCTCGGCGCAGATGAAGGCAAGCGCGATGCCCGTGTTCCCGGAGGTCGGCTCGACCACGCGCCCCCCGGGCCTGAGACGTCCGGCGCGCTCGGCATCCTCGATCATCGCCAGGGCGATCCGGTCCTTCACGCTCGAGAGCGGGTTCATGAACTCGAGTTTGAGCAGGACGCGCGCGGGTGAGCCCCTGAAGAGCCGGCGCAGGTGCACGAGCGGCGTGTCGAAGCAGGTCCGGGAGATGGCGTCGTAGACGGTGCCGCGTGGCATTGGGCGCTGATCCGACCGCGTTGCAGGGCGCGGTAGCATACCGTCGATGCCCCCGGAGTCCTTCGCCACGGACCTGGACCTGGAGCGGGACGATCGGCTTGCCCGGTCGACCGAACGGCTCGTGCGCTCCGCGATCGCGGATCCCCGGATCCACCACCCGAGGCTCGGACACCTGCCCGACCGCGACGCGATCGCGCACCTGCTCGTCCTGATCCGGCGACTGCTCTTTCCCGGGTTCGCCGCCGCCGGCAGGACCGATGCGCTCGATCTCGCCGCGGCCGTGCGCACCGACCTGGACGCCGTCTGCTCGATTCTCGAATCCGAGGTCGAAGGCGCCATCGCGTTCGCGCGGTCGCTTCGCGCGGAAGCGGACGGCGGCGCCGGGGACGCGGCGACCACGCCGTCGGAGGACCGCGCCGTCTCCAGCGCCGCGGCGGCGCGGGCGATCGCGCTCATGGTCATCGATCGCCTGCCGTCCGTCCGCGCGATGCTCAGCCTGGACGTCCAGGCGGCGATGGACGGGGATCCCGCCGCGCGCTTCACCGATGAGATCGTGCTCTGCTATCCCGGACTCCGGGCGATCACGGTCCACCGGGTCGCGCATGAACTCGAGCGCCTGCGCGTGCCCATCGTGCCCCGGCTCATGAGCGAGCTGGTTCACGCGGAAACCGGGATCGACATCCATCCCGGCGCCCGGATCGGTCGCAGTTTCTTCATCGATCACGGCACGGGCGTGGTCATCGGCGAGACGACGGTCATCGGCGACGGCTGCAAGATCTACCAGGGCGTCACGCTCGGGGCGCGCAGTTTCCCCCGCGATGAGCGCGGGCGACTGGCGCGCGATGTGAAGCGCCATCCGACGCTGGAGGACCACGTCACCGTCTACGCCGGCGCCACGATTCTGGGCGGCGAGACCGTCATCGGCGCGGGCTGCGTCATCGGCGGCGGCGTCTTCGTGACGTCATCCGTCCCGGCCGGCCACGTCGTGCGCGGACCGGTGCACGAGGTCAGCCTGCGGACGAATCCGGAGTCACCGGCGACGAACTGGGTGATCTGACCGGACGGGGCCGGCGGCCGGATCGGTCCGGCGCGGGCCGCATCCGTCGAAGGCAGGCCCGGACCGCCCGCGCGGATCCGCGCCGTCCGTCGGCGTCCATGCCCCCGGTCCCTGCGCGCCCGCGCCCGGGATCCCTGCGACTGCCGGGGATTCCCCGGCAGCGTGCGCCCGGTTCTCAGACAAACCCCGCGTGGACATGCTCGATCGCTGCGGAAGAATGATGGCATGAAACACACAACCGTCGTTTCCCTCGGCTCCGCTCTGGTTCTGCTGGCGTCGGTCCCGGTCCTCGGCTCGGTGGTCACCACCCCGACGATGGACGTCGAGGCTCTCGCGGACGCATTGAATCCCGGCGGCGGCCTGTCCATCGACGACGTCACGATCCTGAACGGCATGCCCGGGCAGTTCGGCACCTACCACCAGTTCGTGCTGCCCCCGGTCACGATCTCCAGGGGGATCGTGCTCTCGAGCGGGAATGTCGCGAATCTCGCGCCGATCCCCGAGGCGTCGCTGCCCGGCTATGACCCCGCATCGCCGCCTGCGCAGGTCAATTCGCAGATGTTCCCCTGGCCCCAGACCGGAAGCACGCCGGAGTTCGAGGCGTACGGGTTTTCCGGTGGCAACATCGAGAACTTCAACGGCTGCTACGACGTGGCCGCACTCAGGGTCGAGTTCACGCTCGACGAGGACTCGCAGGTCAGGTTCGACTTCATCTTCGGCTCCGTCGAGTTCCCGTACTGGACCAGCCAGTTCACGGACGCGTTCCTCGTTTTCCTCGACGGCACGGGCCCGGAGAACCAGATCACCTTCGACGCCGGCGGCAGCGCGGTGCAGGTCGGCAGTTCGTTCGCGGGCCTCGAGACCACCGACGATGTGAACAGCGCGTTCTCGAATCCTCATGGGCTGATCCACCACCTGACGACCACGACGCCCGAACTGAGCAAGGGCAGGCATGTGCTGATCTTCGAGGTCGGCGACGTCAATGATCAGATCCTGGACAGCGCCGTGTTCATCTCGGGCCTTCGAACCGGTTCCGGAAGTGAGGGAACCGAACCGACAGAAGACTGCGTGGGAGACGTCAACAGCGACGACAGCGTCGACTTCGCGGACCTGCTCATCCTGCTCGGCAACTGGGGACAGGATGCGGACGGTGATCTGAACGAGGACGATGTCGTCAACTTCACCGACCTGACCATGCTTCTGGCGTGGTGGGGCGCCTGCGCGTCGTAAGCCGCGGAGCCGTTCGCGCCGCACCGCCGGCGCAGGGCGCATCCGACCTGCCTCGACCCACGTCCCGCGTCCGGCGCACGAGCGCCTGGCGCGGGCTTTCTTTCAGGAGATCCGCGCGAGCGCGGCCGCCCGCAGACGGCCGAGTTCCCGTCTCCGGCCGGGTACCTCCGCGGCCGGTCGGACGGCGGCCCGCGCCGTCCGGCTCATCGGGCCGGGATCCCGATGGTCGTCGCGCGTCCATGGTCCGGCCTGCCTGCGGCCGGCGGCCTGCCCCCGGTTCGATCCGCCGCGTGTACGCTTGGCCGCGGGGCCGCGGCCGGTCGTCCGGAGACCCTGAAGCGCGCCAAGGGCCCCGCCTGGAATCCCCCATGCAGCCGGTTGAAGCAATCTCGCCGATCCGGGTCCTGGTGATCGTGCTCGTGGTGGCCTTCGGCGTCGAACTGGCGTTCATGATCTTTGCCGAACGCGACGGACCGACCGGTGGCCGCGACTTCCTCGTCTCACTGCTCGACGCGCTGTTCGTCGTCGCCGCGCTGTGGCCGGTGCTCTGGATCTTCGTCGTCCGCCCGCTGCGTGCGACGATCGCGGAACGCAGGACGTTCCTTGATCGGACGCTCGCGATCCAGGAGGAGGAGCGAAGCAGGCTGGCCCGCGATCTCCACGACGAACTCGGGCAGGCGCAGACCGCCGTCCTGCTCGGAGCACGGTCGATCATGAATGCCGCAACGCTCGCGGATGCGAAGATCGGCGCGGAGAAGGTCGTGCAGATGGCCGCATCGACGATCGAATCGTCGCGCCGACTGGCCCGCGGACTCGCGACCGGCGTCCTCACCGACCTGGGGCTCGCGGTCGCCGCCGACCGCCTCTGCGAGGATGTCGCGTCGGCGAGCGGGACTGCGATCGAACGGACCATTCGAACGGGCTCCGGGCGATACGATCCGGAGATCGAAATCGCGGCGTACCGCGTTCTGCAGGAATCGCTGAACAACGCAGTCCGGCACGCGCAGGCCACTCGCCTGCAGGTGGTGCTCGAGGACACCGGCGGATCGCTGCGGCTCACGGTCTCCGACAATGGCGTCGGCATGCCGCGGGATCCCTCCGGAAGCCGGGGCGGAGGCTTCGGAATTCAGGGAATGCGCCAGCGCGTGCTGCTCCGCGACGGGGCCTTCTCGATCATGTCGTCGCAGGCGGGTGGAACCGTCATCTCCGCGACGTTCCCCCACGCCAGGAAGCGGACCGCGTCATGAGTCGCATTGAAGTCCTGATCGTCGACGATCACGCCATGGTCCGCAAGGGTCTGCGGATGATGCTCGATGCGGAACCGGACATCCGGGTCGTGGGCGAAGCGGGCACACTCAGGGAAGCAATCGAGATCGCACCGCGACTCGCACCCGCCATCATCACGCTCGATCTCTCCATGCCCGGGCCATCCGGGCTTGCTTCCGTCGAGCGACTGCGCACGGCGGTTCCCGGAGCGCGCATCATCGTGGTCACGATGCATGACGATCCCGCCTACGTGCGATCTGCGATCGCGATGGGCGCCGCGGGGTACGTCAACAAGAGCGCCGCCGACAGCGAGCTGATCGCGGCCATCCGTGCCGTTGCGCGCGGACGCGTCTTCATCGACGTCGGCGACGCTGCTCTCCTCGAGACCATTCTCGCGACGGACGATGCCCGGCGGGAGGCAGCACCGGTCGACCGCATGAGCGATCGTGAGCGGGAGGTCCTGCGACAGGTGGCGCGCGGCTACACGAACCGGCAGATCGCCGACGAGGTCGGTCTCAGCGTCAAGACGATCGAGTCGTATCGCGCCAGGCTCATGAAGAAGCTGGGCCTGAAGAGCCGATCGGACCTCGTGCGTCTCGCGAACGAGCTCGGCCTGATGTCGGACCCGTGAGCGCGGCACCATCTCGCGCCATGTGCCGGGCTTTCCCCGTGGCGGGATCTGCGGAATCCGGGTCAACCCCGGTGTCCGCGGCGCGCAGGTGACGCCACACTTCCACGGTCGATGGGCGGGATCGCTGCGGCGGGTGTGTCCGCCGCACGCGTCCCGGCCTGCGGACCGGCACACCGGCCGGTCGCCCTCGCCTCCCGCTCCGCCATCGGAGGAACCATGAACGCCGCAATGACGCCTCGAATCCCGACCGCCACGCGGGTGCTGACCTGCATCTCGATCCTGACGTGCGCTGCCGTTGCGAGCGCGGGCATCCTTGTCGATCAGCCCCCGGTTGTCGGCGGCACTCTGCGCGAGTCGCATCTCTGGCGCGACCCCGGCCCGAATGAGGACGACTCCGACCTCGACACCGTGTGCTGGACCGACTTCACACTGGCCGCCCCCAGGACCATCGATCACATCGAATGGTGGGGCAGCGGCGTGTGCGAAGTCGGGTTCCGCATCGAGATCTGGAGGCAGGATCCGAACACGATCGCGTACCAGCCGCTCGGCTTCTTCTACTATGGCGGCGGAGTTCCGCGGCCGGTGCCGACGGTGATGTTCGAGACCAGTGCGATCACGCAGACGGCCGGTCCGGGCGGCCTGACGAAGTACACGCTGGAGGTCCCGACGCCGTTCACGCTGCCGGCGAACACGCCGGAGAACGTGCGCTGGTTCATCGGCATCGTCGGCCTGAGTCACCAGTACGCCGCCGCCTGGAAGTGGGCGCGGGGCAGCGGTGGAAGCAATGCAACCGCCCGATGGCTCCATGGAAGCGGCGGCCCGGTGTTCCAGGTGCTCGGCGAGGGGCGGGCGCTCGTGATCCGCGACACCTCGCTGCCATGTCCGACCGACCTGGACGGCGACGGCAGCGTCGGTTTCAGCGACCTGCTCACGCTCCTCGGCCAGTGGGGCACCGCCGGTTCCGCCGATGTGAACAGCGACGGCGTCGTCGGCTTCGATGACCTGCTCATCCTGGTCGCGGCGTGGGGCGCGTGCCCATGACCGGCGGGTGAGCGGCGCGGGCGCGCCAGTGTCCGCCGTTTGGGGACCACCGCAGTTCACCACGCCCCCGCCACGCGAGGGGGGGTGCGGGGGGGCGCAGCCCCCCTGCGCACGCGAACCGAGAAGTCGAAGCGGATGGCCGGCGGCGCTGCATTCGAGCCCTGCGCACGCGTTTCACAGGTCTCGAGATTCCCGGTGGTCGGGACACGGCGATCCAGCGCAGACTGCGTTCGATCCGGCACCGTGGCCCAGGCGCGCATGTGCAGAGATCCGACTCGGCGTCTGCGCTTCGGCTTGACTCGATCGGAACTCCAGGTCCGCGAGCGCAGGGGGACTGCGTCCCCCCGCACCCCCCCCTGGCGTGACGGCGCGATGCGTGGTGGGTGGGGACATGGGCGCGCCGTCTGCGAGGACCGTGTGACCGGTCACATCGAGCCTCACACGGTCGCGGTCGCGCGCGCACCCTTGCGCGCGAGGTGACGGCAGAGAGACGCGTGATGCCTGTCTCGGACGTCAGGCGCCTGGATACCGACGGCCGTGTCAGCCGCGGCCTGCCGCCTCGGTTGCCGCGGCGGCACCGCGGACCAGTTCGTCGTTGGACTTCGTGCGGGCGATCGCCCTGAGGAGCTGGTCGATCTGGACGGGCGGCTTCATGTTGATGAGTCGCCGGCGCAGCGCGGTGACCGTGCGCAGTTCGATCTCGTCCATGAGCAGGTGCTCCTTGCGGGTGCCGGATGCCGCGAGGTTGATCGCCGGGAAGATCCGCTGCTCGGCGATCGATCGATCGAGGATGAGTTCCATGTTGCCGGTGCCCTTGAACTCCTCGAAGATGATCTGGTCCGCACGGGATCCCGTGTCCACCAGGCAGGTGGCGACGATCGTCAGCGATCCGCCCTCCTCCGCGCGGCGGGCGGAGCCGAAGAGCTGCTTGGGAACCTCCAGTGCGCGGGCATCGAGGCCGCCGGTCATCGTGCGTCCGCTGCTGGCATACTTGCGGACATTGTTGAACGCGCGGCCGAGGCGCGTCAGCGAGTCCAGCAGCACGACGACGTCGCGTCCCGCCTCCAGAAGGCGCTTGGCACGCTCGATGGCGAGGATGCCGAGCGTCGTGTGCGCGGTCACGTCCAGATCGTTGGAGGACGCGAGGACCTGGGCGGGCACGTTGCGCTGGAAGTCGGTCACCTCCTCCGGGCGCTCGTCGATGAGCAGCGCGATGACATGGACCTGCGGGTGGTTGTGCCGGATGCCCGAGGCGATCTGCTGGAGCAGCACGGTCTTGCCGGCCTTCGGCGGGGCGACGATGAGGCCGCGCGTGCCGAAGCCGATGGGACAGAACATGTCGATGAGCCGGCACGCGGGCGGACAGCCCGGGTGCTCCAGCACCATGCGCGGCTGCGGATCGACGGCGGTCAGGTCCTCGAACGGCTTGCGCCTGCGGAAGTCGTCGACGGTCATGCCCTCGACGAGCCGGATGCGGTCGATGGTCGGCCGCGGGTCGCGACTGCGGCCTTGACGGCGCCTGGGCTGATGCGTGCCGACCTGCGCGACGATGTGATGGCCCGGTCGCAGCCGGAAGCGCTGGATCAGCGACTGCGGAACATAGGGGTCGTCGGGGGACTGGAGGACGCGGTCGGTGATGCGGCGCAGACGTCCTTCCGCGCCGGATGCGATCTCCAGGTAGCCGTCGACCTCGCGGGCGTCCTCGGAGGTTCCGGCGTCGTCCGGGTCCGGCGACGGATCCTCATCCCGGTGGTCATCGTCGGGCGGTGCGGGCGATGGCATGGTGCGGTGGCTCCGAGGCAGGCAGCCTGTGGTCGATGCGGGGCGCCGGCGTGCGGACGAGCGGTCCGGCGGGGGGCAGTGGAGGTGGATGAGATCAGGCGTGCGGGCGGTGATCACGAGGCGTGGAGGATGCCGGTCCGGGTGGCGCCACACGCGGCGGCGGCGACCGCGATCCGCGCGGCGAGCGCCGCGTTGGCGAGCAGGAGCGCGATGTTGGCGCGAAGCGCCAGGTCATCGGTGAGGCGGTTCATGGCGGCGAGCAGCGCCGGGGTCCGGTCCCCGCCGGTGACGCCCGCCGCGTCCACGTCGCGCGCGGCGAGCGCCACGGCACGATCCGTCTCCGCCGGGGCCAGCGCCGCGTGCGCGGGCACCGGTTGGACGACGAGGATACCGCCGCGGCGGCCGAGCAGGCGCCAGTGCGTCTGCGCCAGGTCGGCGATCCGGTCGGCGGTGGCACAGTCGCCGGTCCGGGATGCGGGCAGGTGCATGGCGAGCGGGAGGCGTTCATCGCCCGGATCGTGGAAGCGCGGCAGGACCGAGGTGCCCACGCCGATGACCGGAACCGACAGCGCCTCCAGCACCTCCAGCGTGGCGGGCAGGTCCAGGATGGACTTCGCCCCCGCGCAGACGACGATGCACTCGGTGCCCGCCAGTTCGCGCAGGTCCGCGGAGATGTCCGGGTGGCGGGTCCACTCGCGGTGCACGCCGCCGATGCCGCCGGTGGCGAAGACGCGGATCGGGCGGGGGAGGGCGAGCCGGCACGCCGCCAGCGTGGCGGACACCGTGGTGCCACCGAAGGCACGCGACGCGGGCGGCGCCGTGATCGCGCCCAGGTGCCACGCGAGATTCGACGCCGCGCACTTCACCGGGCACGCGGCGCCGGCGAGCTGATCGAGCGCCTCGTCGGTCATGCCGATGTGCAGGCGCCCGTCCACCAGTCCGATGAGCGCCGGGACCGCGCCGGCGGCGCGGACCTGTCGCTGCATCGCGCGCGCGAGTTCCAGGTGGGCCGGCCGGTCGTGACCCCAGCCGCTGTCCGTGACATCCCGGAGGAGCGGGGGCAGCGGCGCGCGGGGAAGCCCGTGCGTGATGACGGCCGACTCCAGCGCCACGACGGCGCCGTCGCGCGCGAGCGCGTCACCAACCTCGGGAGAGATCACGATCGCCGGGGGCGCATCGGTGCTGGCGGAACGATCCATGACGGAAGGCGACTGCGGCGGAGGCGGCGGGGCCCGGAGGGCGTGAGATGCGCGGCGCCGGTCCGCGCGGAACAGAGTATCGATGCGCACCGGCCGGGGCGCCGTGGTCCCGGCGTGATGTGCCCCCCTCGACCGCGGTCCGGCGCGGTGCCGATGAACGCTTCCGGGCGGCGGATCACCGTCGCCGGGTGCGCAGGCGACCGCCGAGCCGCCGGGTCGGCATGGCGCGGGGGACGAGTCCATCCGGAAAGCGCGCCGCGTCCACGGCGGACGCGGCCGGCGGAAGTTCGGTCTTCATCCGGCTGGACTGCGCGGCCTGCGTCTCACGCCGCGTCTGCTCCTCGGCACGCCGCCGCAGGACCGCCTCCGGAACCGGCCCCGGTTCGAAGTCGGTGAACGCCTGCTGCTGGATCTCGACGTTGGTCAGCTGCTCGATCTGCGACAGCAGGGCGCCGTCTCCCGGCGACACGAAGCTCCACGCGATGCCCTTCCGCCCGGCGCGGGCGGTGCGCCCGATCCGGTGGACGTAGACCTCCGGGTCCTCCGGCAGGTCGAAGTTGACCACGTGCGAGATGTCATCGACGTCCAGGCCGCGCGCGGCCAGGTCGGACGCGATGAGGACCTTGAGTTCGCCGCCGCGAAGCTTCTCCATCACCTTGTTGCGCTGCCCCTGGTGCAGATCCCCGTGGATGGCCTGCGCGTCGATCTTCTTCCGGCGCAGGAACTCGGTGAGGGCGTCGACGGTCTGCTTCGTCCGGCAGAACACGACGGTGAGCGCGGGTTCCTCGTGGGTGAGCAGGTGCACGAGGAGCCGGCTCTTGTCCCACGGCTCCACCGCGAAGTGACGCTGCTCGACCTGCTGCACGGTGAGGCTCTTCGCCGTCAGGACGAACTTCACCGGGTCCTTCAGGTACTTCCGCGCGAGGCGCTCGATCTCGTCGGAGATGGTCGCCGAGACCAGGATGGTCTGGTGCGCCTGCGTCATGCCGCCGAGGATGCGGCGGATGTCCTCGCGGAAGCCGATGTCCAGCATCCGGTCCACCTCGTCCAGCACGACGAACCGGAAGCGGTCATAGGGCAGAGCGCCGCGGCGATGGAAGTCCATGACGCGGCCGGGCGTGCCGACGATGATGTCCGGTTCCCGCGCCAGTTTGGGACCCTGCTGGCGCATCGGCTGGCCGCCGTAGATCGCCGCGACCTTGAGGTCCGTGTACTTGGTGAGATTGCGGAATTCCTGCGCGACCTGGATCGCCAGTTCCCGCGTCGGGCAGAGCACGAGCGCGCCGAACGGCGCGCGGTCCTTCAGCGCCTCGATCGCGGGAACGGCGAAGGCAAGCGTCTTGCCGGTCCCCGTCTTGGACTGGCCGAGGATGTCGCGCCCGGTGAGGGCAAGCGGAATGATCTGCGCCTGCGCAAGCGTCGGATGGACGAACCCGAGATCGTCGATCGCCCGGCGGACCGGATCACTGAGTGCGAGATCGGCGAATCCGATGGTCGTGTCGAAGATGTCGTCCGGGTGAATCATGGGGAAGCCGGTCATGGTACGATCGCGTCCCGGTCGATACAACATGCCGGTTTCCTGCACGCCCGCGCTTCCGGCCGACGGACGCCGGAATCGCGGGCGTCCGGGCCCCGCACACCCTCGACGTATGGCACCGACCAGCCGACTCGAAATCGACCGCGCCGCGCTTCGCCACAATCTCCGACTGCTGCGCCGACTGCTGGCCCCGGGGGCCGGGCTCTGTCCGGTCGTCAAGGCGGACGGGTACGGGCTCGGCGCCCGCATCGTCACGCCGCTCATGCTCGATGAGCATGTCCGGTTCATCGCGGTGTACACCCCGGAGCAGGCACTGGACCTGGTCGACCTGCTGGTGGCCGGGGCCGCGCGCGCGATCGTGCTCATGCCGTTCGCCGCGCCGGGACCGGAGCCGGTGCTGGAGCCGCTGGTCCGGGCGGACGCGGTCGAACTGGTGGTTCACGAACCGTCGCAGATCCGCTCGCTCGCCGGGCTGGCCGCGGCCACCGATGCCCGGGTCCCGGTTCACATCGAGGTCGACACGGGGATGGCGCGGGGCGGCTGCGAGCCGGACGCGATCGCGGCGCTGGCGGCGGAGGTCCTACGGACGCCGGGGCTGGCCCTGCGGGGGGTGATGTCGCAATTCGCCTCGGCCGACAGCGACCCGCAGCGGACCGAGGCCCAGCACCGGCGGTTCTGTGGTGCCGTCGCGTCGATCTCGCGCCTGCTGCCGCCGGACGCGCTCATCCATATCGCGAACACGTGCGGCACCCTGCGGAGCGTGCGCTACCACGCGTCGATGGTGCGGGTCGGACAGGGCTGGGTCGGCATCGGCCGCGAGCCGCTGGCGCAGAGCGCGACCCCGTCGATCCTCGACGGCGCGGGGGCGCTCACACCGATCGTGCGCTGGCGGGCGCAGCTGGCGCTGGTCCGCGACGTGGCCGCGGGATGCCAGGTCGGATACGGCGCGACCTGGCGCGCGCCGGTGGCGACCCGGCTGGGCCTGGTGCCGGTCGGGTACGCCGACGGCTGGCCGCGCTCGATGGGCACGACACCGGGACGACCGGCGGCGCGGGTGATGGTGGAGACCGCGGTGCGCGGCGGCCGGCTGTGCGGATGGGCCGCCATCGTCGGCGCGGTCAACATGGACCAGATGACGATCGACCTCGGCGACGTGGTGCAGGCGGACGGCACCACGCCGCTGACCGCGCCGGAGCGCCGTGCGATCATGGACCACGCCGCCCGGGGAACCGCCGTCGAACTCATCACCCCCGATCCCGCGGCCTGCACGCACCTGGGGGCGCTGGCGGCGTCCGCCCGGACCAACGCGCTGGAACTGCTCTGCCGGCTCTCGCCGCGCCTGCCGCGGGTGATCGTGCCCACCGCGATGGCAACGGGGGGGATGCCGTCGCCGATGGTGGACGAGGCACGGCCGACGCGCGTGCAGCGGACCGCGGTGCCCGCGCCCGGTGCGACGGACATCGAGGTCCTTCCGCAGGTCCGGGCTACCATCGCGCCATGAGCCCGCTGATGGAAGCAACGTCCGCACGGGGCGCCCCGCCCGAGGTGCTGCGGATCGGCGCCGTGTCATTCCTGAACACGGTCCCGCTCATCGACGGCGTGGAATCCCTTCCGGGCGTGCACGTCGAGCGCATGGTCCCCAGCCAGCTGATCGACCGGCTGCTGGCAGGGGCCCTGGATGTCGCGCTCGCCTCGTCGGTCGACTACTTCCTGGCGCCCGTGCCCTGTCCGATTCTCCCGGTGGGGCAACTGGGATGCGACGGGCCCACGCTCACCGTGCGCGTGTACGCCACGCGGCCGATCCCGCAGGTCACCGAGGTCCATGCCGACACGGACTCGCACACGTCCATCGCGCTGCTGCGCGTGCTCTTCCGCGCGCGGTTCGGGCGGGCGCCGGCGATCGTCCCGTTCGATGCGCGCGAGCGCATGGCGGGCGGTCACCCGGCGGAGTGGCCCCCGGCGATGCTGCTCATCGGCGACAAGGTCGTGACGGACTCGCCGCCCGCGGTGCGATACCCGTTCCAGCTGGACCTCGGAGATGCCTGGCGCGAGACGTTCTCGCTTCCGTTCGTCTTCGCCGTCTGGCTGACCCGTCCCGGGCTGCCCGCGGCGCCGGTCCGGAGGCTTGCGCTGGTGCTCGACCGGGAACGACGGCGGAACGCGGCGCTCACCGCGCCGCTCATCGCGGAACACGGCGTACCGCGCGGCTGGCCCGCGGACCTTGCCTCCGTCTACCTGACGAAGCACATCCGGTACGTCTTCGATCACCGGTCGATCGAGGCGCTGGCGTGCTTCGGCCGGCAGCTCGTCGAAGCCGGGGTGGTGGCGGACGCCCGGCCCCTCGAGTTCGCGCTGCCGCCGGCCGACCGGTCCGTGTGATGGCCCGGCAGGCGCGCTTCGAGCAGGAGGCGATCGCCCGGCTGGAAGCCGAACTCCAGTACGCGCCGTCCGACGTGCTCCTGCGCATCGCGGAGCATGCCGAGTCGCTGATCGCCACGATCGAGCCCGCGCAGGTCTATCCGTCGGGGTGGGTCGTCTTCCGGCTGACGGGATTCCGAAGCGACCGCGCCGATGCGCTCCTGGGCGGTCGATCGCTGGTGCGCGACCTCGGCGTGCTCGTGCTGCGACTCTCGGCGCGGGCGCGCGTGGATGCCATCGGGGACCGGGAACCGTTGACGCTGACCGAGGTCGCCCGGCGACTGGGCGTCTCCGCGAAAACGGTGCAGCGCCTGCGGCGGGAGGGCCTGGTCTGCCACACCCTCGTCGACCCCGTGTCCGGCGCATCGCGCGTCGTCTGCTTCCGCGATGCGATGGCGCGCTTCCGCGCGCGGTCGGAGGCACGGCTCAGCGCCGCGGCGCGGTTCACGCGACTGTCGGATGAGTCGATCGACCTGGTCCGGCGCGAGGCGCGACGGCTGGCGGCGGCGGGTCTCTCGCTCAACCAGGCGGCACTGCGGATCGCGCAGCGCGAGGGGCGCGCGCACGAGACGATGCGCCGGCTGCTGCGCGATCTCGACGCCCGCGAAGGCTGCTTCGGCGGCGGGAAGCCGCTGCGGGCGCGCGACCTGGAGTTCATCCGCCGCGCCCGCCGGCGCGGTGTGGGCGTGTCGGCGCTGGCGGTGCGCTTCCGGCGCACGACCGCGACGATCCGCCGCGCCGATGCGCGGGCCCGTGGACACGCGCTGGCCCGGATCGACATTCCGTGCGTCGTGCTGCCGACGTTCACGCTCGTCGATGCCGAGACGATCATCCTGGCCCCGCGGTCGGTCGCGGAGCACCTCGATGAACGGCTTCCGGTCGAGGACGTGCTGGTGCTCCTGGATGCGGCGGATCGCGCCGCGGCGCCGGATGAACCGGCGCTGGACCAGGTGCTCGCGGCGTCGCACCTGCTTCGCTGGCGTGCGCGCACGGCCCTGGCCGCGCTGGCGACCTGGCCCGGCGCGCGTGCCGTGGACCGGATCGAGACGGATCTCCGCTGGGCGGGCCAGCTTCGCGCCCGGGCGATCACGATGCTCCTGCCGGTGGCCCTGGGGCGCCTGCCGCTCGGGCTCGGGCTCCGTCCGGCCGTCCTGCCCGGAGAACTGCTTGCGGGACTGGTGGGCGCCGTCATCGGCATGGTCTGCCGCGAGGCGGACGAGGGGGACCCCGCGGGACACGCCCGCCCGGTCCGTCGCGTCGTCCTGGCCGCGGACCGGCTTGCGGGCGCCGTCGCCGACCGTCTGCGCGGGCGCCCGCTCAAGGCCCACGCACGGCATGTCGCCGGGGTGATCCGTCCGGATCCGCCGGCACCGCCGGCGCGATGGGCGCGCCTGACGGACCTTCCGGACCGGCTTCGACCGTACGTGCCAGCGCTGTCGCCGGCGCTGCGCGCGGTCATCGAGGTGCACTACGGACTCGGCGCCGGGCCGGCGCAGTCGATCGCGGAGATCGCCGGTGCGACGGGGGAGGAGGAACGCCAGGTGACGCGCCGCATCGACGGTGCGCTGGATCGGCTGCGGCAGATGGCGTCGGCGGCGCCGTACGCCGCGCCGGCGCGTGGCGCCGCCGACGCGGGGACACCGGCGCTCGAATCGCGCCCGGGCGGTGCCGGGCACGAGCGCCCGGACGGCTGACCCCGGGCCCCGGGGGCGAGGGGCGGCCAGCCGGCCCTGGATGAGCGGAGCGGCGCGATCAGCGCTTCGAGAACTGGAACCGGCGCCGGGCACCCGCCTGACCGTACTTCTTCCGCTCGACCTTGCGCGGGTCCCGTGTGAGCAGGTGATGGTCGCGAAGCGTCCCGATCAGCGAGGCGTCGTAGTTGTTGAGGGCGCGGGCGAGTCCAAGCACGATGGCGCCCGCCTGGCCCGTGGTCCCGCCGCCGTCGACATTCACCTCGACGTCCACGGCAGTCGACATCTTCGCCGTCTCGAGGACGTTGAGGATGTCCTTGCGGTCACGCTCCACGCAGAAGAACCGGTCGTACGGCTTCCCGTTCACGGTGATGTTCCCGCTGCCGGGACGGACACGGACGCGGGCGACGGCGGTCTTCCGTCGACCCACGCCCCACCACCACCTGGCGTCGCGAAGGGGGCGCCGCGGGGCGGACTGCGTGGCGGGAGTGGCGGTCGCGGAGTCGAGGGTCGTCGCAGGCGTCATCACGGGTGATCTTCAGCGGTGGCGGGCGGAGTGCCGGGATATCCCGGGTGGACGGAACGGTGCGCGGTTCTCAGAGAGACAGCGGCACCGGCTGCTGCGCCTGGTGCGGATGCTCTGCGCCGCGATAGACCTTGAGCTTGAGGAACATCTGCCGGCCGAGGCGACTCTTCGGAAGCATCCGGCGGACCGCGTTCTCCACGAGGCGCTCCGGGTGCTTCTCCAGGATCTGGGCGTAGGAGACCGAGCGCAGACCACCGGGGTAGCCGCTGTAACTGGTCTTCACGCGATGCTCGGCCTTGCGGCCCGTCATCACGACCTTCGCCGCGTTCGTCACGATGACGAAGTCGCCGGTATCGACGTGCGGCGTGTAGTCCGGGCGATGCTTGCCCATCAGGATGACGGCGATCCGCGCGGCGAGCCGGCCGAGGACGCGATCGCTCGCATCGACATGATGCCAGTTTCGCGTGACTTCCGGGGACTTTCGAAACGTGGTCTGGCGGGGCATGAGCGCACTCATTCAACCGGGAGAGGGCCCGGCCGGGAATGGGAAGTCGGGTAGGATACAGGCTTCTCCCGCCGTGTCAACGCAACCGCCCGATCCAACGCCCGGCGCATCCGGTCGGCCGCCCCAGGCGGTGACCGGCCCCGCCGATCCATGCCTGTCGGGCGGCGCGCGCGGGCCGGACGGCATCGATGATCCGGTTCACCCGGTCGACCGGGAGCGCGCGATGCCGCGCCTGCGCTGGCCGGGCCGACCGCGTCCGGGCGTGGCCTGGCTGGTCATCGCGCTCGTGGTGGCGGTCGTCATGGCAGCCCATGCCGCCCGGCCCGAGGCGCCGCCCCGGGCGCCGGGCGACACGCCCGACCGGGTCGACCTGGACGGCATCACGCAGGCCATGGCCGAACTGCAGGGGCGGTACCTTCTGGGGGCGGCGCAGGTGCTCGGCACGCAGTCCGCGCTGATGGCCGCGGAGGCTGGCAAGCTCTTCGGGTCCGGGTCCTTCGGGATGCGGCTTCGCGGCGTGGCGCTGGCCGCGGAGATGGAGGGGCGCGCCACGGCGCGGGAGCGGCTGGACGTGCTCATGGCCGTCGTCGACCTGGAGGAGGAACGCTCCCGCGGGACCGAGCGGTCCTTCGCGCTCTCGGCGCGCGATCGCGAACGCGTGCGGATCCTGGCCGGACTCCTGGTCGATGAACCGGCCGCGCTCGCGCCGGCCGAGCGGGAAGACCTGCATGCGGGCCTGGGATGGTTCGGGCGGCTGGCAACCGGCGCGCTCCGCGCCGACGACCAGGCACGGGCGCGGCGGCAGGCGACCGGCACGTTTCTCGCGGCGATCACGCTGGTCTGCGGCGCGATCCTGGGCGGCATCGTGGGCGCCGGCCTGCTGCTCGCGGCGTTCTTCGGGGTCATGACCGGGCGACTCGCCCTGCACTTCGACGGGGCCTCCCCGCGCGCGCTGCACGGGATCCATGCCGAGACGTTCGCCGTCTGGCTGGTCCTCTTCCTTGCCCTCCAGATCGGCGTCGGCGGCGTGCTCCCGGCCGCGATCCCGCCGCTGCTCGGCAGTCTGCTCGCGTTCGCGCTCAGTCTTGGCGCGCTCGCCTGGCCGGTCCTGCGCGGCGTCCCGTTCGCGCAGGTGCGGCGTGAGACCGGGCTGACGAGCGGACGCGGCGTGCTGGTCGAGATCGGCTGGGGCCTGGCGGGATACCTTGCGGCGCTGCCGCTCCTGGCGATCGGCGTCGGCATGACGCTCCTGCTCATGGCGGTGTCCCAGGTCTTCTCCGCCCCCGTCGAGGCGGGGCTTCTCTCCGACGATCCGACGGGTCCCGCGCATCCGATCGTGGAGGTCGTGGCGGGCGGCGGGGTCTGGACGTTCCTGCTCGTCCTGCTGGTGGGATCGGTGGCGGCGCCGGTCATCGAGGAGACGATGTTCCGCGGCGTTCTCTATCAGCATCTCCGGACCGCCAGCCACCGTGCGCCGCGCGTGGTGAGCGTGCTGGTTTCGGCGCTCGGCAGTGCGCTGGTGTTCGCCGCGGTCCATCCGCAGGGCGTCCTGGCGATCCCGGTGCTCTCGAGCCTGGCCATTGCGTTCGCCCTGGTCCGCGAGGCACGCGGCAGCCTGATCGCCCCGATGGTCATGCACGCCATGTCGAACGGCATCGTGCTGTCCTTCATGGGCGTCGCGCTGTCGTAGCACGCCCGCGCCGCGTCCGGTCGCCGCAGCAGGCGCGCTGGGACGCTGGCGTGCCGGCAGGCAGCCGGACGTGCCGCGCCGGGAGACTCGCGGCGCGCCCGGGACCGCGCCCGCGGTCCGGATCAGTGCACGGAGAGCGTCGGCTGGACGAAACGTCCCTGCATGGAGGCGATCGACACCTGCGCGGCAAGCTGGCGGACCATCCCGTCGAGCGCTTCGGTCAGCGGTCCGCCGGTCCAGTTCTTCAGCGGCGTGCCGAGATCGCTGTTGATCCGCAGCGCGGGCACCAGGGGAACCGCCCCGAGAAACGGCACGTGCATCTCCTGCGCCAGCAGTTCAGCGCCGCCCCGCCCGAACAGGTCGTGCTCACGGCCGCTGTCATCCACATAGCTGCTCATGTTCTCCACGATGCCGAGCAGATCGATTCCAAGCTGCTGGAACATGCGGATGGCGCGGCGCGCATCGTCGAGTGCCACGCGCTGTGGCGTGCAGACGACCACGGCGCCGCTGAGCGGCAGGAGTTGTGCCATCGTCAGCGGGACATCGCCGGTGCCCGGCGGGAGATCGATGATGAGGTAGTCCAGCTCGCCCCATTCCGTCTGCGTGGCGAGCTGGCGGAATGCACTGTGTGCCATCGGGCCGCGCCAGATGAGTGCCTTGTCCGGTTCGACCAGTTTCCCGATCGTCATCGCGCGGATGCCGTGGACTTCGAAGGGCAGCAGCATGTTGCCCTCGACCTGGCCCGGAATGGTGTCGAGCCCGAGCATCGTCGGCAGGCTCGGACCGAAGATGTCGCCGTCCAGGACGCCTGCCCGCGCGCCGGCCCGGGCCAGGCCGACGGCGAGGTTCACCGCGATCGTCGACTTGCCGACGCCGCCCTTGCCCGCGCCGACCGCGATGACGTGGCGGACCTGCGGCAGCGGTGTGCCGCGGTCGCGGACCTTCTCGTTGGGGCGACGGACGTCCGCGGAGAAGTCCACGGTGATCTCGGGCGGGCCGTCACCGGCGCTCTGCGCCGCCGCTCGAATGGCGCCCTCGATGTCCGTGCGGATCCGGTCCTTCATGGGGCAGGCCGGGGTGGTCAGTTCGATCCGGACCGTCACGCGTCCGGGCCCGAGGTCGATGCCCTGCACCATGCCCAGGGTGACGAGATCCTTCCTGAGATCCGGATCCTCGACGGTCGAAAGGGCATCGCGGACGAGTTGCTCATTCAGCGGCATGGTGTCGGTTGATCTCCGCGCGGGGTGAACGGCGATGGTAGCCCGGGCGGCGCGGCCGCGTGGCCGTGCGCGCCCAGGTCCGGGCGGGTCCGGGAACCACCATCCGGCGCGATTCTCCGGATCCGGCGATGCGGGAGGGACGATCCGGGTCATCGGGCCCGGGGATGGCGCGCCGATGCCCGGCGTAGGGGCCCGCGCGGCGCGCGCGGCCATTCCGCGACGGACCGGGTCCGTGCGGCGCAGCATCGACGACAATGCCGTCCGCATTGCGTCGCTCGAGGCGCCCCTGCATCGCGTCGCCCAGAGGGAGTACCGACATGTCCCCATGCCCGACCCGCCCTTCATGCCCGATGTCGCTCGCCGCCGCCGTGGCCGCCGTCCTCCTGACCGGCGCCACGGCGTGGTCGTTCTCCGGCGCGGGGCCCGCGCCGTCACAGGATCCGCCACCCGCGGCGCGGGACGGGGATCCGGCGCCGGCCGGCGCGGCACCGGCCGCCGGGCGCCGGGCGCGGCGCAGCGATGGCCGCGCAGCGCCGGGCGGCGTCGCGGATGCGCCACCGGACGACCTGCTCCGCGGGCCGCGCGTCGAGCCTGAGGCGGAGGCGCCCGTCCGCCGTCGGCGCGGCGTGGCGGCATCTGCGCCGGGCGGCGCGTCCGGCATGGGCGCGGCAGAGCCTCTCCCGATGCCCGAGTTCCTGGCGGCGCTGCGCGGCGTGGGACTGAGCCGCGAGCAGCAGGCGAGCGTCCGCGAGATCGTGCGGGCGCATGAAGAGCGTGTGCGCGACTTCATGGAGACACACGGTCCCGAGATGAGGCGACTCCGGCAGCAGGTGCAGGCGATGCGGGAGCGCGGACCGCGCGCGGCCAGCCCGCCCATGCGCGACGGCGATGACACGATGACCCCGGAGTCGGCGCCGGCGCTGCGGGAGCGCGCGGAGGCGCTGCGCGAGGCGATGCCGTCTCCGTCGGAGGCGCAGACGCGGATCTGGGCGCTGCTGGATGACGCGCAGCGCCGGGTTCTTGGTGACCGACTCGCGCTGCGGCGCGAGCGTGCCAGGCCGCGACCATCCATACCCGGCGACGGCATGCCCGGCGAAGGCATGACCGGCGACGGCGGAACGCGTCCCGCCCGCGCGCCACGGTCCGGGGCCGACACCGGCGAGGAAGCCGCGCCGCCGCCCGCGCGACCGAGGCGCCCGCTGCGGCGCGACGGCCGCGCCGGCGATGACGCCGCGTGACGGCGCTCCCTGACGGTGCCCGTCCCGGCGACCGTCCTGCGTTCCGTCCCGGCGACAGTCATGGTGCCGCGGAAACGGAGAGAGGCGACCGGCTGACGATCGCACCAGATGCGGCGCGGTCCGGCGCGCCGTCGGCACGACGTGCATCCGGCTGCTAGCCTGTCGATCCCGTCGGCGGAGGATGCCGGCGGGCACGATGCGCGTCCTTCACGTCATCTCGGGCATGGACCACCGACAGGGCGGACCGACGTTCGCCCTGTTCGGGCTGGCCGGGGCGCAGCACGCCATCGGGCTCGACGTCACCTGTTTCGTCGGCGTGCGGCCGGGCGACAGTCCCGAGCTGCCCGACGCCCTGGCGCGGATCGGGGTGCGGATCATCCGCTGCGGACCGTGTCGCGGTCCGCTCGCGACCTGCCCGACCATGCGCGGGGACCTCGGTCGCGCGGTGGCGGATGCGGACATCTGCCACATCCACGGCGTCTGGATGCAGATCCAGCACGAGGCCGTGCGCGCGTGCCGGGTGCACGGTGTGCCATACATCTTCCGGCCCTGCGGCATGCTCGATCCCTGGTGCCTGCGGCAGAGCCGGATCCGGAAGATGGTCTACATGGCGTGGCGACTGCGGCGCAACCTGAACGGTGCGGCGGCCATGCACTTCACGAGCGAGACCGAGCGTCGGCTTGTCGCACCGCTCGGTCTCCGGCCTCCGGGTCTCGTCGAGCCGGGCGGCGTGGATCTCTCCGAGTTCGCGGCGCTGCCGCCGCGCGGCACGTTCCGGGCGCTCTATCCCGCGGTCGGCGATCGCGCCATCCTGCTGTTCCTCGGACGGGTGCATCCCAAGAAGGGGCTGGATCTGCTCATCCCCGCCTTCGCCCGCGTCCGGCCCCCGGGCTGGATGCTGGTCATCGCCGGTCCCGACGATCGGGACTCGATGGGGGCGATCCGTCGGATGGTCGAGGTGGAACGCCTGCAGGACGACGTGCTCTTCACCGGGCTGCTGCGCGGCGAGGCACGGCTGGCGGCATTCGTGGACGGCGATCTCTTCTGCCTGCCGTCGTACCAGGAGAACTTCGGGGTCGCGGTGGTGGAGGCGCTGGCCGCCGGCCTGCCGGTCATCGTCTCCGACCAGGTCAACATCCACGACGACATCACCCGCGGCGAGGTGGGTGCCGTGGTGCCGTGCGAGGTGGACGCACTCGCGGACGCGATCGCCGCGTGGACGCGCGACGGCGCCCTGCGTGCGGCCGCCGCGGCGCGGGCCAGGCCGTTCGTCGCGGCCACGTGGGACTGGAGCGCCATCGCCCGTCGCTGGGCGGGGCACTACGAGCGGATCGTGCGCGGGTCTGCGCCTGCGGCGCGACGCGCGGGATGAACGGAGCGTCCATGCCGAAGCGGCTCTCGACACGGCTCATCGTCAACGCGGGGACGACGTACCTCCGGCTCGCCACGACCTTCGTACTCGGCATCTTCCTGACCTGGTTCCTCATCGGGCGGATCGGGCTGGAGATCTTCGGTCTCGTCTCGCTGGCGGTGGGAACGTTCGGGTTCTCGCAGGCGATCCACCACGCGATCATGGGGAGCCTCAACCGCGAGTTCGCGGCCGCGATCGCGTCCGGTGACCCGGAACTCGTGTCCCGGACCCACACGAACGCGCTGCTCGTCACGCTGCAGGGCGCGCTCATCGTGGTCGGCCTCTCCGCCGTCTTCGCGGCCCTGGCGTGGATCGGCGTTTTCCGCGTCCCGGAGGGGCACGCGTGGATGCACGAGGCGCTCGCCGTCCTCTTCATCTCCGATGGTGTCGCCGTCGCGATCCGGCTCTTCCTGGCGCCGTACCGGCAGGCGCTGTTCGGCGACCGGCGCGTCGGACTCGACAACATCTTCATGGTCGTCAACCGCGTGATGTACGTGGCGAGCGCGGTCGTCGTCCTCGGACTGGCCATGCCCGGCGCGCCGATGTGGGCGAGACTCATGATCTATGCCGCCGTCCTGGCGGTGACCTCGCTGGCGGACACGGCGATGGCGGTGGCGCTCGCACGGCGTCACATCCGCGGGCTGCGGTTCAATCGGGCCTTCATCGATCGCGGCATGCAGCGGGAGATCCGGATCTCCTGCCTGCAGTCAGGGCAGCACCTCATCCTGATCGACTACGGCGCCTCGTTCATCGGGGTGCTGATCAATCTCTTCTTCGGCGTCGCCTACAACGGCATGTGGCAGATCGCCATCCAGATCTTCGGCCACGGTCGCCTGCTCGCCGAGGGGCTGCTCCGCGGCATCGACCCCATCGTGACGCACCTGCGCGAGGGCGGTCGCGATGCCATGATCCAGCAGCTCATGATCCGGTCCATCCGGTACCAGCTCGCGATCGCGCTGCCGTGGACCGTGCTCTACGTCGTCTTCATGGAGCCGATCCTGATGCTCTGGGTCGGCCGGCGCCTGGAGAAGAGCCATGACCTCGTCGAAGCGGCGATCTCCGTCGAGAGCGCGGTCGCCACGATCGGGCTCCTGGGGACGCTCTGTCTCGGCGCGATGCTCTTCCGGGTGGCCACGCGCGGCGTGGAGCGCTCGCTCTACGGGATGGGGTTCGTCTCGAGCTATGCCTGGGCCGCCAAGTACGCGCTGGCGTTCACCGTGGCGTCGGCGGCGCTGGCGTTCGCGCTGGGGGCGCCGGTCTGGGTGTCGGCGCTCGCGTTCATGGTGATCCACGTCCTGTACTACGACGTGATCGTGCTCCGGGCGGCCCACCGTGTCATCGGATTCCCGGCGGGGCGCGCGATGGCGCGCTCGGTCCCGCCGCCGGTCATCGCGAGCGCGATCCTGGCCGTGGTCCTGGTCCTGCTCCGGCCCGTCTGGCCGCCGCTCACGCTGCCATGGCTCCTGGCGCTGCTGGCGGTCGTCGGCGCCGTGTATGCGCCGCTGCTGGTCCTCGTGGTCGCCGAGCGCGATGAGCGACGACGCGTCTTCGACATCGGCATGCGGATCATCCGCCGTGCCCTGGTCCGTCGCGCGCCGGCGCCGTAGCCGGTCGGTCGGGTCCGCGGCCGGCGGCGGACGCGGGGCGCGCGGTCATCAGCGGATGGCGTAGTCCGCGTCCCCGTCGGCGGATGCGAAGCCGGCGGCGGCCTCGTCATGCTCGTCATGCTCGTCCCACACCAGGATGTCCGGCAGTTCGTCCATCGGGATCTCGCCGCTGCGGACGCCGGCAAGGAAGTGCGTGGTGATGGAGGCGCCGAGCGTGAGCAGGATCATCATCTGGTCCACGCGGGAGAGCATGACGCCGTCCAGCGGGGTCAGGACGAAGTACGCGCCCATCAGGCCGAGCGCCAGGTCCACCCGCGGCCGCCAGGCACGCACGTGCATGCTGGCGCGCAGGGCGTTGAGGCCGTGCACGATCGCCGTGAACGAGAACAGCAGCAGGATCGAGAGCATGCCGATTCCGAACGCGGCGAACCCGTAGAGATAGCTGTTCTCGCTTTCCGAGGCGCCGGACGTGGAGTGGGCGCCGGTGCCGAGACCGATGATCGGATTCGCGAGTCCTTCCTCCAGGAGCGTCGCCCAGACCCGTGTCCGGGTGTCCTCGAGCTGCGTCGTGCGGGCGAAGGCGAGGTCGATGTCCAGCCAGCTCTGCATGATCGACAGCATGAGCATGACGCTGGCCGCCCCGATCGGCGCCACGAGCACGATGCGGCCGAGCCGTCGATAGAGGATCGCCGCGAGCCCGACCAGCATGAGCAGGATGCCGGTCCGGGACCCGGTGCCCACGGCGAGGATCCCGTTGACGCCGATCAGCGCCATCCAGAGCCAGCGATAGCGCCACTGCGGATCGTGCAGCAGCAGCCACAGGGCGCCGACGCATCCCATCGCGAGGCTGATCGAGGCCGTCACGGGCTGCGAGGCAAGGCCCATGAACCGCCGCTCGCGCGTGACCACCACCGTCTCCGGGTTGAGGACCAGCGACACGATGCAGCAGGCGAGATAGAGGACGTTCGCCCACATGATCATGCGGACGAGGGGAACGGCATCGTCATCCTGGCGGATGAGGGAGGTGATCGTGACCGCGAGCGGCACGATCGTGAGGCTCGTGAAGACGAGCGACTGGACGCCCGCGACCGGCGACTCGTGGAGGAAACGGAGCATCCCCTGGTAGAAGCCGATGATGAAGAGGAACCAGACGAGGGCCGGCAGCCGGTTGAAGGCGGCGCGGGAGAGGTTGGTCAGCAGGCAGACCCACAGCAGGGCGCCGCACGCGAGGAAGACCTCCGATCGCGCCAGCTGGAACGGCGTGAGCCAGCCGAGATTCCCGATGTTCCCGCTCGGCGACAGCCGCACGCCGTTGGCCGCCGTGAAGAGCATGAACGCGACGATGAACCGCGCGTTCGAGAAGCGCATGACCGTTGCCAGCCAGGCGGCGATCGCGGCGACGCCGCCGGCGATCAGGAAGTGGAACGGGAGTGACGTCATCGGGGAGCGGGGCGGAACGATATCATCGGACCCCGTGAGTATCGGCGCGAACGGGATGGCATCTTGCCCTCGATCGGGCGCTTCCTCCGCGGGTCCGGCGCGGCTCGGACGACGGTGGTCCCGGCGATGAGGGAGCCGATCATCCCGGCGTCGATCCCCGATCATCCGACCGGCGGGGAGCCATACGGCAGATTCTGCGCGACGGTTCGAGCGCGGATCCGCGACCGGCTGGCCCATCCCTGGCTGGACTTCTGGTGGCGGCAGTGCCTGGCGGTCGACCGGATGCCGCGCGAATCGCTGCTCGACCTGCGGCAGGCGCGACTCCAGGCGCTGGTGGACTTCGCGGTCGTCCAGGTGCCGTACTACCGGGCGTGGGCGCGCGAGGCGGGGTTCCGGCCGGGCGACCGGGTCCGCCTGGAGTCGCTGCCCCGCGTCACGCGGGACGACATCCGCCGCGACATGGAGGCGTTCCAGTCGCAGGTCCATCCGCGGTCGGCCATGCGCCCCGCGAAGACGAGCGGGTCCAGCGCGGAGCCGCTGCGGTTCCGAGTGCACCCGCTCCGGCTCGACCACAGTTACGCCGCGTTCTGGCGCAACCTGCACCGTCACGGGATCCGCCCCGGCGAGCGGAAGGTCCACATCTGGGGACGGAGCTGGATCTTCCAGGGCGGTGCGCTCGCGCACCTCCGGCGCCGGGCGCGGAACACCGTGCGCGACGCGCTCGCGTCGACGCTCTCGTTCGATGCGTACACCTTCGCCGGCCGCGATCTGCCGCGTGATGCGGCGCGCATCCGCCGATTCCGACCCGCCTGGATCCACGGGTACGTCTCGGCGGTCTACGCGCTCGCGCGACACGTGGTCGACTCCGGAAGCACCGGCGGCATCCCCGGCCTCAGGCTCGTCGTGACGGAGAGCGAGAAGCTCTACCCGTTCCAGCGCCGCGCGATGGAGCAGGCCTTCGGCTGCCCGGTGGTGGAGCACTACGGATCGGTCGGATTCGGCAACATCGCGCAGCAGGATCCGGCCGGACACCTGCGCGTCTGCGAGGACGTCGTCTGGCTGGAGCGAAGCGACTCGGGCGAGGCGATCGTGACCAGCCTGTCGTCCTTCGCGTTCCCGTTCATCCGCTTCGCACTGGGCGACCTCATCGACTTCCGGCCGGAGATTCCACCGGGCCTGCCGTACGCGGTGCTGCGCGAGGTCACGGGCCGGACGCTGGATCTCATGCCGCGCCCCGACGGCGGCCACGTGCACGGCGTGGCCGTCGCCCACGCGATCGATCCGCACATGGCGGTCGTCCGCCGATACCAGGTCCGGCAGTCCGCCGTGGATCGGATCACGGTCGTGCTCGAACCGCTCGCCGACCAGGTTCCCGACGCGGTCTGCGCCACGATCCGCACGGCGATCGAGGGCCTCTTCGGCCCCGGCGTCACGGTGGACGTCCGCCCGGGGCGCGTGACGCCGGCGGAGAGCGGGAAGTTCCACTGGATCCGGTCGGAGGTCGCGCGGCGGAACGAGGCGGGAGCGCCGTCCACCCCTGCGGCGGGGTGATCCGGGAGGCACCGGTTACTCGCGCGTCGGGGCCTCGTCCGTCGCGATCACCTGCACCAGGTCGAGTTCTGCGCGGAAGGGTGGCACCGACACGTCGGCGTCGTGATGGATGTCGAGACGCATGACGATGACGGGCACGGCGCGTGCCTCGCCCCCGTCCGCGGCCGGCAGGTTCGCGCGGGGAAGCGTGGCCGGCGGCTCGAGCACCGCGCGGCCGATGAACCGTCCGGCCGCGAATCCGTGCGGATCGGGATCTCGAAGGACCGGATACGTCCGCCCGTCCAGCGCGAGGGTGACGCGCGCATCGGACGGAACGCCGTCGGCCTCCAGGCGCACGGCGATCCGTGGACCGACGGCGTGCAGAGTCGGCCCGGTGCGGACGATGAGCGCGATGCGCACAGACCGCGCCTGCAGCGGTCCGGCGCGGCGGTCCTGCGCAGGTGCCTCGGTTCCGGATGCGATCGAGAGTACGGCGCGCTCCGCGAAGCGGAGGCGCGCGGTGTCATCCGGACCGACGACGCTCCCGGTGAGGACGCGGTGCATCTCGAGCGACGCCGCCCAGACCTGGTCGATCGCGCGGACGGTGTCGGACCACGGTCGCGTGCTCTCCTGTGTGGTGCCGTTGCTCCAGAGGATCATCTCGTGAATGCCGCGGCTCCGGCACAGCGCCAGCACCTCGCGCAGCAGGTCCGCACTGACCGTCGTGGGTTCACCGCCATGCGGGCGCCGGCACCCGGCGACCTCCACCCATGGCACGATCGTCCGCCGTGGTCCGCCGAAGGAGTGCATGGTCGTATCGAGTTCCGCCCGTGCCAGTCGCAGGGTCGCCTGGTCGAGCGACTCGGTGGCCGAGATGTTGGCACGCGGCGCGTGGTAGAGCTCGGGCGACTGGAGATCGGCGAACGACCGCTCCAGCGATCGCATCCACGGACGGCCCGGCTCCCGGGGCGGGCGCAGGCGCGGCGGTGTGCCGGCGCCGTCGGCCAGGCCCGCGCGGTAGTTGCCGGAGCGCGCCCGGGGCCACGCGCGCCGGATCGGTTCGTAGGCCGCCGCGTTCATCGCCGCATCCGCGACGGTGATGCAGATGCCGTTGTACCACGCACTCCATGCCTGGTTGCGCGGGTGATACCAGGTCGCGCCCGGATCGAACGGGACCGGTCCGGACGCGGCGAAGAGGTCCGCCATCGTGCGATCGCCGAAGCCGGGCATGGGTTCGGTGTCCCAGCGCGGATCGTCGCGCATCGCCGCGAACGCCTCGACCGTCCCGCGCGGCGAGAACTGCGGCACGACTCGGCGCTCGCTGTCGAAGTGGAAGCGGTCCGGATCGGGCAGGGCAGGGTCGGCGGCCTGGACCTGCCGGTATCGCGCGATGAAGCGGCGCATCCACGCGCTGCACTCGTCGATCCCGTGGCGGGAGAAGAGCGTCATCCACCACTGCGCGGCCGCGTCGTGCGGCGCCAGGCGCTCGCATGAGGGCTGAGGAAGCATCGGCATCCGATGCGCCACGCCGTCGCACCAGTGCCGGAAGAGCGCGGGCGCGGCGGCCTGGAGTCCGCTGTCGCCGGCCGGGTCTCCGTGGCCCATCCCGAAGTGCTGGAGCAGCAGGCCGACCCGTCCCTGCGGCAGGCGCCGGGTCCGGATGGCGGCGATCATCCGATCGGCAACGTCCTCCGGTGTTCCGCGCCCGCAGCGCTCGATCACCATGCGCACGATGTCCGGGCGCAGCGCCGCGGGTCCGAGCGGCTCCTGCCATGACCAGAAGTGCGGCGGCGGTCCGTCGGCGAACGGCTCGGGAGCGGCGGGCGCCGATGCCTCGGTCGGGCCCGGGGACGGCCCGGGTGCGTCCGCCGCGGGCGCGCGGCACGCGAGCGCCGGCATCATCGCCAGAACGGCAGTGAGCGTCCGGGACATCAGTCGAAGGTGCCGCGCTCGGCCAGGAGCTGCATGATCCGCGCGACGCATGCCGCGGGCGCTTCGCGATCGGTCGCGAGCGTGAGATCGGGCTCGACCGGCGGTTCGTACGCGGTGGAGAAGCCGGGGACATCCGCCATGCCTTCGCGCTCGGCGAGGTCGTAGACGCCGCTGCGGTCACGCGCGCGGCACACCTCGAGCGGCGCGTCGAGGTGGACGACAAGGAACCGATCGCCACCGACGACCTCGGCGGCCTTGCGGCGAGCGTCGTCGCGGGGCGCGACGAAGGCGGCGATGCAGATGAGGCCGGCGTCGTTCAGGAAGCGGGCGACTTCCGCGCCGCGCCGCAGGTTCTCGCCGCGGTCCGTGACCGAAAAGCCGAGGTCGCGCGAGAGTCCGACGCGCATGCTCTGGCCGTCGATCACCGCGCACGCCCGACCCTCGTCGAAGAGCGTCCGCTCCAGGGCGCGGGCGATGGTCTTCTTGCCCGCCCCGGCCAGGCCGGTCAGCAGGATCGTGACCGGCCGCTGGCCGAACCGCATCGCACGTTCCCCGGCGGTGACGCGGCTGTCGAGCCGGCTGAGCGCCGCGCTCGCCGGCGCCGTCTCCCAGTGACCGCCGGCGTCATCCGTGCCGCGGTCCAGGATCATGCCCGCGGCGACGGTGCCGTTGGTGAGGCGGTCGATCAGGATGAAGGCGCCGGTGGCGCGGTTGCGCCCGTACGGATCGAAGGTCAGCGGCTGGTTGACGCGGATCTCGCACCGCGCGATCTCGTTCAGCCCGAGGGTGGGCGCGGGTTCGCGGTGCAGGGTGTTGACATCGATGCGATAGCGGATGGACGCCACCTGCGCCGTGGCGGAGCGCGTCGTGTGCTTGATGAGGCAGGAGCGCCCCGGGACGAGCGGCTCCGTCGCCATCCAGACGACCATCGCGTCGAAGCGGTCGCGGACCGTCGGTCGGTTCGCCTCGTGACAGATCATGTCGCCGCGGCTGGCGTCCACCTCGTCGGCAAGGACCAGGGTGATCGCCATCGGCGCGAAGGCCTCGTCGAGTTCGCCGTCGGCCGTCACGATGCGCCGGATGCGCGTGGGCGTCCGCGCGGGAAGCACCAGGACCTCGTCGCCGGGCCGGACGACTCCCGACGCGACCGTGCCGGAGAATCCGCGGAACGTGGCGTCCGGGCGCAGCACGAGCTGCACGGGAAAGCGGAAGTCGATGAGATTCCGGTCGGACGCGATGTGGACGGTCTCCAGGAGGTACATCAGCGTGCTGCCTTCGTACCACGGCATGTGCGCGCTGCGATCGACGACGTTGTCTCCGGAAAGCGCGGAGATCGGAATGAACCGGACGTCGTCGATCTCCAGGCGCGCGGCGAAGGCCTCGTACTCCCGCCGGATCTCCTCGAACCGTTCCTGGCTCCAGTCGACGAGATCCATCTTGTTGACGGCGACGATGACGTGGCGGATGCCGAGCAGGGAGACGAGGAAGGAGTGCCGGCGCGTCTGCGTCGTGACGCCGCGGGCGGCGTCGATGAGGATGATCGCGAGGTCGCAGGTCGACGCCCCGGTGACCATGTTGCGCGTGTACTGCTCGTGTCCGGGCGTGTCCGCGATGATGAATTTGCGGCGCGCGGTGGAGAAGTAGCGGTAGGCGACGTCGATCGTGATGCCCTGTTCACGCTCGGCCTTGAGACCGTCGACCAGGAGTGCCAGGTCCGGACCGGTCGAGACCGTTCCGTGGCGCTCGCTGTCGCGCTGGATCGCCGAGAGCTGGTCCTCGTAGATCATCCGGCTGTCATGGAGAAGCCGGCCGATCAGGGTGCTCTTGCCGTCGTCCACGCTGCCGCAGGTCAGGAAGCGCAGGAGGTCCTTGCGCTCGTGCTCGGCGAGGTACGCGTCGATGTCCGTGGCGATGAGTTCGGACTGGTGCGACATGATTCAGACGGCGCTCAGAAATACCCCTCGCGCTTCTTCTCCTCCATGGATCCGGACTGGTCGTGGTCGATGAGGCGACCCTGCCGCTCGGAGAACTTCGTCAGGAGCATCTCCTGGATGATCTCCGGCAGGGTCGTGGCACTGGACTCCACCGCGCCGGTGAGGGGATAGCAGCCGAGCGTGCGGAACCGGACGCGCTTCATCATCGGTGTCTCGCCGGGATGGAGCGGCAGCCGTTCATCGTCCACCATGACGAGGACGCCGTCCCGCTCGACCACCGGTCGCTCCGCCGCGAAGTACAGCGGGACCACGGGGATCTGCTCCAGGTGGATGTACTGCCAGACATCCAGTTCCGTCCAGTTGGAGAGGGGAAAGACGCGGATGCTCTCACCGCGTTCGATCCGTCCGTTGTAGAGGTTCCAGAGTTCCGGCCGCTGGTTCTTCGGGTCCCACCGGTGATGGCGATCGCGGAAGGAATAGACGCGTTCCTTTGCGCGGCTCTTCTCCTCGTCGCGGCGCGCCCCGCCGAAGGCGGCGTCGAACTGCCACTTGTCCAGCGCCTGGCGGAGTGCCTGCGTCTTCATGACATCGGTATGAATCCGGCTGCCGCTGGAGATCGGGCCGATGCCCTGCCGCAGTCCCTCCTCGTTCGTGTACACCAGCAGGTCCAGGCCGAGTTCATCGCGGACGTAGCGGTCGCGGAACTCGATCATCTCGCGGAACTTCCACGTGGTGTCGACGTGCAGCAGGGGGAACGGCAGGCGGCCCGGATGGAACGCCTTCCGCGCCAGGTGCAGCATCACCGCCGAGTCCTTCCCGATCGAGTAGAGCATGACCGGGCGCTCGAACTCCGCGACCACCTCGCGGATGATGTGCAGGCTCTCGGCTTCGAGCTGCTTCAGGTGCGTCAGGTGCCAGTTGGACATGCGGGCGGCGGTGCAGGGGGGCGGCTGGACGAGGGGCGGCGATTCTATACGGACCGCGCCGCGCGGCGCGCTGTTCAGAGTGCGCCTGCATCCATTCAGAGTTCGCCTGCGCCTGTTCAGAGTGCGTCAGGTCCGGCGGACACCACGTGCCGATGCGCGTGCGGCGCGGCAGAGTGATCGGCGGTTCCGGTGTCCGGCTCGGCCCGGGTGCCGCCGCGGGGCGACGGTGTCCCTCGGTGGTCCGGGTCGTGCGGACTGTGCGGCCGGCGCGACGCGGCGGGTCCGCGTGTTCCGGATCGGACCTCGGGAACCGCAGGGAGCAGCGCATGGCATCGGTACGAAGGGTCTGGAGAGCGGCCAAGCGGGGTGCGTCGTACGTGAACCGGTCGATCGCCCTCCGGGGGGGTGATCGCGTGCCGTTTCATCCGGTGTGCGAATACCCCCGGTCCGGCGGCACCTGGCTCTGCCGCATGATCGCCGACTGCCTGGACCTGCCGTTCCCGCAGAACCCGGTCCTTCCCTGCGGCTTTCCGTGTGTCCTTCACACGCACTGGCCGTTCGACGCGCGGTTCCGCCGCGCGGTGTACCTGGTCCGCGATGGCCGCGACGTGATGGTCTCGGCGCTCTTCGACCAGTTCCGGCGCGTGCACGAGGAACCCGGACTTCGACCGGTGCTCTGCGGCCTCGACGAGGGCATCGACGCGCCCGTACCGACCGATGACGATGTGCGCCGGATCCTTCCTGCGTTCATCGAGAAGGAGTTCAGGCGACCGTTCGGCACGCGCGTGAACTGGGCGGCGCACGTGCTGGGCTGGTGGGCGCCGGACGAACGGCCGGGCGTGGTCTTCGTGCGGTACGAGGATCTCCGGCGCGACTGCCGCGGGACGCTGACGCGCGTCGTCACGGCGTACGCGGGACGCGAGATCGACCCATGGCGGATCGAGATGGCCGTCGAGAAGTTCTCGATGGAGCGCGCGACCGGTCGGCGGCCGGGCGAGGAGGCGCGCGGGGCGTTCATCCGCAAGGGCATCGTCGGCGACTGGCGCACGCACTTCACCGCGGAGGCCGCCGCGGTCTTCGATCGATCCGGCGGCACCGCGCTGCGGCGGCTCGGGTATGCCGGTCCCGTGGATGCCGGTGTCGACGGTCACCGGGAGCGCGGCGCCGCCGGTGCGGGGGCGGCGCGACCGGGGCCGGATGCGCCCGCGTGCCTTTTGGATGCCCGGGCGTCGACGGGCCGATGGACGGGCGATGACGATGGTCCCGGAGGATGAACGACGCGATGAGCCGGCCCGCACGCCGCCGACGGTCGTGTGGCACGCGGGCGAGTCCTCGCGCGCCGATCGCCAGCGCCTGCTGGGCCAGCGCGGCGGCACGGTCTGGCTGACGGGGCTGTCCGGGAGCGGCAAGAGCACCATCGCCGCGCGGATCGAGGCACGCCTGCTTGCCGCGGGCCGCGCGTGCTACCGGCTGGACGGCGACAACCTGCGCCTGGGGATCAACGCGGACCTGGCCTTCGGCGCGGCGGATCGCCGCGAGAACGTCCGGCGGACCGGCGAGATCGCGGCGCTGCTGGCGGATGCGGGACTGGTCGCGATCGCCTGCCTGATCTCGCCCTATCGCGAGGATCGCGCGCGGGTCCGCACCGCGCATGAGCGCACGGGCGTGGCATTCCTGGAGGTGCACGTCGACGCGCCGCTTGCCGTGGCCGAGTCCCGGGATCCCAAGGGGCTCTACGCCCGCGCGCGTCGCGGCGAGATCCGGGGCTTCACCGGCATCGACGACCCGTTCGAGCCGCCGGAGCGCCCCGACCTGCGCCTGGAGACCGCGCGGCGGTCGATCGACGCCTGCGCCGACGCGCTGCTGGACACCATCGTGCAGCACGGGCTGGTGCCGCCCATGGGGCCGCTTCCGCCGGAGTAACGACCGGCGCGGGAAGCGGTGGGGGCGGGATTCGAACCCGCGAACGGGACGAGCCCGTTACCGGTTTTCAAGACCGGCGCGATCAACCGCTCTGCCACCCCACCGTCAGGGCGGGCCCGCCGCGTTCCATGGCGCGGGGCACCCGTGGGCGGATTATGGCGGAATCGGTGCGACCCGGGGCGGCACCGGCGTCGCGTCGATCGCACCGCCGCCGGTTCACCGGGAGACCCGGTCGCCGGCGCGGGTGGGCGGTTCGCGACGCAGGTCGCTTTCCCGCTCCACGCGCGTCGCCTGGAACGAACCGACGATGCGCAGCGGCGAGAGCGGATCTTCGAATGGCCCGGTGGCCGCGACCAGGCGAAGCGTGGAGTCGAGCAGCGTCACCGTGATCGAGTCTCCGAGCAGCGATCCGGACACGCGGGCGAAGCCGGCGCCCTCGTACGTTCCCTCCGCCGTGCCGACGCGGATGGCGTGGCGAAGGCGCACGTTGGTCGCGTCCGGTCCGCCGAGCGTGGCGCCGCGGCGCGGGACCCAGAGCAGGTGGATGGTCAGCGTCTGATGGATGCCCCCGTCGTCGGCCGGGGCGGCCGATCCGTCGAGGTCGGCGGTTTCCTCCGTGAACGGAAGCGGTGTCCCGTCGATCACGAAGACCGCCTCGTTCGGACCGTCGGCGTGGAACCGCGAGATCCCGACCGGGATCGCAAGCGTCCCGGCGCGGTCGCTTCTGAGCGAGTGGATCCGGAGCGGTTCGCGCCCCCCCGTGGAGCAGGCGGTCGACATGCTGGCGCCGAGCAGGAGCAGCAGGAGCAGCCGCATCAGCGCCGCGCCGCGCGTGTCGGCGGCTTCGGGGGATGGCGTGGTTCCGAAGACCTGGCGGAATCCCGGGCCGGGCATCATGCGCGCTGCTGTCCTTGCCGGCTCACCGCGTGATCCGCTCGCCGGTCGAGCGCTCGCCTTCGTCCCGCCCGGAGTCGGACGGCGCGGCGCCGGGTGCGCTCCCCGCCGGTGGCGGTATCAGCACCGCCGGCGCCGCGCCGGCGCCGGTGCGGATCGCACTTCGTCCGAGCGCGGATGCGGCCCTCGGGATGCCGGCCCCGCTGCGCGCCGCGTCGGCGGGTTCATCGCCCGGCGTGACGAAGCCGAGGAGTTCGGGCACCGGTCGCTCGACGATGCCGCGGAGCAGTGACCGCGGGACCGATGGCAGCGGTGTTCCCTGCGTCAGCGCGTTCACGGACAGGATCGCCTCGATGGCGCCGGCCGGTGTCTCGAAGGGGAAGCCGGACCCGAGAAGAAGTCGATGCATCGCCCCGTACACCATGGCCTGCTGCAGGGCGTGATAGAGCGCCCACGGCGACGATGCGAACCCGGACACCTCGGCGAAGACGTAGCGATGCTTCGCCACGAGCATCAGGGTTTCATCGACCCACGGCGCCCCGAGTCGCGTGAAGACGATCCGCAGGTCCGGGAAGGTGCGGGCGACCTCGTCCCAGTGCAGCGGACGGCCGAACTCGGCCATGGCGGATGACGGGAGCGGGAACGGGTCCGCGACGAAGAGCGTCATGCCGCGCAGCCGGCAGCGCTCATAGAGGTCCATGGCGGCGGAATGGGTCGGATGACAGCCCTGCGCCGCGGGAGAGACGGCGATCCCGACCATGCCCAGTTCGACCGCCGCGTCCACCTGCTCAGGTCCGTCGCCCGGAAGCGGATCGACACCCGCGACACCGAAGCGGCGCCTCGGGTCCCGTCGGACGTATTCCGCGATGAACTCGGCGGGAACGTGGGCGTCGATGAGTCCGGCGCGGAGGCCGAGCACGACCGACGCATCCACACAGTCCATCGCCTGCTCATGGGCGCCGGGTCCCGCGTCCAGATTCCGCCACACCGTTCCCGGTGCATACCCGGAGGACGAGGCGCCCGTCGGTCCGCCAGTCGATCCGCCAGCAGCACCGGATGACGCCACCGCCGGCGTTCCGTCACCGGTCCGTAGCCTCCGAGCCAGGTCCGGACCGAGCTGATCCAGGGAGTGCAGCAGTCGCGTGTTGGTGTCGACGATCATCGGGCAGACGTCCAGTGTACCCGGGGCAGGGCCCCGGGGGCAGGGCCCGGCGGCGGGACCAGAGTCTCTATGATCGGCCCCGATGGCGGATCGACATGCAGATCGACGGAGCGGGGAACCCGGGCGGGTCTGGGGTGCCGCGGACCTCGCGACGGACCCGCACCAGGTCCGGGACAAGGCGGACCGGGTCCAGCGCATGTTCGCGGCGATCAGCCACGCCTACGACCGCAACAACCGGGTGCATTCGCTCGGGCTGGACCAGCGCTGGCGCCGCGCGGCGGTCCGGGCCGCGCAGGTGGCGCCGGGTGAGCGCGTCCTGGACGCGGCGTGCGGGACCGGCGACCTGACGCTCCTGTTCGCGCGATCGCCCGCCCGGGAGGTGGTCGGCACGGACTTCACCGAGGCGATGCTGGCGCTGGCGCGGCGGAAGGCGCGGCAGGCCGGCGGACGGTCGGACGCGCGGGCGGTCGCGCTGGACGAGTCGCACCGCGTGCGATTCGAGTGGGCGGACGCGATGCGCCTCCCGTTTCCCGACGCCGCGTTCGATGTGGTCTCGATCGCCTTCGGCCTGCGCAACGTGGCGGACCCGGACCGCGCACTGGCGGAGTTCCGGCGCGTCCTCGCGCCGGGCGGCCGGCTCGTGATCCTGGAGTTCGGAACGCCATCGAATCCGGTCATCCGGGCACTGAACGCGGTGTATTCGCGTCGGATCATGCCGATCACCGCCACGCTTCTGGCGCGGGATCGCTCCGGCGCGTACCGCTATCTCCCCAGATCGGTCGAGACGTTCCCGGACGCGCCGGCCCTCGCGCGGCGCGTCGAGATCGCCGGATTTCCGGCCACCGACATCACGCCGCTGACCTTCGGGATCGCGTGGCTCATTCTGGGACGGGTCTCGTCCGACGGGCCGCGTCCGGCTCATGCCGGCACGCCGTGCGCCCGATGAACGGTCGGGACGGCGCGGCGCAACGGCGCTGCGGCGCACGGAGGTCGAGAGCCGATGGATGCCGACATTCGCCAGGAGCAGTTCTTTCATGCGCTCGTCACCGGTGATCGCGCGCTCGTGCGCCGACTGGTGGCCGAGCCGCTGGCCGACGACGGCTGGACCCGGCGCCGGATGCTCGAGGACCTTCTGTGGCCGGTCCTCGCCTGGGCGGACCGGCTTCATCGCGCGGACCAGATCCCGGATCTCGCCATGGGGTATGCCGCGGAAGGCATCCGCCGCGCCATGGAACTGATCGAGGCGACCGCGGGCCCGGGGACGCCGATCCCGGACACCGCCGGTACGGTGCAGATCGTGGCCGGTGCCGGCGCGGGCGCCGGCGCCGCGGCGGCGATCCTGGCGGCCTCGGTCGAAGAGGCCGGGTGGACCGTGCGGCTGGCGGCCGGTCGCATTCCCGCGGACGAGATTCTCGCGGACCTGTCGGATGTCCAGCCGGTGGCCCTGGTGCTGTTCGCCGCCGAAACGGGCGATGCGCCCCATCTTCGCGGCCTCTTCGACACCATGCGCCGGCTCGAGGCGGCACCCGGCCTGCCGATCCTGGTCGGCGGCGGCATCTTCGCGCGGGTCGAGGACCTGGCCGAGGTGATGGGCGTGGATCTGCTCTTCGACGGGCCCGCCGACCTGGTCGATTTCCTCCGCGCGGCGGCCGGCCCCGGGGCGGGGCGCGGGCGACAGGCGGTCCGCCAGTCAGCGCCGTCGTCCGTGCATCCGCCGCGCGTGGCGTGAGACGAGGTCCGGAAACGGCACGCCTGTGCCTGGCGACCGGGACGACTTCCAGAATTCCCGCTGCAGCCGGGGGGGCCCGGTCGGGTACCATCGTCCCTCATGGAGAGGTCCGACGAGGTTGCCCTGATCCGCCGCGCCCGCGAGGGCTGCGGTGACTCGATCGAGGCGCTCATCCGGGCCCACCAGGACTCGGTGTACGCCTTCATCCTGCGGCTGAGCGGCCGCCCGCACGTGGCGGAGGACATCGTGCAGGAAGCGTTCGTGCGCGTCCTGCGGAACCTTGATCGGTTCGATGAGCGATTCCGCTTCTCGACCTGGCTCTTCACGATCGCCAAGCGGCTGTTCGTGAACGCGGCGCAGAAGCACCGTCCCTGGTTCGACACCGATGCGGTCGCGGGGCGCAGCGGCACCGAGGTCCGGCCCTCGGATCTCTCGCAGGCGTCGGAGCAGGCGGGGCATGTGCGGGACATCCTGGATTTCGCGCTGGAGGCGCTGAACGAGCAGCAGCGTGAGATCATCCTGCTCTTCCACCAGCAGCAGTGGCCGATCCAGGAGATCGCCGCCTACCTGGAGATGCCCGAGGGAACCGTGAAAAGTCATCTGCATCGCGCCCGCAAACGCATGCGCCAGGCGATCGTCGCGGAGCCCGGCGCGTGTGCGCGAGCTGAGGAGGTCCTGGCATGAACCGGCGCCGACCTCGCCATGCCGCCCGCGCCGATCTGCGCCCGACGCCGGATCCGCTGGAACTGGCGCGGCGCATCGATCGGGCGCCGGACATGACCGTGCAGGTCATGCAGCGGCTCGGGTACCGGCTGGCACCGTCGCACGAAGCGCGGCGCCGCGAGCGGGCGCGGGCCGTCGTCCGGGGCGGCGTCACGCTGCTCTTCGTGTGCACGCTCGCCCTCTCCGTGCATCTGCAGTCTGCGCGCGAGGATCTCCGCACGCCGGCAGACCAGACGATCTCGGACGCCGTCGGGCGGGATCTTCGAAGCGCCGAGGAAGGCCTTCGCGAGTCGCTCCGGGCCATCCGGTCGCTCAGTCTCCTCGGCGGCAGTGCATCCGCGCTCGCACCCGGGGCGCGCTTCACCGGGAGCGTCCTTGCGAACGCCGCCATCGACACGCCCGGCAGCCTGTCGCCGGTCGACCCGGTCGGCGGGGGTGCCGGCGATGCGAACGGGAGTTCCGCGGGTGCGGGCGGCGGTGCATTCACCATGGCGTCGGGCCCCGGTGCTGTGCCGCTCCGCCTGGGTCCGGACGGCGAGCCGGTCTTCGAGCCGGGCATGGCGGTGCCGGACGGCGCGCTGCACGCCCTGCCGGCATCGGTCGATTCCGCATCATCGGTCTCCGGCGGCGGCACGCCGCGGTCGCCGGGCGCGCCCGCGAACTCCGGCCGGGGGGCCGAGGCCGACCTGCAGCAGATCGAGCGGTCGGGCCTGGGGCCGATTGCGACGCTGCCGGTCAACGGTGGCCTGCTCCCGTCATAACCGGGCGGAAGGTTCCGTGCATTCCTCCAGTGAGGGCATCCCGGTGGCGAACTCGAGTCGGGGCGTGGCGCGCCTCGGCGCGGTTCTCCGGCTCGGCATGCCGGTGCTCGGTGCACTGATGATCAGTGCCGTCGCGCCGGCGTCCCGCGCGGCGACGGTCGACGCGGTGGAACTCTTCGCCGATCGGTCGGTCGTCCCGCGCGACGTGGATCTCTACCTGCGGATCGAGGATGCCGCGGCGCACCGCCGAGCGCTGGCGGGAACGTCCTTCGCAGCATCGATGGAGCGCGTACTGGCGTCCGGGGCCGGTCTCACGACCTGGAACGGCCTGGCCGCGGCATCCGGACTCTCCCCGTCGGCCCTGTTCGACACCATCGGTCGCCGCGGCGTCACCGTCGCGGCGCGACGCGCCGCGGAGCGATGGGACTGGGTGGTGCTCTGCGCCCCGGATCCGGAGCACCTGCGGCCGCTGCTGCGGCGCCTCAACCCGCAGCGCCGGCCAGGCCAGGCGGGCTGCGAAGTCAGCAGCCTCCCGGAACATCGCCTGCTGCTGGCCACCCTGGGCGGACGGCTGCTCGTCGGTCCCGACGCGCCGGGCATGCAGCTCCTGCCGGACCTGCTGCGGCGACTGTCCGGACAGGCGCGCGGCGCGGCCGCGGCATCGTCGCTGGCCGACGACCAGGCGCTCGATGAGGTGGTCGCCTCGCTCGGCCGGGGTGACCTCGGCCTCTTCCTGCGGCACCGCGCCGAGCCCGGCGGCTGGTCGGCGGTCTCCGCGCGTCTCGACGGACGGTCGCTTCAGGTGCGGCACTGCGCCCGGTTTCCGTCCGAGTTCCTCGTCGCAACGCCCATGGAGGCCATGGATGCCACGCCGATCGACTCGCTGGCGCGGCGCTTCCCGCTCGCGTGGATCGAGCCGGCGTCCGGCGGCCTGGCCGGCGGCGCCATCGAGTGGCTTCCCGGGATCCCGCTGCTCAGCCCGGCGATCCAGGCGGCCTGCGGGCCCCGCCGGGTGGTCGCGGTCGGCGCGCCGGTGCGGCGCACGGGCGGCGAAGTCGGACGGCCTGCCCTCGCGGTCGCCCTCGAGTTTGACGGGCTGGACGAGTCGGTGATCGATCGCCATCTCGGCGGCGTCGCCGGACTGCTCCGGCGCGTTGCCGCCGGCGCGGGCCCGGAGGGACCGGGGGCGGGCGATCGCGGGGTCGATCGCACCGTGGAGCAGGGGCTGCGGCCCGAGGACCGGTGCGCGGACCTCGGGCCGGCGATCGAACACCTCTCCGCGGGCCTGCCGCTGTTCGAACTCAGTTCGCTGAACTGGACGTTCGTGGATCAGGACGCGGCGCGATGGCTGGTCATCGCGACCGAGGAGCGGCACCTGCGGCACGTGGCCGAGGCACTCGAAGCGGGGGCCCGCGGCGCGCCGGCGCCGGGCGGAGCGCGCGTCGAGGATGACCTCTGGGTCTCGTGCGGCTCCCTCGATGGCCGCACGCTCGTTCCGTGCGTGCAGCAGTGGATGAAGTCGGCGGGCCGGTTCGCCCCGCCCGGATCCGAGGACGTGCTCCGCACCACGCTCGAGCACGGTGCGGATCTCTGCGGCGGGATCGAATGGGGACGATGGCGCGTCCGGCGCCTGGACGCGCGCAGTCTCTGTGTCCGACTGGAACTGGAACTCCTCCCGGCCCCAGACCACCCCTGACGAGGATCGCGGGCGTGCGGCACCGTTCCCCGGAGTGTCGGCGGCCGCGGCGTGACGGACGCTGCGCCGGCGCTGTCCGGGGTACGATGGACGCTTCATGGGCCTGGTCGTTCAGAAGTTCGGGGGCACCTCGGTGGGTGATGCGACGCGCATCCGGCGGTGTGCGAAGCGCGTGGCGGCGGCGCGGGAGGATGGTCGCGAGGTCGTCGTCGTTGTCTCCGCCATGGGGCACACGACCGATGAACTGCTGCAGCTCGCCGCCGAGGTGAGCACCTCGCCGGGCCGTCGGGACCTGGACCTGCTGCTCTCCACCGGCGAAGCCGTGACCGCCGCGCTCATGTCCATGGCGCTGCGCGATCTCGGGCATGACGCGGTCCCGCTGACCGGCGGGCTGCTCGGGATCCGGACCGACCGCGGCTACGGATCGGCGCGGATCGTCGCGGTCGAGACCGACGCGATCGCGCGCCACCTGCGCGAGGGTCGGATCGTGGTGGCCGCCGGCTTCCAGGGCACCGCGCCGGATCACTCGATCACCACGCTCGGCCGCGGCGGGTCGGACACCACGGCCGTCGCGCTGGCGGCGGCGCTCGGAGTCCGGGAGGAGACCGGTGGCGTCTGCGAGATCTACACCGACGTGGACGGCGTGTACACCGCCGATCCGCGGATCGTGCCCGGGGCCCGGCGCCTCGCACGGATCTCCTACGAGGAGATGAGCGAACTCGCGTCCCTGGGCGCGGGCGTGCTTCACACGCGGGCGGTGCTCTTCGGGCAGCGATACGAAGTCCCGATCCATGTGCGCCACAGCGCGCGCGAAGCGGAGGGAACCATGGTGGTCCGTGAATCGATCGACATGGAGCGGAAGGCGGTCGTCGGCTGCGCCCTGACGCCGGACCTGGCGCGCATCGCCATCCGGGGGATTCCGAACCGCCCCGGCGTGCAGGGCACCATCTTCCGCGTCCTCGCGGAGGCGTCGCTGCTGGTGGATGACATCATCCAGAACGAATCCGCTGACACCGCCGACATCGCGTTCACCGTGGCGGCCGATCGACTGGGCGACGTGAAGATCGCGGCGGAGCGCGCCGCGGCCGAGGTCGGCGCCATCGGGGGCGTCTCGGTCGAGGTCGGGCTCGCCAAGGTGTCCGTGGTGGGCGTCGGCATGCGGACGCACACGGGTGTCGCGGCGACGATGTTCGAGTCGCTGGCAGCCGCCGGGATCCGCATCGCGAACATCACGACGTCGGAAATCAAGATCTCCTGCATCGTCCCGAAGGAGCGCGGCGCGGAGGCGCTTGCCGCCGTCCACGACGCCTTCGGTCTCGGGTCGGCCGCGGTGCCCGCGCCGGCCCGCGTGTCGGCCACGGTGTGAGCGCGACCGTGCCGTCCGGCTCACCCCCTCCGATGCGCGCCTGTCCATCCTGCCCGTGCCGGTCGTCGGCGACGCGGGCGAGCGTCTCACCCCTCGCCGACCCGATCACACCCTGGAAGTCCCTCATATGCTGATCACCCGTTCACTCGTCGCGGCCGCAATGGCCGCGTGTTCCCTGACCGGCCTGACCGCCGCCGCACCGCATGCCGACCCGGCACAGGCAACCGCGGGGCAGGACGACATCGGCGCGAAGGCAGCCGCGATGTTCGAGCGCATGTCGCACGCCTATCGAGAGGCGGCCGCGATGACGGAGAAGATCCGGGTCGAGATCCGGATGCCGGGTGCCGGCGAGGCCGACCCCGATCATCCGGAGGAGACGCCCGGCATGAGCGTCTACACGGTCGAGGCGCGACTCGGCGCCGGCCGGGATGCGCGGGTGGCGATCACCGATCAGTTCATCGCGACGGCGCTGGGCGGTCAATTCCACTTCGAGATTCCCGACTCCACCAGGTACCTTGCCCAGCCGCTCACCGCGGGCCTCGTGGCCGCGCTCAACGGGACGATCGGGTCGGCGTACTTCGTTCCCGTGGGCGTCTACATCCGTGGCGGCGAAGCGAAGGAGACCTGGTCGGACGGACTGGCGATGGGCCTGCTTCCCGAGTCGCGCGTGACCGCGATCGAGCGCGTCACGGTCGATGGCCGTGACCTGGAACGCGTCACGCTGTCATCGCCCGCCGGATCAGCGACGGTCCGGCTGGACGGTCGGACGGGGCTTCCGGTCGGCATCGAGGCGACGATGCAGCCGGCGGGCGCGCCGCCGGAGGTGAAGTTCGAGATCCGCGCGACGTTCGAGCGGACGCTCCACGACTCCGCCGACGGCCTGATCGTCTTCGAGGCCGGTGAGCGCACGCGGATCGCCTCCATGGACGAGTTCCAGGATCCGCCGCTCGAGATCGGATCCTCGGCGCCGGACTTCACGCTGACCGCGCTGGACGGCGACGCGGTCACGCTGTCGGCACTCCGCGGTCGCGTGGTCGTGCTCGATTTCTGGGCCACCTGGTGCGGCCCGTGCATCCAGGCGCTTCCGAAGGTCGCCGCGTTCGCGGACTGGGCCCGCGCCGAGGGGCTGCCGGTGTCGGTCTACGCGGTCAACGTGTGGGAGAACGCCGAGGACCGGGAGAAGCGACTCGAACTGGTGGGCGGGTTCTGGAAGGAGCGGGCCTTCCGCTTCCCGACGCTCATCGACTTCGAGAACGAGGTCGTCAGCGCCTACCGGGTCTCAGGCATCCCGACGATGTTCATCATCGCGCCGGACGGCACCGTGGCGAAGGTGTTCGTCGGGTTCGGCGAGGGCCAGGAGGAGCGGCTGCGCACGGAGGTCCGGGCGCTGGTGACGCCTGCCGGCTGACGGTCGGGCACACCTGCCGATGAACAGGCGGGCGGGCGGTCGCGGCAGCGATCGCCCGCCCGCTTGCGCGCGGCGCGCTCAGGGAATCTCCGGCGTGTACGGGTGGTGGAGGTTGTCCTCGCGCGCGCGCCGGAGGGCGACCGTGAGCGCATAGCCGCTCAGGCCTGGGAACTCCTGGGGCAGGCCGAAGCGGCCATCCGGTCCCGCGGACACGAAGAACGTCCGGCGCTGCTGCGCGATGCCGAAGAGCGCCTCATTCGGTGTCCGCTCGGTGCCGTCCTCGTCGAACGGACCGGCCATGCCCGCGCGGCGCGGTTCGCCCGGATGGGTCGCGTAGATCGGCGTTCCCCATGCGTCCAGCACGGCGATCCCGCCGACGAACCGCGCCAGTTCCAGTTCCTCCAGGTAGTCGCGGATCCACGGCGGATAGACGTGGGACTCGTACGTGTAGACGGCGCCGGGGTCGATCGTGGCCAGCAGGGCGCGCACGGCGGGGACCCGGCGCATCACCTGGAGCATCTCCGTCGTCACGAAGATGAACTGCGTGTCCGAACGAAGGTCGAACGCCGCGTCCGGGCCGCGGGAGAGTCGTCGTTCGGCGTGCTGCTCCCACTCGCGGAGCGCCAGGTCCAGGATCTCGAGCGTCCGTCGCGTCCGCTCCACTTCACCGCGTCGCGCCAGCGCCGTCGCGACCGTGACCGTGAGACCCGCCAGGAGCGTCAGGATGCCGACGACGGTCAGGAGTTCCACGAGCGAGAACGCCCGCCGGCGGCGCGGTGCACGCGGGGTCATCGGCCGTCCTCCGGGACGCGGGCGTCGGGATCGTCGAGGGCGAGTCCGGGGGCGATCATCGCGGTCGGCAGCGCCGAGATCTCGTAGAGGACGAGGGGCCCTACCTCGATCCGGTGGTGCCGCAGCGGCGCGGGCGGCGGCGCCGGGGCCGGGTCACGCTCCAGTCGATCGACCAGGACGAGCACCGGGACATCGCCGACGCGCCCGAGGATCGCGACGGTCCGCGGCGAGAGGGACGGCGTGAAGGCGATGCCGGTGAGCGCGATCCCCGGGGCACCCAGGCGCGGGACGAGCCCGGCGCCGAGGCGGCGCGCGAAGGCCTCGCGGAACTCCGCGTCGTCCCGGCAGATCCAGTCCGGCGTGAGCATTCCGTCGACGAGGGCCGCATGGAGTTCAGCGGGGGAGCGCTCGGGCCGCAGGTGATACGGCGCGGGCGGGGCCGGCAGCAGCGCGCGGACGATCAGCCAGCCGCCGACCACCATCATGAGCAGCGCCGCGAGCGCGAGGCGGTGCCCGCGGTGGCGCGGCGCACGGGCCGCGGCCGGCGACGACGGCGTCCCGGCACGCGCCGGACCCGCGGGATCCGGCGCGTGTCGTGCGGCCGCCGTCTGCGGATCCGGGGCGCCGGGCAGCAGGTGCACCAGGTCCCGCGGAACCGCGAAGCGTCGGCGCAGCGCCGCATCCACGGCGGCAAACGCATCGGTGTCCGCCGCGTCGTCGCCGGCGCGATGGACGCCGTTCTGCGTCACGGGGGACTCGCCGTCGAAACGGGCGGCGGCCGCGAGGAGGCGCTCATGATCATGATCATGGCGGTTCATGCCGAGTCCTCCGTGCCGGATGCGTGGTCAGCCAGCCGGATGCGCAGCGCGGCGCGGGCGCGGTGCACATGGCTCATCGCGGTTCCTTCCGGGATCGAGAGCGCCAGCGCCACCGCGCGGTACGGGAGATCGAGGACGACGCGAAGCAGCAGACACGCGCGCGCGGTCTCGTCCAGGTCGTCCAGCGCCGCGACCACGGCGTCATCGAAGGCGCCCTGGTCGGGTCGCAGGCGCCCGTGGGCGTCGATCGGAAGGTGCGCGGCCGCGTCTTCGGCGGCCAGGCTGTCGACCTCCGGTGCGGCGGCGGTCCGCTGCGCGCTTCGCCCGAGGCGACGTCGCTCGTTCAGCGCGACGAACCGCACGATCGTGGAGAGCCATGCCATCATGCTCGTGGCGGGGTCGAAGGCATCGAACTTCTCGAGGGCGATCATCAGCGCTTCCTGCACGATGCTGTCTGCGTCCGCGGGGCGATTCGTGATGGCCGCCGCAATGCACCAGAGGGGCTGGAGACACGGCTCGACCTGCTGCGCGAACAGCGCCCGCCGCGCCGCCGGCGACAGGGCGGCGGCGCGCGCGCCCGGTGGCGCCGTCGGCGCGGACGGAGTCGCAGGATCGGCCGGTGGTCGCATGGGCGTCGTCCGGAGACGAATGTCCCATGAATCCGGGAACCTTGCGGGGATCGCGTGCCGGGTACGCCGGACCGGCCGGGCATCCCCGCGGGCGCGGGTACCTGGGTGGGGCGGTGGGCGGCACCGCGGAGCCCCCGGGGGCAAGGCCCCGAAAAAACTCGATGGAAGTCCCTGTCTTGGGGGTTGTTATCACGCCTGAGGTCGATATCCTCGCAAGGGACTCCAGAGGGTGGAGAGACGACGGGCGGTTCGGTGCGGCGAAGTCGTTCGGCCGCGGCCGGGACCACCACGGGACGGCGCAGGACAGGCCGTCCGGATCGGAGAGCGCGAGATGAATCGACCGCAAGGTCGTCGTACCGCAGTCCGCGTCCGTCGTCCCCGGCGCTGCCGAACGCGCGCCGATCGCGTCCCTTCACCTGGCTGGCCGGTCGATCCTGCGCCGGGTCGGTTCATCCCGACCTCGCGCGGGGGCGATGCCGTGGCGCTTCGTGGTCGTCGCTGACCGGTCCACCTGATCTCACCTCAACCCTTGTCCGCACGGCCTCCGTGCGGCAGGGGTCTTTTTTGGGGGGGCCGCGGTGGTGCGGGCGCGCCAGAGATCCATCGAGCAACCTGGCTCGCGACCGGGCGTTCCTGGACGCGCCGTGCATCTCAGAATCGCCTCCCGGGACCGACCCGCTCGGCGCGACCCGAGGCGCGCGCAGACACCACCACTCGCGCGCCGGCTGACCACCGCCACCATCCTGCGCGCAAGGGGGTTGCAGGGGGGGCCTCAGCCCCCCCTGCGCTCGCGCCCCCTGTACGGAGAATCTCGTGGTCACGGAGACCCGAGGTCAACCTCGGTCCTGGAATGACATCGAGCGAGCGATCGATCGAGCGCGCGCGCCCGAGCACGGACGAGTCCGCGATCTTGACGATGCGCTCGGGCATGGCGCCGTACACGCCATCGCTCTCTGAACGCGCGAACGCAGGGGGGCTGAAGCGCCCCCCTGCAACCCCCCTCGCGGATGGACGGTCCCGGGCGCGACCTGGCGCGCAACGCATCGGTCGTGGACGTGCCGCGCCGGACGCGCCTTTGTCGTCATACGTACCGAGCGCGCGAGGACACCACCACTCGCGCGCCGGCTGACCCCCACAGCCTTCATGCGCGCAAGGGGGTTGCAGGGGGGGGCCTCAGCCCCCCCTGCGCTCGCGCCCCCTGTACGGAAATCCGCGTGATCAGGGAGACCAGACGTCAACCGCGGTCCTTGAATGACATCGAGCGAGCGAGCGCGCGCGCACGCGCGCACGCAGGCATGGACGAGTCCGCGACCGTGACGATGCGCTCGGGCATGGCACCGTGCACGCCAGCGCTTTCGGGACGCGCATGCGCAGGGGGTGCGCGCACGCATCGCGGAATTCCCGCTCGGACGCGTGCTCACGCGCCTGCGAGTCCGACCAGGCGCCTCCGCGCGATGCGCAGGGCCGCTTTGCTCAGGTCGATGCCGGTGGCGCTCGACCCGCGCTCCACGGCGGCGACCAGTGTCGTTCCGCTGCCGCAGAACGGATCGAGCACCGCGCCGCCTGGCGGACAGCATGCCTCAACCAGCAGCCTGAGCAGCGCGAGGGGCTTCTGGGTGGGCCATCCCGTGCGCTCGTGCGCCATGTTGTTGATCGCGGGAATGTCCAGCACGTCGGTCGCTTTCTTCGTGTGTCCGGCGAGGCGCCTGCTCCGGGCGGGGATGCGCGGCGGATCGAACCAGTGCTCCGCGCCCGCGGCGTAGTACAGGATGTCATCGTGCTTCCGCGCGAATCGATCCGGCGCCGAGCCGCCCAGCCCGTAGGACCAGATGAGGTGGTTGATGAGCCGGTCGGCGCCGAACACCTCGTCCAGCAGGACGCGCAGCCGGTGGCAGGTGCGCCAGTCGCAGTGCAGCAGGATGGCACCGGTCGGGCGCAGGACGCGCCGGATCTCCAGCACGCTGGGCCGGAGGGACTCGGCAAGGTCGATCGCGGGATCCGCGAATGCGCCGCCGGCGCCCCGTCGCGCCCGGCCCGTGGCGAACGGCGGATCGAGGTACACCAGGTCGAACGCCGCATCGGGCAACGTGCGCAGATGCCCGAACGCGTCTCCGGCCAGCAGGGTCCAGGGCGCTCCTGCGACGGCCGCTTGCGTGGTCACGGGCCACCCCAGGCGCGCGGCTCGCCCCGATCCCGGCTGACCGCCTGCAGCAGGCCGGCGAGCGCGGAGATCGCCTCGCGCACTTCGCGCACATCGAGATCGCTGACGTGGCCGTCGCTGATCGCGGCGATGGCCTCGGCGCACTCGCGGACCGCGTTGAGCCGTGCCGGGTCCAGCGCTTCCTCGCGCACGAAGTACCCGCCCATCTCTTCGCAGAGGAAGTCGAGAGTGCCGTCGCCTGCCTCGGGCGTGGCCGCCTGCAGCGCCCGGATCAGGCGCTCCAGTGGATTCGGCTGGGCGCCGGAGAGGATCCGGTTCACCTGGCGGACCGAGAGCCCGATGATCGGCGCGAAGCGCTTGACGCCCACGCTCTCCACGAGCCGGCGGAACTGGAGCGCCGAGGCTTCGGCGAGGGTGTCAGGTGACCGGGGCGAGCGCGGCATGCCGGGAATTCTCCAGGGACTCTGCATCGTGTCCGCGCGCCGGGGGCGGCGCCGCGCTGTCCGGCGGGTGATCGCGCTCACGGGGCGGTGGGTCCGGTGTCGTTCCCGGCCGTCGCCATGCGGTGGCAAGCAGCGCGCACGCCCACGCCGCGATCGCCGCGATCATCAGGACCTGGATCATGAGCCGCTCATCGGCGCTGACCGGGGAGCCGCCGCCGCGCGCCAGGACCAGCGGACCGGTCACCGGTCCGAGCAGCGCGGTGCCGAGCAGCGCAGGCACGACCGCGAGCGCGGCACACGCCGCCATCGCCGCGCCGCGCACGAGCGACTGGCGCCTGGGCACGGCGGTGACGAGGACCGCGCCGATGATCAGCGTCCAGCCGAGCAGGACGCCGTCGATGGCGAGCGTGCGCCCCGCCGTCCAGCGGGTCAGCAGTCGCACCGGCCAGATGACGACCTGCAGCAGACAGAGCAGGACGATCATGTCCGTGAGGACCAGCCGGAACGGGTACCGCGTGGCGGGCTGGCTCAGGCGGAGCAGCGGCCAGAGGATCGTCAGCCCCGTGGCCATGAGCAGGAGCAGCATGCGCACGCCCGGCTCGTAGCCGGCGCTCGATGCCTGCAGCGGCGGGGTGATGCCGACCGCCCGCAGCCACGATGCGACGAGCCACAGGGCGGCGAGCAGGATGAGGCCACGCGGCAGGACGAAGGGCGGCGAGCGGTGAGGCAGGGACATCATGCAGTCGCCCCCCGGGCCGGGACGCCGTCGGGAGGCGCGCAGTGTACCGGTGCGTCAGCGTCGCTACCGCGAGAAGTAGCCCTCGCGCAGGAAGTACCACGTCCCGATGAAGCCGCAGTCGATCCGGCCGTAGTCACGGACGGCCCGATCGAGGATCCGGATCTTGTCCTCCGCGAGGATCTCGAAACTCGACTCCCGGCCGGGCGGGGAGCCCCACACGATCCGCGCCCCGGTCTCGGTCACGATGGTGAGCGTGCCGTCCTCGCGGAATGCCCGGACATCGATGGCGGCGATCTGCTGGCGCCACGGCGGTGCATCGAGTCGCGCCAGCAGGGCCAGCGCCGCCTCGACCTCGACCCCGGGCCAGGCGCGTCCGGGCAGCGCCGGGCGCGTCGCCTTCGCACCCGTGATGACGATGAGTCCGCTGCCGCCCGCGGTGCGATGGCTCTCGGGCAGGAGTTTTCCGCCCGGATCCACGACGTGCTCGCCGTCGGCGTCCTGGATCGCGGCGAAGCGGATCGCGAAGTCGCCGTCCACGCGGATGCGATGGGCATCGAGGCGCGAGACCTGCCGGATGCGATCGAACCAGCCGGTCGCGAGCAGGGCATCGCGGATCGCGACGAGGTCGACCTGGCGCAGCGGATCGCCGCTGGTCGCCTCCTCGGCGCAGCGCGCCAGGGACTCCAGGAGCGCGTGATTCACCCAGTCGGGCACCAGCGTGAAGTGGTACTCGTGTGCCGCCACCCAGCGCGCCCGGCCGACGGACTGCTCCAGGCGCGGAACGCCCGCGCCGAGCGCCACGACCAGTCCCGTCAGGCCCGCGGCCCACAGGAGACCCATCGCGGCGCGGCGCAGCATGCCCGGCTCGGGACGGACGGATGCAAGGATCCGGGTGAATCCCCCGGACAGCGCGTGACGGATGTTCGCGATCAGCCCGGTCCGCGTCGTGCGTCCGGTGCGGCGTCGTGCGGCCATGTCGCCTTGGATCGGCTGGAGGCCCGCTGCGGGTTCGAACTTCGCGCCAGCGCGGCGCGGACGAGGCGCAGGCAGAGCGACGCCGGATCGATTCCGCGGGCGAGCGCTGCCATCGGCAGGAGCGAGTGCCCGGTGAAGCCGGGCATCGTATTGATCTCCAGGAACCAGGCGCCGGTGTGATCCACGATGAAGTCCGCCCGCGCAAGATCGCGCAGGCCCAGGAGGCGCCACGCCGTCAGGGCGTTTCGACGGCACGTCTCCGCCACGCCTGCCGGCAGGTCCGGGTTCACGACGTATCGCGTGTCGTTGCGGTCGTACTTCGCCGCGTAGTCGTACACGCCCACCTCGGGCACGATCTCGATGATCGGCAGCACCTCGCCCTCGAGGATCCCGACCGTGATCTCGCGTCCCGCGTGATAGTGCTCCGCGAGCAGCCGCGGATGGCGTGACTCGAGATCCGCGCGGTGGGCGGCGATCTCCGCGGCGCTGAACGCGATGCGCAGGTCGATCGAGGACCCGTCGTCGATCGGCTTGAGCACGAGCGGGGGCCCCAGTGGACACGGCGCGCCGGGCTCCAGGACGCTCCAGGTCGGTGTGCGTACGCCGGCGGAGATGACGGCGCGCTTGGTCCGGACCTTGTCCATCGCCCACGCCGCGGGCCCGGACGCGGTGCCGACGAACGTCGCCCCGGCCCGTTCCAGGAGCCGCTGGGCGCCGCCCCCCTCGCCCCAGCGCCCATGGAGCGCGGGGAAGACGACGTCGGTGCGCTCGAGCAGGCCCGGCAGGTCCCGCTCGAATTCGTCCGGATCGTCGATGCGCCACGCGCGGACCTGTGCTTCGCCCGACCCGGCCAGCGCGGCCGCGATGGCGGAGCCCGAGACCATGCTGACGTCGCGTTCGCGGTCGGGACCGCCCATCAGAACGAGCACCCGCGGTCGTGACGTCATGGCGCCGTCCTCGTCCAGATGGTGATCTCCTCCTCGAGTCCGATGCCGGTGCGCGTGTGCACGCGCCGGCGGATCTCGGCCAGCAGGTCGAGCACGTCACGACTGGATGTGCCGGGGGAGACGGTGATGAAGTTCGCGTGCGCCGTGCTGACCGTCGCGCCGCCGACGGACAGTCCCTTGAGTCCGGTTTCGTCGATGAGCCGGCCGGCGGAGAGGCGCTGCCCGGAGACCGGGTCGATCGGGTTCCGGAAGGCGCAGCCCGCCGAATGCTCGGCGAGCGGCTGCGTGGACTTCTTGTACCGGAAGATCTCCTTGACGCGCTCGCGGATGCGCGTCGGATCATCGGGCGACAGCAGGAACGTGGCGTGCGCGATGATCGGGTCGCGGATGTTCGTCTCGCGGTAGCCGAATCGCAGCTCCTCCCGGGGGTACACGAGGCGCTGCCCGGTCCGCGCGATGCAGCCGACGGTCTCGACGCTGTCGCCGATCGATCCGAACGCACCGCCGGCGTTCATGCGGATCGCGCCGCCGATCGACGCAGGGATCCCGCTCATGGCCTCGAGTCCGCCCAGGCCCCGTCGCACGGCTTCCATGAGGGTCCGCGCCATGTCGGCGCCGGCAGGGGCGACCAGGCGGACCCGGCTGTCCGCGGCTGCCTCGAAGCGGACGGCCGTGAGCCCGGGCTCATCCAGCCGCACCACGATGCCGTCCACGCCTTCATCGGCGACCAGGAGATTCGCGCCGCTTCCGAGCACGCGCAGCGGTGTCCCGGAGAGGTGGCAGCGCCGCGCCAGGATGGAGAGCGCGTCGAGCGTCCGCGGTCGGACCAGCAGGTCGGCGCGCCCCCCGATGCCGTACCAGGTCAGCGGGCCCAGCGGCGCATCGGGGATGACGCCGACGTCGAGGTCGGAGAGCAGGCTCGAACGGCTGGTGCGCATCGTGACGGTCATGGATCCGGTGGTCGGTCAGTGGACGGCCAGCGCGGCGGCCGGTACGGCGCCCGGCGCCGCGGCCATGAAGTCGTGGGCGATCCGGCCGACGGGGCCCGCGCCCATGATGACCAGGAGGTCGTCGGGTCGGAGGACGACCTCCAATTGCTCCACGATGGCCTCGAACGGGTGGATGTGCATCGCCATGATGCCGCGGGCGCGAAGCCTGTCGACCAGGTCGCCGGCGCTCACGCAGGCGCGCTCGATCTCCGAGTCGCGGACGAAATAGATGCTCGGGACGATGACGACGTCCGCGGCGGAGAAGCTCCGCGCGAACTCGTCCAGCAGGAACCGGGTCCGGCTGTGCTGGTGGGGCTGGAACACGCAGACGAGACGGCGCGGTTTCTCGGCCGCGCGGAGCGCGCGGAGCGTCGCGTCCACCTCGGTCGGATGATGTCCGTAGTCGTCGTAGATCGTCACGGCGCCGCCGGCGATGCGGCGCGTTCCCAGCCGCTGCATGCGCCGCTCGACGCCGGTGAACCCGTCGAGGGCGGCCGCGATGCGCTCCCAGTCGACGTCGTCGTCCCGCGGTGCGTCGACGCGCAGCGCCCGGTCGCACCGACCCGCCGACGGTCGCGGCGCCTCCGCGCCCGCCGGGCCGGCCCCGGGGTCTCCGGCGCCCAGCCCTCCGGCCCCGAGCCCTCCGGCCCCGAGCCCTCCGGCCCCGAGCCACGACGCGAGGATGCCCGCCGCGGCCGCGTTGAGCGCGTTGTGGGCGCCGGGCATCCGATTGGTCCACTGCGCCAGCCACACGCCGTCCCGAAGCAGGCCCACGCGCTGGACCTGCGCGTCGGTGACCACCTGGTAGGTCGACTGGGGGCTGAAGCCGAACGTGGCGATCGGCGCGCTGACGCCCGCGGTGACCTCGCGCCGATGCGCGCCCTCCTCGGCGATCAGCAGGCGTCCGCCGGCGGCGGCCGGGGGCAGGAGCCGGGCGAATCCGTGGAATGCCTCGATGATGGCATCGAGCGACCCGTAGATGTCCAGGTGATCCGCCTCGATGTTCAGGATGGCGCCGATCGTCGGGCGATGATGGTGGAAGGAGCGGGCGAACTCGCACGCCTCCGCCGCGAGGATCCCCGGGCGACCGGCGAGCGGACCGATCGGGATCCGGTCCGCGCCGACGCGGCTGCCGCCCCCGATCTGGTCGCACATGGCGCCGACGATGAACCCCGGATCGAGTCCGCACTCGATGAGAACATGGGCAAGCATCGCGGTCGTCGTGCTCTTCCCGTGCGTGCCGGCGATCGAGACGCCGGTCCGCTCCGCCTGGAGCAGCCCGAGCGCCTCCGCGTAGCCCGCCACGCGGATCCCGCGCCGCGTCGCCTCCACGAGCTCCGGGTTGCCTTCGCGGATCGCCGCCGAGGCAACGACGAGATCGACGTCGGCGTCGAGATTCGACGCGTCCTGGCCGACGCAGCACCGGATCCCGCGCTCCTGCAGCCGCGCGAGCATCGGTCCGCCCGATGCATCCGAGCCGCTGACGCGGGCCCCGAGGTTCCGCAGGAGCAGCGCGAGGCCGCTCACGCCGCAGCCGCCGATCCCGATGCAGTGCACGCGCCGGCTCGAGAGACCGGACCCGGCGATCGCCTGCCCGCCGGTCGCCGCCGGCGCCGTGGATCCGTCGGGCAGGACGGCAGGATGCTCCGGTGACGGGTCCCCGGGACGGGGTGCGTCCCGGAAGGATCGCGGCGCGACGGCGGTAGGAGAGAGGGACACGGAAGCGGCGGGGCGATCTGACCGGACCATCGAACGGATCTTATCGACCGGGCGCGCGGCGCCGCTTCCACGATTGCGTCGAGACGGCTCCCGGTAGAATCCCCGCCCCATGACGGGCGCCTCCCGATCGTCCGGCCTGCACGCGCAGGTCCTCATCGTCGACGACGAGCCTGCCCACGCGGAGGCCATGGCGGAGTCGCTGCGCCGGCCGGGTCACATCTGCACCATCGTCGAGTCGCTGGCCGCCGCCGAGGATGAACTCCGGCACGGGGCGTTCGACGTGATCGTGACCGACCTGGTGATGGAGAATGAGACCGCCGGGCTGTCCGTCCTGCGGCTGGCGCGCGAGCACCAGCCCGGCGCCGAGACGATCCTGGTGACGGCGCACGGGGACGTGCCGACGGCCAAGGCCGCGCTCCAGGGCGGGGCGTACGACTTCATCGAGAAGCCGCTGGACCTGGACGTTTTCCGGAACCTGGTGCAGCGGGCGGCGGAGACGGTCCTGCTCCGCCACCAGAACGAGGCGCTGCGGGGCCAGGTGGATGCGGCGTACGGCTTCGAGGGCATCATCGGCGACTCGCACGCGATCCGGCAGGTGATCGCGGCGATCCGGCAGGTGGCGCCCAGTCCGCTCTCCGTCCTCGTGAGCGGGGAATCGGGGACCGGCAAGGAACTCGTCGCCGCGGCGATTCACCGCCACAGCACGCGGGCGAAGGGGCGGTACGTCACGTTCAATGCCGCGGGCCAGAGCGAGACGCTGATCGAGGACCAGCTCTTCGGACATGTGCGCGGCGCGTTCACGGGCGCGGAACGCGACCGGGAGGGCGTCTTCGAGTACGCCGACGGCGGCACGCTCTTCCTGGACGAGATCGGGGACATGCCGATCTCGATGCAGGCGAAGCTGCTTCGCGTGCTGGAGACGGGCGAGGTCGTGCGTCTCGGGGCCAACGAGTCGCGCCGGACGGATGTGCGGTTCGTGAGCGCAACCAACCGCGATCTCCGCAAGGCGACGGCCGAGGGGCGGTTCCGCGAGGACCTGTACTTCCGCATCCGCGGCGTGGAGATCCAGATCCCGCCGCTGCGCGAGCGGCGGGAGGACATTCCGCTGCTGGTCCGGCACGTCCTGGGGCGCGCGGCCGTGGAAAGCGGTCGCGCCATCCCGAGGATCACCGACCCGGCCATGATGCGCCTGGTGGCCTATCGCTGGCCGGGCAACGTCCGCGAACTGGTCAATGTCGTCCGGGGCATGCTGGTGCGATGCGAGGACGAGGAGATCGATCTCCGCCACATTCCAGACGAGATCCGCAGCGACGACGGTGATGAACCGTTCCCGGCCGGCGGCCTCGCCGGCATCGGCCTCGACCGGCTGGAGAAGGAGGCGATGCGGCAGACGCTCGCGCTCACCGGAGGCAATCGCGAGCAGGCGGCGAAACTGCTCGGCGTCGGGGAGCGGACGCTGTACCGCAAACTCAAGGAGTACGGGCTGCGATGACCGGCGACGACGGTCGGGCGGGTCACGGTCCGCAGTCGACGGACATCGCCGCGACGCCGCGGCTGGCACCGGTCGATGCCGGTCAGCGACTGGAGTCGATGGACCTGATCCGGGGCGTCGCGCTCTTCGGGATCCTCGTCGTCAACATGCTCTTCTTCGCGCTGCCGCTGGGACACATGTTCGATCCCGCGGCGCTGGTCGATGCGCCGTTCGCCGACCGGCTCTCCGCCGGGATCACGAAACTCCTCTTCGAGCAGAAGTTCATCTCGCTCTTCTCGCTCCTGTTCGGCGCGGGCCTGGCGATCCAGTTCACGCGCGCCGCTTCGCATGGTCGCAGCGGCGTGGGGCTCGCGCTCCGCCGCCTCGCCGGCCTGGCCCTGTTCGGACTGCTGCATGTCACGCTGCTCTGGATGGGCGACATCCTGTTCGTCTACGCGTGCTGCGGCACGCTCCTCGCCATCCTGCTCGCGTTCCGTCCGTCGGTGCGGGTGCTCCTCATCATCGGCGTCGCCGTGGCCCTCGTCGGCACGCTGATCATGTCGTGCTTCGCGATCGTCAGCCTGGCGTTCGGCGGTCACGACGCGTTCGCCGCCCGGACCCCCGACGCGGGCGGCGCCGAGGAGGTGCGGCGCGGACTGGATGCGATCCGCGCCGCCGGGTGGAATCCCGCCTCCCCGATCTACGCGGAGGCCGAGGCGCTCGCGATGCGTGAAGGACCGTTCCTCGACGCGCTGGCGTTCCGCCTGGTCGCGTGGGGAACGTTCCTGCTGATCATGCCGATCTCGTACGGGTGGCGCATCCTGGCGATGTTCGTGCTCGGCGCGGCGATGGTGAAGGCCGGCATGTTCTCGCCGGACCGCTGCCGTCGCGCGCGGCGCCGGCTGCTGATGATCGCGCTCCCGGCGGGGCTGGCGCTCTCCGCGGCGGATGTCCTTGCCCAGCCGTGGGCGCTGGGCACGATGACGACGCTCATGGTGACGGTCCCGATCGCCGATGTCGCGGCGTACGGCATCGCGTTCGGCATCGCCGCGCTGCTCGGCATCGTGGCGGAGCGGCCGGCGACCTCCCGGGTCCGGGTCGCCGTCCAGCGCGCGGGGCGCATGGCGCTGACGGTCTACCTGGCGGAGTCGCTGCTGGTCTGCGCGCTCGTCCTGCACTGGGGATTCGGCCTGCACGGCATGATTCCCAGGGCGTACTTCATCCCGATCGCGTCCGGTATCTGGCTCCTGCTCGTCCTCGTCGCGAACCTCTGGCTTTCCCGGTTCCGCATGGGCCCGCTGGAGTGGCTCTGGCGGACGATGACCTACCTGCGTCCACCGGCAGCCGGCGTGCGCGGCGCCCCCGGCACAGGTGCCGCCGCATGATCGACGGACTGTCTTCGCTCTGCACGGACTTCTACGTGAACCAGAAGGTCGCGCTCAAGCTGGACCTTCCGACCTCGCGCGAGACGGTGCTGCACATGTTCGACCGCGTCCGGAAGGAACTTCCCGCGATGGACCGGTTCCGCCGGGCGCCGGACGAACTCTCGCTGGAGAGCGCCGAGGGCAACGGACAGTACAACTGGCTGGTGCTCAACCGCACCGCCATCCGCAGCGGGTGGGTGAATCCGGAGTCGGTCGACGAGGCGTACCGCCTGCATCGCATGATCCTGGAGACCGCGCCGTACTACCTCTCCATCAGCCCGCTGGACGTGGAGTACATCGAACTGCTCTTCGGGTTCGACATCGAGACCACCGGGAACCGCAACGGCGTCGTCTTCGACGCGCTGCTGGCGGGGTCGCCGCTCGGCGATCTGGTCGAGCGCGAACGGGAGCAGGTCCTGGACGCGCAGCCGATGATCGGGTTCGCGCTGACGCGCTCGGCGGAACTGCGCGCGTATGTCGAGGTGCGGACCCGCCCGGCCGAGGGCGCCGCGGAGGACGCCGGCATCGTCAGCGTCTACCTGACGGTGCGGCGCATCGGGCCGTTCCGGTCGCTGGACGAACTGGTCGCCTCGTTCGGTCCGCTGGCCGGTCACGCGGAGCGCCTGGCCGACGAGCGGGTGCTGCCCGGGGTGGTCATGCCGATCCGGGACCACGCCCGGCCGGATTGAGCCTCGCGGCGAACGGGTCGCCGCGGCGTGCCGGCATCCACCGATCATCAACAGGCGGCGCCCCGCGACGCGTCGTCGCGCCGCGCCGATCCTGCGCGGAGGCGGTGCGCGGCGCGCGGCGCGGTACGGTGTGCGCGCGCTGATGGATCGGCGCGGGCGTGCGGCCGCCGGGTGGACCGGCGGCGCCGTGTGACAGGGAGGTCGCATGACACGGACGGCGGGACGGTGTGGTGGCGGGGAATCCGGGCACGGTCCGGCCCCCGGTCGGCGTTCTTTCACGGTGCTGATCACGCTTGCCGCGGTCAACGCGGCCGGGTGGATCGTGACGGGCATGATCGCGGCGCGCGCCCCCGGCGGGCGGGCGCCGGCCGCTTCGGACCGCGGCGCGACGGCACCCCGGGACCAGCCGGCGCGCCACGTCGACGGCGTGCAGATCGAGCGCGCGGCGTTCGCCGCGGCCGACGGCGGTCCCGTGCCCGATCGGCTCTCGGTGTGGCTGCGCGGCGGGACCGCGGTGCCCGGCGCCGCCGGGGGCGACGCGTGGCCGACGATCGACCCGCCGCTTCCGGGCCGGTGGGTCCTGGCCTCGCCGGAGCGCCTGGACTTCGTGCTGGAGTCGCCACCCGCGCCCGGACTCGCCGTGCATGTGCGCGCCGGCGGCGACGCGGACGCGGGCGCGGCGCACGCGCGGGCCGAGGTGCCTCCGGCGACCATGACCGGGGCGCGGATCCGTGACACCGGTGACGCGTTCGTGACGCTCGCCATCGAGTTCGACCGCCCGGTCGACGCCGACTGGGCGCGATCCCGCGTGACGCTTCACGGCGGTGAGGCGCCCGATGCGATCGCGGGCGTGGCGTGGCAGACCAGGGGCCTGGAGCGCGTGCACGTGGTGCGCTGTCCGCGCCCGGCGGCGCGGGCGCTCCGCGTGGCGGGCCCGGACCGCATGATCACGTGCGGGATCCCCGGGCGGTTCACCATTCTGGGCTGCGATCCCGCGGTGGCCGTGCGGGACGAACCGGCGGACGTGGTTCTTCGCTTCACGCGACCGCTCGCGACGCCGATCCCGGAGTCGGCCATCTCGGTGGACCCGCCCGTGCCCGGGCTGCGGTTCACCGCGGAGGGGACGCGGCTGCACCTGCGCGGCCGCTTCACTCCGGGATCCCGCGTGACGATCACGCTGCCCGCCGGCCTGTCGGACATCACCGGGGAAGCGCTCGGGTCCGACACGCGCGTCACGGCCGTCATCGATCCGCCGTCGCCCGAGGTGGCGCTGCCGGGCGGGTCGGGCACGCTGGCGCCGGGTGGCCTGCGCTCGATCGTGCTGGAGTCGATCGACGTCCCGCGCGTGCGCGTCCGGGTCATCCGGCTGCACGAGGACCTGCTGCCCGCGTTCCTGCGCGGCCTGCGCGCCGACGATGCGGGTCGCGTGGTGCATGACGCCGTGCACGCGGTGATCGGGAACGCGGACGGATGGCAGCCCCATGCGCGCCTGCGGACGCGACTCGATCTCGGCGGACTTGCCGGGGATGACGCGCGCGGCCTCTTCGTGGTGCGCGTGAGCGATGAGCGCACGGCGTGGCGGTCCGCGACGGCGACGGTGGCGCTGAGCGATCTCGCGCCGGTCATCCGGATCGGCGCGGAGGACGCCTTCGTGTGGGTCACGTCCATCGGGCGCGGGCAGCCGGTCGACGGCGCCGAGGTCCACCTGCTGGGCCGTGCCGGCCGGACGGTGGCGACCGGCGGCACCGACGCATCGGGGTGCGTGCGCCTGCCGGTACCGGCCGCGCACCCGGATGGCCCGATCGTGAGCATGCTGGTCCGGCACGACGGGGCGTGCGCGGTGCTGCCGATCGAGCGCGGTGGAGCGCCGCCTCCGGTCGAGGACGACCGCCCGGGCGAGCCGGGCCGGGTGGTGCCGAGGGGACTCGATGTCTTTCTCTACGCAGAGCGCGGCGTGCACCGGCCCGGCGAGACGGTGTACCTGACCGGCGTGGTGCGCGATGCGCACGGCGCGCTTCCGCCGATGCTCGCGGGGCGCGCCGGGGCGGGCCACGCGCCGCATGCTGCGGCGCAGGATGGCATGGACGATCGCCTGCCCCTGGACGTCGAACTCCGTGATCCGACGGGGCGCGTCGTCCGCCGCGTGCGCACCGAGGCGCGCGCCGCGCTGCACGGGTTCTTCCACGCGGCGCTGCCGACCCATCCCGCCGGCGCGACCGGCGTGCACGAGGTCGTGGTGCGGCTTCCGGGCAGCGAACACATCCTCGCGCGGCTCGACGCGCCGATCGAGCCGTTCGTGCCCCGCGCGATGATGGTGTCCGTGGAGCCGGTCACCGCGCGTCCGGGCGCGGTGCGCGTGCGCGCCACGCGGGTCGCGGGGCTCGCCGCCCGGGGACTCGCCGTACGACTCACGGCCGAGGTGCGCCGCGAGCGACCGGTCGTGCCGGGCCGGGCGCGGTTTCTCTTCGGCGAGGACGACGCGGCGCTCACCGCGCCGCCCGGCGGCGGGCCGCGCGACCCCGGTGCCGCGGTGGTGCGGCGCCTGCCCGGGATCGAGGGTCGACTCGATGACGATGGCGCGTGGGAGGGGGGATGGCCGCTCGAGGCGCTCGAGCCGGGAGAGGTGGCGGTGGTGACCGCGACCGTGCAGGAGAGCGGGGGCCGTTCGCAGGCCGGGTCCTGTCGCCTGCGCGCGCCTGCCGTGGATGACGTGCTGCTCGGCATCGACCCGGTGCGGACGAGCGGCCGGTCGGGCGAGGGCTGGACGGTGCGCGGCGTCCTGATGCCGGGCGCGCGGGACGCCGTGGATGCATCGTCGCTGCCGCCACCGGGCGCGCTCGCCTGCACGGTCGACCGGCTGGTGTCTTCGTGGCGACTGGAACTCCAGGACGAACGGGCCGTCTGGCGGCGCGACATCCGGCGAGAGCGCGTGGCCGAGACGCTGCTGGAGGTGCGCGCCTCCGAGGTCGCGCCGGACATCTTCCTGGCGGATCTCCCGCCCCTGCCGGAGGGCTCGCACATCGTCTCGCTCCGGGCGGGCGGGGCGGGGTCTGCGACGTCGTTCCGCGTCGAGATCGCGCCGCCGAATGGCGCCGGGGACGCGATGGTCGAGGCGGAGTCGTCGGAAAGCGGCGCCGACGCCATCGAGGTCGTCCTGCTGGATCCTCTTCCGGCACCCGGGACCACGGCGCGCCTGCTGGTGCGGGCGCCGTTTGCGGGTACCGCGCTCTTCACGCTGGAGGATGACCGGGTCCGGCATGCGCAGGTGACGGCGCTCCCGGCCGGCGCCTCGGAGGTGGAGATGTCGATCCCGATCACGCTCCGCGGCGATGTCGTGCTCAGCGCGCTGCTCGTCCGCGGCGTGGACGCGTCCCGACCACGCTGGGAGGCGCCTCGCGCGGTCGCCGCGCGGCGACTCCGCCTGGACCGAGCGCCGCGCACGCTGCCGCTGACGGTGACGCCGCCGGTCACCGCGGTGCCCGGAGAGCGCGTGTCGATCACCGTGCGCGCGGGCGATCCCTCGGTGGAGGAGACGGTGGCGGTCCATCTCTGGGCCGTGGACGAGGGCATCGTGCTGGCGGCGCCGTGGACCATCCCGGATCCCTGTGCACACTTCCTGGGCGCGCGCCGTCACACGGTGCGGCACCACGACGCGCGGGCGCGCCTGCTTCCCGATCACACCGGGCTGCACCGCGTCGACCGCATCGGCGGAGACCAGGTCATGCGCGGTCGGCGCGGACCCGCCGCCCTGGTCCCCGCGGAAGGGCGGATCACGTGGCAGGAGACCGTGACGGTGGCGGCGGGCGAAGCCACGACCTTCGCGCTGCCGATGCCGCAGAGCGTCGGGCGCGTGCGGCTCTTCGCGGTGGCCGCGTCCGGCGAGCGCTGCGGCGCCGCGAACGCATCCGTCGGGGCGGATGTCCCGGTGCTCCTGGAAGCGACCGTGCCGTCCGCCATGGCACCGGGCGATGACGCGAGCCTGGCGCTGCGCCTCATCGGCCGGTCCCCGGTCCCGATGACGCTGGACGTGGAGGCGACGGCCGGCGCGGGACTGGTGCTGGTGCGCCGGGCCGCGGCGCGTCGCGACCCGGACGATCGCACGATCCCGGGCGGCGCGCAGCGCCTCACGCTGATGCCCGGCGAGGAGCACGTGCTGTGGTTCGATCTGCGCGCCGCGGGGGCAGGCACGCACGAGGTGGACTTCACCGTGCGCGCGGGCGGGGAGAGCGCGCCCGCGGAGGCCCCGCCGCCGGGTGCAGTCCTCGCCCGCCGGCGCGAGCGCGTCGTCGTGCGGTCCGCGATGCCGATGGTCGAGGTCGTGGAGCACCGGGCCGGCGCGCCGGGCGCGGTGATCCGGCTGGATCCGATCGGCCCGGATCAGGCCTGTCCGGATCAAGGCGGTGCAGGCCGGGTCGTGGAGATCGGGCGCGGCGCGGCACCGGATCTCGAGCGCCTGGTGGAGTCGCTCATCGAGTATCCGTACGGATGCGCCGAACAGACCGCGGCGCGCCTGCGCGGTCTGCTGGCGGTGCGCGCGGCGCGACCGTCCGAGGCGGCGCGGGTGGCGCCGCTGATCGACGCGGCGCTGGAGCGGCTGGCCGGCATGCAGCGACCGGACGGCGCGTTCGCGCTCTGGCCCGGCGGCGACGCCGGTCCGGACGAGCGCGTGCGCGTCACGCGGCTGGTCGCCGGCGCCGTCGCGCAGGCGCTTCGACGGGCGCCGCACGGGCGTGGCGGACCGCCGGACGGATCACCGGACGGATCACCGGACGGATCCGGTCCGTACGCGGACCTGCACGCGGGACTGGTGCGGGCGCTCCGCGCCGAACTGGTGCGCCCGACGGGATCGGCGCACGATGCGATCCGGACCGATGCGCTCGACGCGCTGGCCGGACTGGGCGCGCCCGACCCGACCTGGGTGCGCGTCGTCGCGGAGCGGGCGGAGGCCCTGGACGCGGAATCGCTGGTCCTGCTCGGACGGGCGGCGCTGGCGGGCGGAATGCACGCGCTGGCGGTGTCGCTGGCCGATCGCGCGGTCGCGGCGCGCCGCGCGGACGCGGGTACGCGCCGGTTCGCGTCGCCGGTCACGCGCGACGCGGCGCTGCTCCTGCTGCTGCGCCGTCTGCAGCACGATCCGGACCGGATCGCGGCCCTCGTGGCCGCGCTGGGCACCGCCGCGGCGCGGCCGTGCTCCACGCTGGATGCCGCCGCCATCGTCGAGGCGCTCGGCGCTCCGGCCGTGACGGCGGACGACGGGCCGCGTCGCGCGTCGCCCGCTGCGGTGGTCGTCCGCGTGGACGACGGCCCGCCGTCCGAGGTTCCGGTGGGCGCGAAGACGGTGCGGATCCCGGCGCCGCCGCACGCGACCGTGCAGATCGCGCTGCCGGCGCGCGACGCAGAGGCCGTCACCATCGTGCACCGGTTCCGCGGGCCGGCGACCGGTCACACGGCACGATCCGCAGAGGCCGACGCCGGGCTCCGGCTGCGGCGCACCTGGCGCCGCGAGGACGGATCGGATCTGGGGCCGGGCGGGCGTGTCCGGCTGGGCGACACGATCACGGTCGAGATCGAACTCGCCGCCCCGGATGATCGCGCCCGCAGCGACGTGGCGATCGTCGACCTGCTGCCGGGCGGGTTCGCCGTCGAGCATCCGGGACTCGCGGCCACGCTGCCGTCGGACGGTGTGCGGGTCCCGGGCGCCGATCGCGCGGAGATGCACGACGATCGCGTGATCCTCTTCGCGACCGCGCCGCCGGGCGGCGATGCGCCGCGCCGGATGCGATACACGATGCGCGCGATCGTTTCCGGCCGATTCGCCGTCCCCGGCGCGGAGGCCTCGTGCATGTATGAGCCGGAGACGTCCGCGTGGATCGCGGCGGAGGGTCACGTGGTGATCGAGGGCGTGGAAGGATGATCCGTGCGCGTCGGCGCCGCGGGTCGCGGCTCTCCGCGCCCGGCTGCGCCGCCACCATCGTGGCGGTCGTGGCGGCGCTCTCCATCCCGGCGGCCACGACGGACCTGCGGCCTGCGTGGCAGGCGGTGCCGTGGTCGCCGATCGTCCTGGATGCGGAGGGCGGCATCCTCTCGGTGGCATGCGCGGACGACGGGCAGGTGCGTCTTCCCGTGTCGCTCGATGCCGCCGGTCCCTGGATCGCGCTCGCGACGATCGCGGCCGAGGACGGCCGGTTCGGACGGCATCCGGGCGTGGATGCGCTCGCGGCCGCCCGGGCGCTGGCCCAACTGGTCATGCAGCGCGGTGTCGTCTCCGGCGCGAGCACGATCGCGATGCAGGTGGCGAAGATGCTGGATCCCGCGCCGCGCACGGTCACGGCGAAGGTCCGCGAGGCGCTGCGCGCCCTGCGGCTCCAGCACCATGCCGGCGCGCCGCGCCTGCTGGAGATGTACCTCTCGATCGCGCCGTACGGCGGGAATCGATGCGGCGCGGAGGCGGCGGCGTGGACGTATTTCGGCCGGAGCCTGTGCGACCTGACGCTCGGCGAAGCGGCGCTGCTCGCCGGACTGCCCCAGTCTCCGGAGCGATTGCGTCCCGACCGATTCCCGGAAGCCGCGCTGCGGCGGCGGGCGCGCGTCCTGGAGCGCATGCAGCGCCTGGGCATGATCGATGGCGCCACGGCCGCGGCGGCGGGCGCAGAACCGGTGCGACTGGCATCGGGGCACCTGCCGCGCCGTCACGAGGTCGCCGCGGCCGCCGTGCGCCGCCGGTCGATCGGGAGCCGGGAGCCGGTCCGATCGCTGCTGCGCCCGGACATGCAGGCGATGGCGCGCGATGAGGCGATGCGGATCGTCCGCGATCTGCCGGATGGAACGCATGCCGCGATCGTGATCATGGACTGGCATGACGGTGCCTTCCGGGCGCTCGCAACATCGGCCGGACCCGACGACGGATCGGCGGGATGGCTCCCGCTCTTCGAGGCGTGGCGCAGCCCGGGATCGGCGCTGAAGCCGTTCATCGCCGCCACGGCGTTCGAGGCCGATCGGCTGGGGCCGCAGTCGCCGCTTCCGGACGATCCCGTGGCCTACGCGGGATGGCGACCGGCCAACATGGACGACGCTGCATCCGCGCCGCGCACGCGCCTCGACGCGGGTCACGCGCCCGGCGGCGTGTCGGTCCCGGTGGACGACGCGCTGGTGCGGTCGCTCAATCGGCCGTGGATCGCCGTCCTCCGGGAACTCGGGCCCGCGGCGGTGATCGCGACGATGGAGTCGTGCGGCGTGCGCTTCGAGGCGGGGCGCGCGGCGGAGGCCGGTCTGGCGCTGGCGACCGGCGCCGCTGAGGTCCGGCTCATCGATCTTGTCCAGGCGTACGCGGTCTTCCCACGCGATGGCGAATCGATCGGCGGTCGATTCCTCAGCGCTGAGCCGGTCCGCGTTGCCCGCACGTTCACCCCGCGCACCTGCCGGGCGATCGAATCAATCCTGTCGCGGCGCGGGGATCATGCGGCCGAGGCGCGGCGCAGCGCGCCGCCGATCAAGACGGGAACGAGCGCGGGGCACGTCGATGCATGGGCCTTGGGGTGGAACGATCGCGTGGTCGTCGGCGCATGGGTCGGTCGTCCCGCCGGCGGCGGTGATCCGATCCTGACCGGCGCGCGCGTAGCCGCGCCGGCCGTCGAGCGGCTGCTGGAGGACCCGCGCCTGGGCGGCGTCGCGCGGACGGCGGCGCGGGCGGACGAGCCGCCGGCGTGGACGCCCGGCCGTCCGCTCATGCTCGTGCGCGACGCGGCGCACGCGGCGTCGGCGGCCCGCGCGGCGGCGGTCCGCATCCTGGAGCCGGCGCCCGACAGCGTGCACCTGGCGCGATCGATGCCGGACAGCGTGCCCGGCGCCGCGGCGGTCACGACGGTGCCCCTGCCGTGGGCCCGGATCCCGCTGCGCGCGGATCGACCGGTGCGATGGTTCGTGGACGGCGCCCCGGTCTCTGCGCCGTTCGATCACGTCCGCCTGTCCCCGGGCACGTGGGAGATCCTGGCGATCGACGCCGCCGGCCGCACCGCGCGGGTGGTGTGCACGGTGCGCGATGCGTCGGTGCACTTTGCGAACGACGACATGGACGTCGCGCGGCGCATCCGGTGAGCGCGTCCACGGCGGCCGGGCGCGATGCGCCGACAGGCGCTCAGCCGCATCCCCGGTCGCCGCGCGGCGCGGAGCGTGCCCGACGGTATCGACCCTCTACGGCACCAGCGCGCCCATGCGGTCCGCCCCGAGCAGGCGCTCCAGCACAGGGTCCGGCGGCGGCGGCGGCGCGGTCTGCGGTCCGGCGTACCCGCTGACGAAGCCGGCGAGCACCAGGTCGATCGCCGCGTCCGCGCGATCCAGCGCACCCGCTGCGCCGCCGGGCTCCTCGGCATCCTCGGCCCACGCGCAGAGCAGCGGACTCAGGCGCGGCGGCGCGGCGCCGCCGTCGTGCAGCGATTCGACCAGGAATCGCACGGCGTCGACGAGTCCGCTTCCCCGGCTCGCCGACTGCCAGTCGAGCAGCGCGACCGGCTGCGCTCGCCCGTCCGGCAGGAGCAGGTTCTCCAGGTGGACGTCGCCGTGGACCAGGGTGCGCGGCCATCGGTCGGCGATGGAGAGCAGTCCCTCGAAGCGATCGGCCAGTCGCACCAGGCGATCGGCCAGGCCGGGCGGCATCGCATGCGCGTAGCGCGCGAGGAAGCGCGGCAGGCGACCGCGGAATCGGTCGGCACGCCGCTGATGCGGGCGCGCGGCGCCCCGTTCACCGTCGCCCCAGACCGGGAGGGGGGAGAGCAGCGCCTGCCGCGCGGGCGCGCGCCAGGCCCGGTGCATCGACGCGAGTGCCGCAAGGACCTGCGCGGCGTCGTCGGTCGTGCAGCCGTCGCCGATCGAGCGCGATCGTCCCGGAAGCCAGGGCAGGAGCAGGCGCAGCGCGCCGTCGCCGGTCTCGTCCGCGGCGAGCAGCGCGGGCATGCGCAGCGGCGGCGTCGCCTCCAGGAAAGGCGGCAGGGTCGCGAGGCACCAGCGCTCGCGCTCGGCGCGTTCGCGATGCGGGCCCCGGGGCGTCTCCTTGACGAGGGCGATCGGCACCGCGCCCGGGGGCGCGGTCGCCTCCGAGAAGACGCGGGAGAGATGCCCGGTCCGGCCGCGCGCCGTCAGGTCGGGCGCGGGATGCATGGTGCAGGGCGCCTCGGGCGCGGCGAGGCCGGTCTGCACGAGCGCGCTCCGGAACGCCTCGGGGAGGCGCGAGGACAGGTCGTGCGGGGACGCTGGCGGGTCGGCGGACATCGCGACGAGCGTACCGCTCGCGCGGCGGCGCCGGCGCCGACCGCCGCCGACCGGGGCGTCGCGCGGAGGCGCCGATCGCCGTCGGCGCGGCCGCCTGATCGGCCTGTCACGCGATCCCTATCATGCGCACGATGGCGTGTCCGCAGGTCCCATCGCCCAGCCGCATCGCCGATCCCGGGGCGCTGTCGGACCGGGTGACCATCATCGTCGAGGCCGATGATGCGCGACTGGATGGCTTCCGCGACGTCCGGGATCGCGATCTCCGCGGTCGCGACCGGCACTTCATGGCGGAGTCGGAACTGGTCGTCACGCGTCTCCTCGACACGCCGGACGCGGTGGCGGCGGTCCTGATGACGCCCCCGCACCTCGAGCGGCTGGTCGACCGGCTTGCGGCACTGCCCGATCACGTGCCGATCTATGGCGCCCCGCTCGACGTGATGACGCACCTGGCGGGATTCCACATCCATCGCGGCGTCCTGGCGCTGGGCCACCGGCCCGGGCCGCACGCGCTGACGCTCGACGCCGCGCTCGGACACCTGCGGGGGCGGTCGGGTCTGCGCCTCCTGGTGGCGGAGGGCGTGACCAACGTCGACAACATGGGCGCGCTCTTCCGCAACGCGGCGGCGTTCGGCGCGGACGGCATCGTGCTGGATCCGGACTGCTGCGATCCGCTGTACCGCAAGGCGCTGCGCGTCTCCGTCGGCCACACGCTGTCCGTGCCGTGGGCGATCGCGGACCCGTGGCCCGCCGCGCTGGACCGCCTGCGGGCGGAGTGGGGCTGCGCGATCATCGGGGCGGAAGTCACGCCGGAGGCGGTGCCGCTCTGGGAGGCGGGCGCGCGCGGCGGCGGTGCCACCGGCGGCCCGCGGGTTCCCGCGGGTCCCGGATCCGGCCGGAATGGAACGGCGCCGCGGCCGGGCGTGGCGTTCGTCTTCGGGTCCGAGGCCCATGGGCTCTCCGCGGAGGCGATGGCGCGATGCGATCAGACGGCCTGCATTCCCATGTCCGGAAACGTGCCGTCGCTCAATGTCGCCGTGGCATCCGCCCTCTTCCTCGCGGAGTGGGCGAGGCGGGAGCACCATGCCCGCTCGCATGATCCCACCCCGCCCGTCGTTGTTGATCGCGCCCCGGCCGCGCCGGTCGAGCACCGTCCCGCGCCCGCTGGCGCCCCGGAGTCTTCATCGTGAACCCGTGCATCCGCGTGATCCGTCGTCCGACCTGCCGGGCCGCCGGCCTTGCGATCCCCGTGCTCCTGCTGTTCGCCGCGTGGACCGGGCCGACGGCGCGGGGGCAGGGATACGAACCGCCGCGCATGGTGCAGGAGGCGCTGCTTCCGGACATCGTCCGCGGCGACCTGCAGGCGATGCGCCACCTGCTGGAACTCACCGAGGAGCAGGTTCCCGTGATCGAACTGCTCTTCGATGACTACACGCGCCGGTTCACCGAGGGACGGCGCGACCTCATGCGCCGGATCGCCGAGATCCGGCCCGCCGCGGGCGCCGGCGACGCGGATCACGATCAGGTCGCCCGGCTCGAGGCGCAGATCGGCGCGACCATCGCGGATCTGCGCCGGCGCCTGGCGCGCTCGGAGGATCCGATCGAGCAGGCGCGGCTCCAGGAGGAGATCGAGGAACGACTCGCCGAACTGCGCGAGGCGATCGCGGAGATCGGTCCCGCCCCTGCACGCGACGCGGAACTGCGCGACGCACTGGCGGCGATGGAGCGGATCGCCGCCGAGTGGGCGGTTCAGAAGCGGGCGCTGCGCGACCGCTTCATGCATGAGGTCCGCGTCACGCTGACCGAGGCGCAGCGCGCGAAGTGGCCGGACGTGGAACGACGCATCCGGCGCGAGCGCGGGCTGATCCACGGACGGCTTGCCGGTGAATCGCTGGACCTGCTCGCGCTCGCGGCACGGCTGCCCGTGCCGGAGCGACGGCGTGACGTCGTCACCAGCCTCCTGGAGACCTACGAGCGCCGGCTCGACGGCGCGCTGTCGGCGCGCCAGCAGGCGATCGAGGCCTTCCCGGCCGCCGTTGCGGCCGCGCGCGGCGCGGGCCGCGCGGACGAGGTCCGCAGGGTCGCCTATCGCCTCGCGGACGCGCACCGCGGCGTGCGCGACGTGCAGCTGGAGTCGTTCGCCGCATTCGTCGACCAGCTCGAGCCCGAGGCCGCGGCCGAAGCGCACCGCATCTTCGGTGAGCTCGTCTTCCCGCGCGTCGTCCGGCCGACGGCGGCGCAGCGGGTCATGGACGGCGTGCGCCGGCACTTCGCCGGGGCCGAGGCCGTCGATCCGGCGATCACGCGCATCCTGGAGCAGTACGAGTCGGGCCGGCGCGACCTCGATGCCCTGCTGAAGGCACGCATCATCGAGCAGGAGCCGGCCGCGCTGGCGGAGGGGCTCGCCGCGGGCGGCGCGCCGGGCGACTCGGAGGGCGTCCGCAGTGCATTCGCATCGCGCCGGGCCTTCGAGCAGGACCTGCTGGAGGCACTGCGACAGGTGCTCCCCGCGGACGCGGTGCGGTCGCTGGGGCCGCTGCTCGGCGGCGCGCGGGGCGGTACGACCCCCGACCAGGGCGGCGGCCTCGTGCCCCGGACCGACGAAGAGCGGGCGCTGTTCCGGCGATTCGATGCCGACGGCGACGGTCGACTGGATGAGGCCGAGGAGGCGCGACTGCGCGCCTACATCCGCGAGCGGGAGTCCCGGGGCGCCGGAGGCGCATGATCGCGGGCGGCGCGCGTGCCGTCGATGATCACGCCGCGACCACGCGATTGCGCCCGGTGCGCTTCGCGGTGTAGAGCGCCTCGTCCGCCCGGCGGATGAGATCGACCGGGTCCGTGCGCTCGCCCGGCAGGGGTGTCGCGATCCCGATGCTGAGCGTGGGGCGCGGTGCGGGTGCGTACGGCCAGGAGACCTGAGCGAGCAGGTGGCGCAGTCGCTCGCCGACGCGCTGCGCCGTCTCGCGCCCGGCGCCCGGCATCAGGACAAGGAACTCGTCGCCGCCCAGGCGCACCGGGAAGTCCTCGCGTCGCAGGGCCGAGCGAAGGAGATCGCCGACCGCCCGCAGGCAGGCATCGCCGGCTTCGTGTCCGACGGTGTCGTTGAGCGGCTTGAAGCCGTCCAGGTCGATCGCCATCGCCGTCAGCGGCGGTCCGCCGCACAGTCGCTCGAACGCCGCCTCCATGCCCCGCCGGTTGGCAAGGCCCGTCAGTGGATCCGTGGTCGCCTCGCGGCGCAGGCGGCGCGTGGCGCGATCGGTCTCGCGCCGGATCTCGTCGTGCATCGTGCGCTCGAGCCGCCGCGTGGCGGAACGGGACTGGTGCACGTCATGCAGGGCCGCGGTGATCTCGCGTGCCAGCTGGATGACGGTCGGATCCGCCTCCTCCGTGGCGTGGTCGATCAGCCGGTCAAACGACACCGACTCTCCCTGCGCTTCCGCGGCGCGCCCGGTGGCGAGCGCGCGGGTGAGGCGTCGCAGGGCATGGTCATGCACGGAGAGCCGGACGTGATCCACCCAGGGAGCCAGGCCGAGCGTGCCGATCCAGCCGAGCAGCGCCGCGATCACCAGCCGGGGCCCGGGATCGGGAAGCCGGGGCGTCAGCATGTGAAAGATGCCCAGCGCCAGGAGCAGCCCGGCCAGTGATCCGAGCACCCACCGGCCCGCAACGCGCTGCCCGATGGTTCCGCGCAGGGGCGGCTCCTGTGTGGCGTCGGTTCTGTTCATGGCGGTCGGGAAGTCCCCGCTCGCCATCGGCCGGATCCGCGCCGGACTTCAGTGCGGTCGTGCCGGTCGGGCCGCCGGGACCATCCGGGGCCACGGCGCCGCACCTCAGGGATGATCCGGCGGAACGGCGGGCTCCCAGGTCACGCGCGACCGGCCCAGGAGGGTGCCCGTCGCCAGGGCCAGGTCGATCTGCGCGATCTCGTGCTCGACGAGCGCATTCGTCTCGCGTCCCTCGGCCTCCGCGAGGCGCGCCGCGGCGTCGAGCACGTCCGTGCTGGTGCGCAGGCCCACGTCGAACTGCCGTCGCTCGGCGTCCAGCGTCCGCGCTGCCAGCGTCCGCTCCTCGCCCGCGGCGAGAATGCGCTGCCACGACTCCCGCAGGCGGTCGATCGCGTCGTGGATCTCCTGCTCGATGAGCTGACGTCGCGCGTCGCGCGTCGCCAGGCGCTGCAGGCGCGAGAGCGCCACCGACCGCTCGCGGGCGCGCCCGGCCTCGTTGCCTCCGATCGGGATCTCCGCGCGGAGGCCCACGGACCAGTCGTCGAACTGGCTGCGCGGGATCGGATCGAACGCGTCCTCCAGCGCCCCGCCGAGTCCGGAGAGGCCGTACGAGGCCTCGAGGTCCAGCAGGGGAAGGCGCTGATTGCGCGCCAGTTCCTGCCGGATCCGGTCGACGGCAAGCTGGAGTTCGATCTCCAGCAGTTCCATCCGTCCCGCTTCGGCCAGCGCCACGAGCGCGGCGGGATCCGGATCCAGGTCCATCGGGTCCGGGACCGAGTGCAGCAGCAGGTCCGTGGCGGTATCGAGGCCCACGCCGGGCATGTTCATCAGTCGTTTCAGTTCGCGCTGACGCCGCCGGCGGTCGTTCTCCGCGACGATGATCGCCTCGGTCCGTGTGGCCAGGCCGGTCTCCGCGCGCAGCACTTCGATCTCCGGCGCATCGCCCGCCGCCACGCGCCGCCGCGCGCGCTCGAGCTGGGCGGCGGCGAGTTCGTACTGGCGCAGCGCGATCTCGCTGCGCTGCTGCGCGCCGAAGAGGGCCCAGTAGGACCGGTCGGCGGCGGCGAGGACGCGCAGGATCTCCAGCCGGGTGCGGGCCGAGGTGATCGCCTCCTCGCGGCGCGCGATGCGGATGCCGGCGGTTGCCGTCGCAACGCCGCCGCCGCGCAGCAGCGGCTGGGCCGCGATGGCGCGCAGCGAGGCGCGGTACGCCGGATCCAGCAGGGAGAAGGGGTTGTTCGTGCCGCTCCGGCTGACCGGCAGCACCAGGGAGAAACTCCCGCCGGTCCGCAGCGGCACGGTCAGCCGGGTGTCCAGCGTGCGCGAGTCGTTGCGGCTTCCCTCGGTCCCGAGCGCCACGGGGAAGTCGCTGCGCGACCACCGTGCCGAGGCGCCGAAGACCGCCTCGAAGCGGGCGCTCTCCTCGTCCAGGGCGGCCCGCGCGATCTCCGGCGACACGAGCGCCACGCGCAGGTCCAGGTTGTTCGACAGCGCCAGGGCGCGCACGTCGGCGAGCGCCAGTTCCATCCGGGCGGGCGCGGACCGGGCCGCGGGTGGATCGCTCGTGTCCGGCGTGCCCGCGGGCGCGGCGACCGGGTTCGCGGGGATCGATGGGCGCTGCGGCACCCGCGTGAAGTCGATGGGCTCGATGGCGCGGAGCCGCGCGGGACCGGCGCGATCCGGCAGCGGTTCATCGAGGTCGAAGAGGCGGGCACAGCCGGCCGGAAGGAGGCACGCGGCGCCGACCAGCAGCGCGTGCCGGCCGGCGGACGTGAGGCGGGTCGGGCGGCGCGGTGCGTCGGAGATCATCGACATGGAACGGGTATCCGGGTGGAAGCGGGTCGGGCCGGCCGGCTCATTCGTGACGGAGCGCCACGATCGGGTCGAGACGTGCGGCCTTCAGCGCCGGGAAGATGCCGAAGAGCACGCCGACACCGCCGCTGAACGCAAGCGCCATGATGACGGCCCAGGTCGGGATCGAGGCGCTGGGCAGGCCCTTCTCCGGGATCGTCATCAGCCAGGTCAGCAGGGCGCCGAGGCCCAGCCCGGCGAGTCCGCCGAGCACCGAGAGCGTGATCGCCTCCGTGAGGAACTGCAGGAGGATCGCCAGCGGCGTGGCGCCGACCGCCTTCCGCAGGCCGATCTCGCGCGTGCGCTCGGAGACGCTGACGAGCATGATGTTCATGATGCCGATCCCGCCGACGAGGAGCGAGATCGCCACGATGCCGCCCGCGATGGCGGTGATGCCCGCCGAAATGCTCCGGAACTGCTCGATGAACTGGTCGATGGCGCTGATCCGGAACGTGTCGGGGTCCTCGGGCCCCAGTCGGCGCAGGTTGCGCATCACGTAACGGACCTCCGCCTTCGCATCCTCGGCCAGTTCGGGGGAATGCGTCTGCGCGATCAGGTACATGAACGGCCGGATGCCCTGGAGCCGCGCGGCGGTCGCGAGCGGCACGAAGACCTCGGAGGCGGTCTCGCCGCGGTTGATCACGGTGGCCTGGAGCGTCTCGACGACGCCGACGATGATGAAGCGCCGATTGGCGATGAGAATCGCCGATCCCGTCGGATCGCGCGGCAGGTCCAGTTCGCGGATGGCCTCCTCGTTGACGAGACAGACCGGCTTCGCGTCATCCTCGTCGGCGGGCACGAACGGACGCCCCATCAGGACGCGGCGCCGTTCAACCTCGTGCCAGTCGGGCCAGATACCGCGGACCTCGACGCCCGCGCGGCTGCGCCCCTGGAACTCGATCGATGCGCCGAACGGCAGGATCGGCGTGACGCGCCGGATGGAGGGACAGTGACCGGCGATCGCCTCCGCCTCCGCGCGGGAGATCCGGATCCGCTCCCAGGGGAACCGGTTGGCCGGAACGCCGTCCGGCCGGCTGGGGAAGACGAAGAGCTTGTTCGCGCCGAACATCTGCACCTCGTCCAGCACGGTGGAACGGAGCCCCGTCAGCGCGGCGACGACGGCGGTGACGGACGCGACGCCGATCACGATCCCGATCGTGGTCAGCATCGAGCGCAGCTTGTTCGCCCAGATCTGGCCGAGGGCCAGGCGGATCATCCGGAGGATGAAGAACGGTCCGGGCATCAGGCGTCGCCTCCTCCCGGCGCCGTCGGCGCCGAGGCGGGCCGTGGTCCGCCGGTCGTCGAAGGCACGCGCGCGTTCCGCGCATCCAGCGCTTCCAGCGCGCGGCGCCGCTCCGCCCACGCGCCCCACTCCGGATCCTGCTCGCGGGGGAGATCGGAGTAGATCAGTCCGTCGCTCAGGCGGACGATCCGGTCGCACCAGCCGGCAACTTCATCCTCATGGGTGACGATGACGATGGTCTGGCCGTCGGCGTTGAGCCGGCGGAAGAGCGTCAGGATCTCCGTCGTCGTCTTCGAGTCCAGGTTGCCGGTGGGTTCGTCCGCGAGGAGCAGCGACGGCCGGTTGAGAATCGCGCGGGCGATCGCGACGCGCTGCCGCTGACCGCCGGACAGCTGGCTGGGACGGTGGCGCATCCGGTCCGCGAGGCCCACGTGCTCCAGCGCGGCGCGGGCGAGGCGGCGGCGCTGGAGCGCCTGGCGCCAGCCGCGCGCGTAGATCAGGGGGAGTTCCACGTTCGCCAGCGCGGTCGAGCGCGCGAGAAGCTCGAACGACTGGAACACGAAGCCGACGCGCTCGCCGCGGACGATCGCCAGTTCCCGGGCGTTCATCCGCGCCACGTTGCGCCCCTCCAGTTCGTACGCACCCTCGGTCGGCCGGTCGAGACATCCGAGGATGTTCATGAGCGTGCTCTTCCCGGAGCCGGAGGAGCCCATGATCGCGACGAACTCGCCGCGCCGGATCTCCAGGTCGACGCCGCGCAGGGCGTCGATCCGCTCCACGCCGACGCGGTAGACCTTGGTGACTCGACGCGTGCGGATGATCATCCGCCGACCACCTGGACGGCGGACGGCTCGTCCTTCGCCGGCGCCTCGACGTCGCCGCGGCGTCGGACGGGCTGATCGTGTCCGATCGTCTCCAGGACCTTGAACGGCCCGGTCACCACCAGGTCGTCCGCCGTGAGCCCGGCGTGCACGATGCGGTGCGAGAGGTCGCTCGGCCCGGCGCGGACCGGCGTCAGCGTCGTCCGGCCGTTCACGACGCGCGCGACGAGCTCCGTGCGCGTCCGCGTCGGGTCGATGAACTCGTGGTTCCGGACGCTCTCCGGGAGGTCGTCGATCGGCCGGACGAGGATCGCCTGGTATGGAACCACGATGCCCGCATGGGAGGCGATTTCGATGTCCACGTTGGCGAGCAGCCCGGCCCGCTCGATGAGTCGCGGCGCGCCGGCCATGTCGAGTTCGATCTCGGTGCGGAACCACGGCACGCCGCCGGGCACGTCCGTCCCGCGCACCGCGATCTCGCGGACGCGTCCGGTGAAGACATCGTCCGGGTACGCGTTGATGCGGATCAGGGCGGTCTGGCCGCCCGCGAGGCGTGCGACGTCGCTCTCGGCGATCTCCGCGTGCATCAGCATGCGTGAGAAGTCGGCGATCACCATGATCACCGTCCCGGGATTCTGGGTGCTCCCCGTGACGACTTCCCCTTCCTCGACGTTGAGCGTGACCAGCCTTCCGTCGATCGGAGAGCGGATCGTCGTGGCGTCGAGCGCGGTCTCCGCCCGCCGGATCTCCGCCTCGGCGGCGGCGATGGCGCTCTCCGCGACGGAGATGGCGAAGGTCGTCGATTCGATCGTCGTTTCGAGATCGCGGCTGCGCTCGATCGCCGTATCGAGTTCCCGGTCCGGGACATCGCCGCTGGCGTGGAGGGCACGCCGCCGCTCGAGTTCCCGTTTCGCGAACTCGAGATTCGTCGCCAGTCCGTCGAGCCGGCGCTGATCGGCGCGCAGCCGGAACATCTCCCCGTCGCGCCGCGCCCGCGCGAGTGCCAGCGACGCCTCCAGTTCACGGCTGTCCAGGCGGCAGACGACGTCGCCGCGCCGGACCGGCATGCCTTCGCGCGCCCCGAGTTCCATCACGCGGGCCGAGACCTCGGCCTGGATCTTGACGACGGTGAACGGCTCGATCCGGCCGGGTGCCTGCACGCTCTCGATCAGGCTCGCCTCCTTCGCCTGCTCGATGAGCACCGCGAGCGGCTCCGGCGGGGCGGGGCTGAAGGAGATGGGGAGCCGGTCGGTCGCCGCGAGCCAGGTGCCGGTGGCCACCAGGAGGACGAGGACACCGGCGACGATGAGCAGACGCTTCACGCGGGGGATCTCCGATCAGGCGACGGATGCCGGACGATCCGTGGTCCGACCGGCGGAGTGACGGGGCGGTTGCGTGCAGGAAGCGGCCTTCTTCGGAATCGGCCGGTCGTGATTGCCCGCCCGCGACGCGCCCGTCCGGCCACGGCAGGTTGTGTCGACGTGCCCGTCGACACGGTAGCCGCGCCGGGCGCGCCCCGCGCGCGGGTCGAGCATCCTCCGATGCAGACGCGGGGATGACAAGTGACCTGTATCATCTCTCCTGTCATGAGCGATGGGCGCCCGAGTCAGGACCGGCAGACCGTCCCGCGCGGCTCCGACGCGGAGGCGGCGCGGTCGCGGCGCGATGACGGGCCCCGGTCGGCGGGGGCCGCTGGGGCGGCGGGGGCCGGCGCGGCCGGCCCGATACCCGAGCAGCACCTGTGCACGGTCCGGCCGGCGATGTTCCGGGCGCATCCGTTCCGGTTCATGGCGCTTGCGGTCCTCTTCATGCTGGGCGTGGCGCTCGCCATCGCCGCCAGCCTTCCGGGCGGTTCCGGCCTCCCCGGCTGGCTCCGGTGGCCGGGGATGCTCCTGGGCGCCGGCGCGATCATCGCCTGGCTCTGGTGGTGGACCGTGTCGACGCTCTGGGTCCGGCTGGAGATCTCGACGAAGCGGACGATCCGCTGGTCGGGCATCGTGCATCGGCACTCGACGGAGGTGATGCACGACCACGTGCGCTCCGTCGACATCCGGCAGGGCTTCATCCAGCGCCTGTTCCGGACCGGGACGATCGGCATCGACAGCGCGGGACAGGAAGGCATCGAGATCATCGTCGACGACATCCCGGACCCCTACGAGATCAAGAAGATCATCGATCGATACCGCCGGCTGTAGCCACCGCCGGCGCAGGAGACTTGGATGAAGATTCACGAGTACCAGGCCCGGCAGCTTCTGGAGGACGCGGGGGTGCCGGTTCCGGCGGGCCAGATGGTCACCACGGTGGACGACGCGGTGGCGGCGGCCTCCGCGCTGCTGTCCGCGGGTGCCGGCCGCGTCGTGATCAAGGCGCAGGTGCACGCCGGCGGCCGGGGCAAGGCGGGCTTCGTGCGACTCGTGGACTCCGTGTCCGGGGCGCGGGAAGCCGCGGCCTTCATGCTCGGCAACCGCATGGTCTCGCCGCAGACGGGTCCGGAAGGACTCGATGTCCGCCGGCTCCTGGTCGCCGCCGCCGTGGACATCGTCCGGGAGTACTACGTCGCCGTCGCGCTCGATCGCGCCAGCGGCCGGAACATGCTGATCGCCTCCGCGGAGGGCGGCGTGGAGATCGAGGCGGTCGCGGCGCGTGCGCCCGACGCCATCCTGCGCGTCCCGATCCATCCGCTCGGCGGCCTGGAGCCGTGGGCGGCCCGCGACCTTGCATTCCGGCTCGGGTTCACGGGCCGGCAGGTGGCGCAGGCGGCCGCGATGTTCAGGAAACTCGCGAACCTCTTCGTCGGCCTCGACGCGTCCATGGTCGAGATCAATCCGCTCATCGTGACGCCGCCGCAGGAAGGGCATCCCGACGGCCGGGTGCTGGCGATCGATGCCAAGTTCTCATTCGATGACAACGCGCTCTTCCGCCAGCCGAAGGTCGCCGGTCTCTTCGATCCCGCGGAGGAGAATGCCTCGGAACTGCGGGCGAACGAGTTCGGTCTGTCCTACGTGGCGCTGGACGGCACCATCGGATGCCTCGTGAACGGCGCCGGGCTGGCGATGAGCACGATGGACATCATCAAGCTGCACGGCGGTGATCCGGCGAACTTCCTGGATGTCGGCGGCAGCGCCACCGAGGAGGCGGTCACGGAGGCGTTCCGGATCATCCTCCAGGATGACGCGGTCCGGGGCGTGCTCGTCAACATCTTCGGCGGCATCATGCAGTGCGACCGCATCGCCCGCGCCATCGTCGCGTCGGCGAAGGAGGTCGGCTTCCGCGTCCCGCTGGTCGTGCGCCTGGAAGGCACGAACGTCGACGCAGCGCGCCGGATCCTGGAGGACGCGCGGCGCGACATTCCGCAGATGCAGTCGGCGACGGACCTGACCGATGCCGCGCAGCGCGTCTGCGCCGCGGTGGCGGGATGAGCCGGGCGCCGGCGGGCGGCGCCCGGGCGGCGGGGAGCGGATCAATGCTCGTTCTCTTCGACGTGGACGGAACGCTCCTGCTCAGTTCCGGGGCGGGCCTGCGCGCGATGGTCACGGCGGGGCAGGACCTGTTCGGCGCCGCATACACGGTGGACGGCGTGGACTTCGCGGGCAACCTGGATCCGATCATCTTCCGGCAGGCGGCGGAACGCAGCGGCCTGCCGTGGTCGGCGGCGGCGGAAACCGCGATGCGCGCGCAGTACGGACTCCGGCTGGCCGAGGTCCTGCAGGAGCCCGGCATCGTGCGGCCGCTTCCCGGTGTCACCGCGCTGCTCGATGCCCTGGCCGCGGACGCCGGGGTGACGATCGGCCTGCTGACGGGAAACTACCCGGAGACGGGGCGATTGAAGCTCCGCGCCGCGGGCCTCGATCCCGACCGGTTCCCGGTGGCGGTCTACGGCGACGACGGTGCCGTGCGCCAGGATCTTCCGCCGGTCGGGATGGGCAGGTACCGCGCGCATGCCGGTCGCGCGATCGCGCCGCAGGATGTCATCATCATCGGTGACACCCCGAATGACATCGCCTGCGCGCGGGCGCACGGCTGCCGGGCGCTGGCCGTGGCGACAGGTCCGCGGCACGACCTCGAGACCCTGGCGCGGTGCGGCCCGGATCACCTGGTGTCGGATCTCTCGGAGACGGCGTCGGTGCACCGGTGGCTTCGCGCCGGCGCCGTGGTGACGGAGGCGCCGTCCGCATGAGCGCGCGCGGACAGGCCCGCCCGGTGTCCGCGGCGCTGCGCCGGGTCTTCGACGGATACTTCAGCGGCGTCCGCAAGGCATGCAGTGCACCGGTCGCGGACGAGGAGGCGATCCATCGCTTCCGGGTCGGCCTCCGCCGCGCGCGGTACGTGCACCGCGCCTTCGCGTCGGTGCTGGCTCACATGGAGCTGGCTCGAACGGGGCCGGCTCGGGCGGGGCCGGCTCGGGCCGGACTCGCGCCGCGCCATGCCGCGCGGATCCGGGCCTGCATCGCGGAGACCGGCGCGGGGCGGGATGCGCAGGTCCAGGTCGCGTGGCTGCATGCCCGCATCGCCGCGCGCGGAGAGGGTCCGCTGCGCCGCGGGCTCGCGCGCGCCGCCGCAGAGATCGCGGCGGCCGCGCCCGACGCGCTGCCGGGCGCGGCCGGAATGGAGCGCCTGGGCCGGCGCGTGCGCCGGATCGCGCGGAAGATCGATCGCCGGCTGGCCGACGGCGAGCGCACGGGATCCGCGCCCGCGGTCGGCGCGGTGCTGGCGACGCTGCTGCCGCGCGAGATGGCGCGATTCGACGCGCGGTTCCGGCACGGACTCGAGGACGGCGGCACGGCGGCCCTGCATCGCGCCCGGCTCGCGGCGAAGCGCCTGCGGTACGTGCTCGAGGCGATGCGCGCGATGGGCGTCCGCGGGACCGGCCGCGCGGTCCGCCGCCTGGTCCGGTTCCAGGACCAGTTCGGGCGCGTGAACGACGCCGCCGTGCTGTCCGAGCGCGTCCGGGGGTGTGCGGGGGACGCGGCGGCGGCGTGGGCCCGCGCGGCGTGCGCGGTGACGGACGACTCCGCCGGAGACCGCGGGCGGGACGCGGTCGCCGCGCAGCGCATCGCCGTGCAGGAGTGGATCGCCGCGGCGCGCTGGATCGCGACGGTGCGCGATCGTGCGGCGCGCGCCGCGATCCGCCACTGGTCAGGACCTGGGCGCGCGGCGCTGCGCGCGGACCTTGATGCACTCGCGGCGCAGGTCGGGGCGCCGATGGCGGCGCGGGCCGACGCGCGGGCCGACGCGCCGGTCGACACGCCGGTCGAAGGCGGGATCGCGATCGATCGTCGTGCGGCGTCGGCGCCGGGGGCGGCCGCCGCGAACGGCACGCGTGCCGGTGCAGGCCGGGGCGTTGCCGGCGACGGGCCCGGGGGTGGGGACGGGCGTCCGCGCCCCGGTCACGGTGCGGCGTCCGGCACGTCGCCGGAGGCGTCGGCGTCACCGGGTGGGGAACCGCCCTGGACACAGACGTGGCCGATGAGCGTGGCGCCGTCATCGATGCGCAGCGCGGGCGAGCGCAGCGACTGACCCTTCCACGCCGCGTGGGCGCCGAGCACGACGGGGCCGGTGCACTCCACCGCGCCATCGATGGTCCCGTCGCAGCGCAGGGCAACGCCCGCAGTGATCCGCCGCGCGGCGACGCGCCCCTTGCGCTCGACGACGATGGAGCCGCACGTCTGCATCTCCTGCGTGGGGACGTACGTCCGCACGACGACATCCTCGATCCGGATCGCGCGATGGCAGCCGGGGCAGCTGGTGCTCATCGCGCGCGCGGGCACGTCGAAACGTCGGCCGCAGAGGTAGCAGCACACCGCCCGCTCCGCGGCGCGATCGCGCGGCGCGGCGCGGGCGCCGGCCGCCCGCGCGGTCCTGCCGCCCCGGACCGCTCCATCGGCGGGGACCTTGGCCATCCGTGCGGACCGCCTGTCTTACTTGCGACCGGCGGCGGTCTGGGGGACGTTCGCGCCCGGCCGGCCGGTCGCGGCACCGGTCTCGGCCGCGGGCTTGACTTCGGTGGCGGCGGCGGCGGGCTTGCCCTGGCCGCTGACGCCGACCCGGAAGTGGCCGTTCACCGTGGCACCCTCGGCCATGGTCATCCGACTGGCGGTGATGTCACCCTCGACGCTGCCGCCGGGCCGCAGATCGACGCGTCCGTCGACCTCGATGTTGCCGGCCACCTGGCCCTCGACGGCCACCTCGCGCGCCGTGATGTTCGCGCGGCACTGGGCGCCCTCGGCGATGAGGACCGCGGCGGTGCTGTTGATCGATCCCTCGATGCGACCCAGCACCCGGGCCGGAGACTCGAAGCGGATCTCGCCCTTGATCGCGGCGTCCGGCCCGATGATGGTCGTGTAGTCCTGCGTGGGTGATGCCATGGGGGTTTCTGCCTCCGGCGCGGCGGGAGGACCGCGCGCCGGGAGCCGTGTCCCGTGGCGGGCCGCGCGTGAAGGGCGGATGGTACTCGGCCCTGTCCGGCGACGGTGCCGCCGGCGGGGTGCCGCAGGGCGTGGCCCCGGGGGGGGCGCCTGAGCACAGGCAGGGAGGCGCGGGCCCGGGGGCACGGCCGCGGAACCCGGCCGGGCGGCCGCGGCGTCAGCCGTCGATCCGCTCCGCGAGCCACGTGCCGACCCGGTCGAGACCGATGCGCTCCTGCTGCAGCGTGTCGCGATGGCGCACGGTCACGGTCTGGTCCGCCAGCGTGTCGGAGTCGATCGTGAAGCAGTACGGTGTGCCCGCCTCGTCCATCCGGGCGTACCGCTTGCCGATGGCCTGCTTGTGATCGACCTGGAGGGCGAACCGCCGGCGCAGCGCGTCATACATCCGGTCGGCGATCTCCGGCATCCCGTCCTTGTTGACCAGCGGGAAGATGCCGGCCTTGATCGGCGCCACGCGCGGATGGAACTTCATGTACACGCCGCTCGGCCGCGCGGGATCCGGCGTGTAGGCCTCGCAGAGCAGTGCAAGGACGCCGCGGGAGAGGCCCGCGGACGGCTCGATGACATGCGGCACGTAGCGCTCGTTGCGCTCCTGGTCGAAGTACTCCAGTTTCGTGCGGGCATGCTCCTGGTGCTGGCGCAGGTCGAAATCGGACCGATGCGCCACGCCCTCGAGTTCACCGAAGCCCGGCGCGGTGAACGGAAAGCGGTACTCGATGTCGAATGTCCCGCATCCGTCCTTCGCGTAGTGCGCCAGTTCGTCGGCGTCGTGTCGGCGGAGGTGGAGGTTCGCCGTCCCGAGTCCGACGGTGCCCCACCAGGCGCGCCGGGTCTCGCACCAGAAGTCGTACCAGGTGCGCGCTTCGGACGGGGCGCAGAACCATTCGATCTCCATCTGCTCGAACTCGCGCGACCGGAAGATGTAGTTGCGCGGCGTGACCTCATTGCGGAACGCCTTCCCGACCTGGGCGATGCCGAAGGGAACGCGCACGCGCGACGTGTCCACGACGTTCTTGAAGTTCAGGAAGATGCCCTGCGCGGTCTCCGGGCGCAGGTACGCCAGGTTGTCGTCGCCGGAGGCCGCACCGATGAAGGTGCGGAACATCAGGTTGAACATGCGCGGCTCGGTGAGCGTGCCGCGCTCCCGGGCGCCCGGCCCCACGGTCTCCGCCCGCGTCGCGGCATCGGCGATGCCGCCGGGAACGCGGTGGACCCTGTGCGCAGGCCCCTCGAGGTCGTTCCTGCGGAGGATCTGCTGCACCGCCTTGCGGTGCGGCTCGATGAGTTCGTCATCGCTCGCATGGACGCAATCGGCAACCGACGCGAAGTACGGCCCGACGCGCTCTCCGTCGGCCGCGCGCACGATGGCCCAGATCGCCAGGTGATCCGCGCGGAACCGCGCCTTGGTCTCGCGGCAGTCGACCATGGGATCGTTGAAGCCGCCGACGTGTCCGGAGGCCTCCCACACGCGCGGGTTCTGGATGATCGCGGTGTCCACCCCGACCATCTCCAGGACATGACCGTCCGGGCCGGCGGGCGGACAGCGCACCATGTCATGCCACCAGGCGTCGCGCAGGTTGTTCTTGAGTTCCGTGCCCAGCGGACCGAAGTCCCAGAAGCCGTTCAGGCCGCCGTAGATCTCGCTCGCGGGAAAGATGAACCCGCGTCGCTTGCAGAGCGCGACCAGGTCGTCCATGGCGAAGGTGGTGGTGGACATGGCGGGTGCGTCGCCGGGCCTGCATCCCGCGTCGCCTCCGCCGCCGGCACGCCGCGCGGCGCGCCCTCCGACGATGCGGCGAGCGGATGCCCGGCGCGAACGGCGAGTATATCGGCAGCGTGCGGCGACCTGTTCACCCGGGATGCGGGGTGCATCCCGCGGCATCGGGCACGGCGTCGTGTCCCGGGACGGCCGCCGATGTCACGCCTGCGTGCGACCGCCGGACGTGCGGATCCGGCGCTGCGACGCAAGGTCGCACGCAAGCCGGATCGCGGCGACCATCGACCCGGCACGGGCCTGTCCGGTGCCGGCGATGTCGAACGCCGTGCCGTGATCGGGACTCGTCCGGATGACCGGCAGTCCGATCGTCCAGTTGACCGCATCCTCCCAGCCCAGCAGCTTCACCGGGATCAGCCCCTGGTCGTGGTACATCGCGACGACCAGGTCGAAGGCGCCGCGGGCGGCGGCGATGAAGATCGTGTCCGCGGGAAACGGACCGCGCGCATCGATGCCCGCGCGCTGCGCCAGTTCGATGGCGGGCGAGATGAGGCGCGCTTCCTCGTCGCCGAAGCGGCCGCCTTCACCGGCGTGCGGGTTCAGGCCGCAGACGGCGATCCGCGGGCGCGCGATGCCGAGTTCCATGCATGCCCGGTGGCCCAGGTCGATCGGGTCGAAGATGCGGCCGATCGTGAGCGCCTCGCGGATCTCCAGCAGCGGGATGTGCGCGGTGGCGAGGACCACGCGCAGTTTCGGGGAGACGAACATCATCGCGCTGGGCTGCGCGCGGAAGCGGTGCGCGAAGAGTTCCGTGTGCCCGGGCCAGGCATACCCCGCCATCTGCCACGAGGTCTTGCTGATGGGCGCCGTCACGACGGCGTCCAGGTGCCGCGGATGATCGGCGTCGCGCTGGAGATCGGTGATGGCGCTCTCGACGAACGCCTTCGACGCCAGCCCGCCGATCCGCGACGACGAGCGCTCGCCCCACGCCGGCAGGTCGAACCCGGTGTGGTCCAGGACCACGACCGGCTCGGTCATCGGCTCCATGGCGCGGGGGGACTCCGCCGGCACGCGGTACCAGAACGGTTCGATGGCGGCGCGCTCCGCGTCATGCGTGAGCTGCGTGTTGATGCCGTAGATCGTGAAACGCCCGAGGCGGCGGATCTCCGGCTCGGCGAGGGCGCGGAGGATGATCTCCGGGCCGATCCCCATCGGATCGCCGAGGGTGATCCCGATCACCGGTCGCTGGTCGAGTGGACGCCGCACGAGGGCCATGCCGGATGGTACTCGGCGACGTGAAAAAACCCCGCTGGACCACCGAGGTGGCCAGCGGGGCGGAGGGGAGAAAGCAGCATGAGTCGATCCGGGGCGAGGATCCCCGCGCCTGCTCTTCGGCAAGGCCGGCCTGAACTCTTGACAGATTGTGCAGTCGTCCTTCGAAGGGCGGCGCCGGCGCCCGGGAGGCATGAACGCCGGGGCCGCGAGCCGGGACTCCCGGGCGCCGGTTCACTGGTCGTCCAGTCGCCACGACCCGCCGCTGCGCAGCAGACGGAGCACCCCGGCCAGCTGCTCGATCTGCTGCGTCGAACCGTGATGCGCCTGGACGTGGTCCCGGCCGCGCGCGCCGAGCGCCCGCGCCGCGGCGCGATCCCCGGTGATCCGGAGCAGGGCCGCATGCCAGCCGTCCGGCTCCGGTGCCTCGATCAGGAGGGCGGTCTCGTCGGCGATGAGTGCATCCTGGAACGGGTCCAGGCCCGCGATGACCGGGACGCCCCGGACCATCACCTCCAGGAGAATCGAGCGAAGCACGCCCGAGCGCTCCGGGACGAGCAGCAGGTCGCACGCGGTGAGCAGCGTGCGGTGGGCCGCGGCGTGCTGGAACGTGGAGACGGCGCCGAGCAGGTCATGGCGCCGCACCTCGCGCCAGATCTCGCGATCGTGCCGGTCCCTGAGTTCGAGAAAGACGTTGACCGCGAGATCGGACTCCCGGAGAAACCGCGCCAGTCCCGCGAGCATGGCGACATACGCCGGCACGTCCTCGCCCAGGCCGACGGCGGCGACCGCCAGCGTCCGCCCGTCCTCGGGCAGCGGCTGCGCGGGCTCGGCGGGAATCGCCACGCCCAGTGGAACGCATGCGACGAGGCCCGGATCGACGCGGCCGCGAAGCGTCTCCGCGAGCCGTCCGCCGCGCGCGATGAACGCCGAAACGCGGTCGACCCGGCGGCGCGACGGCGGGTGCATCGCCTGGCGCGCCTCCCAGACCTCCATCGCGAGCGGGATCTCCAGCCGCGCCGCCAGCCGCGCGGCCAGGGGCAGGTGATCCGTGGCGGACAGGAGCAGGCAGTCAGGCGGATCGCGCTCCAGCTGCTCGGCGATGCGCTCCGCGCGCCAGCGCGTCAGCCAGGGGATCGACTGGCCCGGGATCTCGATCCGGCGCGTCAGGGCGATGCGCGCCTCGTCCTGTTCACGGAACTCATCGACCGGGCCTTCCGGGACGAGCCGCGTGACGCGGATGCCCTCGGCCATGAGACCCACGACAAGACGGTTGAGCAGCGGAAGTTCCTCCCGCATGCGGTCCGCATCGAGCATCAGGGCGACATGCATCGGCGTCCCCCTGCACCGCGCGGGTGCCTGCGGTCGATCCGCGCGCCGTCCTCCGCAGTCCACGGGCGACGGGTCATCTCGGCGGCGCTCCGCGCGGCAGCGGTGCGGCATCGGGCGCGGCCGGCGCCTCGATGCTCCGGAGATACGCCCAGGTGTAGATCCCCGTGTCGTGGCCGTCGGAGAAGCGGATGCGGAGCGCGTAGGTTCCGACGAGTTCGGCGTCGATCGCCGTCACCGGGCCGGCGGCCATCGATGCCGGCAGGACCGCGAGCGGATTCCGCGCCATCTCTTCGCGGAGTTCGCGCATGTCCGCCGACGGCGACATCCGGCGCAGCCATGCGATGGGCCACGTGCTGCGGGAGCCGTCCTCCCATTCGATGAGAAGCCGCTCGTCGCGCTTGAGATCGATGTGGCGTGGTCGCATGCGCTGCCCGGGCGCGATTCTACAGCGTACGACGGAAAACACCCGCGCCCCGCGTCATCGCCGGAGCCGGCAGCGGCTGGTACAGTGCCGCGGTGCATGCGTCCCGGCCCAGGCATCCTGACCCGGCATCGTGCCTGACCGCCGCCGTCGAGCGCGTCGGCGCGCCAGTCTGCGTCGGCCTGGACCCCGTGGCCGAGCGCCTGCCCGCGCCGATCCGGTCGGCCGCGGGCGACGACCCGGTGCGCGGGATCGAGGCCTTCAGCCGGGCGGTGATCGAGGCGGTCGCACCCGCCGTCCCCTGCGTCAAGGTCCAGTCGGCGTGCTTTGAGCGCTACGGCGCCGCGGGGTTCGCGGTCATGGCGCGGCTGATCGCCGAGGCCCGGGCGCTCGGGCTGATCGTCATCCTGGACGCGAAGCGCGGCGACATCGGCCTCTCGACCGCGCACTACGCGGCGGCCGCCGTGTCGCTCGGTGCCCACTGGGTCACCGTGAGTCCCTACCTGGGCGACGAGGGCATCCGGCCGTTCGTCGACGCGGGCCTGGGCGCGTTCGCGCTGGTCCGCACGAGCAATCCCTCGGGCGATGCGATCCAGGCACTCCCGCTGGCCGACGGCCGGACGGTCGCGGAGGCGGTGGCGGACGAGGTGGAACGCCTGGCGATGGCCACGCGCGGCGACCGGTCGGGCGGCTTCGGCGCGGTCGGCGCCGTCGTCGGTGCGACGCGCCCGGAGGATGCGGCGCGCCTGCGGGCGCGGATGCCCCACGCGATCTTCCTGGTGCCGGGCTACGGCGCGCAGGGCGCGGGCGGCGCCGAGATCCGCGCGTGCTTCCTGCGCGGTATCACCGGGGCGGTCGTCACGGCCAGCCGCTCCGTGCTCTACGCCGCGCCGGAAGCGCCCGATGTCCGGGCCGCGATCCACCAGGCGGCGACGGCGCTGGCCGACGAGGTCACGCAGGCGCTGGCGGTGGCGGGATGAGTCGCGCGATCCCGTTCCTGCTCTTCCTCCTGCTCGTTGCCGGGCCGCTGCTGCTGCGCACGGACGAATCGCCGCGCGCGGCGGGGGGCCGCCGGCTCGTCATCCTGACCCCGCACAACGAGCAGATCCGCTTCGAGTTCGGGCGGGCGTTCCAGCGCTGGCATGAGCGCGTGCACGGGGAACCGGCGTCCATCGTCTGGCTGGTCCCCGGCGGCACGGTGGAGATCCGGCGGATGCTGGAGGCGGAGCACCGGCGCGCACACGAGTCCGGGCGCGAGCCCGGCGGGAGCGCGGATCTCATCTTCGGCGGCGGGACGCGCGAGCACGCGCTGCTGCGCGAGGGCATCGTGGTCGACGGGCGACGCGAGCCGATCACCGCCCCGGTCGCGCTGGAGCAGGGGCTGCTCGACGAGGTGTACGGCGACGGCTGGCTGGCCGGGACGCGTCTCTTCGACGCCGACGGGTACTGGTTCGGCACGGCGCTCTCCGGCTTCGGCATCGTCTTCAACCGCGAAGCGGTGGCGCGGCTCGGCCGTCCCGACCCGACCACGTGGGCCGACCTGGCGCACCCCGCGTACGCCGGTCGGCTGGCACTGGTGAATCCGCTGCAGTCGGGATCCATCGCCACCGCGTTCACGTCGATCCTGGAAGACGAGGGCTGGACGCGCGGCTGGGCGATCCTGCGCCGCCTGGCGGCGAACGCGCGCGAGTTCTCCGGAAGCAGCCTGAAGCCGCCGGCGGATGTCGCCGCCGCCGATGCCGCGGCCGGACTCTCGATCGATTTCTACGGGCGTTTCCAGGTGCAGTCCGTGACCGATGCCGGTGCGCCCGGGCGCATGGACTTCGTCGCGCCGGACGGCTCCCCGATCGATCCGGATCCGATCTCCCTGCTGCGCGGCGCGCCGGACCCGGTCCTGGCACGCCGCTTCATCGAGTTCACGATCAGCGAGGAAGGCCAGGCGCTCTGGCAGTTCCGGCGCGACGACGCGGGCGAGCCGCCGGGGCCCGCGCGGTTCGAACTGCGGCGGCTGCCGATCCGCGGCGGCTTCGCGCAGCGGCACGCGGCGCGCCTGATCGACCCGATCGATCCCTACGCCACCGCCCGGCCGCCGCGCCATCCGTACCCGGGCCTGCGCGACTTCGTGGGACCGCTCTTCGCCGCCATGGCGATCGACGCCCACGGCGACCTGCGGCGCGCCTGGCGGCGCCTGGTCGACCATCCCGCCTGGCCGCACGATGCGCGCGGGCTGGTCCTGGCAGACGACGTGCGCGACCCGGAGCTGCGCAACCTGCTGCGGCGGTTCGACGCGATGCCGGTCGTCGCCGGCCCGGAGGGCGCCCGCTTCGACCTGGACGACACCGCGGCGCTGGAGCCCGTCCGCCAGGGCTGGCTCCGCGGCGGCTGGCGCGACGCGGCACTGTGGCACCCGGAACTGGGCGGCCGCGACGCGCTGCGCCGCGTGGCCACGGCCGCCTTCCGCGCGAACTACCGCGCGGTGGTGTCGGGGGAGGGTGGGTCCGGCGCGGGCGGGTGACGGGGCGACTCCGCGGATCTGCAGACGATCGCAGATCGGCGTGGCCGGCGGCCGGTTCAGGGAGTACCCTACACCGAGGTCCGAGACAGGTGCGGCGTGACGCCTGCACGAACGATGCCCGGAGCCTCGGGGAAAACCGTGATCCAGCCCTGCGTACCGTCCGGTCGAAACCGCACCGGTCTCGTCCATTGGATATCCACGTTCGGATATGCCGGCGCCCGGCCGACGCGGCCGGGCGGCCGCGTGGCCGCGGCGGGGGCACTGGCGATGTGTGTGGCGACCGCGGCCGCCGCCGGCGGCGGGACGCTGTTCGTCGATGCCGCCAATGCGCCCGGCGGCGACGGGTCGGACTGGGCGAATGCCCTGCCCGGCCTGCGAGAGGCGCTCGCGCTCGCCGGCGAACCCGGCGCGACGATCACGGAGATCTGGGTCGCCCGGGGTCGCTATGTCCCCGCGGCGCCGGACGACATCGGATCCAGCTTCCAGCTGCGCAGCGGCCTGGCGATCTACGGCGGATTCGCCGGCGGAGAATCATCCAGGGACCAGCGCGACTGGATCGCCCACGAGACCATCCTGTCCGGGGACGTCGGTGACGATGACGTCTACGGGAACCCGGTGTGGTACAGCGGATGGAACATCCACACGCCGAACTCGCTGCACGTTCTCACCGCGCAGGATGCCGACGCGACGGCCATCCTGGACGGATTCACCATCACCGCCGGTCGCGCCACGAGCAGCGCGGGCGGCGGGCTGATGGTCGTGGGCGGCGGACCGACCATCCGGAACTGCACCTTCCTGCGCAACCTCGCGGCCTTCGGACACGGCGGCGGCGTGTACGTCCATGACGCCGATCCGACGTTCATCGACTGTGCCTTCATACAGAACTGGGTCCACCTCGGCCAGGGCGCGGGGATCTACGCGGCCGGCCCGGCGGCGGTGGCTGTCCGCGACTGCGTGTTCACGGAGAACCGGAGCATCGGCAGCACGCCGGAGGCGGCCGGCGGCGCCATCGCCACCGGGTTCGACGTCGATCTCGTGGTCGAACACAGCACGTTCCAGTCCAATGTGGCCGAGAACTTCTACCCCAGCGGAAGCACCGCCGGTGGCTACGGCGGCGCGATCCATCACATGGGCGGTGCACTGACCGTGAACCGTTCCCGCTTCATCGGCAATCGTTCGAATGCAGGCGGCGCGATCTGGACCTGGCGCGATGCGCGCATCGTCAACAGCCTCTTCCGTCTCAACCAGGCGCCGGAGTACCAGGCCCAGCAGGGCGGCTGGGGCGGGCTTGGCGGGGCCATCGGGGCCAGTGCATTCACCGGCACGCTCGTCCAGGTGATCAACTGCACCGTGGTGCAGAACTCCGCGAAGAAGGGCGGCGGACTGCGCTTCATGCAGTCCGCCGACGCCGATGTCGTCAACGGCATCCTCTGGGCGAACACGGACCAGGACGGCATGGTCGGCACATCGCAGATCAAGGGCGCCGGGGCGCGCTTCTCCTGCATCCAGAACATGCTGATCGGCGAGGCGGGGGAGGATCCCCCGGATCCCGAGCACTTCCCCGACTGCTTCGACGACGATCCGCTCCTGTCGGGCCTCGGCGCGGGTGACGTGCATCTGCTCGACGGCTCGCCCTGCATCGACGCCGGATCGAACGCCGCCGTACCGCCGGAGGCGATCGTCGACCTCGATGGCGGCGCTCGCGTCGTGGACGGCAACGGCGACTCGGCCGCCATCGTCGATCTCGGCGTCTTCGAGTCCCGGCCGCCCGGCATTCCGGGCGACCTCAACGGTGATGGCATGATCGGTGCCGCGGACCTGCTGATCCTGCTCAGCCAGTGGGGTTCGTGCGGCGACCCGGGCGACTGCCCGGCGGACCTGACCGGAGACGGCACCGTGGGCGGGTCCGATCTGCTCGTCCTCCTCAGCCACTGGGTCTGAGCCACCTGGCCGCGCGGTCACGATCGGGCGATCGACCGTGCGCATGTCCCTGCAGTCCGCCGGAATCTCGATGAAATCCTGCAGGCGCGTGCCCGCGGAAGGCGGGGCGCAGAGCGCAATCGCTCTGGCGCCACGGCTGATCGGCGGCACGTCGATCGCGGGCCGGGCAGGCTGCTCCGCGCGCGTGCGGGTCACCGTCACAGCCGCGGGCGCGGCCGGCGGAGGGTGACAACGGAACGCAGAGGCCTGGTGCAGCGGCGGCAGTGGTGGTGGCCGGCGCCCGCGGCCAGGGGGGGCGGAGTGCCGGGTGCGCTGGCTTGCTCGCGGCCGTGCTTGCTGGCTGGTGCGCTGGCTTGCTCGCTGGGTTGCTGGCCGGCTGGTGCGCTGGCGCGGCGCGTGGTTGACGGGGGGGGCGGGATCAACTTACATGCCGGGTGTGGGTGTGATCCGGCGACAGTGGACCGCTCTGCGCGCTTTGTGGCGGTCCGGGTTGGTGGGGGGTGGAGGGGGGGGTGGTGCGCGCCGACGTGGGTGGGTGGGGGCCTGGTGGTCTCGGCGGTGCCGGGTGGCGCGGACCGATCGATGGATTGACGGATCACGTGGAGGCAAGGCGTGACGAACATCGCGCCGCATCAAGCCTGTTTCTACGCCCACGAACTCACCCGTCTCGGCGCGGTCGGGGAAATGGACCGGCTGTCCACGACACTCTTCGACTCGAAGGTCGACCTCAATCCACACCAGGTTGAAGCAGCCCTGTTCGCCATCTCGAACCCGCTCCGCAGCGGCGTCATCCTCGCGGATGAGGTGGGACTCGGAAAGACCATCGAGGCGGGCCTTGTTCTGTGCCAGCGCTGGGCCGAGCGGCGGCGCCGCCTCATCGTCGTGTGCCCCGCACACATCCGGAAGCAGTGGCAGTCGGAATTGGCAGAGAAGTTCACTCTCCCCGCCGTCGTACTGGATCGTCGCGTGTGGAGTCAGATGCGTGCCGACGGGCAGTCCGACCCCTTCGACTGCGGCAGGATCATCGTCATCTCTTACGGCTTCGCGGCGCGGATGAAGAATGATCTTCGGGCCATACCGTTCGACCTCGTGGTCATGGACGAGGCCCACAAACTTCGCAACGCCTACCAGCCGAGTCGACGGGGCGGACAGGACGTGCGATGGGCCTTTGAGTTGCGGCAGAAGCTGCTGCTCACGGCAACGCCTCTTCAGAACAGCCTGCTGGAGCTGTACGGGCTGGGCTGGCTGATCGGTGACCATGTCTTCGGTGACCGGAGTGCGTTTCAGTCCCGCTACTGCAGCGCCGGTGGGGATCTTGCCGGACTGAGGGCGCGACTCTCTCAGGTGTGCAAGCGCACACTGCGAAGGGACTGCTCCTACATCAACTACAAGAAGCGCCAGGCGATGACGCATCCGTTCCCGCAGACGGATGAAGAGAAGGCGCTTCACCAGGACGTGATGGACTTCATGACGCGGGACATCAGTTTCGCGTTTCCGCAGCGCCAGCGCCAACTCATCGAGATGATCCTCTTCAAGACACTCGCCTCCTCTCCCCAGGCGCTCGCAAGCACCCTTGGCACGATGCGCAATCGCCTGATCGCGCTGAGGGACGGCCTGCCCGAGGGCTCTGAGGACGATCTCGTGGAGGCCCTTGTCGAGGACGAGGATCTGGACATCGACGCACTCGTCGAGCAGTTGGATGGGTCGGACAGTGCATCGAACGGCACGGGCCGGGTCGTCGAGGGCCGGCTTCTGGCGACCGAGCTGGCCCAGATCGAATCACTCATCACCCGCGCTGAGAAGATCGGAATCGACAGCAAGTCGAAGGCCCTCCTCAAGGCGCTTGCGGTCGCATTCGACCGACTCAGGGAACTCGGCGCGAAGCGCAAGGCGCTGATCTTCACCGAGAGCCGCAGGACGCAGGCGTTCCTGGCGGCGTTCCTCGAGTCGAATGGCTACGCGGGCAAGGTGGTCACCTTCAACGGTTCGAACACCCATCCGAGCGCCAGGCAGGCCTACGAACGGTTCACCCGGAAGCACGCGGGAACAGACAAGTTGACCGGCTCGAAGGCCGTAGACATCCGGTCGGCGCTGATCGAGGAGTTCCGTGACCACGCGGAGATCCTGCTTGCCACCGAGGCCGCCGCCGAGGGGGTCAACCTTCAGTTCTGCTCACTCGTCGTCAACTACGATCTTCCCTGGAACCCGCAACGCATCGAGCAGCGCATCGGGCGATGCCACCGATACGGCCAGCAGCACGACGTCGTCGTCGTCAACTTTCTTTCGCAGGACAACCTGGCCGACCGCCGAGTACAGGATCTGCTCCAGCAGAAGTTCAGCCTGTTCGACGGGCTGTTCGGCGCGAGTGACGAGGTCCTTGGCGCGATCGAGGAGGGTGTCGACTTCGAGAAGCGCGTCCTCGATATCCTCAAGTCATGTCGTACGGAGGAGGAGATCAACCGCGCATTCGATGCGCTCCAGCGGGAACTGGAGGGCACGATCTCGCAGAAGATGACGCAGGCACAGCAGCAGCTCTTCGAGCACTTCGATGCGGATGTTCACGAGCGGCTCAAGCTCCGGGGTCAGAGTGCACAGGTCGCGCTCGACCGCGTGGGCGAACGCTTCTGGCGGTTGGCGCGCTGGGGGCTCGACGGGCAGGCCACGTTCGATGACAGCCGCCTGGAGTTCGACCTTGCGGCGGCCCCCGCGCCGGACATTGCGGCGGGGCGATACCGTCTCATCTCGGCGGTTCGATCGGAGGCCGAGTACGTCTCCACCGAGGCTCATCTGCTCCGACTTTCCAGCCCGCTCGGGCAGTGGCTCATGACCAGCGCCAAGGCACAGGTGCTCCCTGTCGTGACCGTCCGCTTCGACGTGTCCGGGTATGACCGCAGGATCAGCATGCTCAAGCCCCTCGTCGGCAGGAGCGGCTGGCTGCGGCTGGACAAACTCACCCGGGAGAGCGATGCGCGCGAGGAGTTCCTGCTCTTCACCGCGATGACCGACGATGGCGAGAACATCGACCAGGAACTCTCCCAGCGACTCATGGATGTCTCCGGCGAGGTGCTGCACGAAGACCCGCCATCCCTACCCGCGGATCGGCTCGCGGCCGACGCTGACCGGCTCACGCAGGCAACGCTGGCCCGGGCCAGCGAGGCAGGCGACAGTCGCTTCAGGGCGGTTCAGACCCAGGTCAATCAATGGGCCGACGACAGGATTGCCGCCGCTGAGGCCGAGATCGAGGGCATCCGGCGCGACACACGAGCGGCCCGCCGACGCGCTGAACTGGCTGAGACGGTCGCGGCACAGCAGCAGGCCCAGCCGGAGATCACGCGTCTGGAGGCCGAGCGTCGACGGGCCTTCCGCCGTCTGGACGAAGTCGAGGCCGAGGTGGAGTCCGAGCGGCAGCGGCTCCTTGAGCAACTCCGGGCCCGCTGCCAGCAGCATCATTTCAGCGAGACACTGTTTATCCTGCGCTTTCAGGCGGTCTGAACGAGCCTGCCCCGGAACACCATGCCCCCAGCCACCACGACCATCACGGACAACAGGTTCAACGCCCTCAAGGCCAAGCTGAGGGAGTTGTTCGAGCTCGACAAATCCGACCTGGACTTCGGCATCTACCGCATCATGGCGGCCAGGAACAAGGAAGTCACAGCGTTTCTCGATCGACAGCTCAAAGACGTTGTCAAGGCCACGCTCGCGGCTCATGGCGCCGGGGCGGCTGATCAGGTGCAGGCCGACCTGGACAAGGCGATCGAGCAGGCCCGCACGCTCGGGGCCGATCCGGACACGCTTCCCAGGGTGAGGGAACTCCGGGCCCGGCTGGAGTCTGCGGGCGGCGCAGCATCGGCCGACCTGGAGGCCGACATCTACAACCACCTGCTTGCCTTTTTCAGTCGCTATTACGACGAGGGCGACTTCATCTCCCAGCGCCGGTACAAGGGCGACACCTACGCCATTCCCTACAGCGGCGAGGAAGTGACGCTCCACTGGGCCAACAAGGACCAGTACTACATCAAGTCCGGCGAGTGGCATAAGGACTACCGGTTCAAGGTCGGCGATGGCGAGAAGATCGTCCGCTTCAGACTTGTCGAGGCCACGCAGGAAGCGGGCAACAACAAGGAGGCCGATGATGCCAGGCGTCGGTACATCCTCGCGATCGAGAGCCCGGTCGAGGCGACGGCGAGCGAGCTGACACTGCGCTTCGAGTTCCGGGTGCCGACGCAGGCCGACAAGGACCGTGCCGCCGCTGGTGCTGTCGCTATCTTCGGCGGCGACTACGCAAAGCCCACCAACCCCAAGAAGGGCGACGATCGAGAGCAGTATTGCGCCGACGCGGAGAAGCGGGCCATCGCCGCGATGTCCGAGGCGTGGCGGTCGCTCGTTGGTACTCCCGGCGCTGCCGCGACGGCAGACAAGCCTGACCGCACGCTCCTTGGAAAGCACCTGGATCACTTCACTGCCCGCAACACCTTCGACTACTTCATCCACAAGGATCTTGGTGGATTCCTTCGCCGCGAGCTCGACTTCTACATCAAGAACGACGTCATGCGCCTGGACGACCTCGAGAGCCTGCCGCCGGATCACCTGCAGCGCGTGCAGGGCAGGGTAAAGGCCATCCGCACCGTCGCCGGTCGCCTGATCGCGTTCCTTGCCTCGATCGAGGACTTCCAGAAGAAGATGTGGCTCAAGAAGAAGTTCGTGCTGAACACGAACTGGCTGGTGACCGTGGACCGGATCCCGCCTGCCCTGCGCGATGTGGTCGCGGAGAATGCCGAGCAGTGGGCGGAGTGGGAGCGGTTGGGGTTCAAGCCAACTGTCAGCGCGGTGGCCGATGTGCCGTTACTCGATGATCTCCCATGGGCCACACGCGAGTACTTGGACTCGAATCTCGGACGTAGCCTCGTCGTTGATACCGCAATCTTCGAGTGCGGCTTCAAGGCCGAACTCCTCGCCACCGAGGAGGTCATCGGTGGCGATAGAAGGATACCACTGGAGGAAGCGGTTACTGGCGTCCTGATCCATTCGGAGAACTTTCAGGCCGTCATGCTAATCCAGCAACGATATCGCGCAGCAGTCAAGTGTATCTACCTCGACCCTCCATATAACACCAGTGAGGCGACGTTCGTCTACAAAAACATGTATCGCCACTCATCGTGGCTTGCCATGCTGATCGACAGGCTCCGAGTTGCAATCAAGACTATCTCGCGTGGTGGTTGCCTTCAGCTCGCAATCGACGATGCTGAGTTCCATCGCGCGAAGTCGGTTGTAGATCATCTCTTTGGCGAGGAGAACTATCTGGGAACTCTGGCGGTTCAAACGAATCCGAGAGGACGAGGTATCAATAGTCACTACGCAACAAGCCACGACTACATCATCTGTACATCTCTGAGCCAAGAAGACGTTGAGATCATCGATCAGCCGCTTACCGAGGAACAGGAGGCGAGCTACGCTGGCAGTGACGAGGAATCCACATTCCGGTTGCTGCCATTTCGGCGAAGCGGTGGTCTGTCGACACCCCTGGATCGACCGAACTCCGAATTCTCCATCTTTGTTGATACTCTGGCGCGCACCGTCGTCGGCGTTGGCGGTCCACGAGCCACACCATATCCAGCGGCGTATGACTCGTCGCATGCACTCTTTCTTGACGAGCGAGGCGAAGTAGTACGTGTCGATTACGATGATGCGATCGAACGCCCGAACGTCACGGCGATTATGCCGGTGGACAGCGATGGCGGGCGAAGGGTGTGGCGTTGGTCGGATCGCCACAAGCTACTGATGCACGCAAGAAGGGGCGACTTTGTCGTGAAGGGCGGCCCCGGCGTGTATTCAATTCTGCTGAAGGATCGCATCAAGGGCGGCAGGAAGCCAAAGACACTGTGGTACGATTCGAAGTACGATGCATCGTCGCATGGCACAAACTTGATCAAAGATCTGCTCGGATCGCGAGGAGAGTTCGTCTATCCGAAGTCGCTGTTCAACACGTTTGACGCGCTTCACTCTGTCGTTGCAGATGATCAAAGTGCGGTTGTGCTGGACTACTTTGCAGGATCAGGCACCACGGGACATGCGGTTGTCAAGATGAATCGTGAGACTGACGGGGGCGGCAATCGGAAGTTCATCCTTGTCGAAATGGGTGCGTACTTTCATACTGTTCTCAAGCCGCGCATTGCAAAGGTTCTTTACAGCCCGGATTGGAGGGGCGGCGAAGCCCAGTCACACGGCGCCGGCGTGCCCGGTGGTGCGTTGGTCAAGTACTTCTCGTTGGAGTCCTACGACGATGCCCTCAACAACCTTCCCGCGCCAGTAGACGGGCTCCTTGATGGTTGCTCCGATTCGGAGAAGGATGCCCTCCTCACCTACGCCCTCGACCTCGAACTCGGCCCGCACCTCCTCGATCTCGATGCGTTCCGCGACCCGTGGGGATACACCATCAACGCCCAACTGGCAGGTGATGCCGAGATCAGGCGGCACCGTGTCGATCTGGTCGAGACCTTCAACTACCTGATCGGTCTGAAAGTCCACGCATACGGGCCGGTGGAGCGGTACAGCGCGGACTTCGAGCGAGCGCCGCACGAGGACGGTCTGGGCCGGCTGAGGCTGACCGGTCGCCTCCGGCGTGACGCGAACGGACCCTATGTGTTCCATCGCGTCGAGGGCGAACTGAACGACGGGAACAGCACACGCGTGCTGGTGGTGTGGCGCACGCTGACCGACGACCCGGAGAAGGACGCCGCCGTGCTCGACGCATGGATGGCCCGTCACCGCGAGAGCACGCGCGAGCGGACGGCGCACCGCGACTACCACCTGATCTACATCAACGGCCCGGTGACCCTGCCGCAGCCGACGGCAGAGATCCGCACGGTGTACCCGACGGAGGAGACGTTCAAGGCGAAGATGTTTGAGGATTCGGATGGGGGTGGGCTGTGAGCACGGAGATCGCTTCCGGAGGCGGTCCGGGCGGGGGTGAGTTCCTGCTGTACCAGACCGAGGACGGCCTGACCCGGGTTGAAGTGCGGATCCGTGGCGAGACGGTGTGGCTCTCGCTCAACCAGATGGCGGCGCTCTTCGACCGGGACAAGTCGGTCATTTCCCGGCACATCGCCAACGTCTTTGCCGACAGGGAATTGGAGCGAGGGGCAACTGTTGCAGAATATGCAACAGTTCAGACCGAGGGGGGGCGAACCGTCGAACGGCTGGTTGAGTACTTCAACCTGGACGTCGTCATCTCGGTTGGCTACCGCGTGAGGTCAGTGCGGGGTACGCAGTTCCGCATCTGGGCGACGCAGCGGCTGCGCGAGTACATCGTCAAGGGCTTTGCGATGGACGACGACCGGCTCAAGGCGGCCGGCGGCGGGGGATACTTCGAGGAACTGCTGGCGCGGATTCGGGACATCCGCTCGTCCGAGCGGGTCTTCTGGCGGAAAGTGCTCGATATCTACGCAACAAGCGTCGACTATGACGCGGGGGCCGAGGCGTCACAGGTGTTCTTTCAGACCGTGCAGAACAAGATGCACTGGGCGATCCACGGACAGACCGCGGCGGAGGTGATCCATCGCCGGGCGGATGCGAGCAAGCCCAACATGGGCTTGACGACCTGGGCGGGGGAGAAGCCGCGCAGGACCGACATCGGGACGGCGAAGAACTACCTCGACGAAGACGAGTTGAAGGCGTTGAATCTGATTGTGTCCGCGTACCTGGACTTTGCGGAGCTGCAGGCGCTGAACCGGCGGCCGATGCGGATGCAGGATTGGATCGAGAAGCTGGACGATTTCCTGCGGCTGAGCGAGCGGCAGATACTGACACACGCGGGCCGGGTTTCGCACGATGCGGCGCTGGCCAGGGCTTCGGATGAGTTCGAGAAGTACCGGGGGCAGCAGGCATCGTTGCCTCAGCCGGTCGATGAGCACTTTGACGAGGCTGTGAACAAGGTGAAGAAGTTGGACAGGAGGCGACCGGCCGGGCCGCAGCGTGGCGAGGCCAGGGGGAAGAAGGGGAAGCGCGGGGGCACGAATGGCTGAGGGGCCACGGAGAGCTAGACCCAGGCCTGACTTTCACCGTCAGACGGTTCTGTTTCAGTGGGCACTCGCGAAGGTGGGGGTGCACGATCTGAAGCAGTTCAAGGACCGGTTTCAGGTCTCGCCCGACAGCCCGGAGGGCATCGACGAGCGAACCGGCCTGCACCGCTTCTTCGAGGCGATCGCCGGCGTGATGCCGACTGTCGCGGACGCCGACGTTGTTCCCGTGGATCGCCTGCGCGTCTATGAGCAGAATATCCTGGAGCACACGCAGGAGATCAACACCTCCCGCCTGCGTCACAACCAGCCGCGGATCGACTGGAAGTACCACCAGTACCTGGCGCTCCTGTTCACGGAACTGTTCCTCGACCGGTACTTCCGGGATGCAGGCGCGCTCCGCGATGAGATCAACGCCACGATCACCGGGCACAACGCGGAGGCCGCAGCGCCGGACCGGGTGGCGCTGTTCCCGACGGAGGCGCGGGAGGGCGATGATGCGGATCCACGCCGCCAACTGGCCCGGCTGGCATTCTGGTGCGCAACCGGGAGCGGCAAGACGCTGCTCATGCATGTCCATGTCCGCCAGTTCCGGCAGTATCATGCCGCCGCGTTCGCCGCCGGAACGTGGCCGAGACTCGACCAGGTCATCCTCGTTACGCCGAACGACGGCTTGAGCGCCCAGCACGCGACGGAGTTCACCCAGTCCGGATTCGAGGTCGTCACCGTCGGCGAGCAGGGCGTGGACGGGCTGTTCGCGCCGCTGGCGCAGCGCGCGATCAGGATTCTGTCCATTCACAAGTTCCAGGACGACCACGGCAAGGCGACGGTGGCGACCGAGGCGTTCGAGGGGTGCAATCTCGTGCTGGTGGACGAGGGGCACCGCGGCGCGGGACGCGGCGGCGAGGGCAAGTGGATTGCAAGGCGGGACCAGCTTTCCAGGGACGGATTCTGCATCGAGTACTCGGCGACGTTCAAGGAGGCCATCGGCAACGACGAGGAGATGAAGGACCGCTATGCGCGGAGCGTCCTGTTCGACTACGCCTACCGCAGCTTCTACCGCGATGGCTATGGCAAGGACTTCACGATTCTGAACCTGGAGGACGACAGGAACCAGAGCCGCTACCTGACGGCGGCACTCCTGCTGTTCTATCAGCAGTTGCGGGTGTGGATGGACGGCGGCGACGCCATGAAGCCCTTTCAGGTCGACAAACCGCTGTGGGTGTTCGTCGGACACACGGTCACCGGCGGCAAGGCCTCGACCGTGGACGACAAGGAGTCTGTTTCAGACGTCGTCGAAGTCCTTCTCTTTCTGCATGCGTTCCTGGCCGCGCCTGACGAGTCTGTCGCGGTGATTCAGAGCCTGCTCGAGGAGGGGTTCCAGGACCAGAGGGGGCGCGACCTGCTGGCACACCGGCTTCCCCACATCGATGTCTCCGGTGACAAGGCGGCGGAGGCGCGGAGGTTGCACGAGGGCATTCTGCGGGACGTGTTCCGGGCGCCCGGCGGCGGCGTGCTCGCCGTGCAACTGCTCAAAAGTGCAGCCGGAGAGCTGGCCCTGAGGGTCGGTGAGAATGATCCGTTCGGCGTGGTCAATGTCGGTGATCCGGGAGCGGTCGCGGACGCCTGCGCTGGGAAGCACCTCGTGCGGCTGGAGGACGACGCGAACCGCGGGTCGCTGTTCAATGGCATCAACCGGGACGACAGCCCGATCAACCTGCTGGTCGGCTCCCGCAAGTTCACCGAAGGGTGGAACTCGTGGCGGGTGTCGTCGATCGGACTGATGCGGATGGGCAGGGGCGAAGGTACGCAGATCATCCAGCTGTTCGGACGGGGCGTGCGCCTGCGGGGATACCGCATGAGCCTTCGTCGATCATCGGTGATTGCAGAGAAGCCACCGGTGCCCCGCAATCTGCGGCAGGTCGAGACTCTCCAGGTGTTCGGGGTCAAGGCGAGTTACATGAACCAGTTCCGGGACTGGATCCTCAGTGAGGTACCGGAGGCCCAGGACAAGCAGATCTGGGATCTGCCCGTGGTGAAGACCCTGCCGGAGCGAAGGCTCAGGACGCTGCGACTGCGTGAGGAGATCGACGGAGAAGCCGTGGAGCGTGGCCAGGCCTTCCGGAGGCTCGGGCCGCTGGTGCGTCTGCGGCCGCCGGACGAGACGGCGCCGGAGGATGCGTGGCTCCGGCACCGTCGGACTCGGCTGAACTGGCTGCCACGCGTCCGAGGAATCGCCGGTGCGAACCAGGCGATCACAGGGGCCATCGGACAGGCCGGTGACCTGCCGCGTCAGACACTGAAGACGATTCCCGCCTTCATGTTCGATGTCGATGCCCTGCTGTTCGGCATCGAGGCATTCAAGGCGACAAGAGGACTGGACCGGCTGCACGCCGATCGGGGCGCGGTCCGCGCCATGCTCGCGCGCGATGACTGGTACGAACTGATGGCGACCGCCGATGACATGCGACTGGATCGGTACGAGAACCGCGCACAGTGGCAGCGGATGGCGCAGCAACTCCTGAACGCGTACGCGGAGAGGTTCTACCGCTATGTACGTGGACGATGGGAGGCGCCGTACCTCGAGGTCGTGGATCTTGCGCCAGACGATCCGAGCATCGTCGATGGATACACCATCGAGACGACAGAACTGGCGCAGACTGCTGAGGAGATCGGACGGATCGAGACGTTCATCAATGACCTCAAGGTCGCCCTCGGCTTGAACCACCTCGCGCCCTGGAGCCAGTGGGGCGGACGATGGCGGACCGTGCCGTTCAACGGCCACATGTATCAGCCACTGTTGCACGTCGGCAGGAACGCCGAGATCAGGATCAGCCCGGTTGCCCTGGACACGTGGGAGGCCCAGTTTGTTCAGGATCTTGCGAGGTGGTGTGCAGCCCACCGTGAGCGGGAGGTGTACCTGCTGCGGAACCAGGCGGTGACCGGCCTCGGCTTCTTCCAGGCGGCCAACTTCTTTCCCGATTTCCTCCTGTGGGTGCAGGAGGGTGCGCATCAGCACCTGGCATTCGTGGATCCCAAGGGGTTGCACCACTTCGATCCGGCAGATCCGAAGATCCAGTTCGCAACACGGGACATTCCACGCCTGCAGGAGATCGTGGCGCGGCAGGCGCCCGACCTGCAGCTGCATGCCTTCATCCTCTCCAGCACACCGTTTGCAAGCCTCGGCTGGTCCAGCGGGTCAGGGGAGTTGATGACGAAGGCAGAGGTCGAAGCGCTTGGAGTCCTCTTCCAGTCGGACGATGCGACGACCTACATACACAGCCTCATGGCAAGCCTGCGGCCGCGCGTCCTTGCCTCCCCGTGAGTGGAAGGAAGTCCATGGCAGTCTCTACGCGAAGCACTCGGAGCCAGATCAGGCGTCGCTTTCGGAAGTGCCTGATAGACTGCCCGATGCATGTTGATCAGGAGATCGCAAGTCTGGCCGACTTCTTCGGGGTCTTTCACTCACTGCTTGAGCCCAGCAAGGTGTTCTGGTTCCGTGGTCACCCGAGAGTCGACCATCGACTTGCTCCATCCGCGTTGCGATACGACGAGCACGGTAGACGAGAGCGAGCTCTTGGATTGATCGCCGATATGAAGAGGTATATGGAGTTGAAGCTCGCTCGTCCTCCAGCGGTCGATGACGATCTGGGGTGGATGCAGGTGGCCCAGCACTACGGGCTTCCGACCCGCCTTCTGGACTGGACACACAACGCGGCGGTCGCACTGTTCTTCGCATGTTGCAAGGACGTAGACCACGATGGACTCGTCGTCATCCTGAACCCCATCGAGCTGAATCAGAAGGTCGACCCGCGATCACCACGGATATTCAACCCACAGAAGGATGGACATATCATCAGGCCGTATCTCTCCCTCGGAGCGCGCTTGAGCGTCAGAGGCAGACCGACGATCGCTCTGAACCCAACGTGGAACACGGAGCGTATAGCTATGCAGCAGGGCGCGTTTACTCTTCACGGATCACGCAGGTTCGAACTCGATCGGAACCAAGCCAGCTCGCTGTTGTATGTTCCGATACTCCGCGAGCATAAAGAGTCCCTTGCGAACGAACTGGAACGAGTTGGCATCGGTGAGATGTTCATATTCCCTGAGCCAGAACACGTCTGCTCGCACTTGCGACGCACCGCGAAGCTGTGAGGTAACTGATGGCTGATCACATCCCATTCATAAGTGGCGAGGACGGTGACAGGATCGTCAGCAGCGTTTATCCGGACTCGGAGTTCGTACGGCTTCCCATCGAGCGAGTTGGCAAGTCCCCAAGTACTCGGTCGGCGAACGTGAAGGTCTGGATCGATCCGTGTGTCGATGGACTGGATGACCTGGACGGCAGGCAGAGCAGACCAGGTAGGACGAACTCATGGTTTGAGTACATGAGAGAACTGCCTCACTTTGAGCAGATGGGATCGCACTCGTTTCATTCCGCACCAGTCGCCGCAGAGGTGGAAGCGTTTGTGAGGGAAGTGATGGGCAGGTGCGTGCGGCACAGGCCTGCTTGGATTTCGGTGCCCCAACTGCCAATGGCGAACGATAAGAGACGAGCCAAGATCAATCGCGCGCTCGCGGTCGCGACGGGCAAGTGGAAGAGCAGCCACGGTTATAGAGGACGGCTCATACTGCCAATCGTAGTGACCCATCAGGCTCAGATAGTCGGCAAGACCGCTCGTAACCCAAGGGTGCAGCAGGTCGGACGCTGTTATCACGACGCGCAGGCGGACGGGTTCTGGGTCGTGGACAAGAGTCTGTCGGATGACAATGGCTCTGGCACATTGCGAAGCAGACGGTTCCCCGCCGTGCTTGGCCTTCACGAGGAACTCAACGAGTGCATTTCATCGAAGATCAGGATTGCCGGCCCATACTGGGGGCTGAATCTTGTTCTCTGGGCGCGAGGACTGGTCGACTTCCCAGCGATCGGCATCGGATCAGGCTACCAGTACGCCCTCCCCGGTGGACACGCGAATCCTCCGAGCGCCAGACTCGCGTTGCAATCGCTCAGGCGTCGCGTCAAGGTCGGGCCGTCGCTAAGGGTATGGCTCGATGCAGCGATCACGAGACTGGCGCCGTCCCATCCTGCTCACGGTGAGTTCAGCGGGATTCGCGGGAACATCACGGTCCTCAATCATCGGGAGCGGGCGCGGGTACAGGTAGCGAAGGCCTACAAGGGGTGGTTCGATACCATCGCCTCAACCCCCAAGGCAGGGAGGTCTATGGCGTTGTTTCAGGACCTGTCCGCCGCCTACGCGCTTGGGAAGTCACTACCTGACTTGGAAGACGAGGGCGGGGCCCGGCGACCGGAATCCGTCGTAGAGCCTCTGATGCTCAACTGCCTCTGACGTGATCGCGCCAGAATTTGTCTACGCAGTAGAGCTGAATCGCGCTGTCTGCTCCCTGGCGCGACTTACCGGCTGGGATCAAGACTCTGCAGTGCGAATCGCCGACGCTGAGGAGTCCGATTCCGTCGTCAAAGAACTCACTCCAACGAGCAGACGTTGCCTTGACTCTCTTAGCCACATCCGACGGAAGTCCAACGAAGGACTGATCGGCAAATCCGAGATTCTGACGGGCTTGGTGCAGCGCCTCATCGATGCGGGAGAGCTTCAACTCCACGGCAACCAGCGAGTCGTGAAGAGGCATCCAGCCATTCAATCGCTGCCATCGCCCGAGCGGATCTCGACGGACAAAGCCGTCTGCTTCCAGTTTGCGGAGTTCTCTGGTCACAATCTCCTCGGGCATCGCCGGAGCCCAGTCGCGGACCATTCGCTTCAAGCACGCAGACTTGCCGGTCTCCACTTCCGGTATCTTGAGCAGAAGGGCAGTACGCGTGATCGACGAGAGCTGACTGGTCTGTCGACAGCGCAGTCGGTGCATGACGTTGGTCTTGTTGAGGCGCGCGCCGACCAGGTCGCAGATACCCCAGGGAGTCACGAATTCCGGTTTGACGACTAACCGACGGGCTCTCAACCAGCGAGAAGCCGACGCCACCATTTCGGATTCTCTCGTGAACTGCTGGGGCATCTTCGGGGTGCGAATTGCTGGGTCTGAGATCATCGGATTCTAGGGGATCTGGCCGTGGTCTCTGCCCAGAAGTGGCCTGTCGCAGCCAAAGAGCCGAGTTGGTCTGGGCCGGACCGACCCTAACGGCAAGTCGCAGATGGGGGTCGCCTGCTGGCGTGACAATCGGAGAGTCGCCCGCCGTACCGCTGAACGCGGCTCGGATTCGTGATCTGACTCAGACTCGACCCCGAGCCGCGCTTCGTCCTGCCCGTGAAGGGACAAGGCACGCTGAACGCCAACCTCAACGGGATGATCCCCCACGATCTCAGGGGGGGCACGATTTGTGACCGCAGGGGGGGCATGAGACCAGACCGGCCACAGGCGGACAGAGGCCGTCCGCATGGACGCGCAGTCACGACGCCGGGACATCCGCAGCGACCGTTACCGCCGTCTGGGAGCTTCTCGCAAGGGTTGGGGTTCAGGCACCGCGGAAGGATCGGGCGAGTCGGCACCACCCTCCACCGCGAACCGCAGCGCACTCTCCAGCGCCTCCGCCACGCACAGCAGGTGATCCGCATCCGGCAGCTCGATGTACTCGATGGTCCTGATGACCACGCCCGAACCGTCGCCACCAGCACCACCACCAGCACCACCACCACCATCCGCTCCGCGGCGTGAGGCTTCCGCGGCCTGGCGGACGCGGGATGCGGGCACGATCGTGTCCAGTGCAGCGCCGTAGAAGCGGGCCCGGACCGATGGCGGGGTGCGCAGCGCGCCCGCGCCGGCGATCGCGACGACGGTCCGGATGGTTTCCGGGTGCGCGCTGGCCAGGCGCGTGGCCATGCCGCCGCCCATGGAGTGACCGATCACCGCGACGCGCGTGTGGTCCACCGGCCAGCGCGACCGGATGAAGTCCAGGAGCCGCTCGAACGCGCCGTCGCGACCGATCGCCATCGTGGACGGGGCGACGACGATCCAGCCCTCGCGCCGCGCGCGATCCGGGATCATCCCGCCGCCGTGACCGTCCATGAAGAGATGCTCGTTGCCGCCCATGCCGTGCAGCAGGATGAGCAGGGGGCGCGGCGACGGCGGACCGTCATCATCACCAGCGGTCCCGGCACCGCGTCCTTCTTCGCCTCCGTCTCCTCTTCTTCCGGCAGCGGCGGGCGGCACGAGCAGCCGGCAGGGCATCGCGGCACCGTCCCGGAGCGGCAGTTCGAACCAGAGGTCGACCGCGGCGGCGTGGTAGGGATCGCGGCCCTGGTCCAGCGCCGCGATCTCACGCTCGAGATCGCGGCGCAGCCGGGCGCGGTCCAGGACGATGCCTGTCACATCGGCGCGCGGCGTGTCGCGCAGGCGCGCCAGCCGGCTGGCGGCCACGTCCAGGGCGTCCTCCAGCAGGGCGGCGTGTGCCGCCGGGTCGGTCGGGATCTCCGTGGCCGACCGGGCGCGCTCGTGCGCCGCCCGCGCGCGGTCCAGGTGCGCGCGGAGGCGCTCCGCGGTGTCGTCCAGCGCGGGCGGAACGGTGTGCAGCCACGATCCGGCGTGGGCGGTGAACCCATCCGCGCCCTGCACGTCGATCCGCCAGAGCGCTTCGGGCAGTCCGGTGATGTCGAACGGCGCCGTGTGCACAGGTGCGCCGCGCGCGAACGCGGCCGGCGGAAGGTCCACGGTCTGCCGCACGGCCGCGGCGGGATCGCCGTCGCGGCGCAGCGTGACGGTGAGCGTGATGATGCGGTCGGCGTCCGCGTCGCGCGCCGGCGCGTCCCAGGCCGGGGAGAGCCGGATCACCCGGTGCGTCGCGGGATCGATCCGTGCGGCTTCGGCGGGCGCCTGGGCCGCGGCGCGGTCGGCGTCATGCACGGCGGGAACGACGGCGGCGTCGAGCGCGAGCAGCCCCAGCAGCGCGGCGTCTTCCGCGCGCCCGCACGCGTGTGCTGCGGCGCGATCAAGCGTTTCGCGCACCCGCCCGAACGCGCCGCTGAAGAACGCCCGCGTCACCTGGTCCAGGCGCTGCGCGAGCGCGGCCCGCGCCGGGCCGACCGGTCGCTCGTCCGGCGGGATCCGGGCGTAGATCTGCTCGAAGCGCTGATACGAGAAGGCGAGGCCGCGGAGCGCGGCGTCGACGGGCGCGGCGCCGGTGGCGACCGTGGGGCACGCGGCCGGCACCAGGAGCAGCAGCCGCAGCAGCAGAGGAAGAAGGATCGGCGCGACGCGCCTCGGCGGGGTGACCATGCGCGGGATCCTACCGGCGGTATCCCGGGTCACCGGGGCGCGAGGACGGCGGTGAGGCGGGTGCCGCGATCCGCGCCCCCGGCCGCCCGGCCCCGCCCGGGCGCGGGTCCGATCGATCCCCCGGGACCGCCGGGCCGATGAAGAGTCCCATGTCGAGCACACTGGAACGGATCCTCGCGGTCCCGGGCAGGCTGGCGCAGGGAGATGCCCTGACGCGGATCGTCGCGACCGTGGGGCCGGCGTCGCGATCGCGGGAGATGATCGAGCGCCTGATCGAGGCGGGCGTGAGCGTGTTCCGGCTCAACTTCAGTCACGGCGACCTCGCGGGGCACGCGGCGACGCTCCGGACGATCCGCGAGGCCGCCGGCGGGAGCGGGAGCCCGGTCGCCGTCCTGGGAGACCTCTGCGGTCCGAAGATCCGCATCGGCCGGGTCCCGGATCCGGGCATCGTGGTGGAGCCGGGCGAGCGGATCATCATGCACGACCGGCCCATCGAGGCGCGTCCCGCCGGCGATGGCCGGGCGGCCGAGTTCGGGACGACGCTGCCCTCGCTGTCGAGGGATGTCGTGCCCGGCGCCCGTCTCCTGGTCAACGACGGCCAGATCCGCATGCTGGTGCTGGAGGCGGGGGAGGGCACGCTGGTCTGCACCGTCACCACCGGCGGCCGCGTGACGTCGGGCAAGGGGCTCAACATGCCCGAGTCCCTGCTGAGCGTGCGCACGATCACCGACGACGACTGGCGCTGCGTGGATTTCGCGGTGGCGCACGGGCTCGACTTCCTGGCGCTCTCCTTCGTCCGCCACGAGGAAGACATCGAGGCGCTGCGCAGCGGGATCCGGCAGCGCGCGTCGGCGCTGGGGCTGGAGGACTTCCGGCTGCCGATCGTCGCGAAGATCGAGGTGCCCTCCGCGCTGCGGCGGATCGAAGCGATCGTGCAGGCGTCGGACGCGATCATGGTGGCGCGGGGCGACCTGGGCGTGGAACTGGACGTCGCGCTGGTGCCGGTCATCCAGAAGCGGCTCCTGGCGATCGCGCAGGACTACGGGAAGCCGGCCATCGTCGCCACGCAGATGCTCGAATCGATGATCGAGTCGTCGATGCCGACGCGCGCCGAGGTCTCCGACGTCGCGACCGCCATCTTCGACAAGGCGGACGCGGTGATGCTCTCGGCGGAGACGGCCACCGGACGGCATCCGGCGCTGGCGGTCGAGCAGATGCGCCGCGTGGCGCGGTACACCGAGGCCTATCTCGGCACGCTGCCCGCGGAGTCCGAGGCACCGGCACGGCCGCGCGAACTGCGCGACCGGACCGCCGCGCTTGCGCACGGCGCCTGGCTGGCGGCGCGGGATCTCGGTGCCGCCTGCATCGCGGTCTGGTCACAGGCCGGCGGCGGCGCCCGCCTGCTCAGTCAGAACAACTTCAGCATCCCGATCATCGCGCTGACGAGCGATCCGCGGGCGGCGCGGCAGATGCAGCTGCTCCGCGGCGTGGCGCCGCTGTGCGTGGATGTCCCGGAGGATCTCGCGGCCCTCTCGCGACTGGTGGATCGCTACGTCCAGGAAACCCATCGCGCGCGCGCCGGCGATCGCGTGATCCTGCTCGCCGGCGAGCCGCTGGGCATGGCGCGCGCGACGAACCGTCTGGCGGTCATCGAGGTCGGTGATCCGCTGTCGGGGTTCGCGATGCGTCCGGGCGCGGCACGGCCGCGGTGACCGGGATGTCGGTCGCGTGGCGCCGGATCAGGCGCCGTACGCGTCGTCATCATCGTCGTCGTCATCATCATCATCATCATGCAGGTCCGCCGGTTCGACGCCCGGCCGGAGCTGCCACTTCCCGTCGACGCGCTCGAAGCGGTCGTCGCCGTTCATCGCGACGCCGACGCTGTTCACGAAGTTCTGGCTCGAGGTCACGTAACCGGCGGCCAGGGCCGCCTCGGCCGCTTCCCGCGTGGTCATCGCGCGGCCATGCAGGGCGCTGATGAGCACATCCTTGAGCGAACGGGCGTTGATCCTGCGGGTGCGGGCGGCGCTGCTGAGGCCGAGCGCGGCCGACCTGCCGGACCCCGCCGTGCCTGTTGCAGCGCCGATATCGCCGATCGCGGCGAGTTCTGCATCGATGCGTTCGAGTTCGCGCAGCAGTTCGCCCTTCTTCTCCTGCAGCACGCGGACGCGTCGCAGGACCTCCTGGTGGAGTTCGGCGAGACTGAGTTGATTGACGGAAAGGCCGACGGGAGCGGCCGGACGGCGGGTCAGCGGGCGTGGGACCGGCATGGGTGCGTGTACTCGAGTGAGAGTGATCGTTCGTGTGTGCGGGGATGACGGAGGAGTATGCATCAGAGCATGAATCCGGGCGTTCCCCGGCGATCATCGCCGAAGTTCGCCCGACGCCCCCGGGAGCGAACTCCCCCGGATGATTTCCCGGAACCTGGCCTGAATCCCCCGGAAGTCACCGGTACGCCCCGGAGTGCTGAACGCCTGCCTGCAATCCCGACTGCATCCCGACTGCATCCCCACTGCATCATGCGCGTCTCCGGCGCCGCGCCTTCATGCGCAGCGCATCCGGACGGAACGTGACACAGCCCACCCGACCCCCACGCGACCCACAGTGACCCGGAGAGGAGGCAGCGGAACCGCCGCATGGCGCGGCCGCATGACACGGCCGAATGACACAGGGAGAGGCGAACACCCGCAGTCGGTCTGAAACGCGACCGTGTCCGTGCGACGCCTCGGTGGAAGAACGCGGATGGTACGCCTGACATGCGAAGCGTGTCAAGGGATGCCGCGCGCACGCGGATCGTTTCCGGACAACCGCGACGCACGACGGCGACGGCGCTGCGATGCATTTGCGTGATGTTCTTCAGGATGCGCCGCGCGCCGCGGTACCGTGCGCCCCGTCGGTCGCGCCGCGGGCGCCGTGCCGGCCGGCGCGGGACATCGGCGCCGTCTGACGGGCGGCGGTGGATGGCCGCGCCGGGCCGCGAGCCGCGCCCGTGACGTGTGTGGCGTGGTCCCCGGGGCACTGTGGCCCCGGGGCGCCGAAACCAGCGGAGGGCTGGGGCCCGGGCACGGGGTCCGGGGCGACGAGGGCGTCGGCGGAGGCACCGGGGGAGACACGATGACGCAGGGGCATGGGGCGGGTGGGCGGACGGCATGGCGCGTGGCGCAACGCGGTCGGGCGCGGGGGGCGCGGCGCGGGGGGATCGCGGCGCGGGCCGTGCGGGGGATGTGGATGATGGTGGCCGTGGCAACAGGCGCGGCGACGATGTCCGGCTGCACGGGATACGGGCGCGTGGTCCTCGGGGGGCCGGCGGACGGGCGGCTCCCGGTGGCCTGGGCCGATGGCGCGCACGCGCCCGGGGTGCAGCGCGTCATCGCCGAGGATGGACGGGCGCTGCTGGTCGGACGGGACCGCAGCGGAGGACTCGTGGTGCGTCCGGAGACGTGGCCGCCCACCGTGACGTCGCCCCTGCGCCCGGCGGAGGAACTCCGGGGCGTCGAGGGACCGCCGACCGCCCCGGGGGTGACGGTCGTCAGATATGTCCGGCTCTCCGGTGTCCGGCATGCGTACATCGAGTTCCCCGCGGCGCCGGTCGGCGTCGCCTTCACCGAGCCGCCGGAGCAGGTGCTGGCCGAGTACGACGTTCCCGTCGGCGCGCCGGCGGACGGCGCGGTGCGGCCGTCGCTGTATGCGGAACTCCATCTTCCCGCCCGGCCGGCCGGCGCAGACCCGGCCGCCGCCGGGGCGGCCATCGAGGCGCCCGACCGGGTGGAGGTCCGGATCATCGCCTCGGGCGCGACGGCGCTGCCCGATCCGTTCGACCACGCGCTGCTGGACGAGACGCACGTGGTCGCCGGTCCGCGCGCGACGCTCGTGTACAAGCGCGTGATCGGGACGCCTGCCGCGCTCTTCCGCTGGATGCGCTCGCTCGGCGCGACCGAGGCGATCTTCAACACGCGTGCCGGCGTCGTGCGCATCGACGTCGCCGGTACGTGGTCGTTCACCCCGCACTGATGCCGTGCCGGCTCAGGCGAGCATCGTGCGGACGATGGACTGCGTCAGGAGCGCGGCATACAGGCCGGCGACGAGATCATCGAGCAGGATCCCGGCGCCGCCCCGCAGCGATTCGAGTCGGCGCGCGGGCGGCGGCTTGATGATGTCGCAGATCCGGAATGCGAGGAATGCGACGAGCGCGATGAGCGCGTTGCGTCCGAGGTCGCCCGCGCTGTGCACCGGGTGCCAGGGAAGAAACAGCAGGGTCAGCGACTGGCCCGCGACCTCGTCCGCCACCAGCCGGCCCGGATCCTTGCGGCCCCACCACGCCTCCGCCCACCAGCCCCAGTGCAGGCAGGCGAACGCGAAGAGCGCGCCGAGGACGATCATCGTGACCGTGACCGCCGCGCCGCCGCGCGCGTCGCCGCCCGCGAGCACGAGCACGAGCAGGGCGATCAGCGGCGGCGGCAGCGAGCCGAACGTTCCCGAGGCCGGGCGGAGATACCCGAGCCCGCCCGCGGTCAGCATCCATCCCGGCACGCCGTTCACGACGCCGCGCCCCCGGGCTCGCTCCGGAGAAACGGCCGCATCATCCCGAGGTACGGCCACACCGAGAGCACGGTGACCGCCGTCGTGAGCAGGGCGAGGCCATGAGTAACCCACAGGAGCGGGGGATGCAGGTCCGGCCGGAAGTTGATGGCCAGCAGGAGCATCACCGGCACGGCGCACGACTGCAGGATCATCTTCGCCTTCCCCAGCGTCCTGGCGCCGAACCCGGTGCCCGATGACTCCGCGACGCCGCGGATCGAGGTGACGAGCAGTTCGCGCGCGAGGATGACGACGACCATCCACGGATAGACGCCGGTCGACATGCTGAGCCCGGCGGCCGCCGCGGTGTCGGCGGGGAGCATGAAGCCGGGACCGGCGAGGTACACGAAGGCGCCCAGGATCAGCACCTTGTCGCAGAACGGATCCATGATCCGCCCGAAGACGGTGACGGCGTTCCATCGCCGCGCCAGGGAGCCGTCCAGCCAGTCGGTGAGCGCTGCTGCGATGAAGAAGGCAACGGCGCCGTTGCCCGCCGCCACGCCGGTCACCGGGAACTGAAAGGAACCGAGCAGCGCGAAGAACGCGGCGGCCAGAAGGAGGCGGAGAACGGTCAGCGCGTTCGGGATATGGCCGCGGAGGTCTGCGGGCATCGCTCCATCCTAACCGGGCATCCGCCCCGCCCCCGGGTGCGTCCGCCTCGACGGCGGCGCATCGGTTGCAGGCGATTCACCCCCTGCGTATTCTCCCCGCTCTGCGCAGCCGCCGACGTGCGCGTCGGCGCGGAACTGGAAGCGAGTGGTGGATCCCGTCCTTCTGTACCTCATCTGCCTGCTCGGTGCCGCCGGCCTCTACCTGCTTGTCCGACCGGCCGGTCCGGGCAGAGGCGAGGCCGGCCGGATGTCGATGCGCGCCACGCGGACCCTCGGCGCTGTCCTTGGCGTGGCGGCGCTCGGCGGCCTGCTCATCCAGCTTCCCGCGTCCGTGCGCGATGCGGCGGCGGGAGACGAGTCGGCCCGGCCGGTGGCGCATGGATTCATGCTCGTCTTCGCCGTCATCGCCGTGATGGCGGCGGTGCGCATGGTCGCGTCGACGCGGCCGGTGTACGCCGCGCTCTGGTTCGTCATCGTCGTCCTTGCGTCCGCGGCGCTCTTCCTGGTCCTGGAGGCGGAGTTCCTGGCCTTCGCGCTCGTCATCGTGTACGCCGGCGCGATCCTGATCACCTACATGTTCGTGCTGATGCTGGCGCAGCAGTCGCCCGATCCGGCGGATCCCGCCGGGCAGGCGGCGTACGATCGCGCCCCCCGGGAACCGGCGGCGGGCGTGGTCGTGGGACTGCTGCTCATCGCGCTGCTCACGCGGCTCGTGTCCGAGGGCGTGCCGCCGCTGGTGCCTCGCGCCACGGACCGGATGGCGGCCATCGAGGCATGGGAACGGCTGGAGTCCATGCCCGGACACCTGCGCACCGCCACGGCGGAGGCGCTTGTCGCCGAGGCATCCGCACGCGGGGGAACCGTGGCGGAGGCTGACCTGGCGGCGGTCCGCACGGGCGACGTGCTGCCCGTGCTGGAGGTCGATCACGCCACGCTGGCGGCATCGGCGGTGCTCCGGTTCGGCGACGGCCGGATCGTGACGGTGCCGCTGGACGATGCCTTCATCCCGGACAACGTGCAGTCCGTCGGCCTGGCGCTCATCACGCGCTTCCCGGCCTCCCTGGAGATCGCCGGCATCATCCTGCTCATGGCGATGTTCGGCGCGGTGATCCTCGCCCGCCGCCAGATCGAACTGACGGAGGACGAGAAGCGGGAGGCGGCCGGCATGGCGCGACTCGGGCATCACGATGAGGCGGGGGAGGGCGGTCGTCCGGGAGAGCCGGGACTGCAGGGGGAGGGGCTCACGTGACAGCCGCCATGCTTGCCCAGAGCTTCCCGCCGCTCGCGCACGGCGACCTGGCGGTGCCGCTCGTCACGAGTGCGCTGCTGTTCTCGATCGGCGTCGTCGGATTCCTCGTCCGCCGGAACATGATCGTGATGTTCCTCTGCACGGAACTGATGTTCCAGGGCGCGGCGCTTGCCATGATCGCCTTCGGCCGGTTCCATGCGGACGTCTCCGGCCAGGTCTTCGTCATCTTCATCCTGACGATCGCGGCCGCGGAGGCGGCGCTGGCGCTCGGGCTGATCGTCCTGCTGTACCGCAAGCAGCCGACGCTGAGCGCGGACGCATGGTCGGAGCTGCGGGAGGCATGACGACCCTGTTCCCGATGCTCGCCGTATCGGCGGAGGGCGCCACCGGCCTTCCGGACTGGCCCATCGCCGCGCCCGCCGCCGGTTTCGGGTGGGCGGGGCTCATCCTCTGGCTGCCGCTGCTCTCGCTGCTGGGCTGCGGTCTCTGCTGGCTCTCCGGGACCAGGTCGAAACTGCCGGCGTGGATCACGGTGGTGTCCCTCGGCCTGGCGTTCGTCACGACCGCGGTGCTCTTCACGCGCGTCGATGCGCCGATCATCATTCACCTCTTCGACTGGCTGGTCCTGGACTGGCGGTCGGAAGCGGGTGAGGCAGGCGGATTCACCGCGAATTTCTCGCTCTACGTGGATCGTCTCACCCTGCTGTGGATGCTCTTCGTCACGGGGCTCGGCACGCTGATCGCGCTGTATGCCAGCGAGTACATGGCCGGTGATCGCGGACGCGGGTACGCCCGGTTCTTCGCGGGCGTCAGCGTCTTCCTGTTCGCGATGAGCTGCCTGGTGATGGGCGACAACCTCGTCCTGCTCTACCTGGGGTGGGAGGGCGTCGGCTTCGCGTCGTACTGGCTCATCGGGTACTTCTACACCCGGCCGAGCGCCGTCGCCGCCGCCAAGAAGGCCTTCATCGTCAACCGGATCGGTGATCTCGGGCTGGCGCTGGGCCTGTACCTGGTCTGGAGTACGTTCGGCACGGTGGAGTACCAGGGGCTCTTCACGGCGCTGCGGAACGGTGCCGCCGGGGAGGCGCTGCTGCACGGCGGCTGGTCGGTGCAGGCGATTCCCTTCCTGCTCATGCTCGGCGCGTTCGGGAAGAGCGCGCAACTGCCGCTGTACGTCTGGCTCCCGGATGCGATGGAAGGTCCGACGCCGGTGTCTGCGCTCATTCACGCGGCGACCATGGTGACCGCCGGCGTGTACCTGCTGGCGCGGCTCTTCCCGCTGCTGACCCTGCATCCTGCGGCGCTTCCGGCCGTGGCGTGGATCGGCGGCCTGACGGCGCTGCTGGCCGCGACGATCGGCATGGCTCAGTACGACATCAAGCGGATCATGGCGTACTCGACGGTCAGCCAGCTCGGGTACATGTTCCTGGGCATCGGCGTGGGAACCACGTTCGGGGCCGCGTATCACGTCTTCACGCATGCCTTCTTCAAGGCGGTTCTCTTCCTGACCTGCGGCGCCGTCATGCACGGCTTCGCCGGGCAGCTCGACCTGCGGCGGCTCTCCGGCCTGCGGCACATGCCGGGGTGGCGGATCACCTCGTACACGATGCTCGTCGGCTGTCTCTGCCTGGCGGGCTTCCCCCTGACCAGCGGGTTCTTCTCCAAGGACGCGATCATCGCCGAGGCCTTCAGCCACGGAGGCACCGGCGCCGCGATGCTCGGCTGGCTCGCGCTCGTGGTGGCCGGACTCACCGCGTACTACACGTTCCGCGTCTGGTTCCGCGTGTGCGCCGGACCGGCGCACTACGAGATGGGCGATGAACACCACGGCGACGACGCTGCGCACGGCGCGGGCGCCGGGCATGCCGGGGGCCATCCCGGGGGCCATCCCGGGGGCCATGCCGGGGGCCATGCCGGGGGCCATGCCGGTGATGCAGGCCACGGCGGCGGTCACGGCGGCGGTCACGGGAGTCATCCGCACGCGCCCGGCATCGCGATCAACCTGGTCCTGCTGGTGATCACGGCGTGCGCGCTCCTGGCCGCGATCCCGTACTTCCTGCCCAGCGGCGTGGAAGGCGTGGCCGGCGGCTGGGTCGCGGGCATGGTCGCCGGTTCCAGCGCGGCGGCGGGCCTGCCCGCCTCCGGCGGCGCGCACGGCACGTTCCTCGGCCTTGACCCGCACACGGCCATGTACGTCGTCTCCGCCGCGGTGGGCCTGGTCGGCATCGCCGTCGCGTGGCGACTGCACCTGGCCGATCGCGCGGCCGCGGACCGCCTGCGCGGCCGGCTGCTGGGCAACCCGGCGCTGCGATGGCTGCCGGTGGCGATGGAGCGCAAGTGGTACGTCGACGAGATCTACGACGCGCTCATCCGGCAGCCGCTGTGGGTCCTGGGCCACGTGCTGGCGAGCATCGATCGCATCGTGATCGACCTGCTGCTCGTGGACTGCACCGCCCGCCTGCCCCGCCTGCTCGCCCGCGCCTTCCAGCCGCTCTACGGCGGACTGCTGCAGTCGTACGCGCTCTTCATGGCCGGCGGCGTCGCGCTCGTGGCGCTGCTCGTCCTCTTCATGCCTGAACTCATCGCGAAGCTGGGCACGATTCTGGGAGGTGGTGGCTGATGATCGCGTCGCTGCTCCTGCTGCTGCCGCTGCTGGGCGCCGCGCTGATCGCGTTCGGCCCGGCCGGTCGGCGCGACGTGGCCGGCGCCCGCGCCGGGTCGCGGACCGGGCCGCGCTGGATCGCCGCCGTCTGCACGCTCGTGACGGCCGCGGTCGGCGTGGTGGCGGCGATGCAGTTCGAGGGATGGCGCGACGGGAGTTTCGGACTGCATGCCGGCGTCGACTGGCTTGCTGACCTGGGCATCACGCTGAACATGCACGTGGATGCCGTCTCCCTCCTGCTGATCCTGCTCACGCTGCTGCTCATGCCGCTGTGCATCTTCGCGTCGTTCAGCGCGATCACGGCGCGGCAGCGGGAGTATTACGGATGGCTGCTCGTTCTCCAGGCGGCGATGACCGGCGTGTTCCTCGCCAGGGACCTGGTGTTCTTCTACATCTGCTTCGAGTTCACGCTCGTGCCGATGTACTTCCTCATCGCCATCTACGGCGGTGAGAACCGGGCGCGGGCCGCCCTGAAGTTCTTCATCTACACGTTCACCGGATCGATGCTGACGCTCGCCGGGCTGCTCTGGGTGGCCTGGGCCCACGCGGACCGCCTGGGCACCTGGACCTTCGACATCCCGACGCTTACGGCGTTCGCGCAGTCCGGGCTCTCGAGCGGTGAGCAGGCCTGGATCCTCCTGGCGCTGATGGCCGGCTTCGCGGTCAAGGTCCCGCTCTTCCCCGTGCACACCTGGCTGCCCCTCGCGCACACCGAGGCACCCACGGCGGGATCGGTCATCCTCGCCGGCGTGCTGCTGAAACTGGGGACCTACGGGCTCTACCGCTTCGTGCTGCCGATGGTGCCCGATGCGGTCGTGGCGTACGCGCCGTTCATCGCCGTGCTCGCCATCGTGGGAATCGTGTACGGCGCCCTGATCTGCTGGGTGCAGGACGACGTCAAGAAACTCGTCGCGTATTCCTCGGTCAGTCACCTTGGCTTCTGCGTCCTCGGGCTCTTCGCCCTCAACCCGATCGGCGTCCAGGGGTCCGTGCTGTACATGATCAACCACGGGCTGAGTACGGGCGCGCTCTTCCTCCTGATCGGCATGATGTATGAACGTCACCACACCCGTGACATGAACCGGATCGGCGGCCTCGCGCGCGTCATGCCGGTGTGGTCGCTGTTCATGGTGTTTTTCGTGCTCTCGTCCGTCGGTCTGCCGGGACTGAACGGCTTCGTGAGCGAGTTCTACTGCCTGCTCGGCGCCTTCACCGCCTCGGTCGATGCGCAGACCGGGTACCCGGGCCGGCTCGGACCGTGGTACGCCGCATTCGCCGGGACCGGGATGATCCTCGCGGCCATGTACCTCCTCATCATGACGGGCAAGGTGGTCTTCGGACCGACGCATCTGCCCGGGGGCCATGGTCACGGCGGCGGTCACGGCGGCGGTCACGGCGGCGGTCACGGTCATGCGGGCCATGCCGGCCATGCCGCCGACGCGCACGGGGACGGCGCCGCGCTGCCACCGGACCTGACGCGCCGTGAGATCGGCGTGCTGATTCCGATCGCGCTGCTGTGCATCGTGCTCGGCGTCCGGCCCGGGCTGCTGACGGACGCGCTGGCGCGACCGATCGAGCAGGCGCTGGCCGCCTCCGCGGCGGCGTCGGCCGCGGCGACCGTCGCACGGCCGCAGGATGCGGACACGGGCGGCGGCGCATCCGGACACGCGGAGGGGACGGGTGACGATCTGCCGCGCGCGGATGCCGCGGACGCGACCGGCGACGTGGTCAGGGAGCGGGTCCGTGGCTGATCGACTCCTGCTGCTGCTCCCCGAACTCGTGCTGTTCGCCGGCGCTGTCCTCGTGGCCGTCGCCGGCCTTTCACCGCGACGGGAGATCCGCCGCGCACTTCCCGGGATCACCGCGGGCTTCCTGCTCGTCGCGATGGCGGCGGTCGCCTTCGTTCACAGCGGCGAGCGCGCCGCGGTCGCGGCCGTCCTGACGCCGATGCCGGCGCTGACCGGCTGGGTCCGACTCGCGACGTGCGGCATCGCCGCGCTGCTCAGCCTGCTGACCGTCGGCACCATCGACCGGCGGCTGGAGGCCGATGTCCAGGCCGGGCGACTCGACTTCAACCCGCTGATGGCCGGCCGCGGAGAGTTTCACGCGTTCTTCCTGCTGAGCATCATCGGGCTGCTGCTCTGCACGAGCGCGACCGACCTGATCTGGCTCTTCGTCGCCCTGGAACTGACGAGCCTGCCGACGTATGTGATGGTCGCGATGAGCCGGCCGTCCCGGCGGGCGCAGGAAGCGGCGATGAAGTACTTCTTCCTGGGCGCGCTCTCGGCGGCGATCTTTCTGTACGGCTTCGCGCTCCTGTACGGTGCGACCGGGACCCTGATCTTCAGCGAGATGTCCGCTGCATTCGCGGCACAGCGGGCGGGGGACGGCATCCCGCTGGTCGCCAACGTCGGGCTGGTCCTCGCGATCGTCGGCATCGGCTACAAGATCGCCGCGGTCCCGATGCACTTCTACGCCGCGGACGTGTACGAGGGCGCCGCGGCGCCGGTGACCGCGTTCCTGGGATACGTCCCCAAGGCTGCCGGCGCGGTGGCGATGCTCATCGTGCTCGGCGCCGTGGGCTGGGAGGGCGGGCTGCCCGAGCCGGTCCTGACCACGCTCTGGATGTCCGCGGTCCTGACGATGACGCTGGGGAACATCGGGGCGCTCCTGCAGAAGTCGGTGAAGCGCATGCTGGCGTACAGCTCGATCGCGCACAGCGGCTACCTGCTCATCGGCATCATCGCGGGGCCCGGTCTCGGGATCACGGCGGTGATCCTGTATCTCGTCGCGTACGGTGTCATGAACACCGGCGCCTTCGCCGTGCTCGCGTCGCTGGAGCGGCGCGGCCGCGAGATCGAGGACGTGGAGGACCTGGCCGGACTGCGCCACCGGCATCCCGCGCTCGCGGTGGCGCTGGCCCTCTGCGCGGGATCGCTGCTCGGGTTCCCGCCGCTTCTCGGCTTCGTCGGAAAGCTGTACCTGTTCATCGCGGGCGTTGAAGCGGGCCAGGTCCTGCTCGTGGTGATCGGGGCGATCAACAGCGCCATCAGCGCGTGGTACTACCTGATCCTTGTCGGCGTGCCGATCCTCGGGGCGCCCACGGCACGCAGCGAGACCGTGGATGCCGTGCCGTCCCGCTGGCCGCGGGTCGCCGCGGTCCTGGCCGCGGTGCTGGTGGTGCTTCTCCCGATCGTCGCCGCCCGACTGGCGCCCCGCATCGATGCGGGCACCGCGGTCCGAGCCGCGCCGGACCCGGCGTCCGCCGCGGCGGCGCGGCGATGATGATCGGTGTACCCGGACGGCAGGACGCGGGACGCATCTGACCGCGGACCGATCGGTCGACGGCGGCGGCATGCGCGGCCGGCGCCGCATCGGACGTGCAGCGCCGGACGAGCGGCGCGCGCAGGACGGGTCTGGTACGCTCTGCGCCGGCGCCCGCGGCATCGATGCGGCGGCCGCCGACGGAGTACCGGCCGGTGAAGGACGTGGTCACAGCGATTCTCGGCGGTGGACAGGGGCTGCGACTCTGGCCTCTCACGGTGTATCGCGCCAAGCCGGCCGTTCCAGTGGGTGGGAAGTTCCGGCTCATCGACATTCCGATCTCGAACAGTCTTCACGCCGGGATCGACCGCATCTACGTGATGACGCAGTTCCTGAGCGCAAGCCTGCATCGGCACATCGCGCAGACCTACCGGTTCGACGTCTTCAGCAACGGGTTCGTCAACATCCTCGCGGCGGAACAGGGACTGCGCGACCGGACCTGGTACCAGGGAACGGCGGACGCCGTCCGGCAGAACCTCGATCGCATCACCGAGGCGCAGCCGCGCGACGTTCTGATCCTCTCCGGAGACCAGCTCTACATCATGGAGCTGCGCCGGTTCATCGAGCGACACCGGGACTGCGAGGCGGACTTCACGGTCGCGGTGAAGCCGGTGACGGCGCGGGAGGCACGGGGCCTGGGCGTGATGCGCATCGAGCCCGACGGGCGGATCGTCGAGTTCGTCGAGAAGCCGCAGGACCCCGCGGTGATCGCGCGGCTCGCCCTCGACCAGGCCTCGATCGACCGCCTGGGCATCGATGCGGAGCCGGGCATGGTCCTCGCGAGCATGGGCATCTACACGTTCAGATCCGGAATTCTGCGGCGCCTGCTGGATGACTCGAATGCGATGGACTTCGGGAAGGAGATCATCCCCGGGGCGATCGGGAGCCACCGCGTCTACAGCTTCATCCACACGGGGTACTGGCGGGACATCGGGACGATCGAGACGTTCCACCAGGCGAACCTGGAGCTGACGTCGCCGCTTCCCTCGCTGAATCTCTACGACCCCGACTATCCGATCTACACGCATCCCCGCTTCCTGCCGGGTGCCAAGATCAGCCAGTGCGAGGTGACGCGATCGATCGTCTGTGACGGCTGCATCATCTCGAACTGCAAGGTCAAGGACTCGATCATCGGGGTCCGCGCCGTCCTGCAGGCAGGCTCGACCATCGAGACGTCATACATCATGGGAGCGACGAGCTTCGAACGTTCGCTCCACGACGATGGCCAGGTCCTGCGGACGATCGGTCCGCGCTGTCACGTGCGGCGCGCGATCATCGATCTGGACGCAAGGATCGGGGCCGATTCGAAGCTGCTGAACGAAGCGGGCGTGCAGCATGCCGACGGTGAACACCACTGCATCCGCGACGGCGTCATCGTCGTCCCGCGCGGAGCGGTCATCCCTCCCGGAACGGTGATCTGATCCGTGCTGCGAATCTGCTTTGTCGCGTCCGAGTTCGCACCCTTCGCCAAGACCGGCGGACTGGCGGACGTCACCGCCGGCCTTTCGCGGTACCTGGTGGACCTCGGCCAGGATGTGCGCGTGTTTCTGCCGTTCTACCGGGGGATGGATCTCGGCGGGCGGACGCCGCAGCCGGTGGAGTTCGCGCGGAACGTCGGCATCGAACTCGGAGGACGGAAGCGCGTCTTCACGCTGGAGACGGTGCAGGTCGGGTCGACGCGGCAGTGGGTCCACCTGGTCAACTGCCCGGAACTCTTCCACCGGGACGGTCTGTACCGGTCGGACGGTGACGAGCACATCCGCTTCGCGTTCCTCTGCCGCGCCGCCATCGAGTCGTGTCAGCGGATGGGCTTCGGCCCGGACATCTTCCATGTCCACGACTGGCACACCGCGCTCGTGCCGCTCTACCTGAAGACGATCTACGCATGGGACCGGCTGTTCGCCGGGAGCCGGACCGTCCTCACGCTGCACAACCTGGCCTACCAGGGATGGTTCGCCGCGCAGGCGGCCGATGAGATCGGCTTCGCGGAGCATCGCGGGATGCTGCACCAGGATGATCTCAACAGCGGGACGATGAGCTACCTGCGTCACGGGATCATCTGGGCGGACTGGCTGACGGCGGTCAGCCGGACGTACGCGCGGGAGATCCAGACGGAGGAGTTCGGAATGGGGCTGGAGTCGATGCTCCGGGCCCGCGCCGATCACCTGAGCGGCATCGTCAACGGCGTGGACTATCACGACTGGAACCCGGAGACGGATCCGCACATCGCCCGGAACTTCTCGCGGCACGACCTGTCCGGCAAGGCGGCGTGCCGCCGCGCGCTGCTGGAGACGATGGGGCTGGACGTCGACGAGAGCGCCTGCATCGTCGCCGTGGTCACGCGGCTGACCGGTCAGAAGGGCATCGATCTCATGTTCGAGACGGTCCCGGAGCTGCTGCGATCACGGCGCGTGCGCTTCGTCGCGCTGGGCAGCGGTGAGTCGCGGTACGAGGAGTTCCTGCACGGGCTGCAGAAGGCGTTCCCGCGCCGCGCGGGGTACTTCCGCGGATACCAGAACCGCCTGGCACACATGATCGAAGCGGGTGCGGATGTCTTCCTCATGCCGTCGCGGTTCGAGCCCTGCGGTCTCAACCAGATGTACAGCCTGCGCTACGGGACCGTTCCGGTCGTCCGGCGCACCGGCGGACTCGCGGACACCATCCGGCAGTACGACCCGGCGACGGACTCCGGGACGGGGTTCCTGTTCGATCATCCGACCGCGCAGGGGCTGCGCTGGGGGATGCAGCAGGCCGTGGACCTGTTCGAGCGCGACCGCCTGGCGTGGACGCGACTCATGCAGCGCGGCATGGCGCAGGACTTCTCGTGGGAGCGGCAGGGGCGCGAGTACCTGTCGTTGTACGCGCGTCTCTCGGGGCGATGATCCGGGCGCTCGGGCGCCGATCGAGTCAGCCGGCCGCCGCCGGTGTCGCTGGTGTCGACGTGAGCCGACCGCCCATCGTGGAAAGTATGCCGCTCGCCAGGAGCAGGTCGGCGATCCGCTGCCGCTCCGGGATGCTGGAGTCGATCACCTTCTTCGCCAGGGACTCCCGTTCGATCTCGCGGGCCAGATAGTCCACGGCGAGTTCGGCGACCGCCTGCGTCGGCATGGCATCGAGGTACTCGAAGCCCTCGCGGTACACGATCCTGGCGGCGAGCGACTTGGCCATGAGCCACCGGAGATACGCCTCCGGCAGGCGCGTCCAGATCGACTCGCCCGCGAGGTCGATCAGCGTCTTCGGGAGGTGATCGAGGACGAGCCGGCGCAGCAGGGCGCGGCGGTCGGCGGAGAGCCCGTCCATCGCCGCCTCGATCGCGTCGGACGTGCGGATCATCACGCGGCTGAGGCGCGTGGAGGTGAGCGGGAGCGGGACGTGGGGGTGGTGCTGGTGGACCCGGACGAGCAGCTGTGCCTCGCGGCGGGCGAAGTCACGGAGTTTCGCCAGGACATCGGCGACGAACGCCGGCTTGACCCGGAGGAACTCCTCCTCGGAGATCAGCATGTTCGAGATGATCTCGTAGCTGGAGGTGATGACGCCGCACTTGTTGGCGGAGCTGTCCTTCATGATGAGGACGCCGCTGTCGGAAAGTTCATTGCGCGCGTCAGCGGTCAGGAAGATGTTGGCGCCCTCCACGATGAGGCGGCTGGAGGGCGTTCCGTCGGGTCGGAGGAACTCCTTCCAGTTGCCGGCGTGGATCGTGTTGGGGCGGCCGCCGCAGGGCACGAACGCATCGGCGGTCACCCGGAAATGCAGCGAGTTGCGGAGCTGGAAGCCGTCGGGTTCCGTCACGCTCACCACCCGGCCGCGCGGTCCCAGGCGGGCGCGATCGAACGCGCCGATCGGGAGCCCGGCGTGGAAGAGCCGGAGCAGTTCCTGCTGGTCGAGACCGTCGGGATCCTCGCCGCTGCCGCTGCCGTCGGCAATGCCGACGATCCGGGCGTTGGCGCCGTAGTCGCGTGCGAGGATGCGGATGAGGTTTCCGCCGACGTCGCCGTCCGGTCCACCGGTCATCTTGATCGTGAACGGCTGGCGTGCCGGGTCGATGCCGATCGAGCGAAGCCCGACCTCCAGAAAGACGTTGACGCCTTCGCTGGTGACGCCGAACTCCTTGTGGTTCATGCCCGCGCCGGGCTTCGAACTCATGAGCGCGGAACCGAGCTTGTAGCCGCGGCGCCTCGCGCGATTGCAGATCCAGACGATGAACTCCGGCGTGACGTTCTCGTCCGGGCCCAGGTACAGCAGTTCCTCGCGGCCGAGACGGTCGAGGACCTTCGACTGCGTTGCTTCATCCTGCGTGATGAGGTCCAGCAGGCAGTCGACGGTGCCCTTGACGGCGCGATCGAGGCGGGCGTAGGGGTCCAGGAGTACCGCCGCCTTGGCGCCGCCCTCGGGAATGTCCTTGTTCTTGAGCTGCTGGGCGAAGGCGAGGTTGTAGGCCTCGTCGTAGAGACGTTCCGCCTCCAGCGCGTGCTGTTCCTCGCTGCGGGTCATGATCGCGCGGAGGCCGCCGCGGGCAATGTCCCGGAATCGGACATGGAACCCGTTGAACGAGCGGCCGTGCACGAAGTAGACACCGAACGGCAGTTCCGATCGCTCCTCGGTGGCGAGAAACGCCGGGTCAATGCGCATCGCCAGGCCGTAGCGGTTCTCGACGTACAGGTTGGTCCGCTTCGTCGATCGGACCGCGAGCAGCATCTTCCGGAGGATCGTGCGCGTGTCCTCCAGGTCCACCTCGGTCTGGATCCGCTGCTCGAGTTCGCGGCACGCGGCGTCGAACGCCTCCTGCTGCATCGGTGCCGCCGGGTCGAACCACGCGAAGAAGAGGCGGGCGATCGCCGCCGAGTGCTCGAGATTGCGTTCCGCCAGCCGGTGGATGCGGTCAAGATTGAACGCATAGCCGTTCTCCTTGACCAGGATCTGGTGCGAGAGGTCGAGCAGGCCGGTGATGACCTCGGCGAGCGGAATGTCGATCGACGGGTTCCGGTAGGAAAGCTTGAGCGCCCGATGGTCGATCCACTTGTTCCGCAGGAGGTCGCGGCGGACGACCTTCCATGCGTCGCCGGACTCGTCGATCGGGCCGCCGTCCGGTCCCTGGACGACGAAGCCGAGCAGGCTGATCGTGCCGTTGGGGGAATCGTCCAGGACGTCGAGGTAGGCGCGGTGGATGTTGATCCGCGCATGCGCGAGGCGCGTCGCGATGCGTTCCAGCATCCGCCGCGTGGTCGCGTTCCCGACCGCGACGATGATCCGCGACTGGGTCGGATCGGACTCGCGCTCAAGCCGGACGGCGGTGCCGTCGGTCCCGGAGATCTCGCGCCAGATCTCGTACTGGTTGCAGAACCGCAGGGGGGTCACGGTCAGCACGTACTCGGCGCTGCACCGGCCGAAGTGGCTGCGGAGTTCCTCCGGCGTGTACCGGCCTCCCTTCTGCGCGGCGTAGGCGATGATGGCGTCGAGCCGGATCGCCTGCTCGGCATCGTTGAGGTCGGCCCGGGGCGCCTCGCCGAAGACGAAGGTGTCGAGGACCAGCGTGCCGTCGATCGCCGTGTGGATCTTCGCCGTCCGCAGCGGCTTGTCATGGGGGAGTTCGGCGACCAGTTCCGCGAGGATGCCCGCGCGGTCGAGGGGCCGCATGCTGGTCCATTCGAGGCCGTCCTCGCTGCGCAGGGTGAGTTCGACCGGCCGCCCCGACGCCTGGGCGGCGATGATCGCGCGGAGGTGCACCAGCTGGGTCGCGTAGTCGGTGTCCTGGAAGTAGAACCGCGGCATCTTCTCCAGGAACCACGGCGCCACTTCCTCCGCGGTCTGCTGGAGGCTGCGCGTGATGTCGTCGAGAAGGCGGGGGCGATGCGAGGGTGCCGCGCTCACGGCGTCGGGATTCATTGAAGTAGAATTACCGGGGCGGTGGGGAACCGGCAAGGAGCGCGGACGGGAATGCCGCCCGGGTTCAGCCTCGTGTCCGTCATGTCCGCGCTCCGGGACCCCGCCTTCCCCACGACCCGGCCCCTCCGAACGGGCCTCGCCGACCGCATCGCCCTCGTCTCCGTCACATGACCGTGTCTGCTCCGTCTCCGGCACCGTGGTGCCCGTGCCTGCCTGACGCCGGAGCGGGGGCGGCGCGCCGCGATGCCGCCGCGTCTGCTGCCGGCCCCCGTCCGGGTCGGGGCCCGGACCGCGTTGCCGCGGACGGGCCTGCCGGAAGTCCGGCGGGCGGCGCGGCGCCGCGCGGGTCCGTGTCCGGGCGTGGCGCGGCGCCGGCGACGGGGCCGATCGCGACGGCGGTCACCGTCGGCATGTTCGATGGCGTCCATCGCGGTCATCGCGCGCTGCTGGAGGCGGCGCGCACCGTCGCCGGCAGGCGCGGCCGGGTCATCGCCGTCACCTTCTCTCCGTCCCCGGCGCGGGTGCTGCGCCCGGACCGGGCGCCGGAGCGGCTCGCGAGCGACGCGATGCGCGCCCGGTACCTGCGGGACGCGGGCGCGGACGAGATCGTCACGCTGGACCCGCGCGGCGGTCTGCTGTCGATGTCCGCCGCCGGCTTCGTCGCGGAGGTCATCGCGCCGCTCCGGCCCGCCTGGCTGGTGGAGGGACCTGACTTCCGGTTCGGCCGGGGGCGCGAAGCAGGCCTGGCGGACCTCGCGCGCCTGATCGAGCCGCTCGGGGCGCGGCTGCTGCCGGTTCCCTCGGCCACGGCGGTGCTCGTCGACGGTTTTCACGTCCCGATCTCCAGTTCACTGATCCGGCGCCTGCTCGCACTGGGCCGTGTCGCCGACGCGGCGTCCCTGCTGGGTCGTCCGTATGCGATCGAGGGTCCGGTCGAGCGCGGCGATCAGCGCGGCCGTGGGATCGGGTATCCCACGGCGAATGTCCGCTGGGAGGGCGTACTGCTGCCCGCCGACGGCATCTACGCCGGGCACGCGCTGCTCCCGGACGGCGCCCGCCGGGTCGCGGCCATCAGCATCGGGACGAAGCCGACCTTCGACGGCACCGTCCGGGCCTGCGAGGCATACCTGCCCGGATGGCGCGGTCCACTCGATCACTACGGATGGACCATCCGGCTGGAGTTTCACGCCCATGTACGGGCGCAGTTCCGATTCGACTCGGTCGAGGCCCTGGTGGCTCAGATCGAGCGGGACTGCGCGCGGGTCGAGGCACTGGAGCGTCGGGAATGAGCGAACGATTCAGGTACGAGAGCACCGTCACCCCGATCGAGATGGCGACGGCGATCGACGCCGCATCCCAGGTCGCGATCTTCACGCATGCCCGACCCGACGGCGACGCGGTGGGCGCGGCGGCAGCGATCGCGCGGCGCATCCGTCGCAGAGGCGGGAACGCGACGATCTGGCTGGCCGGCGGGATGGCCGGTGCCATCGAGCGGTTCGCCCGGCGCGCGGGGTATCGCGATCTTGCACACGGCGCCCCGGCTCCGGACGACTTCCGGTGCGCGGTGGTCGTGGATACCGGTGCATGGAGCCAGGTCGCGGAAGCCGGTGCGCTGCTGCGCGGCCGGGAGGAGAGCACGCTCATCATCGATCACCACGCGCATGGTGACCCGGTCGGTACCCGTCGCCTGGTCGACATCGACTGCGCGTCGACGACGCAGGTCATCCTGCACATGGGTGACGTGGCCGGATGGGACCTCGATCGCGAATCCGCGGAGGCGATCTTCCTCGGGCTGGCGACGGACACGGGCTGGTTCCGATTCGCGAACGCGGGCGTCCGGGTCTACGCGGACGCGGCGCGGCTCCTGGCGCTGGGCGTGGACAAGGCGCGGCTCTACCGGGAGGTCGAGGAGACGCACCCGATCGAGCGCCTCAGGCTGGAGGCGAAGGCGCTCGCGTCGCTGCGGCTGGAACTCGGCGGCCGGCTCGCAATCCAGTGCCTGTCCGGCGCGGATTTCGACGATGCGGCCGGGGGCTCCGAGATGCTGGCCGGCGTCGTGAATCACCCGCTCGTCGCGGAACCGGTGCAGGTGGCCGCGCTGCTTGTCGAGCGGCAGCCGTCGGTCGTCAAGGTCAGCCTGCGATCGAAGATCGCCGCGGACGGCGGTCCGGCGCTGGATGTCAATGCCGTGGCCGGGCGCCTCGGGGGCGGCGGCCACAGGCAGGCGGCCGGCGTGACGCTGCACATGGGACTCGAGGCCGCGGCGCAGGCGATCTGCGCCGCGGTGGCCGAGGAGATCGAGGCGCCGTCCGCGCCGTGACGCACGCGCGGCTCGCGGGGCGCCCGGAGGATGTCAGCGGCCTTCGCGCCGTGTCACCCGCCGGACGGTTCCGGGCGCAGTCGTCCGACATTCTGAATGTCCAGGATGACGCCGAACTCGATGAAGCGTCCCACGAACGGCGGCCGGTCAAATGGGCCGACCTTCTCCCGCTCGGGGTTCACCAGGAGGGTGCCGCGCGCCAGTCCGCGGACCACGACCGGGGTGTCGAGGTCGCCCCGTCGATCCATCGCGTCCAGCGCGCGGGCGACGGCCCGCGAGACGGTGGTGGTGACGCGCTCACCGATCACGCGCTCACCGGTCGACTCCAGGAGATCCAGCTCCACGCGGAGTGCGGCGCCGTCACGGGAGATCGAGACGATCCGTGCCCGCCAGTCCACGCGGCCCATCAGCTGGCGCTCCGTCCGCCGCCGCCAGTCCTCGAGTCGCCGGAGTTCGACCGCGGCGTCGGGCCCCGTAAAGTCCAGCGGGCGGGCATCGAACTCCTCGCGGTAGCGGGCCTGCGCGAAGGCGGTCATGGTGCGGGGCGAGGCGAAGACGCCCGGGTCGATCGCCGGTACCGGTGCCGGCTTCTCCGGCGCCGAGGAGTCCGCCGGACGTTCGGGCTCCGACGCGACGCCACGCTCGAGTTCGAGGACCCGGGCCTCCAGTCGATCCCGCTCGGCAGAGAGCCGCTCCACCTCGCGGCGCAGCGCCTCGTTCTCGGCGCGCAGTCGCTCGTTCTCCCGGCGCAGATCCGCGGTGCTCCCCTGGCCCGAGGCGGTCCGCAGACCGGCGGGGGCGAGCAGCAGCGCCAGCATCACGGGGACGATCGCGGCAGCAGACGGCGGCGTGAGTCGCATGGTGGAGGATCTCCGGGGACGTGAGCGGCAGTGCCGGGCGATGCGGCGATGGCGGTCGGAGGGAGCATCGGCCGGGAACGCCGGCGACGTGACGATCGCGGTCAACTTCATCCGCTCAGGCGCCGAACGCAGATCGTACTATCCCCTCGCGCCGCGCGCGGGAGACCCGCGGCGGCCGGGCCGTCGGGCGGCCACCGATTCGCCGGGCACCGGCGGCGTGCCGATACCCACGGGTGGACAAGGAGCATCCGATCCATGGACGAGATGAGACGCCTGATCACGCTCGCGAGACGCCGGCTTCGGAGCCGGATCGCGATCGATGCACTCGCCGCAGCCGCCTGGCCGGCCGGCGGGGCCGTGCTCCTCCTGGCCATCGCGGACCGGATCGGCCCGGCGCCGATCGTGCCCTGGGTGTGGGCGCTGCCGCTTCTCGTTGCCCTCTTTCTGGGGGGGGCGGTCATCCTGTATGCCCGGCGGGCCCATCACAGCGACCTTGCCGTCGCCGCCCTTCTTGACGAGCGTCTCGACCTGCGGGAACGCCTCTCCAATGCGGTGGCGTTCAGGTCGATCGATACGCCCTTCGCGCAGGCGGCGGTGAACGACGGCCTCAAGGCGGCCCGGGATCCCGCGCTCCGCGCGCGGATTCCGCAGGCGGCGCCGATCGATCCGGGGCCGCGGGCGCTCGGCGGGGTGGGGCTCGGGCTGCTCGGCGGGCTCTGTCTCCTGCTTCCGCAGTTCTCGATCATCGACGCACCGGAGCCCGACCGGGAGGTGCTCGCGGCCGCGCGCACCGAGGTCAGCACCACGGTCCGCGCGGTGGTCCAGGAACTGGAGAAGATGCCTGAACTCAACCGGGAACTCGCGGAACTCCTGGCCGGGCTGGAGACCGGCGATTCGATCTCCGGGCGGCCGAGCGACCGACCGGAAGACATCCGCCGCGACGGCGTCCGGCAGATGACCGCGCTCTCCGAGCGCCTGGACCAGATCCTCCGCGGGGACCAGGCCAGGGTCATGGAGCAGCTGGAGAACATGCTTCGCTCCGTCGCGCCGGAGAGCGGCCCCGGGCGGGAGCTTGCGGAAGCGCTGCGGATGAATGACTTCGCGGCCGCGCGTGAAGCACTGGAGCGCATGGCGAAGGCGGCCGCCGACGCGTCCGACCCCGCGATGCAGCGGGCCGTTGCCGATGCCGCGGCGCGCATCGCGGAACAGCTGGAGCGGGCGGCACAGAACCAGGGGGCGATGGAGCGCATGCTCCGCGATGCGGGCCTGGATCCCGGCCTTGCCCGGGATCCGGAGGCGATGCGGGAGGCGATCAGGCAGGCCGAAGGGTTGACGGACGAGCAGAAGCAGCAGCTCCAGCAGGCGGCGGACGCGCTGCAGGAGGCCTGCAGCATGTGCCAGTCACTCGGTGACGCACTCCGCCAGATGGCGCAGGCCGGAGACGGCATGATGGGCGAAGGCCTGCAGCAGGCCTCCGACCAGCTCTCCGAACTCGAACAGCTCGAGCAGCTGCTGCGGCAGGCCGAGGCGATGCAGGGCATGTGCCAGGGCGCCGGTCAGCGCATGGGCCAGGGACTCGGACTGCAGCGGGCGCTCGACCAGTGGCGGGAGCAGCTTCAGCCGGGTGGCGGGATGGGCGAGGGGGGGATCGGGGAGGGCGGCCGCGCCGAACTCGCGCCGACGCCGACCCGTCGTCGCCTGCGCAAGGAACACGCGCCGGTGGTCGAAGGCGGCATCATCGCCCGCACGCTGATCGAGGGGGTTCCGATCCGGGGCGAGTCGCGCGCGAGGCTGGTCGAGGTCATCCGCGCGGAAGCGGCGGGCGTCGACGAGGCCGTCGGCGAAGAGGCGCTCCCGCGCCGGTACCGCGACGCGCAGCGTCACTACTTCGGTGATCTCGAGGCGCGCGTCCGCGCGCTCGCCGAGACGCCCGCGGAGGGGGAGAAGCCCGATGCGGAGTGAGCGTGCGCGGCCGGGCGCGCGCGACGCGGGGCGACCCGGGCGGCGCTCGCCGGCGCGGATCGTGCGCCTGGTGGCGTTCGCGGTCATCGCCGTGTCCGCGGCGGCATCCTGCCGGCCGTCCGACCGTGCGGACGTGGTGCTGTACGCCTCGATCGATGACTACGTGATCCGCGATGTGATCCGACTGTTCAACCGGGCGCACCCGGAGATCCGCGTGCGCGTCGTGGGGGACTCGGAGGCGGTCAAGACGACCGGGCTCGTGGAGCGGATCCGCGCGGAGCGAACGCGACCCGTCGCGGATGTCTTCTGGTCGGGCGAAGTCTTCCAGACGATCGCGCTGGCGGATGACGGTCTGCTTGCGCCGCATGTGAGCGCGGCGTCGGACGCGGTGCCGTCCGGGCTGCGCGATCCGGATCGTCGATGGCACGGGTTCGCGGGGCGACCGCGCGCGATCGTGTACGCGCCGCAGCGCGTCGCCGCCGACGAGATCCCGACGACCTGGATGATGCTCGCGCAGTCGCGCTATCGCGGCCGGCTGGCCATGGCGGATCCCCGGTTCGGCACGACGGGCGGACACCTCGGTGCCATGAAGGCGTACTGGGACCGGCACGCGGGACCGGGGTACTACGGCGCGTGGCTCTCCGGCCTCGCGGAGAACCGGATCCGCCTGCTTCCGAGCGGGAATGCGGGTGTCGTCCGGGCCGTGCTCGACGGCGAGGTCGATCTCGGTCTGACCGACGGCGATGACATCTGGGTCATGCAGGATCGGGGACACGATCTCGGCGTGGTCTTTCCCGCGCACTCGGGCGAGGACGGTCCCGGGACCGGGACACTGGTGATCCCCTCCACGGTGGCGGTCGTTGCCGGCGGGCCGAATCCCGACGCGGCGCGCCTGCTCGCCGACTTCCTGCTGTCCCCGGAGGTCGAGTTGTGCATCGCCGGGACGTCGTCGCGGAACGTCCCGGTGCTCGCGCCCGTCCCCGCGGAACTCGTGCCGTACGTTCCCGGGGATCGCCTCGAGATCGACTACCGCCGCGCCGCCGGCCAGCGGACGGATGCGATCCGCATGGCCATGGAACAGCTCGCCGGCGGCGCGAGATGATCCGGTCGGTTTCCTCCAGAGCGCTGCTTCTCCCTGCGGTGGCACTGCTGCTCATCGTGGGCGCGTGGCCGATCGTCGCGGGCGGCGCCGTCGTGCTCGGCACCGCGAGCGCATCCGGGACCGCCGCCATGGACATCCCGGGCATCCGGCCGATGTGGCAACTGGTCCTCGAGACCGCCGCGTGGGCCGGTGCGGTGGCGGTCCTGGCCGCGGCGCTCGGATGGCTGCCCGGTCGGCTGCTCGGCGCCGGTGGAGACGCCCCGGCAAGCGACGGCGCGCCGTCGGCGCCGCGCCGATCGGCGCGGATGATCCTGCGCCACCTGCTGATCCTCCTCCCGATGGCGCTTCCTGCCTACGTCGTCTTCTACGCGTGGTGGCAGTCGTGGCCGCCCGGATCCTGGTTCTTCTCGCTGGCCGTCGAGGCGAGACGCCTTGTCGAGGCCCGCGGCGCCACGCTCGTGCTCGGGCTCGCGGCCTGGGCGTGGCCGATCGCCGCGTGGTGCGTCGCCGCGGGCCGGACCGCTCCGTCGCCCACGGCGGAACTCCTGCGCCTCGACGGTGCGCGCTGGCCGCGGCGACTGCGCGCGGCGTGGTCGGAGGATGCGCGCGGTCTCGCGCTCGGCATGCTCGTGGTCTTCCTGCTGGTCTTCACGCAGACCGCGAGTTTCGACCTGGCCCAGGTCTTCTCGGTCGGCAATGAACTGCGGGCGATCTCGGCGCTCGGCGCCGATCCGGGCTCGGTGCTGCGCGCCTCGCTGCCCGCCGTGGGCGTCACCGTGCTCGGGGCCGTGGCGGCCTGGAGACTCGTCGGTGCACCGCGCCGTCACGCGGGGCCCGCCGCTCACGCGGCGGGGCCGACGGGACGGCGCATGAAGGGCGCGGTCGCGTGCATCGTGGTGGTGACAGGGGTCGTGCCCGCGGCGCTTGTCCTGGCGCGGTCGGGCGGACCCGCCGGGGTCATGCGGTTCCTCTCGCTCTACGGCGGGAGCCTGGTCGAGTCGCTCGCGGTCGCGCTTGCGGCGGCGGGATGCGGCGCGGCGCTCGCGGCGGGCATGGTCGCCGCGGCCCATGACCGGTCGCGCGGCGTCCGCCTCCTCGCGGCATGCACCACGCTTCTGTTCTGCATCCTGGCGGCGATTCCGGGGACGACGGTCGGTGCGCTGCTGGACGCGGGATATCGGCGGCCGCTGCTGCCCGGAACCGCAATGGCGGACGATGCGGCCGGCGCCGGCACCATCGGCGCCGCGCTGGGGGCGGTCGCGATGACACCCGCCATCCTGGTTGCCGCGGCGGTGGCCCGCGGTGGCATCGCGGGCGTTCTGCTGGGGCGGTGGGCGGCAATGGCGGAAGCGCCCGCGGTCGCCGATCTGCGCCGCCTGGACGGTGCCCGTCGACTGGGCCCGCTGCTGGCGTCGGCCCGGCCGCAGTTCATCGCCGGTGCGGCGGGGGCGGGGCTCATCGGGTTCGCGATGGCGCTCAGCGAGGTCCCGGCCACCGCGCGGGTGCATCCGCCCGGGTCCAGTCCCCTGGCGCTGCGACTGCTCGACGCGATGCACTACCAGCGCTCCGAGGAGATCCTGGCCGCGTGCAGCGTGCTCGGCGCGCTCGCGCTCTGCATCACGCTCTTCGCCGCGTTCCTGCTGGCGCGGACCACAGGGCGCGCGCCGGTCCTGCACCCCGCGGTCACCCGCGCCGGCGCGGTCCTCCTGGCGCCGCTCCTGCTCCTGCCCATGACAGGATGCAGCCGGTCCGCGGACACGCCGCCGCTGCGGACCGAGTCCATGTTCGGACGACCGGGGCTCTCGCCCGGCCAGTTCTCCTATCCGCGCGGCATCGCCGTCGACGTCGCGGGGGGCGCGATCTTCATCGTGGACAAGTCGGCGCGGATACAGCGGTTCACGCTCGACGGGATACCTGAGCGCCAGTGGCGCATGCCCGAGTCCGCGTGGGGCAAGCCGCTCGGCCTCTCGGTGACGCCGGAGGGAACGCTGCTGGTCGCCGATACGCACTACCACCGGGTCATCGAGTTCACCCGGGACGGCGAGGAACTCCGCCGGTTCGGGCGCTACGGCGAGGAGCCCGGCGCGTTCATCTACCCGACGCACGCCGTCGTCGCGCCGGACGGAACCATCTTCGTCGCGGAGTACGGGGGCAACGATCGCATCCAGGTCTTCACGCGTGAGGGCGTGGCGCTGCGGGCCTTCGGCCGGCACGGACGGGGCGACGGTGCATTCGACCGCCCGCAGGCGATCGCCTTCTCGCCGGACGGCGCGCGGCTGTATGTTGCCGACGCGTGCAATCACCGGATCGTCATCATCGATCCCCGGACCGGTGCCGCGCTCGCGGTGATTCCGGAGGATCCGGACCGCGCACCGGCCGCCCGCCGTCGGCGCGAGCCGGTCGAGCACGACCCGCCCGAGCGCGATCCAGGAGGCGACGCCATCGGCGCCGAGGCGTCGCCATCCTGGAGGCTCCCGGATCCCGGATCGGACGCGGTGGCGGGCGCGCGGCGACTGGCGTTTCCTTACGGACTCTGCGTCCTGGACGACGGCCGCATCTACGTGAGCGAGTTCGGGGGCAGCCGGGTGCAGCGCATCGACCCGGTGACGCTTCGCCTCCGGGGGGCGCGTGGCGGCCTGGGCTCGGAGCCCGGACGATGCCAGTATCCATGGTCGATCGCGGCGGCCGGTGATCGCATCTTCGTTCTTGACTCGGGCAATCACCGCGTGCAGGCGCTGCAGGCGTTCTGAGCGGGGAAGTCTGCCGAAGGGCACGTGATGTCGGGACTCGCAGTCATCTCGGTCCGGTTCGACGAGCCTCGCTGGCTGCTGCTCCTGCTGCTGCTGGTGCCGGTGGTCCTGATCGCGTGGCGGGCGCGCGGATCGCTCTCGCGGGCACGCCTGGTCACCGCGGCGATTCTCCGCGCCATCGTGATCACGGCGCTGACGCTGTCCCTCGCACGGCCCTTCCTCGTCCGGGAGGGTGAAGGGCTGACGGTCACCGTCGTGCTCGATCGAAGCCAGTCGGTTCCGCTCGCGCTCCGCCGCAGCGCCGCGGGCGCGCTGCGCGAGGCGACGGCGGAGCGCCCGCGCCCCGAGGACCGGCTCGCGCTCATCACCGTCGGGCGCACGGCCGAGATCGCGGCGCTGCCGGACGTGCACTCGCAGGTGGAGGTGGCGGCCGAACCGGCGGATACGCTGGCGACGAACCTCGAAGAAGGCATCTCGCTGGCGATGGCGATCATGCCCAACGACACGGCGAACCGGATTCTCCTGGTCTCGGACGGGAACGAGACGATGGGCTCGATCCGGACCGCGGGCGATCTCGCCCGCGCCAACGGCGTGCCGGTGGACGTCGCGATCCTCTCCTATGACTACGACCGCGAGGTCCTGGTCGAGCAGCTCGTTGCGCCGGTCAGGGCACGGATCGGGCAGACCATCCGGCTGCGCGCGGTGCTGCGCAGCATCGCGCCGGCCACCGGGCGGATCCGGTTCGAGATGAATGACGTCGAGATCGACCTCGGCGACGGTCCGGGCGGCATGGCGGTCGAACTCGACGCGGGCGTCTCCGTCTTCGAGCGGCAGTTCACCATGAACGCCCGGGGACCGCAGCGATTCCGCGTGCGGTTCGAGCCGGACGATCCCGCGTTCGACGTCATTCCCCAGAACAACGTGGGTGATGCGGTCACGTTCGTCGCCGGCGAGGGCCGGATCCTGGTCATGGCGGACAGCGCGCTCCAGACGCAGTTCCTGGCTGCGGCGCTGCGATCGGGCAACATCGTCGTGGACATCATGGCGCCGGACCAGTGGCGCCAGGGGATCCTCGCGCTGAGCGGCTACGACGCCGTGGTCCTCGCGAACGTGCCCCGGTACGCATTTGACGCGGAGCAGGATCGGGCGCTGTATGCGTACGTGCACGATCTCGGCGGCGGTCTCGTCATGCTGGGCGGAGACACCTCCTTCGGCGCGGGGGGCTGGATCGATTCGCAGACCGCCCGGGCACTCCCGGTGGAACTCAACCCGCCGGCGACACGACAGCTGCCGTCCGGCGCGCTCGCGCTCATCATGCACTCGTGCGAGATGCCCCAGGGCAATTACTGGGGCCAGCAGGTGGCGCGGGCGGCCATCGAGGCGCTGAGCAGGCTGGACTACGTGGGCATCGTGGAGTTCAACTGGAACAACCCCGGCGACATGCTCCAGGGCGCCAGCTGGGCGTTCCCGATGCAGCAGGTCGGCGACAAGCAGGCGGCGCTTCGGGCGACGCAGACGATGACCGTGGGCGACATGCCGAGCTTCATGCCGTCGATGCAGCTGGCGCTGGACGGACTCATGCGGGCGCCCGCGGCGCAGCGGCATGCGATCATCATCTCGGACGGTGACCCGTCGCCGCCCAGCGAGGAACTGCTGCGCGCCTACGTCACGAACCGCGTCACCGTCACCACCGTGATGGTCGGCGGGCACGGGACGGCGATGGATCGGAGCCGGATGGAGGCGGTCGCCGACGTGACGGGCGGCACGTTCTACGACGTGAAGAATCCGAACGACCTCCCCCAGATCTTCATCAAGGAGGCGCAGATCGTCTCCCGGTCGCTGATCCAGGACGGCGACACGTGGACGCCGGCGGTCGTCAGTTCGCTGCCGGGGCCGACCGCCGGATTCAGTTCCGTGCCGCCCATCGACGGGTATGTTCTCACCGTGCAGCGGCGCGGGCTCGCGCAGACGCCCATCGTGATCCCGACGTCCGAGGCGCAGGACCCGCTCTTCGCGCACTGGAACTTCGGCGTCGGGCGCGCCATCGCGTGGACATCGGACGCGACGCGCCTGTGGGGGGCGGCATGGCTCGCGTGGCCGCGCTTCGAGACCTTCTGGCAGCAGGCGATCCGCTGGGTAATGCGCCCCAGCGGGCGGACGAACGTGGAGGTCGTGACCAGGATCGCCGGCGACGATGCCTATGTGGAGGTCCAGGCGGTCGGAGAAGACGCGGCGCCGCTGAACTTCCTGCGTTCCACCGCCGTCGTCGTGCGGCCCGATGCGTCGGTCGAGACGCTGCCCCTGCAGCAGGTGGGGCCCGGGCGGTACCTGGGACGCTTCCGGACGCGCGAGGCGGGCGCGTATCTCGTGAACGTGCTGCACGAGTCCGGCGCGGGCGACGCCCGCGAGGCCGGCACGGTCCAGGCGGCGGTGTCGGTTTCGTATCCGCCGGAGTTCCGCACGATCAGGCACAACGCCGCGGCGCTCATCGACCTCGCGGAGCGGACCGGCGGGCGCATCATCGACCTGGAGATCCCGCGCCAGGCGGGCATCTTCGACGCGGTGCTGCTCGCCCTGCCGCGCATCCCCAGGCCGGTCTGGGATCTCGTCGCCATCATCGCCGCGGGGCTGCTGCTGCTGGATGTCGCGGTCCGGCGCCTCGCGATCGAACCCGGCGCGGTCGCGTCGCTGCTGCGCCGGCTGACGGGGCGCCGTGGCGAGCAGACCACCGGAACGCTCTCGGCATGGAAGCGCGCGAAGGACGTGACGGAGGCCAGGGTCCGGGCGCCATCCCGGGAGGAGGCGGCGATCCGGTTCGAAGCCACGGAGGAGGAGCGGCGCCAGGTCCGACCGGTCGAGACCACGGCGGGGCCCGCGGTGGTGCCGGACGCGACGAGGCGCGGCGCGGGCGATCGCGCACCGGCGCCGGGGGCGTCTCCGCCGGCCGATGACGAAGGACACACGTCGCGGCTGCTGGCGGCAAAGCGCCGGGCGCGCGGAGAGGGCGGCGATGGCGGCACGTGATGGGCGCGAGGGGCCCGTGGTCCTTCGACTGGGTGATGTCGAAGCGGTCGAACGCGCGTGCAGCGCCTTTGCGCGGAGCGTGCAGAGCCTCCGCGACGAGATCGGCCGGCGCATCGTGGGCCAGGGCGAGGTCGTGGACCTGACGCTGACCGCGCTGCTCGCCGACGGCCACGTGCTTCTGGAGGGGCCGCCGGGCCTGGGCAAGACGCTGCTCGTGCGGACGCTCGCGGGAACCCTCGGGCTGTCATTCGCTCGGATCCAGTTCACGCCCGACGTCATGCCGGCGGACATCACCGGGACGCAGATCGTCAGCGACGATCCGGGGACGGGGCGACGGGAGATCCTCTTCCGCCCGGGACCGATCTTCACGCAGGTCCTGCTCGCCGACGAGATCAACCGCGCCACGCCGCGCAGCCAGTCGGCGCTCCTGGAGGCGATGCAGGAGCGATCGGTGACCGTCGCAGGGACGACGCACCGGCTGCGCCGTCCCTTCCTCGTGCTCGCCACGCAGAACCCGATCGAACAGGAAGGCACGTATCCGCTCCCGGAGGCACAGCTGGACCGGTTCCTCCTGAAGATTCTCGTGCCGATGACGACGCGGCACGAGCTGCACGCGATCGTCCGGCGGACGACGGGCGATCCGGAGCCGGAGGTGCGGCAGGTCCTCGACGAGCGCTCCATCGTCGAAGCGCAGATGCTCGTCCGGGAGGTGCCGATCGCGGATCACGTCCGCGACTTCGCGATCCGCCTGGTCATGGCGACCCATCCGGGTTCACCGGACATGCCCCGGGAGGTCGAGCACTGGATCCGCGTCGGTGCCAGTCCCCGCGCCGCGCAGGCGCTGGTGCTGGGAGCGCGCGTCCGTGCGCTCGTGGACGGCCGGTACGCCGTCGCGTTCCGCGACCTGGAGTCGATCGCCGCACCGGTGCTGCGCCATCGCATCGTGCGCACCTTCGAGGCGGAGGCGGAGGGAATCACGACGGACGAGATCATCCGGACGCTGCTCGCGCGCGTCCCGCGGGCACCAGGACCGGCAGGCGGCGGCGCCGGGAGGAAGCAGTAGACCATGGCGGAGTTCGGAGTTCCCACCGCGCCGGCACCCAGGCGTATCGATGAACTGATCGGCGGCGACCTGCTGGCGAAGCTCGATCAGCTGGACGTGACCAGTCGCAAGATCTTCGCCGGGAAGCTCCAGGGCGAGCGCCGCAGCCGCAGGCGCGGGATCTCGGTGGAGTTCGCCGACTACCGGCACTACACGCACGGCGACGATCTCCGTTTCATCGACTGGAACGTCTATGCCCGGCTGGACCGGCTCTTCCTGAAGATGTTCCAGGAGGAGGAGGACCTCTCGCTCGTGCTCGCCGTCGACGCGAGCGCGTCGATGCACTGGGGCAACCCGTCGAAGTTCGACTTCGCGCGGCGACTGGCGATGGCGCTGGGCTACATCGGCCTGGTCAACCTGAACCGTGTCTCCGCGTGGGCCTTCGGCGGCGGACAGGTCCGGCCGCTTCCCGCGCTGCGCGGGCGACGCCGGACACGGGAACTGGGGGCGTGGCTGCTCGGGCTGGAGCCGTCCGGTCCGGCGGACTTCACGGAGGCGATGCGCAGCATCGCGCTCAAGCGGCAGGGGCGGGGGGTGATGGTGATCCTCTCCGACTTCCTGTTCAAGGAGGGCTACGAGAAGGGACTGCGGTACCTGGCCGGCGGGGGCTTCGACACGTTCTGCATCCAGGTGCTCTCACCGGAGGAACTCGACCCCGGGCGGCACGGGCTGACCGGCGATCTCCGGCTGACGGACCTGGAGGACGGCAGCGTCACGGAGGTGACGGTGACTGCGGCGCTCCTGCGGCGCTACCGCGAGAACCTGGACGCGTGGTGCGCGCGGCTCCGCGAGTACTGCGTCCGCCGCGGCATGATGCTGGTCACCGCGGACACGAGGACGAACCTGGACACGCTGCTGATGGAACACCTGCGCCGCCGGGGCCTGCTCAAGTGATCAGCGCGTCTCCCTTTCTCACGCCCCTCGCCGGCGTGCTGCTGGCGGCGGCACTCATTCCGCCGCTGCTCCTGCTCTATGTCCTGCGGCTGCGGCGGCGACCGGCGCGGATCGCATCGACGCTGCTCTGGACCCGGGCGGTCGAGGACCTCCAGGCGAATGCGCCGTTTCAGCGCCTCCGACCGAGCGTACTCCTCCTGCTCCAGGTGCTCGCGCTGCTCGCGATCGCGGCGGCGGTCGCGCAGCCGCGCATCCGCGGCGGCGCGGTCGACCGCGCCCGCGTGGTGTTCTTCGTGGACTGCTCCGCATCGATGCGCGTGGCCGACGCGCCCGGCGGCCTGACGCGACTGGACGAGGCGAAGCGCCGGATCCGTGACCGGATCGGGACGATCACCGGTGCCAGGCTCATGCGCGGAAGCGATGCCGAGGTGATGATCGTGGCGTTCTCCGACCGCGCCGAGGTGGTCAGCCGGTTCACGCGGTCGCGCGCGGAACTGCTGGAGGCGGTGGACCGGATCCGCCCGACGGACGGCGTCAGCCGGATCGCGGATGCGTTCCGGCTTGCCCGCGCCTACTCGACGAACGTGGATCCGGACTCCGACCGTCCGGTGGATGATCCGGCCGCGTGGGAACTGTTCAGCGATGGAAGGATCGAAGACCTGGGCGGCGAGGTCCTCCGCGGAGAGACGCTGGTCTATCACCGCATCGGAGAGACGGAGTCCGTCAACGCGGGGCTGCTTTCGCTCGCGGTGGAGCGATCGCAGGATCGCCCGACCCAGGTGGAGATCTTCGCGTCGATCATCAGCTGGTCGGCGTCTCCGCGCGACGTGGATGTCCAGCTCTCCGTGGACGGCGCGGCGCTCGCCCTGCGCCCGGTGGCGCTGCCGCCCGCGGTCACCGACGGTGCAACCGGGGGGCTCGTGCCGGGGCGCGCGTCGGTCGTGTTCACGCCGTTCGAGGAAACCCGCGGTGCGGTGATCGAGGTCGCGGTCGTCACGCCCGATGCCCTCGCGGCCGACAACCGGCAGGTCGTCGTGCTTCCGCCGCCCCGGCCGCTGTCGGTGGCGCTGGTCGGACCCCCGCGATCGCTGGTGCGCCCCGTGCTCGAAGGGCTGCCGCTCCAGGAACTGATCCTCCTCACGCCGGAGCGCTTCGCGGCGATCGCGGATCCTGCCGCGCCGGCCGCCGGCACGGCGCTGGAGCGCTTCGACGTGATCGTGCTCGACAACGTGACGATCGAGGAACTGCCGCCGGGCCGGTATCTCTCGTTCGGCACGCCGCCGGGCGGCACGGGGCTGCGCGAGGATGGGGAGCCCGGGCCTGACCTGGTTCTCTCGGCGAACCGGCGCCATCCTCTCCTGCGCTACGTGGACTTCGATCCGCTGGAGATCAGCCGGACACGGCCGATCCGCGCGGCGGATGCGGTGGAGGTGCTGGCCGAGGGCGGACGAGGCCCGCTCATCGTGCTCATGTCGCGGGGGACGACCCGCGTGGTGCACGTGGCGTTCGAGCCGGCGGCGTCGACGTGGCCGATCCTCCGGAGTTTCGTGTCGTTCATCTTCAACGCGGTCGACTACCTCGGTCACAGCGGAAGCGGCGTGACTGACCGGCCGCTGGCGCCCGGTGACGCGATCGCGACGCGCCTGCCTGCCGCCGCGACCGACATCGACATCATCGAGCCCGACGGCCATCGCCAGCGCCTGGAGGTCCGCGATCCGGCGCTCCTGTCCTGGGGACCGGCGCGGCAGGCCGGCCTGCACCTGCTGGAGTGGACCGTTCCGGATGCCCCCGGCCGACAGCAGCGCGCCTTCGCGGTCAATCTCTCCGACGAATCGGAGTCCCGGACACAGGCGGCGGAGATCGTGGAGATCGGCGGCAGCCAGGTCGGCGGCGACAGCGGCGCGGCGCTCATCTACACCTCGCTCTGGCCGTACGCGGTCGTCTTCGCGCTGCTCGTGCTGATGCTCGAGTGGTGGCTCTGGCAGCGCCGCGTGCGCGTCTGACGGAGGCGCGGCAGCGCGCCGGTGATGTCCGCGGCGGATGCATGCGGCGCGCCGCGACGTGCGCACGCGGGATGCGACGCGCGTCCCGGCTCAGCCGCGTCCCTGGAGCAGGTGTGCCAGCATCCCGGGTTCAGGCAGCGCGTAGGGCCGGAACTTCTCCGTGATGCCCTCTTCCTCATTGTGCAGGAGGGCGCGGTGCAGGCCCAGCAGGGACGCGGCGGGGGAGTCGATGAGCGTGGTGGAGTCGGCGGCGCCCATCTGGAACAGGACGCGCAGGGCGAACTCGCGCAGGGTCTGGCGATCGAGGAAGCGCAGCAGGTTCGCCGGCGTATCGCACCAGAGAATCGTGTGCATGCGCACGACGGGGCCTTCGCGGATCATCCTGGCAAGGATGCGGTCTGCGGCCGGGGCGCTGTCGCCGGACATCGAGAACGAGTAGTCCTCGCTCTGGCGGAGCTGGCGGAAGCGCTGGAGGCCGTGGATGAAGAGCAGGAGCGGAGGCGACGGCGAGGTCGCCTCGAGCCGACGATCGAGTTCGGCGCCCAGGTCCCGCATGGCCTCCTCGATGTCGCGGAAGCCGACCATCCGCGGCGCCAGGCGCAGCGCGCCGGCCGCGGATCCCAGGCATCCGGCCAGCGCGGCATCGGCGGGCGTGCCGTCGATCAGGATGAGCGTCGGACCGGCCGCGGCCGTCTCGCCGTTGACCGAGGCCGCGTGTCCGCGGCGTGCCGCGACGGAGGCCAGCATGGACACGATGATCGCCGTCGCGGCCTCGTCACGCTGACCGACGAGTAGGAGGTTCGCGCCGCTCTGCGGCCGGAAGGTGACCTCGGTCGGCCCCTTGATGGCGATCGCTTCGCCGATCCAGGTGCGCACCGGCATGTCCGGTGCGGGCGGGGCACTCTGCGCGGTCTCGCGGAGCAGGTGGTTCGTGGCGAGGTCCGCGGGGGCGCTGCCCTCGAAGACGATCATCGGCGCCGAGGGGCGCCAGCCGGCCGCGGTGGCGCGCGCCTCGACCGTGCGCAGGCAGGTCTCCCGCTCACTGTCCGGCAGCCAGACGATCTGGAACGGACTGTTGCCCTCGATGCGACCGCCCGCGTCGTTGTAGATGGCCTCGCCGGGCCGGCCCAGCAGGCGCGCCGCGGCGTTGTCCTCGCTCAGGATGAGGTACGAGTCCGCCTCGCTGCACTGCAGCGCGATGCGGACCTGGATCTGGCCGATGGTGCTCCGGGCCAGCGTGTAGGCGCCGCCGAGCGTCTGCGAGCCCAGGAGCACGTGGATGCCGAAGGCGCGACCCTGGCGGACGATCCGGTCGAGGACCAGCGATGCCTCCTGCGCCAGGCGGTCGTCCTCGACGAACATCTCCTGGAACTCGTCGATGACCAGCAGGACGCGCGGCATCGGGCTTCCCGGGTTCAGCCGGCGCCAGGACGGCAGGTCCTGCACGCCCGCGGCGCGGAAGAGATCGCCGCGCTCGCGCAGGACCGCATCCACGCGCTGGAGCACGCTGACGCCGAACTCGCGATCGCTCTCGACCGCCACCGCCCGCGCGTGGGGCAGGCGGTGCGTTGCGTATGTCTTGAACTCGACCCCCTTCTTGAAGTCCACCAGGTACAGCTCCACCTCGTCGGGCGGATACCACAGCGCGATGTTCGTGACCAGGACGTGCAGCAGGGTCGACTTTCCCGATCCGGTCTTGCCGGCCAGGAGCGCGTGCTGGCTGGTGCCGATGCCGATTTCCAGTTCCTGGAGCTTGCTCGCGCCGGCGCGGCCCAGCGGGACGCGGAGCACGGTGTCGCAGCGCCGTGACCACACGGCGTCCGGCGCCGGTGCGACCGCGCTGAACGGGACCTCGACGCGCGCCGCGTCGCGCGCGGCGGCGCCGACGATCTGGAGCGTGCGCGTGACCAGCGCATCGTCCGGCGGCGTGTCGATCTCCACGCGGCCGCGGCCGGGCGGATCCGCCGCGAGTCGCGTGCGGCCCTGCTCGAAGAGGATCCGCAGGCTGCGTGAGCGCATGAGTTCCAGGTCCACCCCTGCGGGCGGGTGGGTGCGGCGGTCCCACGCGCAGAGCGTGTGGACGCCGCAGCGCGCACCGCTCGAGACAACGCTGGCGAGCCGCTTGGCGGCGGATTCCGTGAAGCCCGCGGGAAAGTCCGCGATGACGAGGAAGCGGTAGGGCTCGGCGATCTCGCCGGCCTGTTCGTTGTACGCCTCGATGGACTCGAACTCGTTGCGCAGGTACTTCTGGATGACGTGCTCCATGTGCTCCGTCAGGTCGGCGAGGCGCTGCTCGAGGTGGCGCGGCTCCGACCAGATGCGGCTCGTGACCAGGCGCTCGTCGAAGTCGGCAAGGTGCATGAAGCCCGCGAACGTGCGCCCGAGACCCACGGGATCGATGATCGTGAAGCGGGCCGTTCCCGGCGGCAGGAGCGTGATGAGCCGGAGCATCGCCGTGTGCAGCAGGGCGAGCGCATTCTCGCGGCCGTCACCGTCATGCTCCAGGAGCAGGGACGCGGGGCCGGCGAGGTCGAGACCGAACGGCAGCGCCTCGAATGCGGGCAGGTCGGCGCCGAGTTCCGGGCGGCCGTCATCGCCGCGGGGAATCTCCGCGGAGTCGACGACGATGCGCCCCAGCCGGAAGGTGCCGCCGTCCAGCCGCGCCGGCTGCCACGCGTCCCACGCCGGATCGTCGAACGACATCCATCGCGTGCGCTCGGCGTGCAGCAGTCGATCGATCGTCTGCGACGCGCGATCGAGTCGAAGTCGCCACGACGCCGTGAACGCGGTCCGCTGCTCGGTGAACTCCCGATCGCAGCGCTGCTGCGCATCGGCGAACGCCGCCTCCAGCCGCGCCGCGGCGTCCCGGCGCACCGCCTCCGCGGCGGCGATCGCCTGCGCTGCCTCGGCCTCCGCGGCCGCGCGGCGCTCCGTGGCCTGGTCGCGCACCTCCGCGGCGTGGGCATTCAGGATGGCGTCGAGCCGGACCAGGTGCGCCTCGCGTCGTTCCATGACCTTGGCGATCGCCGGTTCCCAGCGCTGCTTCGCCGCGCGGATCTCCGCATCGCGGACACGGTCGGCCCGGGCCTGCCCCTGCCGCCGCTCGTCTTCCGCGGCCCGGAGCGCGGCGGCGCCGTGCCGAGCGCCGTCCGCCTCGGCGGCGCGAAGCGATGCAACGATGCGCCGCGCCCCTCGCCGGGCCATCCGCCGCGTCACAAGGCGCAGGATGATGCCGGCCAGCGCCCCGACGACGGCCCCGATGATGCCCGGCAGCGCGGGGTTGGCCGTGGCGGGCCGCAGTCCCTGCTGGCCGAGGACCGCGCCCGCGCCCGCGCCGACGGCCACGAGGCACGTGAGCAGGATCCACGGTGCCGCCCCGGAGGCGATGCGGGCGCTGCGGAGGCGCGTCGCCGCCACCGCGCCCGCGGCGGCGCGCTCCCGCGCCGCGGCCAGGTCGCCCAGCGCGGCCTCGGGCACGGCGGGCACGGACGGCGCCGCAGAATCCGGTTCCCGCGCCGGCGCGCCGTGCGGCGGATCCGCCTCGCGGAGCAGGTGGCCCAGGCCGTGCGACTCCAGGCGGGCACGGACGGTGGTCCATGCCTCGGCGATCTGATCACGTTCGCGCGCCACCGCGTCGGCCACGGCGCGGGCACGCTCCGTCAGGCGCTGTCCCTCACCTTCGTGGACGGACTCGGCCACCCAGATCTCCTCGTCCAGCCGCGTGCGCGCCTGTGCCAGGTTCTGGTCTGCCCGCTCGCGGATGGAGGCCTTCTTGTGCTCCGTCTGCGCCTCGATGCGTGCCATGGCGGTGTCGTGTTCCGCCTGGATCTCCGCGCAGCGCGACTCCAGCATGGCCGTGACCTCGGTCACGCGCGCGCGGCAGGCCGCGTCCGCGGCGGTGCGCTGTTCATCGCGCTGGCGCTCCGCGGCGGCGATGGCGCGGCGCGACTCGTCATCCAGTCGGGCCGGGACCTCGCGTCGCTCGCGCCGCAGGTGCGCCAGGTCGACGAGCGTCCGCAGCGCATCGCCGGCGAAGCCGGACGGGACCGGCGGCGCGGACCCCGGAGGTTCAGGCACAGGCACGTCGCGCATCCTCCAGCACGTGATCGAGTGCTTCCATGGCTGCGATCGCCGCCCGGACCTCGAGTTCGAGCGGCTCGATGAACTCGTGGTCGAAGGCGCGGCGGACCGAGTCGTCCCATTCCGGGCGGATGCGGTCCAGGCGGAGCACGAGATCCCGGTACGCAGAGAGCAGCTTCGCGGCTCCGGCCCGCGCGCTCATGGTGTGGATTCCTCTGCGGACTCCTCTGCTGATCCGTCGGTGGCCGCCGCGCCCGCGTCGCCGGTCGTTCTCTCGGGCGGCGCTGCCGTGCCCTTCAGGTATGCCTGCAGGCGGTCGAGCAGCAGGACGAGGCGGGACTCGGCACGCATGAGCCGCTCCTCGACCGCGCGGGCCAGCGGCTGGATGCCGCCGCGGTACACCGTGTCCGCGCGCTCCACCTCGCGCAGCCAGTGACCCAGTCCGCGGGCCTTCTGCTCCGCCTCGGCGAGCTGAAGTTCCGCCCGCGCGACCAGGGCGCGCTGTTCACGACCGCTGGCCTCCCCGTGCATGCCGAGGAGCACGCGGCTCAACTCGGATTTCGCGACCGCCAGGCGCTCGCCGCGCACCCGGACCTGCGTCCGCCAGTGCATGTGACAGTCGTGATCGATCCACTGCCGGACCCGGGCGGCCTCGCCGCCGGCCTCGTCGATCGCCGCGCGGGCGCGCTGGCGGAACTCGGCGATGGCCTGTCGCGCCTCGGTGAAGGCGGCGAAGGAGCGGACGGAGGCGGTGTCGCGCATCGAGGCGGATCGTACCAGTCGAGCCGCACCCCGGTGACTCGATCCGGCGCCGGCCCGAGGCCGGTGACGGCGACGGCGGCGCCGCGGAGGGCCGGGGCGCTGTGCCACGCCGATGCGCCGTGCGGCGAGAGGCTCATCGCTGCTGCAGGTAGTCGTCGATGCGATCGGCCTTGCGGAGCAGGAACGGCACGTGCTGCTCGCTCGCCTCGGTGAAGCGAAGAAGGACGCGCATCGTCTCTTCGAAGGCCTCCGCGAACCTGGTCTGTTCCTGGTCCCGCCAGGTCTGCGAGAGCTGGAGCATCCGCCCGTGCAGCACCTTCATCTGCGACTGCAGTTCGCTGTTGAACCGCCGCAGGTCGTTCGCGAAGCGACGCAGTTCACCTGGATCGACGACCGCCTTGCTCATCGGACCTCCTGGACCCCGCCGTTCCCGCCGGGCGACTGATGCCTGCTCGTCCCGCGCGGGAGGCGCGTGCCTTCGATTCCATCCCGGTCCGTCGGCCGGCGCCAGCCGACCCTTCCTCCCGGTCCGGTGCCCGTCCCCGTGGCCGGCGAGGCGGGCCTGCGTCCACCGGCCGGCGCCGCGCGCCGCCGTCACGGCCGGACCCGGGGTGCCGCTCACTATGCTACACGCCGCGCCACCCCGCATGAGATCCGCGCCCCGGCAGCCTCCTCCATCACGGACATCCCCGCGCCGGGGCGTTGCCGCATGGACGGCGGGCCCTGCGCCGGTGCTCGGCGCCCCGTCGCGACTGGCGCCGCTCCTGGTCATCACGGTCATCGCCTCCTTCGCCACCGGCGTCTTCTGGAATGCCATCGGCTTCATCGCGAAGGAGGCCTTCGGCTTCGACGCCGCGCGGACCCTGCTGCTCTTCACCGTCACCGGGTTCACCTACGCGCTGGCGGCATACGTGGCGGGTGATGTCACGGCGCGCGTCGGTCGACGCTGGTCGCCCCGCACGTTCCTCGCGGTGCTGCTGGTGCTGCTGGGTGGATCGTGCCTGCTGCCCGGGCTGTATCCGCGGGAGTCGCTGCTCTGGATCGCGGCGATGCTGGCGTCCGTCGTCAGCGCCCTGCTCTGGCCGCTGGTCCATGCGTTCCTCTCGTCCGGACGCCACGGCCGTGCGATGCGCTCGGGAATCGGCATCTTCAATCTGACGTGGATGAGCGCGACCGCGTTCCCGCTGCTGGTGATGGGCCCGGCGCTGGAGCGTGCGCCGCTGGCGGTGCTGACGGTGCTGGGACTGCTCTGCGCACCGGCGGTGCTGGCGATTCCCGGACTTCCCGCGCGTCCGCTGCCCTACGACGAGCATCTCGCCGCCGGACATGTGCCGCCGACCTACCGGGCGCTTGCCTGGAGCGCCAGGATGCTGCTGCCGCTCTCCTACGTGCTCGTGGCGACGCTTGCGTCACTGGCGCCGTTCCGGTTCGAGGCGGTCGGTGTCGGGATCACGCTGGCCGCCGCGGCGACGGCCACCTGGATGCTGGCGCGCGTCGGCATGGTGGGGTGGATGAGTGCCTCGCAGCGCTGGGCGGGGCGCGGGAGTACGCTGCTGCTCGCGGCCTCGCTCATGGCCGGCGGCTTTGCGCTCTTCGCGGTCGGCCCCACGGCGCTGCTGCTGCTGGCCGGACTGGCGTGCTTCGGGGCGGGCGTCGGCGCGATCTACCACGCCGCGCTGTACTACGGCATGGCGGTCGGGCGCGCCGAGGTGGACGCGGGCGGGCGGCACGAAGCGCTCATCGGCCTGGGCTATGCGCTCGGCCCGGGCGTGGCGTGGCTCGGCGCGGGCATCCTGCGCGCCGCCGGCGGCAGTCCGCAGGCGGGCATGCTGCTGGCGCTCGCGGTGGTCCTGGTTCCGGGTCTCGCACTGGCCGCGCGACCGTGGTGGCCACGCGGTCGCGCGGTGACCGCCGCCGGTCATGGAGGTGAGGCATGACGGTTCGTCCGGGCGAGCGCCGAGCAGCACGTCGGCTGGCGCCGTTCGGCGTCTCCATCTTCTCCACGATGAGCGCGCGGGCGCGCGCCGCGGGGGCCATCAACCTCGGGCAGGGATTTCCCGACTTCGAGGGTCCGGATTTCGTGCGGGAGGCCGCGTGCGCAGCGATCCGCCGCGGCCCGAACCAGTACGCGCCGTCAGCCGGGATCCCGGACCTCCGGGCGCGCATCGCGGCGTCGATGCTCGAGCGCGGGGCACCGGCGTTCGACGTGGACCGGGAGATCACGGTGACGAGCGGCTGCACCGAGGCCATCGCCGCCGTCATGCTGGGACTGGTCGAACCGGGCGACGAAGTCGTCCTCTTCGAGCCGTGGTACGACGCGTACCCGGCCGCGGTGGCCATGGCCGGCGGCGTGATCCGCGGCGTTCCGCTGCGGGCACCGGACTTCACGTTCGATGACGACGCGCTCGCGGCGGCCATCGGACCGCGCACGCGCTTCATCGTGGTGAATACGCCGCACAATCCGACGGGACGGGTCTTCGATCGCCGGGAACTGGAAACGATCGCCCGGCGCTGTCTCCGGCACGATCTCATCGCGATCACCGACGAGGTGTACGAGCATCTCATCTTCGAGGGGGCGCACCACTTCCTCGCCGGGTTCCCGGGCATGGCGGATCGCACGATCACGCTCTCGTCGCTGGGGAAGACCTTCGACCTGACGGGCTGGAAGATCGGCTGGGCGGTGGCGCGGGCGGACCTGACGAGAGCCATCCGCGCCGCGCACCAGTTCCTGGTGTTCGCGGTGCCGACGCCGCTGCAGTACGCGGCGGCGGAGGCGATCGCGCAACTCGAGCGTCATCGGGCCCCGTGGCTGACCGCGTTCCGCGCGCGGCGCGACCTGCTGACCGGCGGGCTGCGGGACGTCGGTTTCCGCGTGCAGCCGCCGCAGGGAACCTGCTTCGTCCTCGCCGATCACACGGCGTTCGGCTTCGCGGATGACATCGCGTTCTGTGACCACCTGCTGGACGCGGCGGGAGTCGCCGCGATCCCGACGAGTGTCTTCATGGGCGATCCCGCGCGGGAATCGCGCTATGTCCGCTTCGCCTTCTGCAAGGAGACGTCGACGCTGCAGGCGGCGATCGACCGGATGCGCGCCGGACTGCGCCCCCGATGAGCCGGATCGGGCCGCCTCCGGCGGGCTGACCGGTCGGTCGGGCCCGGGCGACACTCATGCATCGGCGGAGGTCCTGCCGATCGGAGGCGGAGGGGAGGCAGGAGGAACCGATGACGACGCACGCATCCCAGCGGACCGGACACGAGATCCTGCTCATCGACGACGGCAGCCTGCCGGCGCTCGCGGCGCTGGCGTGCGTGCAGGAACCGCGCACGTGCGTGCTCTGGCATCCGGCCGGTGACGATCCGGCAGCCCATCGCCGCCGCGCGGTCGCGGAGGCACACGCGAAGATTGCGGGCCAGCGCCTGCTCCTCGGGTCCGCCGGCCGGACCGGACTTCGCGGCGCCCCGCCGCCGACGGATCTCGCGATGGTGGCCGTGGCGGTCTCGACTGCGCACCTGGCCGGATGCAGGACCGTGGTCTGGCCGAAGGCGGTCGGGCCCGACCCGGCCCGGTTCGGACCGGTGGTCGACCTCTCCGTCCTGCTCGCCGAGGCGTCGCTGTCCGACGGCGCGGATGCCATGCGCGTCGAGATTCCCTTCGCCGATCTGGAGCCGGACCAGATCCTGGACATCGCCGACGACGCCGGCGCGCCGCTCGCCCTTTTCTGGCCCTGCGAAGTCGGCGACGAGCACCCGTGCCTCCGGTGCGACGGGTGCACGCGCTGGCGTGGCGCGTTCGAGACGCGTGGCCTGGCCTGGCCGTTCTCGGCCGCCGGCGTGGCGGGTGGTCAACCGGCCGCCGGCGTCTGACGCGCGTCTGCGCCGGGCGGATCCGGATCCCGCCGCCGTGCGGCGGGCATTGTGACCGGAGGGGGGCTTCTGTATACTGCCCGGCTTCCCTCTGCCCGGGGCACTCCCCGCGCAGCGGTCGCCGGCGGCCGAGGACGCGGCCGGTTCAACGTCAGTCGTCAGGAGACGGTCGCGTGTACGCCATCATCGAGGACAGCGGTACCCAGATTCGAGTCGAGACCGGCTCGGTCGTCGACATCGACGTTCGGGAACTTCCCGACGAAGCCACGCCGATCACATTCGACAAGGTGCTGCTCATCGGCTCGGGCGACGGCGACACGAAGATCGGCACGCCCTACCTGTCCGGCGCCAGCGTCGAGGCGGAGGTTCTCGGCGAGGTCCAGGGCGAGAAACTGACGATCATGAAGTTCCGCCGCCGCAAGGGCTATCGCCGCAAGACCGGCCATCGGCAGGTGTACCTGCGCGTCCGGATCGGCGCCATCAACGGCTGAGCCGGTCGAACGCCTGCACCCCGGATTCACCCCCCGCGCGGCCGTCGGACGGTCGGCGGGTCCGTGCATGCGCCGGCCTCGCGCCACTCGTGGCGGGGATAGCGCCGCCTGAGTTCATTGCGGAGTTGCGGGTAGAGGGTCCGCCAGAAGCCGGCGAGGTCGCTGGTGCGCTGGATCGGCCGGTTGTTCGGCGCCAGGATCTCGAGCGTGACGGGAATACGGCCACCGCCGACGGTCGGCGTGGCCGCGAGACCGTAGAGCTCCTGGATCCGCGCGGCGCCGACCGGGCCACCCTCCGCGGCGGCCGCGCCGTCGTAGGCGAGGGGCATGCGCCGACCGCACGGGAGCGTGATCGACGCCGGCGCGTTCGTCTCGACGAACCGGACCCCGTCGGCGCCCAGGGCGCTGCGCACCGCCGCGAGGCAGTCGCAGGCCTCGACCTGGCGGCGCGACACGCATCCGTCCACGATCTCCAGTCGGATGACCGCCAGGTCCTCCTCGTCGTACGCAATGAGTCCGCGGTCGGGGAACCAGCGCCGCACGGCGCGGACGCGCGCGATCCATGATTCCACCGCGTCGTCCCAGCGCGCCGGCCGGAGCGTGCCGTCGGCCATCATCCGGGCGAGGAGCGGCGCCGCGTCCGCGGCCTCCGCGGGCCGCGTGCGCTCCGACAGGACCAGCGGGCCGATCGATCGCCGCAGGCGCCGGACGACGCGCTCCTGCGCGGGATCCCACTCGACCGTCGCCGCGTCGTGCAGGTGGGCGGCGCACAGCGACTCCACGGTCGCCATCGGGACCGAGGTCACGAGCCGCAGGCGCGTGACGCGCCGCTGGCCATCGCCGACCTCCGTCACGTCGAGCGAGATGAGCGGTCCGTCCGCGCGCACGACGGATGCGGCGTCCAGTTCGACGGCCCGCGCCGGCGGCATGCGACAGAGCAGGCTCTCCGCGGAGGGTCGCACCGCCAGTCGATCCGGGAACGCGCGGACCAGGGCCCGCAGCAGCGCCTCGGTGACGCGTGTCCCGGCATGGGCGGGGAGGCCGGCGCGCGGCCGGCCGAGGAGCGCCTGGAATTGCCTCGCGCTGCGCTCGATCTCCGCGACGGCGCCGCTGTCGACGGCGCGGCGCCCGCGCCAGCGACCGGGATCGGTGCGTGCCTGGCCGACGATCCAGGCACGGAGGGCGAGATCGCTCTCCGGCTCTCCAGGCGCCGGCATCGGCGCCTCCTCCGGAGGCGCGCCGCGCAGCGGATCGCGTTCCTGGGCGATGGCGGCCCACACGGCGGCATCGGCGGCGGCATCGGCGGTGGCGGCATCGGCCGGCCCCTGTCCGGGCCCGTCCGGGCCCGCGGCGGGCGCCGCCGCGTCCAGCAGGAAGCGGGCGAGGCGCGGCGGCGCGGGCAGGTCCGCCATGCGCCGTCCGTGGGCGGTCGGCCGATTCCCGCCGTCGAGGGCGCCGAGTTCGCGCAGTTCGCGCGCCGCGCGATCGAGCGCCTCGGGGGTCGGGGGATCGATCCACGGAAACGCCGCGGGATCGTCTTCGCCCGCGCACGCGAGCTGCAGCAGCGCCCCGGCAAGATCGCGCCGATGCACCTCGGGAACGGTCGCCTCCGGACGGGTGCGCTGGGCCGCGTCCGACCAGAGGCGGACGGCCAGCCCCGGCGCGGTCCGGCCGGCGCGGCCGCTGCGCTGGAGCGCCGAGGCCTGCGAGATCGGGGCCACGTGCAGCGTGTCGAATCCGCGCGCCGCGTCGAATCCGGCGAGGCGCGCGAGCCCGGAGTCCACGACCCAGCGCACGCCGGGCACCGTGATCGAGGTCTCCGCGACATTCGTCGCGACGATGACCCGCGCCGTCCCGTCGTCACGCACCGCGCGATCCTGGCCCGCCCGGGAGAGCGACCCGTGCAGGGGGACCGCGGGGAGCGGGCATCCGGCGCGTTCCAGGGCGCGGATCGTCTGCCCGATCTCCCGCGCGCCGGGCATGAAGACGAGGCCGCTCGCATCCCGGCCCAGGCGCCGGATGCAGTGCAGCGCGGCCGTGGCGGCACGCGGCGCGATCGGTCGCGCCGCCGCCGCGGCGGGCTCGTACTCGACCTCGACGGGATGCAGCCGACCCTCCACGGACACCGTCACCGCGTCGAGGCGCGCCGAGAGGCGGGCGGCGTCGATGGTGGCGGACATGAGGATGAGCCCGGGCCCCGTGCCGCGCCGCTCGCGGGCGCGCCGGATGAATCCCAGCAGGAGATCGAACTCGAGCGTCCGTTCATGGGCTTCATCCAGGATGACGGCATCGACCTCGCGCAGCCGCGGATCGACCGCGATCCGGCGGAGCAGGAGTCCCTCAGTGACGAACCGGATGCGGGTTCCGTCCGACACGGCGCGCTCATGCCGTGTCTCGAATCCGACGGTCCGGCCGACGGGTTCGCCGAGCCGGCGCGCCACCTCGGTCGCGAGCAGCCGCGCGGCGAGCCGGCGGGGCTGCGTGACGATGATCGACACGGCGTGCGCGGCGCCGGCGCTGAGCGCCTCAAGAAGCAGGCCGGGAATGACCGTCGATTTGCCGGAGCCCGTCTCGGCATGGATCACGACCGGCGCCCGGCCGGCGAGCAGGGGGCGCAGTCGCGCCGCGTCCCGGGCGACGGGCAGCCGCGGCCCGGTCAGTGGCCGAACTCCTCGTCGTAGTCCTGCATCGCCGCCTCCACGACGTGCACGGCATGCGCCGCGTCGTAGACCATGTCAATCGAGGCGCTCGCCTGCTCGCCGGGCAGCGTCCTGTACGTGGTGAAATAGTGGCGGAGGCGCATGACGTACGGCTCTGGAATGTCCTGCAGGTCGTTGGCGCGCCGCCAGATCGGATCGTTCTCCAGGACGGCGATGATCTTGTCGTCCGCCTCGCCGTTGTCGATCATCTGCAGCCCGCCGATGACCTTGGCGCTCAGGATGACCTCGGCGCGGAGGATCGGCCGCTCGCTGAGCACGCAGATGTCGAGGGGATCACCGTCGCCGCGCCGCGCCGCGGGACAGAGCGCGCCGACGCGCCGCCCGCAGAAGGTCCTGGGAATGAACCCGTAGAGCGAGGGCGGCTGCGAACTGGTCCGCTGCGGACGGTCGACGCGCAGGTAGCCCGTGACCTTGTCGATCTCGTACTTCACGAGGTCGTACGGCGTGATCTCGATGAACGCGTGGACGTGGCGCGGCGGGTCGGGACCGACCTCCAGTCCATGCCACGGATGCGGTCGAAACCGGTAGAACGGCGCCGGGAACGTCACGTCCTCCATGATACAGACGGCGCCGGGCGCGACGCGGCGGCGCCGTCCGCCCGGCCGTGCCCTGGCGCCGCGCTGCGGCCGCCGGGCCGCGGCGACCGCCACGGGACGGTGCGGTACCATCGGTGTCATGAGCACACCGAGGGCGCGGCTGCTGATCCGCGATGCGCAGGTCGTGGATCCGGACGGCGTCCGGCGCGCGAACGTGCTCGTCGAGGGAGATCGCATCCTCGACGCGGACGCGCCGGCGACGGCGGCGTGCCGCGAGGTGCTGGACGCGTCGGGGCTCCTGCTCATGCCGGGCGTGATCGACGACCAGGTGCACTTCCGGGAGCCCGGACTCGAGTACAAGGAGGACCTGGCGAGCGGCTCGCGCGCCTGCGCGCGGGGCGGCGTGACGACCTTCCTGGAGATGCCGAACACGCGACCGGCGACGACGACGTGCGGCCTCCTGCATGAGAAGCTGGAGCGCGCCGGGCGCTGCGCCCTGGTGAACTACGGGTTCTTCATCGGGGCCACGACGACCAACCTCGCGGACCTGCGCGCGGCCGACCGGACGCCCGGGATCAAGATCTTCATCGGGTCGAGTACGGGCGACCTGCTGGTGGATGAACAGGCGGCGCTGGAGCGGATCTTCGCCGGCGTCACGCTCCCGATCACCGCGCATTGCGAGGACGAGGCGACGGTCCGCGCGAACGCGGCGCGGCTGGCGGGGACGACGGACGTGCGCGACCATTCGAGGATCCGGGATCACGCCGCCGCGCTGATCGCCACGAAGCGCGGCGTCGGCCTCGCGCTGCGCCACGGTCGGCGGTTCCACGTGCTCCACGTCTCGACGGGTGCGGAAGTGGACTTTCTCAGGACGGTTCCGCCGGGCCTCGTCACCGCCGAGGCATGCCTGCACCATCTCTGGTTCACCGTCGAGGACTACGCGCGGCTCGGGTCGCGCGTGCAGATGAACCCGTCGATCAAGACGCGCGACGATGTCCGGGCGCTGTGGGCGGGGCTGCATGACGGCACGATCCAGGTCGTGGCAACGGACCACGCGCCGCACACGCTGGAGGAGAAGGCGCGGCCCTACCCGGAGTCGCCCTCCGGACTTCCTGCGGTGGAGAACTCGCTGGCGCTCATGCTGGATGCGGCGCATCGCGGGCTGTGCACGCTGCCGGAGATCGTCCGGTGGATGTGCGAGGCACCGGCGCGGACATGGGACGTGGTCGATCGCGGGCGCATCGCGGCGGGATACTTCGCCGACCTGGTGCTGGTCGATCCGGGGCGGACCAGGGTCATCCGGGACGAGGCGCAGATCACGAAGTGCGGCTGGTCGCCATGGGCGGGACAGTCGGTGACCGGGTGGCCCGTCTGCACGCTGGTGAACGGCCGGATCGTCTTCAGAGAGGAGGCCGGCGGTGCGCCCTGGTTCGCCGCCGCGCCGGCGGGCCGGGAGGTCACGTTCGATCACGCCCGCGGCGGATGGTGGGCCGGGACCTGAACGCGCCCGGGCGCCGCCGGTGGACGGGTGCATGGCGTGGTCCCGATGCGGGATCCGGCACCGTCACGATGCGGCGCGGTGCACTGCGCAGGGGGGGTCCGCCGATGCCGGGCGGTGTAAAGTACGGCCCCCATGACCACCCACACGCTCGTCCTGCTGCGCCACGGCCAGAGCCGCTGGAACCTGGAGAACCGGTTTACCGGCTGGATCGATGTCGACCTCAGCGAACAGGGGCGACGCGAAGCGCATGAGGCGGCGCGCGCCCTGCGACGCGAGGGCCTGGACTTCGACATCGCCTACACCAGCGTCCTGAAGCGTGCCATCCGGACGCTCTGGATCACGCTCGACGAGCTGGACCGTCTCTGGCTCCCGGTCGTCCGGTCGTGGCGGCTCAACGAGCGCCACTACGGCGCCCTCCAGGGGCTGGACAAGGCGGAAACCGCGGCGCGGCACGGTGACGAGCAGGTCCGCGTCTGGCGACGGTCCTACGCGGTGCCGCCGCCGCCCATGCGCGCGGATGATCCCGATCATCCCTCCCGCGATCGACGGTATGCCGGGATTCCGCCGGCGGAACTGCCCGTCGGTGAGAGCCTCGCCGACACGGTCCGTCGCGTGCTTCCGCTGTGGGACGCGGAGATCGCGCCGCGGATCCGCGGCGGCGAGCGCGTGATCATCGCGGCGCACGGCAACAGTCTCCGCGCGCTGGTGAAGCACATCGAGGCGCTCACGGACGACCAGATCATGGAGCGCAACATCCCGACCGGGGTACCGCTCATCTACGGACTGGACCGGGACCTCCGCGCCGTATCGTCCCGATACCTGGGCGATCCCGCGGCGGTCAGCGCGGCGGTCGCGGCGGTGGCGTCCCAGGGCACGGCGGCGCGGAAGACCTCCGCGTGAGCCCGTCCGCCGGAGATGGTCGCCGGCGACCGGCGTCCCTGCGACTCTTCCTCTTCGATCTCTCCGGGACGCTGGTCGGAGACGGCGGGCGCGTCCTGTCGATCTACCGGTCGTTCATCGCGGCGCGCGGACTGCCGCCGCGTGACGATGCGTCGCTGCGGAACCTCATGGGTCGATCGAAGCGCGAGGTGTACCGCGACCTGCTCGGGCCCGGCGCCGCGGACCGCGAGATCGACGCCGCCGTGCGCGGGTTCGATGAACAGCTCCTGGAGGCCTTCGACCGCCTGCCGCTGGAACGGCTGCCCGGCGCCGCGGACGCCGTCGCGTGGCTGGCGTCCGCGGGTGTCCGCGTCGGGTGGACGAGCGGATTCTCCCGCCGGATCGCCCTGGAGGTGATCGCACGGACGCAGCTGGCGACCTTCGGGCTGGAGCCGGATCTCGGCGCGGCATCGGACGAGGTCCCCCGGGGGCGCCCGGATCCGGCGCTGATCCGCGGCGCGATGGCGCGTGCCGGCGTCGAGGCGCCGTGCGACGTCGGGGTCGCCGGCGACACGCCGCACGATCTCGAAGCGGGCGCGCGGGCCGGGTGCAGGGTCATCGTCGGCGTCGGCAACGGCACGCACGCGCTGGAGGCACTGGCGGCGTATCCCGCGACGCACCTGCTCCCGACGCTCGAGACGCTGCCCGCCGTGCTCGGAGGGCTCGCGGCGGCGGTCGCGGCGGACGAATCCCGCAGGCACCTCGCGGCGCGGGCCGATTGAGGGATCCACGGACCCGGGCGTCGAAGGACCGGCATGCACATCGTTCATTACTTCAAGCGGGTGCGACTGGAGGACGGTGGCGTCGTCCGCGCGATCCTGGACTGGTGCGTGATCATGCGCGGGCGCGGTCATCGTGTCACGCTCCTGACATTCGATGACACCGATGTCCCCGCGGCCTGGCGCACCGGCGATCCCGCGCTGCCGCACGTCGTGCGGATCGCGGCCCCGGTTCTCCCCGGCCAGTGCCTGCCCCGCCGCGCGCTCGCCTCCGCGGCCGAGGTGCTGCGCGGGGCGGATGTGGTTCATCTGCACGCCATCTGGTCGCCCTCCAACAACCAGGTGGCGCGGCTGGCGCGCCGGCTCGGTGTGCCGTACATCGTGAGTGTGCATGGCATGCTCGACGACTGGTGCATGGGGCAGCGCACGCTCAAGAAACGCCTGTACCTGGCGCTGCTGGGCCGGCGGACGCTGTCCGGCGCGCGCTTCGTGCACTGCACGGCGCAGGCCGAACTGGACCAGGCGCGGAAGTGGCTGTCGCACGATCGCGGCGTCGTGATTCCGCTCGTGTTCGACCTGGAGCCGTTCCGGGTGCTGCCCGGCCCGGAGGACGCGAGAAACGCCCTGGGCCTCGGCGGAGGCGACGAGCGACCGGTCCTGCTCTTCCTGAGCCGGCTGCACTACAAGAAGGGCATCCCGCACCTGATCGAGGCGACCGCGCGACTGCGTGACCGCGGCATGCCGTGCCTGCTGCTCGTGGCCGGGAGCGGCGACGCACCGTACATGCGGACGCTGGAGGCACAGGTCCGGGATCTCGGGCTGACCTCGGACGTCCGGTTCATCGGGTTCATCTCCGGGACGCGCAAGGTCTCGCTGTACGAGGCCGCGGATCTCTTCGTCCTTCCGACCAGCCAGGAGAACTTCGGATTCGTGCTCCCGGAGGCACTCGCGTGCGGAACGCCGGTCCTGACGACACGCGGCGTCGACATCTGGCCGGAACTCGTGGAGAGCGGCGGGGGTGTCATCACCGAGCCGGAGGCCGGCTCGATCGCGGATGCGATCGAGCCGCTGCTCCGGGACCCGCAGCGCCGCCGCGCGATGGGGGAGCGCGGGCGCGCATGGGTGCTCGAGCACCTGGATCCGCAGCGCATCGCGGGCGCGTATGAACGGCTCTACGAGACGGCCGCCGTGCGCGGCGCGACCGGGTCCCCGATCACGTCGCGATAGACCGCCGTGATCTCGTCCACGTACCGCGCCCACGTCCACGTCTGCGGCAGTTCCTCGCGGGCGGACCGGCCCATGGCGAGCAGGGCATCCCGATCCGCCAGCAGGCGGTCGACCGCGCGGATCGTCGCCTCGGCATCGCCGACCGGGACGAGGGCACCGTGTCGACCGTCCACCAGGAGTTCCGGGTTCGAGCGCTGATCCGTGGCGATCACCGCGACACCGCTGGCCAGGCTCTCGGCGATGACGAGCTGCGGATCGATCGACTGCTTCCGGAACGGCTGGAGCACCAGCAGCGACTCCGCCATGAGTTTCGCCACCGAGATCCCCGGTGGATAGGGGAAGCGATGGACCTCGACGTTGGGATGACGTTCCGCGGCATCCTCGATGCCGGGAACCTCCTCCCACCAGGGGCGGATCGCAAAGGTGAAACAGAGGTCCGGGTACTTCGGCGCCAGCGCTTCGGCGACGGCGAGTGCGATGTCCGCACCGTTGTCGGGCGAGGGATCGCGCCAGAAGAGCACGCGGTGTCGCGGGCCGGCCGGCGCCTCGAGTTCCCGGTCGAGATCCCGCACGATGCCGTGACGGACAAGGCGCGACGGGACGCGGATGGCGCCGAGTGCCTGCCGGACGTGTGTCGTCGCCGACACCAGCGCACTCGTCCGTCGCCAGAGGAAACGGGCCAGCGGGGCCGGCAGCGACTCCGGGCCGACACCGAAGACGGTCACGACGGCCGGGCAGCCGAGCCCGGTGAGCCGGAGGAGTCCGGCCAGCTGGGCGGTGCGGTTGAAGCCGTAGAAGTGGAGGACATCGAAGCGCTCGCGCCGCGCGATGGAACGGAGCTGGCGCGCCTGCTGCATGAACTGCCGGAGCGAGACACCGCCGCCCGGCGCCGCGGTGCGCTCCAGGACGCCGCCGCGATGGCGCGAGTCGATGACGGTGTGCACCGGCACGCCCCTGGGGACCATGACCGGGAGCGTGCGCTCCGGTCCCCACGCCGTCGTGATGAGATGGACCTCGTGCCCGGCGTCGGCAAGCAGCTGCATCGCATGGAGCGGGATCTGGACGTGCCCCGAGACGTTGTTCTCGAAGCCGCGCTGGCCGGCGACGACGGCGACGTAATGTCCGATCTTCATCGAGGCATCATTCCTTCACGAAGCCAGAGGCCGGTCGTCATCGATCCCAGTGCGAGAGGTCCCGGCCGGTGAACGCGGCGAGCCGCCGGTTCCCGTCGCGGAACACCTCGATCAGGTGGGCGCGCGTCCCGGGCTTCATCGGTGCGTAGCCGCGCCCGATCCACCGCTTCTTCGCGGTGCGGATCGACTCTCCGACCACGCTGCGACTGAGCCGTCGCAGGACCGGTCGCAGTCCGAGTCCCTGCATGACACGACGGAGGCGCGGGAACATGGCGCTGTTCCGCTGCTTTCCGAACTGGCTGGACTCCAGGTCCGGCGCGACGCCGATGAACGAGAGGATCTGCCGCAGGTACGCGCGGTCGTCCCGGTCCAGGTCCTCCTGGAACAGGATGCACAGCCGGTCGCGCGGATAGAAGCGCAGCAGGTCGTCGATCTGGTCCATGTACCGCCCGCGTTCGATCAGGTCCGGGTCGCGCGCGATCGCATCCTCCAGGGAGCGCCATCCGCTCTCCTGCTTGCGCACCTGGTAGTTGCTGTAGAGCCGCTCCACCGGATGGCGGACGGCCATGAGGATCCGGACGTGCGGCAGGAGTCTGGCCAGGTGCGGCACGGCGTGGGGAAGGCTGTAGCCGGTGGCGACTTCGCCGACGGCGCGGTGCCGGTCGGTCGCCCCGGCGAACTGGCCCAGGTACCACGCATCGCCGCGGTCGAGGTGGCGATCGAAGTAGTACGTCTGCTTCTGCGGCGGGAGGTAGACCTGCGGGTGCTCGCGAAGCGCCGCATCGACCCAGGTCGTTCCGCAGCGCTGGCAGCCGACCATGATGAACGTGATCCGCGCGGGATCGACGGGCACGGCGCCGGCGGTCGCGGCCGGCGACGCCCCCGGGGCCGATTCCGGCAGCGACGAGGCGTCGGTGGGAAGGTCGGAGACCGTCGGCGGGAGGTCCTTGCCCTGGGGTCCGGAGACCTGGCCGGCGGTGGTGGGGGCGGGCAGGTCCGTCCCCGGCTGGCCGGCGGGCGTGGCGTCGGGCGTGGCGGGGACCATGGCGGCTCGGGGGACTCCGGGCGGGACGGGCGGCGCTGCCAGGTGCAGACCCGGCGCCGGCGCAGCGCCCCCGATCTGACCGGGATGCCCACCATCATCGGCGAGGGACCGCGCGGACTATACACGCAGCGCCGGCCGGTCCACGCCGCGCCGGCCGCGGCGCGGGCGCGTTCACGCCGGCGCCGCGCCCGGTGCCGGCGTGCGCCGTCGCGCCGGCAGTCCCGGTCGGGCGATCGCCCGGTTCCCGAGCTGCCCGCACGCCGCCATCACCGAGCGGCCGAGCGTGATCCGTCGCCGGACGAAGAGGCCCTCGCTCCGGCACGCCTCGATGAACCGGTCGATGGTGGTTTCGTCCGGTGCCGGCCACGGGCTGCCGGGGATCGGGTTGCAGGGAATGACGTTCAGCGTGACCGGGCGTCCGCCGAGCAGGCGGGCGAGCGCCGGTGCCTGCGCCGGATCCGCGTTGACGCCCGGAATGAGGACCCATGCGACGAGGATGCGGCCGCCGCGCTGCGCGAGCCACCGGTCGACCTCGTCGAGCAGCGCCCGGATCGTGAGCGCGCGCGCCACCGGCATGATCGAGCGGCGCTGGTCGTCGTCCACCGCGGAAAGCGAGACGGCGAGATTGATCGACTCCACGCGCGCCTGTGTAAGCGCCTCGGAGAGTCGATCGATGCCGCCCGGCGGGCCCACGGTCGACACGGTGATCCGCCGCGCGGGAACGGCGGGGCCGCTGCGATCCGTGAGAACCCGGATGGCGGGGACGACGGCCTCAAGCGCGTCGAGCGGTTCGCCCATGCCCATGAAGACGACGTTGTCGATCACGGCCCCGTGGATGAACCGCGCTGCGTGGACCTGCGCCACGATCTCCCACGCGGCCAGGCTGCGCAGCCGGCCCATGCGGGCGGTCTCGCAGAAGGCGCATCCCATCGCGCACCCCACCTGGCTTGAGACGCACAGTGCCGTGCGGGTCCGGCCGCTTCGACTGGTCTGCGGCAGGAGGACGGACTCCGTCTCCAGTCCGTCGGCGAAGCGGAGCAGGAACTTCCGTGCTGGACCCTCATCGTGATGCCCCGTCGGCGTCGGCAGGACGCCGCCCGCGAAGGATGCGTCGGGTGGCGGGGGGGCACCGTCACGGTGGAAGGCGCGGTAGATCCGCGTCGCCGCGTCCGCGGCCAGGCCGTGGCGGCGCGCGAGCAGGACGAACTCGTCCCGCGTGCACGCGAGCAGCGGGAACGGCGACTCCGGGAGCGTGCAGGTCATGGGCGTTCCTGTCGCTGCAGGGCGCGCCAGACGACGATGCCGATCGCGACCATGCCGAGGACGATGATGATCCGGATCATCGGCGACCGGACGGGGCGCGGCCGCCGCGGTGAGTGCCGATGTCGACGGAGCGCGGTGCAGGCGGAGACATCATGTCGGGGAGCGTACCTCGTCGCCGTCGGCGGCGGCGGGCGCCTCCAGCGAGGCCAGCAGCGCCCGCTCCGCGGCGAGGGTCGGGCCCGCACCGTCCCGGCATCGGCTCTGGCGTGCCTCCGGCTGCGAGCGCATCCACGCGTGCGTGTCGCGCGCCGTCTCCTCCAGCGGACGGAAGGTGAGTCCGGCGCGGACGGCCCGCGCGTTGCTCCGCCGGTGGAACCCGGCGGACGGACCGTGCGGCGGGATGCACAGCGGCCAGGCCGGCGTCGCCGTGCCGGCTTCGTCCATCGCTTCGAGCGTCGCCCACGGGATCCAGCGCGGTGTCACCGGGGCGCCGATGCCGCGGCTGGCCGATTCGACCATGCGCCCGAGCGGGATCGGTGACGCGTGCCCGCACGCGTTGAAACGGCCGCCGAGATTCCGTTCCGCGCAGAGGATCGTCCATCGACCCAGGTCCCGGACATCGATGACCTGCATCGGATCGTCGGGTCCGCCCGGCACGGCCACCGTGCCACCCTCGCCGAGGCGCAGCATCCACCAGGTGAACCGATCGGTCGGATCCTCCGGCCCGACAATGAAGCCCGGACGGATGATGAGCGCGTGCGATCCGTGGGCCCGCTCGACGGCCTTCTCGCAGAGCACCTTGAGCGGTCCGTAGTTCTGGAAGCGATCGCCCATGGACTCGACGGTCTCGTCCTCCATCGTGCCCAGGGCCGCGTTCTCGTCCGCATCGGGTGTGTCGTGCGCGGCGTAGACGGAGATCGTCGAGATGAAGATGTACCGGTCCGTCCGTCCGGCGAGCAGGTCGGCGCTCGCCGCGACGTGCCGCGGGTAGTACCCCGATGTATCGATCACCGCGTCCCAGCGCCGATCGCCCCTGAGCGCGTCGAGGCCGTCGCCGTTCGCCGGATCGCGGTCGCCGTGCAGGCGCTCGACATCGGGAAAGAGATTCGTGCGCGTCCGCCCGCGGTTGAACAGCGTGAGGACGTGGCCCCGCGCCTGCGCCGCGCGGACCAGGGCGGGACCGAGGAAGCTCGTTCCGCCCAGGATCAGGATGTTCATCGGGCGGATCGGCGGTGGATCATCCCATGTCACCGCCGGGTGCGGACGGGCGGCCGCCGCGGTCCCGCCGGGAACCAGGGGCCCGATGAGCGGCGCGGCGGCGGCGGCAAGAACGCTCCTGGTGGCGGTTCGGCGCCCGAGATCGACGGAGGCATGGTCAGGCATGGCGGAGGATCGCGGTGGGGTTCGTTTCGGGGTGAGGCCGCGCGGGTGCGCGGAGACGGCCCTCGGCGCATGGGTCCGCAGGCGACGAGCGTACCGCGGCGGCCGCCGGCCTGTTGCGTTCGACGGTCGGGCGCTGGTACATGGCGTGCATGGATGAGGGACGTCGCCATCTCTGTCCGGATCGACTGCCGCTCTTTCTCGCCGGGGTCCCGGTGGAGACGGAGACGCGGCTCGCGGTGCGCGATGCGTGGAGCGGCGAGGTGGCCTGCCGGGTCTCCGCCGCGGACGGCGGTGTGATCGAGCGGGCGCTGGCCGCGGGCGCCCTGGCCGTTCCGCGGCTGCGGCGCCTGCCCGCCTTCGTCCGTGCCGCGGCGCTGGAACACGTGGCGGCGCGACTGGGCGCCGACGCGGCGCGATTCGCCCGCGTGATCACCTGCGAGGCCGGCAAGACCCTGCGAGAGGCGCGGGTGGAGGTCGACCGCGCGATCGTCACATTCCGGACCGCCGCGGAGGAGGCGGGACGCGACGATGGCGCCATCCTGGACTTCGGCCGGACGGAAGCGGGGGCCGGGTGGTCCGGACTGGTGCGATCCGTGCCGGCCGGGCTGGCAATCCTGATCACGCCGTTCAACTTCCCGCTGAACCTGGTGGCGCACAAGGTGGCGCCCGCGCTCGCGGCGGGCTGTCCGTTCATCCTCAAGCCGTCGGAGCGCACGCCCGTCTCCGCCATCCTGCTGGCGGAACTCCTGGCCTCCGCCGCACTGCCGGAGGGTGCGTTCAGCGTGCTCCCGTGCGACCTGGCGCTCGCCGGGCGCCTGGTGGCCGACGAACGACCCCGCGTGCTCTCGTTCACCGGATCCTCGGCGGTGGGATGGTCGCTGCCGGCGCGGGCCGGCCGCAAGCGTGTCCTGCTCGAACTCGGCGGCAATGCCGCCGCGATCGTGGACGCGGATGCCGACGTCGACCACGTGGTCTCGCGGCTGCTCACCGGCGTCTGCGCGCAGGCCGGGCAGTCGTGCATCAGCGTGCAGCGGATCCTGGTGCATCGCCGGCTGGAGGCGCGTGTGCGCGCCGGCCTGGTGGCAGGCATGGCACGGATGCGGACGGGCGATCCGCTGGACGCGTCGACGGATCTCGGTCCGCTGATCGACGAGGCGGCCGCGATCCGCGTCCGGTCGTGGATCGACGAAGCCGTCGCCGCCGGCGCGGTGCTGCTGACCGGCGGCGAGCGGCGCGGCGCCGTGCTGACGCCCGCGCTCCTGTCCGACGTGCCGTCCGCGTGCCGCCTCTCGAGCGAGGAGGCGTTCGGTCCGGTCGCGACGATCGAGCCGTTCGAGACCTTCGAGGAAGCCCTGGAACAGGTCAACGCGTCGCGCTTCGGGCTCCAGGCGGGCGTCTTCACGAATGCGCTCGACCATGTGCAGCGTGCGTTCTCGGAACTCGAGGTCGGCGCCGTGGTCATCAACGACATCCCGACCCTCCGGTTCGATGCGATGCCCTACGGCGGCGTCAAGGAGTCCGGCCTGGGCCGCGAGGGCATCCGCGCCGCGATGCGGGAGATGTCGGAGCCGCGCCTCCTGCTGGTCCGGGCGCCGTGACGCACGGCGGTCGTCCGGGACGATGCGTCGCGCGTGCCGGAGTGTGACGCATGGTCCGGAAGCGCCGCGGACGCAGCCCCGCAGGACTGATAAGAATCGCGATGGAAGCGGCGTGCGGCGACGGGAGCGTCGCGGCCGGGATCGGCACGGGAAAAGGGCTTGCACGTGCGGACAGCGCGGGTAGATTCGCTTCTGCCTGCTGCTCGCGCACAGGGTCTGAAGGTGAGAAGAAACGACGGGGAGAGAGGCTCCCGCTTCTTCAGACAGTCGGTGAGGAACCGGTTGCGCCGGGGCGCGGACTTCCGCGGCACCCACGCACCCCCGGAGTTGTGTCAGTGCGCTTCCGCAGCGTCCATGCGGCGAAGCGAGGAAGATTGGAGAAGCGAACACGATGAAGCCGTCACCGCTCCGAATGACAGCGCTGCCCGCACTCCTGCTCGGGATCGCGACGGCGGGATCCGCGTCCGCCGCGGTGATCCTGCACAGCGATCGCGCCGCGTTCGACCTGGCGAACCCCGGTGCCGTCCTGGAGACGTTCGAGTCAGACTCGGTCGGACCGGTCGGTCCCGGGTCGCCGTTCGTTGAGTCCGGCCTGGTCGCATCCGTGGACAAGCCGTCCTGGCTCTGCGAGATCACCACGCACACCGCGATGTCGTACAACACGACGCCCGGCGGGGCCCGCCACTTCCGCGTCGGCTACGGAACGGGCGACTACACCGTGAGCTTCGAGTTCGCCGCGGGAATGTCGGCGTTCGCGTTCGACATCACCGGCTACCAGAACTTCGACGCCGCCGGCGGCTACACCGTGGATCTGTACAACGGCGAAACGCTGGTCGACAGCGTGTTCCTCTCCAACACCACGATCTTCCTCGAGAAGTTCCACGGCCTCTCGTCGACGAACACGTTCACCCGGGTGGCGATCACCATCACGGGCTCCGACGCCACCGGGTTCGACCAGCTTGCCTTCGTCCCCGCGCTCGTGCCCGCGCCGGGCGCGGTGGCGCTGCTCGGACTGCTCGGCCTGGGAACGGGTCGCCGTCGCCGCCGCTGAACGACGCCGGTCGTCCCGCCCTCGGCGCGAGGTGGCAGGCGACTGTCGGAATCACAGGACTGCGCCGATTCGCAGCACCGGCCTGCCGTACGACTCCGCGGCAGGCCGTTGTGCTTCGCGCTCGGGGGCGGGCCGCGACGCGGATCATCCGCCGTGCGCGGGCGTCGGCGCCGCGACGCGCGGTGACCGGCCAGGCGGGTCCCTGCAGGCGGCGGAGGCGCCGCGGCGCCCGGGGCGCGGCCGGCCGTCAGTACCGGCGCAGGACCCCGATCACCACGCCCTGGATCTCGCAGGTGTCCACGATGATCGGCTCGAAGTCCGGATTGGCCGGCTGGAGCCGGATCCGCCCGTTCCGCTCCCGCCGGAATGTCTTGAGCGTGGTCTCGCCATCGGGAAGGAGGGCAACGACGCGCTCCCCGTTGCGCGCCGTCTGCCGTGGGTCCACCAGGACATAGTCTCCGTCGAGGATGCCCTCGTCGCGCATCGACTCGCCCTCCACGCGCAGCGCGAATGTCCCCCCATCGCCCGCATTCGACCGGCTGAAGAGCGACTCCAGGTCGACGCGGTCATCGACGGCGCATCGTTCGATGGGACGTCCCGCGGCGATCCGTCCCAGGAGCGGGAAGACGAGGCTCGATGGCCCCTCGTCGGCGAAGTCGAACTCATCCGAGATGGACAAGGAGCGGGCCCGGTTCGGCTCCCGCACGAGAACGCCTTTGCGGATGAGCGCTTCGACGTGCTCGAACGCGGTGACCTTGCTGACGCCCAGTGCCTCGGCAATCTCCTGCATCGTCGGGGAATAGCCGCGGGTGAGCCGGGACTGCCGGATCAGTCGGACGACACGAAGCTGGCGCGGGGTGAGATTCATGCTCGGATTCCTTCCGTGAAGGACGGGGGGCTGCCGGCGAATCGGTGCATGCCGGTGCGACGGAACGAGGTGGAACGGCCGCGGCCGGTGGCGCGAGCAGTTCGCGCAGGAGCAGGATGGCGCTGCGCTGGGCGGCGAGACAGGTCCGGCAGGCCTCCGTGGCTCGACGGCCCGCGGCCGCAGGCAGCGGTGGCCCGAGCGGCGCGCCGGGCAGCCGCCGTGTGCCGCCGGGTGTGGCATCGCCGGATTCGTCGGACGGGCGCGACAGGGCGAGTCGGATGCCGCGCGCCAGCCGGGCGAGCAGCGCCCCGCCACCGGGCGGCGCGCCGCCGGTGACTGGTGCGCGTTCGGGCCCCGCGGCCGGCACACCTTCCGTGGCGGCCGCGCCCCGGCGGCCGCGGCGGCGATCACGCGCCCCGCGCTCCTCGGCGGAACCGTGCCGCGCCTCGCGCTCGCCGGATCCGGCGCGGAGCGCGACGCCACCGGACGCGTGCCGGTCGCCGATCGAAAGCTCGTCGGCGACGACCTGGACAAGGCGCCCGCGTACGGCCGGGACCAGGGCGGTGCGGAAGTCCCCGCCGGGTCCGAGCAGGACCAGCGGCGAGGTCGCGCGGGGCGCGGCGCCGGGAGCGACGGAGGGTCCGGGTGACACTGGCGTCAGGGGCATCGGCGGCGGTCCTCTCGGGGCGTCCTCTCTGGGCGTGATGGGTGGGCGTGATGGGTGGGCGTGATGGGTGGGCGTGATGGGCAGGCGTCGGACGGTCCGCGCCCGGGGTGGTGGCCCGGGCGGCGCGGGTCCGGCCGGCTGCTATCGGCCAGTCTGTTCGGGAAACGTTAGCCGAACAAAGACCGGTGTGCCAGCGCGATCCGGACGGCCACCGGGGGGCATGCCGCGCTTGCACGCCGCGCTTCCGGCGAGCGAGAATCGGCGGATGCCCCTGCCGACCGGATCAGTCGTGACGCTGCCCGCCCCGCTTGCCGGTGGCGGAAGGGATGCGTGGATGCTGGATCCGAGGATCGAATACCTGAACCATGGATCGTTCGGCGCGCGGCTTCACGCGGCGTTCGCGGCGCAGGTGGAGGCGCGGCGGCGCATGGAGGCGGATCCCATCGAGGTGCTGGGGCGGCGGGCCCAGCCGGAACTCGCCGCGGCCCGGGTCCGTATCGCCGGCTTCCTCGGTGCCGAACCGGACGGCGTCGGCTTCGTGGCGAATGCGAGCGAGGGGATCTGCGCCGTGCTTCGGTCCCGGGCCTTCCGGCCGGGCGATCGGGTCGTCACGACCACCCATGTCTACAACGCGGTCCGGCAGGCGCTCCGCGAGATTGCCGTGGGCGCCGGCGCCACCTGCATCGAGGTACCGATCCCGGTGCCGGTGGAGGGCCCCGACGTCGTGCTGGCGCGACTCCGCCCCTGGCTCGAGTCGCCAACGCGACTGCTGGTGATCGATCACGTCACCTCGCCGACCGCGCTGGTCTTCCCGGTGGCGCAGGCCGTCCGCGCGGCGCGTGAGGCAGGCGTCGACGTCCTGGTGGACGGCGCGCACGCGCCGGGCATGGTGCCGCTGCACATCGAGGCGCTCGGTGCCGACTGGTACACCGGGAACCTGCACAAGTGGGCCGGCGCGGCGCCGGGGACGGCATTCCTCTGGACGTCTGCCGCGAAGCGGGCGACGACGCATCCGCTGGTGATCTCGCACAACCTCGGCGCGGGATACGGCGCCGAGTTCGACTGGCAGGGGACGCGCGACCTCACCGGCTGGCTGACCGCGGCGCACGCCATCGACCTGATGGACGCGCTGGATGGCCCGGGATCGTGGCCGCGCATCCTGGAACACAACCGCCGGCTTGCGGTCTGGGCCGGTCACCTTCTCAGCGACGCGTGGTCGACGGCGCCGTGTGCGCCGGCGGATGGATCGATGACCGGCGCGATGGCCTCGGTCCGCGTGCCGGACGCGGCGCTCGCGAGGACCGGCGGTGCCGAGGCCCTGCAGGCGCGGCTGCGGTCGGACGACGGGATCGAGGTGCCCGTGATTCCCTGGAGTGACGGCGCTCTCATCCGTGTGAGCTGCCAGGTCTACAACCGGCCGGCCCAGTACGAACGGCTTGCCGAGGCCGTGCTTCGGATCGCGGGCAGCGCGTCCGCCGGGGGCGATCCGTGACGGCGCCGGCGCCGCGCGGGATCGGGCGTCAGCCGGGATTCTCGCGATAGAGATCGAGGTAGAACTCGAGCGTCTGATGCGAGTCCGCCTCGCGCGTACGCGAGAGCGACAGGCCGAATTTCTCGAAGAGGGCGACCGCGGGTGCCCGTTCGACCCTGACGTCGAGGATGACCTTGAGGTAGCCGTGGCTGCGGCAGAACTCGATGGCGTGGCGCATCAGCTGCGAACCGATGCCGTGGCGCCGGTACGGCTCGGCGACGCGGAGTCGCCGGATCTCGGCCACGTTGTCCCGCGTGTTCTGGACGCCGATCATGCCGACGACGGTCCCGTCGAGTTCGGCGACCCAGAATCCGGAGGCGCCGTCGTCTGAGAAGTACGCCTGCTCGAGATTCTCGATGTCGGCACCGGTGTCGTTGCCGCGGAGCTGTCCGTCGACGAGACTCGACACGAAGAGTTCACGGATGACCGCATGGTCCGCCGGCTCCGCGACCCGGATGCGGAGATCGGCGATCGAAGGCGCAGGCGGATCGGACGCGGCGTCAGGCATCGGACGACGATGATCCCGGCACGTCCAGGAAGCGCACCTGGTCAGCCTGCGGATCGATCAGGGCGACAGTATATCGATCCGCGCGGAAGAGCGCGCCCGGATTGACGATCCGGGTCGGTCCGTGCCGCTCATCGCGCATGCGATGCGAGTGACCGAGCAGCAGGTACTCGGGTCGTGAGGCGAGGAGCGCATCGACGCATCCCGGAAGGTGGCCGTGCGTGAATGCGATCCGGATGGTCGCCGGCGCGCCCGGCGCCGCGACGTCGCGCGGAAGTGCCAGCACCGAGGCCGGATGCTCGATCCGGATGCCGAGCCGGGCCGCATGAGCGCGCAGCTGTGACTCGTCGCTGTCGCAGTTCCCGAAGACGACGCGGGCGTCAAGGCCCGCGAGTTCCTCAAGAACCGCCTCGCTCTCGAGGTCGCCCAGGTGGATGAACGTGCCGGCGCCGTGCTCGACGAGGCGCGAGATCGCCCGTCGCGTGATCCGCCAGCGCCCATGGGAGTCCGAGAGCACGCCGACCAGTCCGCGCGCGGCGCCGGGCGCGGGTCCCGGGGCCTCTGGCGTGTTCACTGGCCGGCGATCCGCGCCGCGAAGGCGAGGTACTCCCGCTCGAAGGCGGCCACGTCGTCGGTGAAATAGGCGGGAATCACCCACCACCCGGCGTTGCCGGTGACGACATCGCGGCGGCCGCCGCCGGCGAGCACCGCCGGCGCGCGGACGAGCGACGCCTCCAGCCGGCCGGCTGCCGCGTCGGTGAGCAGCCGTGCAAGGGCCGCGCGGTGCCGACCCTCCTCGTGCTCCACGATGAACCGGGTCAGTGCCCAGACCTGGCCGTAATAGAGCAGGAGATCCTCCTTGCTTCGCTGGAGGAACTCCTGCGGCGGCTTGCGCACGAGATCCGTGAGCGGGATGAGGCGGTTCGACCGGAGGCCGCGGCGGAGTGCGTATCGCCGTTCCCAGTTGATGTTCGGCTGGAACATGGGCGCCGCGGAGCCGCGGAACTGGTGCCCCTCCATCCAGGTCGCGATGCCTTCCTCCAGCCAGATGGGAAGCGAGGAGCGGAAGACCTGCTGCGTGTACTGATGCCAGCCCTCGTGCGCTGCGATCGCGAAGGTGTCCCGGTCACGGCCGCCGGAATCGATGTAGTACAGGATCGCGACACCCCGCGTGGCGAAGCCGCCGCGCCCGAGCCGGTCGAGCATGCCGGCCTGCTCCGGGATCACTTCGCGCGTCTTGAGGCCCCACTGTCGTCGGTCATGGAAGACGAACACATCCAGCGGCGCCGAGGGGCGCGGCAGGTCGGCCAGCGCGGAGACGTATCGCTCCAGTGCCCCCTCGAGGAAGCGCGGCAGGCGATCGAGCACGCGTTCATGCTCGATCGTCGTGTGGATGCGGTAGTTGGGTGTGGCGATGAGCCAGCCGGGGTGTCCGTGGAATCCCCAGGCATCGCGCGTGGGGGCCTGGGACCGGACGGTCCACCCGGACCGCGCATCGCCGGTCGCGATGGGCAGGGCACCCGCCGAGATCACCGCGGGCCCATCGCCGCCCGGATCCGTGAGCGTGCCGGACGCGGCCGGTGCCGGGGTCCGGCAGCCACCCGGAATGGTAGCGAGCAGGACGAGGACGAGGCATGCAAGCGGTCGTGGCAGGCCAGGCATGGGGGTCGTTCTACCCGAGAGATCGCAGGGCGCTGCGGGCCGCTTCCAGATCGGCCTCGGCCTCCAGGGCGCGCCGCCGGGTCTCATCGACCACGGCGGGCGGTGCATTCCGCACGTAGCCCTCGTTCGTCAGTTTCGCATGGAAGCCCTTCAGGGCGCGTTCACGTTCGGCGATCAGGTTCGCAAGCCTGGCCCGCTCGGATGCAGGATCGACCGACTCGGTCAGACCACTGGCAAGAACTTCCTCGCCCTCGAACGTGACGACGACGGCGCCGCCGGGGCGCTGGTCCGGAAACGTGCGGACCTCGCCGAGGCCGGCGAGCGCTTCCACGATCCCGTCCGCCTCCGCGATCAGCGCCCGGACCGCCGGACCCGCGTGGAGCGTGATCGGCCGCCGCGGGGGAACCTGGTGGGCCGCGCGAGCGGCGCGGAGCGCGTTGACGAGCGTACGGACCCGGTCGAACCGCGTGATCGCCTGCGCGTCCGCCGCGTCGGTGTCCGCGTCGGTCGCCGGCGACGGCCAGGCGGCCACGGCGAGCAGGTCGGCGGACGGGAGTGGGAATCCCGCGAGGCCCGCGGGGCCGATCGCGCGCACCGCGGGATACAGCGACTCCGTGATGAACGGGCAGATCGGATGCAGAAGCCGCAGGGTCGCATCAAGCACCGTGAGCAGGACCTGGCGCTGATTGGCGTTGTCGCGGGCGGTCGGCTTGATCGCTTCCAGGTACCAGTCGCAGAGGTCGCCCCAGACGAAGTCGTAGATCGTCTCGGCATAGAGGTGGAACTGGTACTCGCCGAGCGCCTGGTCGATCGTCCTGATCGCGTGCCTGAGGCGGGCGACGATCCACGCATCCGCCGGGCTCTCGGCGCCGTTCGACGGCGCGCCGGGGCCCGCCGGCGGCGCCGCCTGCATCACGGAGAGGGCGAAGCGCGTCGCGTTCCAGAGCTTGTTGCAGAAGTTCCGGCCCGTGTCGAACCGCGTCGACGTGTTCCGCGCCAGGGGCCGGTGCCCGTCCGGCTGGACAAGCCCCGCGGCGACGCCGTAGCTGCTCACCATCGGCCGTCCCGTCGTCGGGCAGATCTGCTCCGGTGCGGCGACGCGATAGCCCTGCGGACTCACGATCTCCACCGGCGTGAAGGACGCGCCGGAGTGGGGGGACACCATGTCCACCGGCAGACGGACATCCTGGGTCGTGCTGGCCATCTGTGTCAGCACGAACCGCAGCGCATCGGCGCCGTGGGACTCGATGATGTCCCTCGGATCGACGCCGTTCCCGAGCGACTTGCTCATCCGCTGGCCATGGCCGTCCTGGATCAGCGGATGGATGTAGACGTGCCGGAACGGGACGCGGTGGCCGTGCAGGAGGCGGTTGAACATCACCATCCGGCTCACCCAGAGCGTGATGATGTCCCGGCCGGTGCAGAGCACGGAGGTCGGATTGAAGCGGTCGAGCAGTCCGCGCGTTTCCGCATGGGCGTCGGGCTCCGGCCATCCCAGGGTGCTGAGCGGCCAGAGCGCCGAGGAGAACCACGTGTCGAGCACGTCCTCGTCCTGCCGGAATCCCGCGGCCTCGATCTCCCCGATCAGCGGGGTGCCGGCGACCGGATCACGGCGGAGGCAGAGGTGCACCTGCGCGCCGCCCGGTCGCTCCTCGACCTGCACTGCGAGATCGCCGGCGGTCGACTCCGGTCGGGCGCGCCAGGCCGCGGCGGTCCGTTCCGCGTCGGGTGCCGCGAGCACGGGGGACGTCCAGACGGGGATGCGGTGCCCCCACCAGAGCTGGCGGCTGATGCACCAGTCGCGCAGTCCGTCATGCCATGCCTGGTACGTCCGCGCGTACCGTGGCGGGTAGAAGCGCAGCGCGCCGTCGTGCACAGCGCGGAGTCGGTCGTCATCCCCGTGCCGGGGGTCGCCGTCCTCGTCCGCAGACAGGGCGCGGCGCGCCGGCGCCGTTCCGTCGAACTGGTCCGGGGCCAGGGCGCGCTGCGCCTCGCCGACAAGCCGGTCGTCGGTCACGCGCACGTACCACTGGTCGCTCAGCCACGGCTCGATCCGCGCGTGCGACCGATAGGAGTGTCCGACCGAGTGACGCCACGGTCGCGTCCCTTCCAGCAGCCCGCGGTCCCGGAACCACGACACGATCGCGTCGCGCGCTGCTTCCCGCGTGAGCCCGAGGAGCGGCCGGGCGGCGTCACTGACATCGTCCCAGCCGTGCCGGTCGGAAATGGACGCATCCGGGGCCATCACGTTGATGACCGGCAGCAGGTGGCGCCGACCGATCTCCCAGTCATTGGGGTCGTGCGCCGGTGTCACCTTGAGGAATCCGCTGGCGAAACGGGCCTTCGGCTCCTCGGATCCGGGGTCCGGCATCACGACGTACTCGTCCGCGATGACCGGGATCACGCGGTCGACGATGGGGAGCCGGACCCGGCACCCGACGAAACGGGCGCGCACGGGGTCCGCCGGATTGACCGCGACGGCGGTGTCGCCGAGCATCGTCTCCGGGCGGGTCGTGGCGACGACGACATGCTCCCCCGTGTCGGTGCCGTGCGCATCGACGATGGGATATCGCAGGTAATAGAACGTCCCGTCCACTTCCTGCATCACGACCTCGTCGTCCGCGAGGGCGGTGCAGGTCACCGGGTCCCAGTTGACCAGCCGCTTGCCGCGATAGACGAGTCCCGCCCGGAAGAGCCGGAAGAACGCCTCGCGGACCGCGCGTGTACACACCGGATCCATGGTGAAGCGCCGGCGCGTCCAGTCGCAGGAGGCGCCCAGATCCCGGAGTTGCCCCGTGATCGTCGCCTCGTACTCGTCCTTCCACGCCTGGACGCGGGCGACGAAATCTTCCCTGGAGAAATCCGTGCGGCGCCGGCCCTCGGTGAGGAGGCGCCGCTCCACGACGGACTGTGTCGCGATGCCGGCGTGATCGGTGCCGGGCATCCAGAGCACGTTGTATCCGCGCATGCGGTGCACGCGGACGAGCACGTCCTGGAGCGTGTTGTTGAGGGCGTGGCCGAGATGCAGCGCGGCGGTGACATTGGGCGGCGGTATCAGGATGGCGAACGGCGGCCGATCATCATCCGGGCGGACCGAGGCGGCGGATACGCCGGACGCATCCCAGCGGGCGAGGACCTCGCGCTCATGATCGCCGGGTGTGTACGATTTCGGCAGCGTGACGGATGAAGGTGCGATGACCATGGCAGTGGCGGGCATCATACTGCCCCGCGCAGGGTGCTCTCCGGGACGGGTGACGCGATGGCCCGCGTGCAGGCTGCGCGTGCGGTACGCCGGTGTCATGCTCGCGTGCGCGGTGGTGATGTGCGGATGCGGTGACGCGGACCGCGGCGGACCGCCGGCGGCGCGCACGGGGACCACGGGGCTCCCGGGACCGGGCGAACGGCCGGATGACGAAGGCATCGCGCGGGCGATCGAGGCCGTCCGCACCTATCAGGAGGCGGGACGCACCGCGGAGGCAGAGGCGATCCTGGAGATCCTCGTGGCACGGGCGCCGCACGTCGCGATTGCGCGGGGGATGCGCGCGGAGATGCTGCTCGGCCGCGCCGTGGAGGCGGAGCGCCTGCTCGGGGCGGCCGGCGCCGACGTGGTGGCGGGTCTTCGGCGCGAGGCGCTGGCGGAACTCGAGGCGGCCATCGCCGTGGAGCCCGACATGCCCGAGCGGTATCACGCGGCCGCCGTGGTCGAGATCCTCCTCGGCCGACCGGATGCGGCGCTCGAACGACTGCGCGCCGGCGTGCGCCGGTTCGAGCGCGACGTGCCGGTGCTGCTCATGGCCGCGCAGGTGGCGCTGACGGCCGGGCATGCCGGGGAGTCCGAAGACTACGCCGGGCGCGCGCTCGCCGTGCGGCCGGACGAGCCGTATGCACTCGCGACGCTGGCGGTCGCGCGTCTTGAACTCGGTGACCACGACGGCGCGGTCGCGGCGGTGGACGCGGCCGTCGCGCTGGCGCCGCTGGAGCTTGCGCTGCGCGTGCAGCAGGCCCGGGTCGTCCGTCGTGCCGGGAATCCCCGGCGCGCCGCGACCGGCCTGCTGGCGCTCCCGGTGGAGGCGCGGCGCGACGCCGGGGTCGCGCTGGAACTCGCCGCGGCGCTGCTGCTGCTCGATGAGCCGGCGCGGGCGGCGGAGGCGGCACGCCTGGGGCTGGCCGGCGGCGCCGCGGGGCGCGCCGACGAGTTGCGGCGCACGATCGAGGAGGCGGAGCGGCGCCTGGCGGCGACCGGAAGCGCGCCGTCCGGGACCGTCCTGCACGAGGACCCCGACCGCGCGATCCCGCGCTGAGGCGAGAGTCGATGGGATCGCTGGAGCCGCCGCGGTGGACGTGCGGCGGCGCGCGGCGCGTCAGGCCTCATCCCGCGGCGGCCGGTCCGGCGGCGGCGCCTGCATCCGGCGGCCGGCCAGTGCCCAGGGGTCGATCGCCCGTTCAGGGTGCGAGCGCCGGTCCGTGCCTGGCGGAGCCGCTCGACTGGGCGGGCCCCACATACTGCGGAGCGCCGGATCGCCGTCGACCGGACGATCGCGCGGCGACCCGGTGTCCCAGCGGGCGAGGCGGCGCGCCCGACCGAGGCCGGCCACCGCGAGAATCAGCAGTACGGCGAGCGCCGCGAGGAGAAGTCCCGCGAGCACAAGCGCGTTCGACGGCGCTGCCACCGGCGGCGCCCCGGGTGGCACGGTGGTCGAGAGGGCCGCGGCGAGGGTCCGGAAAGCCGGCATCGCCCGAGTGTACGGGCGGCCGCCTCGCCATGACGCGGCGCCGATGTCCGCTCGATTCCCGTGAGACTCGAACGGCCGGGAACCAGGTCCGTATCTGTCGGTAGTGCCCGCCCGTATGGTGGCATCGCGCCGGCAGGTCGCGCCTCGCGCGGGCCGGCGGGAGAAGATTCTTCAACCTGCCGGTCGCCCGGCCGATGCATGCTCTGCTTTGATCATCGCACGATCAGGACGCCGGGCCGCGCCCGCGAAAGGACTCCGATGGTGACCATGTTCCAGACGCCGACTTCCGGGGAAGCCCCGGGTTCCGCCGCCGATCCTCGCGCCGCTCAGGGCTCCGGCCGGTTCCCTCGCCGGCGCTGCCGGGCCGGTCGCCCGGGTGACCGCGGCGCGGGGCGCGCGGTGCGGCGGGGCGCCGCCATGCTGGCGCTTCTCGCAGCCGGCTGGGCGGGCACCGTGGCGCCTGACGCCATGGCCGGCGCGAACGCGGTCCAGCCGCGCGGCGCGCACGCGGTGGACGACCCCGCCCGCGCCGGGATGGACGCGGATCGATGGGCTCGCGAGATCTGGACGTCGGCCGTCCGCGGCGACCTGCGCTTGCTGGAGACGTACTTCGCCAATCCCCCTGAGGCGGACCTGCCGCCCGCGATGACGCGGCGGTTCCGGGACGCGTACCAGGAGTTCCAGGCGCACCGTGCCCAGGCGGATGCATCGCGGGAGGCACGGCGGGATGAGGCGCGGATCGAGATGGCCCGGCAGATCGCGGAATCGCACACCGCGCAGGCGCTCCGCCAGGCCGTCACGATCCAGACGCTCAGCGATGATGTCAACAGCGCCTTCTCCGATCCCGAGATCATGGCGGTGGTGGAGTCGGCCCGGAAGCGCGTGGCCGTGCTCGACCGCGGAAGCGAGTGGCTGGAGGCGCAGGAACTGCTGTACTTCCTGCGCACGTTCTACGACGACACGGATCGGGCCGACGAGTTCCGGGTGATCGACCGGGACCTCGAGGCCGTCAACCAGCGGGTCGGGCTGCTTGCCCGGTATGCGCCGAAGCGCCTCCACGAGATGCGGGTCGAGCGGGCGCGCGAGGCGGGCGAGCCGGATCCGGGCGAATTCAACGACACGCGGGCGGTCGACTGGCGCGAGCGCATCGCGGATGTCGATCAGCGCATGCTCCTGGAGGCGCTCCGGCAGGCGGCGACAGAGCACATCGACGCGAAGGGCTGGCGGCCGCTGCTGGAGGGCGGCCTGGATGCCCTTCGACTGCTGGCCACGACGACGCCGCTGCAGGAGTCGTTCCCCAGTCTCGGCGAAGCGCGGCGCGTGACGGCGTGGACGCAGTTCATCGATGACCGGCAGCGCGAGGTCGAGGGCCTCGGCGAGGCGCAGCTCACACGTCGCTACGCCTCCCGCCTCGTCAACGACCTCGTCGTCGAGAGCCAGCGCACGATCGATCTGCCGGTCCCGCTGCTCCTGCGGGAGTTCGGTGACGGCGCGATGGCCCGGCTCGACATCTACTCCGATGTGATCTGGCCGGACGGCATCCGCCGGTTCCAGCAGCAGACGGCAGGCAACTTCGTCGGTGTGGGCATCCTCATCCGCCACACCGATCGTCGCGAGATCGAGGTCGTGAACCCGCTGGAGGGAACGCCGGCGTACTCCGCCGGGGTCAAGCCGGGCGACATCATCATGCAGGTCGACGGGGACGCGACCGCGGGCTGGACCCTGAACGACGCGGTCGACCGGATCACCGGGCACCAGGGGAGCATCGTGCGGCTCGGTGTGCGGCGCGAGGGGCTTGATCAGCCGATCGAGTTCAGCATCCGCCGGGAAGTGATCCGGATCAAGTCGGTCAAGGGCTGGGAGAAGACCGCGCTGCGCGAGGACGGGGATCCCGTGTGGAACTGGTACATCGATCCGGATTCACGGATCGCGTACATCCGGCTGACGCAGTTCACCGAGTCCAGCATCGAGGAACTCATGCAGGCGTGGCGGGAGATGCTGGAGTCGCACGGACATCCGGCGGGACTGGTCTTCGATCTCCGCCACAACCCGGGCGGTCTGCTGACCGCGGCCGTGCGGATCAGCAATCTGTTCATCCGGCGCGGCGACATCGTGTCCGGCGAGGATCGCGATCAGCGCAGCGTCTGGTCCCACCAGGCACTTCCGAACTTCGCGGTGTGGTCGGATGCGAGCATGCCCGTCGTCGTCCTGATCAACAAGGGTTCGGCGAGCGCGAGCGAGATCGTGGCCGGAAGCCTCCAGGCGCATCGACGCGCCATCGTGGTCGGGGAGCGCAGCTACGGCAAGGGCAGCGTGCAGACCGTGCACAACATCACGCCGCAGGCGAAGATCAAGCTCACGACGCAGTACTACCGGCTGCCGTCGCCGGACGGTGGACTGACGCCGGGCAGGCTCGTGCACCGGAAGCCGGGCGAGCGGACATGGGGCGTCGATCCGGACGTCCTGGTCCCGATGTCGGTGGACCAGACGCGTGACGCGATCTCGCTCCGGCAGAACGCGGAACTCCTGGAGCTCGCCGCGGACGCCGGCGCGGGCGCGGCGCCGAGCCCCAGGGCCGACATCAACGACCTGCTCGCGAAGGGAATCGATCCGCAGCTGCAGACCGCGCTGCTCCTGCTCCGGGCACAGGTCATGGCCAGCGCGGAGGTCCGCCAGGCGATGTCGATGCGCTGATCGCAGGCTGTTGTGACCGGGCGCTTCGCGCCGATGCCAGGTCGGCGGCCGTGAGCCCGCCTGCGAGGCCGGTCGGCGTCGCGGGCGCGGGGCGAAGCGACGCGGCAAGGCGCGTGTCGAACGCGGTGCGTTCCGACTGCACACACCCAGCCGGGGCCGCGATCGCCAGCATGCACAGCGCCGCACGGCGGCGGCGCGTCCGGACCCGGGCATCCCGCGCCGCGGCGGGGGGGCCCGTGGTCCGTCGAGTGAGCAGGCCGCGCAGACGCATTGCGGAAGGATCGATTCCACGCGACACGGCGGCGGCGACGGCCGCATGGCGGCGCGGCCGACCGGCCGGGCCGGGCCGCACAGACCGCGCGACCGGCATGGGCGGCCGCGGAAGCGGCGTCCGTCGGGCGCGTTCACGAGACCAGGGTAGACTCCCGGACCATGGCCCTCGCCCGGCGTCCAGCGCCACGTCCCGGACTTCAGCAGGTCGTGGCGCTGCTGGCGCTGCTTCTCGGTCGGAGCGCGGGCGCCGATGCGGACGCGGGCCGTGCGGCGGCGCCGCCGGTCGCGGGGGGGCATGTCTACGGCGTGCTGCACGCGCCGCCGCGAATACCGGGCGCCGTGCGGATCGCGGCGTACAACGTCCTGAACCTCTTCGATCATGACGACGATCCCGCACTGACCGGCGCGTTCGATGACATCGCGCTCGCGCTTTCACCGGCGCGGGGAACGGCGATCGCGGACGCGATGCGCCGGCTCGATGCGGACGTGCTGGCGCTGAGCGAGATCGAGTCACTTCCGGCCCTCCGCTGGTTCCGGGACACCTTCGCCGCAGACCTGGGCTACGCGCACGTTGCATCCACCGATGTCGGTGACCGCCGCGGCATCGAGTGCGCGGTGCTGAGCCGCTTTCCGATCGAGTTCCAGGAGGTGCGCGTCGCGATGCCCATCGGCGGCCTGGCAAGGACGGGCCCGGGCTTCGCGCCAGCGCCGGATGACCGGCCGGTGCTGTCACGGTTCCACCGAAGCCCGTTGCGATGCGACGTCCGGATCGGCCCCGGCACCGTGATCACGATGCTGGTCGTGCATCACAAGGCGGGGCGGGGCTGGGATCATGCCCGCGAGTCAGAGGCGCTCGGCACCATCGCCTGGGCGCGGGAGATCGCGCGGGCGGCGCCGGGGCGTCCGGTCGTCATCCTGGGCGACTTCAACGCGTCGCCGCTCGACAAGGCGGTGCGGCTCTATCTCGAGGCGGGATTCGCCGACGCGTTCGCCCATCGCGCGATCGCCGGTCTCGGCGGCAGTGATCCCGTCGAGGCCGATCGCTTCCGGACGCACGAATCCGGCCGCGTCATCGATCACGTCCTGCTCGGCCGTCACGCATTCGCGTGGTTCGCGCCCGGCAGCGCCTTCGTGCTGTCCACGCCGCTGGAGCCGGGACGGGACTGGTCGATCGCGCCGACGACACCCGGATACGCCTCTGACCACCTTCCGGTGGCCGTGGAACTCGTGATTCCGCCGCGGCCGGACGCGCCGTCCCTCGCCCCGGGAGGCACGGAGGCGGTTCACGCACCGGACTGATCGATCAGGCGGATGGCTTCGGCCACGTCCTTGTCACCGCGACCGGAGACGTTGATGACGAGATTCGCGTCCCGCGGCAGCTCCCGCGCCAGGCGGACGGCACCGGCGACGGCGTGCGCGGTCTCCAGCGCGGGGATGATGCCCTCCGTCCGGGCGAGCATCTGGAACGCATCGAGCGCGTCCGCGTCGGTTGCGGTCGAGTACCGGACGCGTCCCGTGTCCTTCCACCACGCGTGTTCCGGGCCGACGCCCGGGTAATCCAGTCCCGCGGAGCAGGAGTGGACCGGAGCGGTCTGGCCGTCGCCGTCCTGGAGCACGTACGACAGCGAGCCGTGCAGGATGCCGGGATGCCCGTACGACAGCGGGGCCGCGTGATCACCGGCACGCTCGGAACGACCACCGGCTTCGATGCCCAGGAGCTGCACCTGTGGATCCTCGAGGAATCCCGTGAAGATGCCGGCTGCGTTGGAGCCGCCTCCGACGCAGGCGACCACCGCGTCCGGGAGGCGGCCGATCGCATCGAGTGCCTGGGCACGGCATTCGCGGCCGATGACCGCCTGGAAGTCGCGGACGATCATGGGAAAGGGATGCGGTCCGACGACGGAACCCAGGATGTAATGCGTGGTCCGCGATGACCCCATCCAGTCGCGCATCGCCGCGTTGGTCGCATCCTTGAGCGTGCGCGATCCATCCTCGACCACGCGCACCGTCGCGCCGAGGAGCTTCATGCGGAAGACGTTGAGCGCCTGCCGCCGGGCATCCTCCGCGCCCATGTAGACCTCGCACCGGAGCCCGAAGCGGGCGCACGCGGTGGCGGTGGCGACCCCGTGCTGCCCCGCACCGGTCTCCGCGATGATGCGCGTCCGCCCCATGCGGAGGGCGAGGAGCCCCTGGCCGATCGTGTTGTTGATCTTGTGGGCGCCGGTGTGGGCGCAGTCCTCCCGCTTCAGCCATACCGCCGCCCCGCGGCCCCCGGGCGCGGTACGCCGGACCGCATCGGTGAGTCGCGGCGCCGGTCCGAACGGTGTCGGGCGCCCGACGAAAGTCCGAAGCAGCCGGTCGAGTTCCTGCTGAAAGCCAGGATCCCGCCGCGCCTGGTCGTAGGCGGTCTCCAGGTCCGAAAGCGCGTGGACCAGCGTCTCGGGGACATAGCGGCCGCCGTACGTCCCGAAGCGGCCGGCGGGATCGGGGATGCGCGTGGTTCCGGCCATCGACGGCGAGGATAGCACGCGCGGCGCGCCGTGCCGGGGCCGCGTGCACCGATTCGCGCGATCCGTGCGGCGCCGGTCGTTCCCGGACCCGTCGGGGCGCGGACGCGATATCCTTCCCGCCCTTCACGCGCCCCCCAACGAGTCCCGGAGCAGATCTCCCATGCCACGTCTCATCGCGCTCGCCTATTCCGGCGGCCTCGACACCTCCGCCATGGTGCCATGGCTCATCGACCGGTTCGGCGCGCGGGTCATCTGCGTCGCCGGTGACGTGGGGCAGGGCGCGCGGGAACTGGAGGGCCTGGAGGAGCGCGCCAGGGCGGCGGGCGCCGAGGCGTGCCATGTCGTCGACTGCCGGGAGCCGTTCCTCGAGGAATTCGTCTTCCCGACGATGATCCTCGGCTCTGTCTACGAGGGGCGCTACCTGCTCGGCACGTCGATGGCCAGGCCGGTTCTCGCGCGGGCGCAGGTCGAGGTCGCGCGACTGGTCGGCGCCGACGCGCTCGCGCACGGGTGCACGGGCAAGGGCAACGACCAGGTGCGGTTCGAGTCGGCGTACGCCGCGCTCGCGCCCGACCTCGAGGTCATCGCGCCGTGGCGGATGTGGGATCTTCGCTCGCGCGAGGACGTGCTGGCGTACATCCGCTCGCGCGGGGTGCCCTATCGGGCCAGCGGCACGAAGATCTACAGCCGGGATGCGAATCTCTGGCACATCTCCCACGAGGGCGGTGAACTCGAGGATCCGTGGAACCCGCCGCCGGACGACGTCTGGATGCTCACGGCGGATCCCGCCACCGCGCCGGACCGGGCGGAGGACGTGGAGATCGGATTCGTCGACGGACGGCCACGCTCGCTCAACGGCGAACCGATGGAGTCGACCACGCTTCTCGCGGCGCTGAACGCGATGGCCGGCCGGCACGGCATCGGTCGGGTCGACATCGTCGAGAACCGCCTCGTCGGCATGAAATCGCGCGGATGCTATGAAACGCCGGGTGGCACCGTGCTGCTGGAAGGCCTGGAAGGGCTGGCGCAGCTCACGCTGGATCGTGACACCGCGCTGCTGCGGCGCCGGCTTGCCCTGGACTTCGCCGCGATCGTGTACGACGGCCGCTGGTTTACGCCGGTGCGGGAGGCCATCCAGGCCGCGGGCGAATCGATCTCGCGCCTGCTGACCGGAGACGTCGTCGTCCGACTCTTCCGCGGCACCGCGACGACGGTGCGGCGCCGAAGCCCGATGGGACTCTACTCGGAGCAGTACGCGACGTTCGGGCGGGATGTGGTCTACGACCAGCGGCACGCGGAGGGTTTCATCCGGCTGTACTCCCTGCCCTCGCGGATCCGTGCGACACTCGCCGGTGCGGAACACGCGGCGGCCCATCGGTGATGATGCGGATCTCCGACAGTCGGGCAGGTGCGTCGTGAGCCTCTGGGGCGGCCGGTTCGAACGGGCGCCGGATGCGCTGTTCCGTCGGTTCGGTGACTCGCTGCGCTTCGATCGCGCGCTCGGGGAGGCGGACCTCACCGCGTCCGCCGCATGGGCCCGCGAACTCGGCCATGCGGGGGTGCTGTCCGCCGACGATGCGGAACGACTGGCGACGGAGATCGAGCGGCTGCGCGCGGAGGTGGCGAGCGGCGCGGTCGTCATTCCCGGCGAGGGTGCCGAGGACGTGCACTCCTGGGCGGAGGAGGTGCTGACGGCGCGCCTCGGCGACCTGGCTCGCCGGCTCCACACGGGGAGGAGCCGCAACGACCAGGTGGCGACCGATCTCCGTCTCTGGCTGCGCGATGCGCTGGATGAACGCCGGGTGGAGATCGGCCGCGTACGGGACGCGCTCCTCAGGCTTGCCGGGCGGGAGGGAGACGCGATCTTCCCTGGATACACCCACCTGCAGCGCGCCCAGCCGATTCTCTTCGGGCACTGGTGCCTGGCGTGGGACGAGGCACTGGCGCGGGATGCGGCACGACTCGGCGATGCGCGCCGTCGTGCGTCCGCGTGCCCGCTCGGTTCAGGAGCGCTTGCCGGGTCGGCCTGGCCGATCGACCGTGATCGCCTGGCCGCGTCGCTCGGATTCGAATCGGCCACCCGGAACAGCCTCGATGCGGTCTCCGCGCGCGACTTCGTCCTCGAGGCGCTGTCGGCGATGGCGATCTGCGGCACGACGCTGAGCCGGATCGCCGAGGACCTGATCTTCTATGCGAGCGGCGAGGCAGGCTTCATCGAACTCGGTGACGAGGTCACGAGCGGCTCGTCGCTCATGCCGCAGAAGAAGAATCCCGATGCGCTGGAACTGATCCGCGGGCGCGCCGGCCGCCTGATCGGCGCGCTCATGACGGTTCTGGTCGTCGTGAAGGGGCTTCCGTCGGCGTACAACAAGGATCTCCAGGAGGACAAGGAGCCGCTCTTCGACGCGATGGCACACGGCGGCATGGCGCTGCGGATGCTCGCGATCGTCCTGGACTCCGTGCTGCTGCACCGCGATGCGGCGCGTGCGGCCGCACAGGGCGGGCACGCCAACGCGACGGATCTCGCCGACTATCTCGTCGAGCGCGGCGTGCCGTTCCGCACGGCGCACGAGCTGGCCGGGCGGGCCGTGCGCCTGGCGCTGTCGCGCGGGGTGTCGCTGGAGGCACTCCCGCTGGACGACCTCCGGAGCATCTCGGCGCTCATCGACGCCGATGTCCTGCCTCGACTGACTCCGGAAGCGGTGGTGTCCCGCCGGAATGTGCATGGCGGCACCGCGCCTGCGCGCGTGCACGCCGCCCTGGAGGCCGCGCGGGCGCGACTCGATCTCGAGGGCGCCGCACGCGGCAGGGCGGCCCCCTGACGGCGCATGCCGAGCGCGGGCGTCTCGATGACATGGACGACGGTCGGCGCCACGCGCGGCGCCGTCGCGCGCGGCGGACCCCCCGGCCGGTGCGGCGCCTCCGTCCATCCGCCGCGATGGCACGGGTGGGACGCGACGGCGGCCCCGGAGCGTGTGCCCCGGGGCCGCGAGCGTGAGCTGTTCCGTCGATGACGCCCCGGTGATCCGTCAGGCAGCGCGACGCCTCCGGCCGCCGGCAAGCAGGCCGCCGGCGAGGACGAGGAGCGTCGCGGGCGCAGGCACCTGTGTGCCGGACACGGTGATCATGTCGAATCGCCACGTGCCGGAGGTGGAGTAGTTGCTGCCGGCCGCGGCGGCCACGTATCCGGAACCGCCCGGCTCGAAGATCGACACCACGCGGAACGCGAAGTCAGCATTGTTGCCGGCGGCCGGGACCGAACTGAGATCGAAGGTGATTCCGTTCGTGAAGAGATTGCCGCCCGCAAGCTGGAACGCGCCGGCGCTGACCCAGGTGCTGCCGTCCGTCGTGTAGAGCATTTCGCCCCAGCCGGATCCGGTGTTCGAGGCGCGAAGATCCCATGAGACCACGATGTTCTCGTAGCCGGTCGTATCGACCTCGATGACGATGCCTGCCGTGCCGGAGCCGCTTCCCTGTGCCGGGTAGGCCGCGGTCTGATACGCGAGTCCCGGCTGGGTGGGATCCGACGATCCTCCGCCGGAGAAGAAGCCGGTGTGCGTGGCGGAGCCGACGGTCCCGATCGTCCCGCTCCCGGTGGACGGATCCGCGGTACCGCCGTTGAAGTCCCACTGGGTGATGGTCGTGGCGCTGGCGAGTGACGTCATCGCGGCGACAGCCACCGCCGGCATGAGCGAGCGAATCATCTGGAATCCTCCTTCGAATGTGGAACCGATGTGAGAGAGAGACGAGAGTTCCTCGCACTCTACCGCTCGCGGGCGTCCCGCGGAACCCCGTATCGGCGGATGCGGCCGCGCCGCGCGGACGCGTGTCACCGCGCGGCCACGGCCGAGGACCGTTCCGGCGCCGCCTACCGCGGCCGCAGGTGCCGGATCAGGAACGCGCGCTGCAGGTCCTTGGCCTCGGCGGCGTGACGCCCGAACCCGGCGTGCTCGTGCGGCGCACCGGTCTCCTCGAACACCACGAGTTCGATCGATCCGGGACTCCGTGCCCGGTTCCGGAGTGCATCGATGAACGCCTGCTGCCCGGCGAAGTCGACCCACGCGTCGCGCCGGGCGTGGACCGCCTGGAGGGGGATCTCGCGCCAGGTGTCCAGGTGTTCGATCGGATCGAGGGCCCGGATCACGTCCTCGGCGAGGTGCAGGAACATGGCGCGCCCGCGCTGGTGGCGCCAGGACCCGGTGGTCGCCTCGACCGCTGCGGCCGCGAAGCCATGCGGACTGCAGAGCCGGGACAGGACAGACATGCCGCCGGCGGACATGCCGCCGACCGCGACGCGATCCGGATCAAAGTCTCCGGGACGCCTGAGCCACTCGACGACGCGGTCGATTTCCGCCCGCGCCTGTCGGACGACATCGAATGTCGCCTCCGGCGCCTGAAGCGCCTGGTCATACCGCTCGCCATGGCCCGGCAGGTCGATGGCCGCGACCCCGATCCCGGAACGGATGAGGCGCAGATACCGTCCGGGGTCCAGTTCCTTGGACACGGTCCGTCCGTGCAGCCAGATCAGGATCGGCGCCGGTCCGGTCGGCGCGACCGGCCTGGCGAGGAGGACTGGAATCACGCCGTCGATCGCATCCCAGCGACTCTGCGCGCGCAGCGCCTGGGGGAGCGTGGATCGAGCGGCCGGAAGGATCGGACCGGTCATCCGCCGATGGTACTGCGGCGTGGCGGAAGCGGTCGCCGCACCGGCTCATATCATCCCGGCCATGCTGAGGATCACCGGCGGACATCTGCGCTCGCGGCTGCTCCGGACCCCGAGGGGGACCGACCGGACGCGTCCGTGGACCGCGCGGGCACGGGAGTCGGTCTTCAGCGAGTTGCGCGGCCATGTGCCGGGCGGAAGAATCGCTGACCTGTTCGCGGGCATCGGGACCATGGGGCTCGAGGCGCTCAGCCGCGGCGCCGAGTGCGCGCTGCTGGTCGAGCGGGATCCCGCCGTTCATGCGCTCCTGCTGGAGAACATCACGGGACTTGGTGTCGGTGACCGGGCGACTGTGCTTCGCGACGATGCGCTGGGAGAACGGGTCCGGCGCGCGGCGCCGGCGCCGCTGGATGTCGTCTTCTGTGATCCGCCCTACGACCGCATGGCCGCTCCGGCAGATCGGCAGGCCATCCTGGAGGCGCTCAGCCGGTGGGCGCCGCTGATCTCGGTCGACGGCTACCTGGTGCTGCGTTCACCGGTCGGACCGCCGCAGGTCGACCTGGCGATTCCCGGCTTCATCGGCCCCGAGGTCCACCGCGCCGGTCGCGAGATGTTCGTGCTGTACTTCCAGCCGGAACGTGCGGAGCCCGTGTGATGGTCCACTCCGGCGGACACGCTCCGGATGCGCGCGCGGCTGCCATGCGGCTGGTCATGCGGCTGCGCGAAGCAGGCTTCGTCGCCTATTTCGCGGGTGGATGCGTGCGGGATGAACTCCTCGGCATCGTGCCCAAGGATTTCGATATCGCCACCGACGCGCGGCCGGCGGATGTCTGCCGGATCTTCCGCGGGAGCCGGGAGGTGGGACAGGCGTTCGGCGTGGTCCTCGTCCGGCGCGAGGGCACGGAAACGCAGGTGGCGACCTTCCGCACCGACGGACCGTACTCGGACCGGCGACGACCCGATCACGTCACATTCGCCGGGGCGCAGGAGGACGCGCATCGGCGCGACTTCACGATCAACGGGCTCTTCCTCGATCCGGAGAGCGGCGAGGTCCTGGATTTCGTCGGCGGGCGCCGGGACCTGGAGGAGGGTGTCATCCGTGCGATCGGTGACGCCGATCGCCGGCTGGATGAGGACCACCTCCGGATGCTCCGTGCCGTCCGATTCGCGGCGCGGTACCGCTTCCGGATCGAGTCCGCCACCGCCGCTGCGATCGAACGCCATGTCCCGAGGCTGGCCGGTGTCAGCCGCGAGCGGATCGGCCAGGAACTCAGGCTCATGCTGGAGCATCCATCGCGCGGAGACGCGGTGGCCCTGCTGACATCGCTGGGGCTCGATCGCGCCATCCTCCTGGAGGCACAGGCGGGTCGCGGCCGGAGCCCGCGGGTCGACGGAATCGAGGGCCCGGCGGACTGGACCCTTCCCCTGGCGGCGTGGATGCTGGATCGCTGGGGAGGGACACCGCCTCGGGAGGCACCGCAGGCATGGTCCCGGGCCCTCGTCCTCTCCGGGGCCGACCAGAAACGGGTGCGTGACCTGGTCGCCATCCGAGCCCGGATCCTGGGGTCGGATGCGACGGGTCCCGGACCGGGCGCCGACCGGGACATGCCTGCGGCGCCGCTCGCGGACGACGAGGCGTGTGCGCCGCGCGGCTGGCGCGGGATGCGGGTCGCCGCACGACGCCGGCTGGCTGGCATGGCGGTGTTCGCGGAGGCGATGCGCCTGCTCGAGGCGGGTCCGGCCGCCGAGCGTCGGGCCGTCGCGGAGATCCGGGCGGCGCTGGAGGCCTTCCGGGAGGTCGGCGTGATTCCCCCGCCCTTTGTCCGTGGAGACGACCTCGTGGCGCTGGGCGCCAGGCCCGGTCCATCGCTCGGGCGCCTGCTGCGGGCGCTGTACGACGAGCAGCTCGAGGGCGCGGTGCGGTCGCGGGCGGAGGCGCTGGAACGTGCCGCGGCGCTGATCACCGCCCGACGGTGATGCGGGGCCGGACGGGGGATCCCGTGAACAGAATGCGTCAGACATCCCTCCGCCGGAACCACGGGGGCATCTCACGCGTCATAATGATTCAGGATCAGGCGGACCGATGACATCCGGAGCGGGTCGGTGCCGGCAGGGCGGAAGTCGTAGCGCGTGCAGTTCCAGCAAGGGCCGACAGGCGGATGCGATGAACTGCGGACGGACGCGGGACGGACTCCGTCATGCGGCATGCGATCCTGACGGGACCGGAGTTCCCTGACCGTCACGCCTCCGGACCGACCGCCGTTCGATCCGCCAGACCGCCCATCGCTCCCTGCAAGGATCCACTCCAGATGAAGACCTCACGATTCCACTCGTTCCGGCCTGCCGGGTTCTCTCCGCTGACACTTGCCGCCGCGCTCGTCGCGATGCCGGCGGCGGGCATGACCGCCGGCGCTGCAGGGCCGGTGAGCGTCTTCGCGCCGGCGAGTGCCGCCGCCGTCTCGCTGCGGGTCGCGGACGAGACGGAGGACGTGCTCGTGATGCGCGACGGCCGGGTGCTCCGGGGCCGGGTGCTGGAGGAGGGACGGGACTCCGTCCTCTTCGAGTTGAGCGTCGAGGGCATCCGGTCGCAGGTCCGGTATGCGCGGGCGGACATCGATGCCATCCGGCGGAACGTGCCGGTCGAGAAGAAGGACGAGGCCGTGCCGGATCGGACCGATCCCGGAACGGGCGGCCGGACGGAGCGGACTCCCGAGGCCCAGACGCGGCGGCAGCGCAGCTTCGGTGCACGGCGTGTGACGCGCGATGACGATGTCACGCGGCTGTACCTCATCCCGATGCGTGGCCAGTTCGGCACCGACGTCAGCTATGAGCCCTATGCGGCGATGATCGAGGACATCCGGACGCATGATCCGGATTACCTCGTCTTCACAATCAACTCCGCGGACGTTGCCGCCGAGGAACCGCTGGACGACCTGCTGACCTGGGCGCGGAGCCGGATGGGCGAGCGCTCGCCCGATCGCTCGTTCGACGGAAGCGGCGCGCTCGACATGTACCGGAAGATCATCAACATCTTCCGCGATGAACTGCGCGACTACCCGCAGATCGTCTGGGTGCACGATTCGGTCGGGATCTCGTCGGTTCTCTCACTGTCGTGGACCGACATCTACATGAAGCCGACCGCCCGGTTCGGCGGACTGGGGACCTCCGCCCGCAACTTCATGGTGGTGGCGCACGACCAGAACATGCTCGGCAAGTATCGCGAGGCGTACGTCGCCTGGCTGAAGGGCTTCGTCGAGCACTCGGAGCACGATCTCCGGCTGGTCGACGCGATGGTCCGCCCCGAGTACCGGCTCAGCGCCACCTGGCAGGGGCGGGCGGTGAAGTGGGCGCTCGATGCCTCGGGTGAGTACATCGTCGACAATTCCGATTCGGCCACAGTGAACTTCACCGCCCGGACGGCGGAGAACTTCCGGATCAGCGACGGGACGGCGGAGGACCTGGACGACCTGGCGCTGCTCCTCGGCATCCGCGAATACCGCGTGGTCGACGGGAAGGCGGAGCAGATCATCGACCGCCACATCACCGACTGGCGCCGTGCGTTCGACCGGTCCGTCGCGAGCCTGCGCGAGGTGCAGAAGATCCAGCAGTTCGGCACGGGCGGCGATCAGCTCCAGGACCTCGGCCGGATCCGGCAGGAACTTCAGAAGGTCCTCAGTGCCATGAAGCGGTACGACGCCGTGGACCTGCGGATGCAGGCCGAATACGGCATCAACACGCTGTTCCTCGAGGTCATGATCGAGCAGATCGGCGAACAGATCCGCGCCCTGTCGCAGAATCGCGGCGGCGCGGGACGGGGCGGCCGCGGTGGCGCGGGCGGAATGGGTACGGGCGGCTGAGCCGCAGCGAGCAGTCAACACATGCAGACCATCCCTATGAGACAGCAGACATTCCCGCGGCTCCTGGCCCTCCTGGCATTCGTCGCCTCCCTGGTGTTCACGGTGGCGGCCCAGGCGCAGGTGGAGATCCGCCTGCCCGGCGGCGACCGGTGGCGCGGCGCGGTCGGTGACCAGGTGACCGTCGTTCACCGCGAGCAGGGCGTCGATATCGAGATGACCGGCGAACTCGTCCGGGCCGAGCCGCTGTTCGTCGTCGTGCGCGGCCCGATCGCGGGCCGGACCGCCGACAAGACGATCTTCCGCGCGGACATCATCCGGATGCGGACGGTGCCGCGGGATCCTGCGCCCGCGCGGGAGCCCGAGCGGACCTCGGGGCGCGACGTCAGGCCGGGACTCGATGCCTCGGGCGCCGCAGCGCGAGGTGCGGCCGGATCCGCGGATGTTCCGCGGGACGCCAGCGGCCGGGAACTCGGCGTGTTCGTCCTGCCGCTCGAGGGTGGCGTCGGCATCGAATTCCGGCATGACGAGATCAAGGCGCTGGGCGAGCACATCGACCGGAACTACGGGCCGGGGCAGACGATCGTCCTGATCATCGACTCCAACGGCGGACTGGTCTTCGAAGCCCGGCGGATCGCGCGGGAGATCGAGAACCTCAAGCAGCGTCACCGCGTGGTCAGCTGGATCCGGAAGGCGATTTCCGCCGGCGCGTGGACGGCCATGTGCACGGACGAGATCTACTTCATGCGCGAAGGCACCGCGGGGTCGGTGACGACGGTCGCAGGCTCGAACGCACTCTCCGAAGAGGATGCGCAGGAAGACATCGATGCGCTGGTGGAACTCGCGATCAAGAACGGCTACAGCGAGCACGTGGCCCGGGCGATGAAGCTGAACCGCTTCCAGGTCTCCTACGACAGGGACGAGGAGACCGGCGTGATCACGTGGTACAGCGATCTGCGCGGCAAGTACAAGCTCTCCGATGAGAAGAGCAACCTCACGTTCAACGCGTCGAATGCGCTTCACTGCGGATTCTCGAAGGGCACCGCCGACCTTCCGGAGGACCTGGCGAAGCAGCTCGACCTCCCGCGCTGGCACGAGATCGACGACTTCGGCCGGAAGGCAGCCGACCGGTGGCAGCAGACCGCGAAGCAGGCCAACCAGCAGATCCCGCTGCTTCTTCAGCGCCTGGGGTACGTTGGATCGGGCGGTGATGAAATGGAGCGACTCGGGTCCGTCATCCGGACGCTGACCGAACTGCGCCGGTGGTGCGACCGTGCACCCCTCATCGCGCTGACGAGCGGTCTCGACAAGGAGCAGATCGATCTGCAGCTGGAACTGCTCCGGCGGCAGCTCGCCGAGATGCAGCGCAACCGGCGCCGCTGACCGACAGGGTCCGGCGGTGCATCGACGCCTCGGAACATCAGCGGGGCCCCGGACCGGTCCGGGGCCCTGTTCCTGCGCTCCGGACCGCCTGCCGCCGCGGCAGGCGGACGCGGCTCACGCGGGAGACACGAGCCGGCCGTCGATGACGACGGCGTCCAGGAGTGCGTCCTCCCAGCCGTAGATCAGGCGGGAGACGAGGAACGGGTCCACCGGCCCGGGCGGGCGGATCACGAGCACGTCGGCGGCGTCGCCGGGGCGAAGGCGGCCGTGGTCATGCCAGCCCAGCAGATGCGCGTTCGTGCGCGTGATCATTTCCCACGCATCGGCGGCGGTCGGGACGTGCGCGTGCGCGTCGCCCATGGCGCGCCGGGCGTGCGCGGAATCGAGCATGGCGCGCGCGACCCTGGGCATCGCCGGATCGGCACCGGCGGCGATGTCGCTGCCGAGCAGCACGGGGATCCGGTGGCGTCGCGCTGCCGCCAGGTCGAAGATGCCGCTTTCGAGGAACAGGTTCGCCGTCGGGCAGTGCGCGATCATGACCCCGCGCGCCGCCAGGAGGGCCCATTCGGCGGGTCCGAGATGCAGCGCATGGGCGACGAGCGTGCGCGGCCCGAGAAGTCCGGCGCGGTCGTAGACGTCCGTGTAGCTCGTGGCCTCCGGGAAGAGCCGCGCCACCAGGGCGCATTCATCCCGCTGCTCCGCGAGGTGCGTGTGGACGAGAGCGCCGGTCAGGCCGGCGAGTCCGCCCAGGCTCGACAGGAGCGATGCCGAGCACGCCACCGCGAACCTGGGATTGACGCTCGCCTCGAACCTCGGCTCCGGCGCGGGAAGGGGGCGGAGCACCGGCTGTCCGAGCAGATCCGTCGGGGCGGCGCGATCCATGGCCGCCTGGCCGGCGATCGCGCGCAGCGGAAGCGTGGCCAGTGCGTTTCGACATGCCTCGACGGCGTGTCGATGGCTCGTCAGGAACCCCGCGAATCCCGTCGTCCCGCTCCCCGCGAGTCGCCTGAGGCCCCGTGCTGCGGCACGGGCGGCTTCCGCGGGATCGGCCCATGTCGCCTCGACGGGAAAGATCGTCTGCTCGAGCCACGTGAGCAGGGAACCCGCGTCGCAGCCGATGGCGGGAAACTGCGGAAGGTGGACGTGCGCATCGATGAATCCAGGCGCGATGATCCTCTCTGGACCGCCGGCGGCGGACCGGCCGGGGGGGGAACCGCTGCCGCGTCGCGTGATGCGACCACGGTCGATCTCGATCCACCCGGCGGAGGGCGCGGAGCGTGCGTCATCCAGAAGCAGGCCGCTGAGCAGCAGCGGCGATGAGGGGGGGGCGTTGTCCACTCTGGCGGTCCACTCTACCATGCCCCTCCTGCTGCAACGCTGGAGAGACGCATGATTCAGATGGAGAGTCAACCGACGGTCGATCGCGGACTCGCGAACACACTCGCGGCGGAGTCGCGGATGTGCTTCATCGATGGACAGAAGGGCGTCCTCGAGTACGTGGGCATCGACATCGATGCGCTTGCGCGGAACTCGACGTTCGAGGAGACGGTGTTTCTCCTCTGGAACGAGCGGCTCCCCAGGCGGGAGGAACTCGAATCATTCGTCGACCGCGTCCGCGAGGAATACGACCTGCCGGACGGGCTCTGGCAGCTCATCGAGCGGGTCCCCCGGACTGCGACGCCGATGCACGCGCTTCGATCGCTGGTCTCGTCGCTCGCGCTCTTCGATCCGGAGGCGGACGACCCGTCGGAGGAGGCGAACGAGCGGAAGTCGATCCGGCTGCTGGCCCGCGTGCCGGCGGTGATCGCCAACTTCGACAGGCACCGCAAGGGGCTGCCCTTCATGCGGCCCTCTCCCGATCAGGACATCGCGACCTCGTTCCTCACCATGCTCAACGGCCAGCCGCCGACGACGGCGATGGCGCGGGCGATGGACGTGTGCCTGATCCTGCACGCGGAGCATGGATTCAATGCATCGACCTTCGCCGCGATGGTGACGATCTCGACGCTCAGCGACATGTACTCCGCGATCACGACCGCCATCGGCACGCTCAAGGGGCCGCTGCACGGCGGCGCGAACGAGGAAGTGATGCACATGCTGCGCGAGATCGGCACGCTGGATCGCGTCGAGCCGTGGGTGCGCGACCGGCTGGCACGGAAGGACCGGATCATGGGATTCGGCCACCGGGTGTACAGGACCACCGACCCGCGTGCGACGTATCTCAAGACGTTCGCAAAGCAGATCGCGGAGGACACCGGCAACCAGGACCTCTACGCGATGAGCCGGCGGATCGAGGAGATCATGCACGAGGCGGTCGGCGCGAAGGGCATTCATCCGAATGTCGACTTCTACTCGGCGACCACCTATCACTCGCTCGGCCTTGAACTGGACCTGTTCACGCCCATCTTCGCCATGGCGCGCGTCGCCGGCTGGGCCGGGCACTGCATCGAGTATCTCAAGGACAATAAGCTCATGCGTCCGGGGTGTCTCTATACCGGTCCGCATGCCGTCCAGTACGTTCCCCTCGACCGGCGCTGAAGCCGCGTCTCATTCCCGCTGCGGAGGCATCCACGGTGATCATCATGCCCTCGACCCGCGTTCTGTCCGCCTCGCGCCGGCCCGGGTGGGCGCGACTCCGTTCCGTCGGCGCTGCCGCACTCCTGTCGGCGGCGTCTGCGACGTGGCATGCGGTTGCCGCGCCGCCCCGGGCGCCGGAGTCCGTCGCGCCGGAGAACGCGGTCATCTTCCTGCGCGCGACATCGATCGCGGATCTCGTCGGCGGGATGTCGAGCGCGGCGGGTCACACGCTGGACGAGAAGGACGTTGCCGCGCACGTGGCGGCGATGTTCAGCATGGGCGAGATTCCCGTCCCGACCGGGGCGGTGGGGCTCTCCATCTTCGCAGCGCCGCCGCGCGAGGACGGCATGGTCCTTCCGGCGATGCTGCTGACGTGCGACTTCGGCGACCAGGTCGATGCGGCGCGCGGGGCCATCGAGCGCCTGGTGACGGAAGCACGGCGCGGCGGCACGGCGATCGCAGAACGTCCCATGCGCGGACGGACCGCCTACGTGTTCACGGTGGAGGCGGGCGGGCAGTCGGCGCCCGGCGCCGGCGGGGCCGACGCGGACGCGCCCGATGACGACGAGTTCGACTTCCAGTTCGATGACTTCGGTATGGGCGGTCCGGACGTCATGGCGGAGGCATTCCGCGAGTGGTTCGTCCTGGTGGACGGGACGCATCTCGTCGTCGGGACGGATGCCGCGGCGATGGACACGGCGATCGGGCGACTGGCCGCGGCGGACGCGGGCAGCCTCGCGTCGTCGAAGGCATGGCAGCGCAGCCGGGAGGGGCGGGGCGGTGGTTCCTTCGAAGCCGCCGTGATCTTCGCGAACGCAGCACCGCTCATCGCCGCGTTCGATCCGATGGGGTTCTCCTTCATGGTGGTCCCGATGCTCCATGAACTCGTCGGAGAGGTCGAGTCGCTCTCGATGTCCATGGACTTCCCGGCGCCGGGCGCGAGCGAGCAGCGCGTGTTCCTCTGCAGCCCGTCCGGCCCCGGCGGCCTGATGAAGGCGATGGGGCAGGGCGAGCCCGCGGCGGTTCCGGCCGCGGCGATGGCGCGGAGAGCCACCTCGTACTGGGCGGTGAACATGGACTTCGCCGAAGCGGCCTCGATCCTGCGGCGCACCGTGGAGGAGGGACCGCTTGCCATGCTCCTGGGCGAGATGGGAATGGAGGGCGGCGATGACGACGGAGGTCCGCTCGCCATGCTCGAGTCGGCCGGGCGCCTGGTCGGACGGACGTTCGAAGGGGCGGGATATGCCTCCTCGGACGACCCGGGCGGCGCGCAGATGATCTCGACCACGCTCCGCGACCCGGCCGGTCTGTCCGGGGTGATCGAGATGCTCGGCGAGGCGATGCCGATGGACCGGGAGGACCTGGGCGGCGGACGGACCCTCTACAGGGCGACGATGCCTGACCTGACGGATATGCCGGAGATGATGACGATCCAGGTCGACCCGGGCGTGGTTCCGGCGCTGCTGGTCGAAGGAACCACGCTGCGGATCGGATCGGAGAAGATGCTCCGCGCGCTCCCGGCGATCATCGACCAGGCGCCGATGACCGAGGCGCAGCATCCCCGCCTGGCCGCAGCGCGAAGCCTGACCGGCGGTCGGAACGTCGTCGCCTGGGGCTGGTCGGACCTGGCCGCCGCCACCGGCACCTCGGTGATGGACCCTGCGACCCTGCACATGCTCATGGCCATGATGGACGTCCCCGGCCTTGAACAGGCGGACGGGATCTTCGGCGAGCTTCTTGTCGACATGGCGTCCCAGGTGCAGGGGGACGCCGTCTGGTTCGTCGAGTCCAGGCCGGATGGCATGCTGCTCATGAGCCGGACGAGCCGCCGCGACGAGTGAGTGCTGGCCGGCATCGTCCTCGCGCGGTGCGGCCGTTTCGATGACGCGCCGATGACGCGTCTCCTTTCAGGCACGCTGCCCGGCGTCACCGCATCACCTCACGACGCGGCAGGCTCAGGCAGCGCCGTGCGCACGTGGAGCTCGTCGAGCTGGTGCGGGTCGACGGACCCCGGGGCGCCCGTCATGAGATCCTGGCCGCTCTGCGTCTTGGGGAATGCGATGACATCCCGGATGTTCTCCGTCCCGGCCAGGTGCATCACCAGGCGATCGAGTCCGAAGGCGATCCCGCCGTGCGGTGGCGCACCGAAGCGCAGCGCATCCAGCAGGAAGCCGAACTTGAGCCGCGCGTCCTCGGCGGTCAGGCCGAGGAGATCGAAGACCCGCTGCTGCACGTCGCGACGGTGGATCCGGATCGATCCGCCGCCGATCTCCGACCCGTTGACGACGATGTCGTATCCGGTCGAGAGGCATGCGCCCGGGTCGGTACCGAGCAGGTCGAACTGGTCAGGCCGTGGCGAGGTGAAGGGATGGTGCAGCGAGACCCACCGGCCCGCGTCCTCGTCGAACTCGAACATCGGAAAGTCGATCACCCAGACGAACTTCCAGACGCCCTCCGGGACCAGGTCGAGATCGCGGGCGATGCGCTGCCGCAATTCGCCGAGCCCCTTCAGCGTCTTCGCGCGCGGACCGACGCCGAAGAGAACGATGTCGCCCGGCTGCAGGCCCATGCGTTCGCGCAGCGCGGGACCGATCGGTTCCAGGAACTTCGCCACGCCGGTCTCGAAGCCCGCGTCGGTCACGCGTGCGAACGGCATGCCGCCGAGCCCGAAGCCCTGGAGAAGGGCGGTGTACCCGTCCAGCACCTTGCGCGACATGCGGTCGCCCGGCGCCGGGATCCGGACCGCCTTCACGATGCCGCCGGCCGCGAGCGATTCGGAGAAGACGCGGAAGCCGCTCGCGGCCGCGAGATCGCCGACGTCGACGAGTTCGAGCCCGTAGCGCAGATCGGGGCGGTCGATGCCGTAGCGATCCATCGCGTCCGCGTACGTCATCGTGGGGATGTCCCCGATCGAGCAGCCGGGAATCTCCTGCCAGAGGCGGCGGACGAAGCCGCTCATCATCCGGATGACATCCTCCCGCTCGACGAAGCTCATCTCGAGATCGATCTGCGTGAACTCGGCCTGGCGATCGGCGCGGGGATCCTCGTCGCGGAAGCAGCGGACGATCTGCATGTAGCGATCGCAGCCGGCGACCATGAGGATCTGCTTGAAGAGCTGCGGACTCTGCGGAAGCGCGTACCACTGCCCCGGGTGAAGCCGGGACGGAACGACGAAGTCGCGGGCGCCCTCGGGCGTCGTCTTGATGAGGAACGGTGTTTCGATCTCGAGGAAGCCGTTCTCGGCGAAGTAGTTCCGGGTGAGGCGCGCGACTTCGTGACGGAGCCTCAGGATCCGCTGCATGCAGGGGCGGCGCAGGTCGAGGTAGCGGTACTGGAGGCGCTTCTCCTCGGCAATCCGGTCGGCGTCATGCTCGTCCGGGAGAATCGGGGGCGTATCGGTCTTCGCCAGGAGCTCCAGTTCGCAGGCGTGCACCTCGATCGCGCCGGTGGCGATGCGGGGGTTGGCGCCGCCCGCGCGGCCGCGGACCGTGCCCCGGACCGAGACGACATCCTCGCGACGGAGCGACCGGGCCAGCGCGACCACGTCCTCGGCGGCGCCCTCGGAATCGAAGACGATCTGCGTCAGTCCGTCCCGGTCGCGGAGATCGACGAAGACCAGCCCGCGACCCTGGTCGCGGTACGTGTTGATCCAACCGGAGAGAACGACCTCGCGGCCGACGTGCTCTTCGCGGAGCGCGCCGCACGAGTGGGTTCGCTTGAGCATGGGAAGGTGGACTCCAGGGGGCGCGAAGTCGCGGATCGTACCGCGCCGGGGAAGTCAGTCCGCCGGGTCGACGCGCTCACCCGCCCGGGAGGGGAGGGCGGGGGACTCGACCGGTTCATCGGCCTTCTGCGGGCGGGACTTCGCATCGCCGTCGCGGATCGTCGCGGCCGGGTGCAGGGAACCCCGCGACAGCGCCGCGGCATCCCGCAGCAGGCGGCTGACCACCGCCTCGGCGGGCTTGCCCGCGACGCCGTACCCGATGTCGAATGCGCCGCCGCGCCGGTAGGGATCGAACCTGAACCCGAAGAACCCGGCGAGGTGGCCGCCGTTGCGGATGAGCGGCAGATAGCCTTCCGCGAACGCCTCCCAGCAGCGCCGCTGCATGGCCGGATCGGAGCGCGTGTTCGGCGGGGCGACGTAGTTCCATGGATCCCGTGCCGCCCAGGAGAGCGACGGATAGCCGACCTCGGTGAGCAGGATCGGGCGGCCCCACGCCTCGGCGAGATCGGCGAAGTCCCGACCCACGCCCTGCCATCGCGACGGGGCGGGTTGACCGGTCGCGGGATCCTCGATTCCGAAGTACGCGCTCACGCCGATGACGTCGACGAGGTTCCAGAACTGCACCTGGTCGAAGCGGTCCCAATTGGCCGAGTAGACGATCGCTCCCGGGAACTCGGTGCGCACATCCGCGATGAGCGACGCCCACTCCGTGATCGCCGGCTCACGCGTGTTGAGTTCACTTCCGACCGCGAGCATGCCGCAGCCGGTCTCGCGGGCAAGCCGCGCGAAGTCCAGGATGAACGCGCGATACGACGCCCACCATGCCGCCTCGTCCTCCGGCGCGATCGTGCCGCGCCAGTCGTCCGTCGACTCCGGCCGCTCGAGGAGCACGATCGGCATCATGCAGACGACGAGGCCGCGGGCGGATGCATCGCGTACCAGCACGGCGAGCTGTTCCCGGGTCGGGCAGAGTCCGGGATGGCGCGCGATGCGCGTCGATCGGCTGTTCTCCTGGAACCAGGGCGTGACGATGAGCAGGGCATTTGCCCCCATGTCATCGATTTCGCGGATCGCGCGGCGATACCGCGGGAGGTCTGAGACGTGATGGACATTGAGAGAGAAGCCCGCGGTCACCTGCGGCCACGGGGGCACGGCCGGGGCCGCGCCGTCGAGCGCCGCGACGAAGGCCGGCACCGCGGTCAGCCACGGCAGGAGAATGGCCGCGACGAGCAGGCTCATGCAGAGCGGGTGCCTGGACGGTGATCCGCGCATGCCTCCATCGTACGGGCAGGCGCGCTCCGGATCCCGGGCGCGGGCCGCACCGTGCGGCCGCATCGGGGAGAATGGGCCGATGCCCGTGCCCGCTCCGGCGCAGGCGGCTCCGGATGCCCCAGGACGGATCAATCATCGTCACCGCCTTCGAGCCCAGCGGGGACAACCACGCGGCGCCGGTCATCGCGGCGCTCCGGGCACGCGCGCCGTCGCTGCGGATCGTCGGCTGGGGCGGACCGGCCATGGCCGCGGCGGGCGCGGAGATCGTCGGCGAGACCGTGTCAGGCGGGGCCATGGGGTTCCAGGCACTCGCCCGCGTCCGCGTCGTCCGTCGCGCCCGACGGGAACTGGCCCGGTGGCTCAGCCGGGAGCCGGTCAGGCTCCACCTGGCGGTCGACTCGCCTGCGGCGAACTTCCCGCTGGCGCGGGTCAGCCGGCGCGCGGGCGCGCGTGTCGTCCATCTCGTGGCGCCGCAGCTCTGGGCGTGGGGGCCGTGGCGCGCGGCGCGGCTCCGGCGGACGACGGACCTCGTTCTCTGCCTGCTCCCCTTCGAGGAAGCGTGGTTCTCCGCACGACGGATTCCCGCGCGGTTCATCGGCCATCCCCGCATGGCGCGGGAGCCGGTCCGTGCCTTCAGCGACCCCGTCGCCAGGGCGCTTCCCGGCGGGCATCCGCGCCTCGGGCTCTTTCCCGGGTCGCGCGTGCAGGAAGTCCGCGCCAACCTGCCGCTGATGCTGGACGTGGTGGCGCGGCTTCGGCGGTCGCCACGCGATCCCGCCGTCATCATCGCCGCCGCCTCACCGCGACTCGCCGCGATGATCGGGGAGATCCGGGGGGCGCGCGATGCGCATCGGGACCCGGCCATGTGCGTCGTCGTCGGCGAGAGCGACGCGGTCGCGGCGTGGAGCGATGCGGCACTCACCGTCTCCGGAACCATGTCGCTGGACCTGGCGCGCATCGGAACGCCGATGGTGGGCATCTACAGGACCTCGGCGTTCTCGCTCCTCCTCTCCCGGCTGCTCCTGCGCGTGCCCGACAGGCTGCTCCCGAATCTCATCGCAGGGGCGCGGGTCGTTCCCGAGCATGTGCCCTGCACGTGGCCGGCGGAACGCATTGCCTGTGAAGTCGACCGCCTGCTGGACGATCCGGCCGCGCGGGATGCCCAGCGCGCGGACCTGGCCGCGGTCGCGGCGATGTACCGCGGGCATGTACCCGATGCCGAGGCGGCGGAGGCGATCCTCACGCTGCTGGCAGCGCAGGTCGCAGGCACGCCCGCAACGCGGCCGGCGCCGGGGTGACCCGGGTGAGAGACCGGGGGACACGACACGGCGCGTCAGACATCGTCGAAGCGCAGATCAGCGCCGGGGACCGGCTCGACGACCGGCTCGACGGGGCGTTCGGCGGTCATCCGGCCTGGAGGGCCCGGCTCCGGGACGCCGGACGCGCGTCCACCCCGCGGGTCGGACGCGCGCGGGCGACGCCGGGATCCCCGTCCGCCGGCCCGGCCGGCGGAGGCGTGCGCGAGGACGGGGACGATCGAGACCGCGCCGCACGCGTGCCCGATGAGATCGCGGACGGGAAAGATCCGCGTCGCCGGGAAGCCGATGCAGGGCAGCGCATCGGCGAACCGCCCCACCGCGATCGCCAGGTCGTGCTCGATGATCGCCGGCGTGCGTGAAAAGATCACCAGCAGCAGGCCGCGATGCCGCACCGCCGGCTCACGGGCCAGTTTCCGCAGATCCTGCCGGGGGCGCGTCACGAGATCCGCGGACCAGGCGCCGTTCGGTCCTTCCGGCCCGAACTGCGCCGCGAGCTTCACCTCCAGCCAGAAGAGCATCCCGTCGCCCGCCGCCGCGGCGGGCGTGAAGAGCGTGCCGCGGCCGCCGGCCGGCGCGACGGCCAGCCCGCCGGGTGCGAGGACGAGGTCGCAGCGGTCGCCTTCGGTCTCGCGGCGCGCCGCGCGTCCCGCGGGATAGCGGCGTTCCCGCTCGACACCGAACCCGGCGCGGCCGAACGCGGCGGCGAGCACGGGATGGAGTTCCACCTCGGCCAGGTGATCCACCCCGCGCACGGACTGCTCTTCCGCGGCGCGCCGGTCCTCTTCGATCAGCGCCGCGGCGGCGACGTCGGCAAGCTCGGCGATCGACCACATGCCACCGTGACTCCTACTCCACGTCCCGGCCCTCGACCACGTCGACGAGCGGCGGCGCGGCGTGACTCTTCATCTCGCCGCGATCGAGTCGGCCGAAGTAGTCGCGGAACGCGCGCATGGCACGCGGTGCCATCAGGACGATGATCGGGATGTTCGCCAGGAGCATGCAGCCGGTCCCGAGGTCGGCGAGATCTCCGAGTTCCGTGTCCGACCTGATGAATGCCGGAATCGTCGCGACAACCGTCAATGTGCAGAAGACGGCCTTGTACGGAAGAACGCCGCGGCGGCCCGCCAGGAAGATGACGCCCTGCTCGCCGTAGTACGACCAGGAGATCATCGTCGAAAGCGCGAACAGCCAGCACGCCAGGGTCACGAGGTACTTGCCGAGGCCCGGGATCGCACGGTCGAAGGCGTGACCGGTGAGCGCCGCGCCGGTGAAGTCGCGATAGATGCCCGTGGACACGATCGTGGCGGGTCCGTCGGGATCCGACCATCGGACGATGAGATCGCCCTTCGCCCACGGGCTGTCATCCCGGTGCGCACCGAAGCCCGGCCCGCTCTCCTCCGCGCGGACGATCTCGCCGCCGATCCGGATGAGCCGCGAACCCGTCCGGCGATCGACTTCGCCCACCTCGGCGAGCAGGAAGAACCGGTTGCCCGGCAGCCAGGCGTCCGGCGCCGGGAGCGCGGGTAGAGCCGAGAGGGTGCGCGGCGCTCTGACCGCGAATCCGGTCCGGGGCTGCCCGGTCTCCGGATCGAGCGCCGGCGTCCCGTCGGCGCTCAGGACCGGCACCTCCACGATGCGGATCTCTGCGCCGTAATCGCCCACCGCCTCGCGGTTCCACGTGCCGGTGGCCAGAATGACCAGCGCGGTCAGGGTGCACACGAGACACGTGTCGATGAACGGCTCGAGGCCGGCGACGACGCCTTCGCGCACCGGCTCGCTCGTCTTCGCGGCGGAGTGGGCGATCGGCGACGAACCCTGTCCGGCCTCGTTGGAGAAAAGCGCCCGCTTCATCGCGGTGGTGAACCCGTAGTACGCGGTCGCCCCGAGGAACGCACCGCCGGCTTCGGTCGGGCTGAACGCGTCGCGGACAATGGCCAGAAGGAGCGCCGGAACGTTCGCCGCCTCCACGATGAGCACGGCGAAGGCGGCCAGGATGTAGAGGCCGCACATGAACGGCACCAGGCGGCCCGCCACCGCGCCGATCCGCTTGATGCCGCCGATGATCACCATGCCCACGAGCCCGGCGAGGAGAATCCCCGAGACGATCTGCGGAACACCGAAGTACTCGTTGGTGATGTTGGCCACGTTCCATGCCTGGAACATGTTGCCGCCGGTCATCGTCGAGATCAGGAGCGTGACGCAGAAGATCGCGCCGACGATCCACGCGATCGTCCTGACGGGGCCGCCCACGCGGTCGCCCCAGCCGCGGGTGACGACCCACATCGCGCCGCCATGCGGATTGTCGGGATCGCTCGTATCCCGATGCAGCATGGCGAGCGTGACCTCGACCGACTTGATCGCCATGCCCAGGATCGCCACGATCCACATCCAGAAGAGCGCACCCGGACCGCCGATGCCGATGGCGAGCGCGACGCCGCCGATGTTGCCGAGACCGACCGTCGCCGACAGCGCGGCGGAGAGCGCCTGGAAGTGGTTGATCGCTCCCGGATCACGCCGGTCGTCGTACCGGCCGCGCACGACGCCGATGCCGTGGCTCAGCGCGCGGTACTGGATGAACTTCGTCCAGATCGTGAAGAGCAGGCCGACGCCGAGCAGGATGACGAACGTGTGCTCTCCCCAGAGGATCGGGAGGGCATGCTCGATGACCGCGTCGTATGCCGTCCGGAAGGCGCTCAGATCCAGTGCCATGTGCAACTCTCCACGGTGCCGCCGGGCGGCCTCAGCCGAACAGTTCGTTGATGTCGAGGAGTCCCACCTTCTGGGCGAGGACGATGAGGACGAGTACCGGTGCGACGAAGCGCACGAGGAACAGCCATCCGGTGACGAAGAGCGGCGCGAGTCCCACGCACTCCGAGTCGCGGATGCGGCGGGGCATGACCCACCCCGCGTAGACGGAAATCAGGAGCCCGCCGAGCGGAAGCATCCAGTTCGACGCCAGGTAGTCCATCGCGTCGAAGAAGTTGAGGCCTGTGCTCCGCTCCCAGTTCGGGAGGATGGATGATCCGCCCATCGAGAAGGCCGAGGGGAGGCTGAACAGGAAGATGATGATGCCCAGGATCCACGCCGCCCGGCGCCGTGGCCAGTTCCGCTCGTCGATGAAGTAGGAGATCACGACTTCGAGGAGCGAGATCGCCGAGGTCAGCGCCGCGAACACGAGGAGGCCGAAGAAGATGATGGCCAGCAGCATGCCGCCACGGCCGATCTCCGCGAAGGCGAGCGGCATGCTCATGAACACCAGGCCGGGTCCCGCGGAAGGCTCCTGCCCGTACGAGAACACGATCGGGAAGAGCATGAGGCACGCGAGCAGCGCGATGACGGTGTCCGCGCCGGCAATCGCGATCGACTGGCCCGCAAGGTGATCCTTCGAGCGCTGGTACGAGCCGTACGTGATCATGGCGCCCATGCCCAGCGAGAGCGTGAAGAACGCGTGTCCGAGCGCCTCGAGGACGCCGCTCGGACGGAGCCGGGAGAGATCCGGCTGAAAGACGAATGCGATCGCATCGCCGAAGCCGGGCTGGAACATGCCGTACATCACCATGAGCAGGATCAGCACCAGCAGCGTCGGCATGAGGATCCGGCAGGCGCGCTCGATGCCCGTGGAGACGCCGCCGGCGACGATCAGGATGGTGACGAGCATGAAGAGGCCGGCCCAGAATGAGCCGGTCCATCCGTCGGAGGCGAGCGCGCCGAATCGCGCCCCGATCTCCTGCGCGACGAGTTCCCGCCGGCGCAGGTCCTCCGCGCTGCGGAGGACGTCGACCTCATCGCGCGACTGCCATGCGCGGACGGCGTCGTCGAGCGCCCGGGCCCGGGCGGCGTCCATCGCCTGCAGACGCTCCGTGATCGCGGGGAGGGCATCGGCGAGGTCCGGACTCAGGGCGAGCAGGCGCCCGCGGATCGTCGCCTCGTCTGGGCCATCGCCGGTGCCGTCGCGGGCCGACGCGACGGTCGCCTCCAGGTTGTCGAGGGCCCGCCAGACGGACGGTGCAACGCCGGCCCGGATCGCCTCGATCCGGCGCCGGACCTCGCGGTCGGCGTCGCGCTGCGCGAGGCCGGCGCGCAGGTCCGCGACGTCGGCCCTGGCGATCTCCGTCATCGCCTGCTGCTCGGCGCTGCGATGGATCGGCGCGGAGAAGTTGACGACGCTCTTGAGCGTGTAGTCCATCGCCCAGCCGGCGACGACGATGTAGAACGACAGGATGATGAAGCCGGCGACGACGCCCATCCAGCCGACCGCAGCCCACGGCGTCCGGGCGCCCTGCAGGGCATGAAACGCGGCGACCGGCTGCTTCTGTGCCGCGCGCCCGATCATGATCTCCGCCATCATGATCGGCAGTCCGACCAGCGTGATGCATGCGAGGTAGATCAGGACGAAGAGCCCGCCGCCGTTCTCTCCCGTGATGTACGGGAACTTCCAGATGTTCCCCAGTCCGACCGCGGACCCGACGGCGGCCAGCACGAATCCGGCCCTGCTTCCCCACTGCGATCGCGGCTCACTCATGCGATGCTCCCGACGTGACATGGACCCCCCGCGGGCGGTCGGGTCGCGATGATAACGGGATCGGGCAGGCATGCCGTGGCGTACCCGGGCGGGCGGCACGAGGCGCCTGGCCGATGCGGGACCGTCGGCGGCGGTGCGTCGGGCAGGCCGGCGCCGTACCTGCCGGATTCACGCGGGCATGCTTCCGCGATACGATGGCGTGCGATGAATCCGTTCCGCCTTCGCTCCGACCTGACCCGTCAGCACGTCGGAGATTTCGCGCTGCCGCTGGGCCTTGTCCCGCGCGAGCTGCCGGCGCCGGGCCAGGGCTACACGCTCGACTACGTCGCGGAAGAGGAGGATCAGGACGCCTATCGCTTTCACGTCGTGGTGAGTCACGAGAAGCTCTCGCCGCTGATCGCCGATCTCTTCGCGCTGCTCGGGGACCATGTGGATGCGGTGCTGGAGATCGGTGCCCGCGATGCCTATCGAAGCACCGATGTCTACTACTCCCGGGAACCCCTGCCGAAGAGCCGCTTCGAGGAGGTGTGGCGGGAGGTGGAGCCGATCCTCCTGGAGGACGGGATCGTCGGCGCCGGCGCGGTGTCGGTCGATCCGGACGTCGAGATCTTCATCGACGAGTGGAAGGGGATCTTCGTGATCGTCCCGGTGGAGATGCGGGCGCGGGTGACGGCCATCCTCGGTCGTCACGGACTCCCGGAGCGTCCGGAGTGCTGGCCGGAGTTCGATGACGCCCGGCTCGACCGGCTGGTCGAGGTGCGCCCGGTTCTCGCGGTGGACGATGAGTTCGATCCGGATATCGACGAACTGCTCTACCAGCTGCGTGAAGCATGGGACCTTGAACTCGACGTCGATCCCGAGCGGAACGTCGACGAGTCCGGTCGGGAACTGGGATACACCCTCTGGCATGTGCTCTCGGTTCTGGAGCGGGCGGACGATCCCAGGGTCGGTGCCTACATGTCCATCTGGCTCACCGCGGCGAATGTGGACCAGGTGGAGCACCTGGTCGAGCAGGAGGCGGGGCGACATCCGCAGTGGCGATTCATCGACTTCTATGCGATCGACCGCGTCGCATTCGACGAGCGCCCAGATGCTCTCGCCGGGCTTCCGCCGCGCCGGAACCGGACGGCGATCCACCTCGTCGAGTTCGATCTTCCCGGGGAGCAGGAGAAGCGGCGTGACGGGCGCTCCAGCCGCACCTGACGGCGGCACGGACGCGTGGTTCGCCGGCGGCCTCAGGTTCGCGTGCACCCAGTGCGGGAACTGCTGCACGGGCGGCCCCGGGGCGGTCTGGTTCACCGACGAAGAGGCCGCGTCGATGGCGCACGATCTCGGCGAGGGCGTCGACGAGTTCCGTCGGCGCTGGGCGCGGCGTGTCATGGGCCGCTGGTCGCTTCGCGAGGTCCGGACCGGGTATGGATTCGACTGCGTGTTCCTGGATCGCGCATCGGCGCCCGGTCGGGCGCTGTGCCGCGTCTACCGGTCGCGCCCGGGACAGTGCCGGACCTGGCCGTTCTGGCCCGAGAACCTGGCATCGCCGGAGGCATGGCGCGATGCGCGGGCGCGCACGCCGTGTCCGGGCATGGACCGCGGCCCCGTCGTCCCGCTCGCGCAGATCCGCGTGCAGCTCGACGCGCAGCGCGCCGCCGAGCCCGATCCCCCGGGATTCTGACGGAAATCGCGGACACGGTCCGCGCCGGTGCGCGGCCCGGGCGCACGCTGCAGCACCCGTTCAGGTGCGCGCCGCGCCGCCGCTTCCGCCACGATCGCAGAGAACACGCTGCCCCGGAGCCTGACCACGGCGGCGCGGGCGTACCTCCGCGCTGAACCGGTCGTCCCGGTCCGCCGGCACGACCGGGCCGCTCTCAGGGCCCCTCCGGGCACCGGCGGAGTTCGAGCCCGTGCAGGCCATCATGATGTCCTGCCGCGGGTCGGACGCATGGAAGGACATCCTGGACCAGATGTCGGCGTGGATCATGAACGACGGCGATGCCGACATCCGGGTGATGTCCGCGACCGCGGCGATCCGCACCGAGGCGCTCCAGTACATGACGGCGGCCGGTGCGGATCCCGGTCGGATCGTGCCGTTCATCATCAGCACCGACTCGATCTGGATCCGCGACTGCGGGCCGCTCTTCGTCTCCGAGGGTGGTGTCCGGGTCAAGGTGGATCACACCTGCAACCGACCGCGTCCGAACGACCTGATCGCGCTCCGGACGCAGTGCCAGAACGTGGTCACGACGCTGTTCACGCCGTTCCCGACCAGCAGCGACTCGACCCGGCACATCGGCATGGGGACCCAGGTGATCGATGACAGCGCGATCGTGACCAGCGACTGGCCGGCCAGCCCCGGGTCGCTCCAGGATCAGATCTGTGACGCGGCCGCGGCCCACTTCGCCGCCGGCGGATGGACCGTTCACCGCACGCCCGCGTGCGACGTGGCGGTCGTGGCCACGGACCTGCGCCTGTCGCTCGCCGACGGCGCGACGTGGCCGGTCGAGATCGCCACGGCACTGCCCGGCGGGACGCGATCATGGACGTGGACGGTCCCCGGAATCGGCACGCCCTCGGCGCGGATCCGGCTCGTCGGTCGACGTCGCGACTCGCCTGTGCTCCCGCTCTGCTGCGCCCCGGCTCCATGGAACGAGGCCGCCCATGGGGCGGCCTCGTTCGATCGGGCTGGGCGGATTCGAACCGCCGACCTCTTGACCCCCAGTCAAGCGCGCTACCAAGCTGCGCTACAGCCCGGATTCGACACGGTACCGGCCCCGGGTGCGGGGCAGCATACGGCCCGGAGTGCTGACCCGGCAAGCGTGACCGGCATGGACGCTGCGAGCCTCCCGGGCGAAGCGGACAGGGAGGGATTCGAACCCTCGATACGGTTACCCGTATACGGCATTTCCAGTGCCGCTCCTTCAGCCACTCGGACACCTGTCCCGAGCGGCGTAGTCTACACGGATGCACGCAGCCGACAACCGCGCCGAAGTCCCGGCGAGCGAACCTGTGCCGGCGGGTGTGCTCGTCGTCGACAAGCCGGTCGGCCCGACGAGCATGCAGATCGTCGCCGATGTCCGGCGTCGTGCGGGCGGGGCCCGCACCGGTCACGCGGGGACGCTCGATCCGCTCGCGACCGGGGTCCTGGTCCTCGCGATCGGGCGGGCGACCCGCTCGATCGAGCAGATCATGGCGACGCGCAAGGGCTATGAGACCGTGATCGATCTCACGGCGTTCACCACGACCGATGACAGCGCCGGAGAGCGCACCGAGGTCACGCCTGCCGCGCCGCCGGCCGAGCCGGCCGTCCTCGCCTCGCTTGACGCGTTTCGCGGCAGGTTCCTGCAGCGTCCGCCGTCGTTCAGCGCCGTCAAGGTGGGGGGGCGGCGTGCGTACGCGCTCGCGAGGCGAGGCGCCGCCGCCGAACTGGCACCGCGCGAAGTGACGGTCGGTCGACTCGACCTGATCTCGTACGAGTGGCCGCTCGTCGCCCTGCGCATCGAGTGCGGCAAGGGCTTCTATGTCCGCAGCCTCGCCCGGGACCTCGGCGTCGCCCTCGGCACGGGCGGGCACTGCCGATCGATCCGCCGGATTTCTGTCGGACCCTTCACGCTCTCGGAGGCGCACCGGCCGGAACAGCTTCCGGCGCGGATCGGCCAGGCGGACATGATCCCGCTCGACGAGGCGCTGCGCCGTGTCGTGAACGATGGCGCGCCGCCGGTCGGCGCCACCCCGGCGCGGTGAGGACCGTCGTCAGAGCCGCCCGCTCTCGAAGAGTCGCGCGGCCTCGATCGTGTACTTGGCCCACGGTTTCGCGTCGAGTCGCGCGCGGGGAATCGGATTGCCGGTCAACTGGCAGACACCGTAGGTGCGATCCGTGATGCGATGCAGGGCGGCGTTGATCTCGAGCAGCCGCTTGTTCTCGGTCTCGGCCATGCCGAGATCGAGATCCTGCTGGTAGACATCCGAACCGATGTCCGCCATGTGTACGGGCAGCTTGGAGAGGTTGTCGTCCCCGCTGCGCAGCGCGGCGGACTCCATCGCGCTGAGGTCGCCGATGAGCTTCGCACGCTCCTCCAGCAGAATGCCGCGGTAATGCGCCAGGTCCTTCGCGGAGAGCCATGTCTTCCTGGGTCGCGCGGGCGGAACCGGAACGGTCGGCTCCGCTTCAGCCACCTCGGCAGTCGCTGACTTCGGCCTGCGGACGACGCCCTGGCCACCGGTCGAGATCATGCGGACGCGCCGACCGTTGATGACCACGTACCCGTCGACATCGGCGCGCTCGGCGCTGGCCGCTTCCGCCACGGATCGGGCGCCGGGGTTCCTGCTCCGCGCCCCGCTCTTCGCGCCGCGGCCGCCGGCCGCCGGCGCCGCTGCGCCCTTTCGCGGGGTCGGAGCGCCTTTCGCATCGCCGGCCGCAGCGGGCTTCGGCGCCCTGGCGCTCCGCGCCGGCTTCACGTCCTTCGCGGGCTGCACGCTCTTCGACGGCCTGGCGTCCTTCGCCGTCTTGGCGTTCTTCGGCGGCTTCGCGTCCGTCGCGGGTTTCTCGCGCTTCGGCGGCGCTGCGTCCTTCGCGGTCCTGGCACCCTTCGCAGGCTTCCCGGTCCGGCTCGAGGCCTGGGGCTTCGGCGGGGCGACCCCCGCGGGCGACCGCGAAGTGCTCGAGGCTTTCTCCGCCTTCGCACCCGCCGCCGACCTTCCCGCCTTCGACGGCTTCCCGTCTTTCGCCGGCGCGGGAACACTGCCGGCTCTGGATGGCTTCTTGCCCGTCCGGGACGCTCCTGCTGCGGTCTGCCGGGCGGTGGAGCGCGGGGGAGACGGGCGCGGGGACGCGGGTCGCGCTGACGTGGCGGTCGCCGTCTTGCCCGGCTTCCGCGCGCGCTTCGAGCCTGCTGCGACCTGCCCCGTGGCACCGTTCAACTCAGCGGACCTGTCCGGGCGGGCGGCCGCTGCGGCCGTCGTCTTCCGACGAGTCGAGACCGGCCGGGATGCGGCGTCGTTCTTTCCCGTCTCTTTGCGTGCGGCTCCGGACCGCGACGCGGTGGTCCCGCCTGCCGTGGTTCCGCGAAGCGCGGTCGTGGTCCGCCTCGTCGACGCGGCCGTTCGGCCTGCCCGGGAGGCATCGCGACGTGTGCTGTCGCTGCCGCGCGATCCACCGGCGGATCGCGGACCGGCGCCCCGACTGCCGTTGGTATCCGGCTTCCCTGACTTCTGATCTCGACTCGGAGTCTTCTTCGTGCCCACGGGATCCTGACTCCCCACCCACTCCCGGGGACACACGTGTCCTCCAGGAGATCGGTACCGCCGCTGCTCGAGCATGTCCATCGCGGCAGCGCCCGCACCGGGGGGGTGGCGTCGGGACGAGGACCGCGATGATCGATCGGATCGACGTGCGACGATCTGAGATCGGCGCAAGGAGGGGCAGCGTATCGCACGCGTGAGACCCGGTCAATCGAATCCGGCCCCCGCCGGCCGGCCACCGCGGTGGCGTGCGCGACGCCGGGATGACGAGGTCAGCCGGTCCCGAACGCGCCGATGCGCCGGTACTTGTCGTAGCGGAGGCGCACGAGCGTCTGCGGCGGGTGCCGCTTGAGGTCGCTGAGCTGCTCCACCAGCCAGTGCTGGAGCCGCGCGGCCGTTTCTTCCGGATGGCGATGGGCGCCACCGACCGGCTCCTCGATCACGGCGTCGATGAGTCCGTGGCGGAGGTTGTCGCCCGCCGTGAGGCTGAGCGACGCGGCGGCCTGTGCATTCGTCCGATCATTCGCCTCTTTCCAGAGGATCGCGGCGCAGCCCTCCGGGGAGATGACGGAGTACCACGCGTTCGAGAGCATCGCGACGCGATCACCCACGCCGATGCCGAGCGCTCCGCCGGAGCCGCCCTCGCCGATCACGCAGGAGACGACGGGCACGCGAAGTCGACTCATCTCCCGCAGGTTCAGAGCGATGGCCTCCGCCTGGCCCCGCTCCTCGGCCTTCAGCCCTGGGTAGGCGCCGGGCGTGTCGATCAGCGTCACGATCGGGAGGCCGAACTTCTCGGCGAGCCGCATCTTGAGGAGTGCTTTGCGATAGCCCTCGGGGTGTGCACAGCCGAAGTGGCACGCGATCTTCTCCGCCGTCGTGGTGCCCTTGCGATGCCCGATCAGCATCACCTTGTGCGGGCCGATGCGTGCGAAGCCGCACAGGATGGCCGGGTCGTCGCCGAAGTGTCGATCGCCGTGGAGTTCACGGAAGTCGCGGCACATGAGCCGCACGTAGTCCGCGGTCTGCGGGCGACCCGGATGGCGGGCGACCCGGACGACGTCCCACGGCGTGAGGCCCGTGTACAGCCTGGCGAGCAGCGCATCCCGGCTCCGGCGGAGCTGATCGAGTTCCTCGCGGAGCGCCTCGGCGGTCGGTGACTGTTCAAGCTGCTCGATCTGCCGATCCAGATCGGTCACCGGCTGCTCGAAGGGAAGATGCTGGATGGCGGACACGGGGGCGGTGCTCAGGTGGGCGCGGGGTCCCGGGACGGATCGCACCGGGGAGTGTACCGTGCCCGGATCGGACCCGGCCCGGCGCGCTGCCGGCGCGGGCGCCCGCGCGGCGGACCTGGCATCATGGAGACCCTGGGCATCGTCGGCGGCGGCACCATGGGGCTCGCGATCGCGCGCGGCGCGATCCGCGCCCGTCTGGTCGCCCCGGCGCGCGTGACGGTCGCCGAGATCCACGCGGATCGGCACGCGCCGTTCCGCGAACTCGGATGCCGGGTGACGACGGCCGCCCCGCATGCGTTCGAGCAGGGGTGCACCGTGCTCGCGGTCAAGCCGTTCCAGGCCGCCTCCGTCATGGCGGCCGCCGGTCGACCGGATCACCCGGTGCTGCTGATCTCGGTCATGGCGGGTGTGCCATCCGACGCACTTCGCGGCGCGCTCGGCCCGCAGGTGCGCGTCGTCCGCGCGATGCCGAACACGCCGTGCCTGCTGGGCGAGGGGATGACCGGCATTGCGCGCGGTGCCGGCGCCACGGAGTCCGATGAGCGCATCGCGGAGAATCTCTTCGCGTCGCTCGGGCGGACCCTTCTGGTCCGGGAGTCGGAGATCGACGCCATCACCGCGGTCAGCGGATCGGGGCCTGCATACATCTATCTCGTCGCGGAACTCATGGAGCAGGCTGCGCGCGCGCTGGGACTGGGGGAGGCCGATGCGCGGCGACTGGTCCTGCAGACGGTCATCGGGGCGGGGCGCCTCATGCGGGAGTCCGGCGCCGACCCGGCGGAACTGCGACGGGCGGTCACGACGCCGGCAGGAACCACCGCCGCCGCCATCGGCGTGCTGGAAGCGCGCGGCGTGCCGTCGGCGTTCATCGATGCAATCGTCGCCGCGCGCGAGCGGGCCTCGGCGCTGTCGCAGGAGTCCGGCGCGGCGCTGCGCGCTGGGCAGGCTGAGTGATGTCGACAGCGGTATCCTGCGCGGGCGACGCCCTGCATCGTCCCCGGTCACGCGACAGAAGGAGCACTTCGTGTCCAACGCGATCAGCACGTTCCCGACGCCGGTCAACGAACCGGTCCGGCAGTACCTGGCGGGCAGCCCGGAGCGCCGGGCGATCGACCTTGAACTGAAGAGACAATCGGGCGACATCCCCGAGATCCCGCTGGTCATCGGCGGAAAGGAGATCCGCACGGGACGACTCCAGGACGTCGTGCTTCCGCACGATCACCGGCGCGTGATCGCCCGTGCGCACCTGGCAGGCGAGGCGGAGATCGAGATGGCGATCCGCGCCGCGGTGGAGGTGCAGGAAGCGTGGGCCGCCATGCCGTACACGAGCCGTGCCGCCATCTTCATGAAGGCGGCGGAGATGCTGGCCGGCTCGCGGCGCGTGCTCATGAACGCGGCCACCATGCGGAACCAGTCCAAGACCGCGCACCAGTCCGAGATCGACGCAGTCTGCGAACTGGTGGACTTCATCCGCTTCAACGTCAAGTACATGGAGGAGATCTACCAGGGGTACCAGCCGCCGGTGAGCCCGACGGGATTCTGGAACCAGCTCGAGTGCCGTCCCCTGGAGGGATTCGTCTACGCCGTCACGCCGTTCAACTTCACGTCGATCGCGGGGAACCTGCCGCACAGCCCGGCGCTGATGGGCAATACGGCGCTCTGGAAGCCCGCGCCGACGTCCCTGCTGAGCAACTGGTGCGTCATGCGTCTCTTCATGGAGGCAGGGCTCCCCGGAGGCGTGATCAACTTCATCCCCGTGGCGGATGCGCCGGCGATGAGCCGGCAGGTGATCGCGAGCGAGCACTTCGCCGGGCTGCACTTCACGGGGTCGACGGCGGTCTTCCGGCATCTCTGGAAGGAGATCGCGGCGCAGATCGACCGGCATCGCACCTATCCGAGGATCGTGGGCGAGACGGGCGGGAAGGACTTCATCGTCGCCCACGCGAGTGCGGACGTGGCGGCGCTGGCGTGCGCCATCATCCGCGGCGCGTTCGAGTACCAGGGCCAGAAGTGTTCGGCCGCGTCGCGGGCGTACGTCCCTCGCTCGCTCTGGCCGGACCTGCGCGACCGGCTCTGCGGCGAGATCGCAACGATCAGGGTCGGCGACCCCGCGGACTTCCGGAACTTCATGGGCGCGGTCATTCACGAGGCGGCGTTCGATCGCTGCCGCGGCTACATCGAGCGCGCCCGCGCCTCGACATCGACGCGGGTCATCGCGGGCGGCGGATGCGACGGGTCGACCGGCTGGTTCGTCGAGCCGACGCTGCTGGAGACGACCGACCCGCAGTACGAGTCGATGCGGGAGGAGATCTTCGGGCCCATCATGACCGTCTTCGTGTACGACGACGATGCGTACGACGAGACCCTGGCGCTGTGCGATCGCACCAGCCCCTACGGGCTCACGGGATCGATCTTCGCAAGTGACGGGCTGGCGGTCCTGAAGGCGCAGAATCTCCTGCGGAACGCGGCCGGGAACTTCTACATCAACGACAAGCCGACGGGCGCGGTCGTGGGCCAGCAGCCCTTCGGCGGCAGCCGGGCCAGCGGCACCAACGACAAGGCCGGCAGTCCGCTCAACCTCCTGCGCTGGATCAGCCCGCGGACGATCAAGGAGTCGTTCGATCCGCCGGTCGACTACAGGTATCCGTGGCTGGAGACGTGAGCGGCGACATGACTGCGCACGCCGAAGGTCCCGTTGTGCTGATGCACTGATCCGCAGGCGTCGGTCCCGATGACCGGAGCGCCGCGATGGCGCCGCGCCGGACGCGCCGTCGTGGCCGTACGTCCGCATCGATCGATCCTGGACCCAGTGCGCGCATACCCGATCACTCGCGCGCCGGCTGAACGCGACCCACCTTTCATGCGCGCAGGGGGGATGCAGGGGGGGGCCTCAGCCCCCTGCGCTCGCGCACCGGTACGGAAGACACAGTGATCGAGGAGTCCGGACGACAACCGCGGTCCTTCGTAAGACATCGAGCGAGCGAGCAAGCGCGCGCGCGAGCGCGCGCAACTGCCCGGGTCGCGCGAACGCAGGGGGGCTGAAGCGCCCCCCTGCAACCCCCCTCGCGGATGGACGGTCCCGGGACCGGCCTGGCTGGCGAATCGTAAGCGTTCGACGAACGACGCCTTGGCGCCGTCTCGCGGCACATGCGACGATCGGAGGCCTCGAAAGGAGGCTGGCGATGGCGGAGCAGCCCAGGGACGGTGGGCGGAGGCGGAACACGGAGATCGAGCGGGCGTGGCGTGAGCGCATCGCGGGGTGGGAGGCCAGTGGGCTGAGCGCGCGGGCGTACTGCGGCGAGCACGGTCTGAAGGCGAACTCGTTCTACGGCAAAGCGGCAGGAGCTCCCGTCGGCGCGCGGCGGCGCCCGGCCGGCGCTGAGGCCGAGCCGGCAGCAGCAGCCGGACGCAGCCGCGGTTCGTCGCCCTCCAGATCCCGCGAGCGGACCAGGCGCCCGATCGAGATCGTGCTGCCGGGCGACGCGGTCGTTCGTGTGAACGGTCACGCCGATCAGGCGACCATCGCGGGCGTGCTCCGCGCGCACGAGGCGGGCGTGGCACGATCTCCCGCCCTCGACGCGGATCCTGCTGTGCACCGAGGTCACCGACATGCGGCGGCTTCGACGGCACGGCCGGGATGACGCGCCGAAGGTCTCGCGGATGATCCGCTCTCCGAGGTCACCTGCCTCTTCGTGTTCCGCAACCGGCGCGGCGATCGGATGAAGATCCTGTACTGGGGATCGCGACGGCTTCGCGCTCTGGTACAAGCATACCGAGAAGAACGTTCCGATTCCCGTCGCGCGCCCACGGCTCGGCGTCGGTCGAGGTGGATCGCGACGCGACGCTGATCCTCGAGGAACATCGACGTGCGCGATGCGCCCGGCGCGGCAGCATCAGCGATCGGCATCATGCTGCGATAAGCGCCGCATGTTCATGCTTGACATCGCGCGTGTGATGCATCCTTGCACATCGCAGCAGGGACGCGACGTGCCGACGACCTTGACCACGACCACGACCACGACCCACGTGCGACGACCGGGCGGTGCGGAACGGTCTCGTCGGGCACGCCGAGCCCGTCAGGCGTGGGAGTCACCGGTATCGGGGATCTGCCCAAACGACGTCGGGGTCCTCCAAGCAGATGATCATCCACCTGCTCGGGTCGTGAACAGACTGGCCCGCGGAAATCGAACGCGAAGCTCTCCGAGCAGCTCGCGTATGCTGCGGCGGCTGCCAGGGACGCCAGTCAGAGGAAGATGGACGCGGCGCGCTTTGCTCTTTGCAGGATGCTCCAGCGAAGCCGTGGCCGGGCGACCGACGCCGATCGCGCGCTCCGAGCCCGCGGAAGAGCAGACGCAGTCAACCGCCGCGGACGAAGCCTTCCGGGGCGCCGGAAGATCCAGCCCACCTGCCACGTGTCATCCATGAGCACAGGCTCGATCCGTCCCGGTGCTCCCATGCCCGTGCTGCGGTGAAGAACGCGCGTCGTGATCGGTCGCAGGACAGTGAGCAGTATGAGCTCGTGCCGGCGAAGCTGGTCGTGACCGGCACGTGACATTCACCTACGCGCGATGCCGCTCGTGCCGGAAGCGAGGTCGAGACGGCGCCCGAAGCCCGGCGGCGATCGCGAAGTGCCTCGCGGGACCGGGCCTCGGCCCCGTGATCGTGAACAAGTTCGACGATCATCGCGAGTGAACACCGCGAGGAGGAGATCTTCAGACGGAACGGCATCGACATCAACCGCTCGACGATGTGCGGGTGGTTGATGGGATGCGTGGCGGCGCTGGAACCGGTGTACAAGCTGATGCACAGCCGGATCCTGCGATCCCAGGTGTGGTCCAGACGGACGGCTCGACGCTTCCGATGATGGAGCCGGGGCGCTGAGATCGACGCACAGGCGTCGGGATTCTGGAGCGCCACCGCGGAGACGATCGCGCGCCCGTACGTGGCGTACGACTTCACGGGGCGCAGGACACGCCCGGGCCGCAGCGGCAGCTGAAGGGTTCAGCGGGACACTCGGGCGGATGCATCGTCGATCTACGACATCTTCTTCGACGAGAAGAGGTTCGGCACGCGCGTCGTCGGCAGGATGCTGGATGCGGCGGCGGAGGTCTTCGAGAAGTCGAAGCTGGGCATCCCTGCCCGGTAGTCATAGCGTGGATGAGATCCAGGAAGCTGTACGCCATCGAGACGAGCAGCAGATGTCAAAGCGGCGACAGCGCACCTTCGACAACGCGGAATCGCGAAGCCGGAGCTGGACGGCTTCTACGCACGGCTGGACACGATCGAGAGCCAGATTGCGCTTGCCGAAAGTCGAAGCTCGGCAGGGCGATCGCATACGTGCGGCGGCACCGGGAGGCCCTGAGCCGATACGCGAGCAACGGTCGTCTCGCGATCGACAACAACGCGTCGGAACGCGGCGTCAAGCCGATGGTGATCGGCCGGAAGGACTACCTGTTCGCGGGCAACCCGGATGGCGGCCGCGCGGCGGCGACGCTGTACACGATGGTCGAGTCGGCGAGCGTGCAGGATCGAGAACCCGGCGATCTGGCTGGCGGACGTCTGGCTCGCGTGAACGACACGCCCGAGCACGAGCACGCCCGATCTCCTGCCCGACCAGGTGGGGCTTCCTCAGCAGGAACGCGGCCGTCCGCAAGGTCGCCGCCGCCGCCGCCCGCCGCCGCGCGTTCGCCGTCACGCGGCCCCGCTGAATCTCAGCCCGATCCTCGGCCAGCCGGCCATGCGCCGGCGCAGAGCACTGCGGGGACGTCGTTCGTCGAGCGCTTACGGCGAATCATCGGTCGCGAACGCACCGCGCCGGACGCGCCGCCGTCGCGATACGTCCTCAGCGCGCGACCCTGGACTCCATGCGCGTAGACACCACCACTCGCGCGCCGGCCCATCCCGCCAGCTTTCATGCGCGCAAGGGGGTTGCAGGGGGGGCCTCAGCCCCCCCTGCGCTCGCGCACCCGTGTACGGGAAACAGAGTGATCGAGGAGTCCGGACGTCAACCGCGGTCCTACGAAAGACATCGAGCGAGCGAGCAAGCGCGCGCGCGCGCCAGCGCAAGTGTCCAGGTCGCGAGAACGCAGGGGGGCTGAAGCGCCCCCCTGCAACCCCCCTCGCGGATGGACGGTCCGGGGAGCGCCCTCGCGCGCGACTCACTGGCTGCGGACGCGCCGGATCGGACGCGCCGTCATCGGCAGACGTCCTCTTCGCGCGACCATGGACCCGATGCGCGCAGACACCACCACTCGCGCATCGGACCGAAGTACTTCACCGCGAGGGCGCGCATGCGCCGGGTGCGCGAGCAGGCGTCCGTCACCGTGGTGCGATCGATCGGCGCGCCGGTCGATCGGCACCCACCGTCGGGCCCGTCCGGGAGGTCGATGGGCGCAGGACGACGGTCCCGCCGGAGGTTCGGCTGTCAGGTCGCACACGCGACGATCCGGGACGGCGGACGACAAGGACTCCACGCGGTTGGTCGCCGATTGCCCGGCGACAACCGCCTCCGGCCTGGCCTGCTCGCTGCCGATGTCCGGCGCGTCAGATCTTCAGGGAAGAGGCCTTCAGGGAAGAGGCCTTCAGGGAAGCGGGAAAAGCGGGTGATCGGATTTGAACCGACGACATTCACGTTGGCAACGTGACGCTCTACCACTGAGCTACACCCGCAGGGAACGCTGGTTGTCAGAGAGCCAGATCGGCCGGATCCGGACGCCGCTTCCGCGATTCCGCGGCGGACGCGATCGGCAACCGATCGCGGCCGCGGGTTCCGGTCCGACAGGGCGGGAAGGATAGCATCTCCGCCGTCGATGGCAAGGCCACATGAGAACCCCTCCCCGGACGCGGCGGCGCCGCGCGTCCGGCGCACCGGGCACCCGGTCGGCGGCACAGTGCCGGCGATCACCGGCGCGGCCGCGCCCGGCGTCGTTCCCGGCCGGAGCCGGGGCGGGAGCGGGGGTGGCGCCGGCGCCGTCGCGCGCTCGCGCGGGATCCCGCCGACCGACGCGCGGAACCGGCGGATCTCGGATGCGCTCGAGGCGTGGTTCGCGCGCGAGGCCCGCGACCTGCCCTGGCGACGCGGGCGCACCGCGTGGTCGGCGCTCGTCGCCGAACTCATGCTCCAGCAGACGCAGGTGTCGCGCGTCGTCCCGGCATTCGACCGGTTCATGGCGCGGTTCCCGGCGCCGGCCGACCTGGCCCGCGCGGACGACGAAACGCTGCTGACGCACTGGGCGGGCCTGGGGTACTACCGCAGGGCACGACTCCTGCGCGCGGCCGCGGCACACATCGACGCCGTCTGCGGCGGCACCGTTCCCAGGGACGCATCGGCGCTGCGGCGGCTGCCGGGCGTCGGGCGATACACCGCGGGGGCGATCGCATCGATCGTGTTCGGCGCGCGGGAGGCGATCGTGGACGGCAATGTCACGCGCGTTCTCGCGCGCCTGGAGGCGCGTCGCGAGCGTGCCGACGACGACGCCGGCGTCCGGTGGACGTGGGCGAGAGCGGAGTCGCTCGTCCGCGCCTCGGCCTCGCCCGGGGTGTTCAACGAGGCGCTCATGGAACTCGGCGCGACGGTATGCACGCGGGCGCAGCCGGCGTGTACCGCGTGTCCGCTGCGGCGGGAGTGCCGGGCCGCGGGCCTGGAGGATGCAGGCGCGCCTGCGTCCATTCCGCCGCCGAAGCCGGCCGCGGTGCGCCGCCCGCTCCACATCGACGCGGTCGCCGTGATCGAGCGCGGCCGGATCCTGCTGGAGCGGCGCCCGGAGTCCGGTCTCTGGGCAGGACTCTGGCAGATGCCCGCGCGCGAGTCCGCGAAGGCGGGAGGACACGACGCGCTGCTGCGGTGGACGCGCGATCATCTGCCCGGATGGCGCCCGGCGGCCGCGCCGCTGCACGCCTTCCCGCATGCGACCACGCACCGCGCGGTCGTGATCCGGGTGTGGCGCGGTGAGCGGCAGGCGACCGGGTCCGGACGCGACCGGGTGTCGTCGGACCGCGTCTGGCAGCGCCTCACGGTGCTGGACGAGCGCCCGATGAGCAGTGCGCATCGCCGCGCGATCGAACATGCAGTGGCGCTGCTTCCCGCCGGGACGCGCCGCGACCGCGGATCCGCCTGACGGTCCGCCGGCGGTCCGGGTGACCCATCGCGATCATGCCCGCGTGCGGCGCAGTTCGGATGGCGGCTCGATCACGGCCGTTCCCGTGCCCGTCTCCGCGTCGTCGGCGCGACTGCCCCGAGGGTACTGGATCCGGCCGTGGTGGATGGAGACGAGGCGCTGAATCATCGCGTCCTCGATCTGACGCAGTTCGCGCAGCGTGAGGTCGCACTCGCTGAACTGGTCATCCAGCAGCCTCTTGCGGGAGAGTTCCCGCACGATGTTCTCGATGCGCGCGGGTCCCGGGTCCTGCACGGCACGGGTGGCGGACTCGACCGCGTCGGCGAGCATGAGGATGGCCGCCTCGCGCGTCCGCGGCTTCGGGCCGGGGTAGCGGTACTCCATTTCGCCCACGCTCATCTTCTGTTCCGCCTCCGCCTGTTCGCGGGCGGCGTGATAGAAGTACTCGACCAGGGTTGTGCCGTGATGCGACTCGATGAAGTGCTGGATGGAACGCGGCAGGCCGTACTCGCGGGCCAGTTCGATGCCGTCCTTCACGTGGCCGATGATGACCAGCAGGCTCATCGCCGGGCGGAGCTTGTTGTGCCTGTTGATGCCCTCGGACTGGTTCTCGACGAAGTACTCGGGCTTGTTCATCTTCCCGATGTCGTGGTAGAGCGCCCCGACGTACAGGAGAAGTGAATCGGCACGGATGGCATCCGCCGCCGCCTCCGCCACCGCGGCGACCATGAGGGAGTGGTTGTATGTCCCGGGCGCGCGCGTCTGGAGCTGCCGGAGGAGCGGTCGCCTGGGATCGCGCAGTTCGGCGAGCGTCATGCCCGTGGTGATGTCGAAGACACGCTCGATGCTGGGGAGGATGCCGAGCACGAGGAATCCCAGCAGCATGCTGGACAGGAAGGCGAGAACCGCCTGGCTGGTGATCTGTGCCACGATGCCCTCGACCAGCGGAATGCGGAACATGCCGAGCACGGCCGATCCGAAGGCCAGGACCACGCCGGTGGCCAGCGATGCGCGGATGAGGGCGTTGCGCTGTCGGAGTTCCGTCAGCTGGAGGATCATCGCGCCGCAGCCGGCGATGAGCATCGTGAACCATCCGAGTCCGCGATCCAGCGCCAGGGCGACGAGGGCGCACTGCACCGTGCTGACGAAGAGCGAGAGTCGCCGGTCGTACGCCAGCAGCGTGATGATCGTGACGAAGAGTGTCGGGCCGATCGCGGCCGCGGTCGAGAGCTGGGGAATCGCGATCGACGTGGCGGCGGTCGCCGCCAGCATCGCGGCCTGGAGCGAGAAGAGCGCGATGAGCCGGACCGGGTTCCGGATGATGCGCGGATACGACATCACCACGAATCCGCCGACGAACCCGACGAGGATCGCGATCAGGCCCAGAAGCCCGATCCGCGGCACCCAGCGATCGGCCAGGGTGCTGTGAAGAAGGAACTGCTCTCGCTCCAGCAGCAGGTCATGGACCTGTGCGGCGCTGAGGCGGTCTCCGCGCCGATAGACCGGGTCGCCCGCCCGGTGCTCGATCAGGATGGGCTGGACCAGGCCCGCGGCGCGCACGGCCTCCGCCTCGGTGAGCGCCGCGTCGTAGACCATGGTCTCCGCGGGGCGATGGACGAGCCCGGCAACGACGTGCGGCACGATCGCGCCGGCGAAGCCGGCGCGGACGACATAGGGCTCGAGGTGCCGCTCCAGCGACTCGCGATCGCCCGGCAGCAGTTCGATCGCGGGCTTGGTCAGCGGGACCAGGGACTGGTTCTCGGCGGGGAGCACGGCCTTGCGCAGGGTCCTGGTGTAGACCTGGTACTCCAGGCTGCCGAGAATCGGCGACTGCTCGAGGTCCTGGATCAGTCGATCGACCCAGCGCGACCAGCGCTGATCCGGGGCGCCTTCCTGCGCATACTGGGCGAGCAGGCGGACGGCCGAGTCCGTCAGCCGGAACTCCTCCACGATGTCGGGCGAGATGTCGGCGACGCCGGTCTTGCCGGCGAGGGCGGTGGGGAGGCCCACGAGCCCCGCCCGGAGCCGCTCCAGCGGGGCGGAGGCCAGGCGATAGACCCGCGGCGCATTCCGCCGGGCCTCGTCCCGCGCTGCCTGGGTGCCGGCCTGGTCGATGACCGCGTACGAGACCCGCTTGAATCGGGGCTCGGTCATGATCTGACCCATGGCGGGGGAACTGTTGTCCCGGCTCCAGACGACCAGCAGGCCGGTGAGGAGGACGAACGCCGTGGTCAGCAGCAGGGCGCTCAGCACCTCCGGCTGCTGGAGAAACAGCAGCACGCCCTGGGAGGGACGCGGCAGCGTTCTGCGGATATCCGCGCGGCGCCGATCCGAGCGGGCGGTCGCGGTCTTCCCTGCCTGCGTTCGAGCCATGAAGTCTGATCCGGGGGCGGAGCCCGGGGGGGGGGGCGTTGGGGCGAGTCCGGGGGCGAGGCCCCGGGGGCGACGCCGCATGCGGCACAGAGTTCGCGGGCCCCGTACGGGGCGTTGCGGGAAACCGCTGAGGATATCGGGTGGTCGCGGGGGGGGCATAGAGGCGCGGGTCCATCCGGACGCCGCCGGGCGGGACGCCAGGCCTCCCAGACGCGCGAGATGCCCCGGGGCACCCCACCGCCAGGTGGCCTGCGGGGCCACTTCGAGCGCATTCGGACCTGCCGCCGGATCCTCGACCCGGCCGGCGCGACGCCGGCGCCCCGGTCCCGTTGCAGCGGGCACGGGCCCGCGGGACACTGACGCCGATGCACGCCGCCCTTCGCCTGCTCCCGTGGCCGGTGCCGGTGTTCGCCGCCACGGCGCGCCGGCACCGGTCGACCGGCGCGCTCGTCCTGCTCTGTGCGGCCGGCGCGCTCCTCGGCGGCGGATGCCGGGCGAAGCCGTGGGCGGCGGAGGCCTCCCGCGGGTCGGACGAGGTCGCACGCCTGTCGCCCGAGGCACGGTCGCAGATCCTCGCGGCGTTCACCGCCGTCGCGGAGGACGCCCGCGGTGCTGGCGGGTCGGACTCCGGGCGCGGGGCGGCGCCGCCGATCGAACGGGGGCTCCGGTGGCCGGGGGGGGTGATCGCCGCGGTCCATGCCGCCGGCGCGGCGCCGGGCGTCGAACTGATCGTCGTGGACCACCGGGTCTCGGCGGACGGGCGGCAGATCGATCTCGCGCTGCGGACGGTCGAGGATTGGCCGGGACGCGTGGTCCTGCGTCGTCCACCGGGCGCGGACGACGCCGCGGCGCCGCCCGGACGGCCGGGCGCGCCGGCGCGGCGCCACCTCGGCGACGCGCCCACACGGTCGCGCCTCGTCGGCCCGGACGAGGTCGAGATCGACGTCGAGATCGGGCGGTTCCCCGACCTCCCGCATGCGCAGGCCCGGGCGCGCCGGCTGGCGCGCGCCATCCGCGTCGCGCTGACGCGTGAGGCGATGCGCCCGCGCCTGGTCCTCGATACCGAACCGTGAGTCGCGGCGCGACGCCCGGCCGCGCCCTACCCTCGGTCCGCATCGGCCAGCAGCGCCGCGCCGATCACGCCTGCATCGCCGGCCAGCGCCGTCAGGGTCAGTCGGCAGCGATCGGCGGCCTGCGGCGGAAAGACGCAGCGACGGAACGACGCGCGGATCCGGTCGAGCCACGGCTCGCCGAGGACCTCCGCGACTCCGCCACCGATGATGACCTGCGGAAGTGCAAGCAGCGTGACGAGATTCGCGATCGCCACGCCCAGGAGATCGGCGGCCGTCCCCACGATGCGCAGCGCGAGCGCGTCGCGGGACGTCCATGCCGCGTGCAGTTCCGGTGCGCCGATGCGGTCCGCGCCCGCGCGCGCCGGTGCGGCGAGTTGCGAGTCCGGATACTCCCGGAGCAGGCGCCTGATCTCCGCCTGCATGCCGCGGCGGCTGCACAGGTCTTCGACCGTGACGGGCGCGGCGACGGACGCATCGTCGCCGGCACGGATGACCGTCTGGCCGAACTCGCCCGCGCTGCCGAGGGCGCCGCGGTAGAGCCTGCCGTCCAGGACCAGTCCGCCGCCGACGCCGGTGCCGATCCACACGGCGGCGAGGTCATCCGGTCCCCGCGTCTGCATCCGGTACTCGCCGAACACCGCGGCGTTCACGTCGTTCTCCACGACGACGGTCAGGCCGAGCCGTTCCGAGAGCCGGTCGCGGAGCGGATAGTCGGTCCAGCCGAGGTTCGGCGCGGCGAGCACGACGCCGCGGGCAGTGTCGATGGCGCCGGCGGCTGCAATGCCGACGGCGCCGCATCGCGCGGCGCCTCCGTCCTGGGCGCCGGGCGCGCTGCCCGACCGGACCTCCTGCAGGAGGGATTCCACCATGTCCCGCACGGTGTCGAGGACGGCATCCGCACCGCGATGCGCCTCGGTCTGCCGCAGCCGTCGCGGCCCGATGCGCCCCTCGGGCGACACGATCGCGGCCTGTACGTTCGTGCCGCCGAGATCGATGCCGATCAGCGGTGCCGCCGTCACCTCGCCGCCTCCGCGCCGGCGACCGCGGGCGCGGCAGGATCGTGCAGGGCCTCCCAGGCGCGCCCGACGCGCAGGAGCGTGTCCTCCGCGAATGCGGGGCACTGGATGTGCAGCCCGATCGGAAGCCGGGCGGATCCTTCCCGCGCGAACCCCATCGGGACGGACATGCCGCAGATGCCCGCGATGTTCGTGTTCACCGTGTACACATCGCAGAGGTACATCGAGACCGGGTCGTTCTTCTCGCCCAGCCGGAAGGCGGGCGTCGGCGTGGTCGGCCCGATGATCGCGTCGCAGGTCACGAACGCGCGATCGAACTCCTCCCGGATGCGCCGTCGTACGCGCAGGGCGCGGCGGTAGAACGCATCGTAGTACCCCGCGCTGAGCACGTATGTTCCCAGCATGATGCGGCGCTGCACCTCGCGCCCGAATCCCTCGGAGCGCGTCGCGGCATAGAGATCGTCGAGCGGACTGCCGGCCGGGACCGTGGCGCGGTGCCCGTACCGGATGCCGTCGAAACGCGCCAGGTTGCTGGACGCCTCGGCCGGAGCGATGACGTAGTAGGTGGCGATCCCCGCGTCGACGAGGTCCAGGTCGACGGGGACGATCGTCGCGCCGTGGGCCTGGAACCGATCAATGGCGCGCATGAGGGACCCGGCGACGTCCGGATGATTGTCCGGCCTGAGATACGCCTTCGGCACGCCGAGTCTCAGCCCGCGCACCGGGTCCGCGGGCGCCGCCCCGCAGTCCGGGACCGGGACCTGCGCGCACGTGGAGTCGCGCGGATCCTCGCCGGCGATGACGCCCAGAACCAGGGCCGCATCCGCGACCGTGCGCGTGAACGGGCCGATCTGGTCCAGGCTGGACCCGAATGCGACGAGGCCGTACCGGCTGACCCGCCCGTAGCTCGGCTTCAGCCCGACGACGCCGCAGAGCGCCGCGGGCTGGCGGATCGATCCGCCGGTATCCGACCCGAGCGCGACGGGCACGAATCCGGCCGCGACTGCGGCGGCGGAGCCGCCGGACGAGCCGCCGGGGACGCGGTCATGGTCGTGTGGATTGCGCACGGGGCCGAAGGCGCAGTGCTCCGTGGAGGATCCCATGGCGAACTCGTCGCAATTCGTGCGACCGATGATGATCGCACCGGCGGCCTCCATCCGCTCGACGACGGTGGCATCGAACGGGCTCGCATACCCGGCCAGCATGCGCGATCCGCACGCGGTGGTGCCGAGGCGCGAGGCGATGTTGTCCTTGATCGCGACGGGGACACCGGCGAGCGGTCCGGGATCTTCGCCGCGTGCCACCTGCGCATCGACCGCCTCCGCGCGCCGGAGTGCCGCCTCGGCGTAGACCTCCCGCAGCGCATTGATGGCGGCGTTCCCGGCGTCGATCCGGGCGAGGTGGCGCCGGACGACGTCCATGGCACCGCCGGCGCGGCGGACGGTGGCCGCGATGTCCGATGCGGACGGATGCGCGCCGTCGAGGGAACGGTGGCCGGTCATGCCGACCCCTCCTCCGCGAGCACCTTGGGCACGGAGATGAACCGGTCCTCGACCCTGGGCGCGTTGCGGAGAAGATCTTCGATCGGCATCGATGCCTCCGGGATGTCCTCGCCGAACCGGTTGGAGAGGTCGAGCGGGTGCGCGTACGGCTCGACACCCCCGACATCGATCTCCTCGAGGCGGGAGACGAAGTCCAGGACCGCCGAGAGGTCCGCGCGGTAACGCTCGACATCCGCCGGGTCGAGTCGGAGCCGGGCCAGCCGTGCGACATGGCGGATGACATCGGCCGGGAGTGGTTCGGGCATGTCTGCAAGGTATCAGACGCCGCCGTCCTGTCGCGAGGGATATCCTCCGCACCCCGGTGAAGGGCGATGGTGTGCCGGACGACGGGACGCCGGACTCGCGCACTGCAGTGTCGATCCCGACGCGGGATCGGGCGCGCCGCGCCGGCCACCCGTGCCGGAGCCTCTCCGGCCCCTGGAGTCCGTGCGTGCGCAAGGGATCGCGTCTCTTCCTCCAGATCGCCACTCGCGTGATCGTCTGCATCACGCTTCTCGTCATAGGAGCCGGCATCACCGGCGCGCTCGTCGCCAGCCGGCCGCTGCCGGAGCGGCGCGACGAGGCGGCGCTGGTGCGCAGCGTGACGGTGTTCCCCCTCCAGCGGGCCGATGTCCCGCGACAGTGGACAGGGTACGGCACGGCGCGGGCGCTGCGATCCGTCGACGTACCCGCGCGGATCTCTGCGGTCGTGGTCAACCGGCCGCCTCACATGGAACGCGGCACCGTCGTCCGCGCGGGCGAGGTGCTGGTGATGCTGGACCCGACCGACTTCGAATGGCAGGCCGAGACATCGCGGGCGGCGATCGCCGTCCTCGACGCGGAGCAGCGGCGCCTGCACGTCGAGTCCGCCGGGCTCACCGAGCGGCTGGAGATCGCCCGCGCCCAGCTGGCGATCGCCGCCGCCGACCTGGCACGCGTGCAGGACGCGGGCGCGAACGACGCAGCCATGGCGCGCGAGATCGACGCGGCACGACAGGCCCGGCTGGCGGCGGACCGTGAGCGGGCGCTCCTGGAGGAGTCGCTGGCGGCGATCCCGGCGCGGCGCGAATCGATCGCCGCGCAGCGCGCGGCCGAGCAGGCGCGACTCCGCATCGCGGAGGAGCAGATCGCGCGGACCGTGATCACCAGCCCGATCGACGGCATTCTCGAGTCGCTCGACGTGGAGTCCGGCGAGAACGTGCAGCCGGGCACCCGCATCGCGCGGCTCGTCGATCCGCGCGAGATCGAGGTACCGCTGCGCCTGCCGTCCTCCGCGCGACGGTTCGTGCGCCCGGGCGATCGCGTGCAGGTGGCGCCGACCGGCGACGCGGGAACCGCATGGGACGGGTCCGTCGTGCGGATCGCACCGGAGGATGATCCGCGGACGCGGACCATGACGGTCTTCGCGCAGATCACGGCCGACGCGGACGCCGCGCGGCGCATTGCTCCCGGCCAGTTCGTGCGCGGCGAGGTGACCAGCGTTCACCTGGAACGTCGATTCATCGTGCCGCGCCGCGCCGTCCTGAGGGACCGGATCATGGTGGTCGGCGAGGACGATCGACTGGACGGGCGGCGCGTCGAGGTGGCCTGGCCGGTCGTGCTCGAGCACCTGCCGTCGGGCCTCCCCGACCTCGCGTGGCTGGTGCTCGACGGCGACGATCTTCCGGAGGGAGCGCGGGTCGTCGCCGAGGCGTCACGCCGGCTGTACGACGGCATGCAGGTGCGGCCCGCCGCCGCGGTCCGGCAGCCGGGGCGCGATGCGTCGGAGATCCCGCGATGAGCCTGCCCGCCTTCGGCGTGCGGCGACCGGTTCCGGCGAACATCCTCATGATCTCGCTGCTGCTCGCCGGCGCGTTCTGCGCACTGACGATCACCCGCGAGTTCTTCCCGGACACGACGCCGAAGTCGGCGATCGTCACCCTCCCGTACCCGGGTGCCACGCCGGAGGAGATCGAGCAGAGCCTCGTCCTGAAGGTCGAGGACAAGCTGGCGGAACTGGACGTCGTGGAGATGCTTACCACGAGCGTCACCGAGAATGTCGCGACGATCACGGTCGAGTTCAGGGACAGCGTCCGGAACGTGCGCGCCGCGACCGAGGACGTTGAACGGGCGATCGAGACGCTCCTCGATCTCCCGGAGGAGTCCGAGCGGATCCGCGTCACGGAGTTCAAGCCGGTCCTGCCCACGATCGCCATCGCGCTGGCGGGCGATGTGGAGGAGGAGGCCCTCAAGCGCGCCATCCGCGTCATGCGCGACGAGATCAGATCGCTTCCGGGCATGGGTGACACGACGATCACCGGCGCTCGCGACTACGAGATCAGGGTCGACGTCGATCCGGACGTGCTGGTCGAGCAGCGCATCCCGCTGGCGCGTATCGCCGATGCCATCTCCGACTGGCTGGCCGAGGTGCCGGGCGGCACGGTCCGCACGAGCGAGGGGAATATCAATGTGCGCGCGGTCGGCGTGGAGGAGGCCGCCCGCGAGATCGCCGGGATCGTGGTGCTCGGGTCGGCGGATGGCCGCGCCCTGCGCGTGGGCGATCTCGCCCGGGTGCGCGAGTACTACATCGAGGACCTCACCCGGACGCGCTTCGTCGGACCTGACGGGGGCGGTCGATCGGCGTCGCTGACCGTCTACAAGGTGGGAGACCAGGACGCGGTCCGGATCGCGCACCTCGTCCGTGCGTATGCCGCCGGGCGGAGGGCGAAGGCGGGACTCCCCGGCGGCGCGTACGAGCCGGACTGGCGGGACCGGCTGAACGGGCTGATGGGGGGGCGCGCGAAGAGCGACCGCCTGCTCGCGTTCGAACTGGGACTGAACTCCCCGGTGCCGCTGCCGCGCGGGGTGGTGGTGACGACGAGCAGCGATCTCGCGCGATTCATCGAGGGCCGCATCGGGCTTCTCATGCGCAACGCCCTGGCGGGTGCCGTGCTCGTCTTCGCCACTCTGCTCGTGTTCCTCAACTGGCGGACCGCGTTCTGGGTGGGCATGGGCCTGCTGACGTCGCTCGGCGGCACGCTGGTGTTCATGAACGTCACCGGCGTGACGCTGAACCTGCTGACGATGTTCGGGCTGATCATCGTGATCGGCCTCCTCGTCGACGACGCGATCGTCGTGGCGGAGAACATCCAGTCGCGGCACGACGCGCGGGAGCCGGCGATGTCGGCGGCGGTCACGGGTGCGGAGCAGGTGTCCTGGCCGGTGGTCGCCACCGTGATGACGACGATCGTCGCGTTCCTTCCGCTGACGTTCATCAAGGGACAGATCGGCGACTTCCTCGGGGCGCTGCCGTGGGTCGTCGCCTGTGCCCTGTCGATGAGCCTCGTGGAGTGCCTTCTCATCCTTCCCAGTCACGTGGGGCACAGTCTCCGCGCCCGTGATGAGCGGCAGCCGGGTCGGATCGGGCTCCTGCTGCGGCGGCTGGAGCAGGCCCGTGACCGCGTGCTCCTGGATCGGATCGTGCCCGGCTACGTCGCCGTCCTGAAGGTCTGCCTGCGCTTCCGGTACATCTTCTTCTCGCTCTCGCTCTCGCTGCTCATCGTGTCGGTGGGCCTCGTCGCCGGCGGGCGCGTGCCGTTCGAGTTCCTGCCCACGTCGGACTCCGAGACGATCATCTGCGAACTGCGCATGCCGATCGGTACGCCGCTCGAGGAGACGGAGTCGGTCGTCCGACGGCTGGAGGACGCGGCGCGAGCGCAGCCGGAGATGCTGAGCATCTCGTCGCTTGTGGGCGTGATGGCGAGCGTGGATGACACCAGCGGCATCACCGCGGCGGGTCTCGGGACGCATCTCGGGCAGCTCTTCGTCGAACTGACACCGGTCGAGTCCCGCGAGCGGGAGTCGTCCATGGTGATCGCCGCGATCCGCGACGCCGTCGGTACGGTCGACCGCGCGGAGAGCATTTCGTGGAGCGAGATCCAGGGCGGGCCGTCCGGGCGCGACATCACGATCCAGGTCACCGGCGATGATGACGAGGCCGTGGATTCCGCCGTTGCCGCCCTTCGCGCGGCGCTGGAGCGGATCGACGGCGTCTACGACGTCGCCGATGATGACACGCGGGGACAGCGCGAGATCCGGATCCGGCCGAAGCCGGAGGCGGCGGCCGTCGGGCTGACGGTCCGCGAGATCGCGCGGCAGGTCCGCGGCGCGCTCTACGGATTCGACGCGCACGTGTTCTCGGCGGAGCGCGAGGACATCGATGTCCGCGTGCGCATCGATGAAGCGGCCCGGCGGAGCATCGACCGCGTGGAGTCGCTCTGGATCATGACGGCAGAGGGCGAGGCGGTTCCGCTCGCGGAGATCGCGGATCTGGAGACGACGAGCGCCTACAACCGGATCCGGCGCGTCGACCGGAAGCGCGCGATCACGGTGACCGCGGACACCGCGCCGGATCTCTCGCCGGAGGTGGCGATGCTCGCGCTGGAGCCCGATCTTGCCGGGATCCGCCTGGCGCATCCGACCGTGGGCGTGGAGACCGCGGGGCGGCAGCGGCAGATGCGCAAGGCATTCGAGTCGCTTCCGGTGGGATTCCTGGTCGCGGTCGGCCTGATCTACGTCATCCTGGCATGGCTCTTCGGGAGTTACACCCAGCCGCTGGCGGTCATGTTCGCGATTCCGTTCGGCGTCATCGGGGTCGTCTGGGGGCATCTGCTGCTGGGGTACTCGCTCACGTTCCTCAGCCTGATCGGCTTCGTCGCCCTGAGCGGCATCGTGGTGAATGACTCGCTGATCCTCGTGCAGTTCTTCAACGGTGAGCGCGAGCGCGGCCGGCCCTTCGTGGACGCGCTCCTGGATTCCGGGCGACGGCGGTTCCGGCCGATCATCCTGACGACGACGACCACGGTGCTCGGACTGACGCCGCTCATGCTCGAGCAGTCGTTCCAGGCGAAGTTCCTGATCCCGATGGCCATCGCGATCTCGTTCGGCCTGATGTCCGCGACCGTCCTGATTCTCGTGCTGCTCCCGGGCATCCTGCTGATCGTCGATGACCTGCGCCGGGCGCTCGGGTTCCTCTGGCGCGGCGGTGCCGCGCCTCCGCAGTCGGCTCTCCAGACGGCGATGGAGGCCGAACGGTGAGACGGTGACGGATCGCGCAGCGCGCGGGATCCGGCGCCGGGATCACAGTCCCGGGTGAGGCACCGGTCCGTGCCGGGAAGCGCATCCGCCGCCGGTATACTCCCGACCGCTCCATGGATATCGTCAAGGGCATCCCCGTTGCTCCCGGCGTCGTGGTCGCCCGGGCATTCGTGCTCGAAGACACGCTGGAGCGGATTTCTCCGGAACACGTTGAGGAATCAGGCGTTGAGCGGGAGCTCGACCGCCTGGACGTCGCGTTCAAGAAGGCGCAGCGCGACATCCAGGCGGACCGCGATCGCGCGGAAGCCCGTCTCGGACCGGAGCCGGCGAAGATCTTCGACTTCCACCTGGCGCTGATCCGGGATCCGTCGATCACCAACCCGATCCGGACCCGGATCCGGGCGGACCACATGACCGCGGTCTACGCCGTCGCGACCGGGTTCAGGCAGGTCGCCGACCGGTTCCGGCAGATGGACACGGAGGTGCTGCGGCAGAAGGCGAGCGACCTGCACGACCTGGAACACCGGCTCCTGGTGCACCTGCTTGGAAAGCAGGAGGATCGCCTGGCCCGCGTGGAGGGAAGCGTGGTCGTGGTCGCCCATGAACTGACGCCCGCGGCGGCCGCGTCGCTCGATCTCCAGAAGGTCCGCGGCCTTGCCCTGGATGCCGGCGGACGGACGAGCCATACCGCCATCGTCGCCAGCGCGCTCGGCATCCCGGTGGTCCTGGGCCTGCAGCGGCTCAGCAGCGCGGTGCGCGACGGCGACCTCGTCATCGTGGACGGCGACTCCGGCATCGCCGTGGTGCGACCGGACCCGGAGACACTGAGCCGCTACGAACGCTCCGCGCTGCGGTCCCGCGAGCGCTCGCGCCGCCTGGCCGAGATGGCGCACCTGGATCCGGTGACCCGGGACGGGACACGGATCCGGCTGATGGGCAACATCGAGTTCGCCCACGAGATTCCGCTGCTCCTCGCCCAGGGCGGGGAGGGGGTCGGGCTCTTCCGGACGGAGTATCTCTACCTGACCCGGCCGTCGCCGCCGACGGAACAGGATCACTTCGAGGAGTATCGCCGGTCGATCGAACTGCTCGAAGGGCGGCCGCTGACGATCCGGACGTTCGACCTGGGCGCGGACAAGTACACGCAGGAGCGGGCGGCCGACCCGGAACGCAACCCCATGCTCGGGCTGCGGAGCATCCGGTACTGCCTGCAGAACCTGCCGATGTTCCGGACGCAGCTCCGGGCGATTCTCCGTGTCTCCGCGCTGGGGCCGGTCCGGGTCATGTTTCCGCTGATCTCGACCGCGCTCGAACTCCGGCAGGCGCGGATGGTGCTCGGCGACGTCATGGAGGAACTGGGCGAGGAGGGCGTCGAGTTCGATCCGGCCATCCCGGTCGGCATGATGGTGGAGGTGCCCAGCGCGGCGCTCCTCGCGTCCAGCTTCGCGCGGGAGGTGTCGTTCTTCTCGATCGGGACGAACGACCTGATCCAGTACACGCTGGCGGTCGACCGCGGCAACGAGCGGGTCGCGAACCTCTACACCGGCGCCAACCCGGCGGTCATCCAGCTCGTCAAGGCGGTCATCCGGACCGGGCGGCGGTTCGGGGTCGAGACCAGCCTCTGCGGCGAACTGGCCAGCGAGCCCTCCTTCACCATGTTGCTCCTCGGGCTCGGTCTGCGTACCCTGTCGCTCTCCGCGGGCCGTATACCCGCCGTGAAGCGGGTGATCCGGGCGGTCGATATCGAACAGTGCGAGCGGCTCGCCCGCAGGGTGGGTTCGTTCGATTCCGAGCGGCAGGTGCTGCGGTGCCTGCGCGAAGAACTTGGCCAGGTGATTCCCGATCCCGACGAATGCTGGACGGAGGACTGAGCCGGCGGATCGTGACATCCTGGGCAGGACTGACCCGAACCAACCAATGACCCCCTCGATCATCCGCCCGGTGCCCGTTGCCCCGATTCTCGTGGCAGTCGCGGGATGTCGAGACGCGGCGACGCGTCCCACCGGAACCCCGGAGTGTCCGGATCCGCGGAGATCGGGAATTGAACACCGGATTTCTCTTTCGTGCTGTCGCCGGACCCGCTCCTGATTCCCGCTGTCCCCGGTCACCGGTCGCCCGTCACGGGCGCCTGGCCGGCGCGCGCCGGGTCGCGGAGGCGACTGCGTCACGATCGGGCTGCGGGGACCGCCAGGCCGGCGACCCCGCGAGGCCCGAGCGCGGCGGCGGCACGGGAGGGAGCTCACGTCCTCCGAGCAAGGGATTGCCTACGTGGCTCAGACCAGCAGGAACGAGCCGTCGGAACTGATGATCGTCAACGATGTGCCCGGCGACGAGTGCCGGATCGCCATTCTTGAAGACGGTCATCTGGAAGAGCTCTATGCAGAGCGCGTCCAGACGGCGACAAATGTCGGAAACATCTACAAGGGTCGGGTGATCAACGTCGAGCCTGCGATCCAGGCGGCCTTCATCGACTATGGCCGCGGGATCAACGGGTTTCTTCACATCTCCGACCTGCATCCACGCTACTTCCCCGGCGGCGACCGGACCGAGCGCGTGGGCAAGAAGACCCCTCGCCGTGAGCGCCCGTCCATCCAGGAGGCGCTGCGCCGCGGCGACGAGATCATCGTGCAGGTGCTCAAGGAGGGCATCGGTACGAAGGGTCCGACCCTCACCAGTTACGTGTCTCTCCCGGGGCGACTCCTCGTCCTCATGCCGGAGATGGACAAGGTCGGTGTCTCCCGGAAGATCGAGGATGACCAGATCCGGCGCGAAATGCGCAAGACGCTCGACACGATCGAGCTTCCCGAGGGGTTCGGATTCATCCTGCGCACCGCCGGCATCGGAAAGCCCAAGACCGAACTGAAGCGCGACATCGCGTACCTCCAGAGGCTCTGGAAACTGATCGATGACCGCATCAGGAAGGTCGGCGCGCCCTGTCCGCTCTACACGGAATCGGACCTTCTGATCAGGACCGTCCGGGACGTGATGCGACCGTCGCTCCGCGCGATCATCGTGGACTCGGAGTCGGCATACAACCGGCTGACCGCGTTTCTCCGGGTGATCGCCCCGCGTTCCGCGCCACCGGTGGTGCGATACCGGCGGCGTGCCCCGATCTTCCACGCGTTCGACATCGAGCGGCAGATCGAACTGATCCATTCCCGCGAGGTCCCGCTGCCGTCCGGCGGCGCCCTGGTGATCGAACAGACCGAGGCCCTGGTCGCCATCGACGTCAACAGCGGCCGGAGCCGGTCGGCGCGCGACAGCGAGACGAATGCCTACCGGACGAACTGCGAGGCGGTCGACGAGATCTGCCGGCAGCTCCGGCTGCGCGATCTCGGCGGCCTGCTCGTCTTCGATCTCATCGACATGCGGTCCGGCAAGCATCGAAAGGCGATCGAGGACCGGATGCGCGAGCACTTCAAGAGCGATCGCGCCCGCACGACGATCGGCCGGATCTCGGAGTTCGGCCTGCTCGAGATGACGCGGCAGCGCATGCGGCCGAGCCTGCGCAAGAGCTACTTCATCCCGTGTCAGACCTGCGCGGGACGCGGGGAGGTCCGGGCACCGGAGACGCTCGCCGCCGAGATCACGCGCCACCTCGGGTACCTGCTCGACCAGGCGCGGGTGCACCGCGTTGAAGCCGTCTGTTCACCGCGCGTCGCGTCGCTGCTCCTCTCGCGGAAGCGCCGCGAACTCGTCGACATCGAGGAGTCCAGCGGAAAGCGCGTCGACATCCGCGTCAGCGAGGACATCGAGGCCGGCCGCGTCGACTTCTACGCCTATGACGAACGGAACGCGGACATCGAGGTCGCCGCGCTCGCACCGGGACGAGCACCGTCGGTCGATGATCTGATCAGGGACGCAGACCGGCCGGAACTGGACGAGGAAGCCGATGTTCCGGCGGCCGCCGGCGGAGGCCGGCGTCGCCGGCGTCGCCGGCGACGCGGACCGGCCGACGCGACAGAGATCGCGATCTCCGGATCATTCCTCGAGGGCATCGAGGGACTCGATGACGAGGAGGACCTGGAGGACGAGGACGCCGGACCGGAGGTGGAGGCGCGCGAGGCTGCCGGAGCGGACGGGCCGGGTGCGGCCACGCCGACCGAAAGCGGTCTCAAGAAGGGGCGGCGGCGCCGCCGCCGGCGCCGCCGGGGTGGCGCGGACGCGCCGGACACGGTGTCGGTGCCGGCGGACGATATCGACGCGGCGCCGCCGGAGACCGTCGAGGCGGTTCCGGTCCCGGTGTTCAGCGAGGACACGCGCGTGCACCAGATCGCGAAGCACCTCGGGGTGGCGTCGCGCGACGTGCTGGAGCGATGTGGAGAGAACGGCATCGAGGCACGCGGCCACATGTCCCGACTGAGCGCGGACGACGCCAATCTCGTCGTCCGGCTGTACCCGCCGGTTCCCACCGCCACCGTTGTGCCGCACGAAGACGGCCCGGCGACCACCATGGACGGCGCCGTCGACCGCGCCCTGTCGATCTCGGTGTCCGGCGCCCGTCGTGCCGGGGCGATCGACGACGGCGGCGCTGAGGACGATGTGGCTGACGAGCGTCGTGACGCCGACCACGACGGCGACACCGACGAGACTGACCGGGACCTGCCGTCGTCCGGCGGTGGTGCGCCGGGGGTCGAGCCGGGGGAACGGAAGCGACGGCGGCGTCGACGCGGCGGACGGCGCAATCGGCGCGGGCGCGGCGAGGTGCCGTCCGGCGACAGCGAGGACGACGTGCGGTCGACGACCGGGCCGGACCAGCCCGAGCCCGCCGTGATCGTGGCCGGGACACCGGGTGCCGAGCCGCCGTCGATCGACGCGGACGGTGGACCGTCCCGGGGCGGCAAGAAGCGCCGGCGGCGCGGTCGCGGCAAGGACGGCGCGGCGAAGCCCGCCACGCCGGCGGTGGCCGCGGCGCAGCCGCCCGGACCGGGTGCATCCCGGGAGACATCGGAGCCGACCGGTGAACGGCTGGCGGCGCGCCGCAAGCGCGGTGGGCGCAAGGTGAAGGGCGGAGGCGATGCCGCCGCGGCGAAACCCGCATCGGCCGCTGGTGGCGCCGGGACCGCGCCTGCCTCCGCGCCGGAGCCCGCCGCGAAACGGCGGCGGACGCTCTACGGCGGCGCACGTCGGAGCGTACCGGCGGGTGCGGCGCGCGGATCGGGTGGTGGAGACGACGGCGAATGAGCGCGCCGCGGCGCGTGCTCCTGCTCGGGGCGACCGGGTCGATCGGCGCGAGCACGCTGGAGGTGATGGCGCAGCTGGAGCGGGAGCGAGGCTGCCGCTTCGACGTGATCGGGCTGGCCGGCGGATCGCGTGCGGAGCCGCTGGCCGCGGCCGCGCATGCCACCGGTGCCCGCGCCGTCGCACTCGCCGATACCGGGTCACCCGGACTCCCGGCGCTTCGCGCGTCGATCGCCCGCATCGCCTCGGCAGCGGATCATCCCATCGAAGTCCTGGCCGGTGACGAAGGCATCGGCGTGCTCGTGTCGCGGCTGCGACCGGGGGATCTCCTCGTGAACGCAGTCGTCGGCGCGGCGGGGCTCCGGGCGACGCTCATGGCGGTGCGGGCCGGTGTCGACGTGGCGCTGGCGAACAAGGAGTCGCTGGTCGCCGGCGGGGCGCTCGTGCTCCCGGCGGCGGCGGCGAGCGGTGCCCGCATCATTCCGATTGACTCGGAACACGCCGCCGTCCACCAGTGCCTGGCGGGCGCGCGCCGCAGCGACGTCCGGAGAATCATTCTGACGGCGTCCGGCGGCGCGCTGCGTGACTGGGATCACGACCGGGCGTGGCACGCGACGCCGGCGGAGGCGCTGCGGCATCCGACGTGGGCGATGGGACCGAAGGTGACGATCGACTCCGCGACCATGATGAACAAGGCGCTGGAGATCATCGAGGCGCACTGGCTCTTCTCGCTCGCGCCGCAGGACATCAGCGCGATCATGCATCCGCAGTCCCTGGTCCACGGGATCGTCGAGTTCGGCGACGGTTCGATGATCGCGCAGCTCGGTCCCGCCGACATGCGCATCCCGATCCGGCAGGCGCTGGTCGGCGATGCCGCCGGTCCCGCCCTCGGCCGTCTCGACCTGGAGTCCATCGGCGCCCTGGAGTTCAGGGCGATCGACGACCGCCGGTTTCCCGCGATCCGGCTGGCCCGGCGCGTCCTGGCGCTCGGCGGGACCGCCGGCGCGATCTTCAATGCGGCGAACGAAGCGGCGGTGGCGCTCTTCCTGGGCGGGGGCATTCCCCTCGGGCGTATCGTCGAACTCGTCGCGGAGGCGATCGAGCGGATCCCGGCGGGCCCGCTGACCGATGAGAGTGACATCCGCGCAGCAGACGCGGCGGCCCGCCGGTTCATCGCCGCCGAGGCCGCGGCGGACCCGCCGGGCTGCGCCGCCGCGGCGACCTGCGCCGTGCCGGAGCGTCGACCGCGCCCGTAACGGATACGGGCGATCCTGGTATCGCGCGATGCCGGAGAACAACCATGCTGATCACCCTCCTCTCCGTCCTTGTCATGATCATCGGCTTCGGCGCGCTGATCTTCGTGCACGAACTCGGGCACTTCATCGCCGCGAAGTGGGCGGGGATCCGGACGGAAGCGTTCGCGATCGGCATGGGGCCGACGCTCCTCTCCTGGCGGAAGGGCGTCGGATTCGCGCTCGGGTCCGGCGATCGGATCGTGCGGGCGCGGCTCGGCCGGGAGCCGGCGCTGCTGAGCGACGAGGAACTGCGCACGTTCAGCATCGGTGAGACGGAATACTCGCTGCGCGTGCTGCCGATCGGCGGGTTCGTGAAGATGCTCGGCCAGGACGACACGGATCCGTCGGCGGCCTCGGCCGCGCCGCGGTCCTATCAGCGCTGTTCGATTCCGCGCCGGATGGTCGTGATCTCCGCGGGCGTGCTGATGAACCTGCTGCTGGCGCTGGTGCTCTTCATCGTCGTGTTCATGGTCGGCGTGCGGCTGGACGCCCCGGTGATCGGCGCCGTGGATCCTTCCGGCCCGGCGGGCCGCGCGCAGGCGGCCGGTCGGTCGGACCTGGCGGCCGGGCTCCGGCCGGGTGACCGCGTGGTCGCCGTCGACGATCGCCCGGTGCGATCCTTCGCCGATGTGCAGACGACCGCGGCGCTGGCGCGCGAGGATGTCCCGGTCACCCTGCGGGTCAGTCGGCCCGGCGTTCCCGATGAGATCGAGTTCAGCGCGGCGCCGGTCCGGCATCCGGGCCTCGGGCTGCTGACGCTCGGATTCGATCCGGCCCGGAGTCTGCATCTCGTCGGCGGCCGTGCCGCGACACCGGAGGTCGAGAGATACCTGGAGCGTGCCGGACTCCTGCAGCAGGGAGTCCGGGCGGGCATGACCCTGGCGGAGGTCGACGGCATCAGGATCGGCACCTGGTCCGAGTTCGATGCGCTGGTCCGGGCCTCCGGCGGGCGCACGATGCGGACCACGTGGACGCCGACCGGCGGCGGCGCGCCGGTCGAGGCGGTGCTCGCCCCGCTGGCGGGCTTCGAGCGACTCGTCCACGTGGATGCGGAGGGGTCGCGCGTGTTCGACACGGGACTGGCCGGGATGGCGATGACCACGCGCATCACCGGCGTTCCCGCACGATCGCTCAACGCGGGCGTGCTGATGCCGGGCGACGAAATCGCGCGCATCGGGACGATCAGGTATCCGCGGTGGACGCAGCTGCGGGACACCTGCCGCGAACATCGCGGGCGCCGCGTGCCGATCGGCGTCCGGCGCGACGGGCAGGACCTCGAACTCGAAGCGCGCGTGTCGCGGGACGGCCTTCTGCAGGTGGAGGTCGCCCCGATCCGCGATCGCGCCGTGCTCGCCGGACCGGTGACGCGGACGATCGACGACCCGGCGGGCACGACGGTGGCCGGGGGGCGACCGGACATGGTCGAGACGGCGGCGGCACGGATGGATGTGCTGCCCGGGGCCGTGGTCCGCAGGGTGGAGGATCGCGCGGTGTCGGACTGGACGACGATGCGCGAGGCCCTGCGGGCGGCCACGCAGTCGGCCCATGCAGCCGGCGAGGGCGCGCAGGTGACGCTCGAGATCGACTCCGGCCTACCGGGTGCGGAGCCGTGGTTCGAGACGCTCCCGCTCTCGGCGGACGAGGTGCGGCGCCTGCACGCGCTGGGTTGGACGTCGCCGGTCGACGAGTACTTCTTCGAGCCGCTCCAGGAGACGATCAGCGCCGCCGGGAACCCGCTGCTGGCGGTGGCGATGGGCTTCCACGAGACCCGGATCTTCGTCCTGCGGACCTACCTGACGATCGACCGGCTCCTGCGTCGTTCCGTCGGGATCGACCAGCTCAGGGGGCCGATCGGGATCATCGATCTCGGCACCCAGATCCTGCCTCGCGGCTTCCTCTACTTCCTCCTGCTGCTGGCGATGATCAGCGTGAACCTCGCCGTGCTGAACTTCCTGCCGCTGCCGATCGTGGACGGAGGTCACTTCCTGTACCTGGTCTACGAGCGGATCACCGGTCGGCCGCCGTCGGTCGCCTTCCAGAACGCGGCGCTGCTGATCGGCCTGGCCATCATCGGGGCGCTCTTCGTGGTGACGTTCTACAACGACGTCGCGCGGCTCTTCAGTTGACCCGCCGCTCGGACCAGCCGCGGGAACGGGCGGGCCCGTGCCTGCTGCCTGTACGGCCGGCGCGTCCGGGAACCGCGGCACATGGACCGCATGCGATCGCCTGACTTGCCGGACGAAGGTCTGGAATCGACCGTTGTGCCATGTCGCACCGGATTCCGGAGGAGACCGTCAGCGCGAGCCCGCCCGGCCAGCCGCCGCGGATGCTCATCATCCAGTCCGAATGCTCGGAACTGCGCTCGATGGAGCCGGTCCTCTCCGGCGCGGCTCCTTCGCTGCTGGATCGACTCGGCCGGAACCTCCTCGCGATGCGTCCCCGCGCGGTGTGGTCGGACGGCGACGGATTCGGAACACCGGACATCATGCGCGTCCGGTCGCTCGCGGAACTGCACGCGGCGGACCTGGCCGCTGTCGACCTGGTGATCTCCGACAGCCACCTCGGCAGCGCGTCCGCGTTCGACGTGATCGCGTTTCTGCGCGGCGTGCGTCCGGACGTGACGCTGGTCATGCTCGGCCTGGTCGAGGATGCCGAGATCGCGGCGGAGGCCATCCGGGCCGGAGCCAGTGACTTCCTGGCGATGGCAGACGGCACGCTCAGCACACTCCCGGTCCTTCTGGAGAAGGCGATCGCCCACCAGCGCGTGCGGGCGGAGAACGAGCGGCTCCATCGCGAACTCAGCCGGTCGCTGGTCGAACTCGCCATCAAGAACCGGCAGCTCGAGACCATGATCGAGCGCCTGGAGCACACCGCGCGGACCGATGAACTCACGCAGCTCTCGAACCGGCGCTGGCTGGGCATGATGCTCGACGGCGCATGGGCGGAGTCCGCCCGGCACGGGTTCCCGCTTGCCTTTCTCATGCTCGACCTGGACGGATTCAAGGCGATCAACGACCGCGTCGGTCATCAGCGCGGCGATGAGATCCTGGCGATGACCGCCCGCGTCATCCGCGCGAACTGCCGGGAGATCGACTGCGTTGCCCGATACGGCGGTGACGAGTTCTGCGTCCTCATGCCGCATACCCGGGCGACCGAAGCGGCGGCGGCGGCCCGGCGGATCCTGGACGAGGTGGGCCACATGGTCCGCTGCCTCCCGCCGGCGGAGCGCGGGCTCGGCGTCTCGGTGGGGGTCGCACAGGTGGAGTTGAGCGAGCCCGCCGACGTGGAGACGCTCGTCCGCCATGCCGACGAGGCCCTGTATGCCGCGAAGAGTTCAGGTCGGGGACGGGTCATGCTCCGGGGACGGCGGGACACCTTCCTCGGACTCGATGACCTGGCATCGCACGAGCCGATGGCGGTGAGCCGGCTGAAACCGTCGGCGTGATCGACGCGATTCCGGGACGTGGGGACCTGGAGTGCTACGCTCCCCGGTCACGATGGCACCCGAGACCGCCACACTCACGCTGTTCGTGGATCGCGCCTGTCCCATGTGCGCCCGCGAGGCACGGTTCATGGAGGCGCGGGATCGCCGCGCTGTGCTCCGCTTCATCGACATCGCGGATCCGTCCTTCGATGCATCGCAGCACGGACTGGACCGGGCCGAAGTGTCTGCACGCATGCACGCGATCGACGCCACCGGGCGCATCCTGACCGGCATGGAGGCGTTCCGCGCCGCCTATCGGGCCATCGGCCGGGGCTGGATGATCGCGTGGACCGCGTGGCCGCTCGCACGGCCGATCATCGATGCCGCGTATCGCCTCTTCGCGCGGAATCGGCATCGACTGGGCCGGTTGATGGGGAGATGTCCGTCGGGGACGTGCCCGACCGGTCGATGAGCCGGGTGATCGGCGGGTCCGTGGGCGCCCCGGTCCGCCGGAGGCGCACGCACCCGCCTGCGCCGCCGTCCGGTGCCTACACGCTTCCCGGCGTCACGGCACCGAATCGCCGATCGCGCGCGGCAAAGTCCCTGAGGGCGCCGGCGAAGTCGGCGGGCGTGAAGTCCGGCCAGAGCGCGGGGGAGACGTACAGTTCCGCGTACGAGATCTGCCAGAGCAGGAAGTTGGAGACGCGCATCTCGCCCGCGGAGCGGATCAGCAGGTCGGGATCGGGCAGGCCCGCGGTCGAGAGGGCGGCCGCGAAGGTCGCCTCGTCGATCGCATCGGGCTGCAGTGTTCCGGCCTGGACGCGCCGGGCGAGGGCCCGCACGGCGTCGACGATCTCCTCCCGGGCGCCGTAGTTGAGCGCGACGACCAGGTCCAGGCCGGTGGCGTCGGCGGTGCGCCGCTCGACCTCCTCGATCGAGCGGACCACGTCCGGCGGAAGGCCCGCCCGCCGGCCGATCTGCCGGAAGCGGACGTTCTCGCGCCGCAGTTCGTCCTGTTCGCGCAGCAGGAAGTCGCGGCAGAGCGCCATGAGCGCATCCACCTCGTCCGTGGGCCGTTTCCAGTTCTCCGTGGAGAAGGAATAGAGCGTCAGCACGCGCACGCCCGCGCGGCCTGCGGCGCGCACGATGCGCCGCGCCGCCTCCGCGCCCGCACGATGACCCGCCGCGCGGGGCAGGCCGTGCGCCCGGGCCCAGCGGCCGTTGCCGTCCATGATGACAGCCACATGCACGGGCATGCGCGGCGGCGTCGCGGGCGAGTCGGATGACGCCTCCTCGCTGCCTCCGCCGCGATCGGGGCGCTCATGCGGCGCCGCCATGCCGGGCGTGTTCACGGCGCGGCGCCTGCCGGCACGAGGGTCTGCCGTCGATCGGGGCCCACGCTCACGATCGTGATCGGTGTCCCCACCGTCCGCTCGATGAGATCGAGATAGCGGCGCGCGTTCTCGGGAAGCCGCGGGCGGTCGGTGATCGATTCGATCGGCTCGGACCAGCCGGGAAGCGTCTCGTAGATCGGCGTGACCCGCGCCAGGGTCCGCGCGTCTGGCGGAAAGCGGTCCGTGCTCGAGCCGTCGGGAAGACGATACCGCGTTGCCACGCGGATCTCGTCGAATCCGGAGAGTACGTCCAGGAGCATGACGGCCAGCGTCGTCGCGCCGGAGATCATGGCGGCATAGCGCACCGCGACGAGATCCAGCCATCCGCAGCGCCGGGGCCGTCCGGTGGTCGTGCCGTACTCGCGCCCGCGCTCACGGATGCGGTGGCCGTCCGGGCCATGCTCCTCCGTGGGGAAGGGGCCGCCGCCGACGCGCGTCGCGTACGCCTTCATGATGCCGATGATGCGACCGGCACACGCTCCGGGAAGGCCGGTGCCCGCGGGAATGCCGAGCGTCGAACAGTGCGAACTGGTGACGAACGGGTAGGTCCCGTGGTCCACGTCGAGCAGGGTGGCATTCGCGCCCTCGAAGAGGAGCCTGCGTCCGGCGCGGACGAGGTCGTGCAGCAGCCAGACCGTGTCCGTCACGAACGGACGGAGCCGCTCTCCGACGCCGAGAAAGGTCTCCAGGAGAGCGCCGGTGTCGATGTCGGGTGCCGTCGATCCCAGCGCGCGCAGCTGAGCGCCGCGGATCGGCGCGATCGCCTCCAGCCGTTCGCGCAGCCGGTCTCTCTCCAGCAGGTCCTGCACGCGGATCGCCATCGACCGATAGGCCTTGTCGGCGTACGCGGGCCCGATGCCGCGCCGCGTGGTCCCGATCCCGCCGCCCTCGCTGCCCTCCAGGCAGGCATCCATTTCCGCGTGCCACGGCATGACGACATGCGCCCGGTCCGAGAGGCGGAGGTTGGACCCGACCTCGACGCCGCGCGACCGCAGGCCGTCGATCTCGCTCAGGAGTTTGACCGGGTCCACGACGACGCCGTTGGCGATGACGCAGGTCCGGTCGGCCGAGAGGATGCCGACCGGAATCAGGTGCAGCGCGTAGCGCTCGCCGCCGATCACGATCGAATGTCCGGCATTGGCGCCGCCGTTGTAGCGGACGATGACGTCATGATCCCGCGCCAGCAGGTCCACGACCTTGCCCTTGCCTTCATCGCCCCACTGGAGGCCGATGACGGCGGTGCTGCGTGTGAAGTCCGGGCCGTGGTTCATGCCGAGAGGTTCATCCGATCCGGGGCCACAGACAGTTGCGCGCGTACACAGGTCCGATAGGAGGGCGCCGAAACGGCAAGGCTACGAACCGGGCGGTGCATCCGTCAAGGCTGACGGCCGGTCGCCGGGATGATGCTTCAGATCCGCCCCGCCGAGGACGATGCTGAGGGGTGATCGTGTCCGCACGGGGCACGGGCGCAGAGGGAGCCACGCTGTGTCACAGCCAGGGACAGATCGACCTGCCGCCGATGGTCATGCCGGGCCGGTGCCCGGATCGATCCGGATCATGTGTCCGGCGCTCTCCTGCCAGCGGATCCTGTCCGTGCCCGTATCGGCGCGGGGGAAGCGTGTGCGATGCCGCAACTGCGGGACCACGGTCATCGTCCCGCAGCGGCGCGATGACGGCGGAGCGGCCGCCGCGGGTCCCGGCCCGACCTGAACGCGACCGGCGAATGGCGTGCCGCGCGGCGTCACCGGCGCGCGGGCGTGCGGCGGGCGCCGGGTTCCACTTCGACGAGCGGCGCCGCCCGACGCTCGGCATCCGCGGCGCCTGCCGCTGCTGCCGGGGGGTCGAGAACGCAGACGATGAACTCCACGGGTCCGATCGCGATGCGATCGCCGCCGGCAAGCAGGCAGCGGTGGACGGCGGTCCCGTTCACGCGGGTGCCGAGCCGCGTGCCGTGATCCTCGAGCACGAGGACCGTCGCGCCGTCCCAGTGAATGCAGCAGTGGAGCGGCTCGACGATCGGCAGCGCGATGTGGATGTCGCATGCCGCGCGGCGCCCCACCGTCGTCTGCGGGCGCGCGATCAGGAAACTGAGGCGAGAGCCGTCTCTCAGGTGGGTGTCCAGCCGGAACTGCATTCGATCTCTCGGTCGGATCGCCTGGTCCGCCGTCGGGCCACCGGCGCCGGAGTCCGGGGGTGGTATCGATGCGGGTCGTGATCAGGTGCATGATCGGGTATCCGGCGCCGCCCGGCAATCCCGCGGCTCCCGTCCGACGACAGCGCCGGCGCGGATAGCATCCGGGCCGCCCTGCCGCCGCACCGGCCACGACCCGAGCCCGCCGACCCCGCCATGTCCGACGCCGGTCCACCAGTCGTCCACCTCCGGCAGTTCCCGCAGGAGGCGCCTCGATCGCCCCTTCGATCGCCGGAGTCGATCCTCGACGCCCTTGGCGGCGCGGCCGCGCTGGCCGGCGCGGCCGCGGCGGTCCGCGGCGTCTACCTGCACGTTCCGTTCTGCTTTCACAAGTGCCATTACTGCGACTTCTACTCGGTCGTCGATCGGCGGGACCGGCAGGAGGCGTATGTCGACCGCCTTGAGCGGGAGATCGCGTGGATCCGGCCGTACCTGCGCGCGCCGATCGACACCGTCTTCATCGGTGGAGGAACACCGACGCTGCTCGCGCCCGCCCGGCTCCGGCGCGTGCTGGCCGCGGTGCGGTCGCTCCCGCTCGCGGGTGACGCGGAGATCACGGTCGAGGCGAACCCGGAGACGGTGACCTCGGAGATCGCCGACGTGCTGGCCGCCGCCGCCGTGACACGCGTCAGCGTGGGCTGCCAGTCGTTCCGCCCCGAGCATCTTCGCATGCTGGAACGCTGGCACGATCCGGCATCGGTCGGCCGGGCCGTGGGCCACCTGCGCGCCGCCGGCATCGTGCGCGTCAACCTGGACCTCATCTTCGCGATTCCGGGCCAGTCGCTGCAGGACTGGGCGGAAGACATCGACCAGGCACTCGCGCTGGATCCGTCCCACCTCAGCTGCTACGGCCTCGTCTATGAACCCGGAACGCCGCTCGCGGCGCGCCTTGCCGGGGGCGAGGTCGGGCGGGTGGAGGAGGAGACGGAGGCCGCCATGTTCGAGCACGTGCGGGACCGCCTGGCGCAGGCCGGTTTCGAGCAGTACGAGATCAGCAACTGGGCGCGGCCGGGCGAGCGATGCAGGCACAACGTGCTCTACTGGACCAACGGGTCATGGTGGCCGCTCGGCCCGGGCGCGGCGGGCCATGCCGGCGGCGCGCGATGGAAGAACCGTCCGTCGATCGACGCATGGCTGATGACGGACGGTCCGCCGCCGATCACGGGATTCGAGACATTTGAGCCGGATCGAGCCGTCGGTGAGTCATTCATGCTCGGCCTGCGGCTTCTGGAAGGCATGCCGGTGGCGCGGGTCGAGGAACTCCTGCAGACGGCGCGCGGTGCCGCGCGGCGCGTGGCGCTGGCGCGGGCGGTCGACGGCGGACTGCTCGAGCATGTGCAGGACCGCCTTCGATTCACGGCGCGCGGTATTCTCCTGGCAGACGCCGTGCTGGCGGACCTGGTCTGAACCCGAGGGACGTGCCGCCATGGAAACGACGATCCAGATCACGCTGGTCGCGCTGCTGCTGCTGCTGGGAGGCGCCGCCGTCGCCGGCATCGTCATCGGCGTTCCCGGCGCGTGGATCATCATCGCGACCGCGATCCTGCTTGAACTCACCGACGGCCTGTGGCGCGAGGATCCGTCCGCGCCGCTCTTTCCGCTGTGGCTCTTCGCGGCCGCGATCGTCCTTGCCCTCGTGGGTGAACTGCTGGAGTTCGCGCTCGGGGCACTGGGGGTCCGCAGGGGCGGGGGGACACGACGGGGCATGATCGGCGCGGTGATCGGCGGCATCGGCGGCGCGATCCTCGGCACGTTCATTCCGATCCCGCTGGTCGGCACGCTGCTCGGCGCGATCGCCGGCACCTTCGCCGGGGCATTCATCTTCGAACTCGGCGACCCTTCGCTCCGCACCGGTGCCGCGCTGCGGCCGGCGCTGTGGGCGACGCTCGGGCGGATTGCCGGATCCGCCTGCAAGATCCCGATCGCCGCGACGATCCTGATGGGATTCGCGGTCGCACTCATGCTGGACTGAACCGCTGGACTGAACCGCTGGACTGAACCGCTGGACTGAACCGGCGCAGAACCGCTTGCCGGGCGGATCCCGGCGGCGCTCGAGAGCACGGCCCATGCGCACGATGATCGACGATGTCCAGACCGGATCGACGCGCGACGCGGATCCCACCGCGGCGCCGGGGGGCGCGGGCGTCATCCTGCGCCGCGCGATCGACGAGGGGCAGGCGGAGACCGGCCACACGCCCGACCCGATGCTGCCGACGCTGGCCCTCGCGGCGGTCCTCGTGCTCGCGGCGCTCGGCGTCGGGACCGTCATCGTCACGGTGCTCGGACGCCGAGCGGGTGCCGCGCCGGTCGGCGATCGGGAGCGGTGACCCCGTGGACCGCGCACCGCGTCGCCCGCGATCGTCCGGACACGGTCACACGGGTGCCGTGGAGGCGGGCTCGGCGGCGGTGTGGACCTTGCCGTATGTCCGCGCCCGTGGTGGAACGAGTCCCGCGGGGACGTCCTCGAAGCGGAGATCCGGCCGGCCCGATGCCGTGTCGAAGGCACAGACCGTCGTGCGGAGGAAGTTCGCGTCGTCGCGTTCCGGGTAGTCGAGACGGTAGTGGGAGCCGCGCGACTCGCGCCGCTCGATGCCGCCCAGGAGAATCGCCTCGGCAAGGATGAGCATGTCACCGAGGGCGCGGGCGTAGGAGAGCGCCTGGTTCGTCCAGAGGCCGGTGTCGGAGAGCGAGATCCGGCGGTACCGGTCCATGAGCGCGTGCAGTTTCGCCATGCCCTGCTGCATGCGCGACTCCGTCTTCACGACCGTCGAGCAGGCCGTCATCTCGTCGCCGAGTTCACGCCCGAGCCGGTACGGGTTCTCGTCGCCGGCCGAGGCGATGAGCCGGTCCTGTCGGTCCTGCTCGAGCGCTCTGGCCGCGTCGAAGATCGACGCGGCGTCCTGCGCGGCGCTCCGGGCGCCGTCACGGACCGCGTTCGCCACGCCGAGGCCGCAGAAGAGGCCGTCGAAGATGCAGGAGAGCAGCGCGTTGGCGCCCAGGCGGGTGCCGCCGTGGTACTGGTAGTTGACCTCGCCGAAGGCGTACAGGCCTTCGACGTTCGTCATCATGGAGTCCGGCGCGCCGTACTCCATGCCGCGCAGGTCCGGTTTCGGCGTGTAGGTGGTCCAGAGTCCACCCATGGAATAGTGGACGCCGGGGAAGATCCGCATGGGGACCTCGCAGGGATCCTCGCCCACGAACTTCCGGTAGATCTCGATGATGCCGCCGAGCTTCCGCTCCAGGTACTCGCGCGATCGATGCGTGAGATCCAGGTACACCATGTTGCCGCCGCCGACGCCGAGACCCTGGTTCACGCAGACGTCGAAGATCTCGCGCGTCGCGATGTCGCGCGGGACGAGGTTGCCGTAGCGCGGGTACTTCTCCTCGAGGAAATACCACCGTTCGTCGTCGGGGATCCGTCGGGGATCCCGCGCGTCGCCCGGTCGCCGCGGCACCCAGACCCGGCCGCCTTCACCGCGCGCGGACTCGCTCATGAGCCGGAGCTTGTCCGCGCCGGGAATCGCGGTGGGGTGGACCTGGATGAACTCGCCGTTGGCGTACCAGGCGCCGGCCTGGTAGCAGCGACTGGCCGCGCCGCCGTTGCAGATGACCGAGTTCGTGCTCTTTCCGAAGATGAGACCGGGCCCGCCGGTCGCCATCACCACCGCGTCCGCGCGGAACGCGCGGATCTGCATGGTCCGCATGTCCTGCGCGACGATGCCTCGGCAGCGCCCGTGATCGTCGAGGACCGGCCGGAGAAACTCCCAGTGCTCGTACTTCGCCACCCGCCCCTCGTGCTCCCAGCGGCGTGTCTGCTCGTCGAGCGCGTAAAGGAGCTGCTGCCCGGTGGTGGCCCCGGCGAAGTGGGTCCGCTTGAACAGCGAGCCTCCGAAGAGTCGCAGGTCCCGCTGTCCCTCCGCGGTGCGGTTGAACGGGACGCCCATCCGGTCGAGCAGGTCGATGATCCTCGGCGCCCAGTGGCACATCTCGTAGACCGGCGGCTGGTGCTGCAGGAAGTCGCCGCCGTAGACCGTCTCATCGAAGTGCATGTACTCGCTGTAGCCCTGCTGGCGCGAGATCTCGTTGCAGGCGTTGATGCCGCCCTGCGCGCAGACACTGTGCGACCGCTTCACCGGGACCAGGGAGAAGAGGTCGACCGGGATGCCTTCCTCGGCGATCCGGATGGTGGCGGCAAGTCCGGCAAGGCCGCCACCGACGACGATGACTCTGCGGTCGGAGTGTGCGCTCATGACTCGGTGTTCCGATCGGACTGTGGCTCAGGAGCCGCCCGGCGACGTGACCGCCGCGGGCGCGGCGCCGGAGTGCAGGAGGTGTTCGATGGCGCGGGCCTGGTCGATATCGAGGAACAGGAAGCCTCCGATCGCCGCGACCGCGAGGCCGGAAAGCAGGATCCCGATCGCGATACAGACGACTCCCCACCGGCGCTGCGCCGCGACGCTCACGGTCAGGCCCCACGTGATCGCGGCGGTCCAGAGCCCGTTGGCGAAGTGGAAGATGAGCGACAGCGAACTGACCAGGTAGAACAGCGGCACGAAGAGCCCGAGCGGGCTCTGCTGGAAGTGCACGGCGACGCTGCTGGATGCGGCCTTGCCGTCGAATGCAGGCATGAGGCCGCCGTACTCCCAGCCGAACCGGAGGCTGGTGATGTGCAGGAAGATGAAGAGGATGCCGAGGTAGCCGGTGGCGCGCTGGAGCGTGTACCGCCAGTTCCCCTGGTAGTGGTAGCGATCGACGTTGATCCGCCCCGACATGGCGAACCAGACGCCGAGGATCGCGTGAAAGAGGATGGGGAGGAACAGGACGCCCCACTCGATGAGCGGGAGCGCCGGGAGGTTGTGGATGAACGCCACCTCATGCTGGAATGTCTCGACGCCGGCGTGCGGCAGCGCCCCGAGCGCATCGGGGTCGATGCGCGGGCGGGTCAGCATGCGCCCCCAGACGATCGATGCGTTCGTGGTGAGATGCGGGAAGAGGAAGACGCCGATCGGGAAGACGCCCGAGAGGGAGTGCAGCCGGCGAAGCAGGAAGTAGTGCCGGTCCAGGCACGACCGGAACGCCCCTGTTCCGTGCGCGCGGGCCCCGGGGACCTGGTGCTGATCTGCGGAAGCGGTCACGTAGCGGACTCCGGAGATGGGGTGGAGCGGCGAAGGGTCCGGCGGACGAGGGGCCGGGTGGGGGAACGGAAGGGCGCCCCCCGTTCGACCGGTGCCCGGCATGGCGACGTTCGTCGGCGCGAGGCGGCCTCCGCGCGACTACGGCTGAATCACGCCCGCGCCGCCCGCCTTTGACATCTGTTCGGCGAGCAGGCGCGTGACCTGCACGTAGCGCGTCCGGAGTTCGCCGAGGATCTGCGTGAGTTCGCTCTTCTCCTCGGCCGTGAGATTCCCCTGCGTCTTCGCCTCCAGCAGGGCAAGCATGTCGATGCTGAAGCGGGCGCCCTCCAGGTCGATCATCACGCCGCGCCCCTGCGGATCCGCGACCGCGCCCAGGCCCATGGCGGCCTGCGTGGCCAGCATGTTCACCAGGGTCGGGAAGTCCGCCGGCGGGAGTTCGCCGGCGCCGCCGGTCGGCGCGCCCGGCGCGCCGGCGCCGGCCCCGGCCCTGCCCGCGGTCCGATCCTGCGCGGCCAGTCGCTGCTTTTCCGCCTGCGCCTGCGCCTTCCAGTCACTGTCGATGTGCAGGCCCGGGCTCTCCTCGCCGGCGTGCTCGCTCGCGTCGATCATGGGTGCTCCTGGTACGGCCGCGATGCGGGGTTCCGTCCGCGGCGGACGGCCAGTATAGATAGATGGCCGCATCCCGGAGCGCCGTGCCGGATCGGTTTACAATCCGGCCGATGCCGATGCCCATCGATTCCGCGCCGCTGCAAGCGGCGTGCGCGACCCGCCCATCCGCGCATGTCGGGCACCGCGCGCTTCGCGCCGCGCTGCCCGCGACGGCGATGGCACTCGTGGCGGCGTGCAGCGCCGGTCGCCCGGGGGACGTGCGCACGGTGCACGCCATGCAGGTGGCCGCGACCGACTTCATCGCGGCTTCCGGCGTCGAGCCGACATCGCCCGGTGCGGTTCCCGCCGGCGACCGTGTGCCCCGGCACCGGGATGCCCGTGCCGAAGAGACGGAGGATCGGGCGGGCGTGCGCCTGGGGGCCGGCGGACCGGAGGCGACCGCGCCGGCAACGGGCGGAAGCGCGTCGGTCGAGGGATCGCGGGAGGCCGCCACGGCGGCGCCGTGGGCGCACACCGTGCAGCCCGGGGACCGGCTTCTCGTGGAGAGTCTCGTCGGACAGGTCAACGGCCGGCCGATCTTCGCGGATCGATTCCTCGGAGAGATGGAGGACGAACTGCGCGCCCTGGCCCGGCGGAGCGGTCGACGGGAGTTCGTGGAGGGCGCGGCGCGACTGATCACGGACCGGCTGCAGATCGTCGTGCTCAATGCGCTCTTCCTGGCGGATGCCGAGGCTTCGCTGACGCCGGAGGAGCAGGTCGGGCTCCGCGGCTGGCTGGAGCAGACGCGCGAGGTCGTCACCGCCCGTCGTGGCGGCGGCAGCGTGGAGCGTGCGCAGCGCGAGATCCAGGCGGAAGCCGGCGAATCGCTGGATGCGTACCTGGAGCGCATCCGCGACAGCGAACTCATCAGGAAACTGTTCCGCGAACGCATTGAGCCTCGCGTGATCGTGTCATGGCGTGACGTGGAACGGGCGTACGAGCGCAGGATCGGGGAGTTCCTCCCGCCCGCGGTCGTCTCGCTCGGCCGGATCCGCATCCTGAGTGCCGGGCGCGAGGCGGAGATCAGCGCGATCACGCAGCGCCTGCACGAGGCACGCGAGCCGTTCCTCGAGGTCGCGGAATCGCTGGGGACCGGTCAGGGGTTCTGGGAGCGCTTCCCGGCGCCGGAAGGGGTGCTGGACGCCATCGAGTTCCAGGATGAGGGACTCACGCAGGCGGTCCGGTCGCTTTCGGCGGTCGGTGACGTGACGCCGGCGATCCAGGTCGGTCCGTTCACCTGGTGGGTGGCGATCCTGGAGATCGAGCGGCCCGCGGGACGGTCGCTCTACGACGCGCAGGTGCAGCGGCTGCTGACGGCCGAACTCCAGCGCGTCCGCCGGTTCGAGGAGCAGGATCGGTACTCCGACATGCTGCTGCGGCGCGGAATCTACGATCCGCGCGGCGTGATGGCGCAGCGGCTGCTGGAGATCGCGGTGCGGCGGTACGCGCCGCCGGCGTGAGCGATCGTGCCGGCCGGGCGGTGAAGCGCCGGCGGCCGCGAGCGCAGAGGGGGCGTGCGCGTGACGGCAGCGCGGGGAGCGGGCGATGTCCGGCGGCGTCGGAACAGGGCGCCGAGCCGGTGGCTGGCATCATGCGCCTGGTGCTGGCCGCTGCTCGGGCGCGTGCTCGGTCGCGTACCGGGACGCAGGCCGCGTGCGGCGACCCATCTGCGGACCGGCGCGGAGGGCGAGCGGCTGGCCACGATCCACCTGCGGGCCTGCGGCTACCGCATCCTGGCGCGCAACCGGCGCTTCGGTTGCCGCGAGGTCGACCTGATCGCGATAGCGCCGTCCGGGGAGCTTGCCATCGTCGAGGTCAAGACGACGCGCGGTCGATTGCCCGCGGAGCGGCAGATGCGCGCGGACAAGCGCCGCGCGCTCCGTCGCTCGGCGCGCGATCTCGCCCGGCGCACGGGGCGGGACGTCCGCATCGATCTGATCAGCGTGCATCTCCCCCGCCCGGAGCGCGCGTCGCGCGCGCGCCGGGCGGGGGATGTTCCTCAGGCGGCGCCCCGGGAGGGAGGCCACCTGCCGACGGTCATCCGACACGTGCCCGGGTTCCTCGGGCGGATGCCCGGCTGATCCCCTCGGTCAGGCGGTTGCCGGCCGGGCGTTCCCGGCGCTCCACCGGGCCGCGAGCACGCGGATAAGCCAGGCCGCGAAGTCGTCCTTCGCGGTCGGCGCTCGCGGCGGGCGTTCGACGGTTCCATCCGCGTGCACGAGCACGCCGTCGATGGAGGCGGACTGCATGGTCTCCAGCGGGTTCGCGACGATGGCGTCGATCGACTTGCGCGCCAGTTTCTCGCGCGCGAGGCGGACCAGTTCCTCGGCCGTGGCGACCCGCTCCAGCGCGAAGCCGACGACGGTCTGGTCGGGACGTCGCCGCGCGGCCGCGGCTGCGAGCAGGTCCGGAACCGGCTCCAGCACCAGGGTCAGCGGGCCGTCCATCCGCCGGATCTTGCCTTCGGCGCCGGACACCGGGCGGCCTGGTGTGCCGGGGGAGAGATCGGCCTCTCCCGGGCGCCCCGGCAGAAGGAGCGCCGGGCGATAGTCGGCCACGGCGGCGGCCATGACCAGGATGTCGCAATGGTGAAACTCCTCGCCGAGCAGGACCGCCAGGTCGGCGGCGGTGCGGAACCGCCGGAGTCCGACCGGCGAATCCACGGCGATGTCCGTCGGCCCCAGGAGCAGCGTGCAGCGGTGGCCCTGCGCGTGTGCAGCGGTCGCGAGGGCGATGCCCATGCGCCCCGATGACCGGTTGCCGATGTACCGGACCGCATCGATCGGCTCGTGTGTCGGTCCGGCGGTGATCAGGATCCGGCATGCATCGCGCACCTCCGTCACCGTGGCCGGGCGTCGTGCGGTCCCGGGGTGGCCGGGGGCATCACGTCCCGCGGGCACCGCCGGCCGGTCGGCAGCGCCCGTTCCGGATGGCACCTGTGCACTGCGGTCATCAGCCATGGGTGATACGGACGGCGCGATCGTCCATGCGGATGGTCCGGTGCCCGGGGGCACGCACACCGGTCAGGGTGACGTGGCGGGCACAGGGTGGATGGGCGCACCGCACCGCCCGACGACCGGCGCGGCGCGCGTCCCGTTGCGATCGGGGGTCGCGGCGAGCATACTACGACGCCTCGCGCGGGTGCGCCATGACTTCCGCGGCCCGGAAGTCCGATGTCGTGCCCGCGCCTGTGCACCCGATTCGTGGCGATTCGTGGCAATCCCGATCCCGGCCTCCCGGCGCACTGGCCTGCCGGGCGAGCCCTCACTGACCAGGCCCGGTAGACGGCGGAGCTGATGGCGCGCAAGAGAAAGAGGCTGGGCGAGATCCTGCTCGAGTGGGGGCGGATCACGGAGAAGCAGATCGAGCAGGCTGCAGGCATCGCCCGCGGCTCCGGCAAGCGGCTCGGGGAAGCGCTCGTCGAGGCGGGATTCTGCAGCGAGGTCGATGTCGCGAAGGCGCTTGCCGCCCAGTTCGACCTGGAGTTCATCGACCTGGACTCCAGGGAAGGCGCCGGTCGCATCGACCTGGCGCTCATTCCGGAAGAGATCGCGAAGAAGCACCTGATTCTTCCGCTGGGCAGGAGCGGCGGCCGCCTCCGGCTGGCGATCCACGATCCCCTGGACCTGGAACTGCTGGACCTGCTCCGCTTCCGTCTCGGGACCGAGATCGAGACCGCGATCGCCTCCCGCGACTCCATCCGCACCTTCCTGGAAGGCAAGGGGCGCGGCAAGGATTCCGATCGCCTCTTCGCCTCCGACGACTCCCTGGTCACCGAATCCGTGGACGTGACGGTCGACCGATCGGTCGACGCGTCCATCGACATCGCGGCGGGGGAGGACGCGCCGATCATCCGGCTGGTCCATCGGCTGATCTCGGAAGCGGTGCGCAACCGCGCGTCGGACATCCACGTGGAGCCGATGGCCGACCGGGTGCTCCTGCGGTACCGCATCGACGGTGTCTGCCATGTCCGGGACAACCTGCCCAAGCGCATGCAGTCGGCGCTGCTCGCGCGTCTCAAGCTGATGTCCGGGGTCAACATCGCCGAGCGCCGCGTTCCGCAGGACGGCCGGATCAAGCTTCCGGTGGACGGATCGCAGATCGACTTCCGCGTGAGCTGCTGTCCGGCATACCACGGGGAATCGGTGGTGCTCCGGATTCTCCGGCCGGAGTCCGTGCGCATCGGTCTCCTGAATCTCGGGTTCGAGCCGGATCACATGGAGGAGTTCCACCGGATCATCCGGCGGCCGAACGGCATCTTCCTGGTGACCGGACCGACCGGTTCCGGCAAGACGACCACGCTCTACTCGGCGCTCGATGTCCTGAACCGGCCGGACAAGAAGATCATCACCGCCGAGGATCCCGTTGAGTACAACTTCAACGGCATCAACCAGTGCCAGGTCCGGGAGTCGATCGGCCTCAGCTTCTCGGCCATCCTGCGGTCGATGCTCCGCCAGGCGCCGAATGTCATCCTCGTCGGCGAAATCCGGGACCGCGAGGTCGCGGAAATCGCCATCCAGGCCGCGCTCACCGGCCACCTTGTCTTCTCGACGCTGCACACCAACGACGCCCCCAGCGCGATCACGCGGCTCATCGACATGGGCGTCAAACCGTTTCTGGTCGCGAGTTCCATCCAGGCCATCATGGCGCAGCGACTCATCCGGATGCTCTGCACGAGCTGCGCGAAGCCGGATCCCACGCCGGATCAGAAGATGCTGCGCCTCGTGGGGATCACGGAGGAGGATCGCCTCGGCGGCGACATCCGCCAGCCGATCGGCTGCGGGCAGTGCGGCAGTTTCGGATTCCGCGGACGGAAGGCCATCTTCGAACTGATGAAGATGAACTCGGAGATCCGCGAACTTGCGTTCGAGCGGGCGAGCATCGACCGGATCCGCGCGGCGGCGATCCGGGCCGGGATGCGGACCCTTGTGAATGACGGCAAGCTCAAGATTCTCAGGGGTGCGACCACGCCCGCCGAGGTCGCCAAGTACGCCCAGGCCGCAGCCCTGCTGACCACCAACGTCGACATCTGACCGCGCGGACCCCGCACCCGCGATTCATCGGAACACACACGACATGTCCACGATCCAGATCGACCGGCTTCTTGACACCGTGATCCGCCAGGGCGCGTCCGACCTGCATATCTCCGTCGGGCGGAAGCCGACGCTCCGCCTGCACGGGTCTCTGCGGAACATCGACACGAAGGTGCTCGATTCCGATGACTGCGTGGCGCTGATGAAGTCGATCACACCGGAACGGAGCCAGCAGGAACTCCAGGAGGAAGGCAGCTGCGACTTCGGCTTCGCCTATGGCACCGAGGCCCGGTTCCGTGTCGCGGTCTTCCGGCAGCGCGGCGACGTCTCGATCGTGCTTCGACTCATCCCCAACAAGCTGCTCACGTTCGACCAGATCGGCCTGCCGGACATCTGTCGCGAACTGATCCGGCGGCCGCGCGGGCTGTTCATCGTCACGGGACCGACCGGCTCCGGCAAGACGACCTCGCTCGCGACGATGGTCGATTACATCAACCAGGGGCTCGACCGGCACATCGTCACCGTCGAGGACCCGATCGAGTACTACCACTATCACAAGAAGTCGGTGGTCAACCAGCGCGAGGTCGGCATCGACGTCCCCAGCTTCTCGGAAGCGCTCCGGCGGGTGCTCCGGCAGGATCCCGACGTGATCCTCGTCGGCGAAATGCGCGACCTGGAGACGATCGAGGCCGCGATCCGCGCCGCCGAGACCGGCCACCTCGTGTTCGCCACGCTCCACACCACCGGGGCCGCCGGCACGATCAGCCGCGTGATCGACGCGTTCCCGGTCAACCAGCAGGCCCAGGTCCGGGTCCAGCTCTCGGTGTCGCTGATCTGCGTCCTCTCCCAGGTGCTGCTGGCCCGTGTCGACCGACCGGGGCGCGTCGCCGCCTACGAGTTCCTGGTGGTCACCCCCGCGATCGCGAACCTGATCCGCGAGAACAAGACCTTCCGGATCGACTCGGCGATCCAGACCGGACGGAAGTTCGGCATGCAGCTCCTGGACGACCACCTCTGGAGCCTCTACTCGCAGGGCACCATCTCCGCCGAGGAGATGATCGATAAGAGCAAGGACCCCGGCGAACTCACCGAGAAGGTCCACCGCTCGGGCGGCAAGGTCGGCCGCAAGGAACTGGACGAGTCCCCTGAGTGAGTGACCGGGTGGGCGGGCGCCCGGCCGGTGGGGGCCGGCGCGGGGAAGAGGCGCCTGGAGACGGCCCGGGTCGGAGCGTCCGGCACGATGCCGTTGCGGCGTCCCGGCGCGACGCGCGACACGGTTCCGTGCCGGCCTGTCGATGCACGACTGACCCACGATGGCGGGGGCTTCTACGCGACAGAATCCATGTGGCCTTTGCCTGCGGTGCGGCAATTGTGGATCATGTGGGATCAGACTCGCGTACCTTGCCCTGTGTGACACCCCCGATCGTCGCCGCCGGGCGACGAGGCGGACTGTCATCGGCCTGTTCCGCCGGACGCGTGCTGACCACCGCCGGCGGCCGGAGAGTCCTCGATGGCGACATCCCCCTCTGCTCCGGGCGAGAAGCCGGTCCTCGATCCCTCGGAGATGAAGGGCCGTCGGATCGGTCGGGTGCTGACGAAACTGGGGCGCGTCACCCGCGAGCAGGTCCACGAAGCGCTTGCCCTGCAGAAGACGCGGCTCCAGAAGGGGCAGGCCGTCCTTCTCGGGCAGATCCTCATCGAGAGCGGCGCGGTGACCGCGGCGGATGTGCTGGAGGCACTCGCCGGCCAGGCGGGCATGCGGATGGTGCGGATCGACGCGGACGCGATCCCGAAGGAGGCGATCGACGCCGTTCCCGCGGAGACCGCGAACACGTATCAGATCGCTCCGCTGGCCTTCGAGCCGAGGACCCGGACGATCACGGTCGCGCTCAAGAGCCCGGACAACTTCCGCGCCGTCGACGATCTCAAGCTGCTCATGGGCTTCCGCGTCGACGCGGTGGTGGCGCCGTCGGACCAGATCGATGCCGTCCTCCGCAAGTACTACAGCGGTGAAGGCACCTCCATGCTCAAGATGATGGAGGAACTGGGCAGCGATCAGAAACTCGCCCAGCTCCGCGGGCGCGGGGACTCGATCGATCTCGAGGACCTTGCCACCGCCGCCGAGGACAACAAGGTCGTCCGGCTTCTCAACCTCGTGCTGCTCCAGGCGATCAAGGACAAGGCGTCCGACATCCACTTCGAACCGTTCGAGAGCGAGTTCAAGATGCGGTATCGCATCGACGGCGTGCTGTACGAGATGGTGCCGCCGCCGATCCACCTGGCGATGCCCATCGTCTCGCGCATCAAGGTCATGGCGAACCTGGATATCGCCGAGCGCCGGCTTCCGCAGGACGGGCGCATCGAATTGACGGTCGGAAACGCCCCGATCGATCTCCGCGTCGCCGTGCTTCCGACGATGTTCGGCGAATCCGTGGTCATGCGCGTGCTCGATCGCGGCAACGTGCAGCTGAGCCTGGACCGCATCGGCCTCCGGGACGATGAACTCCAGACGGTGCGGGACGTGATCCGCCGGCCGAACGGGATCGTCGTCGTCACGGGTCCCACCGGCTCGGGCAAGACGACCACGCTCTACGCCGCGCTCAATGAACTCAATGAGCCGTCGACGAAGATCCTGACCGCCGAGGATCCGGTGGAGTACGACATCGACGGCCTGGTGCAGTGCCAGGTGAACACGGAGCAGGAACTGACCTTCGCGCGGCTGCTCCGATCGTTCCTGCGCCAGGATCCGGACATCATCCTCGTGGGCGAGGTGCGCGACCTGGAGACGGCCCAGATCGCCGTGCAGGCATCGCTGACGGGCCACCTCGTGTTCACGACGCTGCACACCAACGATGCACCGTCATCCATTCTCCGGCTCCTCGACCTGGGGGTGGAGTCGTTCCTCCTCACGGCGACCATCGAGGCGATCATCGCGCAGCGGCTGGTGCGGCGGATCTGCCTGCCGTGCAAGGAGGAGTACGTTCCCACCGACGAGGAACTCATGGAACTCCAGATCCGGCGCGGCGAGATGGAAGGCCGGACGTTCCATCGCGGACGCGGCTGCGACACCTGCAACCGCACCGGATTCCGCGGCCGCCGCGCCCTCTTCGAGATCATGAAGATGGATGACCGGATGCGGGAACTGGTCATGGAGCAGGCATCGACCAACGTGCTGCGCGCAGAGGCAAGGAAGCGCGGCATGCGGACCCTTCGCGAGTCCGGCCTGCTCTCGATCTTCGAAGGGCAGACCACGATCGACGAAGTCGTCCGCGAGACCATCGTCGAGGAATGAGCCAGGACCGGGACGGAGACCCGACACCATGCCGACGTTCACCTATGAAGCGCTGAATTCCGCAGGCAAGCCCCAGAAGGGGATGATCGAAGCGAAGTCCTCCGAGGAAGCGATTCAGCGCATCAAGTCGCAGGGATTCTTCCCGACCGCGGTCCGCGAGCAGAAGGTCAGGACCGGCCAGAAGCTGGAGGAGGGCGGCGCCCGGAAGGTCCGGAAGAAGAAGAAGGGAATGCCCGTCCTCGCGATCGGGAAGGTGGGCAACAAGAAGCTCACGCTCTTCACGCGGCAGCTTTCCACGCTCCAGGACGCCGGACTGCCGCTCCTGCGGTCGATCCAGATCCTGGAGCAGCAGCAGAAGCCCGGTCTCCTTCGCGCCATTCTTTCCAGTGTCGGCGAGGACGTGCAGGCGGGCTCTACGCTCTCCGACGCGATGGCGAAGCATCCGAAGGCGTTCGACCGGCTCTACTGCAAGATGGTCAACGCGGGCGAGGTCGGCGGTGTGCTGGATGTGATTCTCCAGCGCCTGGCGAACTTCATGGAGAAGGCGCAGCGCCTGCGCCGCCGGATCATCGGCGCGATGATCTACCCGGTCGTCGTCATCCTGATCGCCGTCCTGATCGTGACCGGCATCATGTGGTTCGTCATCCCGAAGTTCCAGGAGATCTTCACGGACTTCGAGGTCGAACTCCCCGCCCTGACCGTCTGGCTGACCAACACCAGCATGTGGGTGGCCGGCAAGGCGTCGAAGGACCAGGTGGTGCCGGGCGCGGTCTGGATCCTCGCGTCACCGTTCATCATCTTCTTCTTCTTCAAGCTGATCCGGATGACGAACCCCGGGCGTGCGGCCACGGACATCCTGCGCAATCATCTGCCGGTGGTGGGCCCGCTCATCCGCAAGACGGCCGTGGCCCGGTTCACCCGGACGCTCGGCACGCTGATCTCCGCCGGCGTGCCGATCCTCGAGGCGATCATGATCACCCGGGACACGTCCGGGAACTACCAGTACGAGAAGGCGCTGACCAAGGTGCACGACTCCATCCGCGAGGGCGAGACGTTCGCGGCGCCGCTGCGCGAGTCGAAGGTCTGCGACTCGATCGTCGTGAACATGATCGACGTCGGCGAGGAGACCGGTGACCTCGACGTCATGCTCATGAAGATCGCGGACAACTACGACGAAGAGGTCGACGTCGCGGTGCAGAGCCTGATCTCGATGCTCGAACCGCTCCTGGTCGTCGTGCTCGGCACGATCATCGGCACGATCGTGCTCGCGCTCTTCCTTCCGCTGGTCAAGATGATCGAGAGCGTCTCGGGCGGCAAGCTCTGAGGCCGGAGGCCCGCGCATGACGATCCGAACCCGGTTCCCTCATCCGGCGGCCCGCGGGCCCGTGCCCCGGGGGCACGCCCGCGCGTTCACGCTCGTGGAACTCCTCATCACGGTGGCGATCATCGTGCTGCTGCTGAGCCTGCTGATCGTCAGTGTCTCCTACGCGCGCCGGACCGCACAGGTGACCGGCACGCGGAGCCTGATGGCCTCGATCGCACGGGCGCTCGTGCAGTTCGAGAAGGATCACGGATACTTCCCGCCGGTGCTGCGGGAGTTCAACGGAGGGACGGAGCCGCGCGCCTACAGCCCGCCGCCGAATCTTCCGAGCGCGACGAATCCGCTTCTCGGGGCGTACCGGCTCAGCATGCAGAGCTGGTACTCGGTCGTCTCGCTCCCCGAGTTCCTCCTCGGGAACGCCGACGGCGGTCCGGGGCTCGGACGCGGCATCTATGCACCGGGTCCCGATGGGGTGTGGGGGGGCGCCACGGACTGGGACGGCGGCGGCTGGTCCGTCGCGGACCGGCGCCCGGCGACGCGTGGCCCCGTGTTCGGTCCCTACCTGGAGATTCCCTCGGCCCGGATGCTCGGGTCATTCGCCGGGTACGCCGCCGACGGGCGACCGCTGGCCGCGCTGCCCGGCGAGGCGGCGTACGACGAGACCGCGCCGCGGGTCATCGTGGATGTCTGGGGCTCGCCGCTGCAGTACTTCCGCCGTCTCTTCCCGCCGGGCGCGCCCGGTGCGACGTGGGGGGCCGGTACCGACAACAACGCCGACGGCACCATCAACGATCTCGATGCGCAGCCGCGCCTCTCGGACATCTTCCGGCTCCGGCCGTGGAGCGTCTCGTCGTCCGAGACCGTGACGGCACGCGTTCCGGATTTCCTCAACAACGACACGACCACGAGCCGGCGCCTGGAGTCCGCGTCGTTCGCGATCTTCTCGCCGGGGCCCGATCGGCTCTACTCGTCGAACCGCCGGCGGGACGATCTCCCGGCGGGCGGACCCGGCTACAACGAAGACAACATCGTCGAGGTGGGGCCATGACCAGGGACACCCGGATGGACCTGTCGTCCTCGCGCCGGCGCGCTGCGTCCGGCCGGCGGGGGTTCACCCTGGTCGAGATGCTCGTGACGGTCGGCATCATCGCGATTCTCGTCGCGCTGACGGTGACCGTCTCGACCGCGCTCGCGCGGCGGGGCGAGGTGACGCGCACCGGGACGACGATCCAGCTCCTCGATACGGCGCTCGCCGAGTGGGAGACGCGGTCGGAGCGCAGGCTCTCGTGGGGGCCGTTCATGGCGAACGGCGACGTCTATGACATGTACGCCGGCGAGCCGCATGCGCTCACCGTCACCGAGATCCTGCGCGTCATCATGCGCGCACCGCCGGTGCGCGAACTGGTCGCGCGCATCGACCCGGAGTTCCTCACGGAACTCGATCCCGCGCAGCCGCCGGTGTGGGTGACGGCGGTGTCGCCGGATGATCCGGACCCCGTGGCCGGCCAGCTGGCGACGCTGTTCGCGTCGGGGCTGCCCAACCCGGACGGCACCGTCCGCACGATGAACGGGCAGCGCGCGGTGCTCGACGCCTGGGGCACGCCGATCCGCGCCGTGCATCCCGGCGGGACGTGGTTCGCGTCGGACGGCGTGAACGGGACGCTTCGTGACGAGGACGGCACGGTCCGGACGGTGGCGGAGTTCCTCTACGGCATCGCCCGGTCGCGACGGGTCGTCTTCGTGTCGGCGGGTCCGGACCGGCGGTTCGGACGGCTGGACGGGACCGACGAGGACCGCCGGCAGGCCGAGGACAACATCCTCTCGTACGAGGTGCTGAAGCCATGAGACGCACGTGCACACGTCGCGCGGTCGGCTTCACGCTGACCGAACTGCTCATCGTGATCGGCATCATCGCCATCGTGGCCGTCGTGACGATCACGGCGTACGCCACCATCGCGCGGGACAGCCGGATCTCCACCGGGATCAACGGGGTGACGGCGTCGCTGGACCTCGGCCGGGCGCTGGCCATCCGCCGCAACCGGCCGACGCTGGTCGTCTTCCGGCCGCGGCTCGAGGGGCGCGTGCAGTCGATCGAGGTGGTCTTCGCGGAGTGGTCGGGTGAGACCTTCGTCTTCAACCGTCCGGCGAACACGACGCGGGTCGTGGATCGATTCGTCCCGATGACGGACGTCGCGCCGCGCACGCTGCCCCGGGGCATCAAGGTCGCGGCGCCGCAGTACTTCTCCCTGCAGACGAACTCGCTGGACGACCTGGTCTGGGATACGCAGGTCGACCTTGTCGCGGCCGCCGCCAGCCCGGCCGGCCAGGGACAGAACTACGGCGCCATGGTCGGCGTCATGTTCGACGAGCGCGGACGGGTGATCACGCGGAACGCCATCAACGATGCGAACGCGGTGTTCGTCGACTTCAACAACGACGGACTCCAGCGTCATCGCGGCGCGGATTTCGGATACACGACGGACCCGGGTGGCGGCGATCAGCCGCCGGGGACGGACTACCCGGAACTCTTCGACCAGCGGCGCGAGGACGACGAGTCGTTCGTCACGAACGCGGCGTTCATCGCGGTCTACGACGACGATCGCGCCAGAGAACTGAGACTTCAGAACTGGAATACCGATGCCGGCTACACGGAACTCCTCGGCACGACGGCCGTGCCGGGCTGGATCGCGCGGCGCGGCACGATCATCCAGTTCAACAGATACACAGGGGTGGCGATGCGATGACCGGACGACGCAGATCATGCGGACGCGGGGGCTTCTCGCTCGTCGAACTGCTTCTCGCGATCGCCATACTCGGCATCGGAGTGATCTCGGTGGCGGCGCTTCTGCCCGCGGGGATCTACCAGCAGCGACAGGCGTCCGAGGACGTGGTGGGGCCGCTGGCCGCGGAGAACGCGCTGGCGCTGCTCCGGACGCGGGTGCGACCGGAGGACTTCGGCGCCGTCGCGCCGTTCTACGGCGTGCAGGGTGACTGGCAGTGGCTCCGGCCCGGGTTCATCTTCGATGTCCCCGCGGGCTTCGACTTCCTGACACCCGGCACGATCGACCTCTTCAACGCGACCGGCGCGGCAACGGCGTGGGAGACGGTGGTCGACATCGACGGCAATCCGGCGTTCCCGTGGGACTGGGTGCCCGGGGATCCGCCATACAGCGGCATTCCGTACAGCCGGTCCGAATACGGACTCGACCGGCCACGCGTCCTGATCACGCAGGAGGAACGCTACTACCCGCTCGGCCGCGATGCCGCGCCGGAACTCGTCTGGGAGTGCATGTTCCGCCGGATCGGCGGGCGCATCGAGGTGGCGATCTTCGTGTACCGCGCGACCGAGGTCGGCGCGGGCCCGATCCGGTACGTCGTCCAGCCGAACCCGAGCAGCCCGGGGGTGCCGCCGCTGCCGATCGCGCTGGACCTGACCCTGTTCTCCGGCGCCTGGAACAGCTACGGCCTCGATCCCGTGCGGCGCGACGACGATGCATTCGCCCCCGGCACGCAGCCGGGCGATCCGTTCGATCTGGACGATGACCGGTATGCGTGGCAGCTGCCCGGGCAGATCATTCTCGATCAGCACGGCGGGGTGAACCGCGTGCTGGTCGGACGGCAGCGCCGGGCGGAGGACGGGCCCGTGGAGTTCGTGCGGCCCGTTCCGCCGAGGCTCTTCGCGGACATCACGCCGGCATTCTTCGATCCCGTGGCGTTCTACAACCCAGCCGATCCGACGATCCCGGGGCCCGACCTCTACGTGAACCAGGGCGTCGTGTCGCGCATCTGGTACCTGCCGCAGCGTGACGGGCGGGAGCGGCGCCTGACGCCGGTGTACGTGGTCGTGAAGGAGCTCTGAGATGCGCGACGTGCATGCAACATCCAGCAGGCGTCCGCATCGCGCGGCGTTCACGCTGACCGAGATGATGGTCGCACTCGCGGTGCTGATCGGCGTCCTCGTGGCGGTCGGGCGCATCTTCTCGACGACGAGCCGGGTGACGAGTCTCGGCGAGGGCAACTCGCAGGTGCTCCAGGAGGCGGCGGCAATCGAGCAGCTGCTCCGGGAGGACTTCCGGCGCCTCTCGCACGAGGGCGTGTTCGGCATCCGCAACACCGCCGTCCGCAACGACGCGAACGGCGCGGTACTCATCAACCCGGCGCTGCCGCGCGACGCGGTGATCCGCGCCGACGAGATGCTCTTCTTCACGCAGGGACTGCAGGCGGCGTCCGTGTACCGCATCGGGCAGGGCGATAACCGCAAGGGACAGTCCACCATGGCACGGGTGTACTTCGGCCACGGCTGGCAGTACCCGCAGCAGGTGATTCCGGATGCCGTCCCGGTGCCGGTCACCGCGGTCGACGCCGAAGGTCCCGTCGATCCATGGACGCGGACGGGCTCGCCCCTGTCGCCGGACCCGGTGCAGGCGCGGGCGCGGTTCTACTCGGGGGCCAGCCTGTACCAGGCCAGTGGCGCCGTCCAGAACTTCGTGTTCCCGGCGAACGATGCGAGGCGATGGCTGCTGGTGCGCGACCCGATTCTCCTGCTTGATGACGACTACAACAGCGCGGGGGCGTCGACCAAGGGTGTCTATCTCAACCAGGTCTCCAGTTACTTCACGATCTTCCTGGACGATCCGGTGCTCGGGTACAACCCGGTGGTGACGAGCGGTCGCCTGGACGCCGCCGCATCGGAGATGCAGGCGGTCCGGGAGCGGATCCTCTATCGATGGAACGGCGGTCAGCCGTCCGGCCTGCGGCCCTGGAGCGGCGTGAACGACTCGCAGTACGCGGTCATCGCGGACAGTCTCTTCTACCGGCCACGCGCCGAGCGCGTCAGCCTCCATCCGCATCGCATCCACCAGGGACAGACATCGGCGGTGCTCAGTCCGAACTGTTCGCAGGTGCGGATCGACTGGACGTGGCGGCACGGAACCGGCGCGCTGCCGGAGTCCGGATACGCCGGCGTGCGGACGCGACGGGAGGGAGTCGTCGGACAGGACCGTGCACAGCCGTGGTTCGGCCTGCGTGACGCGTCCCGGGCGGTCTATCCGTACGGTGACCCGGACCTCGCGACAGAGGACCAGGACTGGTGGGATCCGGCGGACACGATCTTCCCGGGCAACATCGAGTCATGGAACACCGGTGACACCGTCGTCACGCCGGTCCGCGTCTACGAGGCGATCTTCGGATTCAACCAGACCGTCGCGCTCAACGCGAACGGCGTCCCGGACGCCACGCTCGGCTACACGCCGTGGCCGTCGGCGATCCGCATCTCGATCACGCTGCACGACCAGGCGCTGGCGATCGAGCGCGGACGAGAGATCGAATTCATCATCGAACTTCCGGGGCGGGCGCCGTCGCCCTGAGCGGGAACGAGACCGCAGAAGTGAGCAGGCACGCGATGTCCAAGCCGCATTCTGAGACAGTGAACGGACGCCGGAGGCAGGGTATGCGCGGCCGGTCGCGCCGCGGCAATGCCATCATTCTCGCCGCGGCCATCCTGGCGCTGCTCGTCATTCTTGCCACGGCGTTCATCGTCCGGACGCAGACCAGCCGGGATACGGCCGCGGCATTCCGGCAGGCCGCCGTGCGCGACAGCGCGTTCGAGACGGTGGCGCAGCGGGTGGCCTCGATCATCGGCGACGCACTCTTCGTGCGCGAGATCGACTTCGACACGTCGCTCTCCGCCGCCGAGCTTCTTGACTCCAATCGAAAGCGGCTGCCGGTCCGGGCCGACGCCGTCCGGTACGGTTTCGACGGCAGCCTGCCGTTCAACGTCGCGCCGTTCCACGTGGTTCCGTTCACCAACTGGCCCGATGAACTTCCCGGGCAGATCGAAGGCATCTGGCCGGCCGGACGCGGCGCGCCCAACGGATTCACCGGCCTGGCCGAGGGCAACCCCGTGGGGAACCCGGGCTTCGGCGACACCCGATGGCTGCGCGACACGGAGCCCCTGCGGATCGACTTCGGCGGCTTCACGCCGGAGCACGACACCTTCGGCTGGTGGCGGCACCTGACGTACCTGGGCCGGGACGACAACGGGATCCGCGTGGTCGCCGACCTGACCGACGTGCTCGGGTCCGTGATCTGGGACCTCAATGTGCCGGTCGAGCAGTGGCTGCATGCGTTCGACTCGACGCAGGACCCGGACGTGCCGCTGTTCCTGTCGATCAACTTCAACCAGTCGACCGGGTATCCGCGGTTCCCGGGCGGGTTCGATTTCAACGGGTTCAACACGCGATGGAACAACTGGTTCTTCAACTACGCGACGACGTACCGCTTCCCGCTGGCCGTTCCGCTCAACCTGTATGACCTCGATGATCTCGACGGTGACGGAGTGCGCCTGGAGGCCGGCGAGCGGCCGATGGATGCATTCACGGCACCGAACGTGGATCCGGGCTGGCCGGACGGGACCCCGCGCTGGCACGTGGAGCGCCGACTGGCCGATACCGACGGCGACGGCATGACCGATGCGCTCTGGCACATGCTGCCGGGGCCGACGCCGGACGGCGTGATCCACCTGGTCGCGGTGTCGGTCGTGGACAACGCCGGGAAGCTCAATGCGAACGTCGCCGGGCGCTTCCGGCCCGGCTTCATCGCCGCGAACGCGGGGCAGATCTCCGACATCGACGTGGTCAACCAGGGCTTCTTCGCCCGCGCCGCGGCGGGGGAGACGCCGTCGGATCTCGCGCTGGTCGGGCAGAACGTGCTCCCGCCGACGCCGTTCACCTGGTTTCCCAACGTGGCAGGCAACTGGAACACGGGCTTCCTGGACATCGTCCGCCATCGCGAGCCGTTCTTCGACACGGTCGCGGGCCAGTATCCCTCCGGGAACCCGTACGGCAGCACCAATGCCGAGATCGTCTTCAACCGCGTCCGCTGGGCGGACCACCTGATCGAACGGGGTTTCCGGATCAGCGGCGTCACGCAGATGGATGCACCGCTGGGCACCGCCCGCGAGCGCCGACTGGCGTGGCTCCGCGCGGGCAGCCGCCCGTTCGACCCCGACCGTGACGGCTTCACGCTCGATGACCTCTCCGGCGCGATCATGACACCGACGCCGTTCACGCTCTCCGATGAACTGGAATTGCGACTCTTCCACGGCCAGAACATGCCGTGGCTGTACACGCGGTTCGAGCGCTCGCTCAATGCCCAGGACTTCACCGGCGGTGTCCGGAACGGCGCCGTCCTGCGGGCGCATACGAACTTCGAAGAGTCGTCCCGGTACCTTGGCCGCCTCAACCTGAACGAACTCCTCCACGACCATCGCCGCAAGCTCACGGTGTACAGCAGCACGCGGAACGACCTGCTGCCGCCCTGGCTCTGGTGGCGCTGGACCGAGATCGATCCGTTCAATCCCGGTCAGCGCCGGGTGCGGCTCCCGGAGCGCATCCGCCTGCTCGAGGAGTCCGGCGTCCCGGGCGTGCGGGACCGCTTCATGGCGCAGTCGCGGACGCGCGTCGACCTGCGGGAAATGGATCCGTTCTACACCGGTCCGCTGCCGGATGGTGAACTGCGGATCTGGGAGCGGCTGCCGCTGCTGCTGTGCAACGTCTTCAGCGACGGCACGGAGCAGGAGGGGCGATCGTACTTCGGTACGTACACCGATCCGGCCGCGGCCCAGGTTGGACGGCTGCGCCGGCTGGCCGCAGGCCTCACCGCGAACATCCTGGCGGCGCGCAGCGCGTCGCCGATCGCGCGACTGGACGGCGATCCCTCCACCCCCGGGATCACGCCCGGGCGCCTCGGCGGCGCGATCCCGCTTCCCGAGTGGGGCGAGGACCTGGAGGCCGATCCCGCGGTGCGCATGCTGGGCATGAAGCCGCAGCCGTTCATCATGGAGGCGTTCGTCGGCCACCTGTACGAGATGTTCGTCATCCCGGACGTGGGCTGGGACAACGCCGGCGAGCGGATGATCCTGGAGACCAACGAAAGCGGCGCTCGCCTGAGCACGTCGATCGCGGTGGTCCAGATCGCGAATCCCTATCCGGAGCCCATCCTGCTGTCGCCGCCGGCGGGACAGGCGGGCGCGCAGTACCAGGAACTGGAACTGGTCTTCTTCGGCGCGGAGCCCATCTCGCTGACGAACGTCGCCGCGTCACTCGGCATCACGGAACTCCCGGCCGCGACCGAGGAGCGGCCGAGCACGATGATCTTCTATGCCATCGACGACACATTCCGTGGCTCGGCACCGGGCGCGGGCGGTGCGGACGGGGAGTTCAAGCGGCGGATCCGCGATTTCCTGGACATCCTGCCCGAGGACCACCCGGACGACACCATCTTCGTCGATGTCGGGCGGCTCTTCCTGAACGGCGTGATTCCGTCACCCTGGCCGACGCGCCGGGATCGGTACGACCAGGTCTCCGCCGGGACACACTCGATCGTGCTGCGCCGCCTCGAGCCGCCGGTGGCGGGGGACCCGGAGCGCATCGCGGTCGTCATCGACCGCGCGGAGCCGGTCGCGAACGACGCACGAAGCTTCACGACCGAGGTCCGCAACATGGGGCCGCGTGACCCCGGCGACCCGTGCGGCGGGAATGCGCCGCCCAGGTACAACGACCTGTCGCTGCCCGATCCCATCAGCGGGACCTTCCCATGCTCTGCCCAGTGGTCACCCGGCACCCAGCCGTTCACCCGGACGCACTGGATGCAGTGGCGGCGATGGACGCGTGCCTTCGGTCATGACGCCGACGGGAGCCGGACGCTCCAGACAGCACTCAGCGACCTCTTCGTCGACTCGAACGAGCGCGCGCCGCGCTTCGTGATCGGCGAGTTCGACATCACCGCGCCCGCCGATTCGTCGCTTGCACCGATCTCATCGACCGTGCAGAATCCCGGCGCGGCGGCGTATCGCCCGTTCCCCGAGGACCTTCGCACCGGGAAGATGTTCCCGGCGGGGGGAGGCCAGCGGCGCGGCAATCTCTTCCTGCTGTCGGACGATCCGGAGAGCGCGACCGACTTCGATGCCGGCGGCACGGAGCGGGTGCCGTGGTTCACCCGGCCCTACAGCGAGTCCGTCAACATCAACGGCGCGCGGACGGAGGTCGTCTGGCATCGCAAGCCCACGTTCTTCGACATGAACCGCGCGAATGATCCGCTCGGGCCGCGCTATTCGCCGCCGACGGGTCTCGGCTGGTCGTACCCGGACAAGGGCTTCTACGCGACCGACCGGCTTCGCTTCCCGTTCCAGATGCTGCACAAGGGTGCGGACTTCCAGCAGGTGGGCGAGGTGCTCAACCTCTGGCTCTACGGTCATGAACTCGCGTTCATCGAGACCGGCGACGCGACCGTTCCCTGGCGCTACAGCGGAACGACGCACACGTTCTCGGAACTGCTCGTCGATGCGAATCTCGTCGACAACTCGGCGACGAACGTCCGGCGCGGACGCGTCGAGGTTCGAACCGCCGCGGCACAGGTGCCGGGGGGCGGCACCCTGGCGGACCTCACCGAACTCCGCCACGCGCAGCCGCCGATGCCGGCGATCAGCCGCCTGCTGGACGCGTTCGTCTGCGACGGGCCCGGCCTCGCGTACCGCCCGGACCAGGGCGATGTCTACGACAACTTCGCCTTCGGCAATGCGATGGGTTTCAGCGGGCGCGGTGCGCCGGGACTGATCAACCTCAATACCGCGACCGTCGAAGTGATGCGGGCCGTACCGCACTGGTACAAGATGGTGCATGCGGTCGCGTCACCGAACGCGGGGCCGCAGCCGTACCTGCCTGTGACGCAGGACCGCTTCCCGCGCATCATGCTCCCGGAGGCGGTGGTGAGCTTCCGTGAACGGTTCAACAACGACCGTGACTCTCTCATCCGGACCGGGTTCTACGGCATCGATGAAGCCGGCACCGACCAGGTGAGCGGGCCGAACTATGCCGGGCGGACGGCGGCACTGCGTGCCGAGCGCGGGATGGCGTCGGTCGGCGAACTGCTGCTGCTCACCCGTTCGGCGCCGGCGAACATGGTCCGCGGCGTCGGGTCCGGCGACAGCCTGGCTCGCGCCGATTCGTGGCGTGCGGACTTCGCCGGCCGCAACCCGTTCAACAGCACCGATCCGCGGCTGGCCGCGGCGTTCATCTCCACGGACGTGACCGACTTCAATCGCGCGCTCGTGGACGGCGATCGGGTGGGCGGGGACGTGGAGGAGCAGAACCTGCTGGTCGCCGGCGCAGCGAACCTGGTCACCACCCGGAGCGACACGTTCACCGTGTACTTCCGGCTGCGCAGCGTCCGTCGGAACCCGCGCACCGGGCTGTGGGATGCCACGGATCCGGAGTACATCCTCGATGACCAGCGCTACGTCATGCTGGTCGACCGCAGCCAGGTCAACCGACCGGGCGACATGCCGCGCATCCTCTCCCTGGAGCGGGCTCCGGAGTAGCGACGCTTTCGGCGTGTCCGCCTGACCATCCCGGCCAACTTTGCCGCGTCCCGTCACGCTCATCCCAGCGGGGGCGCGGCTTTTTTGCGCGGGATCCGCACGCACGCACGCGCAGGGATCATCGTGCTTCGACGCGTCGAAGGCGCGCGTGGGCAGGGGGCCTGCGTCCACGCCTGATCTGTCACCCATGTTCCCGAACAGATGTGTCAACGATGTGCCCGGAATGGACCTCCACCCGCACGCCCCCCATGGCGCTGCCTGGCGCGTCGGGATGGGCCCGGATGTGCCGGGCCGGACGAGCACCGGTGGAACTTGCGTCGTCGGCGGGGGGGGGGTACACTCACGCCCGCGCTCAGGGCCGCCCGCTCCCGCGACGTTCGGCGCAGACAGGGCGTGGCCCTTGACGCCACGGGAGTCATGTCATGTCGCGAGATGTTGTCCTGGCGAGCGTGGGGGCCGTGCTCGTCACGGTGATGGCCATACCGGCCTCCCTGACGGCACCGGCCTCGGGCGGTGACTGCGTGACGATCGCGTCCTTCCAGGGGGGCTGCTGTCAGAAACTCGGCCACCTGCTCTGGACGATCTGTCCGCCGGGATCGCCGGCGCAGGCGTGTCCGCCGCGGCCGCTCTGGGCGGGTCCGGCGACGCATGTCGCGCTGTATCAGGACGACGGCTGGCATGCGCGCGATGTCGTGGAGGGATTCGGCAGCCAGTGTGTGTACCAACCTGGGAAGTGCCTCACGATCTTCGATCCGCAGCCGTGTGACTTCGAGGATGACGAGGAGACAGCCAACTGCGAGTCGAACCCGATGATCGGTCCGGAGGCGGAACCATGCGGCGGTGGCCCGGAGTAGCGTCGCCCGCCCACGCGCGGTCGAGCACGCTCGCCGTCGCCGTCCTGGCGATCGCGGCTGCGGGCAGACCGGTCGGCGCCGCACCGCCCGCGCGCGATCGCGGGCTCGTCGTCGTCGCAAGTCCGCCAGAGCCCGGAGCGCGGGATCGTGCGATCCTGGGTGCGATCCTCCGGCTGCCCGACCTGCACGCCCGGTTCTTCGACGAGTTCTTCTGGCCGAGATGGCAGGACGAGGACCGGATTCTGCGGGCGGCCCGCACGGACCGGCTGAGCGCCGATGGCGATGTCATTCATCCCGTGCTCAGGGCGACGTTCTCGCTCGGGCAGGAGCTGGAGTCACTGCGGGTGCAGTTCCGGGAGAATCTCGTGGCGTTCGGCCGGGACCTTCACGGCATCGGTGACCGGTGGCTCCTGGCATTCGGCGAGTACCTCCCGTCCATCGACCAGGCGCTGGTCCGAATGGCGCGGGCGTGGTGGAGCCGTCGCTGCTATGCTCGCTATGAGAACGGTGTCGCGAGCAGCATGCCGGCGATCTCGTTCGACCTGGTGGAGACCCTGATCGAGATCGCATCGCCGGCCGAACTGGCGGACATCCTCCCCGGTGATCCCGACATCGCCGCCTGGTCCGCGCAGGCCGCGCGCGATGCGCGGGCCGGCGCAGACGCGTCGATCCACTCGGTCCGGATGGACTCGGTGGCCCGCGTCTTCCTGACGGACAACCACGACGCCCTCATGGCGGAGTACGACCGTGGACTGCGGACCAGCACGGCGCCACCGGAGACCCTGATCGCGCAGTACGGGCGCATGATGGAGTCCCGCACGGCGCCCCGCGCCGCATGGCGCGGCCGCATGGACGACCTCTCGCGCTGGTAGCCACGCGAGCGCGGGGCGCTCTCCCAGTGACTGGGCGACCGGTCTGAGGCGACTCGAGCCGCACGCGTGGCCGGAGTACGCGCCGTCGGATGTCGAGGCGCGCCGGTTCCGGGAGGTCGTGCAGCGGGTGATCGCCGCGGGCAACGAAGAGGCGATGGCTGATCCGGGTGTCCCCGAAGCGCTGCGGGCGCGACTGGCGGCACTCCGCGCGGTGGATGACGCGATGCGTGCCCGCGCGCGGACGTGGATGGAGCGATGCGTGGAACTCCGCGGCTTCGCGCACAGCGAGTGGGCGCCCTATCAGCAGGAGATCCACGCGCTGGAGCGGGAGCGGATCCGGCAGTGCCGTGACGCGGTCGCATGGCTGCGCGAGACGCTGGCGGAGCATGGTGCCCCGGAGGGACGTCGCGCGATCTCGCGCTGGTCGCTGGCCATCGAGCGCCGTGCGGCGTTCCTGGAGCGCCTGGAAGGGACGCACTGGCCGTCGTATTTCGCCACGCCGGGTATACCCATGGAGGAACCGGTGCCCGTCGAAGTGATCCTCGCCCGGCAGGAGGAGGCAGCGCGCCGCCGGGCGATCGAAGCGGCCGAGGACGCCGCCGTGGACCTGGAGCCGTAGTCGCAGACTGTTGAAATACTCCGCCGGAGTGCTCGATGGATCTCTGGGGCGATCGCGCGTCCGGCGCGTCGCGTCCGCGACCGATGCGTTGCGCGCGAAGGCGCGTCCGGGATCGTCCATCCGCGCGGGGGGTTGCAGGGGGGCGCTTCAGCCCCCCTGCGCACGCGCGTCCTGAAATCGATGGCGTGCACGGCGGCGTGCCTGAGCGCGTCGTCAGGTCGCAGAGTCGTCCATGCGCGCGCGATCTCACTCGCTCGATGTTGTTCAAGGATCGCGGTTGACGTCCGGTCTTCTTCGATCACGCGGATTTCCGTCCGGGTGCGCGAGCGCAGGGGGGGCTGAGGCCCCCCCTGCAACCCCCTTGCGCGCATGACGGTGGTTGGGGGTCAGCCGGCGCGCGGGTGGTCGGATGGGCGCGCATGGGGCGCAGGGTCGCGCGCCGGGGACGTCTGGCGACGACGGCGTGTCCGGCGCGGCGCGTCCGCGATCGCTGATTCGCGCGCCAAGGCGGTCCCGGGACCGTCCATCCGCGAGGGGGGTTGCAGGGAGGCGCTTCAGCCCCCCTGCGCACGCGCGTTCAGAAAGCGCTGGCATGCACGGCGGCGTGCCCGAGCGCGTCGTCAGATCGCCGAGTCGTCCATGCGCGCGACCTCACTCGCTCGATGTTGTTCAAGGACCGCGGTTGACGTCTGGTCCTGTTGATCGCGCGGATTTCCGTACGGGTGCGCGATTGCAGGGGGGGCTGAGGCCCCCCCTGCAACCCCCTTGGGCGCATGGGGGTGGTTGCGATCAGCCGGCGCGCGAGTGGTCGGATGGGCGCGCATGGGGCGCAGGGTCGCGCGGTGGGGATGTCCGGCGACGACGGCGTGTCCGGCGCGGCGCGTCCGCGATCGCTGATTCGCGCGCCAGGGCGGTCCCTGAATCATCCATCCGCGCGGGGGGTTGCAGGGGGGCGCTTCAGCCCCCCTGCGCACGCGCGGTTCAGAAAGCGATGGCATGCACGGCGGCGTGCTTGAGCGCGTCGTCAGATCACTGACTCGTTCCGCGTGCGTGCGCGCGCTCGATTGCTCGATGTCGTTCAAGGACCGCGGTTGACGTCCGGTCGTCTTCGATCACGCGGATCTCCGTCCGGGTGCGCGAGCGCAGGGGGGCTGAGGCCCCCCCTGCAACCCCCTTGCGCGCATGACGGTGGTTGGGGGTCAGCCGGCGCGCGAGTGGTCGGATGGGCGCGCATGGGGCGCAGGGTCGCGCGGTTGGGACGTCCGGCGACGACGGCGTGTCCGGCGCGGCGCGTCCGCGATCGCTGATTCGCGCGCCAGGGCAGTCCCTGAACCGTTCATCCGCGAGGGGGGTTGCAGGGAGGCGCTTCAGCCCCCCTGCGCACGCGCGTTCAGAAAGCGCTGGCATGCACGGCGGCGTGCCCGAGCGCGTCGTCAGATCGCTGGCTCGTCCACGCGTGCGTGCGTGCGCGCGCCTGGTCACGGTGCATCGGCCGCAAGGGCGCGCCCGAGCAGGTGGTGCAGCGCGGCTCGACGCGTCTGCGGATCAGGATCAGCGCGCGCGGCGACGATTGCGTGCGCCCGCGCATGATCGCCGCCCGTGGCCCTGATCGCGGCGGCTGCGACCTCCGCGCCCACGGCGCGGGCCCGGGCGAGGGCCGGCCGGTCCGCGGCCCGCCGTCCGGGACCGCGATCGTCCCACACCGCCACCTCGGATCCCTGGACGGCGAGCAGGCGCCCGCCGGCGTCGCTCCACGTGATGCGCGGCGGCGCCGTGCGCAGCGAACGGAGCGTCGCGACGAGGTCGCCGCTGGCGACGTCCACGATCGCCAGGTGCGGCTGGTTGAACGCGATGGCCAGGCGCGTCCGTGATCGGTCGAGTGCCATGTCGATCACGGGATGGTCATGGGTCGTCGGCGGCAGGAGGGGTCGGCCGCCCACGGACCACCGGCGGACCGTGCCGTCGTAGCCCGCGGTCACGACGACATCGCTCGCCAGGAAGGCCGCGGCAGAGACCACCCACTCGTGCCCGGAGAGCGTGGCCAGGGCCGTGCCGTCGGCGGCCGACCACAGCCGCGCCAGGTGGTCGAATCCGCCGGTGACGAGTGTGCGCCCGTCCGGGCTGGCCGCCAGAGCGACGCCGCGCCCCGTATGCGCGGGGACGCTCCATCGCGGTGTACCGTCGGCGCGCCACGCGTGGAGCATGCCGTCACCGTCGATGCCGAAGAGATGCTCGCCCTGCCAGCAGAGGCGCGAGAGGGAGGCGTCCGTTCCGGCGGGCAGGTCCCGGCGGACGCCTGTCCGAAGATCGATGAGGCAGAGACGTCCCGACGCGGCGCCGGCGCCGATGGCGAGCCGCGTGGCGTCGGCGCTGAATGCGGCGGCGCGGATCGGCGGCGCCAGGTCGAGTGTCGCGATCGTGGCGCCGTCGATGCCGTCACTCAGGTGCACGCGTCCCGTCGCATCGGCGGAGAGAAGCAGCCCGGTCCCGGACTCCGCGAGTGCCGTCACGGCGGCCGCATGCGTGACCACCGTGGCCCCCGCGCGCAGCGCGTCGACATCCCAGAGGCGGACTGATCCGTCGTTCGAGCCCGTCGCGATGCGCCGTCCGTCCGGGGAGATCGCACCGCAGTCGGTCGCCGCGGTGTGACCGGTCAGGATCGCGATGGTGCTCCCGTGCGTCACGTCCCACAGCCGGGCCGTCATGTCGCTGGATGTCGAGAGGAGCGCCCTCCCGTCGGGTGTGAACGCGACGGACGCAGCGCGATCGCGGTGTCCGCTGAGCACGCGCGCGAGCGACCAGGTGGCCCGGTCCCACAGACGCACGACGCCGTCACGACCGCCGGTGGCGATCAACCGCCCGTCCGGCGAGCGCGCCAGGACCGTGGTGCCCGGTGCGTGCGCCGTGAACGACGTGACCACGCGCGACTCCGGGACGGAGGCGACGGCGACCTCTCCCGCCCCGGTGCTGGCGAGCAGGGTCACGTCATCCTCCACGACGATGTCCCAGATGACCGCCGGCCCGATCGGGATGCAGGTGCGCACGGCACCCGTCGCGCCGTCCAGGATCCCGATGCGTCCGGATCCGCCGCCGGCCGCCAGCAGGGTGCCGTCGGCATACCAGGTGAGTCCGCCGATGCCGGTCTCTCCATGCGGCCGCGCGGCGCACACCGCGTCCCACGACGTCTCCTCCATGCGCCACCGCTCGCGTCCGCTGTCGACGTCCCACACGAGAAGCGTTCCACCGCTCGTGCCCGCGGCGAGCGCGCGGCCGTCGGGTGTGTACTGAAGGGTCAGGACGGCGGCGCCTGTGCTCGAGTCGAGGCGATGCTCGATCGCGGGTTCGTCACCGGGACCTGCCGCCGTCGCCCGGAGGATCACGCGACCGTCGGCCGTTCCGGCTGCGAACGAACGTCCGTCCGGACTCCACGCGACCGAATAGACCACGTCGTGCCCGGGTCGCCCGGGCTGGTGGGGACGGCCGGGTTCTGGTGACGCGACGGACAGGACGTGCGTGCTGCCATCCATCTGCCCGGCGTAGTGCGCGGCCTCGAACGGGCGATCCGCGGCATCGGGCAGCGCCTCCAGTCGGCGCCGCGCCGTGACGACGTCCGGCACCAGCAGCGCAGACTCGATCGCGGCGACGCCCGCGACGTACGCCTGCCAGCGCGCGGCGGCGGCGTGACGTGCCTCCGCCGCCTGCGCGCGGGTGGCACGGATGCCGAAGATCGAACTGACGACGGCCGCGGCAAGCAGCGTCACCAGCGCGAGCCCCGCCGCGACGGCCACGGCCCGGTGCCGCGCGGCGAATCTTCGCAACTGGTACGCCGCGCTCGGCGGGCGCGCGAGGATCGGTCGTCCGTCGAGCCAGCGCCGCAGGTCGTCGGCGAGCGCGGCGGCGGTGTGATAGCGGCGGGCGGGCTCCTTCGCCAGCGCCTTGCCGATGATGACATCGAGGTCCGTGCCGCTCCGCGGCACGAGCGAGGAGAGGGCATCCGGCTCGCGCTCGCGGATGATGCGTGCCGCCTCCGGTAGGCTGGCGCTGCCGACGTCGTACGGCAGGCGCCCGGCGAGCAGTTCGAATGCCACGACGCCGAGCGCATACACGTCCGTCCGCGGATCCTGCCGGTCGCCACGGCCCGCCACCTGCTCCGGGCTCATGTACGCCAGCGTGCCGAGCATCGCGCCGGTCATCGTGACCTGATCGACACTGCCGGGCTCGTGTACGCGGGCGACCCCGAAGTCGAGCACGCGCGGATGCCCGTGCTCGTCGACCATGATGTTCGCCGGCTTGAGATCGCGGTGCAGGACGCCGTGTTCATGCGCGTGCTGCACGGCGTCGGCGATGAGGACGAGGCGTTCGACGCGGGCCCGGATGGAGGCGGTCGTCTCCCGCGCCCACGTGAGCAGGGGGCGGCCGCGGACGAACTCCATGGCGAAGTAGGGCTGGCCGTCGGCATCCGTTCCCGCGGCGTAGATCGGGACGATGCCCGGATGGCGCAGTCGCCCGAGGGCCGCGATCTCCCGCTCGAACCGGGCACGGCGCGCCGGGGTCAGGCGCGAGCGGTGCATGACCTTGATGGCGACGATCCGATGCGGCGTCGCTTCCTCCGCCAGGTACACGACGCCCATGCCGCCTTCGCCGAGGAGTTCAATGACTCGATACGGCCCGATCCGGTCCGGCACACCCGCGTGGGCCTGCTGGATGCCCCGTTCGAGATCGATCGCCGGGCGGGCATCGTGCTCAAGCAGCGACAGGACCTCGGTCCGCAGTTCGAGGTCGTCGCCGCAGCAGAGGGCGACCAGGTCCGCCCGGCGCGCGGCGTCCGGTTCCGCGCACGCCGCCGTGAAGATGGCGCGGACCCGCGCCCGGTCGATCATGACAGTTCCCGCGAGAGCCAGGCCCTGGCGAGGCGCCAGTCCATCTCGACCGTCCGGGGCGAGACGCCGATCGCGTCCGCCGTCTCCTCGACGTTCAGCCCGCCGAAGAAGCGCAACTCGACGACGCGGGCCTGCCGGTCGTCGATCGCCGCGAGTGCGTGCAGCGCGGCGTCCAGGGCCACGACATCGAGCGGCGCCGGTCCGTCGGGCGCCGCCGGGTCGCAGACGGTCAGGCGCTCACGGTCGCCGCGTCGCTTCATCGCCCCCCGGCGCCGGGCGTGATCGACCAGGATCTGGCGCATCGCGCGTGCCGCCACGGCGACGAAGTGCCTGCGATCGCTGAATGGACGGTCCGCCAGGCGGAGCCAGGCCTCGTTGACCAGCGCGGTCGGCTGCAGCGTGTGCCCCGCGGGCTGGTCGCGCAGACACGCCCCGGCGATCGCCCGCAACTCGCCATAGACCGTCGCGGAGAACCCGGCGTCGCCGGCGTCGGCGGGAGTCGAGGCCATGGTGCCAGTGTACATCCCGCCGGATTCTCTGCGCCGGGCCGATCCCGATTGCGTTTCCGGGGTGGGGCGCGGGACCGATCCAGAGGAGTATCGCCATGGGCACCATCATCAGCAGACCGACCGCCGGAGGCGCGGTCCTGGCGCTCGTGACCGCCAGCGCGGCCATGGGGCACATCACGTACCGGCACTACGCGAGCACCACCTCGTATGGCTTCAACGTGAAGCACATGCCGGACTTCGATCAGCGGCGGCTCCAGACGGAGTCCGTTCCGGGCCTTCCGAACAGCGGGAACATGTACTGCGCGCCGGCGTCGGTGATGAACATCTGCGCGTACATCGCGGCGCATGGCTTCCCGGAGGTACCGCCCGGGTACCAGATCTGGCAGAACCGCCACACGTACGACATCGCCACCGGCTCGCTGTTCATCCTCGGCCTGCTCTCGGGCACCGACTCGATGCAGGGGACGGGCGGCGGCGGGTGGCTGGCCGGTGCCGAGGCGTGGGTGCCTCTCGACCTGTTCACGGTGCAGGCGTTCTACCGCACGCCGACCTGGTGGCCCAGGCGCTGGGACATGGCGCAGTCGACGTACAACGGCAGTCTCGTCGCCCTGTGCTACGGCTTCTATGACACGATCGGAACGATGAACGGCATTCCCGTCATCGCGCGGAACGGCGGGCACTGCGTGACGCTGACCGGCATGCTCAGCGGCAGCACGCCGAACCCCTTCATCACCGTGCGCGATCCCGCGGACGACATGGCGAACACCACGCAGTCCACCTTCGTCAACCGGACGTTCTATACGGAATCCAGGCTCGCCTTCGAGGACGGCATCCTGCGCGCGATGGACAACCTGGCCAACACGCCGGGCGATCCGCTGCGGCGGGTGCTTGACGGGTATCTCCAGATCCGGCCGAAGGCGGGCGTGACCTGGGACGAGACCGCGCACATCTTCATCACCGCCGTGGCGGCGACGCCGTGGGGGGCAGGCGCGGGCTCGACACCGGCGAGCCCGCCGGGCTCGATGGGTGTCTGGACGCTCGATCCGGAAATGAACCGGATCTACGGTCTCGTCGATCAGGGTTTCGGCGAGCAGGTGCTGTACAGCATCGGCATGGACGGCACCGATCCGATGGAGCTCGACGTCTGGTCGTGGATGCCGCGGGACATCGCCATCAGCAGCCGGAACATCGCGTACATCGCGCAGGACTGGTCCGTGCAGGCGGTCGATCTGTCGGCATATCCGCCGGACCCGGTCGCCTGGCTCACCGTGAGCGGTCCGGTCGCGGCTCTCGCGGTGGATGATGCCAGTGGCTGGGTGCACCTGTTCCTTCCGGAGGCCGGAGCCATCGTGACATACGATCGACTGCTGCAGCACGAGCTCGCGTACAGACCGCTCCCCGGTGCCGTCGGTACCGTGGAGACGGCGGTGATGGCACTCGATCCGACACAACCGGTGCTCTGGGCGGTGTTCAACAGCGAGCCCGTGGCGTGGCGGATACCGCTCCTCGATGGTGGCGCGGTGCAGGACCACGAACTGTCCGGTGCCGTGACCGTGACCTCGATCGATGTCGACGACCAGGGCCACCTCTTCGTCGCCGACGCGGGGGTGCTCCGCGAATACAGGCCGATCGCACCGGGCGTGCTGGAGCCGGTCGCCGGGCCGCTCGCCGGGATGCAGGCCGGTGCACGGGTGGTGATCACGAAGAACCGGACGAACTTCGATCCGGCACTGCACAGCGACGGGTGGCACAACGTCGAGACGGTGGAGGAAGACTGGGGCAATCTCCAGCTGGACTGCGACGAGGACCTGGACGGCAACGGCGCGGTGGACTTCGGCGATCTGCTCATCCTGCTCGCGGCGTTCGGTCCCTGCCCGGAGGACGCGGACTGCATCGCCGACCTGGATCATGACGAACACGTGGGCTTCAGCGACCTGCTGCTCATCCTGAGCCGGTTCGGACCGTGTCCGTAGGTGTCGCGGAGTCCTGCCGTCCTGTTCGATGGTCCCGCGGCTGCCCGCGGCCACGGTGGAGGGGTCCGTTGCCTGTGCGCGTTCCGTCAGCATCGCGTGCCGGGTGTGGTTGCAGGGGGGCGCCCCAGCCCCCATGCGTCCAAGGCGATCGGCGCTGATCGCGATGCGCCCACGCGACCGGGCAGGATGCGCAGGGTGTGTCCATGACCCGCTCTGCGTGACCAGCACCCGCCGTCATGCGTCCACGCCGCCCATGACGCATCCGGGCGCCGAGGGATTGCCCGGAACGTGCCTCGCACGGCTGGCGATGGACGGGGCTTGCGTCGTCGGGGGGGGGGTACGCTCCGCCCGCGTCTGGGAGAGCCCCGCTCGCGCGGCGTTCGATGCGGACGGGGCCTCTCCTGTGACGCTACGGGAGCCTGGGGCTGTCGAGCGATCCTGTCCTGGTGCGTGTCGGCGCCGTGCTCATCGCGGCGATGGCGATACCGGCCTCCGTGACGGCGCCGGTCGCGGGCGGTGATTGCGTGAAGATCGCGCCGTTCCAGGGCGGCTGCTGTCAGAAGCTCGGCCACCTGATCTGGACGGTATGCCCGCCGGGATCGCCCGCGCAGGCGTGTCCGCCGCTGCCGATCGAGTGGGGTCCGGCGACGCATGTCGCGCTGTATCAGGACGACGGCTGGCACGCGCGCGATGTCGTGGAAGGATTCGGCAGCCAGTGCGGGTACCGGCCCGGGAAGTGTCTCACGATCTTCGATCCGAAGCCGTGCGATCACGAAGCGGACACGGTCTGGGCCGACTGCGAGTCGAACCCGATGATCGACCCGGAGGCAGAGCCATGCGGCGGCGGTCCGGAGTAGCGGCGCGTGTCCGCGCATGGTCGAGTGCATTCGCCGTCGCCGTCACGGTGAGTGCGGCCGTGCCCGGACAGGTCGGCGCCGCGCCGCCCGCGCGCGATCGGGGCGTTGTCGTCACCTGTCCGTCGCCGCCCGGAGCGCACGATCGCGTGATCCTGGGCGCGATCCTGCGGCTCTCCGACCTGCACACCCGGTTCTTCGACGAGTTCTTCTGGCCAAGGTGGCAGGAGGAGGACCGGGCACTGCGGGCGGCGCGCCTGGACCGGCTGCGCGCCGATGGCGATGTCATCTATCCCGTGCTCACCGAGACGTTCTCGCTCGGGACGGAGCTGGAGCATCTTCGGGTGCGGTTCCGGGAGGACAGTGTTGCGTTCGGCCGGGACCTCCTCGGTATCGGCGATCGATGGCTGGTGTCGTTCGGCGAGTACCTCCCGTCCATCGACGAGTCGCTGGTCCGGTTGGCGCGGGCGTGGTGGAGCCGTCGCTGCCATGCACCGTATGAGAGTCTCTCTGCGACGCAGATGCCGGCAATCTCGTTCGACCTGGTGGAGACCCTGATCGAGATCGCATCGCCGGCCGAACTGGCGGACATCCTCCCCGGTGATCCCGACATCGCCGCCTGGTCCGCGCAGGCCGCCCGCGATGTGCGGGCCGGCGCGGACGCGTCGATCCACTCGGTCCGGATGGACTCCGTGGCCCGCGTCTTCCTGACGGACAACCACGACGCCATCCTGGCGGAATACGACCGCGGCCTGCGGACGAGCACGGCGCCGGCGCTGGCGCTGGCGCGGCGCCGCATGACGGACCTCTGCACGCTGGTGGCAACCCTGGCGGAGCCGGGGCGCCTGCCGGGTGGCCTGGGTGATCGGCTTCGGGCGCGCTTCCAGGCGCACGCGTGGCCGGAACTCTGCCCGTCGGACATCGAGGCGCGCCGGTTCCGGGAGGTCGTGCAGCAGGTGATCGATGCCGGCAACGAAGAGGCGATGGATGGTCCGGGTGTCCGGGAAGCGCTCCTGGCACGACTGGAGGCGCTCAGCGCGGTGGATGCGTCGATGCGGGCCCGCGCACGCACCTGGATGGAGCGGTGCGTGGAACTTCGCGGTTTCGCGCAGAGCGAGTGGGAGCCGTACCAGCAGGACGTTCACGCGCTGGAGCGGGAGCGGATCCGGCAGTGCCGTGACGCGGTCGCCTGGCTGCGCGAGGCGCTTGCGGTCCACGGCGCACCGGAAGGGCGCCGCGCGATCTCGCGCTGGTCGCTGGCCATCGAGCGTCGCGCGGCGTTCCTGGAGCGGCTGGAGGGCACGCACTGGCCGTCCTGCTACGCCACGCCCGACGTGCCCATGGAGCAATCGGTGACCGCCGAAGTCCTCGTTGCCCGGCAGGAGGCGGAGGAGCGACGCAGGGCGATCGAAGCGGCGGAAGATGCGGCCGTCGACCTGGAGCCGCAGGAGAGTTCTGGTTGCGTGATTCGGCCAGGGTGTGTGCGCGATCATGCTGGCGAAGGAATGCGCGTCGTCCGAAGGCGAGCCGTCGAGCGCCATGGCGCGTGGTCGCGCGCTGGCACGGGCACCTGCCCCGGACTTTCATGCGCTGATCGCCTGCCTCGAACTGGTGGCCGGCAACGAGTCGACGAGAGGAAAGGGAGACCCATGCACCGGCTTCCCGCGCTGCCGGTGCTCTTCGCGGCTCCTTCGCAGTGCGCGGCTGGCACAATCATCTGCACGAACAACAGGGACTTCTGGCTGAGCCAGACGACGGGGGTGGAGGTGATCACCTTCACGGAGCACCCGGTCGGCACGTGGCTGGACGACCACTCCCACGACTCGCACAGGCTCATCTTGCCGGACCGACGGAGTTCATTACGCACGACACGAGCGTCCACGACAACCACGGCCTCGTGACGTTCACCGATGTGGTCGATCTGCGCTTCGACACGCCGATCACGGCGTTCGCGTTCGACAACTGCTTCGGGGCGGTCTATGTACGATTGTTCATCGGGGCCGAGATGATCGGCGAGTATCCGTACTGGGGCCTCGACCCCCGCTTCGGCGGGATCCTCTCGACCATCCCGTTCGACCGCGTGGTCCTCCGGGACCCGTCGGACGCGGTGCTCTACATCGACGACATCATGTTCACGCACCAGGCGCTGGGACCCGGACCCGGCGGCGCCGCGATGGCGCTCCTGGCCGGGTGGAGCGCGGCGACCGTTCGTCGTCGGCGGCGCGGGTCGGCGTCAGGTGGATGACGCGATCACCGTGCGGGGGGACGCGGTCCGGCTTCTCCGCATGGGCCTTCGGTGGATGGGTGCCGGGCGGTGACCGTCGGGCACGTCCGGGTGCATCTCCACGATCGGGAGCCGTCGATCATCCGCCTCGCCCACGCGGTCCGCGGACGCATGCCGATGGGGGCGAAACCCCCGCAGGAAGCTGTCGGAAGGGCGGACGCCTGGCAGATCGACGGGCGCTGCGGCCTTGCGGGAACCCGAACAGAACCCTATCATCCGGCCATGGCGCGGCCGGCGGTGATCGACATGCTCCGGGCCAGGATCCGGCCGATCGAGAGTCCGCTGGCAGGCGGGCTGTCCCCGGCGGTGCGCACGTGCGGCCCGTGGCGCTCTGCATCGACGGGCTGGCCCGCCGTGGACGCGGTGCTGGACGGCGGCCTGGTCCGCGGCGCGGTGCATGTGTTCATCGGGCTGGATGGCGAGCCATGGGCGGCGCCGCTCTGTGTGCTGGCGCACCTTGCTGCGCGGGCCGCGGACTGCGGTGGCGCGGTGATCTGGATCGGTGCCCGCGTCCGGCCGGCGCCATGGGTGCTCATGCCGCGGCCCGGTGGTGCAGACCGGACCGATCCGGCGTGTGCGGGGCGCCGTGGTGATGACGGCGGCGGGTGGATGGGGATCGATGATGAGTCCGCCGAGGGATGTCGCCCGGTCGATCTGTCGCTGGTGCGGTCGAGTGTGATGGTGGACGCGCCGGATGCCGCCGGCAGAAGCCGTGCCGCGGAAACCGCGCTGGAGACGGGCGGATGCGCGGTGATCGTGATGGATGGCGAGGGTGTTGATCTGACCGCATCCAGGCGCCTGCAGCTGGCGGGCGAGCGCTGCGCGCTGGCCGGCCGTGCACCGCTGATCCTGCTGGCGCGCCCGGAGCGGGATGCGATGCGCCCGCTTTCCTGCGCAACGCAGTGGGTCGTGCGCCGAGCGCCCGCGCACGGTGCCGGGTCGGCCGCGCCGGCATGGTGCCTCTCGCTGGTGCGCCGGCGGGCACCGCAGGGCGGCGGGGTCGATGACAGCGGCGCGCACCGATGGACTCTGGAGTGGGACGATGCATCGAATTCTGTCGCTCTGGCTGCCGCTGTGGCCGATTGAGCGCCGGTTCAGCCATGCCCGAGAGGCGTCCGCGCGGCGCGCACGATCCGGCTCCCGGGCCGCATCGGCCCGGCTGGTCGTCGAGATGCACGCAGGCGTGCGGCGCATCGCGCATGCCTGTCCGCGCTCGATGGCATCCGGCGTCACGCCGGGGATGACGCTGGTGGAAGCACGGGCGCTGCTGCCGGAGGAACCGCAGGTGGCCGATGATGATCCCGCCGCCGATCTCCGCGCGCTGCGGCGCCTTGCACGGTGGTGCCATCGATTCACGCCACGGGTCGCGGTCGATCCGCCCGACGGCGTGCTTCTGGACATCACCGGGATGCACCGGCTGGTCGTGAGCGAGGCGGCGCTGGCGGCGCGCGTCCTCGATCGTGTGCGCCGCCTGGGCCTGACCGGTGCGGGTGCGATTGCCTCCACGCCGCTCTGCGCATCCGCACTGGCGCGGTATCACGGCGCGGCGGATCGCGCGGCGGTGCCGATCGTGCCGCCGGGTGATGAGGCGGCCTCGCTCGATCCGCTGCCGGTCCGGGCCGTTCTGGCACCGTTCGGATCCTCCGATGGCATGGTCACGGCGGAGATGCGCCGGCGCGATGCGGTCGAGATCGACGCGGCAGCCCGGGTGCTGGAGGAAGTCGGTGTGCGGTCGATGGCGGATCTGCGCCGCCTGCCGCGTGCGGAACTCGTCTCCCGGATCGGCGGGCGGGCGCTTGCGCGACTCGATCGCGCGCTGGGGGTGCGCGACGATCCGCTGGAGCCGGTGCCGGCGGTCGAGGCGATCGTGGTGGAGCGATGCTTCAGCGGACCGGTCCGGGACCCCGTGGCGATCGAAACGGCGCTGCACGGACTGCTTGCCGACCTTGCCGACCGGATCGCCCGGCGCGGCGTCGCCGTGCGGGCGCTGGTGGTTGTGCTGCGGCGTGCCGATGCATCGCCGCTCGAACTGCCTGTCCGATTCGCGCGGCCGGTCGTCTGCGCCAGGCACATGGCGATCATCGCACGTCCGGTGATGGAGCGGGCCAACCTCGGCTTCGGTGTGGAAGGCATCCGGGTCCGCGTCCGAGCCGCGGCACCACGGGTGGCCGCCCAGGACGCGCTGCCCGGACTGCTGGCCTCCGCGCCGCAGGTGGATGCCGATCCCGGCATGACGACGGACGACCGCCGGCGCGGAGAACTCATCGATCGGTTCGTCGCATGCTGCGGGGATGACGCGGTGCGCACGGTGCATGTATCCGCGGGCCGCGCGCCCGGATATGCCTGGGCGTGGCCGCGTGCCACCGCGCCGATGCGCGAAACGTGTGCGGATGCGACGCCGCGGACTGCCCGGCCGTCACGTCTCCTCGATCGGCCGCAGCCGCTGCCGGTTCTTGAACGTGATGGCGATGGCGTGCCGCGCCGCATCTGCCTGAGTGCGCACGCGCGATCGGTGGTCGCGATCGATGCGCCGGAGTATCTCTCGCTGCCGTGGTGGCGGGTCCCGGAGACGCTGCCCACGGAGCGCGAGTACCGGCGCATCCGCGAGGAGGGGGGGCGATCGCTGTGGATCTTCCGCGCCGCGTGGCCGGGGATCGGGCCGGGCGGCGCGCCCGGATCGGACGCGCCGCCGGCACCGCATCCGGCGCCGGTGCATGGGCGGGACGGGTCAGGCGACGCGTGGTTCCTGCACGGCGAATGGGCGTGACCTTCGCACCGAGTGCGCACGATGCCGCATCCGCAGGAACCCGCCTCTCATCCCCACCCGCTGCGCCGCACCGGCGCCGCGGACGTGCACCACGTGGCCGGTGCGCCCGGGTCCCGCGCCGCGGTGCGCGATGCGGCGGCGACCACGGGCCGACCACGGCCGCCGCGCTGGGTGGACCTGCAGGTCACCACCAACTTCAGTTTCCTGAGGGGGGCCAGTCATCCCGATGAACTGGTCGAGACCGCCGCGGCGCTGGGCCACGACGCCGTCGCCGTCACCGATCACGGTTCGCTGGCGGGCGTCGTGCGCGCGCACGTGGCGGCGCGGCAGGCGGGCATTCCGCTCCTGGTCGGTGCGCAGATCACGCTCGCACCGGGCAGTCTGGCGGAGGGGCCGTCGCGCCCATCGACCGTGGAGAACGGCGCGGTCTGCCGTGATCCGATCCGGGTGGTGGTGCATGCGAGCGATCTCCCGTCCTACGGGCGGCTCTGCCGGATGCTGAGCATCGGCAGGCAGCGCGCGGCCAAGGGGACGTACCGGCTCGCCGTCGATGATCTTGCGGCGCATCGCGAAGGCCTGCTCATCACGCTGCTGCCGGACGATGCGCCGGGGGCCGGGCTCGCGGACGCGGTCGAACGCCTCCGCGGGGGCGGGGCGGCGCTTTCGATCGGCTCGTCGCCGCGGTTCGACGGCCGTGATGACGGGCGATGGCAGCGCCATGTGGCGTTCGCCTGCTCGGTCGGTGTGCCGCCGGCTGCGCTGGGCGACGTGCGATATCACCATCCAGCGCGGCGGCGGATGCTCGATGTCCTGACGTGCATCCGCCGCGGCTGCACGCTGGACGAGGCGGGCTTCCGCCTGTCTCCGAATGCGCAGCGGTTCCTGCGCGATCCGGAGGATGTGCAGCGGTGCTTCGGCGCGCGCGGTGCGGCGGGCCGCCGCGCGATCGACCGGACGCTGGACCTGGCGGAGATGGCGGCGGGCTTCTCGCTGGCGTCGATCCGCTACGAGTATCCGGACGAGGTGTGCCCGCCCGGCGTGACGCCCGATGCCCACCTTGCGGCGCTGACGTGGGCCGGAGCCGCCGGGCGCTTCCCGGCCGGCATCCCGGATCGCACCCGGACGCTGCTGGCGCATGAACTCACGCTCATCGGGGAACTCGGCTATGCGCCCTACTTCCTGACCGTGCATGACATCGTGCGGTTCGCGCGCTCACGCGGCATCCTCTGCCAGGGCCGCGGCGCCGCGGCGAACTCGGCGGTCTGCTTCTGCCTGGGCATCACGGCGGTCGACCCGGAGCGCATCGACCTGCTCTTCGAGCGGTTCGTCAGCCGGGAACGCGATGAGCCGCCGGACATCGACATCGACTTCGAACATGAACGGCGCGAGGAGGTGATCCAGTACGTCTACCGGACCTACGGCCGGGATCGCGCGGCGCTGACGGCGGAGGTGATCACCTGGCGCGAGCGCAGCGCGGTGCGGGAGGTGGGTCGCGTCCTCGGATTCTCGCGGGATCTCGTGGACCGGATCGCGCGGAACCTGGACTGGTGGCGCAGCCGGGAGGTGGATCCCGCCCGCTTCCGGGAACTCGGACTGGACCCGGAGGCGCCGGCGTGCCGGTGCTTCGCATCGCTGGTGGCGGAGATCATCGGCTTTCCACGGCATCTTTCGCAGCACGTCGGCGGCTTCGTCATCGCGCGGCGCCGGCTGGATGAACTGGTGCCCATCGAGCGCGCCGCGATGGCGGACCGGACGGTCATCGAGTGGGACAAGGATGACCTCGAGGCGATGGGCATGCTCAAGGTGGACCTGCTGGGGCTCGGCATGCTCTCGTGCATCCGGCGCTCACTGGACACGCTCAATGCCGGGCCGCCGGGATTCCGTCCCGCAGCAGACGGGGCGCCGCTGGACATGGCGGGCGTGCCTCCGGAGGATCCCCTGGTGTACGACATGATCTGTGCGGCAGATACCGTGGGAGTCTTCCAGATTGAAAGCCGCGCCCAGATGTCCATGCTGCCGCGCCTCCGTCCGCGGTCCTTCTATGACCTGGTGATCGAGGTGGCGATCGTCCGCCCGGGCCCGATCCAGGGCGACATGGTGCATCCGTACCTGCGCCGGCGGCGGGGCGAGGAGGCGGTCATGTTCCCGTCGCCGGAGATCGAACGCGTGCTCGGCAGGACGCTGGGCGTGCCGCTCTTCCAGGAGCAGGCGATGTCGCTGGCGGTGGTCGGTGCCGGGTTCACGCCGGGCGAGTCCGATGCGCTGCGGCGGGCGATGGCGGCGTGGAAGCGTCGGGGCAACGCGATCGAGCGCTTCCGCGAGAAGTTCCGGCAGGGCATGATCGACCGCGGCCTGGGCGCCGGGTTCGCCGAGCGGTGCTTCCGCCAGATCGAGGGCTTCAGTGAATACGGCTTTCCGGAGTCGCACGCCGCCAGTTTCGCGCTGCTGGTGTACGTCTCGGCGTGGCTGAAGCGGCACCATCCGGCCGTCTTCGCGGCGGCGCTCATCAACAGTCAGCCCATGGGGTTCTATGCGCCGGCGCAGATCATCCGCGATGCGCAGTCGCACGGCGTCAGCGTGCTCCCGATCGATGTCAACGCCAGCGCGTGGGCGTGCGAGCCGGTCCACGCTCCGCCGGCACCGACGACACCCCGCACCTTCGACGGGTCTGCCACCTTTCCGGCGCTTCGTCTTGGCCTCCGGCTGGTTCGCGGACTGGAGCGTGCGCATGCGGAGCGGATCGTCGACGCCGTCCGGCGGCACGGACCGTTCACGGCGCTGGAGCCGCTTCGACACGCGAGCGGTGTGCCGGTCGGGGCGCTGCGGCGGCTTGCCGCGGCCGATGCATTGCGATCACTGGGGCTGGATCGGCGCCGGGCGCTCTGGATGGTCCAGTCATGGCGCGACGAGCCGCTGCCCCTCTTTGCAGCGCCGGAGAGCGGGGCGGGGGGGCGATCGTCGTGCGCGCAGGCGGGCGATGGCGCCGCGCTTCCGCGCCCGACGGCGTGGGAGGAGGTGGTGCATGACTACGACGCGATCGCGCTGACCCTGCGGGCCCACCCCATGTCCTTCCTCAGACCGATGCTGGAGCGACGGTCGACGAGCGAGGCCGCCCTGCTGCGCAGTCCCGAGCGGGCGCCGACGGGTCGGCTCCTGCGCGTGGCGGGCATGGTCCTGGTCCGGCAGCGCCCGTCCACGGCGAAGGGCATCGTGTTCATGACGCTGGAGGATGAGACGGGAACGGCCAACCTGCTCATCCGGCCCGCGGTCTACCGGCGCTTCCGCGCGGCGGCACGCCGGGCCACGGTGCTGCGGGCGGAAGGGCACGTGGAGCGGGACGGTGACGTGGTGCACCTGATCGTCCGGCGTCTGGAGGACCTGGGCCGGGCATGGGCGCACGTCCGGAGCCGATCGCGTGACTTCCATTGAGACGGGGCGGTGAGGCCGGGTCTGTTGTCACTCCTGTCTCGCACGCCCGTGTCTCCGTGTCGGACTGCGACTTGCGGCCGCCAGGCGCTTCTCGTCTGTGTCGGTCCGGCCCGGGTCGGGTCGTGGGCACTCTCGTACTTGGACGAGTGTGCATGTGCGATCCGGCGCGGGCTGATCCCGGCGCGGGCGTCCGGGGGGCCTGCCCCCGGGTCGGGCCGACACAGCCGGGGCGTGCTTGAAGGAAGGATGGCAAGAATCGGCAGGACAGCGCGCGCTTGCATGCGACGAGTCAGTGATCTTCACGATGCACCAGGGCGCTCCGCCGTGCACGTCGGCGCTTTCTGGACGCGCGAGGGCAGGGGGGCCTCAGCCCCCCCTGCGTTCGCGCAGCCGTACGGAAGACCAGCATGATCCAGGAGACCCGAGAACATCCGCAGGCCGTGAATGACATCGCGTGACCACCGGAACTTCAGCGCACGATCGAAGCCCGCGTCGACCACGCTCAGCGACCGGCGTGCGCCGGAATCATGCGGGCAAGATCGGAGCCCCAGTGCGCCATGACGCGGAGGACCCTCGGCTCCCGCTCCCACGGCGCCGGCTGGACGAGCAGGAATGAACCGTCCGGCAGGACATCGAAGGCGCCCCAGGTGTCGGTCGTGGCGATCTCGCGCGTCTCACGGACCGCGCGGGCGGTCACGCCGGTCGATCCGGCATCGACGTCGATGGCCGCCGCGAAGAGAACGCCCTCGGGGCCGAGGAAGAAGAGCGTGCGACCGTCCGGCGAGAGACGACCATGGAATTCATCCGCGGCCGTCGCGATGAGCGGTTCAGGGGTCGCCCCGGGCTGCAGCCGGACACGGAGGATGTCCGCGTTCGCGGTCTGGTCGAGCGCATGCTGCGAGAAGATCAGGAACTCGCCGTCGGTGTTGAGCCCGTCGGGAAAGGTCATGGGTGTCGCGGCGACCGGCAGGACCTCCGCGGGCGTGTCTGCGACGATCGACTGGCGCACGATCTCCGGTGCACGGCCCGTCGTCCTGCGAAGGAAGAGAAGCGCCGTGCCGTCCGGCGTCCATACCGGCGACCAGGCCTCGCCCTCCCGGCTGATGACCGAGAGCGAGCGTCGTTCGAGATCGAACAGCCAGAGTTCGAGCCGCCGGCGCATCAGCAGCAGCGCCGCGTAACGTCCGTCCGGCGAGGCAACGACGCCGCCGACGATCGGCTGCGGCTGGTCCATGAGCGGGGTGACCGTCCCGTCGGGCGCGACGCGCAGGAGGCGGCGCCCCGGACCCGGGCGCCCGCCCGGCACGAAGGCGATCGTTCCGGCGGGAGACGTGGCGAGGTACGCCGCATCGGCCCAGCGCGAGATCGACATCCCTTCGATCACGCGCACCGCCTCGCCGGTGACGCGCGCGCCGTCCGGATCGAACGGCGCCGCGAACAGCGAGTCATCCCGCTGGAAGAGCAGCCAGGAGGGCACGATGAACCTGCCGTCCGTGGCATTGGAGAGGACGGGCCGGATCGAGCCGTCATCCATGGAGACGGAGACGATCGCGTAGTGCTCCAGCGTGTCGCCGTCCCAGATGCTCGCAAGCACGCGGCGGGCGCCCGGGACGCGCTCCACGCGGTTGAACCCCAGCACGCGTCGTCGCCCGTCCTCCGCGGGTCCGTCGGGCTCGACGTCCACGATGCGCCGGGCGGTTCCACCGTTGGCGTCCACACGCCAGAGGCCCGCAGGCCCCGCGGCAATCACGATCGTGCCGTCCTCCATCCATGTGGCGCAGCCGTGCGCCGTCTCGCAGATCGTGAGCGCCGGCCCGCCACCGACGGGAATCTTCTGGAGGCGACCGGATGCGAAGAACCCGATCCAGCGGCCGTCGGGCGAGAAGAACGGCGCGGTGGCGCCTTCCGTGCCAGCGAGCGGCCGCAGACCTGTCTCTGAGAGATGGCGGAGATAGAGCCGGGTGACCCCGTCGGCACGGTATGCCAGGACGATGCGCTCGCCTGCGGCATCGATGCCGAGCGGCGGAAACTGCTCAGAGAATGATGCAAGCGTGAGCCCGGGCGACTCCGCGATGTCGAATGCGATCACGGGCGTCCTGTGTCCGGTCACCGGACGGCGCATCCAGAGGGCGAACAGCACGGCCGTCGCGATCAGGCCGATGGCCGCGAGCGCGATCGCGGAGCGGATACGCACGCGGCGAGCACGAGACGACGCGTGGCCATCCGCCTCGGAAGGCACACCACCGGCGGTCGGATCAGCAAGGGCGGACTCCAGCGCAAGGCGCGCATCGCCCGCGTCCCTGAGCCGGCGTGCACGGTTCTTCTCCAGGCACTGACGGAGGACGAGCCGCACCAGTGGCGGTGTCGCCGCCGGGAGCGCCGAGAGCGGCGGCTCCGCATGCAGTGTCGCCCCGATCGACTCCGCGATCGACTCGCCGCGGAAGGCCGGCTGCGACGTGAGAAGTTCGTACAGCACGCAGCCGTGCGTGCCTCCCGCTCGAACCGGGCGAGCCGATCCGGATTCTGCGAGAAGTGATCAGGCAGCGCCTTGATGGCGACGTCGCGGTCGAGCCGGGTGTCGCGTGCCAGCCAGACGACGCCCATGCCGCCGCGGCCGATCTCCCGGATGATGCGGAAGTGCGCGATGCGATCGGGGCCGCTGGTCATGGCGCCACAGGGTACAGGGGCCGGGTCAGGAGTCGAGCGGCCGCTGCCAGGCGATGCGGCCGCCGACGATCGTGAGGTCGACGCGCAGGCGATCGATCGCCTCGTCCGGGACGTCGAAGAAGTCTTCGGAGAGGACCGCGATGTCGGCGAGCATGCCCGGCATGAGCGTGCCCTTGATGTCCTCCTCGAACGCGGCATGCGCCGCACTTCGCGTGTATGAGCGCAAGGCCTCCATCCGGGTCATCCGCTGCGCCGGGAAGAACTGCGTGCCGTCCGGCAGTCGGCGCGTGACGGCGGCGGCCAGGCCGGCGATGGGGTCGATCGACTCGACCGGGACGTCGCTGCCGTTGCTGACCACCGCGCCGCTGTCCAGGAGCGCACGCCACATGTAGGCACCCCGTCCCGCACGCTCGGTGCCGAGGCGCGACGCGACCCACGGCCCGTCGGACGTGCAGTGGACGGCCTGCATGGATGCGACCACACCCAGCCGGGCGAATCGCGGAATGTCATCGGGATCGAGGTGCTGGGCATGCTCGATGCGCCATCGCCGCCCGGTGCCCGATCGTGCGTCCGGCGATGCGCGGCGGAAGGCCCGCTCGAAGAGATCGAGCGCCTCGCGGTTGCCGCGGTCGCCGATCGCGTGAATGCAGAGCTGGAGTCCGGTCCGCATCGCCACCGCGGCCGCACGCTCCAGCGTCGCCATCGGCGTGGTGATGAACCCGGTGCGGTCCGGGCTGTCGCTGTACGGCTCCAGCAGCCACGCGCCGCGCGAGCCGAGCGCGCCGTCGATGGCGAACTTGATGCCGCCGACGGTCAGGCGGTCGTCGCCGATCCGGCGCATCGACCGGTAGCGCTCCGCGTGTTCCTCGATGAGTTCGATGTCCGTCCTGATCATCACCCAGAGACGCACGCCCAGCGTGCCCGCCCGGGCGCGCTCCGCGAGACGATCGATCACCGGGAAGGTCGAGCCGGCATCCTGGAAGGTGGTGACCCCGTGCTCCAGGCACGCCTGCACGGCCAGATCGATGGCGCGATCCATCCGCTCGAATTGCGCGCGGGGCGAGAGCGCACCGGCGGGGTCCCGGACCTGGATGAGGCGCTGCGCGTTCTGCCGGAAGAGGCCGGTGGGCAGTCCGCTGCGGTCACGCAGGATCTCACCGCCGTCGGGATCGGGCGTGTCCGCGCTGATGCCGGAGTCCGCCATGGCCCGGGCGTTCGCGAAGCCTGCGTGACCGGACGCGTGCGTCAGCCAGACGGGGTTGTCCGGCGACGCCGCGCTGAGCGCATCGTGGATCGGGAATCCCTCCACGGCGCCCGGCGGTGTCGACGTCCATTTCTCCTGGTGCCAGCCGCGACCGACGATCCACTCGCCCGGCTTCGCGCGGCGGACGGCGTCCGCCACCATGGCGATCACCGCCTCCCACGACGGCACGCCCGCCAGGTCCAGGTTCATCTTCGATTCCCCCAGGCCGGCGAAGTGACCGTGTCCCTCGATGAAGCCCGGGATCGCCAGTCGCCCGCGCAGGTCGACGATCGTCGTCGTATCCGCGGCATGGTTGGCGAGGATCTCTGCATCCGTGCCGAGCGCCACGATGCGACCGGCCTTCGCCGCGAGGGCCTGTGCTTCAGGACGCGCGTCGTCCATGGTGACGATGCGGCCGTTGTGGACGATCAGGTCCGCCGCCGCAGTCACGGGCGCACCTCGTACGACCTCGAGTCGCCCGGGCCCGGACGACGTCGCGGTCGCCGGACACGCGACGATCAGCGTTGCCGCCGTGAGCGCGGCCCGCAGCATCCCTGCCACGGAACGCATGCGGATCCTCCCAGGTATCGCGGGTGTGGGCATGGTGCGTCTCCGGCGGGGATCGGATGTTGCGGGACGGCGATCGTGCGCGTCGGATGCGGGTCGGGCCGGCATGGTATCGAACGCGCGCGTGCAGAGCCGGGTCGAGGTCGAGCGGCGTTCCGTCAGGGCGTGTCGAGTGTCGGGTCGCCCGCGCCGGAGCCCGGGTCCCCGTCTGCGTCGTCGGCCATGCCGCGGACGCCCATCAGGAGCCATGCCTCCTCGTAGAGCATGCGCTGCGTCTGGTCGGTCGGCCGGCCGTCGCGCCGCGTGATCGCCTCGACCGCGGACCAGCAGGCGCGGGCGAAGGCGAGGTCGCCGCGCGCGTGGGCAACGATCGTGGCGAGCACGAGGAACCGGCCGGGCGCGGTGGAGCGCGCGGGATCGGTGCCGATGACGGGCCGCAGGCGCCGGTGCGCCTCCTCCGCGTCTCCCAGGCGCAGCTGCACCATGGCGCCGATCCACGCCCACGCCTCGACGCGCTCGGGCTGCTTCCGTTCCAGGAAGGCCAGGATGCGCGCGACTTCCTGGTAGTTCGCGCGGCTGTTCTCGCACTGTCGGGCGTGCCAGAGGACGTCGCTGGTCAGGCGCGCCAGGGAGTCGCCATGGGTCCGCGCGAAGGCCGCGGCGTCCAGTCGGAGCGTCCCGGGCAGGTCATCCCGCCGGTTGATCGCATCATGCACCTCCTCGCTGAGAAGGCCGCGGGCGAAAAGCGGATCCGCGATGTCGCGGGCGCGATTCACACGGGACCTGGCTTCGCGCGTCGCGGTGCCGGGATCGCGTACCTCGAGACGGCGCAGGCCCCTGGGGGCGCAGATCAGCAGCACCTCATCCTGCGGAATGAACGCCAGTCCCCCGGTCGTGTCCGCCTGGATCGAGAGCAGCGGCGTCGCGGTCGCGACGTCGATGACACTGACGAGGCCGTCGACGGCGAGCGCGAAGAGGCGGGTCCCGGTGTCGTCGAAGGCCAGGTCGTACACGGGACGGGCGCCGATCCGGACCGATCTGCGGGTGTCTCCCTGCACGATCTCCACCATGCCCGCGACATCACCGGTCGCCCATGCCGGGCCGCCCGGCCCGCCGGGTCCGAGCGCGGCGGCGAGCAGGTCGCGGGTCGTCCGGTCATGCATGAGGATGCGCCGCGTTCCGACATCGATCATCGCGCGGGCGGGGGTCGCCGGCGGCCGCGAGATCGGCTGCATGTGGTCCCATGCCGGGCGCGGACTGCCGGCCGTGGTGAGAAGGCGCCGGCCGTTGCGCGAGAGCGCCATCGCGGTGATCGGTCCGTCGTGCACGGGGAGACGCTCCGCGATGTCGCCGGTGCGCGCGTCGATCCAGGTGACGGTCCCGTCCGCACCGGCCAGCAGCACCGAGGCGCCGTCCGGTGTCCACGCCACCGCGGTGCTTCCGTCGGCGGCGCCGTCCCAGGCGTGCAGCGTGGAGCCGTCCGCGGCCGACAGCACGAGCAGCCGGCCGCGCGACTCCGCTGCGGCAATGCGCTCACCGTCGGGGCTGAACGCCAGATGCTGGAAGTACTGCGATCCGTGGTTGACGAACCAGCGCAGCCCGCCGCTGGCCAGATCCCACAGCTGCACGTTGCCCCACGAGCCGCATGCGGCCAGGGCGCCGTCGGGACTGACGGCCACGCCGAGGAAGATGGTGCGGGCGGGAGGGTGGATGACCGATGGAACGTCCTGCGCGGGCAGTGACCACTCGTACAGGAGACCGGAGTGATGCGCCGAGTACATCCGGGTACCGTCGCGCGTGAAGAGGACACTGGCGCTGAATGAAGCCGGGTACCGGCCGAACGTGTGCGTCGCGACGACGCGCTGCCCGGAGACCGCGTCCCACAACTCCAGGCCCGTGTGATCATCGGTCACGATCGCGAACAGCTCCCCGTCCGGGGAGACACCCCGGCACATCCGGTCGCCGGCGGCGCCGCCGGCGAGAGTCGTGACGGCCCGTCGTGCATCCGGATCCACCAGGGCGAGATCACCGGTGGCCGGATCGCGCAGGACCAGGCGCCCGTCGCCGGGATCCAGGTGCGGTTCGCGCGCGGCCGCCGCGATCGGCCACCGGGTGACGGCGTGGCCTGCGAGTTCGACCTCCACCAGCTCGCCGGCCGCGGGGAGCATGCAGCGGATCGCATTCCCGTCCGCGCGGAATCCGCAGGCGTGGATCCTCTCCTGCGCGACCGGGAGGACCTGGATCACTGCGCCGGTGGCGGCGTCCACCAGGTGGGCACCGCCGGGGATGATGCCGGTCAGCACCAGCCGACGCCCATCGGGCGAGAAGCCGCTGCGCGAGGGAGGATCCGCGTCGCACTCCCAGAGCCGCTCCCCCGTCCGCCAGTTGTCCATGACCACGCGGCGGCCCTGGTCGGTGTTCTCGATCAGGAGCACCATCGGACCGGTGGGCGCGGGGATGACCACCATCGGCGCGAACCCGATGTCGTACCCGGCGAGCGTCGTCAGGCGGTCGGTGTCCCACGCGCGCAGGTGCCGATCGGCGCCGATGGTGAACAGCACCGAGTCATCGTGGCTCAGCGCGGCGCTCAGGACGCGCCCATGCCCGGTATCGATCGAGCGATCGCTGGGATCGGCGTGGCGTCGCAGGAGTCGCCACTCCCATCCGCGATGTGGCTCGGGGGCCGCGTCCAGGTGGCGAAGCGCCGCACGGGCATCGCCGGCCCGAAGCGACGCGTCCGCCGCCGCGATCGATGCCGAATAGGCCAGCCGCTCCGCGGCGGCGCCGCTGGCCACCGCGCTGTCACGCTGGGCGCGCGCTTCGAGCAGGCCGAGCGTCGTTCCGACGATGCCGAGGACAAGGGACGCCGCGATCGCCGCGGCCGCTGACACGGCCGCCCGGTTCCGTGCGATGAACCGGCGCATCCGGTACGCGCGGCTGGGCGGACGTGCCTGCACCGGCTCTCCGTCCAGGTGCCGGCGCACGTCCGCGGCGAGTTCACTGGCGGTCGGGTAGCGGCGATCACGCGCCTTCTCCATCGCCTTCATGACGATCCAGTCCAGGTCCCCGCGGAGGCGCCGGACGAGCGATCGCCCCGACCTGCCGTCGTCGCGCCGATCGTTCATGCGTGCCTGCGCGGCGGCGGTGGAGTCGGCGTCGGACATCTGCCGCAGGCGCGTGCTGGGGCGGGGCGGATTCACCTCGCGGATGCGCCGGCGGATCTCCAGCATGCCATGGCTGCGGAGCGTGCCGGGATCGAACGGCAGGGCGCCGGTGAGGACCTGGTAGAGGAGGACGCCCAGCGAATAGATGTCGGTGCGCGTGTCGATGTCCTGCTCGCCGAGCCCGGAGCCGCCGGCCTGCTCCGGGCTCATGTACTCCGGCGTGCCCAGAAACTGCCCGGCGATCGTGCGCACGGCCGTCACGTCGCCGCCGGCCGGAGCAGGGGCGTCCGTGCCGCCGACCGCCTTCGCGATGCCGAAGTCGATCACTTTGGCCACCGCGCGACCGTCGATCATCGACACCAGGACGTTGGATGACTTGAGATCGCGGTGGATGACGCCCTTCTGGTGCGCATGCTGCACCGCGGCGCAGACGTCGCAGAAGAGGTGCAGCCGCTGCGTGATGGAGAGGCGATGGCGATCGCAGAACGCGGTGATCGAGTCGCCGCGCACGAGTTCCATGACGAAGTACGGTCGCCCGGAGGCGGTCTCGCCGGCGTCAAGCACGCGGGCGATGCCCGGATGATCCATGACCGCCAGCGCCTGTCGCTCCTGCTGAAAGCGCGCGACGACCTGCCGGGAGTCCATCTCCGCACGGATGATCTTGAGGGCGACCTCTCGCCGGATCGGGGCCTGCTGCGTGGCGAGGTACACGACGCCGAATCCGCCTTCGCCCAGCACCGCGCCGAGACGATACGGGCCCACCATGGCGCCGATCAGCGGGTCGCGCGGGGAGGAACCGCCGGGCGCGGGGTGAGGCGAGACGCCGGTCCCGTCGCGAAGCGCCGACGGGTGATCCGCCGGCGGGTCGTGCAGGGGCGACGGATGCCCGTCGATCGTCGGCTCCGCCAGGTAGTCCGCGGCGTCGTCGTAGGCAGCGAGCAGCGATTCGACCTCGGCGCGCAGGGCCGCCCCGTCGGGACCTGCGCACGCGCGGTCCAGGAACGCCCCGCGCGCGGCGACGGGCTGCTCGATGGCGTCGCCGAAGACCTGCTGCACGCGCTGGTGGTCGCCGGGCACGTTCATGCGTCCTGCTGCATCCGGACGCGCCGGAAAAGCCAGGCCCGGCCATACGCCCAGGTGCGGCGTACCTGCCGGTCCGAGATGTCGAGTGCGGCGGCGACCTGTTCCGTGGTCAGCCCGGCATAGAAGCGGAGCCGGACTACGTCTGCCACGTCCGGCTGCTCCGCCTCCAGGACGCGCACCGCGTCGGAGAGCGACAGGATGTCATCGCCGTCCACGTCTGCAGCCAGGTCCGCCACGTTGAGCGGTACACGGCGGGCCGGCGAGCCATGGCCGTCGCCTCCCCGCTTGAGGCGTCCCCGGGCGCGCGCATGTTCGACCAGGATGTCCTGCATCGCCCGCGCGGCGGCAAAGAAGAAGTGCGCGCGGCTTTCCCATCGGACATCCTGCCTTCCCACCAGCCGGGCGTACGCCTCGTGCACGAGCGCGGTCGCCTGGAGCGTGTGATCTCTCCGCTGATCCTGCATGCGCTGCTGCGCCATCGCCCGAAGCTGCTGATAGACCAGCGGCAGGAGTTCAGTGACGGCGGCCTGCGCCGTGGCATCGTCTCCGCCACCGGCACCGCCGTGGCCGGCGGCGGCTTCGAGGAGCCGGGTGACTCGTGCCTTGAGCGGATCGGCGTCGTGGGGCTCCCGATCCGCCGGCTGCACGTCTTCGTCGTCGGTCCCTTCCATCCCGTCCGTTCCGGCCGTCGCGTCTGCGGATCCGAGTCCCTTCGTTTCGTTCTGCCGAGCCTGTGGCGGACGCCATCGTACCGGCAGTTCCGCGGCGATCCATCATCCCGCCCGATGCGTGCATTCGAAGCGCGTGGTGTCCGCGGCCGGCCGGCGGCGCAGTGCACGCGGCGCAGGGGCGGACGGGGTCCGTGGCCGACCGCGGTGCTCCGGCTCCGATAACGATGCGCCGCGGGTCTCCGCGACGGCCGGACCGGCGCACCCGGGCGTCGCACCTGGGCGCGGTGCGGACGATCCGGGGTGGTCGACGGGATCGGCGCCGCGGGTGACCGCGCGGCTCGCGATGCAGCGTCCGTGCATGTCGCGCACACCCCGCGATGGCCGGCGTTCAAAGGGCCCGCGCCGCGAAGACGGGGCCCGGTCGGTTCCGCCGGGGCGAGGTCCGGGTCGGACGGCGCGCCCGCGGAGAACCGCCGCGCAGGGCAGGCGCCGTCACGGCGTATCCGCGCTGCGCGCGGTCCGGCGGGGGGCGCTCGACCGCCGGGTAGACTGCGCGCATGAGCGATGAGCCGCTGCTGCGCCTGCTGGCACCCCTCATCCGGGCGAATCCCCGCCTCGCCGCCCACCAGCTGGAAGCGATGAGTGAAGATGATGCGATGGGAGCCATCCGCGCACTGCCGGCGCCGCTGGCTGCCGCGCTGCTTCCGCACCTGCAGGCGCGCTATGCCGCCGCACTGCTCGGCGTGGTCGATGCGGAGATCGTGGCGTCCGTGACCAATCGACTCGATCCACGGCAGGCCGCCGCCATCCTCATGCAGCTCCCGGCCGACGTGCGCGAGCGGCTGCTGCCGCACCTGTCCGAGTCGCTCCGCCGTGATGTGCAGGACCAGCTGACCTACCCGGCAGACAGCGTGGGCCGGATGATGTCGACGCACTTCCTGGCCTTCCATGACACCATGACGGCCGAGGAGGCGGTCCGCAAGATCCGGGCGATGTCACGGACCGGAATGCCGTCCTCCTACGTGTACGTGATCGACGACGATGGCGTACTCCGCGGTGTGCTGAACATGCACAGCCTGATGCTGGCACCGGAGGAGTCATTGCTCAGCAGGATCATGATCCGTGATGTCTTCAGTCTGCCGTCGTTCACCGGCAGGGAGGATGCCGCACGACAGCTCGCCAGGCGACGCTACTTCGCCGCCCCGGTCGTGGATGCGGAGGGGCACATGCTGGGCATCGTCAAGGCCGAGGACCTGCTTGCGGAGGTCCAGAGGGAGGCGACGGAGGACCTGCTCCGGATGGTCGGTGCGGGCGGTGATGAGCGGGTATTCTCGCCGATCGGGTTCTCGCTGCGCAAGCGACTGCCATGGCTGCATGTCAACCTGCTCACCGCGTTCATGGCAGCGGCGGTCGTGGCGGCGTTCGAGGGACTGATCGCGCAGCTGACGGTGCTGGCGGTGTTTCTTCCGGTCATCGCCGGACAGGGCGGGAATGCCGGCGCCCAGTCGCTGGCGATCGTCATGCGCGGCCTGGTGATGCGCGAAATCCCGAAGAGGCGGCGCATGCGGCTCGTGGGGAAGGAGGCGCTGCTCGGGCTGATCAACGGCATCGTCACCGGCGCGGTGACCGGGCTGATCGCATGGCTCTGGTACGGAAGCCCGATGCTGGGCATCGTCGTGGCACTGGGCATGGTGGTGAACCTGCTCTTCGCGGGACTTGCCGGTGCATCGATTCCACTGATCATGAAGTCATTGCGACTGGATCCGGCGCAGTGTTCGAGCATCATTCTCACCACGGTGACGGACATCATCGGCTTCCTCGCGTTCCTCTCGCTTGCGCTGATGTTCAGGGGCGCGCTCGGCGCGTGAGGCCCGGTGAGGTCCGGCGGGCCGTGCACGGGCAGACTGTCCGGGGATCGGTGGCGCGGATGGCCCGCCTGACCGGTCGGAACCCGGACACGTTCACCGGATCACCGACGGTCCACGCCGATGACCTGTGCATGGAACTGCTCCGTCAGCGGCAGCCGTTCCGCGATGCCGGGCACATGATGGCGGTGGCATCGATCCGGTGCATGCAGATCGTGGTCGACTGTCTCCGCACGCGGGCGCGGGTGAAGCGGGGGGGGCGGGTGCCGCGGCGGCGTGCTCGCGCCCGACGTGGCGGCGGACGGCGAGGGTCCGCCGGACATCGCGGAACGCCGGCCCCTGCGTGATGGGATCGACGAGGCACTGACGCGGTTCGCGGAGGCGAATCCCCGGCAGGCGCAGGTGCTGACGCTGCGCGTGTTCATGGACCGGACGACCGTCGAGGTCGCGGAGATCCTGGGGATCGGATCCGTGACGGTGGAGCAGGATCTGCGCGAGGCGATACGCGCGCTCCTGGCCGAGTCCTCCGGCGGTGGCCCGGATGATCCGCTGGCGGACCTCGCGGAAATCTTCCGGATGGCCGCGGCCGCCGACGACGGGCACATCGATGACCCGTCGGATCAGAGCGGTTCGACGATCGATCGCTACACGCTGGTCCGGCGCATCGGTATCGGTGCCGGACGGGCGTCCGTACCTCGTGATGGACCTGATCGACGGCGCTGATCGGCCCACCTGGAGCCGGAGGCACGCTCTGCCGATCCCGGAGCGCGTCCGCCTGCTTCGGTACGCGCCGGTACATGAGCCCGGAACAGCGGTCGGGCGGCGTGGCTGACGTGCGTGCGGACGTCTTTGCGCTCGGCGTGATCCTCCGCGTTGAGGCCGCCGGCCTCCTGCGCGGCGGCGATGCCGCGGAACACCGCCACCGGCACGGGACGGCGCGCTGAGCGTCCCGCGCGATGCGATCAGTCCACCGGGAGAAGGATGAGCCGCACCACGCCCATGCGGCCTTCGCCCGGCTCCAGCAGAATGCACTCTCCGGTCCGCGGATCGGCGGACCGGACCACGTGCAGGCCTCGAAGCAGGTCCTCGCGATCGCGCGCGCGGGTCAGGCTCTGCCGCTGGAGCTGCGTCCGTGTCGTCACCAGCGCGATGTCCGGGCTGCGCGGGTCGGGTGCCGCGGTGATCGCCGTCGCATCCAGCGCGAGAAGGTTCTCGTTCGGTCTCCAGATCGACGGTCGTCCGCTGCCGGGGTGCACGAAGAAGAGCTGCTCGATGCCGCGGTCGTCGAGGTGGCCGATGGCGCCGACGACCGCCTGGTACGCCGTCTCCACGGTCGCACCGCTCGCCGCGAGCGGCAGCCGGCGGACGGAGCGGAGCGCGGCCGACTCGCTGCCCGCGTCCATGTGAACCGCCTCGATCCGGCCGTTGTCCACCACGAGTGCGAACAGTCCGGCGCCGCGACCGGACCAGACAGGCAGCAGCCAGGAACGCTGGCCGGTGGCGAGTCGCCACTGCTCGGTCCCGGCGCGGACGTGCAATTCGAAGTTCTCGCTGTCGATCGCGCGACTCGACCACGCAAGCAGGCCACCGGGGCCGAGCGCGGCGAACGCGCTGACGCGCGAGTCGTCGGCGACCAGCCAGGTGACGGCGCCCGTGTCCCAGTCGGCCAGACCGATCCACCGGGCGCCGCTGGGCCTGGGAGACTCGACGAGGAAGCCCTGATCGTTGCAGAACCGGCCGAGCAGCAGGGGTTCACGGATCGCGAACGCAGGGGTCACCTCCGGCGGCGGGCCGGACCGCGCCGGGCCGGCGGGCTGCGGCGCCGGGACGTGGAGCACCTCGATCTGTGATCCGGCCGGGAGCGACGCGCCACGCTCCGCCAGCACCGTGGACCACTCCGGCGCGAACCCGGTCGCGGCCGCGATGCGGCGACCATCGGGGCGCACCAGCGGGAGCGTAAAGCCGTCATGCGGAATGGCACCGAGCGGCTGGAGCGCGAGCCGGACCTCGAGCGAGCGGACGTCGTCGACTCGCGCCCCGATCGGCCCGTCGGGCAGCCGGGGAACCTCCGTGGTTCCCGCCCCGGTGGACGACACGGGCGCCCGTCCGGAGGATCGCCCGGCCCCGGGCCCGGATGCAAACCTCGGGTCTGCTTCGGTGACGCACCCGGTGCTCAGCAGCGAAGCCGCGCCGAGGACAGCGAGGAGGCCGACCCGCGTCGCAGCGCGTGTGAGGGCGACGGTGCGCGGGCGGCGTACCGGGATCCGGCGGAACGACCGCGGCCCGCAACCGCGGTCACCGCGGCGGTGGCGCATCGATGATCTCCTCGAAGATCGTGTCGGCCGGCGCCGGCGCCGCCATGCCGCGGCGGCTCTGCTCTTCCATCGCCTCCAGCCGCTGCAGCTGCTCGCGCAGCTCCGAGTCACGCTCCATCTGCCGCCGGTACCGCGCGGGATCACGGCGGTACTCCCGGAACTGTTCGTCCAGCGGGCGGATCAGGTCGTCGAGCCGGTTGCGCCAGGACTCCTGGAAGTTCACGTCGTTCTCTTCCGGGTTGTCGACCACGATCGGCGTGATGAACGCGATGAGTTCGCTGGTGCGCAGCTGGTCTTCGCGCGACGTGAAGAGTTCGCCGATGATCGGAATGTCCCCGAGGAACGGGACCTTCCGCCGGACCTTGGTCTCGGACTCCTTCAGGATGCCGGAGAGCACGATGGTCTGGCCGTTCTTGATGATGACCCGGGTCGTCGTCACGCGCTTGTCGATGATGGCACCCCCGAAGAGCGTCTGGCCCGGGACGGTCGCGGAAAGCTCCAGCTTCAGTTCGAGGTCGATGTCCCGGGTGCGCGTGATCCGGGGCCGCGCGTTGAGGAGCACGCCGACCTCGCGGTACTCGAACGAGTCCGTGGGCTGTCCCTGGCTGTTGATCGTCGTCTGGGAGATGAACGGGATGTCCTGGCCGTCGAAGAAGTACGCCTCGCGGTTGTCCGCCGTGAAGACGACCGGCTGCTGGATGATCCGGGCGTTGTTCTCCTGCTTGAGCGCCTGGATGACCGCGGTCAGGCTGATGTTGGTATCGATGACCGAGGTGTCAAACAGGCGGGAGAGGGTGCTGGAATCCGTCTGGCTTCCCTGGATGCCGACCGACGAACTGAACAGGTTGTCGGGCGTGGCGGATGACGCGATGGAGTTGTTGCTGCTGAGGCGCAGTCCGAGCGCGAAGTTGTCCTGGAGCACCAGTTCGGCGAGGATCACGGAGATCATGACCTGCCGTCCGGGCCGGTCGAAGAACTCGATGAGTTCGCGGACGGACTCCTCCTGCGGGCGGGGACACAGGATCGCCAGCGCGTTCTGCCGGATGATCGGGACGATGCGGACACGACCGATCAGCGGCGACTCCGGAGACTGTTCGTTCGCGCGCTGACCGCCGCGCTGCCAGGGAAACTGGAGCTGCTGCGAGCTCGACTGGCCGGAAGCGCCGCCGGCGGCGGCGGCGCCGCCGTCGATCGAGGGACCGCTGAGTCCTTCGTCGGGGGCGCGGATCGACATGCCCGCGCCGGCCTCGGCCAGGAGCGCGTTGAGCTGCTCAGCGAGCTCGACGGCGTTGGCATGCTTCAGCTCTACGACGAACGGCAGGCCGATCGTCGTCGGCCGGTCGAGCGACTGGATGACGGAGGCGAGGAAGTCGAGGCTCTCCTCGGTCTTCGCGAACACGAGGATCTGGTTGGTGTCCGGATAGGACTCGAGACGGTAGATGCCGGAAAGCACCTGGTCGACGGTCGTGCCGCCACCGCCGGCCCGTGCCCCGGCACCGGCGGTGCGCCCGCCGATCGTGCCGCTGGACTGCCCCAGGAGACTGTTCAGCTTGTCCGCGACCTTGACCGGATCGGTGTACTTCAGGGTGAAGATCCGCGACGTGCCCGGCGCGCGCGGGAGGTCCCACTCATACTGGATCAGGCGCCCGACCTCGCGCACGACCGCCGGCTCGCCGACGACTGTCAGGCTGTTGATGTGCGGGCTGACCGTGACGCGCAGTTCCATCTCCGGACCGATCGTCTGTCCGGGCACGCGGGGCTGCTGCGGCTGGGCGGCCTGTCCGGGGCGGGCCGGCGCGCGTGCCTGTGCCGGTCGCTGCGCCGCGGCAGGGCGGGTTCCGGTTCCGCTGGACTCATAGAGATCCAGCACCTGGTTCGCGATCTCCTGCGCGTCGGCGTACCGGAGCCGGAAGGTCCTGGTCTCCGGCTTCAGGTAACTCGCATCGAGGTTCGTGATGATCGTGTTGAAGTGCTGGCACAGCGCGATGTCGCCGAACACGATGATCTGGTTCGAGTTGAGATCGACCGTGACGGTCGCGTACGGGGGGAGGCCCTCCTGGAGGTGCTGCGCGATCGCGTCTGCGGGAACGTTGCGGATGCGGTACATCTTGACGACGAAGTTGCCCTTGTCGAGGCGGGCCATGATGTCTCCGTCGGCATCGATCACCTCGGCCTGCTTGATCTGCGCCAGGTCATCGATCAGGCCGACGATGATGATCTCGGGCAGTTCGATGACGCCGACGCCGTTGATGCGGAAGGCCTGGAAGAGCAGGTCCAGGGCCCGCGCCCTCGAGACGGGCGCCTCGGTGAGCAGGGTCACGCGCTTGTTGCGCACCGAGGTCAGGTTGACCGGCATCACCACCTTGCCGGTCCCGGTGGCGATGAACCCGAAGGTCTCCTCGACACCGACATCGTTGAAGCCGAGCTGGACGGGCCGGTCATCGGCGGTCGGTCGGTTCCGCGGCCCCGTCGACTGCCCGGCGCCGTCGCCGTTCGGCGCGGACACCGGCGCCGCCAGCGGCGCATCGGAGCGCGTCGGGACGACGGGATCGGGCCGGTTCTCCTGCGCGGCAGCCGACGGCAGGAACACGGAGAACGCCGCACCGGCGACGGTCAGGGACATGGCGAGGGTGGTTGGGGCGAGCTTCATCGTCGTTCGTCTCGTTCCGTGGCCGGGCGCCGCGGCGCCTCTCCCCGAAAGCGGGGTGTCTCAATGGTCAGGGGTGGATTCCGTTCCGGGTGTCGGGGCGCGGCGGCAGCAGGAGGCGCCGGGCCGATCGTCGATCGGTCACCGGACTATTCATCGGGCGGGCGATCCTGCCCCTCCTGTGCACTTCCTCGCGATGGTGCGGCGGTGGCTCGTCCGGTCGGCGTTCTCGGCGGGGTGGACGTCGTCCGGCGCCCCGGGACCCGGGAGGCCGCCGAGGCGTCGGCGTCGATGATCCCCGGCGTCCGTCGCGCCGCGAGCACGCCGCTCTGGAAGTGAGTGGCTTCATCGAACCTGGGGAAGATGGTGACCGGCCCGGTCCATCCGGCGTACGAGACTTCCGCGGACCACGGTGCCTGGACGGAGAGGACGCGCAGTCCCTCCGCTTCTTCACCCTCGCCGAGCAGAAGACCGTTGGCGAACCAGACCCGGTCACCGTCGAATGCGCGGATGCCGGGCCCGGTGTAGGTTGCCGGACGGACGACGACCGCCGGAGGGGGCTCGACCGTCGGCGGCGGAAGCACCGGCGGTTCCACCTCGCGGGTGGGTGGGGGCGTCGGTCGCCGGACCGGCGGACGGTAGAAGATCGAACGACCGGCGAAGCGGTCCGCGTAGCGTTCCTGCTGAGCGTCGTGCAGCGCCACGGCCTTCTCGAGCGAAGTCCGGACCTCGCCCGTGTCGCCTTCACGCAGCCGGAGTGATCCCATGGCCGGCCCGAATGCGGCGACCACGCCGATCGCGGCCACCGTGATCGCCGCCAGGCTGACGATGACTGAACTGTTGATGGTCACGCCTCGCATCATGCGTCTTCCGTACTCCGCGGTGGTGTCCGCGTCATGCGCCCGACCCCGATCGCGTGCTCTCTTCCTCCGTATACCACTTCTCCAGCGAGAGCGTCACCGCGACGCGGCCGCTCCCGGACTTCTGCATGACCGCCTGCGTGATCACGTCGATGCGGTCCGTGGACTCGAGGTCACGGATGATCCGTATGGCGACTTCCGGCGTCGCGTCGAAGCGCAGGTCACCGGTGGCACGCACGATCCGCGCTCCGGACCCGACGATCCGCGTCGAGACATCCCGCGCGATGCGCCCGCCGGTACTGTTGAACTGGTAACGGTCGTTGGAGATCTGGTGCCGGGCGAGCAGTTCGATGACCGCGGCATTCATCATCGACCGCGCCTCCCGGTCAGAACCCGGAACGGCGACGGCGCCGAGGAAGCCGATCGCCTGGCGGTTCCTCAGGACCTCGGCCTGGAGCGAGGGCGCGCTTGCCGTCGTCTGCACGTGGTCCGCGATGCGGTCGGCGCGCCGGTTCCATGCGTCCGCGATCGGCATGATGCCCCGATCCCACGCCTCGAAGGCGAGAAAGAACGCGACGAAGACCACGAGCCACCGCGCGACACGGGGCAGGGCGAGAAAGCGCGCCACGATCGGGTGCGGCGCAGCGCTCGCGGATGTATCTGCAGCAGAGGGTGTCATGGAGGTGAGATCTCTCCGAGCCGGGCCATGATCCGGGTGAAGGTCGCGCGGATGGACGTCCTGAGTTCCGCGTCCTCGGGCCGGCTGAGCCGCGCGACCGCATTGGAATAGGTCGTCAGGGCGCTTCGGAGTTCCGACTCGGACATCGCCAGGATCTGTGCCTCGGTGAGAAGCTCCGGGATCAGGTTGGGGTCGACGGCGTCACCGCCGGTTCCGGGCAGCGGGGCGCCGGTGCGCTCGCGGTCGCCGATGCCCGGGCCGATCGTCCGGTGCGGCCGGTCGGATCGGCCGTCGTCGGGAGCCGGCGCGGCCGCGGTGTCGGACGCGCGAGCCGCCGACGGTGCGCGGTCCGGGGTGTCGGGCGCCTGAGTCAGCGCCGGAGCCGGTGTCCCTGCGGCCGGGGAGCCGGTGCCCGCCGAGGGCACGGAGTCGCCCGGCGGGGGATCGCCGCTCAGGCGGGCGGAGAGCGTCCATCGTCCGAAGTCGTCGGTCACGGGATAGGCGAACTCGCGGAAGGGCTGGACCACCCGGCCGTTCAGTTCGAAGCCGTATCCACCGAGCTTGTTCGCCTCGCCCCACCGCAGGTTCACGTCGCTGAAGATGCCGGTCCGCGTCAGGTTCTCGCTGAGGCGGGACAGCAGCTGCTGCGGCGACTCGCCGTCGGCACCGGCCGCACTGCCCTGGAGACGGAACTCGCCGGCGCCGGTGGTGACGCGGACGATGTCCAGTTCAACGCCGCGCGGCGCATTCGTCATGAGGTCGCCGAGGACCTTCGTGATCGGAAGGGACCCGGATGACTGCATGGCGTCGTAGATCGCGAGACGGGTCCGGACTTCCTCCGTCGCCCGTGATCGCTCCTCGATCCCGGCGAATCGAAGGTGGAGCACGGACAGTCGGAGCCCGGCGCTGAAGAGGGGAAGCAGCGCCAGGATCAGGATGGCCGCCGCCACGGCGCGCGCGGCGACCGATGGACGTCCGAGCGCCGCGACGATCGTCGCGAGCCGGGACGGGCGCACGGCCGCGACGTGGTCGCGCAGTCCGGAGAGCGGTGCAAGCGTGCCCGCATCGGCAAGCAGGGCGCCCGCGGCAACTCCGTATCGCCGGATCCATGTCTCATCGACACGCTGGTCGAAGCGGCTCCGGACGATCGGGATAAGTTCATCCGGGAGCAGCAGCGTGAGGCCGTCGGTGGTGCGGATCGATGCCACGCCGGCGCGCACTCGTTCCGCGAGCGAATCGGCGAAGGCTCGCGTGTGCCCGGCCGCGACCGCGGACTCGGCGATGACCGCGGCGACGATCGTCTCCGGGACCCGCTCCCCGGCGCGGCCGGCACGAGTCCCTCGGAGCATGACGCCGCCGGCATGAACGAGCGCGAGCGAGACCTCACCCCGGACGGGATCGATTCCGACGAGCGGCGATGCCGGTCTCTGGTCGTCGAGCAGGGCGCAGAGCGCGGCCTGCTCCGGTACATACCGTGTCTCGCCGGCATGCTGGATCGGCGGTGCGGGCTCTCCCGGCCAGGCGACCACGACGCCGACCCGGCTCGTCTCGCCCGGCGCTGCCGGCAGTATCGCACTCGCGATCCGGTGCGCCGGGACATCCCCGAGTGGAAGGGTCTCCAGCTGGAGGGCAAGCGCCGCGGCGAGCTGCTCCTGGTCGGCATTCGGCAACGTGAACGTCCGGCAGATGGCGCGGGCAGCGGGTACGACCTCGATGACGCGCGAAACGCGATGCCGGCTCAGGATCCCGGCCGCACGGGCGAGGTCGCCCTCCGGGACGTCGATCGCCTCCACGATGGAGGGCCCGCGGCCCCGGACAGCGGCAACGACGATCCGGAGAACCCCGCCGGATCTGTGGATCGCGGCGCGGACCGTCGAATCAAGGGATGGCTGGATGGGCTTCCTCACTGTTCTCGGTACTCCAGGATCCGGACCGGGACCGTTGAACGATCCACCGTCACGACGATTTCCACTTCGAGGCCGGAGACTTCCGAGCGACCGACGGAACTGATGGCGAACACGTCGCTCCTGGTGGTGAAGAGCTCGGTCAGGGCCTGGAGCAGCTGAGACGACGTGTCGGTCAATTCGAGAAGCGCCGCCATGCTCGTGATTCCCTCCGGGCGGGAGTTGCGCAGGTAGATCAGTTCATCGGCCACATAGGTCGGCAGATTCCGCGCTTCCATGATCCGGCGGAGGAGGTCCTCGTCGACGGTGTTCAGGTTGATGCGCCCGGGCTGGCGATCATGCAGGGGAAGCATCCGCAGCTCATCCAGCGCCGCCTCGAGCTGCTCCCTGGTCAGGGGCTCGAGCGCCGGATCGGGGGTCTGCTGGCCGGTCGTCTGCCCGGTCGGCGAGATCTGGTTGAGCGGGACGACGAGGAGCTGTTCGAGCCGGTTCTCCGGGACCCGGCCGAACGCGATCAGCCGCCGCGCCTGCGGCTCGGTGACGCCGAGCCGCTCCATGACCTCGCGCGGCTCCGCCCGGCGAAGGTGAATGCGGGGCAGCCCCGTCCGCGTCGATCCGTGGTCGACCGTGGCCGTGGTCAGCGACTGCGCCCAGCCGGCGTCGAGGATTCCGTCGGCGTTGTCATCCGGGAACGATCTCGGGCCGTCATTCTCGTTCGGGTCCAGACGGTTGTTGAGATTGAAGTCCTCGCCGCGCACGAAGTCCGGCCAGATGCCGGCGACCAGTTCCAGTTCCGAGATATGGCGCATCGGACCGTTTCGCGGAAGGTAGCTGTAGTTGGCGAGGTAGTGATCCCGCTCTGCGCCGAACATGTTCGGATCTTCGTCCTCGTCCACCCAGTCCATGATTGCGGCCGCCTGATCCGGCGTCATGTCATCCAGCAGTTCGAGCAGCGGCACGTTGCCGAGATTGATGTTGATCTTCGAGTGTTCATCCATCGGCCCCGGAAAGTTCCGGCCACGGACGTGATGCGAGATCTCATAGGAGGCATCGTGAAGCGGTGCTCGGCTGACGAACGCAAGGTCGCGATACAGCGCGAAGGCGTCATCCGGAACGGGATCCTCCGTGTGCCAGCCGAGGATGGCGATCGTGTTCTCGATGCCGCCGCGGGCCGCCCAGCGAGCCTGGATGCGGTGGACCGAGTCGTGACCGAGCATCGCCTGGCGCGTTGCGAAGAGCTGCACCGACGCGGTCAGCATCGCCGCGATTCCCAGCGACCAGACCACGATGATCACGACCGCGCCGCGCCGGCGACGCCTTTCGGGGGACGGTCGTCTCATGAGGTACCTCCGCCTGTCCCTGGCGCCGGGCCGGGTGGACGGGCTGGCTGACCGCCGCCCGAGCCTCCGGTTCCGGTGCCCGGCCCACCGCCCGGCGGCCGGCCTCCACCCGTTCCGCCTCCGGAACCGCCGCCTGGTCGGCCGCCGCCCGGTCGTCCGCCACCGCCGCCTCCCGGGCCGGCGCCGCCACCGCCACCGGGTCGACCGCCGCCGCCACCCATGCCGGGGCCACCGCCGGGGCGCGGCGTTCCGACGCCGCCCGGACCCCCGCCGGCGCCCGGCGCACCCGCGCCACCGAGATCCGCGCCACCCTCACCGGACGCCTCCGCCGCGGCCTGTTCCTCCTCGTCGAGACGTTCCTCGATGGCGTCGTAGATATCGCGCGGCGGCGCGGTCCGGTCGATGGCCACCACCGTGCGCAGGGTCGCGATCGGCCCCGTGAGAACGTCGTCGCCTGGACGCGCTCCGGAGGCGGTCACGGTCACCCGGAGACCGAGCGGAAGCCCGAGGATGTCCGAGTCCCACTCCTGGTGCCAGCGCCTGCTCTCCGGGTCCAGCGCCTCGACGGAGAGCGAGAGGATCTGTTCGACCGCAGGCTGGAGCGTCCCGCCGGCCTCCGGCCACTCATCCGGAAAGACGTCACGCCGGTGCCAGAGCACGGGGCCGGCGGCGTCCTCGGAGATGCGGAGCGCGGATTCGTACTCCACGCCTTCGCCGGTGAAGCTGTCGAGCGACCGCACCGGTCGGAGCCTCGTGTTGAACACCAGGATCTCGTCGCGATCGAGGTCGCCGTCGCGGCCGTCGCGGAGCAGGACGCGCGTGTAGAACAGGTCGTCGGCCCGGATGACCGATGCGAGTTCCCGGCGGATGAGATTGAGCCCCGCATCGGCGCGCAGGAACGCGTCGACGCGCGTCTTCGAGATGTTCCTGGTCCGCCCGGTGCGTGCCAGGGTGATCGAGATGCTCCCGATCACGAGGGCGGCGATGGCACCGGCCACCACCACCTCGACGAGCGTGAACCCCCTTCGCCTGGCGCAGGCATGCGATGGCGCTCTGCCGCGGGTCGATCGATCACATCGACTGGCCACGTGTGTACCTCTCTTCCCGGTCGAGACGCTCCTCCGGCCGCCGTGGCTGGTCCGGATCTCCGCGCCGTGGCGATACGAGTGTCTCCACCCGCACCACGTCCGTCGGACGTCCGCTCCATCGCACCCACGCGTTCACACGGGACGGATTGCTCCGGCCCAGGTACTCGATCTGGACCTCGTAGATGTACTCGTCGAAGGGCGGCGGGAAGCGACCGGTCATGTCGTTTTCGCGCGAGAACCGGTCCGGCCCGTCGATGAGGACCAGGCTCAGCATCTCGTCCGCCAGCCATGCGGCGGTGAGGCGCTTCTCACCCGTGACCTGAGCGGACGTCGAACGGCTCATGAGCGAAAGGAGAACCGACAGCCCTGCGCCGAGGATCACGCCTCCGACAATGGCGTCGATCAGCACGGCGCCGCGCCGCCGGCGCCCGCGTCGAATGCCGGACATCACCATGGCTCACGACTCCTGCCCATCGCATCGAGACTCACCGAGGTCCTGACCGGGACGGCGCCGCCGAGTCTCTGCGGTCCCAGGGCATACGGGGGAAGGCGAAGGTGTGCGCGGTGCGCCCCGTCGATCGATTCCATGAGGATCTCGATCGTGGGTCGATCCTGGCCCGGTACGTGGACGAACGGGCGTCCCCGGAAGTCAAGCGGTTCGCCATCGACGATCAGGATCATGCGTTCGGCATCGACGAGCGAGGGCAGCTTCACCGGCTGTGTCGTACGGTCGACGATGAACTCCGCCGCGCCCCGGTCATCCCGGATCTGCCGGAAGAGCGAGATGCGCCAGGTCGAGTCGCCCCGATGGTGCTCGAGCTGAATGGCAAGCGGTTCCCGTCCCATGACATCGCGCTGCGCGAACGCGAGCAGCAGGTCCGCGACCCGGTCGGTCGCGAGTTCGAACTCGCGCCGGGAGCCGCCCGTGATCCGGGGCACCAGGATCGCGGAGAGGATCCCGAGAATCGTCACGACGACGATGATCTCGATCAGCGTGAAGGCGCGACGCACCCGCCTGGTGCTGGCGGGTCGAGCGCGGCGGAGGATGGGACGGCGTCCGGTCACGCGGATGAGGTCGGCAGGCACTCAGTTCACGACGTCCATGTCCTCGCCCTCGCCGCCCGGCTCGCCGTCGCGGCCGTAGGAGACGATGTCGAAATCGGAGTTCACGCGCCCCGGTGCAATGAGGACGTAGTCCCGGCCCCACGGATCCTTGAGGTCGCCCGGACGGAACGGCGCATTCGGGCCGGTCGAGAGAACCTCGAGGCGGAAGTCATCCGGGAGCATGCCGTGGCCGTTGTCGAGCATCCAGAGATGGACCTGCTGCGCGATGCTGCGCACTTCCGACTGCGCCACGCTCTGGCGGCTCTGTCCGACGCGCCCGAGGAGGCGGGGCGCGATGAACGCGGCCAGAAGGGCGACGATCGTGACGACGACGACGATCTCGAGGAGGGTGAACCCGCGGCGGCGGGAGGTCCGGCAGCGGGGCGGCGACTGGAAGCGGGCCTTGGCGGTCATGATCAGTTCACCATCGACTGGATTTCGATCAGCGGGAGAAGGATTGCGAGCAGCACGAATCCACCCAGAAGCGACATGATGACGAGGAGGAACGGCGGGAGCGCCTTCGTGAGCAGCCCGAGCGAGATCCGGACCTGCCGGTCGAAGGCGCCGGCCGCGTGCAGGAGCATCGAATCGAGACGTCCGGACCGTTCGCCGAGTCCGACCACCTGCACGAGCAGCGGGGGAAAGAGCCCGGACTTCTCCAGCGGTTCGGCGAGCGGCCGGCCGCCCGTGACCTGCTCCACGACGTCGTCGATCGCCTGCTCCAGCGCCCGGTTGCCGAGCGTGTTCCTCGTGATCCGCAGCGCATCGAGGATCGGGAGTCCCGATGCCGCGAGGGTGCCGAGCGTCCGCGTGAACCGGGCGACCGCGACGTCCCTGAGCAGCCGCCCGAGTGCCGGCACGCGAAGAAGGAACCGGTCGAACCGGACGCGATTCGCCGGGATCGAACTCCAGACGATCCACCCGATGAAGCACAGGCCGGCCAGGGCGACCATCAGCGGCCACCACGCCTGCAGGAAGTCCGCGATGGACAGGAGGATCGCCGTCGGCGCCGGCAGGCTTGCATTGAAGTCTGCTGCCATCGGCGTGATGACGCGTGGGACGACCACGGTGACGAGCACGACGATGCTGGCGATCAGCAGGCCGAAGACGATGAGCGGATAGAAGGTGGCGCCCATCACGTCCCGGCGGAGTTCGATCGAACGGTCGAGCAGATCGGCGAGCTGGTGGAGCACCACGCTCATGTCGCCGGACGCATCGGCCGCACGCAGCATGCCGATGATCATGTCATCGAAGGGTGGTCCGAAATCGCGCGCCGCGGTCCAGAGGGGATCGCCCGCCTCCACCCGCGCGATGAGGTGGTCGAGCATGAGCAGGAGTCCCTTGCCCGTGGCCTGGCGCCGGATGGTCCGCAGCGCCTGCATCAGCGGGAGGCCGGCCTCCAGCGCCGTGGCCAGTTCCCGTACCAGCGTCGCCATCGTGGTCGGCGAGACCCGGACCGAGGGAGACTGGACGAAACTCCGCAGGCGCGCCCGCACCAGGGCGCCGACATCGGCGCTGGCCGCCGTGCTCCCGTGCCGGCCGGCGCTTCCGTTCCGCGTCGTCCCCGATGCAGAGGCGTCGATCGAGACGACACGCGTCGCGGTCTCGCCCCGGTCGAGGAGCTGCCGGACGACATCGGCGCGATCCATCGCGTCGAGCAGGCCGCTGCGCTTCTGACCATCCGCGCCCAGGCTGTCATACCGGAAACTCGGCATAGGTCAGGCCGCCATGTCCTCGGTGTCCTGGGTCGCCCGGAGGACTTCCTCGATCGTCGTGAGGCCGTCGATCGCCTTGTCGATGCCGTCATCGCGCATCGTCCGGTAGTTCGATCCGAGCGCCGCACGGAGCTCCGTGATCCCGCCGTTCTCGGAGATCGCCCTCCGGAGTCCGGGCGTGATCGTGATGAGTTCGAAGTACCCGATCCGGCCCCTGAATCCGGTGCTGTTGCATGCCTTGCACCCTCGGCCGCGCCAGAGCCGCCCGTCGAAGCGGGTCAGTTCCTCCGCCGTGAGCCGGTGATCCGCGTCGGCCGGCATCGGTCGCTGTTCGCGGCACTCCGCGCAGATCCGGCGGCCGAGCCGCTGGGCAAGGACGCCTTCGAGCACCGAGGCGACGAGATAGGGCTCCACGCCCATGTCGATCAGTCGTCCCACGGAACTGATGGCATCATTCGTGTGGAGGGTGGAGAAGATCAGGTGGCCCGTGAGCGCCGATCGGATCGCGATCTCCGCGGTTTCGCTGTCGCGGACTTCGCCGACGAAGATGATGTCCGGATCCTGCCGGAGAATGGATCGCAGGCCCGTGGCGAAGGAGAGCCCGCGCTTGGGGTTGACCGGGATCTGGTTGATGCCCGCCAGTTCATACTCGACCGGGTCTTCGATCGTGATGATCTTCTTGCGCGGATCGTAGAGCTTGGAGAGCGCGGCGTAGAGCGTGGTCGTCTTGCCGGAACCGGTCGGCCCGGTGACGAGCACCATGCCGTGCGGCTTCGCGATCAGGCGGTCGATCTTCGCACGCATCGGCTCGCTCATGCCCAGCGAGACGAGATCCAGGGGCAGCGCGCTCTTGTCGAGGATTCGCATGACGACCGACTCGCCGTAGAGCGTCGGAATCGTCGAGACACGGATGTCGACCTTCCGGCCCTCGAAGCGGAGCGTGATGTGCCCGTCCTGGGGTACGTAGCGCTCCGCGATGTTCATGCCGCTCATGATCTTGATGCGGCCGATCAGTGCCGGCTGGAGGTGCTTCGGCGGCGGCGTCTGCGTGATGAGTTCGCCGTCGACGCGGTACTTCACGCGCAGCTCACTCTCGAAGGGCTCGATGTGCACGTCGCTCGTTCGGGACTGGATGGCTTCGAGCAGGAGCAGGTTGACGAGGTTGATCAGCGTCGGCTGCTCGGCCATGCGCGTGATGTCGTCCGCCTCGATCGCATCGAGGTTGTGGTCGACATCGGAGCGACGTTCCGCCTGTCCGCCGAGACTCTCGGCCATCCGGGCTGCGGTGGTGCCGTAGGCCGCGCGAAGGAGTTCCGCGAAGGGGCCGTCCGGAATGCCGTACCGGTCGACGGCGTAGCCCGCGATGGCGCCCACTTCGTCGGCCGCGATCACATCAGACGGATCGGCCATCGCCACCTGGAGCCGGCCGTCGTCGATCCGGAACGGAACGGCGCGCAGCCGGACCGCGACCTCCGAGTCGAGAACGGCGGTCGCGGCCGGGTCGCTGGCCGGCGGGTCCTCGAGCCAGCCCAGACCGAGCGATTCACAGATCGCCTTCCGGTCGGCGTCGGTGGCGGCGCCGTTGAGCGTGGGGACGGACGATGGAACAGTGGCCTCGTTCATGGCGGATTCGGGTTCAGCGGCTGCGATGGCCGCGAATGGACCGGGGGAGTCGACCGTGGAAGCGCCTCAGCGGGGCGTGGACGGACGGGGGACCGGCGGCGAGGAACCGAGTCGGCTGGCGGGCGTGTTCATCCGGTCCTTCTCCTTCCGCTTGGCGGCTTCGTCCGCTCCGGCAGGGTCGGTCCCGAACGCGCGCGGTGTGTTCTCGAGGCTGCGGTAGTATCGGCTGGCGCCCGGCAGGTCGAGGAACTCTTCACGCGTCAGCATGTCCTGCAGCATGTTGATGTACCTGCGCGTCATCTCCTCCCGCTCCGTGAAGACCGCGCGGGCGTCGTCCGCCATCGGGGCGCGATGCGTCTCCCTGGGGAGCGCGGCCTGTTCGGCCCTGAACGCGGCCTCGCGCGGCTCCCAGCGGCGGAGCACTTCCAGGTATCGCCCGTTGATCGAGTTGTACTCGGCGAGGAAGCTCGCGAAGAGTTCGGCGACCCGGGCGGCGCGTTCCTCCTCGAGTTCCAGTCGGGTGGCCGCCTCCAGCACGCGGTATCCGGCGCTGGGCCTGAAAACCTTGGAGTACGCCTGCTCCAGCGCCATGGTGCGGTACTTCTCCGAGAGTTCCTCGGGCAGCGCCAGGGCGAAGACTTCGATGAAGTCGTCGTTGACATTGCGGACCCTGGTCCGGAGGTCCAGCTGTTCGCGGTAGATCCGCAGCGACGTGGAGTGATCCGCGTCCCGCATCGAGGACATCAGCGCGATGCGGGAGTCCCTGGCCTGCCGCTCCCGGCGGGCCAGCGCTTCATCGAGGGCATCGGCATACGCCGCGATCGCAGGACGGAGCTGGCGCTCGACCGCGGGACTGATGCCGAGCTGCTTGAGGATGAGGATCAGGTCGACGCTCTCCCCGGAGAGTTCCCCCTTGGGCAGTTCCTTCTCGCGGCGGAGTCGCTTGAGGAACTCCGGCCACTGACGGTTCTGCTCCTCGTTCAGCACGACGCGGACGTCCTGGAGGAACCGCTCGCGGCCTTCGTCCCACTTCCGCGCCATGGCGATGAACGGTTCGAAGATGATGCGGACCTGCTCTTCCCGCTCCAGCGAAGCGAGTCGGTCCCGCAGCCCCTCGATCGCCTGCATCATCTCATCCCGCGCCGTGCTCTGTGCCTGTTCGTAGTTGAAGAACAGTGTCTCGATGACCGAGGCCTGGGCCGCATCAAGCGCGAGCCCGTCCTCGAAGATCCGGAGATCCCGGCGCAGGTAGTACGGCGCCATCACTTCGGCGAACCCGGCTGCACCGCCGTACTGCGCGCACGCCTCCCGCCCGCCCGGCAGGCTGGTCACGGGCAGGGCCACCATGGCGGTGGCGGTGAGTACGAGGGCTCGGAGACATGAACGGGAGGCGTGAAGCATGTCGGGGTTCTCCGCGGTTCGGCCGGAGTGAGATCCGGAGATCCTTCCCAACGCGGGGAGGGTGGTGCTTATGGCAGCCGATGCTGCTCCTAGATCGGAAATCCCGTGCCGCAGGTGGAACGTTTCCGGACGCCTTCCACGAGATCGGCAGTCGCGGGGACGGCCGGGGGGTCAGGACGCACGGATCCACCGCAGCAGTTCAATCGGGGAGGGCGGCTTGCCGGTCATCAGGACGCCGATGCGGAAGATGCGTGCGGCCATCCACAGCAGGGCGGCGACGCAGACCGCGGCCCATGCGATCGATGCCGGGACCTGCCACAGCGGGACCGGCTCCTCGGCGGTGATCCGGAGGACCATCACCAGCGGCCCTGCGGGCGGGACGAACGAGAGGATCGTGGCGAGCACGCCGTTCGGCGCCCTCGTCAGCGGGATGAGGAGCATGAGCGGGACCATCAGCACGAGCATGACCGGCGTGAGAAGCGTGTTGGCCTCCTGCAGGTCGGAGACCGCCGACCCGACGGCGACCATGAGGGAGGCCACCATCAGGTACGCGAGCAGGAAGTAGACCGGGACGGCCGCCAGTTCGAGCGGCCGAAGGAGATCCGCCGCGGCCGCGAGAACGAGCAGCGCGACGCCCGCCGCGCCGTAGACCAGGACGATGATGAATCCCACGCCGCACTGTCCCGCGATCTTGCCGGCCAGCAGCTGGAGCGGACTGACGGCGGAGAGCAGCACCTCCATCACGCGGTTGGACTTCTCCTCGATCGTGGCCATGAGCAGGTTCTGTCCCGTCCCCATCGCCGCGATCCAGAGCAGGATGGCGAATCCGAGCGGGATGCCGACCTGCCGGAGCATCCGGGAGGCGGAGTCCTCGGTGCGGACACGGCCCGAGGCAAGCAGCCGCTCCGTGTCAGCGCCGGGACGCGCGATGAGCCGCGTGACCGTGGCATGATCCGTGCCTGCCCGGCGAAGGCGCACGCGCACGCACGCGTCCGCCACAGCGCGCTCGACGATCCCGATGTACTCCGACTCCAGCGACGCATTCGCGAGAAGTCGGAATCGAGTGCGTTCGGAGGCGTCGGGGTCGAGACACGCATCGGGAACCGAGACGATCGCGAGCAGTCCGCCGTAGAGCAGTCGCTCGCGGAGCGGCACGGCCTCGGGGTCACCGATCCGCTCGATCGTGATCGTGCCGATGGAGGGGCCCGCCAGCGCCGCCGGCGCGCCGGGCGCCGCGCCGTTCTCCGGGACGGTCAGGGTTCCGCCGGTCGCGGTATCCAGGGCCGCACGAGCGCGCTCCTCCGCGTTCCTCCGGACCGAATCCGGGGTCAGCAGGGTGGCCAGGGTCTCTGCGAGCGCGTCATCCGTCGTCGAAAGCGCGACCGTTCCGGTCAGGGGCGCCTTGCGCTGGGTCGCGGCCAGAACGCCCGCGATCGCGCCCACGCCGAGAAGCAGGAACGGGACGACCACGATGCCGATGATGAAGCCCTTCGTCAGGACGGTTCGAACGAACTCGCGACGGGCGACCGCCAGGACTCTACGCATCGATCAGTTCCCGATCGGCGGCCGCGGCGGCGGCCTCGCCCTCGTGCCGGCGCACCAGGCGGACGAAGACGTCGCGCAGGCTCACCTGTCGAAGCTCCAGTCGGCGGAACGGGACACGGCCGGCGATGTCGCGGAGTACCGCCTGGGGATCCTCCTCGTCACGCAGTCGCAATTCACATCCGGCGCCGGCCCGTCCATGGAGGGGCAGACAGCGGACGGCAAGGTCGGGCGGGAGTGATGCCCCGCGGACGGGTTCTACCACGATCACCCGCGGGTCGAACCGGGCGCGGATCTCCGCCATGGAGTCGTCCAGCAGCTTGACACCGCGGTGTATGAGGAAGATCCGGTCGCACATCGTCTCGGCCTGATCGAGCAGGTGGGTCGAGAAGATGATGGTCTTCCCGGCCTCATGCAGGTCATGGATCAGCCTGCTGACCACTTCGCCGTTGACGGGGTCCAGGCCCGAGAACGGCTCATCCAGGATCAGCAGGTCCGGATCGTGGATCACGGCGGCAAGAAACTGCACCTTCTGCTGCATGCCCTTCGAGAGTTCCTCGCACCGTTTGCGTTCCACGCCGGGGAGCTCGATGCGATCGAGCCACGCCCGGACCCGTGTCCTCAGTCCCGCCCCGGAAACGCCCTTGAGCCGCGCGATGTAGGCGAGGAACTCACCGACGCGCATCTTGCGGTAGACCCCGCGTTCCTCGGGCAGGTAGCCGATGCGGTCCTTGCGCGCAAGTGCCGCGCCTCCCAGAACGCGGATCGCGCCGCGGTCCGGGAGGATGATCGACATGATCATGCGGATCGTCGTGCTCTTCCCGGCGCCGTTCGGCCCGAGGAAGCCGCAGAGGGCTCCCTCGGGAACGGCCAGGTCGAGTTCATGAACCGCGTGCGTGCTGCGGAATGACTTGCTGACCCCGGAGATCTCGACCGCGGTTGTCACCATGTGTGTGCGGGCCGTGTGCAGCGTGGGACCGGTCGGATCATCCCGGACTTCGGGCGCGCCGGTGGCCGTGTTCCGGGTTGCTCATCCGCCGCCGGTTCCCGTCCCGCCGCCTGCGGGCGGTGCACCGGTGCCGGCGCCGCCTCCGGTGCCTCCGGCCCCCAGGTCTCCCGGGCGGCCGCCGCGCGACAACGGGGCCGGCTGGCTGCGGACGGACTCGGGCACCTCGAAGCGGGAGGCATCGGGCTCGCCCGGTGTGAAGGCGGTAATCGTCTGCACCGTCTCGGTCGTGCCGCGCCGGGTCCGGATCTTCGCCGGCAGCATCAGGTCTCCGAACTGCGTCCATGCTTCGAAGCGGATGATGCCCGGTTCTCCGGTCGTCCGATCCGGCGGCGTTTCGATGCCGACGATCCGGCCGGACTTCGAACTGAAGAGGGCATGGAAGGTTCCCGCACGATCCTCGGGCGGTCCCTCCGTGGCGCCGCGGAGCCGGAGTCGGGCACAGGCTTCGCCGTCGACATCCACGAACCCGGCGAACTCGAACGACTGGAATCGACTGTCGAGTTCGGCCAGGCCACGGTGCATCCGGGCGAAGGCGCCGTACGCCTCCGCGCGATCGACGCCGACGCGCCGCGACAGGTCCGCGTTGAGCACGGTCCAGGCGAACTCGCCGTTCCGGGCGATGATGAACTCACGTTCGCCCCGGGTCTCGACATGCCGGAGACGGTCGAGGCCCGCAAACCAGGCCGTCGCGCTCCAGACCCTGGGTTCGCCGCCGGAAACCGACGTGGCGACGGTGTACTGAATCTCCCCGGCATGCAGAGATTCGATCGCCGCGGGGCTCCCGAACGCGCTGCGACTGCGGGAAAGGACGGAGAAGACCGACACCGGTTCGGGGCTGGATTCCGTCGACTGCCTGCCGGCCTCCTGCGCCGCGGCGGGGAGCGACGTCAGGCCCAGAAGCGGCGCCGTCGCCAGAGCCGCGAGACGCGTGGTGAACGTGGTGAGAGGGCGGGCTCGCATGACTCTGCCTGCTTCCGTTGATGGGGGCGTGAGGGCGATGGACACGGCGACAGCGGCCGGGCGAACGGCCGGGCTCTCCGGATTATTCCCTGGCCGGGGGCGTCTCCCGGACTGCGCCGGGCGGTGCCGGCGCACTGCCTTCGGACGGAACGACGAGTTGCGGCGGGATGTCGAAGAGCGACTGGTCGACCGGATCGAACGTGATCTTCTCGAACGTGAGGCGCTGGTTCCGGTTCCGCGACCGGACCTCCATCTCTCGAAAGAGCCGGAGGTCGCCGAATGAATCCCAGCCCGAGAAGATGACCTCCTGCAGCGTCACCATGCCGCGGTCCTCGACCGGGCGGCGCAGGACGATCGGGAGCCCGGTCCGCGCCACGAAGAGCACGGAGATGTCAGGGGTCTCGACCGCGGGCGAGTCGGGTGTCGGGTCCGTGAATCGCACCACGAAGCAGGCGCGGTCGTCGAACGTCTCCTCGCCCGTCGTCTCGGCGCTGCGATAGTCCTCTGAGAGCCGCAGAAGGGTCCGGTGCGCCACGGCGAACTGGGCGAACTGCTCGATCGACGACGGCTCCGCCGCGCGGACCCCGGCGACCGGTGCCTCGATCCAGCAGACCGCACCATTGCGGCCGATCCGGATCTCCGAGCCCGCCATCTGCGGAATGGGCTGGCGGATCAGGAGCTTGTCCGAGCCCGAGGCCCACATCTCCATCTCCAGGTCGCGCTGCCCCATGGCGACGGTGACGAGCAGGTGCATGTCCTTGACGCGACTGACCTTATCGCGACCGCCCATGGCCTCGACGGCCCGTGCCAGGATCGCCCCCGCGGGCGGAAGCACGACGGGTGCCGTGATCGCGGGGGGCGACGGCGGGGCCGGCGGACTGTCCTGAGCGACGCACAGGGCGGCGGGACCGGACACGAGGGCGAGGGCGAGGACAGCGGCGGCAGGTCTCTGTGGCATGGCGTCGTTCTCAGGGCGTCTGGCGGTCGGGAAGCCCGGATCATACGGCCCGGGTGCCGGCCGGATTGCCTCCGGAGACCGGCGGGGGCGAAGGACTGCTTCATCCGTTCATCCGGATGAACGGGTGAAAGTCCAGCCGAGGCGCGGTAGACTCCAGCCATGCGGAGTCTTCTCCCCCGGATTCTCGGCCAGCGGGTCCTCGTGCTTGACGGCGCCATGGGCACGATGGTCCACGCGTTCCCTCTCGAGGTCGATCGGGACTACCTGGGCTGCGAGAACTGCACGGAGATCCTGGTCCTCAGCCGCCCGGACGTGGTCACGTCGATCCACGATGCCTATCTCGCGGCCGGCGCTGACGCCGTCGAGACGAACACCTTCGGGGCCAACCAGCTGGTCCTGGCCGAGTTCGGCCTGGAAGCCCGCACCCGCGAGATCAACCGGCTGGCCGCCGAACTCGCCCGCGCCGCATGCGACCGGCAGGCCACGCGCGATCGGCCGCGGTTCGTGCTCGGCTCCATGGGGCCGGGCACGCGCCTGATCACGCTGGGACAGACGGACTTCGCGTCCATGCTGGCGAGCTACGCCGAGCAGGCGCGCGGACTCCTGGACGGCGGGGCCGATGCGTTTCTGATCGAGACAAGCCAGGACCTGCTGCAGGTGAAGTGCGCCGTGTGCGCATGCCTCGATGTCCTGCGCGAGCGGAACCTGGACCCGGCGGACGTTCCGATCATGGTCCAGGTCACGATCGAGACGACCGGGACCATGCTGCTCGGCACGGAGATCGCGGCCGCCGCGGCCGCGCTCCGGCCGTTTCCGATCGCGTCGCTCGGACTCAACTGCGCCACCGGGCCGGCGGAAATGGCCGGGCATGTCCGATGGCTCGGTCGCCACTGGGATCGGCCGGTCTCCGTCGTGCCGAACGCGGGCCTGCCCGCCCTGGTCGACGGACGGACCGAGTATCCGCTCGCGCCTGCACCGTTCGCGTCGAAGATGCGCGAGTTCGTCGACACCTGCGGCGTCACCGTCGTCGGAGGCTGCTGCGGAACGACCCCGGCGCACATCGCCGCCCTGGTCGAGTGCGTGGGCGATCGCCCGACGGTGCGCATCGATCGGGCGCCGCAGCCGCCGGCCTGTACGTCGCTCTACGCGCCGGTGGAGTTCCGGCAGGATGCCTCGACTCTCAACATCGGTGAGCGCACGAATGCATCCGGGTCCCGGCTCTTCAAGCGGCTCCTCGAGGAGGAGAAGTGGGACGAGATCGTCACGCTCGCGCGGGACATGACCCGCGAGGGGTCGCATGTCATCGACATCAACGTCGACTACGCGGGGCGCGACAATCCGCGCGACATGGGGGACATCGTCGCGAGGATCGTCCGGCAGGTCAACGTGCCGATCATGCTGGACTCGACACAGCCGGCGACGATCGAGGCCGGTCTCGTCCGGGCCGGCGGTCGCTGCATCATCAACTCGGCGAACCTGGAGGAAGGCGAGGAGCGATTCGCGGTGATGTGCGGACTCGCGCGGCGCTACGGTGCCGCGCTCGTTCTCGGCTGCATCGACGAGGATCCGGAGGAAGCGATGGCGCGGACCGCGGCGCGCAAGCTGGAGATCGCGGTGCGCATGCACGACCTGGCGGTTCACCGGCACGGCCTGCGGCCGGAGGACCTGTTCTTCGATCCGCTGGTCCTCCCGGTCTCGACCGGCATGGAGAAGGACCGTCGAAGCGCCCTGGAGACGATCGAGGGAACGCGTCTCATCGCGGCGCGGTTCCCGGAGTGCCAGGTCACCTGCGGGCTCTCGAACGTCAGCTTCGGACTGAGTCCGGCGGCACGGGTCGTGCTCAACAGCGCGTTCCTGAATGAACTCGTCGCGGCCGGTCTGACCAGCGCGATCCTGCATGTCTCGAAGATCCTGCCCGCGTCGCGGATCGACCCGGAGCGATGGGCGCGGGCGCTCGACCTGCTGTACGACCGTGCCCCCGCGGAACCGGTCGTGCTGCGCGACGGGTCCGTCGTAACCGACCCCCTGCAGGTCTTCATTGACCTGTTCGCCGGCGCGGAGTCCGAGTCCGCGTCCGGACGTCCGACGCTCTCCGCGTCGCTGCCGCTTCCGGAGCGGCTGCGCCGGCACATCATCGACGGAGAGAAGCGCGATCTCACCGCGACGCTGGATGAGGCACTGGATCGCTGGCCGGCCCTGGAGATCATCAATGATCACCTGCTCGACGGCATGCGGACCGTGGGTGAACTCTTCGGCGCGGGCCGCATGCAGCTCCCGTTCGTGCTGCAGAGTGCCGAGGTCATGAAGATGGCCGTGGGTCACCTGGAGCCGCACATGGAGCGGCGCGAAGGCTCGACCCGTGGCTCGATCGTGCTGGCCACCGTGAAGGGCGATGTACACGACATCGGGAAGAACCTGGTGGACATCATCCTTTCGAACAACGGATTCCGTGTTCATAACCTCGGGATCAAGCAGCCGTCATCCGCGATCATCGCAGCCCTGCGGGAGACCGGGGCCGATGCCATCGGACTGTCCGGCCTGCTCGTCAAGTCCGTCAACGTGATGGAGGAGAACCTGCGCGAGTTCGCCAGTGAAGGGCTTGCCGTCCCGGTGCTGCTGGGAGGCGCGGCGCTCTCACGGCACTACTGCGACTCGGCGCTCCGGCCGCTCTATGCGCCTGGTGTGTATTTCGGCGGCGACGCCTTCGAAGGCCTGCGACTGATGGAGGCCATCTCGAGCGGCGGCAGGGAACGCCTGGAGACGGAGATCGAGGCGCGGATCGAGTCGAGGTCGGCGGCGCTGGAACGGACGCGCGCGGTGCGGGAACGGGTCGCGGCCGGGCGGGCGACGGCCACGGCCAGCCGGGTGCGATCGGAGATCCGTCCCGTGGACGCGCCGCCGAGGCCACCCTTCCTCGGGACGCGGCTGGTGTCGGCGATCGACCTCGCGCAGGTCTACCCATTCATCAATCGCATCGCGCTGTATCGGGGACAGTGGCAGTTCCGCAAGGGAAGCCTCGACGACGATGCCTACGCGCGGCTCCTGGAGGAGAAGGCGGACCCGGTCTTCGCCCGGCTCTGCGACTCCTGCCGTGACCAGCGGATCCTGCAGCCGCAGGTCGTCTACGGCTGGTTTCCGTGCTACTCGGAGGGCGATGACCTGGTGGTCTGCGATCCGGCGGACCCGGCGCAGCCGGTCGAGCGATTCACCTTCCCCAGGCAGAAGGGCGGGCGTCACCTCTGCATCAGCGACTTCTTCCGCGGGGATGAGCCCGGGCCCGACGGGCCGATCCGCGATGTCCTGGGGATGCAGTGCGTCACGGTGGGGCCGCGCGCCACCGAGGTCGCGCGGTCGCTCTTCGAGTCCGGTGACTTCACGGAGTACCTCTTCCTGCATGGCCTTGCCGTGGAGACTGCGGAAGCCCTTGCGGAACTCTGGCACAAGCGCATGCGCGCCGAACTCGGCATCGGCAACGCGGACGCGCCGGACATCCGCCGGCTCTTCACGCAGCAGTATCAGGGCAGCCGGTATTCGTTCGGCTATCCCGCGTGCCCGGACATGCAGGATCAGGAGAAACTCTTCAGGCTGCTCGCGCCCGATCGGATCGGCTGCTCGCTGACGGAGAACTGGCAGATCGATCCGGAACAGTCAACGAGCGCGATCGTGGTGCACCACCCGGACGCCAGGTACTTCAGCGTCTGACCATGGCGGCAGGTGCGCCGCCGTGTCATGCGGGGAAAGCACAGTCACGCCGGGAGCGGCTCCCGGCGTGACTGCCTGTGATGCGTTCACGGTCTCGCGCGTCGCGATGACCATCCGTCGACGGACGCCTCGGCGCGGACCGCCTGAGGTTCGGGTCTCCCGGTCACGTCGGGCGAAGGTGCAGAGACGGTCGGAGTCGTCGCGGCGTCTCGGCACGCGCCCTCGGTATCAGACCATCTCCTTGAGGCCCTTGAGCGCCTGCACCTTCACCACGCGGCGCGCGGGCTTCGCCTTGAACATCATCTCCTGGCCGGTGAAGGGGTTGATTCCCTTGCGAGCCTTCGTCGCGGGCTTGTTGACGACCTTCACCTTCATGAGACCGGGCACGGTGAAGATGCCGGGGCCGCGCTTGCTGAGATCCTTCTTGAGGATCGAACTCATCGATTCGAAGACGCCGGCCACCTGGCGGCGGGTGAGCCCGGTGGACTCGGCGATCTCTCCGTAGACCTGTCCCTTGCTGCGGGGCTTCGTGCCGGCCGTGGCGCTGGACTTCCGGGTGGTGGTCCTGGCGGACTTCGAACTCTTCTTTGCCGTCTTCTTCTTTGCCATGTCTGGAATCCTTTCGCTGTGATGTCGAGGCCACTCCGGCCTCCATTCGGCGCGGAATCTAGCCCGGCGGGAACGACTGCACAAGCGATTCGCCCTGCCTTTTACGGTATTTCTGAACTTTTCTCTGCTTCGCCCCGGGAATTCCGCATGACGGACAGGCGAAACCCCGTGTCCAGCGCCGGAACGCCGGCCGGATGACGGTGGTGGGGAGGCAGGCATCGCCGCCCCTGCGAACGCGAGTTGACGCCATGGGCGCAGCGAGCGAAGATGCGGCCGTCCGGACAGGTGGCCGAGTGGCTGAAGGCACCGGTTTGCTAAACCGACGTAGTCCGTCAGGGCTACCGCGGGTTCGAATCCCGCCCTGTCCGCTTTCGGTCGGCCCGTCCGGCGAGGTCTCCCGACGGGCCGGCGCTGCGTCACCGATGTCCCCCGGCCGCGAGCATCATCGGTCGGCCGCGCGGACCAGGTAGGACAGCCAGCCACGCTCCCGTCGCACCCGTTCCGCCTGCGCGGCCGTCGCGAAGTCACCGAAGCGCACGGCGTACAGCGACTGTCCCCGCGCTCCGATGATCGGGACGATGCGCGCGGGGCCCATCCCGCTGCTGCGGAGGTCCGACTCGATCGACCGCATGGCCGCTTCCGCGGACTCCCGTCCCTCCCAGGCACCCACCTGCAGGACGAACCGGCCGCTGCCCGCCGAGATTGCCGGGGGAACAGTCACCTCGGCCGCGTCCGCCGCGGTCCGCCCGGCAATGTGCTCCCATCGTTCGGCGCGGCCGATGTCGCCGAGTCGGCGATGCGCGATCGCCGCGTGCCACGCCGCTTCGCGGTCATCCGGGGGCGGGAGTACCGTCGCAGCATCGCCGAGCAGGCGGGCGGCGCGTTCCGTCCGACCGTCGCGGAGCAGGACGAGGCCGAGCGACGCACCGGCCATCGCGGAGATCCGGCGATCCGGTCCCTCGTACGCGCGCGTCAGTCGCGACTCGGCGGCGGCAAGATCCTCCTGCCGGTAGGCGGCGAGTCCGGCAAGGTATGCAGCCGCCTGTGCGTCATCATGTCCCTGCGATGCGATGCGATCGGCGAGAGTGCGCGCCTCCTCGTAGCGGCCGGCGTCGTACAGGCCCTGGGCGCGGAGGAGCGCCTCGGAGTGCCGGGGACCGGCGGGGCCGCCACCGGATCCTGCGCACGCGGCCAGGGGAAGAGCCGCGAGTGCCGCGAGCATGAGCCGTAACGGAAGTGCAAGCCGTCGTGCGGGCATCCTGATGCGAGTCGTCGGTGCCATCGGTGGGCTGGTATGGTACTCCCCGCGCGCCCTGCGCTCACCGGGTGCATCGCCGTTCCACCTCCCGAGGAAGCACGCATGCGGTTGTTGAAGATGCTCCGCCGGCAGTTCCTGCGGACACCATTCCGGGTCGCCGCCGTCGATGACCAGCGGCACTGGCGGACCGCGATCCTGCATCTGGCGTCGATGCGGCTGGCCCGGGAGATCGAGCGGCGCAGCCGCCGTCCCCACGTCGGATTCATGCTCCCGACGTCCGGGCTCTCACCGCTGACGCTGCTCGCGATCTGGTCCCTGGGCCGGACGGCCGTGCCGCTCAACTACCTCCTCAAGCCGGATGACCTCCGCTACGTGATGGAGGACGCCGAACTCGACCTCGTCGTGACCGTCCGGGCGATGACTGACCTCTTCGGCGAACTCCCCGGCTCGGTCCAGGGGCTCCGGCTGGAGGAACTCGACTTCGGAGGCCTGCCGACACTCCGCCGCGATGTCGCGCGGGACGACGATCACCTGGCGGTCCTCCTCTATACCTCGGGCACCTCGGGGCGCCCCAAGGGCGTCATGCTTACTGCGGCGAACCTTGCGACGAACATCGAGCAGTCGCTCCGGCATGTCCGGATCACGCGCGAGGACGTCCTGCTCGGCGTTCTGCCGCAGTTTCACTCCTTCGGGCTGACGGTGCTGACGCTGCTCCCGCTCGCCGTCGGCTGCCCGGTGGTCTACACCGCGCGCTTCGCGCCCCGGCGCATCCTCGAACTGCTGCAGGCGCACCGCCCCACGATGCTCGTCATGATCCCGAGCATGTACAACGCGCTCCTCTCCGCGCGGGGAGCAACGCCGGACCACTTCCGATCGCTGCGGTACATCGTCTCGGGTGGCGAGCCGCTCCCGGAGGCCGTTGCACAGGGATTCTTCGAGAAGTTCGGGGTCCGGATCGCGGAAGGGTACGGCCTGACCGAGACCAGCCCGGTCACCAACCTCTGCCTGCCCGAGGAGTACCGGGCGCGGTCCGTCGGCCGCGCCCTGCCGGGCGTGGAGGAGCGGATTCTCGATGCAGGGGGCGCCGCACTTCCGCCGGGCCAGGACGGCGAGATCTGCATCCGCGGGGGCAACGTGATGCGCGGCTACTACAAGCTGCCCGAGGAGACGGCGAAGGTCTTCGATGCCGACGGGTTCTTCCACACCGGGGACATGGGCCGGTTCGACGAGGACGGGCATCTCTACATCACCGGGCGGATCAAGGACATGCTGATCATCGGTGGCGAGAACGTGTTCCCGAGGGAGATCGAGGAGGTGCTCGACCGGCACCCCACGGTGCACGCGTCGGCCGTCATCGGCGTGGCCGACCAGTCGCGCGGCGAGGTCCCGCTGGCCTTCGTGGAGCTGGAGGAGGGCGCGACGTTCGCGGAGCAGATCCTGCTCGACCACTGCCGTCAGGCGCTGCCGCGGTACAAGGTGCCGGCCGGGATCCGGCTCGTCGACGCGCTTCCGCGCAATCCCACGGGGAAGATCATGCGACGGGAGCTGCGCCCGTGACCGATGGCCGGATGCCCATCCACCTTGCACACTCGCCCGACCCCGACGACGCCTTCATGTGGTGGCCGATCTGCGGACTCGATGACGCACCGCCGGTCATCGACACAGGGCGATGGCGATTCCGCGCCGTGACGGCGGATATCGAGACGCTCAACCGCCGGAGCGAGGATGGAACCTACGAGATCACGGCCATGAGCTGCGCCCAGTACCCGCACGTGTCGGGCGCGTACGCGATCACGGCGTGCGGCGCCTCCATGGGCAGCGGGTACGGTCCGCGCATCGTGGCCAGGCGCCCGATGTCGGCGGATGCACTGCGTGCGCCGGACTGCGTCATCGCGGTTCCCGGCGTGCGGACCAGTGCCTTCGGCGCGCTCAGTCTCCTGCTCGGCGCCGGCCGGTTCCGGTTCGCCGAATGTCCGTTCGCCGGGATTCCCGATCGCGTGGCTGCAGGCGAGTTCGGGGCGGGCGTCGTGATCCACGAGGCGCAGCTCACCTTCCCGGGCCTCGGTCTCGTCGAGGTCGCCGACCTGGGGCGATGGTGGAGTGACGAGGGCGCGGAGAACGCGTCGGCGGGTCCGTCTGCGGCGCTTCCGCTCCCGCTCGGCATCAACGCGATCCGGCGGGACCTGGAACACCGGTACGGCCGCGGAACGCTCCGGGAGATCACCGGACTGCTGCACCGCAGCGTTCAGCACGCAATGGCGCATCGGGAGACGGGCCTGCGGCATGCCCGTCGATTCGCGATCACCGGCGGCCCGGAGACCACGGACGCGTTCGTCGACATGTACGTGAACGGCTGGACGCTCGACTTCGGCGACGCGGGACGGCGGGCCATCAGGCGCTTCCTTGGCGCCCTTGCCGGCGCGGGCCTCGTGCCGTCATGTGCCGACCCGGCATTCGTCGAGGCGCCGGCGCCGTGATACGGGCATAATGCGCGTCCCGAGGCATGTACGCGCGGCATCGTCCGAGCACAGATTCCCCCTATGAGCCAGCTCCCACCACCCAGCGCCATGCAGGGGCACGCACCGCCCACCGTCCGGCAGTTCAGCGTCTTCCTGGAGAACAAGGTCGGACGGCTGCACGACCTGGTGCGTCTCTTCGACGAGGATCCGGCTGTGCATCTGTGCAGCCTCAGCGTGATCGAGTCCTCGGACCACGCGGTGGTGCGCATCATCCCGAGCGACGCGTCCCGTGCACAGGAACTGCTCCGCGGTCACCGCTGCGCGTTCTCGGTCACCGACCTGCTCATCGTGGAACTGAGTTCCGACCACACGCTGACCGGGCTGTGCCTGAGCCTTCTGGGCGCGGAACTGAACATCCGGTTCGCCTATCCGCTGCTCCGGTCCTCGGGAGACGAGAACCCCACCATCGCGCTCGCGGTCGATGATCACGTGCTTGCCGGCCAGATCCTTCGACGGAAGAACTTCAGGCTTCTCGGCGAGAAGGACCTGGAGTAGGTCTCGGCGCGGTCGGCGCTGCGGCCGGCGGGAACGATGGCAGGACAGATGAAGACGGGCATCGGCTCGAAGAGCCGATGCCCGCGCGTGTCGAGTGCGCCGCACGGAGCGGCGCCGTGGTCTGTGGGGTGGCTCAGGCAGCGCGGCGGACGGGACGGCCGGCGAACTTGAGGCTCGTGGTCGTCCGACGGGTGGTTCCGGTGCGCGTGCGGTTCTTCGTGCCATTGACGGTCGTCCGGACGGACTTGCCGGAGCCGACGGTGGAACGGGTCCGCGTGGTCGCGATGGTGCCGGTGTACTGGCGGTTCCACCAGTTGCGGCAGCTCTTCATGAACGCGGACTGGGTGCCGGAGGCGTTGTACAGGGTGTGCGGCGTGCAGACGCCGGTGGCGAGGCACCACTCGATGAAGTTCTGCCAGGTGCTGCACTGCGCATTCTTCGAGGTGGTGAGGTTCTTCTTCGTCCAGGTGGTCGGGAAGTAGATCCACTGGCCGTTGAACTTCTGACGCTGGCAGCAGCCGCTCTTGTACAGCGACTCCCAGACCTTGTTCACCGTGACGCCGTAGCGGTTCGCGATGTTCAGCACGGCGGCGTTGTAGGACACGCCACGGTTGCAGGCGGACTTGAAGGGCGTCGCAAAGGGTGAGTTGTAGTTGCTGGGCATGATTGATGTGCTCCTGGTGACTGTCGTGAGGCCTGCTGCGTTCCAGAGTCACATCTGGTGCAGGCCGGTGCTGGTCCCGCCGCACGAACAGTTCACCGGGCGGGTCCGCAGGGCACATCGGACGGATGCCGGGGCTGCATGATTCGAGGTCGGAAAAAAAGCGCGTGAAATCCGGGTTCGGGGTCAACCCGGCTGCACGGATTCACCGACGCGCGGTGCCGGGACGGGTGTCGAAGTCTCTGCCGGCGCACGGCCGCGGGGCACGGTCGCTCACGATCGTGCCCGGATCACCGGGCCTGCTCACCGGACCTCGTTGCCTTCCAGGCGGACCACGTCATACGGGTGGTCGCGCCGCCGCAGGATCGTGACGGCGCGGATCTCGTCGTCGGGCCGGAGGGCGCGAGCGACATCCAGCCCCTCCAGCACGCGACCGAAGACCGTGTGCCGGCCGTTGAGCCAGCCGGTCGGACGGTGGTTGAGGTAGAACTGGCTGCCGGCCGTATCGGGGTCCGCGGTCTTCGCCATGGCGAGTGAATCCCGGAAGTGCTTCCGCGCCTCGGGTCGCGTGTGCTCGTCCGGGATCCGGAAGCCGGGGCCGCCGCTGCCCGTCGCGATGCCCGGCCCGCCGCGCGATTCCGGGTCGCCGCCCTGGATCATGAAGTATGGGACGAAGCGGTGGAACCGCAGGCCGTCGTAGAACCCGGCGTCGGCGAGAGAGACGAAGTTGGCGACCGTATTCGGGGCCTCGTTCTCGAAGAGTTCCACGATGATCGGCCCGCGCGAGGTCTCGATGCGGGCGCGCGGCAGGTCGTCTGCCTCGGCCTCGGCGGCCCGGATGGCGGTCTCTGCCTCCCAGAGCGGGGCGGTGCTCTCCGCGTCCGTGATCACCTGCTCCACCTGCGAGCGGATCCGGAAGTTCGTGCTGGTGCCCGTATCGATCCCGCGCGCGGTGTCCATCGCCTCCTGAAAGCGATGGTCGGCGAAGTGCGCTTCGGCAAGCCGGAGCCGCAGTTCGCCGTCGGCCTGACCGTCCAGGGTCCGCGGGGCGAGCAGTTCGACGACATCGCCGAACCGGCACTCGTCCCGGAGACGCTGCGCCAGTTCGCGGAGGACCGAGGTGTCGTCCGGGAATCGATCGTGCAGCTGGCGCAACTGACGGATGACCGTCTCGCGATCGGTCGCCGGGTCATCGGCCTGGGCCCGGATGGCCGAGAGCGCCAGTTCAAGGTCGTCGGGGCGGAGCGACGCGAGCCGCTGCTGCAGGGCTGCCTGCGCCGCGGGCGGATCGCCGAGCCAGCGCGCGAGCTGAAGTTCCGCTGCGAGCGCGGGAACGAAGTCCGGACAGGTGCGATTGAACGCCGAGATGTCGGCCCGCAGCCGCTCGACCGGGCCCCGGTCTTCCTCCATCATGCCGCCCATCCGCCGCAATGAGCGGACCAGTCGACCGAACCGGTCGTGCAGCGCGGCCCACGCGACGGCTCGCGCCTCGTCCGCCTCCTGAAGGGCACCGATGGGTGCTGCCGGGATCGCCAGCGTCGGTGCCGCGGCGCGCGGACCCGTCGCGAGTGCGGCGCTGCCGGCGCCGCCGAGCGCGACGGCGGCGACGCCGAGCGGAAGAGCGATGCACGGGACGGGAGGGCGGCGACGGATGCGGACCATCATGGAGTCTCCGGCAGCGGGTGAGAGTCCCGGAGGATACCAGAGCCGGTGGAGGGCGCGACCGGGACGGGGCCACGCGTGCGGGGCCACGCGAGGCGCGGAGGCGCATCACGGCCGCGACGATGCCGCGGGATACATGGCGGAGGTCTTCTCCGTCTCCCAGACCCGGACGAACGTCAGCGTTCCGCCCGCATCGCCGATCGCGTCCCGGAGCAGGTCATGACAGACCCGGGCGATGTTCTCGACCGACGGGATGACCGTCTCGAAGGCCGCGACATCCCGATTGAGATGCCGATGGTCGAGCACCCGGAGCAGCCTGTCCTGCACGATCGCCTCGAGCCTCGGGAGGGACAGGCCATCACCCCGGGCGATCGCGTCGATCGGGACGGAGACGGCCACCTCCACGCGATAGTTGTGCCCATGGTCTCCCCGGCATCGGCCGAAGATCCGTGCATTCTCCGCGTCGCTCCAGGTGGCGACCGAGAGTCGATGCGCCGCGGCAAAATCGAAGTGCTGGCAGAGCAGGACGTGCGTCATGTCGGAGGCTTCGAGGGTGAGTGAGAAGTGCGGCGTCACGTGCAGGGTGACCCGGTCGAGTCGTCCGGCCAGGGCGCGCTGCGTGTCCGGCATCAGCGTCTGCAGCAGGATCGCAGGGTGCGGTGGCACGGCGGCGCGCGACGCGTCCGCGAAGAGCGGAATCGCGACCTCACGCACGGCCTGGTCGATCTCCGCGATGCTCACCAGGTATCCGCTCTCGGGATCCGCCCGGCCGGTGCACGCCACTTCGAGGTCGACCGGGAGCGCCAGCAGGTCGGTCGACGGCCAGCCCGCATAGGCGTTCGATCGTGGCTGGGCGGGGTCGAATGGCGCTCGATCGGCACCGAGCGCGACCGAGAACCGCACGCGACGGGTCAGGCACAGGCTTGGGACGGGGGACGGCGTCATGGGACTTCGAGACGCGTCACCGGGCGACGGCGACGGGCCGGACGGTGTGGTGCAACGCGATCGCGCGACGATAGCCGCGGCGGCGACGGCGCGGCGGTGTGGCGCGATGCTGGCAGGGGGGGGCGGCGGACGGGGCCTGTCCGGAGGTGGATGCCCGGTGGAATGAATCACCCGGCTTGACTCCCGCGCGATTCCGGGTATCCTTCGGACAGTTCTTGGTGACACGGTCTGACCGCGGCCACCAGCGACTCTCCCATCTGACCCCCGGAAGGGCTCGGCATGAAACTTCGGTTTCTGCCGGGCCTTTTTCTTGCGCGGTCTTCGTGCGCGGTCCGCGGCGGCGATGCGTCAGCGCCGGGTGCCCTCGGATCCGCCGGTGACACGACGCGCACCGGTACGCGCCGGTATCGTGGGCCCCGGCATGCCCGCCTCGACGCGATTCCGCCGAAATCCTGCCCGCGCCGTCGCCGCGATGGCGTCGATCCTGCTTCTGACCGGAGCCGGGTGCCGGGGTCATGCCGCGCCGGCCGATCCGCATGGGGCGATGGGCCCGCCACCGGCGCCCTGGCCCGCGGTCGAGCCGCCCGCGCGCGATGTCCGACCGGCCCTGCACCCTGGCGCGAGTGCGGCGCGGCCGCCAGCGGCGGCTGGCGCCGTCCGCATGATCTATCCCGGGGTCTACCTTGGAGGGCTCGGGGGGCCCGACGGGACCAGCGGGCCCGACGGAGCGCCGGATGACCCGCGCGCCCGACGATCCCCGGACGCGGGCCCGGCGGTGGCGCGCTGGGTCGAGGTCGATGCGATCGTCTGCCACTCGGAAGACTGGCTGGAGCAGATCGCCTGTACGCCCGGGACGCGTGAGCACGAGTCGCTGGTCGTCGCCGATGTCGTGCCGAGCCAGGTCCATGCCGTCCTGCTGCTGGCAGGCTTCGAACCCGGGCGCCCGGGCCGGTGGGAAGAGGTTGGCCGGGACGATGCCGGCGCTCCGCCGCGGTTCGTCTTCGATCCGCCGCAGGGGACGCCGCTGGACGTTCGATTCCAATGGCTGGACGACGCGGGACATCGACATGATGTGCCGGCGTCCGCGTGGATCACCGACGCGGACGCCGGCCGGCCGTTTCCGCGCCGGCCATGGATCTTCGGTGGATCCCGCGTGGTCCGGCCCGGAAGCAGTCCCGATGCCCTGTATCTCGCGGATGCCACGGGCTCACTCGTCGGCCTGGTGACGTTCGGCGACGAAGTCATCGGGTTCAGCGAGGTCTATGCCGACCAGGCGGACGTCCAGCCGCCACAGTGGATGGTTCGCCGCAGCGCCCTGCCGCCTCCGGGCACACCGCTGCGACTGGTGCTGCGCCGCTGGCGCCCGGAGGGCGGCGCGGTCGATGAAGCCACAGCCGAGGGTCCGGAGTGACCGGATAACCCTCGATGGAGCCTGCATGCGCGTCCTCGGAGTCGATCCCGGTCTCGAACGGACCGGCTACGGATGTGTGGACCTCACGATACCCGCCGCGCCCCGGCTGATCGAGGCCGGCGTGATCCGGCTCCGGCGGGGGCGTCCGCTGCCGCAGCGCCTGCTGGAACTGGATCGTGAACTCGGCGCGATCGTCCTGGAACTCGGCCCGGACCTTGTCGCGGTGGAGTCGCTCTTCAGCCACGTCCGCCATGCACGCACCGCGATCCTGATGGGACACGCGCGAGGCGTCATCCTGCTGGCGGCGGCGCGGGCGGGCCTCGACCTCGCGGAACTCGCGCCGGCCGAGGTGAAGCGCGCCGTGGCGGGGCGTGGCAACGCCGTCAAGGTGCAGATGCAGGCCGCGGTGCAGGCGCAACTCGGTCTCGCGGCGATGCCGGAGCCGTCAGACGTCGCCGACGCGATCGCTGTGGCGCTGTGCGCGGGCCGGCGATCCGCTGTGCCGGGTCGCCATCGGACACCGGCGCTGGTTCGCTGATCGATCCGGCGGGCGGTGCGGTCATCGGACGATGTCGTCGGATTCGATGACGCCGTCGCGCAGGCGGATGATCCGCTGGCACTGCGATGCGATCGCGGTGTCATGCGTGACCATGATGATCGTCATCCCGCGCGCGTGCAGTTCCTCGATCAGCGCGAGAATCGCCTTGCCGGTCGCCGAGTCGAGATTGCCCGTGGGTTCGTCGGCCATGATGATCGACGGGTCGGTGACGAGCGCCCGCGCGATGGCGACCCGCTGCTGCTGCCCGCCGGAGAGTTCCTTCGGCCTGTGCCCGAGCCGATCACCCAGCCCCACGTGCTCGAGGGTGGCGATCGCGCGGCGGCGGCGCTCGCCGCGCGGAACGCCCTGGTAGAACAGCGGGACTTCGACGTTCTCGACGATCGTGAGTTCGCTGATCAGGTTGAACGCCTGGAAGACGAACCCGATCTGTTCGCCGCGGATCCGGCTGACCTCGTCGTCGTCCATCGACGCGACATCCCGGCCCGCGAGCAGGTAGCGACCGGCGGTGGGCCGGTCCAGGCAGCCCAGAAGGTTCATCAGCGTGCTCTTCCCCGAGCCCGACGCGCCCATGATCGCCAGGTACTGTCCGCGCGGCACCACCAGGTCGATGGGGCGCAGCGCTTCCACCAGGACGGACCCGTCGGGCTTGTAGTACGTGCGGCAGATCCCGCGCAGATCGGCGACGGGCGGCTGGTCGGACGTCACCCCGCCGGCAGGCGGCGCGGGGTCGGTGCCGGGACGGGCATGGGAGGTCGGCGGCGACAAGGGGCGGAGTCTATCCGTCCGGCGAGAAGCCGTCCGTCGACGGAATCGCTGCCCCGGCACCGCCTGCGGGTTCCCGCGGCAGGACGATCTGTCCCGCACCGAAGCAATGATCGGACGCACCGGTCCCGGAACCCGGTGCAGCCGCGCGGCGGGGTTGCCGATCCCGGGTCCCATGCGCGACGATACCCAGGTGCACGGACTCAACCGCGTCGCATTCGCCGACGTCGCCTCTCGAACGCCTGCGGTCACACTCGTCAGACGACTCCTGAGCGACCAGGTGACGCCGGTGGCGGCGTACCGGCGCCTGGTGGCCGTCGATGCGCGGACGCAGCCGTCCTTCCTCTGCGAGTCCGTGGTCGGCGGGGACCAGACGGGTCGGTACTCGCATCTCGGCGCACGTCCCGCGCTGCTGCTGACGGCGCACGGACCCCGGGTGCATCTGTGTGATCACCGGACCGGCGCGATCCGGCGCCTCCCCGGCAACGATCCGCTGGCCGCGCTGCGCACGCTCGCCGCATCCTGGACGCCGGCCGGTGTCGTCGCCGATCCCGGCCCCTCGCTTCCGCGGTTTCTCGGCGGCTGGGTCGGATGGGCCGGCTTCGACACCGTCCGGTACCTCGAGCCTGAGAAACTGCCCTTCGCGCAGGCGCCGACCGATGACCGCGGACTGCCGGATCTCGCGTTCGGACTGTACGACAAGGTCGCGGTCTTCGATCACGCGACGAAGATCCTGCACGCGTGCGTGACGGTCCGGCCGGCGGACTTTCCGTCCACGGATGCGGCGTGGCGCGCGGGCACGGCGCAGCTCGATGAACTCGTCGAGCGCCTGGAGACGCCCGGACCGGTGCTCCGGGCCGGTTCCATCATGCTCGACACCGCCCGGCGGCCGGTGGTCCCGAAGGCGTCGACGCTCGGACAGGACGCATTCGAGGGGATCGTGCAGCGGGCCCGCGCGTACATCACCGCGGGCGACATCTTCCAGGTCGTGCTCAGCCGGCGCTGCACGCGACAGTCGTCCGCGGACCCGTTCGATGTCTATCGGGCGCTGCGCGTGGTCAACCCGAGTCCCTACATGTACTACGTCCAGGGTCCGGGCACGATCCTGATCGGCGCGAGCCCGGAGATCCTGTGCCGGGCGGAGGGCAGGCTCGTCATCAACCGTCCGCTCGCGGGGACGCGGCCGCGCGGCGCCGATGCGGCGGAGGATGCAGCGCTGGAACGCGAACTGCGCGCGGATCAGAAGGAGTGCGCGGAGCACATCATGCTCGTCGATCTCGGCCGCAATGACCTGGGCCGGGTGTGCGAGCCGGGCTCGATCCGCGTCGAGCGCGTCATGGAGGTCGAACGCTACAGTCACGTGATGCATCTCTCGTCCACGGTGACCGGCCGGCTGGCGCCGGCGTGCGACGCGTGGGACCTGCTGCGCCACACGCTCCCGGTCGGGACCGTCAGCGGTGCGCCGAAGGTTCGCGCGATCCAGATCATCGATGAACTGGAACCGGTCCGCCGCGGCCCGTATGCCGGCGGGGTCGGGCAGGTCGCGTTCAGCGGAGACATGGATATCGCCATTGCGCTGCGGACCATCGTCGTGCCGGTCGAGGGCGATCCGGCGCCGCGCTCGCACCGGGCCGACGGCACGGACGGCACCTGGCGCTATGACATCCAGGCGGGTGCGGGCATCGTGGCCGAGTCCGTTCCCGCACGGGAATTCGAGGAGACCGTCAGCAAGGCCGCGGCGCTCGGACGTGCGATTGATCTCGCGGAGGCCGCGTTCCCGGCGCCCCGGGAGCCGGTCGCGTCATGACGGGTCCCGTCGCGGACGCCGGCCGCGCACCCGCGCCCGCGGCGCCTGGCCCGGTCCTTCCGCCGGATTCGAAGTCGAAGCGGCGGCGCCGCCGCCTCCGACGGCGGATTCTCTTTGCGACGGTCCTCGCGCTGCTCGTGCCGCTGCTGACGCTCTGGGTCCTGACACGGTCGTGGTACATCATCTCCCGCGCCGAGCCCATCCTGTCGCGGATGATGGGCGGTGACGTCCGGATCGAACGCGCCGTGTTCCGGAGGGACGGACGCTTCGACTTTCTCGGGCTGACGCTCCGCATCCCGGGCGTGGAGGGCGCGGCGGGCGAGGTCATCCGGGTCGAGCGCGCCGAAGTCACGGTGGATCCGCGTGAACTCCGCTTCGGGCGCATCGTGCCGAGCCTGATCGTCTTTGACGATGTCGTCCTCCGGCTCGTCGAGGCGCCGGAGGACGGCGCCTATCTCATCGGCCGTCTGCGGCCCCTGTGGAGCACGGCGAAGACCGACGGCATCCGCCTGCCGCCGCGCGTGGACCTGCGCCGCGCGACGATCGAGTTCGGCGACCTTCGGGACGACGCCTTCGACCTCCGGGCGAGCCGCATCGTGACGGGGACGCTGGAGGCCCCCTCGGTCGACGCCACCGCGATGACGTTCCGGCTGGTGGACGCGGAGCCGATGGCCGCGGCCGGGCGCACGGGGCTCAGCCTGGACGGGACCTGGGATCTCGCCTCCGGCCGGGTCGAGGCGGCGTTGCGCGGGATCGCCCTGGACCAGGCGCTGGAAACGGCCTGTCCCCGGCTCGTGCGCGCGTGGTGGCGCAAGCTCGAACTCGAGGGACGCCTGGAGGGGGCGCGACTCCGGGCGCACCAGGGGCAGGCATTCGAGATCTCGGTCGATCTGCGGGAAGCCGGCATCACGATGCCGATCGAGACCGACGGCTTCTGGACCTGGTATCGCGCCGGTGAGGCCGTGCGCGCCGAGGGTCGGCCGCGGATGCGCGTCGAGTCCGGGCGACTCGTGCTCACCCCGACCTCGGTGCGCCTGGAGCGACTGAAGGGATCGTTCTCCGCACGCGATGCCGATGGCGGTGTTGCGGCGATTCCGTACATCGTCGACCTGGCGCTCACCGACATTCCGCCACCTGACTGGAGCCGGCGCGCCGAGTGGCTGGAGGACGTCCTCGCGACGGTACCGTTCGAGGTGACGTTCATCGCGGACGATCTCGTCGTGCACGCGGAACCGGACGGCGAACCGCCCGCCGTGGTCGTGCCTGCCGCGCTCGTGCCGCCGCTCCGGCGGTTCCGGCTCCGGGAGTGGTCGCTCTCGGCGGTCGTGCGCGCCGAGCGCGCACCGCCGTCGACGGCGGACGGCCGGCGCGAACCGGGGCCGGTCACCGCGTCGGGAACGGCGCTCATCCGTCGCGCCGCGGGTGCCTACGAAGGGTTCCCCTACGAACTCGATGATGTCGGCGCCACGATCGAGTTCGATCAGGATCGCATCGTGATCCACGAGCTTTCGGGACGCGGCTCCGGCGATTCGACCGTGCGCATCAGCGGCACGATCGGCGCGGCCGGACATGCCGGGAGTGTCGACCTGCGGATCACCGCCGGATCGCTTCCGCTCGATGCGCGGCTGCGCGCCGCGCTCGCGCCCCGCGAGCGACGGATCTTCGACATGCTCCTGGACGAAGGCGCCGTCCGCCGGCTGGCCGCGGCTGGCCTGCCCGGCGTACCGACGGCCGGGGCGGACGATGCCGGTCCTGGTGGGTTCCGCACGGGGGGCACCGTGGACATCGACCTGGCGCTCCGGCACGCCGCCGGCGAGGCGCGCCCGCTGCGGCTCGAGGGACGTGTGGCCTTCGGCGCCGTCGGGCTCGCGTGGTCGACCGCGCCGTATCCGATCACGGCGCTCGGCGGCGCCCTGTCATGGAACGAGGAGGGCATCCGCATTCTGGGCCCCGGCGGCGATGATCCGTCCATTGCCATCCGCACGGCCGTGGGCGGCGCCGGATCGCTGCGCGGGCACATCGAGTTCCCCGCGCCGGACTCCGATGATGCGGCGACCCTGCGCATCGAGGTCGAGGTGCGGGACGATCCCGTGACGGACCTGCTCCTCGCGGCGCTCCCGCCCGGCCCCGGCGAGGCGCCCCTGCCGGAAGGCGCGTGGCCGGGCGAGGCGCGTTCAGCACTCGCGCGCCTGCTCGACGAACTGGGCTTCGAGGGTGTTCTCGACTACAGCGCCACCGTCGCACGCCGCGCCAGCGGCGACCTCGACGTCGTCGCGCAGGTGCGGGTCCGCGACGCGACCGCGGATGCCGGATCGCTGATCGGCCGCCTGCTCGGCGCCGAAGGGATTCCCGGGGGGGCCGCGACCGGCCGGATCGAGGCGATCGACGCCCGGCTGGAGATCGCCGGGGAGACGCTGCGCATCGCGTCTTTCGAGGGATCCTTCCTCGGAGGCACGATCCGCGGTCACGGCACCCTCGATCCGCGCGACGGGGGCTTCGAGATGCACCTGGACCTCCATGGCGTGGCGGTGTCGTCCACGCTGGTGGCCATGCTTCCGGACGATGGGCGCGCCGCGATCGAGGGGATCTGGCAGCGCCTTGACCCGACCGGTCGCCTGGATGGCCATGTCCTCGCGACGCGCCGGGGCGCGGAGCCGATCGACGTCGTGATCTCGATCGTCCCGCGCACGATCGAGATCACGACCCGGACCGGGCTGGTCCGTCTCGCGCACGCGGGAGGGCACGTGAGCGCCGGGCGCGAGGGGGTGACGCTGGAGGCACTCGCGCTCGACGTGAGCGCGGCGGGCATCTCCGGCGGGCGGCTGCAGCTGGACGGTCACGTCGAGCCGGCGGCGCGCGCCGCGGAACTCAGGGGCGCGTGGACCGACGCCCTCACCGACTCGCCGCTGTTCGAGGAGGTGCTTGCGTGGGCACTGCCGCCCGAGGAGCGCGCCGAACTGCTGCGATGGCGGCCGCGCGGTGTCCTGGATTGCGCGTTCCACCTTCGGCACCGTGGTGCCACGGAGTACCAGGTCACGCTCCAGCCGCGCGCGATGACGCTGACGGTGGGGGATGTTCCGATCGCCTTCGAGGTGGAGCGAGGTGACGCGACCGGCGGCCTGGTCGTGACGCCGGGCCGGATCAGGGTGCGTGATCTCCGCGGGCGCACGGAGGCAGGTCGTGTGCACGTGAGCGGCGAGGTGCGGTTCGGCGCGGTCGTGGACATCGACCTCGATGTGTCGGCGGCGGGGCGCCTGACCGGCCCCGGCCTGCTGGCGCTCCTGCCGGCGCCCCTGCGCGCGGCGCTGACCGGCATCGAGTTCTCCGAGCAGCGCGCGTCCCGGCTGGAGCAGGGCCACCTGAGGCTCGTCCGGAGCACGGACGAGGGCGGACATCCGGACTGGTCATGGTCCATGCGCGGGGCGATGCACCTGGACGGGGCCCGCTTCCGGGCGGGGGTGCAGTTCGACGATGTGCATGCGTCGCTCCCCTTCGACGTCGCGCACCGCCGCGGCTCGACGCCGCGACTGCGGATCCAGCCGCAGGTCACGCGCGCGGGCGTGCTCGGACAGACGCTGGAGGACATGACGTTCGATCTCGCGCTCAGCGCCGACGGCACGGCGCTGGAGGTGACGGGGATCGACGGATGCATGGGCGGCGGGCGCGTCGCCGGCACCGCGCAGATCGGCCTCGCCCCCGGCGATACCAGGACGGTCTCTCTCGGACTGAGCGGTGCCAGGCTCCGGCCATGGCGCGGCGGGAACGCGGACCGCGCCGCCCCGCCGGCCGGCAGCGGCCAGCTGTACGGGTCGATCGAGATCCGCGACATCGCCGGCAGTCCGGCGGCGCGCACCGGCAGAACGCTGGTGCGCGTGACGGGCGGCGAGGTCGCAACGCTGCCCGTCGGGGCGCAGCTGTTCCAGATCCTGCAGGTGTCGCTTCCGACCTCCAGCGTCGACTTCGCGGAGATCGACGCGTTCATCGCCGGTGACCGGCTGATCGTCGAGCGGGCGCTGCTGGAGAGCACGGTGGGCGGCGCGGCGTTCCAGCAGTTCATCGGCGCGGGCGAGGTGGACCTGGTGAGCGGCGCGCTCGACCTCGACTTCCGGGCACGCGGCGCGGTGGCCGGCCTGCGCGACCTGCTCGGGGGCATCGGCGACCGGCTGGCGGCCATCCGCGTGACCGGTACGCTGGACGATCCGCTCGTGCAGATGGCGCCTGCGCTGCGCGCGTCGCGCCGTCTGCCCGGGCGGGTCCTGGCGCCGCCGCTGCGGCCGGGCGGGGACGGACCCGCGCCGTCGCCGGGGCCCGCGCCGCTGGCGCCGTCCATCTACCAGGCCGCGAGCAGCCGGAGCAGGTCGAGAAGGTCCACGGTGCCGCTGAGATCGAGGTCCGCGGCGCAGTGACCGGGCGGGCAGCGCCCGAACCGGTACAGGAGCGCGACGAGATCGGCGCCGTCGATGACGCCATCACCCGTGATGTCGCCGACCCGGATCGAATCCGGCGACACGCCCGCGTGTTCGTACGCCCCCATGTCGACGGCGGGCATCTCGGTCAGTCCGCGCGGATCGCCGCGCCCGGCGCGCGCGACGCGCGGATGGCCGCCGAGGTCCCGCGGGAGCAGTTCGATCCGGTCCTCGTCGCCGTCGATGTCCAGCCGGTCCGGCGGGAGCAGCCAGGTCGCACCGGCGTCGATCCCGGGCGATCCGACCGCGGGACGCAGGTCGCCGGGGTCGTCATCCCGCGACCCGAACGTCCCGTCGGGCCCCGGGTCGGGTGCGGCCACGAATATCGCCCGTCCGTGCACCATGCCGGGACCGTCCGGCAGGTCGGGGCCGAGGCACCACGCGACGTCAGCGTCACCGGAGAGGTCCGAGGCGACCGGTCCTGCGTGGTTGTCCTGGAGGATCGAGTTCCGGATGACGGGCAGCGCCGCTTCGATCGAGTGGACGCCGCCGCCGGCGCTGCCGGCCTCGTTCGCGGTGATCGTGACGTTGATGATCGTCGGCCGGCTAATGTAGTGATTCAGGATCGCGCCGCCGCGGCCCGCCGCGCCGGGACCGGGAAGGACCGCACGGTTACCGACGAACGTCGAGCCGGCAATCAGCGGGTTGCTCCGGAAGTTGAGAATCGCGCCGCCGTCGCTTGCCGTGTTTCCCTCGAAGCGGCAGTTGATCAGCGAGGGATCGAGGCCGCCGAAGTCCAGTTCGTTGTAGATCGCGCCGCCGCCGAGCGTGGCGGTGTTGCGGATGAAGACGCATCGGTACGCCTGGGCGCTGGAGATGTAGTTCGCCATGCCGCCGCCGCCGCCGAAGAGGTCGTTGGCGGCAAGGTTCTCGATGAAGACGCAGTCGCGGATCGTCGGACCGCTGTCGAAGGCGTTGACCATGCCGCCGCCGCCGTCGCCGTCGATCGCGGCATTCCAGGCGAAGAAGCAGTCCGCGATGACGCCGGAACTCTCCTCGTTGTAGATGGCCCCGCCCGTCATCGACTGGTTTCCGACGAACGTGCAGTTCCGGACGGTCGGTCGCTCCCGCAGGCTCCACAGGGCGCCGCCCGTGCCCGCCGCGTTCTGAAGGAACGTGCAGGTGTCGATCAGGACATTGCTGTCCCGGTTGTAGATGCCGCCGCCCTGCGTCCCGGTGTTCTCCAGGAACGTGCACTCCAGGATCTCGCCCGCGCCGCCCTCGTTCCAGATCGCACCGCCGCCCTCGCCCCGCGGGGCATGATTCTCCTGGAACACGCACCGCTCGATGCGGGGAATGCCGCCGTCGTTGTAGATCGCGCCGCCTTCCTCGGCGACGTTGTCCGTGAAGACACAGTCGATCATCAGGTGCGCCGACATGGGGGCCATGTAGAACCCGGCGCCCCGGCGGGCGGTGTTCCCGCGGAACTCGCAGCGCTCGTAGACGCTGGTCATGCTCCGCGTGTATCCGCCCGCGCCGTGGCTGGCGGCGCTGTTGTTCTCGAAGAGGCAGTCGACGGCGTGTGTTGCCGAGTGGTGATGGCTGTACAGGCCGGCGCCGAGCAGGTCCGCGGCGTTGTTCCGGAACGTGCAGCGGATGAACGTGGCATGTCCGTGGTCATTCACCGCGCCGTGGTTGGCGGTGTAGTGGTCTTCCAGGATGCAGTCGATGATGACCGGGCTGGCGTCATAGATGTTGATGCCTGCACCCTGGTCCATGCTCTCGGGAACGGCGCCGAAGCCGGGGCCGTCGGCGTGTCCCCGCCGGATGATGAAGCCGTCGAGTGTCCCGGAGGACGCGATGTCCGTCGCCACCACGACCTGGAACGCGTTCTCCGCGCGACGTGCCGGGTCCTCCCCGTCGTCGTTGCCGGCGAGGTCGCCGCAGAGCACGCTGGGCCAGCGGGACAGGTCGCGCGCGTCGGGATCGGGGCTCGACACACCTCCGAAACCGCCTCGGATCGCGACCCCGTCGATGAGCCGGAAGTGCGACCTGCGATCGCCGGTGACGGCGGCACCGCCGCGGTCGGGCCGGTAGATGCCGCCGGCCACGCGGATCTCCTGCACGCCGCCGATGCTCGCCTCGAGCAGCGCGTCCTGCAGGGTCGCGAAGGCGGTCGACCAGGCGCGGCCGTCGCCGCCGGGCGGGGCGTTGCCGTCGACGAATCGCGTCGTTGCCCACGCGGCCGGTCCGGAAAGTGCGGCGGGAAGAACCAGCGCCAGCGCCGCCCGGAGCGCGGGTGAGCGGACGGGGGCGGCGGATGGCATCGTGCGGGCTTCCTCCAACGGACGGTGCAGGGCGTCCCGGCCCCGGCGCCGGCGTCGTCCGTCGCGCCGGGCACCGGCCATGATGCGCCGCGGTCCGCCGCGGGGCAACCGCATTCTCCGGTAGAGTGGGGGGCTTTCACCCGGAGAGACGCATCATGGGACTCCTGAACGGGCGCCGCGGCCTCGTCGTCGGCATCGCCAACGAACACAGCTACGCCTATCACATCGCTGCGTCGCTCGCCCGCGACGGCGCCGAGTGCCTCTTCACGCATCTCCCGGGCGAGAAGATGGAGGCCCGGTGCCGTCGCGCCCTGGGCGAACTGGGGCTGTCGCAGGCATGGCTCCGGCCGCTCGACGCCGGGTCCGACGAGGACCTCGATCGCGTCTTCGGCGAGATCGGATCCGAGTTCGGACGCCTCGACTTTCTCGTGCACTCGATCGCCTTCGCCGATCGCGCCTGGCTGAAGGAGGGGACCTTCACCGCGACGCCGCGCGAGGTCTTCACCCAGGCGCTCGACATCAGCGCGTACACCTACATGGCGATGGCGCACCGCGCCGCGGCCCTCATGACCGACGGCGGCTCGATGGTGGCCATGAGTTATTACGGCGCGGAGAAGGCGGTGCCCGGGTACAACGTCATGGGGGTGGCGAAGGCCGCCCTCGAGGCGGCGACGCGCTACCTGGCGCTCGAACTCGGGCCGAAGCACATCCGCGTCAACACGATCTCCGGCGGTCCGCTGCGGACCATGTCGGCCATGGCGGTCGGCGGGTTCTCGCAGATCCTCGGCTGGGTGGAGGCGCGGGCGCCGCTCCGGCGGAACGTCAGCGGACAGGACGTCGGCGATGCGGCGGCGTTCCTCCTGAGCGATCGCAGCGCCGGCATCACCGGCCAGGTGCTCTACGTCGACTGCGGCTACAGCATCGTGGGGCTCTGAAGTCGTCCGGGCCGGTGGCGTGCGGCAGCGCCGGTCGCCGGCATCGCGGTGCCGCGCACGCGCCGCGCGAGCGCGCCGTGCAGCGCGGTGCGCCCAGGCATGTCTCCATGATCGAGCCATGATCGAGCCATGATCGAGCGCTCGCCCGTGCGGCCCGCAGCGTGCCAGGGACGGCCGGATGCCCCCGCAGAAAGAGACAGATCCCCGCGGTTGGCGGGGATCTGCCCGGAAGTACGGGGCCGGAACGAATCATGGTCCCCGCGTGAGCGATGGATCGATCGTCGCGGTCCGGCGGCCCGGACCGGTCGACCGGTGTTCAGCCGGGTGTCCGGCGCCGCCGCCGACCGAGGCACCAGGGAGCGCCTCCGAGCAGGACGATCAGCGCGCCGGGTCCGGGCACCGGGTTGAAGTAGATCCGGACCAGTTCTCCGCCGTTCAGGATGGCCTGTGCGGTCGTGTCGAAGGCGAGCGAGGTCCCGTTCAGGATCTGCGTCTGGCCGATCGAGTCGCCGTTGGCATCCCGCACGATCGCGGCGGAGATGCCGGCGGGTCCGTTCCCCGTGTCGATATCCGCAAGCGACAGGGTGTGCAGCCCCGGGCCGGAGAAGTTCACGAAGAAACCGATGTCATACGACGCGTAGTCGATCGTGACGCAGTACGCATAGGGGATCCCGTCGATCACCGCGCCCGGACCGCTCGACACCACGATGTGATAGAAGGCGGGCACGCCGTCATCGAGTGCGTCGATCCAGTCCGTCGTGCCCCAGGTGTACTGGATCGCGTAGTCCTCCACGTACGAACCGTCGGTCCGTGAGGTCCAGCTCGAGACCGTGAAGGGGCCCGCGGCCGCCGACGCCGCGATGACCATGCCGGCAAGGCCCACCACGACCGCGCCGCCGCGCGTGATCCGGTGCGCCGGGGCCGGTTCGGCAGAACGGGACGTGTCAGACATGAGAGATCTCCTGAGCAGGCCGCATGGCGATGCGTCCCGTGGTGTGGAAGCTCTCTCTTCCCGGAGGCCCGTCCCCGGAACGCGACCCGGGGAATTCTCCCGGGCACTCGTGCAGGCGGTCCCGCGGTCGGGACCGGATCATGAACGGCCGCGGCGCCGGGGCCTGCCCGTGTCCTCCCGGCCGTGCGCGGAGAAGGCAGGCCCCCGCGCGACGCACCCGTACTGTGACCGGAACTCGCGCGGGCGTCAAGACAGGGAAGGGTGGCAACCTGGCCATGCCGGCCGTCCCGTGGCGGCGCCCCGCCCTGCGGGTCCTGCCGACGCCTCCGCCCGGCTACGATGGCCGCTTCTGCGGCGGTGGTCCGCACGCTCCGACCTCTGCCCCGGCCCCCTCCCATGCATGGACGCGCCCTCCGTAACGTCGCCATCATCGCCCACGTCGATCATGGCAAGACGACCCTGGTCGATTCGCTCCTCACCCACGCCGGAGCGATCCACGACACGAAGGCGGGGGCCTGCGTGCTCGATTCCAATCCACTGGAGCGGGAGCGCGGCATCACGATCCTCTCCAAGAACTGCGCTGTGGCATGGTCGCCGGCGGGCGGCCCGGCCGGGGTCACCTTCCGGATCAACCTGATCGACACCCCGGGCCACGCCGACTTCGGCGGCGAGGTGGAGCGCGTCCTGCGGATGGCCGACGGCGCGCTGCTGCTGGTGGACGCCTTCGAGGGTCCGATGCCGCAGACGCGTTTCGTGCTGGCGAAGGCGCTGGAACTCGGCCTTCGGCCGATCATCGTCGTGAACAAGTGCGACCGGCCGGAAGCGCGACCGCAGGGCGTCATCAACGAGGTCTTCGACCTGCTGGTGGCGCTCGGCGCGGACGACCACGCCCTGGACTTCCCCGTCATTTATGCCTCCGGGCGCGACGGGTGGGCGGGTCGATCGGAGGACGACCGTTCGCGCGGCATGGAACCGCTGTTCGAGGCGATCCGCGACCGGGTTCCGGCGCCGTCAGGTGATCCCTCACGACCGCTGCGCATGCTCGTCACGACGCTCGACTACTCGGAGTACACCGGGCGCATCGCGATCGGCCGCGTCGAGGCAGGCGTGCTCACCGCGGGAACGCCGGTGGCGATCATGCGGGCCGACGGACGGTGCGACCGGGTGCGTCCCATCCGCCTCCTGCGGTTCGAGGGACTGGGCCGGGTGGAAGCGCCGCGGATCGAGGCCGGGGATCTCTGTGCCATCGAGGGCCTGGGCGAGATCGAGATCGGCGACACGATCGCGGATCCGGACGCGCCCGGGGCGCTGCCGCGCGTCGCCGTCGATGAGCCCACCGTGCACATGATCTTCCGCATCAACGACTCGCCGTTCGCGGGCCGCGAAGGGCGCTTCGTGACGACCCGGCAGCTCCGCGAGCGGCTCGAGCGGGAACTCCGGACGAACGTCGCACTGCGCGTTCAGCCGGGCGAGTCGATGGACGAGTTCCTCGTCTCCGGTCGAGGACTGCTGCACCTGGGCGTCCTGCTGGAGACGATGCGCCGCGAGGGATACGAACTCTGCGTCGGCCGGCCCGAGGTCATCGAACGTGTCATCGACGGCGTGCCGTCCGAGCCGATCGAGATGCTCTCGGTGGACGTCTCGGAGGGCGCGCTCGGCGCGGTGATGGAGCTTCTGGGCTCGCGCGGCGGCGAGGTGACCGGCGTCGAACCGCGCGGCGACCGCATGCACCTGGCCTGCCGGATCGCCGCCCGGTCGCTGATCGGCCTCCGGTCGCGCATGATGACGGCCACCGGCGGCGAGGCGATCATGCACCACGCCTTCCTGGAGTACGCGCCGACGCGGACGGTCGATCGGAAGCGCGGCACCGGCGTGCTTGTCGCGATGGAGGGCGGCCGGACGACGGCGTACGCGATTCATGGACTGGCCGATCGCGGCGTGCTGTTCGTCGCGCCGAACGACCAGGTGTACGTGGGGCAGGTGATCGGTGAGCACAACCGGGAGAACGACCTTCCGGTCAATGCCGTGCGCATGAAGCAGCTCACCAATTTCCGGGAGTCGAACAAGGAAGCGACCGTCACCCTGAAGGCCCCGCGCCGCCTCACGCTGGAGGCCGCCCTGGAGTACGTGGAAGCCGATGAACTCGTCGAGATCACGCCGCAGTCCGTGCGGCTCCGAAAGCGTCTGCTCGATCCCTCGGAACGCAAGCGCGTGGAACGCGCCGAGAAATCCCGGCAGGAGCAGATGGCGCGCTGACGCAGGCCGGGTCCAGCCGACGCCGATCGCCGGCGTCGGCATGGCGCTGCTCATGATCGCACTGACCGCGGCGCGGCCGGCGGCCGCGCAGGGGCCGCCGGCCGCGCCGGTCCGCGTGGCGACGGCCGAAGCGCGGACGATCGTGGCCCGGCAGCGCACCACCGGTGAACTCCGCGCGGTCACGCACGTGCAGGTTGCCTCCGAGGAGGCGGGTCGGGTGGCCGGCATCGCGGTGGAGCCGGGGGACCGCGTGGCGCGCGGGGACATCCTGGCGCGACTCGATGGAAGCAGGCTCGAGATCGAGCGGGTCCGGCTGGCGGCCGAGATCGCCGTCGCCGAGGCGGTCATCGCCGTGCGGCGCGCGGAGGCGGCCCGGGTCGAGGCCGACCTCGAGCGGCTGGAGCGGCTGGGGGACCGCGATGCGGTGAACCCGCGCGAGATCGCGGACAAGGCGCTGGAGGCGGCGATCGCACGGGCGCGGGTCCTGGAGGCGGAGCGGCTGACCGACGTGGCGCGCCAGTCGATGGTGCTGCTGGAGAAGCGATGCGCCGACATGACGATCGTGGCACCGGGCAGCGGCGTCATCATCCGGCGGATGGCGGAGGTCGGGGGATGGATCGCCGCCGGCGCCGCGGTCGTGGAACTCATGTCCGATGATGCATGGGATGTCGTGCTCGACGTGCCGCAGCAGGTGCTCGCCGATCTTCCCGGCGGTGCGTCGGCCTCCGACGGCGCGATCGGCGTCACCATCGAGATCGCCTCGACCGGACAGTCATTCATCGACGTGCCGGCACGCCGGATTCCGCAGGTCGACCCGGTGGCACGCACGTTCCGGCTGCATGTCCGGATCGACGATCCCGCCCACCGCCTTGCGCAGGGCATGAGCGCGGTCGGATGGATTCCGCTCGGGCGGCGCCAGGAGTCCACGGTGATCCCGGCGGATGCGCTCATGGAGAGCGCCACGGGATTCTTCGTCTTCGCGGTCCGGACGATCGGCGACGGCGCCCCGGTCGCCGCACCGGTCCCCGTGCGGCTGCTCTTCCCGGTCGCCGGGGGCATCGTGGTGGAGTCCCCGGAACTCCGAGCGGGCGACCAGGTGGTGGTGGAGGGCAACGAACGACTCTTCCCGATGTCGCCGGTCCGGCTCGTGAGCCCGTCGGTGACCACCGGATCCTGAACACGCGCAGCGCATGAACCCGATCGGTCTCGCCATCCGCCAGCCCGTCACCGTGATCTCACTCACGGTGCTGCTTCTCGTCGCGGGGATCGTCACGCTCTCCCGGCTTCCGATCCAGCTCGCCCCGACGGTCGAGACCACCGTCCTCACGGTCCGGACCGACTGGGAGGGCGCGAGTCCGGCCGAGATCGAGCAGAACGTCATCGATCGGCAGGAGGAGCGGCTGCTGCGGCTCTCGAACCTCCGGCTGATGACCAGTTCCTCGCGCCAGGGGCAGGGGGAGATCCGGCTGGAGTTCGAGCCCGGTACGGAGAAGGACGCGGCGCTGCGCGAGGTGATCCAGCGCCTGAACGAGGTTCCGCAGTATCCGGTCAACGTGAAGCAGCCCGTCGTCGACGCGAGCGATCCGGAGAACCGGGACTACATCGCGTGGGTCGTGCTGGGAACCGACGACCCGGCCTTCGACATCCGTGTGCTGCGGGACTTCGCGATCAACCGGATCGAGCCGCTCCTGGAGAACGTCCCCGGGATCTCCGAGGTGAACGTCCTGGGCGGCCGTGAACGGGAACTGCAGATCCGCGTCGATCCCCAGCGCCTGGCGGAGCGCGGGATCACGCCGAGCCGGCTCGCGGACGCCCTGCGCAGCACCAACACCGACGTGTCCGGCGGTGAAGTTGCCGACGGAAAGCGCGATGTGCGCCTGCGCACGATCGGGCAGTATCGGACGCCGGACGAGGTGGCCGACACGGTGATCGTCCGATCGGCGGGCGGGCCCGTCCGGATCCGGGACGTCGCGGAGGTCGTGCTGACCTACAAGGATCCGACCGGGTTCGTCCGGTCCCGCGGCGAGCCGGTCATCGCGATCAATGCCGATCGTGAACCGGGCGCGAACGTCATGGAGGTGATGGGCCGGCTGCGTGCCCGGATCGACGCCCTCAACGCGCCGGGCGGCCTGCTGGAGACCGAGGCGAAGCGCGCGGGAATCAACGGACGGCTCGCGCTGCGGCAGGTGTACGACCAGACGATCTATATCGAGGACGCGATCCGGCTGGTCCGGTCGAACATCTGGATCGGCGGGACGCTGGCGACGATCGTGCTGCTGCTGTTCCTCCGATCGATCCGTTCCGTCGTCATCATCGTGGTCGCCATCCCGATCTCGATCATCGGCGCGGTGGTCGGCATGGTCGCGCTCGGCCGGAGCATCAACGTGATCTCGCTGGCGGGGATGGCGTTCGCGGTCGGCCTGGTCGTGGACAACGCGATCGTCGTTCTCGAGAACATCTTCAGGCACCTTGAGATGGGCAAGCGCCCCATGGCGGCCGCCCTGGCGGGGGCGCGCGAGGTCTGGGGTGCCATCCTCGCCTCGACGCTGACGACGATCGTCGTGTTCGTGCCGATCCTGCTGATTCAGGCGGAGGCGGGGCAGCTCTTCCGCGACATCGCCATCGCCATCTGCATCGCCGTGGGACTGAGCCTCGTCGTCTCCGTCACAGTGATCCCGTGCATCGCCGCGCGCCTGCTCCGTCCGCGCGCTCCGCGACCGGCGGCGGTCCCGGCGCGCGCGGGGGCGGCCGGCGCACGGAGGCGTCGATGGCGCCTTGCCGATCTCCGGCCCGCGTCGCGCTACGCCGATCTCCTGCTGCGACTCATGCGCGGTCGCGTGCTGCGCGTCGCGATCATCGTCGTGCTGACCGCGGCCGCGATCGCCGGGACGCTCGCGCTGCGCCCGCCGGCGGACTACCTGCCGCGGGGCAACCGCAACCTGGTCTTCGGGATCATTCTCCCGCCGCCGGGGTACAACCTCGCGCAGTTCGAGTCGCTCGCGGATCGCGTGGAAGCAACGGTCCGCCCGTACTGGGAAGCGGGGCGGCTGAAGGGCAGCCCGCAGTACGACGCCGCCGCTGCGGCACTGCCCGAGGTCCCGACGATGGACTGGATGACGCGACAGCCCGGTCCGCCGATCCGGCCGCCCTCGATCGAGAACTACTTCATCGTGCGGGCCGGTGCCCTGCTGTTCCACGGCGCGATCTCGGACGACCCGGCCCGCGCGGTGGACCTCGCGCCGCTGTTCAGCCATGCCACGCGCGCCGAGGTGCTCCCGGGCGTCTTCGGATTCGGCTTCCAGGTCCCGCTCTTCCGGCTGGGCGGCGCCTCCGGCGCCGCCATCAAGGTCGGCATCGTCGGGACGGACCTGGACGAGGTGATCCGCGCCGCCTCCTCGCTGTACGGACAGATCGGCCGGCGATTCGGCTACGGCGCGGTGCAGCCGAACCCGGGGAACTTCCAGATCAACGTGCCCGAGGTGCAGATCCGGCCCGACCTCGTGCGGCTGAGCGAAGCCGGTCTGAGCGTCGCGGACATCGGGTTCGCCGTGCGGGTCTTCGGTGACGGTGCGATCATCGACGAGTATCTCCTGGGAAGCGAGACGATCGATCTGAAGGTCGTTTCGGCCGCCCGCGGGATCAGCGACCAGCTTCCGGAACTCCACGGACTGCCGGTGGCCCTGCCCGGAGGCGGCGCGGTTCCGCTCGGCTCACTGGCCCGCGTCGTGCGCACGAGTGCGCCGGCGGAGATCGCGCGCATCAACCGCCAGCGCTCGGTGACGCTCGAGATCACGCCGCCCCCGGGTGTCCCGATCGAGTCGGTGGTCGCGGAGATCGAATCGCTGATCGCCGCGGAGCGGACGAGCGGCGTGATGCCGCCGGCGGTGGACACGTCCATCGAGGGAACGGCGGGCAAACTGCGCGAGATCCTGCAGGCACTGGTCGGTGACGGGACCTTCGCCGGACTCCTCGGGAGCACGCTCGTGCTGGCGCTCCTGGTGGTCTACCTGCTCATGTGCATGCTCTTCCAGAGCTTCATCCAGCCGCTGGTCATCCTGTTCAGCGTGCCGCTGGCGACGCTGGGTGGATTCCTCGCCCTCTTCGCGGTCTTCATGTGGAGCCTGACCGACCGGTACCTGCCGGTGCAGACGCTCGACGTGCTGACGATGCTGGGGTTCGTCCTGCTGCTCGGGGTCGTCGTGAACAACGCGATCATCCTCGTGCACCAGACGATCAACTTCATGCGGGGAACCGCGGAACTCGATGGACGGGCGGCCCGCCTGTCGCCGGACGAGGCGATCGCCGCCGCGGTCCGCACGCGGGTCCGTCCGATCTTCATGGGAACACTGACGAGCGTCGGCGGCATGCTGCCGCTCGTCCTGATGCCGGGCGCCGGATCGGAGCTGTACCGCGGTCTCGGCAGTGTGGTCGTCGGAGGACTCGTCGTCTCCACCGTCTTCACGCTCGTTCTCATCCCGCTGCTGCTGAGCGTGTCGTTCGACCTGTTCGGCGCACCCGTGGGTACGGCCGCCGCGGGCGGAACCGGGGAGGCGCCGGTGCCGGCACCGGATGTATCCTGACGCAGGAGAGGACGGGCCGGCCACGCGATGACGGGACACAGCTGTGATGACGCACAGGCAAAGACCGGCGGCGGTCCCGCGCCCGAGCGGGTGGATGCCGGCCTCGTCGTGCGCTTCCTCCACCGCCTGCGGACGGTCGAGCGGTGCTTCGATCCGCGTGAAGGCACGATCGCGGCGCTCTGCTCGGAGGGATCGGACAGCGCGGCGCGCGGGCCGTCGCGCGTGCTGGCGATCATCGACGGCGGCCTGGCGGCGGCACAGCCCGACCTCGCCGGACGGATCGAGCGGTACGCGGCCGCGCACGAGGCGGAGATGCGGCTGGTCGCAGCCCCGTTGGTCGTGCCCGGCGGTGAGGCGGCGAAGGACGGGCTCGGCACGGTCCTGAACATCGCGGGTGCGATCGACGCCGGTCACATCTGCCGGCAGTCGTTCGTGCTGGCGGTGGGCGGCGGTGCCGTGCTCGACGCGGCCGGCATGGCCGCGTCGCTCGTCCATCGCGGCGTGCGGCTGATCCGCGTGCCGTCCACCACGCTCGCGCAGGACGACGCCGGCGTCGGTGTGAAGAACGGCGTGAACTGGCGCGGGAAGAAGAACCTGCTGGGCGTCTTCGATCCGCCGTGGGCGGTCGTCAACGATCCGACGCTCCTGCACACGCTGCCCGATGCCGACTGGCGGGCAGGGTTCAGCGAGGCGGTCAAGGTCGCGCTGCTCAAGGACGCGTCGTACTTCGAGCAGATCGAGTCGGCGGCGCCGGCCATCCGCGCCCGCGACATGACCGCCGCGGTCCCCGTCATCGACCGGTCCGCCCGGCTCCACCTGGCGCACATCATCACCGGCGGCGACCCGTTCGAGCGGCGGTCCGCACGCCCGCTCGACTTCGGTCACTGGTCGGCGCATCGCATCGAGATGCTGACACGGCACGCCGTCAGGCACGGAGAGGCGGTGGCGATCGGCCTGGCGCTCGACTGCATGTATGCCGTCTGTGCCGGCATGCTCGCCGCGGACGTCGCCGATCGAGTCATCGCCACGCTGACGGCGCTCGGGCTTCCGGCATGGCATGCGGTCCTCGATGACGCGGACGGGCTCATCGAGGGCGTGGAGGAGTTCCGTGAGCACCTGGGCGGCGAACTCACGCTCACGATGCTCACCGCCATCGGCTGCCCGGTCGACATCCATGCGCTCGATCCGGGCCTGCTCCGCGCCGCCGCCGCCGCGTGTGCCCGCCACGCCACGGGCACGCGGCGGTGATCGCCTACTGCACGAACGTGCTGGATGGCGACGACCTGCGCGGGATCCTGCCCGGTGCCGAGTCCTTCGCCGCGGCGCTGCGCGCGTGTCCCGGGTCGGCGCGGTGGCTGGCGGACGACGGCGCGATGCCGCTCGGTCTCTGGCTCCCGTGGCGCGCCGCGCGGACCGTCGCGGACCCGGACCGTGCCCGCACGCTGGCCGACTGGCTGGCGGAACGGCACGTCCGCGTGCGACTGCTCAACGGCTTCCCGTTCGACGCGTTTCACGCGCCCGTCGTGAAGCATCGTGTCTACGCGCCGGACTGGTCGCTTCCGCCGCGGGCGGCGTTCACGCGGGACCTCGTCCGGATCGCGGCCGCGCTCGTGCCGGACGGCGGTCGGGGATCGATCTCGACGCTCCCCATCGCGTGGCGCGCCGGGTACGGACAGGCGGGCCTGGAGCGCGCGGGCGCGGCCATCCGGTCGCTCGTCCCGTTCCTCGCGGAACTGGAGGCGGGACATGGTCGCTTCCTGCACCTGGACCTGGAACCCGAGCCCGGATGCGTCCTCGACCGCCCGGCCGATGTCGTGCGGTTCTTCGAGGCGTTCCTGCTGCGCGGCCAGTCATCGGAGGACGAGGCGCGGATCCGGCGGCACGTGGGGGTCTGCCATGACGTCTGTCACGCCGCGGTGATGTTCGATGCACAGGCCGCGTGCCTGTCGGCCTATGCGCGGGCCGGGATCCGCGTCGGTCGGATCCAGATCTCCAGTGCACCGGAGGCGCGCCTGCCGGCCGGCGATCCCGCCGCGCGGGCCGCGGCGATCGAGGCGCTGTCCGCCCTCGCCGAGCCGCGCTGGCTGCACCAGGCGTCGTGGCGGCGCGCTGATGGCACCGTGACCTTTCATGATGACCTGCCGGCGGCGCTCGCAGCGCTGTCGCGCGAGCCTGCGGTGGCGGCCCTGCCGGATGCCGGCGGCCTCGAGGAATCGGTCCGCGTGCACTTTCACGTCCCGATCCATCTCGAGGTCGCCGCGGGGCTGCCGACGACGCGGGCGACGATCGCGGAAGCGCTCGGCGCCGCGCGAGTGCTGCCGGACCCGCCGCTCCTGGAGATCGAGACGTATGCGTGGTCCGTGCTGCCGGAGATGCGGGGGACGGCGGGGGAGGCGAAGTCGCCGCCCGATCCCGCCGCGCTCGCGGCCCTCGTCCGCCGCGAACTGGACTGGGCTTCCGCGCTCGCGGCGGGGGACGGCGCGACCGGAGTGACCGCGCCGTGACCGCGGCCGTCCGGGCATGGATCCGCCTCGCCCGCGCGAGCAACGTTCCGTCGGTCTGGACGAACGTCCTGGCCGGCGCCGTCCTCGGGTCGGCGCCGGGCGCGGCATGGGCGCCGCCGGGCGCGATCCTGTCCGTCCTGGTCGGCGCCACGCTGATCTACACCGGCGGGATGATGCTGAACGACGTGGTGGACGTGGACGCGGACCGAGCCGACGGGCTGTCGGATCGACCGCTGGTCGCGGGCGCGCTCGATCCGGTGCGGGCGCGCGCCGTCGCGATCGCGGCGATCGTCCTCGGGAGTCTCGCGGCCGCGCTCGCCGGTCCGGGCGCCTGGCCATGGGCGCTGGGACTCGGCGGCGCGGTCGTGCTCTATGACCTCATGCCGCGCCGGTCCGGCGCGGCGCGGATCGTGATGGGCGGGTGTCGCGCGATGCTCGTGCTGCTGGCCGGGGCGGCGACGGGCGGCACGGCGGCTTCGCCGGCGCTCCTGGGCTGGGCCCTGCTGGTCGGCGGGTATACGTGGCAGGTGACGGGACTGGCGCAGCGCGAGCATGCCGCCGCGGGCGGGCGCGGGGCACGGCGGGCGGCGCTCCTGCCGCTCTGGCTGCTCGCCGGGGGCGCCCTGCCCGGCCCCGCCCCCGGCCCGGCGGCGATCGCGTGTGCGCTGGCCATGACGCTCGTGCTGCACGTCACCGCGGCGCGCCTCCGCGCGGTGCACCATGCCCGGCCGATCCACGTCATGACCATGATCGCCGTGTTCTCGCTGGGCGACGCATGGATGCTCCTGCGCTTCGGCGCGTGGGCGGAGGGGGCGGCGGCGATCGCCTGCTTCGGCGCGATGCGGCTGCTGCATCGGCGGATCCCGGGGTCGTGAGCCGGTCGGACGCGTGCGCGGGGATCCATCCGGCGCCGCCGCGGCGGCGCGTGCGCCGGCGCCGCGGCATGCCGTGTCTACCAGCGCAGCACCCAGGCAAAGACCAGCGGCGCCACGATCGTCGCGTCGGACTCGATCACGAACATCGGTGTGTGCACGTCCAGTTTGCCCCAGGTGATCTTCTCGGTGGGAATCGCGCCGGAGTAGGAACCGTAACTGGTCGTGGAGTCACTGATCTGGCAGAAGTAGCCCCAGTAGGGACAGGCGCGCCGGAGGTCCTGGTGGATCATCGGGACGACGCAGATCGGGAAGTCGCCGGCGATCCCGCCGCCGATCTGGAAGAAGCCGATCGTCCGCAGGGCACGTTCCGCGGGGATGGCCCGCATGTGGACCGTCTCCGCGTGATCGTCCTCGCCCTCCACCTCCGGCAGTTCCGCCACGTCGGCGCCCATCGTCGTCCGGACGTACCAGTTGGCGAGCGCGTGCATGTACTCCAGGCCGCCGCGCATGACGTGGCAGCCCGAGATGTCGCCCTGGAGGACGTGGGAGACGAAGATGTTTCCCAGCGTCGAGTCCTCCCAGCCGGGCACGAAGATCGGCAGGTTGCGTTCGTACGCCGCCATGAGCCACGAGTTCCGCGGCTCGATCTGGTACTGGTCCTCGGTCAGGCCGCGCTCCAGCAGGCGATACATGAACTCGTGCGGAAAGAGGCGCTCGCCCGCCCGGTCGGCCTCCTGCCAGATCGCGAGAATCCGGTCCTCGATGGCGCGGAACGCCTCGCCCTCGGGAATGCAGGTGTCGGTGACGCGGTTGAGCCCGCGCCGCTCCAGGTCCTTCTCCGCCTCCGGCGTCAGGTTCCGCCAGTTCGGGATCCGGCAGTAATGGTCATGCGCCACCAGGTTGAAGATGTCCTCCTCCAGGTTCGCGCCGGTGCAGCAGATCGCGTGCACCTTGTCGCGGCGGATCATCTCGGCGAGCGAAAGGCCCAGTTCCGCCGTACTCATCGCACCGGCGAGCGTCACGAGCATGTGGCCACCGCTCGAGACGTGCGCTTCGTACGCCTCCGCGGCATCGACGAGGGCCGCGGCATTGAAGTGCCGGTAGTGGTGGCGCATGAACGCGCGGACGGGGCCGTGTTCAGTCATGGTGAAGCCTCGGGCGTGCGTGGACGGTTCAGGCGCCGGCGCGGGCGCGGGCGGCGAGGATCTCGCTGAGAATCCGGTAGACGAGCTTCGCCGCGGTGAACGCGCTGGCGTGATGCCCCTCCATCGGGAGAAGTTCGACGACATCGAATCCGACGATGCGCCGCCGGGCGGCCACGCGCCGGACGAGTTCGTTGACCTCGTACCACGAAAGCCCGCCGGGCTCCGGCGTCCCGGTGGCCGGGAGGATCGAGGGATCGAACCCGTCCAGGTCGACCGTGAGGTAGACGTCATCGGTCAGCAGGTCGACCACCCGGTCCATCCAGGCGCGATCCGGAGACGCGGCGATCTCGTGTGCGAAGAAGACGCGGTTCCGCGCCAGGCCCGCGAGTTCCGAGGCATCGACCGCGCGGATGCCGACCTGCACGATCGGGCAGCGTTCCCGCGCCCGGGCCATGACGCAGGCATGGTTGTGCGTGGAGCCGAGATAGGACTCGCGCGTGTCGGCGTGCGCGTCGACCTGGAGCACGCTGAGCGCGGGGAAGTGGTCGCGTGCCGCGTCCACGGCGCCGATCGTGACCGAATGTTCGCCGCCGAGCACGATCGGGAGCCGACCCTCGGCAAGCACGCCGTCCACGGCGCGGTGCACGATCCGCGTCATTTCCTCGGGCGCGAGGCCGGCCACGTCGAGCGCCGGAAGCGTCGCGATGCCCGCGTCGCAGGCCGTGCGGCCGGTCGGCAGGTCGAGGAACTCCACGGTCGCCGACGCGTCGATGATCGCCGCCGGGCCGCGGTCGGCGCCCTTCATCCAGCTGCTGGTCCCGTCGTACGGGACCGGCACGACGATCGCCGCCGCCGTGCGGGGATCGCACTGGTGCGGCGGGAGATCGAGGAAGACGGCGGTCGAGATCGCGGCGGGCATGACGTGCTCAGTCCGGGTTCAGATAGGTGTAGCCGTTGAGCTCCGCCTCGTAGAACCGCAGCAGGGCGCGGCTCTCCGCGACCGTCATGCGACCGTCGCGCACGGCCGTCTCCGCATCGCGGGCCAGCTGCTGCGAGAGCTTCTCGACGTCGTACTGGACGTATGAAAGCACCTCGCGGGCCGTGTCGCCCTTCACCATCTCCTCGATCCACCAGCCGCCCTTGTCGTGCAGCCGCAGGTGAACGACGTGGGTGTCTCCGAAGAGATTGTGGAGGTCGCCGAGCGTCTCCTGGTAGGCACCCACGAGGAAGGCACCGAGGTAGTACTCGTCCTCCGGCTGGAGTTCGTGAAGGTCGATCGTCTTGCGGACGTCCCGCTGGTCCACGAAGCGGTCGATCTTCCCGTCCGAGTCGCAGGTGATGTCGGCCAGCGTGGCCTTGACCGTCGGGCGTTCCAGCAGCCGGTGGATCGGCATGATCGGAAACAGGTGGCCGATCGCCCACGAGTCGGGCATGGACTGGAAGACCGAGAAGTTGCAGAAGTACGTCTCGCTCAGGATGAGTTCCAGGTCCTCCAGTTCCTCCGGTGGCGGCTGCATCCCGCGTGCGATGTCGCGGATCCGGGCGCAGGTGGCCCAGAAGAGCTGCTCGGCGAGGCCGCGCAGCTCGAGGTTGAGGTAACCGAGGTTGAAGAGGCTGAACGCCTGTTCACGCGCCTGGACGGCGTCGTGGAAACACTCGATGAGACGGCGTTCGGAAACGCTCTCGTACGCGGTGAGAAGGTCACGCAGCGGCTGAGGCGTCTCCTGGTCCTCCCGCTCCACGTCCTCGCGGCGGACGGGGCGGAACCGGTTGAGTCCGGTCGAGCCCAGCACGTTGAACACGAGCACGCTCTGGTAGGCGGCGATGGCGCGGCCGGACTCGCTCACGATGAGCGGGTGCGGAACCTCGCGCTCGTTGCACACGGACCCGATGCGGTAGACGACCTCGCTCGCATACTCCTGCAGCGTGTAGTTCATGGACGACGGGAAGTTCGTCCGGCTGCCGTCGTAATCCACGCCCAGGCCGCCGCCGACGTCGATCGCCTCCACGCCCGCGCCCATCTCGTGCAGTTCGCAGTAGACGTGCGCGAGTTCGCCGATGGCGTCCTTGAGGTACCGGATGTCCTGGATCTGGCTCCCGGGGTGACAGTGGACGAGCTTGAGGCAGTCCGCCATGCCCGCCTCCTTGAGCGTGCGCAGAACGTCCAGGACCTCATTCACGAAGAGTCCGAACTTCGACTTGGCGCCGGCAGAATCGCGCCATCGGCCCGCGCCCTGGCTGGAGAGCTTCACGCGCACGCCGATGTTCGGACGCACGTCATACTGCCGGGCGTACTTCAGGATGAGCCTGAGTTCGCCGAAGTTCTCCACGACCGGGATGATGTTGCGTCCGAGCTTGGCGGCGAGGATGACCGCTTCGATGTACGCATCGTCCTTGAAGCCGTTGCAGACGATGAGCCGGCGGGTCTCGCCGGCCGAGAGTGCCATGACCGCCAGGAGTTCCGGCTTCGAGCCGACCTCGAGTCCGAAGTCGAGATCGCGACCCGAGGCAAAGACCTCCTCGACGACGGGGCGCTGCTGGTTGACCTTGATCGGGTAGACCGCGACGTAGCGGTTGCGGTACTCGTTCTCCGCGATCGCGGTGGAGAACGCGTCGGCGATCGCCCGGAGCCGGTGGGTCAGGATGTCGGAGAACCGGATGATGACCGGCGTGGTGATGCCGCGTTCCCGCAGGCCCTCGATCACCTCGTGGAGGTCGATCTCGTGTCCAGCCCGGGCACCCGGCCGCACGCACACGTGGCCCGCGCCGTTGAGCGTGAAGTAGCCGGCGCCCCAGAAGGGCACCTGGTAGAGCGATGCTGCGTCGTCGAGCGTCCACTTCTGTTCAAGGGCCGCTCGGGGATCTCGGGTGCTGAGGGTCGCCATGAAGCGGCCATTGTAGCCGGAAGCACGCCGCCGTCCTCCCGGATGCGCGACGCGTCATGCATCCGCCGCGCCGAGCGACCGGACGTCCGGTGGCTCGACGAAGAGGCGGGCGCGTGCCGGGGAGAACGTCATGGTCACGCGCCCGGATGCGCGTCCGGGCGCCGCGAGCAGCAGGGACCCGTCGGCGAGCCGGAGGACCGGTCGTTCGGAGCGCGACTGCCGCTCGATGTACGCGACGTCCGCGGAGATCCGGGCGACGGAGGCGGCGGGATCGCCTGATGCGGGCACGATGTCGTCGGGGTGGATGGCGACGGTGAGCGTGTGCCCGAGGCGGCCGCGGTGCCGATCCGCCAGCGGGAGATGAATGGAGCCGGCGGCGCCGCTGAGCGCGAGACCGGCCGCGGACGGCTCCACGACCTGTCCGCGGATGATGTTGAACGGCGGAACGCCGACGAACGAGGCGACGAAGGGTTCGGCGGGCCGGTGGAGGACCTCGTCGACCGGTCCCGTCTGCCGCAGCATGCCGTCGCGCATGACCGCGAGCGCGGCCGCGAGCGCCGTCGCCTCGTCATGGTCGTGCGTGACAAGGATCGCCGGGCAGCCGATGTCGGCATGCAGCCGCCGGAGTTCGGCGCGCATCGAGAGGCGCGGCGCCGGGTCGAGATGCGCGAAGGGCTCGTCCAGCAGCAGCAGCCGCGGGCGGCGCACGAGCGCCCGGCCCAGCGCCACGCGCTGCCTCTCTCCGCCGGAGAGCGTGGCCGGGAGACGGTGGCGAAGCGCGGCCAGTCCGAGGCGCTCCGCGGCGTCGTCCGCGCGCCGCAGGGCATCCGCGCGTCGGACGCCGCGCGCCTCGAGCGGGAAGGCGAGATTGCGGCGGACATCGAGATGGGGATACAGCGGCGCATCCTGCGGAACGAGCGCGATGTCGCGTGCCGAAGGGTCCAGGCGATCGATCGGGGTCGCGCCGAACCGGATGGAGCCTGCCGTCGGACGCTCCAGGCCGGCGATCAGGCGCAGCGTGGTCGTCTTCCCGGACCCCGAGGGACCGATGAGCGCCAGCAGCGAGCCGGGCATGACCTCGAACGAGACATCCTGCGGACAGACCAGGCCGCCGGGGCGCCGCTTCGTGAGACTCCGGACGATGAGCGGCTCCATGCGCGGTCCTGCTCAGCGGTCCGCGCGCTCGACGACGTCCAGGACCAGGCCACGTCGCGCGGCGGGCCACGGCTGCGGCGGCTGCGGCGGCGCGGTGGGTGCCGCATCGATCGGGCGACGGTTGATCCGGACCAGTCCGTGCCGGCCGTCGCCATCCCGGGTGACCAGGAGGAACGCGCCGTCCGGCGCCCGCGCTGCGGCCACGACCGCGTCGCGGACCACGTCCCATGCGATCGGCTGCACGATGACGTCGGACGACCGGACGCCGGCGCCCGGGGCGCGGTCACGCGCGGTGCCGGCCTCCGGAGCACCCGGCCTCTCCGCGCCGTGCAGAAGCGCGAGGCCGCCCCCCGGCAGCGCCGCGAGCAGCGGCGACGACGCGCGGCCGGTCCCGTCCTGCATCGGGAGCAGCGGTCGCGGCACGGCGGCCTGGGCGTCCTGCGGGCACCGGACGCGGCAGAGGCGCGGATACGGGCCGTCGTTGCCGAGCCGCACCCACGATGTCCGCGGCGCCGATCCGGGCGTCGCCGTCGCGGTCGCCGGACGTGTCGCGCGGGGCGACCGCGGTCCCGCCCGGAGGCCCCGGGGACCGCGCTCCAGCGTCACCGTCGTGACGATGGCCGGCGTGTCGGGCGCCGCGACGCCGCGGATGATGTGGATCATGCGGCGCGATCCGTCCGGCGGCGCCCCGAGGATCTCGAGCGCGGTGATCGGGCCGTCATGCTCCGGATCATCCGGATCATCCCGGTCCAGGCCGTCGATCGCCTGCATGTCCGCGGCGGACGCATCAGTCCACCAGAGGCGCCCCGTCGCCGCCGCGATGATGATGCTGCCGTCCGGGAGCGCGGCAAGTGCGACCACGTCGTCCGGCAGCGCGCGCAGCCGCTCGGCGGTGTATGCACCGGCGGCGGTGTGCAGTCCGTCATCGTCGGCCCACCCGGCCGCCCACGCGATGCCGCCCAGGAGGTGGCGCAGGAAGGCCGGCTCCCGGAACGACTCGCTCGTGTGGCCGCCGCCCGTGTACCACGCGCGACCGTGGCCGACGCGGCGGCACCAGGCGATCGGATGGTCCTGCTGCATCGTGCCGCCCGCGTAGCTCGACTCGTCAAGCATCAGCAGCACGTGGGCGATCCCGCGCGGCGAGCGGCCGTAGTTGTACCACTCGTCGGTGCGGTGCCAGCGCCGGGGAAGGTCCCGTGTCGAGGGATGGGCGCCGTCGACGACATCGATCACCGCGGGCTGGATCGCGGGATGACAGGAGAAGTGGGCGCCGATCACGTCGCGGAACCACGGCCAGTCGTACTCGGTATCGGCGGCCGCGTGGATGCCGACGAAGCCGCCGCCGGAGTCGATGCGCGCCTCCATCGCACGGCGTCCCGCCTCGTCCAGCACGGTGCCCGTCGTGCTGAGGAAGACGATCACCGCGTATCGCGCCAGCACGTCGTCGGTGAACCACGACGGATCCTCGGTCGCGTCGACCTCGAATCCGTGGGCGCTCCCGAGCGACCGCAGGGCGCGGATTCCGTCGGGGATGGAGTCGTGGCGGTACCCGGCGGTCCGGGAGTAGACCAGTATGTGCCGCGGCGCCGTCGTCGCCGGTGGGTCCATCCGGTCGGATGCATGGACGTCCGGCGGCGCGGCGCCGACCGGCAGCGCGCCGCCCATCACCGCCGCGAGCATGGAGAGGAGCGCCGTGCGCCGCCGCGGTCGCCGTGCCGATCGCATGCGGGGAGGATATCGCGACGTGCGCCGTCGACACAATGGACGACCGCGGCCCCGGGCCGCGGTCGTCGCGCTGCATGCGTTGTCCGGGTCAGTCCCGGTCAGGGGCACGGCCCCCACGCGGACAGGAGGAGAAGGAGGTCGCTGAAGTCGACCTCGCCGTTGTCGTCCAGGTCCTCGTCACAGCCGAGGCACGGACCCCACGCCGAGAGCAGGGCGAGGACGTCCGCGAAATCGACCTCGCCGTTGCCGTCGATGTCGCCCGTGCACGGATCCGGCACGGGATCGGGGATGCACGTGATCGAGAGCGTTCCCTCGCCGGTCGCACCCTGGTATCCGCCCAGGCGGACGAGATAGGTAAGGCCTTCGAAGGCCTGGAACGTCACCAGGGCGCGGTTGCTCTGCTGCCCGCAGGTGTCATCGTTGCACGCGATCACGTTCTGGTTGGGAAGCTGCGGGCACTGCCCGGTCCAGACGTACACCGCGAGTTTCGTGTTGAACTGGCTCTGGCAGGTCTCGAGGACCGCGGTGCCGGTGCATCCGGCCGTGTAGCGATACCAGATGTCCCCGCCGATCTGCGTGTACCCGCTGAAACTGCACGCATTCGGTTCATCGGGTCCGTCGGTCGTTGCGTTGACCGTGCTGAACGGGTAGACGCCGTCCGTGATGACGATCGCGTCGGCGCAGGCGTCGTTCGGCGGAATCACCGGAGGCTCGGTTTCGTCGTACTCCAGCTTCGCCACCCACGTCCCCCAGTTGTTGCCCGTCCGTCCGTACGCCTGGATGGTCCAGAGCGCCGACTCGTCGACGGGATCGAGCGTGGTCAGCGAGTAGTCTCCCCAGCGGTTGCGACCGAAGCCGTCCACCATGTTCATGGCGCCCTGGCCGGTCCGGTACTGGAACGGGGGGGCCATGGTGCCGGGGGCATCGGCATTCCGCCGGCCGGAGAAGTACGCGCCGACGTACTGGCTGGCGTTCGAGCCGGAGAACCCGATGACGGCATCGCCCGCGGCGTTGACGGCGATCGACGGGTAGTAGTAGTGGAGTGACGGATCGCTGATCGTGCCGTACGTTCTGGAAAGGTTCGACGCGTTGATCCGGTACCAGCGGGCCGCGGCCCGTCCGGAGACGTTGATCGCGTGCGCGGTCCACAGGAACCCGTCGCGATAGGCGACGCTCATGAGCCGCCAGTCGCCGGTGTCGATGTTCGTCGAACTGCCCAGCGCGGGGGCGTCGGGTGGTGCACTGTGCGACGGGACGGAGACGAATCCCTGCGTGGTCAGCGAGGCGGTGGTCCCGCTCCAGGTCAGGCGCCGGACGCGGAGCTGGGTCGATGAGGCACGCGAGATCAGGTACTCGTACGGCGGCTCGCCCCAGGTCATGGCCGGCTGGATCGCGCCTTCCCAGGAGAGTTCACGGAAGGCCTGGACGTCGCCCAGCGTGGGAGATCCGCTGAGAAGGCCTGCCTTGTTGATGGCGAACAGAGACATCCGGTTGTTCCCGCCGACCATGTACGCCGCGGTGTAGATGCCGTTGGCGTCCAGCCCGAGCGTCGGGTAGTCCACCCACTTTCCGGCATCGGAGCCCTGCGACGCGATGAAGTTGGTCTTGTACCAGGCGCCGGTGGGATTGTTCGTCAGTGAGTAGGCGACGTAGATGCGCGTGTCGAAGTTGGTCGACACGACGGCCCAGCGTCCGGCGTGATGGTCGTACAGGACGCGCGGATCGCCCGAGGTTCCCGGCTGGAACGTGCCGAGCGACACGTTGGAGATCTGGGCGCCGGTCGAGCGGTTGTAGATCGCGAAGTTCCGGTTGACGATGGTGCAGTAGTGCGTCGGCCCGATGGCGCCGCAGGTATCCGGCGGGAACGAGTTCTGCCCGGCGTCGCCGCGCTTCACCGAGACGAAGTCGAGCGTCATGTCCGGAAGCTGCGGGCCGCCCAGCATCGCCGGACCATCGTCGCCCTCCTCGCCGCCGGCGCCGTCCTCATCCTCCATGCCCGGCGGCACGGACGGTGGCGGCAGCGCATCTTCGCGCGCCAGGTTGCCGGAGCCGAACTCCCAGATCAGTCCGCCGTACTCGGTGCCGCTGATGGCGGCGCCGTAGGTCAGATCTTCGAAGTCGAGGATCGTCCGCCGGCCGCGCGCGGGGGTGAAGGCGAGGTCGTCGATCCCGAACCAGCCGCCGAGTTCGCCGTTGGCGCGGACTTCGAACATGATCCGGTCGACGTCCGGGAAGTTGATGGGCAGGCGGATCGGCGTGGAGTCGATCCGTACGAACCAGTCGGTCGCCACCACGGCCTCGCCCGCCTGGAAGCCGACGACGCGCACCGCCGCTGCCCAGGAACCGACACCGCCCTGTCCGAGGATGTAGACCTCGTGCACGCGGGCCCCGCCCGGGAACCCGATCGCCATCTGCGTGTCGCCGAACTGGTTGGCGAGATAGAAGATGCCGGACCGCGCCTGGCCGAGCGCCTTGATGCCCGGGACCGACCACACGCCGCGGCGCGTGTACGGCGCCGGGATGCGGCCCGGCGGCTGCGGCGGAGAGGTCCGCTCGCGCTCGATGACCGCCGCCATGTCTTCGATGATGCCCGGATCGATGGTCCCGGGGGCGAGGGACTCGCCCACCATGACCGCGCCGTCGTCCGGACCGCGGACCACGCCCGGCGGGACCGCCTGCCCGTGGGCCGCGCTCGCGAGCAGGGCCGCGGCCGACGTCGTGAACAGGATCGCCACGCGGACAAGGCGGTACCCGCGCCGGTGGCGTCCCGGCTCGACTTCGCGGCGGGTCTCCCGGGCGGCGCGCGCCCCGGGCTCAGCGGACATCGTCATTGAAGCCTCCATCACACGCTTCCTCGTGTCGAACAGTGGTCATCGTGCCGGGGTCGGCCCGTGTCGTGCCGGCCGGAAAGGCCGTCGGACGGGCCCCGCCCGCGGCTGGGTATTCTCTTCGGCGGATTCGACGAAGTGGAAGCCGAAATGATCCATCCCGCAACAAAAATCCCGACGGATTCTGTCAGACTTCGCGATGGATCGGACACGATGCGCCCTCACGGAATCCGATCCGTGACCGGGCCGGACCGACGGCCTGGACGGGTGGGCACGGTCGCCGCGCTGCGGCGCGGGCTGCCGACGGCGGTGCTTCTGGGCGCGGCCGGCGCTGCCGCGACGCCGCATCCATGGCCGCCGGACGGCGCCGCGACCGGCGACCGTGCGACCCGGACCGCCGACGTCGCCGGGCAGGAGGTCGCGGCAGACCCGGTGCCGCCGGCCGGCGCAGGTGACGGCCCGGCTCCGAAGGCCGCTCTTCGCGCGCAGCGCCTGGCGGGCTGGACCCTGCTCTCGGGCGACGACGCCGGCGACCACTGGCGCGCCTGGGGCGGGACCACGCTGGCGTCGTCAGGCTGGCAGGTCGCCGACGGTGTCCTCACACCCGCACCCGCGGGCGCCGCGCAGCGCTCGGACCTGGTCAGCCGGGCGCACTGGCCGGCCTTCGATCTGCGGTTCCATGCGGCGGTCGGTCCGGGCGGCAACAGCGGCGTCTTCTACCGCGTCGACGATCTCACCGGACCCCCGGGCGCGCCGGCCTGGATGCGGGGGCCCGAGTTCCAGGTGCTCGATGATGTCGGCCACGGATTCCCGCCCGATGGCCCGGCGGCGGCGGGCGCGCTCTATGACATCATTCCGCCACCGGCGGACAAGTGGCGCGCGCCGCTGCACGCGTTCGACCGCGGGCGCATCGTGCTCGACGCGACCGGGCGCGCTGAGCACTGGCTCAACGGGCGCCGGCTGCTCAGCGTCGACCTGGAGGCCCCGGCGTTCCGCGGGGCCGTTGCCGCCAGCAAGTTCCGCAGCGCCGAGGGCTTCGCCGCCCCGGGACCGGGGCGGATCGCGCTGCAGGACCATGGCCCGGCGGTCCGGTTCCGGAGCATCTTCATCCGCATGCCGGCCGACCTTCCCGCGTGGCTGCGGGCGGAGGCGCGGGGCGGCGCGGGCGGCCCGGGCCTTCCGGCGGGACCGCCGGTCACGCCCCGGTTCCTGCTGCTCGGCGGGACGCGCATGACCGAGGCGATCGGCCCCGGAACGCCGGGCGCCGCGTCCCTGGGCGAGGACGTGTGCTGGCTCGGCACGCCCGATGCGACGATTCCGCAACTCCTCGCGCGGCTGTCGGCGCCGGAGGGCCCGCTGATTCTGCCGGCGACGGCGGTGGTCGATGCCGGTGCGATGGACCGGGCCAGCGGTCGGACCATCGATGAGATCGTCCGTGGTGTCGCAGAACTGGTCGTCGAGATCACCATCGCCGCGCCCGCGTGCCGGGTCATCGTTCACCCGCCGGCCGCGGACGACGATCGCCTGCGTGCCGCCATCGCGATGCTCCACGAGCCGCCGCGCGTGATCGTCGTGGATCTCCTTCCCGGTCACCAGGGCGAAGGCGCCGCGGGGCGCCTCGGCCCTGCATGGGCCGGGATGCTGCACGCGCTCGCCGCACCGCCGACGGAGCGCGTCACGTCCGATCCCGCGCGGTGACGAACGCCCGCACGCGGGCCGGATCCATCGCGTTCATCCAGCCGCCATCCACCTTGAGCGCGGAGCCGACGATCGCGCCGCACGCCGGCGGGACGACCCGCCGGAAGCTGTCCGGGGTCACGCCCGATCCCACCAGCACCGGCGCATCACCGGCGGCCTCCGCGACGCGTCGGATGTCCCCGCAGGCCGCCGGCACCGCGGTGGCGGGTCCCGTGACGACCAGTCCGTCGGCGCCGCAGAAGAGATGTCCCCGCGCCTCTTCCGCGAGATCCAGGTCCTGCGTGATCGCATGGGCGGCGTGCTTCTTGCGGACGTCGGCGAAGATGGCGACCTCGGTGGCGCCGATGGCTCTCCGGAAGCGCAGGAGCGGTCCGGCGTCCGCCCTGGCCAGCAGGCCTTCGTCCGCGACGGAGGCGTAGGCGAATCCCTCCGCGCGGATGAAGCAGGCGCCGGCGGCATGGGCGATGGCAAGCGCGGCGTGGTTGTCTCCTGCCAGAACCTGCACGCCGATCGGAAGCGCGATCGCCTGCCGGACCTCGAAGGCCGCGCGGGCGAACGCCGCGATCACCTCCGGGCCGACGCGGCGGCGCAGGTAGGGCCGGTCGTGCATGTTCTCGATGAGGACGGCGTCGAAGCCCGCATCCGCCAGCAGGAGCGCCTCACGCGCGGCGTGCTCGGCGATGGTCTCCGGATGGAACTCGGCGCGCGGCGTCCCCGGCAGGGCGCCGAGATGCACCATGCCGATCAGCACGCGGCCGCGGCGCAGACGATCGAGCATCGGGTTCATGCGAGCCACCGCCGCCACCAGGCGAGGATCTCGTCCAGCCGGTGCTCGCGCAGGTCCGGTGGTCCGGTCCGGCTCATGCCGTGGCTCGTCGAGCGCGGATACCGGATGAAGCGGCAGGGCACGCGCCGCAGCCGAAGGCAGGAAAAGACCTGCTCGGCCTGCTCGATGTTGCAGCGCAGGTCGCCCTCGCTGTGGATGATGAGCAGCGGGGTCTTCACCCGGCCGAAGTGCGCAATCGGGCTCTGCGCCCAGCGCGCCTCCGGGCGATCCCAGAAATTCCCGGGGAAGTACCGGTCCGGCTCGTCGATGTAGTCGCTGTTCCCGCCCATCGAGACGAGGTTCGAGACGCAGCGGTCGGTGATCGCCGCGCGGAACCGGTCGTCATGGGCGATCGCCCAGTTGGTCATGTAGCCGCCGTACGACCCGCCCATGATGCCGATGCGGGACTTCCGGACGCGCGGGTGGGACTGCACCATGTCGGCGACCGCCCGGATGTCCGCCCAGTCGCGATCGCCCCACGCGCCCCGGATCGCGGCGGTGTGGTCCCGGCCGTATCCCTTGCTCCCGCGCGGGTTGGAGAAGAACACCGCGCAGCCGGCGGCGGCGAGGACCTGGAACTCATGGAAGAATCCGACGCCGTACCGCGCATGCGGTCCGCCGTGCACCTGGATGACGGCGGGATGCTTCGCGCTGCGCTTCGCCTTCGGCGGAAACATGGCCCAGACCTGGGTCGGGTGTCCGTCGTCGGCGCGCACCGTCATCGAACGGATCTTCGCGAACCGCACCGCGCGGCAGAGCGGCCCGTGGAAGTCGGTGACGGTGCGCACGGTCATCGCGGCGCCGGCGCGGGACCGGATACCCACGGCGATTTCCGGCGGGTGGTCCGGGCGGGAGAGGACGAACGCCGCCCGAAGACCGTCCGCGGACACCGAGCCGGGATCGAGATCCACGTCGCCGCTGGTCAGCACGCGCGGGGCCCCGGCCGCGGCACGGCGCGCCGCGGCCGGGGCGCGCGTGTCCATCTCCGCGAGGTGCGTGGTGCCTCCCCGACCGAGTCGAAGGAAGATCCGGCCCGCGTCGCGGGCGAACGCGATGAACGGCGCGAAGACCGCATCGACGGCATCGGAGAGCGCCACGCTGTTCAGGCAGTCGTCGGTGCCCGCCGTGATGCACCGGGCGGTGCCTGACCGGAGATCGAGCACCCAGAGGCCGACGTTCTCCACGGTGTACAGCCCCTCGCGGTCGTCTCGGCCGGCCCACGCGATGAACCGGCCGTCGCCGGAGACGCGCACCATGCTCTTCGCGCCGGCCGGCGCGCCGGCGATCCGCGTCACGCGTCCGCGCGGCACCTGGACGCGCAGGAGTTCGGTCTTCCACGGGCGGATCATCGCGCGGGCGTCGCGGTTCGCGGTGACCGCGAGGGCGCGACCGTCCGGGAACCAGTCGAACGTCGCCTCGCCCAGCGTGTCGCCGTCGAAGAGCAGGCGGCAGGCGCCGCTCTCCGTGTCGACGCAGTGGATCGCGAAGCGCGCATCGCCGAAGACGCCGTCCCCGTCGAGGCGATACCACTCGTGCTCCGTGATCAGCGGCGGATCGCTGGCGCGGTCGCGCGTCCGCTGCGCCGCCGCCTCCGCGGTGCGCTCCGGTCGCGTCGGGCGGAATGCGAAGGCGATGCGGGTGCCGTCGGGTGACCAGCGGAGCTGCGCGATGGCGCCCTCCGGAAGATCCGTCAGCGCGCGCGACTCGCCGCCGGTGTCGAGGTCGAGGACGTGGATCTGCGGGCGCTCCCGTGTCTCCGCGCGGACGAAGGCGAGTCGTCGGCCGTCCGGCGCCCACGCCGGCTGCGTGTCGCGCGGTCCGGCGGTGATCGGGACCGGGGCGCCGCCGCCGTCGGCGCGGACCCTGTACAGCCGGGAACACCAGGTGCCCGGGCCGTCCGCGGTCTTGTGCGTGAAGACGATGGTCGTGCCGCCCGGGTCGATGCGCGGCGACCCGAGGAAGACAAGACGCCGGAGGTCGGCGGGCGTGACGACGCGGCGCCGGGACGATCGTGGGTTCGGCATGCCGGGATTGTCGGTCAAAGCGGGGGACTCGTGGGTGCGGGTCCGGCGGTACACTCGCCGGGCCTCCGCCGGGGCGGACCCGGCGGGGCCGGCCCGTGTCAGCGCGTCCCATCCGAGTCTCTCCTTCGATGTCACGAGACCGCGCCCGCGACATGCTCGAACGGCTCGTCTCGTTCGAGTCGCTCAGTGCGCAGCCGAACGGTCCGATCGTCGACGCGGTGGAGGGAATGCTCCGCCATCCCGCGATCCGCGTGGAGCGTCTTCCGGCCGGCGGCGCGGGCGCCGACGGTTGCTGGAACCTGCTGGCATCGCTCGGGCCGCCACCGGACGGATCGCGGGAGGGCCTGCTGCTCAGCGGGCACCTGGACGTGGTACCGGCCCGCGATCAGCCCGGCTGGACGACCGACCCGTTCCGGATGATCGAGCGGGACGGCCGCTTCATCGGGCGCGGCACGGCGGACATGAAGGGCTTCGTGGCGCTCGCGATCGACGTGCTGCTCCACCGTGCCGACCACCCGCCCCCGCGGCCGCTTCTCCTGCTGCTGTCGACCGACGAGGAGATCGGTTCGCTCGGCGTGCGGCGGTTCGCGGAGACCTGGCCGAAGGGCCGCCCGCTGCCGAGGCGCTGCCTGGTCGGCGAACCGACGTCGCTCCGCCCGATCCGGATGCACACCGGCCATGTCAAGGTGCGCTACACGGTCCCGGGCCGCAGCGGGCACAGCGGTTCGCCGCACCTGGGCCGGAACGCCATCGAGGCCGCGATCCCGCTGCTCTCGTCGCTTGCCGCGCTCCGCCGGACGCTCGAAGCCGAGCGGCCCGCCTCCGCGGAGCACTTTCCGCAGGTGCCGTTCGTCGCGCTCAACATCGCGCGCGTCACGGGCGGGACGGCGATCAACATGATTCCCGATCGATGCGTCATCGATGTCGGTGCTCGACCGCTCCCCGGCGTCGACGCCGACGGACTGCGGGCGCGACTCGCCGCGTGCAGCCTCGGAATCGACGGCGCCGCGATGGAGGATCTGGGGGAGAATCCATGGATGCTCACGCGCGAGGATGATCCATTCCTGCAGGAACTCTCGGCCATCCTCGGGACCGGGGAAGCCGGCGCCGCGCCGTACGCGTCCGACGGCGGCGTTCTCTCGCGTGACCTGGGCATGGCCTGCGTGCTGCTCGGTCCGGGGTCGATCTCCGTCGCCCATGCGCCGGATGAATCGATCGACGTGGCGGAGTGGTGCGAGGGCGGCCGCGTGCTCCGGAGGATCGTCGACCGAATCTGCGAGGGCGGGTCATGAGCGACGCGGGTGCGCGCGGCCCGGAGGCGACCGGGGCGGCCGCGATGACGCTGGAGGCGGACCTGACGTGGTTCGACGGCGCGATGCGTCCGGGCGTGCGCGTCTCCGTGAGCGCCGACGGCACGATCACCGGCGTCGCCACGGGCGGGAACGCGCCGGTGGACCGGCGCCTGCACCGCGCCGCCCTCCTTCCGGGCTTCATCAACGCGCACAGCCACGCGTTCCAGCGCGCCCTGCGCGGCCGCGGAGAGACGGCCGGCCAGCAGGGGAGTTTCTGGGCGTGGCGTGACGCGATGTACGGCCTGGTCGAGACCCTGGACGCGGCAACGCTGGAGCGATGGACGCGCAGCGCCTTCCGCGAGATGCTTGCGTCCGGGATCACCACGGTGGGGGAGTTCCACTATCTCCGCCACGCCGGTCCGGACACGGATTTCTCGCTCGACGATGGCGTGCTCAGGGCGGCGGCGGCGGAGGGCATCCGGATCGTCCTCATCGCGGTGTGCTACATGACCGGCGGCATCGGTGCGCCGCTGGGGGGAGCCCAGCGCCGCTTCCGCAGCGAATCGATCGCGCAGTTCCTCGATCAGCAGGATCGACTGGCAGCGAGGCTGGATCCGCGGACGCAGCATCCGGCCATGGCCGCCCACTCGATCCGCGCGGTCGGGATCAGTGACATCGTCCGCCTCGGGCAGGAAGCGACGGCGCGGCGCCAGCCGTTCCACATGCACGTCGAGGAGCAGCGGCAGGAGATCGAGGCGAGCCTGGCGCATTACGGCCGCCGGCCCATGCAGATCATCATCGAGCAGATGCAGGGCGGGAAGGGCATGACGGCGGTGCACTGCACCCACACCGATGCCGCCGATCTCGCGACGTTCGTGCAGTCCGGCGGCATCGTCTGCCTCTGCCCCCTGACGGAGGCGAACCTGGCCGACGGCGTCGCCGATGTGCCGCGGATGCTGGAACATGCGCCTGCCGGCGCCGCGGGCGGAGGCTCCATCGCGATCGGCACGGACTCGAACGCGCGCCTCTCGATGCTGGAGGAGATGCGCTGGCTGGAGCTTGCGCAGCGGCTGCGGCTCGAGCGGCGCGCCATCGTGACAGACTCCTCCGGACGGGTCGGCGCCCGGCTGCTGCGCTGCGCGACGGAGGGCGGTGCCGCGTCGCTCGGGCTGGACGCGGGCGCCATCCGCGCCGGCGCCCGCGCGGACTTCGCGATCATCGACCTCGACCATCCGATGCTCGAGGGCAGTACGGCGCTCACCCTGCCCGATGCGCTGGTGCTCGGCGGCGGCGACGGCGTGGTGCGCGAGACCTGGGTGGCCGGAACACCGGTCTGGCAGCGCGGCCCGCAGATCACGGCGGGCGGGCGATGAATGACCGACGCGGCGGCGCGGCCGGACCCCGCGCGGGAACGCGGGGTCAGCCGCCCGCCAGGCCCGCCGCGGCATCCGCGGCGTCGGCGAGGGCGGTGGCACCCTGGTGATCGATCGCGGGCAGCAGGACGCCCGCAAGATCACCGGCCGTGCCGGCCATGTCGATGACCGTCCGCATGGCGAGCGCGAGCAGCGGCGCGTCGGCGCTGCGGCAGCCCGTGATGATCGCGCCCTCGATCGTGCCATGCACGGCGTCGGCGACCACCCGTGCCGAGAGCGCGCCGCTGCCGGCGCTGCCCGTCACGGTGGGAGGTCCGCCGGCGGCCGCATCGGATCCGGGCAGCGCGCCGGCCGCCGCGGCGCCGCGCAGGGGATCGGGCGGACGGAAGATGAAGACCGGTACCGCCGACTCCGGCGGTGGCGAGGCGCGTCCCGCGACGAGGTGCGCCGCCCATCGACCGGCGCGCTGCGCAAAGGCGCCGCCGTCATGATGCGGACGCGCCCATGCCGGCCCGCCGGACCATCCCGCCGGGGGCAGCGCGAGGATGCGCGGCTCGCGCGTGCGCCACTCCGGCGTCACGTCCAGGGCGCCGGACGCACCGATGACCACGCCCGCGGCGCCGAGGTCGATCCCGCGGAAGTCGGCGCTCTCCACCACCGCGAGCACGGGGGCATCGTCCGGCAGGCCGCCGATCGTGACGCCGGACGGCGCGCCGAGGGCCAGGCACGCCGCCAGCGCCTCCGGACCGATCAGCGCGGTGAGCGGCGCCGGATCCAGGTCGAGGTGGACCGGCAGGTCCAGGGCGGCGCGCAGGGCCGCCGCCTCCAGGGTCCGCGCCGACAGGCCGCGGATCACGAGTGGTCCGTCACCGAGCAGGCGGCCCGGATCGATCGGCGGCGGCGGCGGGGCGATGATCGCGCGACGGAATCGGAGGCGCGGCAGGCTCGTGTCGCCGTCGACGGCGGCATCGCGGGCGCTCTCGAAGCGGAGCGGCCCGACGGCGCGAAGCGCCCCGGTGGCGAGGACCTCTTCGGCGCGTGCCGCGGCGCACCGCTCGGCACAGCGCGCGGCGAACCGCCGGACCGCGTCGAGATTCACGCGCCGCGACGCCGGATCGACGAACGCGGGAAGGCAGTCCGCGATCGTGCGGAGCCCGCCCGGATCCAGGCCGGGGTTCGCCGGCGCCGGATCCACGACGACCACCGACAGCCCGGATCGGACCGCCGTCTGCGCCGCGGCCAGCGCGGCATCGCTGCTGCCGGCGATGAGAAGGTCGATCTCCGAGGCAAAGGTTCCGACGACCATGCGTGGCTGCGAGGCGAGGTGTCCGGGGGCGATGCGGCCGAGGGGTGCCCCGTGTGCTCAGAGAAGCAGCCGCGCCGGCCGCTCCAGGTCGCCGATGACATCACGCATGAACGCGATCTCCTGCGCGCCGTCGACGATGCGATGATCCATGGAGTGACTCAGCGGCATGACGAGCCGCGGCTCCACGCGGCCGTCCACCACCCACGGCATCAGGCGCGATCGCCCCACGGCCAGGACCGCGACCTGCGGTGGCGTGATGATCGGCGTGGAGTATCGGCTTCCGCCCATCGCGCCGGCGTTCGAGATCGTGTACGTGGCGCCTTCGGCGTCGGCGCTTTCGAAGCGGCCGGCCCGGCACTTTGCGGTGATCCGGTCGATCTCCACGGCGAGTTCGCGGATCGAGCGACGGTCGGGATCCCGGAGAACGGGCGCCACGAGGCCACGCTCGGTCTGCACGCCGATGGCGATGCCGATGCGGTCGTGGTACACGATCTCCTCCCGCTCGACGTCCAGGCCGGCGTTGAAGACCGGGTGCCTGCGCAGCGCCCGCGCGACCGCCGCGACCACGAACGGCAGCAGGCCCAGTTTCGGCGCGTCGTGCGCCGGATCGCGCGACGGATCGTCATTGAATCCGCGCCGCAGGCGGTCGAGATCCGTCACGTCCGCATCATCGCAGTCGGTCACGTGGGGAATGGTCCGCACCGACTCGACCATGATGCGGCTGGTCAGTTTGCGGAGCAGCGAGAGCGGCTCCCGCGCGGCCGGAGCCCCGCGGCGCGGTGGTGGGCTCGCCGGGGACGGGGCTCGTTCGACGGGGCGGCCGGCGGCCGGCCCGGGCGGCGGCGCGGATGGCCGGACGGGGGCCGCGGCGGCGCCGTCCAGGTCGCTGAGCAGAATGCGCCCGCCGGGCCCGCTCCCGGCGACGGTGGCGAGGTCGACGCCGAGCTGCCGGGCCCGCGGTGCGCACGGCGGGCGACGCCGCGACCCGGCGCGGTGCCGACGGCGGTGCCTCACGGACCGCGACCGCCGCGGGCGCGCCCGCGTCTTGACGCGCCGGCGCCGCGGCGGGACCGCTGCCGGCGCCGGAGAACGTGACCATCACGTCACCGACGCGCACCGCCTGCCCCTCGCGGACGTGCCACTTGACGATCGCGCCGGTGCAGGGCGACGGAATCTCGACCGCGGACTTGTCGGTCTCCACCTCCATGAGCGGCTGATCCTCGTGCACCGCGGCGCCCTCGGCGATGAGCAGGCGCAGAATCTGGCCCTCGTGAACGCCTTCGCCGAGATCGGGAAGCCGGAACTCACGATCCATGACGTGTCGCCTTCCGGTGGCGCGGTGTCGCGCTGATCATCGCGGTCTTCCTGGTGGTGCGGTCCATGGCGCTCATCGGGGCCGGTGCGTCGGATCCCACGCGATCGTCTCCCGGACCGCGCGCGCGATCGAGTCGGGATCGGGCAGGTAGTGCTCTTCCGTCTGGAAGTAGGGAAAGTGGACATCGAAGCCGGTCACGCGACGCACCGGCGCCAGGAGGTGTTCGAACGCGTGTTCATTGATGCGGGCGATCACCTCCGCCGCGATACCGCAGGTGCGCGGTCCCTCGTGCACGACGACGCAGCGGCCGGTCCGACGGACGGACTCCGCGATCGTCTGCGTGTCCATCGGACTGATCGAGAGCAGGTCGATGAGTTCGACCGAGGTGCCGTCGAGATCGCGGAGATCGTCCGCGGCCTCGCGGGCGCGGCGCAGCATGGCGCCGTAGGCGATGAGGGTGACGTCCGTTCCCTCCAGCACGATGCGTGCCCGTCCGATCGGCAGCGTCTCCGGGGCGTCCGGGACGTCCTCGCGGAAGGCGCGGTAGATGAGCTTGGGCTCGTAGAAGATGACGGGGTCCGGGTCCGCGATCGCCGCCGCGAGCAGCGCGCGGGCGTTGCGCGGGCTGGAGGGGATCACCACCTTCAGGCCCGGCGTATGCGCCCAGTACGCTTCGCGCGACTCGCTGTGGTGCTCGACCGCGCGGATGCCGCCGCCATACGGCGTCCGGAGCACCATGCGGATCGGGTAGCGGTGTCGCGTCCGGTTCCGGAAGCGCGCCATGTTCTGCTCGATCTGGTCGAACGCCTGCATGGTGAAGCCGGAGAACTGGATCTCCGCCACCGGGCGCAGCCCGGAGATCGCCATGCCGACCGCGGCGCCGACGATGCCGCATTCGGCCAGCGGCGTGTCCATGACGCGGCCGCGCCCGAACCGCTCCTGCAGTCCCTTCGTCACCCGGAACACGCCGCCGTTCACTCCGATGTCCTGGCCCAGCAGGCAGACGGTCGGATCATGCTCCAGCGCCTCGCAGAGGGCGAGGTTGAGGGCTTCGACCATCGTGAGTTGATGCATCGTCGATTCGGCCATGGTGCGCTTCGGGAAGGGGCCGGTCCGCGGCGGCCGGCCGCATCAGGTCGCGGGATCGATCACGCCCTTCGCCCTGAGGCGCGCGAGGTATTCCTCGCGCTGCTCGCGGAGTTCCTCGGGCAGGGACTCGTAGACGAAATCGAAGAGTTCCTCCGGATGCGCGACGGCGCGTCCGCGGAAGCGGTCGCGCGCCTCCAGGACCTCGAGTTCGCACGCCTCCGTCACCGCCTGCACGCCCGCCTCGTCGATCAGGCCGCGTCCGACCAGCCACTTCTCGAAGCGGGCGATGGGACACCGGGCGCGCCATGCCTCGACTTCCGCATCGTCGCGATAGACCTTCGGATCGTCCGCGGTGGTGTGGACGCCCATGCGGTAGGTGACCGCCTCGACCAGCGTCGGGCCGCCGCCGGACCGCGCCCGCTCCAGCGCTTCGCGGCAGGCGGTCATCACCGCGAAGACGTCGTTGCCGTCCACGCGCACGCCCGGCATGCCGCAGGCCGGGCCGCGGGCGGCGAGGATGTCCTGTCCGGTCTGGTGCTCGAGGGTGGTCGAGATCGCGTATCCGTTGTTCTCCAGCACGAAGACGACCGGCGCGGTGAAGACCGCGGCGAAGTTCATCGCTTCATGGACCGCACCTTCCGACGAAGCGCCGTCACCGAAGTTGACGAGTACGGCATCGCGCCGGCCCTGGATCGTCAGGCCCATGGCGACGCCCGTCGCCAGGGGCAGGTGCGATCCGATGACGATGGAGAATGGAAGGTCGTTGACGCCCGGCGGCGGGGCGAATCCCTCGTGGAAGCCCGCCCAGAGGAGCATGAGGTGGTCCATCGTCCAGCCGCGGACGATCTGCGCGCCGAACGATCGATAGGAGGGACTGAACCAGTCCTCCGCCCGCAGCGGCCAGACCTGTCCGATCTGCGTCGCTTCCTGCCCGTATCCCGGCGCGAACGTTCCCATCTGGCCCTGGCGCTGCATGTTCAGCATGCGCCCGTCGAACGCGCGCGTCAGGACCATCGCGCGGTGGATGCGCAGGAACTCCGCGGGCGGAAGGTCCGGCACCAGCGCGTCGTGGGCGATGCCGGATTCGTTGAGGATGGAGATCCCGGTGAGCGTCGCGGCACGGGCGGCCGCCGGACGGTCCCGCGCGACGAGGTCGATCGACCGGCGCCCGAACGGAACCGGCGCGGCCGCCTCCTTCACGGCCGGCGGGCCCTGCCCGTTCGCCCCGGCCTGGGTGCGTCCGGCGCCGTCGACCGCCGCCCGCTCTCCGGGCCGCGCCGCGCTCGATCGAACGGTTCCACCGTGCTTCACTCGTGCATGCCTCCGCGTGTCGACCCGATCCGCGCCGGACCGGGGCACCCCCGGCGGGCGTCCGCGGGCTCCGCTGCCCGGGCGCCGCACCGTGTCGGCTCCGGGATGGTGCCGTCCCGGACCCGGGGTCCCGCCCGGGCGGCCATGGTACGGGCCGGCGCGCGAGGTGGCCAGTCCGCGTGCCCCGGCGCAGCGGGACCGCGCGGACGCGTGCCGGGGAACGTCACCGGCGTCGAGGGCGGGCGCGGGATCGCCGGCGGCGCGGCTCCGTCCAGGTGAAGGAGTCCAGGTGCTCGCGCAGCGCGCGCGCGGTGGGAAAGGCGCGATCGATGAGATCGCGGCGGAGGCCGCGGCAGATCGCGCGGATCTCCGGTGGCTGGCCGGCGTAGGCCGCCCGCCCGCCGACGGCGTCGTAGAGCAGTCGCACCAGGTCCGCCACGTCCTCCCGCAGGTGCGAGCGCGTGCACCGGCCCCAGTGGAAGAAATCGATCACGCGGACGTCGAAGTGCACGCCGCGCCGCGAGACGAGCACGTTGCGGTCATGCAGGTCGCCGTGATAGTCGTGCTTGGCATGGATCTCCTCCAGGCCCGCCGCGAGTGCATGCAGCAGGTGCATCGCCTCGAACGGCTGGAGCCGGGCCTCCGGCTGCCGGCCGATGAAATCGCGCAGGACCTCGCCTTCGACGAACTCGGAGATCATGCAGGGGATGCGGTGGCTCCGGAAGCGCAGGACCTCGGAGTGGTGGTACTGGATCACGATGCGGCAGGAGGCCAGCCGTTCGAGTTTCTGCGCGTAGAAGGTGAGCGCCCGTTCGTCGGGATTTCGGCGCGGGAAGAAGATCTTCGCCGCGCGCCGCGCGCCGGTCCGCCGCTCGATCACCTTGTAGACCTCGCCCTCCCAGCCCTGCCCGAGCTTGGACTCCACGATGTAGCCTTCGCCGATGGCGCGGCCCGGGGAAAGGTCGAACGAGACGATGCGATCCGGGTCCGCCTTCATCCGGCCCGCTCCCGCGGTGCGAGGCGCAGAAGGATGAACGTGAGGTCGTCCGGCTTGCCCGGGGCGTCGGCGCCGTCGCCGGTGTCCCCCATCCGCCGGCCCGCGAGTTCGATCAGCCGCGCCGCCGCCCGTGCCGGCGCGCCGCAGCGGGCCGTGTCGATGATCGTCTTCGTCAGCAGGTTGTCGAAGAGTCCGTCCGATGCCAGAAGCAGGGTGTCGCGGCGCCCCATGCGCATCGCGGAGCCGACCTCGACGTGCATGTCGCGCGAGCCGAGCATGTTCGAGAGGATGTGCCGGTCGCGATGCACGAGCGCCTGGGCCTCGCCGAGCAGGCCGGATTCGACGGCGTAGCCCGTCGGGGAATGATGCACGGTCCGCAGGCGGACCCGGCCGCGCTGGCCGAAGAGCAGCGCGCCGCTGTCGCCGACGTTCAGCAGCCGGATCCATTCGCCGTTGATCTCGGCGATGGTCATGGTGGCGCCCGCGCCGACCGCCAGGGCCAGGATCCGGTCGTTCGCCTCCTCCAGTCCGCTGAGAATCGGCGCGAGCAGGTCGACGCCGGGCGAGGCCGCCCGGACCGCGGCGGCGACGCCCTCCACCGCGATGCGCGACGCGACGGCGCCGCCGGAACGGCCGCCGACGCCGTCGGAGACGGCGAGCACCAGCCGGTCGGCGTCCACCGGCAGGATCAGCATGGCGTCCTCGTTCGCGCCATCGTCCGCGTCCGGCGCGGCGCGGGTGATGCAGGCGATCGTGAACGCACCGGCGCGCACGACCACCGGTGCGGGCATGGATGCTCCGGCGGCCAGGATCCCGTCAGCCATGCCCGCATATCCGCCCGGCCGGGGTGCTCATCGGCGCGCATCCCGGTAGCGGCGGGCGACCTCGTTCCAGTCGACCACCCGGAAGAACGCCTCCACGTAGTCCGCGCGGCGGTTGCGGTAGTTGAGGTAGTACGCGTGCTCCCAGACATCGAGACCGAGGATCGGCGTGCCCGGGGCATCGACGAACGTATCGCCCATGAGCGGCGAGTCCTGGTTCGGGGTGGACGTGCACGTCAGGCCGCCGTCGGGCCGGACGATGAGCCACGCCCACCCGGATCCGAACCGCGTGAGCGCGGCGCTGGTGAAGTTCCGCTTCATCTGTTCGAGCGAGCCGCACGACGCATTGATCGCGTCGAGCAGCGCGCCGGAGGGCGGCGGAGAGCGATCGGGCCGCGTCATGATCGACCAGAAGAACGCGTGGTTGGCATGGCCGCCGCCGTTGTTGCGGACCGCGGTGCGGACGGCCGCCGGCACGATCGCGAGGTCGGCGATCAGGGCCTCGACCGACGCCGGGACCGTCAGTCCCGCGACCGCCTGGTTCAGGGCGCGCACGTAGCCGGCATGGTGCCGCCCGTGGTGGATGGACATCGTCTCGGCGTCGATGACCGGCGCGAGCGCATCCTCGGGATACGGAAGCGGCTCCAGGCGGAACGGACCGTCCTCGGGCGACGCGGGCCGCGTGGCCGCGCCCTGGCCCGCGGCCGCCGCACCCGGGCCCGCGGCACTCGCGGTGGTGCGCAGGGCGGGCAGGGTGGCGGCGATGCCGGCGACGGGCATGAGCCTTCGGAGGAGGAAGTCGCGGCGGGAGAGCGCGCGGATACCGGTGGGAACGGGCAGCATGGACAGGGTCTCCTGGTCACGCGACGGTGCGCGCGGTGGTGCGCTACACCGCCTTCATGTGTTCGAAGGTATTCCGGCACGCCGTGCAGTAGAAGATCATCCGGCAGCGCGTCGGGCCGAAGGGGGAGTCGAGTCGCGTGCGGTCCGACCCGCACCACGGGCAGTGCAGCACGCTCGTACCGAGCGGGATCGTGTCCGCCTCGCGGGTGGCGCCGCCGTGCGCCGGCACGGTGACGCCGTGCGCGGCGAGCGAGGCGCGCCCGGCTTCGGTGATGCGGTCCACGGACCACGGCGGATCATGGCGGAACGCCACCGTGACCCGGCCGACGCCCGGCATCGCGCCGACGCGCTCGACGATGAGCCCGCGGATCATGTCGAGGGCGGGACAGCCGACGAAGGTCGGCAGGATCACGATGTCCACCGCCGCACCCTGCGGCGCGTCCGCGATCGAGACCTCTTCGACGATGCCGAGATCGACGATGCTCAGCGGCATCTCCGGATCGTCGATCGTCCGGAGTGTCCGCATCACGTCGTCGCGCAGGACCATCGGCGCACCGCCCTCCATGGGATCACCAGGCCGCCTCGGGGGCGAGGCGGAAGACCTCGCACATCTCGTCGAGCTGCGCGCTGAAGGCCGGGCTGTGCACACCGCGTCGACCGCCGCGCGGCGGATCCGGATCCAGGGTGAACGCCGCGGTGAGGCCGGCCCGTGCAAGCACCGGCTCCACGGCGGCACGCCACGTCCGGAACATCGTCGCGCGATCGCCGGGATACAGCCCGGCGGACGCCACGCGGTCCTCGCCGTCGAACGGTTCGAAGAGCGTCATCGCGGCCGGGGCCAGGCGGTCGAGCGCCGCCTGCATCCGCGCGGCGGACTCGGTCGTTCCCCGGCCGAGTCGGACCAGCCAGCCGGAGGCGTGCTCCAGGTGCGAACGCTCCTCGCGGAGCAGCCGCGCGGCGAGGTGCGCGAGCGGCGCGAACCCGGAACCGGACAGGCGCTGCAGGCGTGCCGCGTCGAAGGCGTCGCAGAGGAAGCGGCGCACGAGGGCGACGGCCCAGTCGAACCCGTCGTCGGCCTCGACGAACGCGGCGCAGAGATAGGCCGCGGCGGGCCGGCCGAAGGCCAGGGCATCCGCGGCGGGCGCGTCGCCGGACGCATCCGCACCCGCGCGGGCGTCCGGGTGGGAGACGGACGCCGCGAGTCCGTACAGCGCCTGCGCGTGGGCGATCTCGTCCTGCGCGAGGGCGGAGAACGCGATGTCCTCCTCCAGGATGGGCGCGAGGCCCGTCCAGTCGCTGTTGCGGTGGCCGAGCAGGAGCTTGTCATCCGCAACGGACAGGAGCAGGCGGACGAAGTCGTCGCGGAGATCGGCGGGAATCGTCTGCACGTTCAGAACTCCTCCGTGAGATCGTCCCGCTCGTACTCGGCGAGCGCGCTCTCGTCGCGGAAGCGCGTCCATTTCTCGCGGACGTCGCGGCGGTACCCGCGTGCGAGACGGTACGTCTGGTCCGTGGTGCGCCAGATCAGGTCATCGGGGGCGGTCGTGACCGCGCGGTCGGCGGGTATGACCCAGATCACGTGCGCCGTCGCGGCGCCGGGCACGGATGCCCGCGCGGCGTCCATCGCGGCCGCGGGGCCGGCGGCACGGACCCGGCCCATCTCGATGAAGATGTCGCCCGGACGCTTCTGCGTTGCCACCAGCCACTCGGTCCCGTCCGGCGGCGGCATCGCGAGCGTGTACAGCCCGTCGCTGCTCTCGAGATCGGCACGATGGATCACGCGGACGGCAGTACACACCTGATCGCGGCCGTAGTGATCCCGGGCGAGCAGCAGCGCCATCTCGGCGTCCGGCGCCTCCAGCCATCCGGCGTAGAGGAACGGACCGTTCGCCCGGAGCTGCGTGAACACCACGTACGGATCGAGGTCGCCCATCGGCGCCGAGGCGAGCGGCGCGGCGGGATCCGTCCTTGGGAAGTGGTCGCGGATGCGGGACATCGTCATGGTGGTCAGGCCGCCGGTGGGAGGCCCGCGCGGCGGCCGAGCACCGCCTGCTGGACCCAGTGCCCCTGCTCGTAGGAGAAGCGACGCAGCGCCAGCCGCTCCGCGTTGCACGGGCCGTGGCCGCGGATGACGCGGAAGAACTCGTTCCAGTCGGGCTCGGTGTATCCCCAGTCGCCGGTGGCCGCGTCGCGGACCGCGCGCTCATCCGGGCGCTTCGCGATGACGGACCCGTGCCCGTCCTTCTCCACGACGTGGATGCGGAGCCCGAGATCGATGGCCGCCGGCGCGAACCGGTTCACGAAGCGGCGACGCAGTTCGTCGTTCTTCACCGTCTTCATGCGCCAGCGCATCGGCGGCAGGTGCTCGGCGCCCGGCTTGTCCGGCGGTCCGAAGAACATGAGGGCGGGGCCCCACCAGCGGTCGAATGCCTCCTGGCACATCCCGCGCTGGAGCGGCGTGCCGCTCATGAGCGTCAGGACCATGTCCTCGCCCGACCGGAAGTGGAACGCCTCCTCCATGTTGATGCGCTTCATGGTGCGGACGTACGGGCCGTAGGCGCCGTCGGCCAGCGTCTTCTGGTTCATGATCGCCGCGCCGTCGATGAGCCACTGGATCATCGCGATGTCCGCCCACGTCGGCACCGGGTAGTTGAAGCAGTTGTGGTACTTCGTCTTTCCGGTGATCAGGTCCCGGAGCATGTCGTCGCGCGATTTGCCCAGGTCCTGCGAGACGCGGTAGAGCATCTGGCCGTGGCCGACCTCGTCCTGCACCTTGGCGGTCAGCGCCAGCTTCCGCCGCAGCGACGGTGCCCGCGTGATCCACTCGCCCTCCGGCAGCGCGCCGACGATCTCGCTGTTGGCGTGGTGCTCGGCCATCCGGAGCATCGCGTCGCGGTAGGCCTTCGGCATCCAGTCATCCGCCTCGATGAGATCGCCGCGGGCCATCTTCGCCTCGAACTCGGCGAGGCGCTGCGGATCCTCCTCGCGGATCATCGGGTCGACGACGACGCCTTCATTCGCACTTCCGCTCATCTCATGCTCCTTCGATCACGGCCGCAAGGCCCTGTCCGACGCCGACGCAGAGGGTGACGAGTCCGCGCCGCGCGCCAGTGCGCCGCATCTCGTGCACGAGCGTCGCGGTCATCCGTGCGCCGGAGCACCCCAGCGGGTGCCCGACGGCGATGGCGCCGCCCTTCGGATTGATCCGGGCGGGATCGCAACCGAGTTCCCGGATGCACGCGAGGCACTGGGCCGCGAACGCTTCGTTCATCTCGATGATATCGATCGCATCGAGCGAAGTCCCGGCCCGCGCGAGCGCCGCGCGGGTCGCCGGGACCGGTCCGAGGCCCATGTACGCGGGATCGACGCCCGCCGACGCAGAGGCGCCGACGAACGCCAGCGGCGCGAGCCCGAGCGCCTCCAGGCGGGATTCCTCCACCAGCAGCAGGGCCGCGGCGCCGTCGTTGACCCCGGACGCGTTGCCCGCGGTCACGGTGGCCGCGTCATCCTTCGCGAACGCAGGTCGCAGGGCGGCGAGTCGCTCCAGTGTCGTGTCCGGACGCGGGTGCTCATCGGTCGTGACCTGCTGCACGGCGCCGCGCGGTCCGGGAACCTCGACCGGAACGATCTCGTCGTCGAAGAGGCCCAGTGCCTGTGCGGCGGCCCACTTCTGCTGCGACCAGAGCGCGAACCGATCCTGGTCCTCCCGCGCGACCGCGAAGCGCCGCGCGACGTTCTCCGCGGTCTCCCCCATCGAGTAGGGGTGGTGCAGGGCGGCCAGCCTGGGGTTCGTGAACCGCCACCCGATCGTCGTGTCGTGGATCGCGGCCTGGCGGCTCCACGCTTCGGTCGCCTTCGCCATGACGAAGGGAGCGCGGCTCATGGACTCCACGCCGCCGGCGATCATGACGTCGCCGTGCCCTGCCTCGATCAGGCGCGCGGCGACGCAGATCGCCTCCAGGCCCGACGCGCAGAGCCGGTTGACCGTGCACCCGGGAACGGACGTCGGCAGCCCGGCGAGCAGGACCGCCATCCGGGCGACGTCCCGGTTGTCCTCGCCCGACTGGTTGGCCGCGCCGAAATACACATCGTCGATCAGCGCCGGGTCGAGGCCGCTGCGGCGGACGACCTCCGCCGTCACGAGGGCGGCGAGATCATCGGGGCGGACGGATGCAAGGGCGCCGCCGTACCGCCCGACGGGCGTCCGGACGGCGGCGACGATGGCGCAGCGACGGGCCAAGGCGGGCAGTGTAGCGGCATCCGCTCGGGGACTGCCGGCGCCGGCGCGGCGCACCCGCACCCTCGGCGCGGTCCGGGGCGGGCGCGCGCTCGACCGCGCCGGACCGCCGATGTCACGGCAGGAGTTCGTAGAAACCGCCGCCGTGCGACCGCAGCTTTCCCTCGCGCGCCAGCGCTTCCCAGACCGCCGGCGGAAACTCGCGCGGCGCCATGATCGCCACGACCGCGGAGCGGGTGCCGCCGCTGAGCGGATTGCGGCTGTTGAGCCGCGACTCGTCGTCGAGGCGCTTGAGCTTGAGACGCGTTCGGAACGCGCGGAGCGCCTTCCTGAGCAGCTCCGGGTCCGGCGCCGCGGGACCGGCCGGGGCGACCTGCGCCGCGAATCGCGGACCGACCGCCCGCGCCAGGGTCTGCAGCGTGTCATGCACGCATGCCGTGCCGACCGCCGCGATCCACTCGAACGGCCCGCGCGGATGGTTGACGCCGTGGATCATGGCGCGATCGATGTCGTCGGCGGTGGCGACGCCGGCCGCCTGTGTCCGCATGGCCTGCAGGAACAGGGCGCCCAGGACCCGCGCGATCGTGACCCGCGCGGCGAGGGTCAGGTCGCGGGCCGCGGCGACATCCCGCGCGGCGCGGACGGCGAAGCGATCGATGATCGCCGCGTCCTCCGGCGCGAGGACGACCGGGCGCGGCGTGACGGTGATGGTCTCCGCGGGAGGATCCTGTCCCGTGTCATAGACGCCGCGACCCGTCTTGCGGCCCAGGTCGCCGGCGCAGACCAGCGCCTCCTGCAGCGGCGCCGGGGCGAGCAGGTCCGGGCGGCCGAGCCGCTCCCAGACGCTGCGCGTGGTCGCGGCATTCACATCCTGCCCGATGAGGTCGGTGAGTTCCAGGGGCCCCATCCGGAACCCGCAGGCGTCGCGCATGACGCGATCGATCTCCGAGGCGCCCAGGAGGCCGTCCTCCAGCACCCGGAACGCCTCCAGGTACCAGGGGCGCGCCACCTGGTTCACGATGAAGCCCGGCGTGTCGGTCGCACGGGCGACGATCTTGCCCCAGGCCGTCGCGATCTGCGCGGTGCGTTCGACGACCTCCGGCGCGGTCTCCGGGCCGGCGATCACCTCCACCAGGCGCATGATCGGCGCCGGGTTGAAGAAGTGCATGCCGACCGTCCTCGCCGGCTCGCCGATGGCGCGACCGATCTCGCCGACCGGGAGCGAGGACGTGTTCGTCGCGATGATCGCGTGTGCCGGCAGTATCGGAACGACCGCGCGCAGGATGGCGATCTTGGTCGCCATGTCTTCCGGCGCCGCCTCCAGCAGGAGATCGCTGCCCGCGTGGTCGGCGGGCGCCGCGGCGACGCTGATGCGGGCACGCACCGCCTCCGCCTCCGCCGCGCGGAGCCGTCCCTTCTCCAGGAGGCGTTCGAGCGCCGCCTCGATCCGATCGCGCCCGGCCCGCGCGGTGGTCTCGTCGCGATCGGCCAGCACGACCGACCATCCCGCCTGTGCCGCCACCTGCGCGATCCCCGCGCCCATCGTTCCCGCACCCAGGACCGAAAGCTGCTGTGCCATGCGTGTCTCTCCCCGCCGTCCGAATCATCGCCCCGTGAAGACGGGCGGACGCTTCTCGATGAAGGAACGGACGCCTTCGAAGTGGTCGGCCGTCCGGCCCAGCGTCTCCTGGTCGAACGCCTCCGCCGTGAGCTGGGCGCCGAGATCATGGCCGAGCGACCGCCGCAGGAGTCGCTTGGTGAGCGCGACGGCGCGCGGCGGCTTCTCGGCGATGGCCAGCGCGAGCGCCTGTGCTTCCGCGTCGAGCCGGTCCGGGGCGACGACCTTCGAGAGCAGTCCGATGGCGTGCGACTCCTCCGCGTCCACCTTGCGGCCGGTCAGGCAGAGTTCCAGCGCGCGGCCCGGTCCGACCATGCGGGGCAGGAACCAGGTCGAGCCGGAGTCGGGGACCAGACCGACGTTGATGAAGACCTGCATGAATGCGGCGGCGGTGCTGCCGATGCGGACATCGCAGGCGAGCGCGAGCGAGGCGCCCGCGCCCGCCGCCACGCCGTTCACCGCCGCGATGTACGGCCTGGCGGATCCGCAGATGCGCTGGATGATCGGGTTGTAGCGCCGGTGCAGGTCGTCGCTCAGCGTCGGCACGAACCCCGGCTGATAGCGCTCGCGGAGTTCGCCCAGGTCCTGCCCGGAGGAGAAGGCCCGTCCCGCGCCGGTCAGGATGACCGCGCGGACCGCCGCATCCTTCTCCGCGTCCTTCAGCGCCGTATCGAGCGCGGTCGTGAGGGCCTCGGAGAAGGCGTTGAACACGTCCGGACGGTTCAGGGTGATCGTGCGGACGGGACCGGTGTCGGTGATGAGCAGCATGGTGTCGTCGGAATGGGAGCCGGGGTGGGCCTGGATCCGGATACGGGGGTGCGTCCGCGTGATCAGCGATGTTCGAAGCGCGCCGGTCGCCTGTCGGCGAAGGCTCGCATGCCTTCCTTCTGATCCAGGGTGGCGAAGAGCATGTAGAAGAGCCTCCGCTCGTGCATGACCCCTTCCTCCAGCGTCGTCTCGAACGCCTTGAGCACGCACTCCTTGGCGAAGCGGGCGGCGATCGAGCCCCTGGCCGCGAGCTGCTGCGCGATCTTCATCGCCTCCGGGAGCACATGTTCCGGCGGAACGACGCGGGACACGAGTCCCGCCGCCAGCGCGTCCGGCGCCGAGAGCATCCGCCCGGTCAGGATCATGTCCATCGCGAGGGCCTTGCCGACGGCGCGCGTCAGACGCTGCGTGCCGCCCGCGCCGGGAATGACGCCGAGGTTGATCTCCGGCTGCCCGAACTGCGCGGTGTCTCCCGCGACCACGATGTCGCAGAGCATCATGAGTTCGCAGCCGCCGCCGAGCGCGAAGCCGCTCACCGCCGCGATGATCGGGACCCGGACGCGACGGATGCGGTCCCAGTCGGTGAACTGGTCACGCTCGTACATCTCGACCGCCGACCGCTCGGTCATGTCGTCGATGTCGGCGCCGGCGGCGAAGGCGCGGTCATTGCCGGTCAGGACGATCACGCGGACGGCGGGATCCGCATCCCACCGCTCCATCTGCGCGGCGACCAGATCGATCAGCGCGGGACTGAGCGCGTTGAGTTTCTTCGGCCGGTTCAGGCGGATCACGCCGACGGCGTCGACGACCTCGGTGAGGATGAGCGGATCTTCGGTTGACATCGGGCGTCCGTCAGGCGGTTCGGGTGGCGGCGGGGCGGTCATTGCCGCCGGTGCCGTCGTCCATCGACAGCGCGGCGCGCTCGATGAGCTGCGCCAGGCGGCTCTTCGGAAGGATCCGCTGGACCTGCCGCCCGCGCGCCACGAGACGCGGAGCGCGGACCGGTCCGCCGGTTCCGCAAGGCACATGATGCGCGGTGAGATCGCAGACCAGGGTGGAGGGGCCGACGTCCACCGCCCGCGCGCAGACGCGCACGCGCCCGCCGACGGGCGTCGGCGCGACGTGGTCAATGGAGAGATGGGCGCCGATGCCCTCTTCGTGCGGCTCCAGGTGTTCCGCGAGGACCTTCCGTGCGGCGAGTTCCATGTGATGCGCAAGCGACCAGGTGGAGTAGACGCGGTGCACGATGATTCCGTCGAACGCGGGGCACATGGACTCGTCCACCACGATCTCGACCGTGGCTTCACGACCGACCTGGAGCGTGGGCTTCATCGGCGGCGGAGAGTGTACCGCGGTGGCGCAGGTGCCGCGACCGGGCGCGCCGGCGCGCCGCCCGCGCGGAGCGTCCGGGGGTGGCGCCGTACACTGCGCCCATGGACCGGCTGATCGGCCTCGCGATCCTCTTTGGCGCGGCGCTGCTGCTGCTCGCCGTGGTCCTGACGGCCGTGCTGATCCGGTCGCTGCTCGCGCCGCCGCCCAGGCGTCTCGCATGGGCGATGGTGCGCGGGCTGCCGTCGACGCCCGCGGAGGCGGGCCTGGACGGCACCGAGTGGTGGGTGGACCTGCCGGGCGGTGCGCGCCTGCCGGTCTTCGACGTGCGCGGCGATCCCGCGGCGCCGCTGCGCTGCGCGGTGCTCCTCCACGGCTGGGCGGCGTCGCGCCTCGACGTGCTCGCCGGACTCGAGCCGTGGCGTGCGCGGGCACGGCGGCTGATCCTGCCGGATCTTCGCGGGCACGGGGAAGCGCGGGGCGGACGGACGACGCTGTCGGTGCAGGAGCCGGACGATGTGCGACGGCTGCTGGAGGTGCTCGGCGAACCGGCGATCCTGGTCGGGTGGTCGATGGGCGCGGTCGTCGCGCTTCGCGCGGCATCGGGCCCCGGCAGCCCGGATGTCCGGGGCGTCATCGCGCTGGCGCCGTTCGACCGGCTCGAGCAGGCGGTGACCCGCCGGCTCCGCCGTGAGGGCTGGCCCGCGCAGCCGTTCGCGTGGCTGGCGTCGGGGGCGCTCAGACTGGTGCGCCGGTGGCCGGCCGCGACGCGACGCGCGACGGGACCGGTGGCGTGTCCCGCACTCGTGCTGGCCGGCGCGCACGATCCGATCGTCACGGTCGACGAGGTCCGGTCGATCGGCGCCGCCCTCGGACCGCGGGCGCGGGTATGCACGGTGACGGGCGCCGACCATTTCGACCCGCGTGAACCTGAGCCGGCCGACGCCGCCCGCGAAATCGATGCATGGATCGAGCGGCTCGGCGGGGAACCACCTGTCGCCGACCGGCCGCCGGCACGTTCGCCGACGGCGACCGGCACGGCGTGACCGCGGGCGCGCCGGCCGGGAGGGCGCCGTACCATGCGCCGTTTCCGCTCCGGCACGCCGGACGCTGGGGTCATGACGGACCACGATGCATGCCGGGCGACCGGACCGAAGGACACGCGATGGCGAAGAAGACGAGGATCGAGAAGGACTCGATGGGCGAGATGGTGGTGCCGGCACACGTGCTCTACGGCGCGACGACGCAGCGCGCGGTGCTCAATTTCCCGGTCTCCGGGCGACCCGTGTCGCCGCCCGTCATCGCCGCGTTCGTGCTGCTCAAGAAGGCGTGCGCGGAGGCGAACGCCGGTCTGCGCCTGCTCGACGTCGAACGTCTGGAGTTCATCCGCGGCGCATGTGACGAGGTGCTGGCGGGTCTGGGCGATGCGGCGACGACCACGTCCTGGATGGAGCACTTCCCGGTCGACGTCTACCAGACCGGCTCAGGCACCAGCACGAACATGAATGTGAACGAGGTGCTGTCGAACCTCGCCTGCCGGCGCGCCGGAAAGCCGATCGGGAGCCGTGATCCCGTCCATCCCAACGATCACGTCAACATGGGGCAGTCGTCGAATGACACGTTCCCCACCGCGATGCAGGTCGCCGGCGCCGTCCGGATCCGGACGCGGCTCGTGCCCGCGCTGGAGCGGATCGCCAGAACCCTCGGCCGCAAGGCGAAGCGGTGGGACCGGATCGTCAAGATCGGCCGCACCCATCTCATGGACGCGACGCCCATCCGCCTGGGGCAGGAGTTCTCCGGGTATGAAGCGCAGATGCGCCTGGCCGTCGGACGCGCGGCGCGGGCGATGGAGGTCCTGGCCGGGAACCTGCCGATCGGCGGGACCGCGGTCGGGACGGGCATCAATACCCATCCGCGCTTCGGCGGCGACGTCGCGAAGCGACTGTCGAAGGCGACCGGGATCCGCTTCGCGGAGGCGGACAATCACTTCGAGGCGCAGGCGACGCGCGACTGCGTCGTCGCGGCATCGGGAGAACTCCGGACGATCGCGGTGAGCCTGTCGAAGATCGCCAACGACCTGCGCTGGCTGGGATCGGGACCACGCTGCGGGCTCTTCGAACTCTCCCTGCCGGCCACGCAGCCGGGCTCCTCGATCATGCCGGGCAAGGTCAATCCCGTCATCTGCGAGTCGATCATGCAGATCGCGTGCCGCGTCATCGGGAACGACGCCGTGGTGACGCTGGGTGGACTGGGCGGCATCGGCTCTCTCCTCGAACTGAACGTCGCGATGCCGGTCATGGCGGACGCGCTGCTGGAGAGCATCGACCTGCTTGCGAACGGCTGCACGATGTTCGTCGAGCGATGCCTGGAGGACCTGGAGGTCAACCGCGCCGTCGCCGAGGGCATGGTGGAGAAGAGCCTCATGATGTGCACCAGCCTCGCGCCGGCGATCGGGTACGACGCCGCGGCGGCCGTGGCGAAGGCGGCGTTCCGCAGCGGGCGCACCGTCCGCGAGGAAGTGCTTGCGCAGGGCCTGCTGCCGGCGGATCGGCTGGAGCGGCTGCTCGATGCCCGCGGAATGACGGAGCCGGGCGCCGCGGGACCGGGCGGCGGCTGACCGCACCGCGCGCGCCCTCGACCGGGTCAGCCGTTCGTTCCGTCCCGCATCGATCGGAGCTTCGCGATGTCGTCGGCGGCGACGCTTCCGGTGACGCGGCCGGTGAAGGGCGCCACGTGCAGGACGGTCGCGCTGCTCCCGATGTCCAGGAGCACCATGGGCGGCGACGCGGGATCGGCGACGGCCCCGAGCGAACTGAATCGGATGTCCCGACCGGCCTCCAGGTCCGCACCGAAGAGCTGCACGCCAGCCGCGCTGCGGGCCCGCCCGATGCCGAGCGTCACGAGATACGGCGATCCGTCCGGCCGCAGCACCGGGGTATCCCGGTCGGCCGCACCGGCGATCCACCAGCCCGACCAGTCCGCCGCCATGCGCAGCACGAGCGGCTCGTCGGGGCGCGACATCGCGTGCACCTGGAGGAACTCGATGTCCGATTCCAGGAGCCCGGCGGCCGCCTGGATCCGGAGCTGCCGCTCATCCCCGAGCATCGGGATGATCGCGCTGGCCACGATCGCGATGATGCCGATGGTCACCAGCATCTCGAAGAGCGTGAATGCCGCGCGACGGCGACTCCGGCGGAACTCCATGCAACGCATCACGGTCCTCCGAGGAGCACGGTCTTCAGGGTCGTCTTCGTGACGTCGCCGGCGTTCCTGATGGTCTTCTGCAGGAGGCCGCCGTCGTCGTTGCTGGTCGACGTCCCGTCACAGCCGTCCTGCTCAGACGGCGCCCCGTCGTCCGGCGCCGGCGCGACGTCGGCGATGATCACGCGCGGCAGCGACGCAAGCAGCGCGAGGTCCGCCATGGTCGGCGCGGCGGCGGTCGAATGCGTCGTCACCCGGCGCACGCGCGGCGACGGCGAGACGTCGAAGGGACTGAGCGTCGGGACCTCAAGGGTCGCCGCGTTGCTCCGGGCGCCCAGGGCACGGACGACCAGCGACTCGGTGCTGGAAAGATGATCGAGTGCGGCGATGGAGTACTCCGTGAGTTCGCGGACCGCCGGGCGCAGCGAGGAGGCGGAGGCATACGCCGCGCCGCCCACCGCGGCCGGTCCGATGCCGCGATCCAGGGCGCGGTCGTAGAAGAGTGAGCCGCCGGCGCCGACCTCGACGTCCTGCGCCGCGATCCGGCCGTAGACGGTTCCGCCGGTCACGAGGCGCACGTCCCGCGTCGGCGCGTGGATCTGCGCCGAGACGACTCCCGCGGCTTCGATGAGCCAGCTCGCGGTGGCCGGCCCGTACCCGGTGATCGACGTGATGAGGCGCCGCGACGACGCCGACCAGGGCAGGTCACCGGCGGTCGAAATGTCGGCGGCCTCCACGGAGGCGGCGCCGATGTACCCGCCGTGCACGTGCACGCGGTCGCCGACCATGATGACCAGGTCGCGATCGGTCCCGCCGACGAGCCGCGCGCCGGGCAGGAGCGTGATGGTGCCGAAGACGATCAGTCGCCCGCCGCGCGGGAAGACCAGCTCCGCGTCGGAGATCACCAGGTCGCTCTCCACGATCAGCGTCGCGCCGTCGCGGACCTGGAGCACGGCCTTGCCGAAGAGCGTGAGCGGTCCGGACCGGAAGTCGCCGTCCAGCGCATGCGTCATCGCAGAGAGCGTGATCGGCGGAGCCGGCGACATCGGGTCGGGCGCCGCGATCGGCGGCGCGGGAACCGCCGGCAGCGGGGGCGCGTCGCTGATGCGCTGGAGACGGAGGGCCGGGGAGTCCGTCGACGTCAGCGCGAGGACGCCATCGGTCGCGGCGGCATGCACGAGCCGGGCGTCGGTGACGACGGCGGTGTCGGTCACCTGCACCGCGCCGGCGACCGTCGCACGCGTGCCGAGCGCCAGCCCGCGCCCGGTCGGCGCGCCGCCCGCGGCCCACGGTGCGACGATGCCGTCTCCGCGCACACGGACACCGGAGGCCCCGAAGATCGCGAAGTCACCGAGGTCGACCTGCACCGTGGGCAGCAGCGGCTCCACGTCGACCACGGCGACGGCCGTGTGTGCCGTTCCGGTCGGCAGCGACACGGTGGAGGTCACGCGCAGCCACCGGGTCTCGTCGTCGGGCGGTGCGTTCCTCTCCAGGTCCAGCAGGTCGATGCGCAGCGTGCTGCCGCCCAGGTCGAAGCCGTCGAGCAGCGTGCCGCCGGCATGCAGGTTCCGCCAGTCCGCCTGCGTCTGGAGAATCGCGGTGGCCAGCGCCAGGCCGGACTCCGCGTCCCATCGGGACGCACTGGTGGTCGCGACGCGCTCGCCGATCATGGCCGAGTTGTCCCGGCTGGCCAGGTAGGCGGTCGCGACGATGGTCGCGGTGGCGACGCTGACCAGGATCAGCACCATCGCGACGCCCCGGCGTCGCCGTGTCGCAGATCGTCGTGGGTGACGCATGGCGGCAATCTCCCTTCTCGGACCGGTCGTCATTCCGTGGGCTCCCGGTGATTCCAGATCGTCAGCGGCGCGGCGGTCACCAGTGGACGCTGCCGTCCCTCGATCTCGATGTACGCGACGATATGGGTCGCGCGGAACGGATCCGGATCGTCCAGTTCGAACTGGAGCGAACCGACTTCCTCGCCGACCGGGATCGACGCCGTCCAGCCGAGCGTCCTGTACTGTCCCAGGATCGTCCAGACGTCCGCCCCGCGCGGGATCGTCCGGTCGTGAACGGCGCGGTCGACCTCGGACCAGCCGTCCGGGAAGCGAACGAAGGAGAGCGTCAGCACGCCGTCGTCGCTGCGCTCGATCCAGCGCAGTTCGCTGGCGTGCATCGTGCCGCCGGGCGTGTCGTCGTGCAGCCAGACGACGCACCGGTCATCGGCGGCATGGACGAGCGCCCGGCCGGTCTCCACGTAGGCGGAGAGACGCGACCAGATGGCGTGGCCGAGCAGCGACTGGCTCCGCACGTCCCGTCGCGTGGAGGTGCCCGCGGTCACCGCCGAGAGCATGCCCGCGATGGCGCCGGCGACGAGCGCGGTGATCGACAGGGCCATCATGAGCTCGATGAGCGTCAGCCCGCGATGGTGCCGTCGGTCTCTCATGGCGCCGGCTCCGGGACGAAGCGCTCGACGCGGGCCAGGACGCGCCCCGTGGCGTCATCCCGGGCGATGGCGATGACGCGCCGACCGCGGATGCGCACCTGGAGCGGACCGACGGAGATGGTCTCGTCGTGGACCGCCGATTCGCGCGAGAGCCTCTGCAGCGACGGCGGGAGCAGGTGACCGTTGCTGCCCCGCAGCGTTCCTGCCTCCTGGACGTGGCCGTGCCACGTCGGCAGCGCGCTGTAGGCCCCGCAGACGATCTGTCCGAGAAGTTCGTCGGCGACGACGGCCCCGTTGATGCGCTCCTGCGCCTCCAGCGCATGCTGCTGTCCGCTCGTGACCGCGCCGGTCACGGCCAGGACCGCGACGAGGAGGATCGCGCTCGCCATGAGCGCTTCGAGGAGCGTGAACCCTCGCCGGGAATGATGGATGGTCGTCCGCCAACGCATGGCGGTGAACGATCGAATTGCCGCCGCCCGGGATCATCGATCCGCGGCCCCGATCGACCCGGACGCGCCCGGACGCGCCGGCGCAGATCGGCGCGGTCACCCGATCCTCCCCCGTGAACGTCCGGGATCGCGCCGGGAACGGCGGCGAGGACTCCGGGCAGCGGCGGTGCCGCTGGCCCATAATGCGCCCGATGCCGCGGCTGCTGACCCGGGCCATCCTCCTCGACCTCCTTCGGACGGGCGCCGTGACGACGGTGATCCTCGTCACGGTGATCGCGTTCGGCGCGGCGCTGAAGCCGCTGGCGCGGGAGGACCTCTTCTCGGTGGGGCAGACGGTCCGGTATGTCTGCATGGCGATGGTGCCGATGCTCGAGTTCGCGCTGCCCTTCGCGGCGGGCTTCTCCGCCACCATGACGATGCACCGGATGGCGATCGAGAACGAGCTGGTCGCGGCGGCCGGGTGCGGGATCGCCTATCGGACGCTGCTGCGTCCCGTCCTGCTGCTGGGGGTCCTGCTGCTGGTCGCGATGGCCGGGCTGACCCAGCAGGTGATCCCGCGCTTTCTCGAGCGGCTGGAGGATCTGCTTCAGAAGGACATCCTGCTGCTCTTCCAGACCTCGATCGGGGCCGGAGAGTCGGTCCGGATCGGTGACCTGCTGCTCTGGGCCGATGACATGGCCATAACCGCCCCGCCGCCCGGGAGCGGTGCGGAGGCGAGGCTGGTGCTCTTCCGCGTCGCGGTCGCGGGACTCGACGCGACGGGGCGGGTGGAGGCGGATCTCACCGCGGAGCGTGTCGTCCTGGATGTCGAGCGCGACGCGCACGGGACGACGCTGAACCTCCGGCTGACCGATGCCGTGGCATACAAGCCCGGCGACGGCATGCTCGCCTGGGTGGAGCGGCCGGAGGCGGCCGCGCTTCACATCCCGCGCGCCGCGGACACGCATGTGCGCTCGATGACCGGGGCGGAACTGCGGGCGCTTCGGGCGCGACCGGATCCGTTTCCGGCCGTGGACGAGATCCGCCGGCTCCTGGCGCAGGAACTGCAGGACATGGCGCGCGGCGAGGCGCTGGACCGCGCCCTGGCGACGGGCGGCCCGGTGACCTTCACGCGGGAAGGCGACGACGGGACCACCTTCCTGGTGCAGGCCGCCGGATTCGGGCGCGGGCGCTTCGAGCCGGAGCCGGGCACCGACGTGGTCGTCGTCGAGTACCGCGGCGCCGAGGCGATCCGCCGCTACCGCTCGCGCGTCGTCCGCCTGGTCCGATCCGAGCCCGAGGGACTCGGTCCCGTCCTCGGCGGCCTGCGCCAGGGACGGGGGCTCGCCCCGGCGGACGAGGCCCCGCCGCGCTCCGCACTGGTGCTCGAGCCGTGCGAGTGGACGGACCTGCGGACGCCCGAGGTTGCCAACCGTCGCGCGAGCCTCCGACTCGAGGCGCTCGACTGGGCCGCGGACCCGGGCGCCGCGCGGGACGCCGATGCGCCGACGGCCCTGTCCGTCGAGGCGCTCCGCGCCGCGGTGGCGCGCCTGCCGGAGGCGGATCAGGACCGCCTCGCGGCGCTCCGCGATGAACTCGACCTGCGCGTCGACCGACTGGTCGGGCGGATCGACGGCCGCCTGGCGCGCCGGCACGCCACCGCCGCGACCGCGCCGCTGCTGCTGCTGCTCGGCGCGGTCCTGGCCATGCTGCTTCGACAGCGGTCGGCGCTGGCGGTCTACGCCGTCGCGTTCCTGCCCGCCGTCCTCAGCCTGATCCTGATCTCCGGCGGTGAGCAGGTCATGCGCGACGGCCGGCCGGTCGGCGGCGCCGTGCTCATGTGGTCCGGCCATGCGGCCACGCTCCTCGTGACGGCCGGCGCGTGGCTGAGGCTGCGCCGCAACTGACCGATGACCCTGATCGACCGGTACATCCTCGGACGCTTCTTCTCGAACTTCCTGCTGCTGTTCCTGCTGCTGTTCCTGTTCGCGGCGACGATCGACATCGTGCTCGCGCTGGATGACTTCCTGGAGGCGGCGCGGCGGACCATGCCGGAGGACGCGGGCGCCGTGCGCCGCGCGGGCATGCTGGTGCGGCTGATCGCCGACTTCGAGGGTCCCAGGCTCTTCCAGTTCTACCAGTACCTGCACGGCATGCTCGCGATCGGTGCCGCGGCATTCACGCTGGCGCGCATGCACCGCGCCCGGGAACTCGTGGCCCTCCTCTCGGCCGGCGTCTCGATGCAGCGGATCGCGATGCCGTTCGTGATCGGAGTCTTCCTGCTGAGCCTGGTGCAGCTGGTCAACCAGGAGGTCATGCTCCCGCGGGTCGCGCCGCTGCTGCTGCGCGGACATGGCGAGATCGGTCGGCGCGAGGTCCGGGACTTTCCGGTCAGTTTCTCGCGCGACGGGCGGCAGAGTCTCTTCCAGAGTCCGTCGTTCCGCGCCGACGAGGGTGTCATGCTGTCTCCCACGATCATCGAGCGGGACGGGCGCGGCCGGACGCTGCGCCGCATCAGCGCCGACCGGGCGCGGTGGGAGGAACCGCCGGCGGTCGCCGGCGCGGACGCCGCCGGCACCGTCGTGGGCCGGTGGCGGCTGGAAGGCGGCGAGGCGGTGTCGCTCGTCGCCCTGCGCGAGAGCGGGGGCGAGGTGATCCGTGCATCGATCGACGTGTACGAGAGCGACCTCTCGCCGCGCGTGCTGGTGGTCCGTCGGTTCCGTTCCTTCGCCGGCATGCTCAGCCTGCGCCAGATCGCGGAGATTCTCCGCACACCCGGTGCCGCCGGGCAGCAGGGCGTGCTCGCGGCGCTGGAGCGCCACCGGGCCAGCCGCTTCAGCGCGGTCATCGTGAACATGCTCGTGATGTGGCTGGCGCTGCCGACGTTCCTGCGCCGTGAGCCCGCCGACCTCCTTGCCGCGAGCATCCGGTGCGCAGCGATCACGATCCCGGCACTGACGGGGAGCGCGCTCTTCATGACGATGAGCCTGCCCGGGATCCCGCCCGCCGTGGGAACCTTCCTGCCGGTGGCGATCCTCATGCCGGTCGTGCTGGCGCAGTGGACCATGGTGCGCACGTGAGCGGCCGCCGTCACCGGTCGGGCACGGCCCGCGCCGCGCTCAGAAGAGCACGCGGACGCCGGCGGTGATCACCACGTCACGCTCGGGCCGCCGCGACAGGTCCCTGACCACCGGCAGGCCGATCGTGCACTCCATCGCCCATTTCGGGCCCTCATAGAGAATGCCCGACAGCACCATGACCTCGGCGTCACCGCTGGTCTCGAAGGTGGAGAGCACCTCGGCCGTGACGTACCACGCGCCGATGCGCTCGCTCGTGTACGTCTGCGGGTACACGCGATAGAGCACGTTCGCATCCAGGCGGAAGACGTCGGCCGTGGTCTCGCCCGGCCGGCGCGGCCGGTCATGGCCGCCGGTTGTGAACTGCCAGCCGGCGAAGAACCCGGCGCCGAAGCGCCCCGCGATGCCGGTGAATGCGATGCCGGCAAACGGATCGAACGAGCCGCCACCCAGTCGACGCGAGCCGGTCGGGAGATCCGTGCCGGCGATCAGGGCCAGACGCTGCGTGTCCACCGCGCCGGGATCGCGGCGCCAGAGGCGCCACTTGACGGAGAGTTCCAGGTCGGCAAGGCCCGCATGGTCGCTCCCGGCCGGCATGGCCGCCGACGCGTCCAGGTCATCGACGCTCGTGATCAGTCGCGCCTCGGCGCTGAGTTCGGGAAGCAGCCCGATGGCCAGCCGCGTGTCGAGGGCGTGCTCGCGCCCCTTCAGTGCGAACGGGGCGGCGCGCGGATCATCGAACACCGTCGTCCGCCAGAGAACGCGGACGGCGGCGACGCCCGGCGACGGGAGCGTCGCCGAGGTCACGTTCGTCGACTCCTGCGCCGACGCGGCGGCGTGCAGCCACGGTCCGGCCCCGAGCAGCAGGAGAAGGGCGGCCGTCGCGCGCGGCGGGCTCGGGCCGCGGATCACGGGAGGACCTCCAGGCCGGCCAGGGTGAACCCGGCGCGCTCGACCGCCCGGGCGAAGTCCGCCGGCGCGGGCCGGTCGCTGCCGGCGACGGCCACCAGGACCGTGCCCGCACCCATATCGACATGGGCGCGCTGCACGCCGCGGAGTGCGAGCAGCTGGAGGTCCACGTTGGTGATGCACTGCGGGCAGGACATCCCGCGGACATGCAGCAGCACGTCACCGGCGGGCACCGGGTCCAGCGAGGCAAGGCGCGGGTCATCGGAGCGCGGCGCGGCCACGGTGGACGCACAGCCGGGAAGCAGGGATGCGGCCGTGCACAGAACGACGGCGGCGATGGATGCGGAACGGAACATGGGATGGCTCCTCCGGGTGTCAGCCGGTCAGACAGGACATGCCCGCACGAACGACGGCGGGGCACGAGTTCAGGGTCGGGGCGGGCACGGGGCGCGGTGCTGCGCACGTGACGCAGGCCGCAGGCGCGCACCGGGGGCGCGCACCTGCGTCGGGCCGCTACACGATGAGCGACTGCCGTCGGATGCAGCGGTCCCGACCGCTCGCCGGGAGACCGGACCGCGCGTCGACCTCCGCGCACCGCGGCATCAGGGCGCTCTGCGGCGCGAACGAGTCGACGACGTGCGCGGCTGGCGCCGACGCCTGGAGGCGCAGCAGCAGACGGCCGTCCGGAGCGCCCGGCGGCAGGTGCGGCGGAATTCCCGGCGACGATGGGGGCGCCGGGCGGAGCAGGCACCGGCAGGACGGACCACAGTCACAGGAACCGCATGGACGTCGGGTCCCTGCGTCGGCGGTCGTGGTGCACGGACCGGCGTCCGCATCCCGCGGCGCACGGGCCGCGCAGCAGGGGCGCTGCGGCGCCGGCGCGGATGGCGCGGTGCCGCTGTCCGACGGGATGTGCGGTGATCGCCGGGGACCGTGCGTCGACGCCCCGCCGCAGCACGCGCCCGTCGCGCAGGTGCATCGACCGGCCGCGACCGGGGCGCCCGGGGCGCGGCCCCATCCCGGCACGCCCGTGTGCAGCAGCGGCAGCAGGGCGAGGAGCAGCGGCGCGAGCGATGCGAGGCGTCTGGCGATGCCGGGACCGTACGGGGCGCGCGGACAGCCGTCAAGCCGGTGGTGCCCGGACTGCGCCCGGGGACGCGGTCCCGTGCTCGCGCTCAGCCGGAAGCCCGGTCCCACGGCCGGTCCGTGCGCCGCAGTCGGGCCACGAAGAAGCCCTCGGTCAGGACCAGTCGACCGAGCGCCGTCTCCCGGGCGACCGGCACGACGCGCCGGGCGGCGCCGGTCGGGGCGCCTTCGAGACCAGCCGCGGGCACGGCGTCGGGGGGATCGACCGGCAGCGGCTCGAGCGCCACGTGCGCCGGGTAGCGCTCCAGCGCGCGGGCGATGACCGCCTCGTTCTCCTCCGGTGCAAAGGTGCAGGTCGCGTAGACGATGACGCCACCCGGGCGCGTGCACGCGATGGCGGCGTGGAGCAGGCGCTTCTGCTGCGGGGCGAGACCCCGGTGCCGTCCGGGCTTCCACGCGCTGCACGCCGGCGGGTCGTCGGGGCGGAGCGCCGCGTCGCCGCTGCAGGGTGCATCGACGAGGACCCGGTCGAAGCCGCCGACCTCGCGGGTGCCGAACCGTTCGCCGGGTCCGGTGCGGATCGTCGCGGGAGCCCCGAGCTGGGCGAGGAGCCGGCGCATCCGGTGGGTGCGCGCGACGGAGATGTCATTCGCGACGACCTCGCCGCGCCCGGCAAGCAGCGCTGCGATGTATGAGGTCTTGCCGCCCGGCGCCGCGCAGAGATCGAGGATGCGCTCGCCCGGCTGCGGATCCAGTGACCGGACCGCCGCGATGCTGGAGAGACCCTGGACCAGGACGCGGCCCTCGCGCCACATCGGATGTGCGAGCAGGGCGCCGCGATGGCCCGGGGTCGTGAGCCAGGTCTCCGGCGCGAGCCCGGCCGGGATCATGTCGACGCCGGACTGCACGAGCGCGCGTCGCGCCGCGTCCGTGTCGCCCCGGAGCGGATTGAGACGGAAGACCGTCGCGCGCGGTGCAGTGACGCCGTCCACCCATCGCCGGAAGAGGTCCGGTCCGAGCAACGCGGCCTGCGCGGCGAGGAAGTCCGGCGGGAGGGGGAGCGCCGACGGCGTCACGACGGCTGGCGCTCCGTCGCGGTGTCGACCGGCGCCGCCGCCGGCGGCAGGTCCGGGACCGGGGCCGGCACCGGCGCGGTGGGCGGCGCCTGGTCGGCGACCAGCGCCTTGCAGGCGTGACGGGCGTACCCGAAGAGACGCTGCGCCTGCGCCACCAGGTCGGACTCGACGCGGAACGTCGCGACGCGATTCGGCGCATCGGCGGCGAGCCGGCGGCCGAGATGCTCGGTGACGTCGTGGACGAGGCGCTCGATCTCGCTCTTCTGCGCAATGACGCGCGCCGCCAGCGCCGGATCGCTGTCCCGGACCGCGGTGGTCGACTGTTCGAGTGCCCGGAGTGCCTCGCCGGCGAGCGACTCCACCCGCATGCGCGTCTCCATGCTCAGCACGACGCGCGCGTTGATCCGATGGCGTCCGATCCCGGTGAGATTCGTCCGGACAAGGTCGACGATGTTCTCGAACTGGTCCGCGGCGATGAGCAGGGCATCGAAGCGACTGGACTGGCGCGTGGTGCTCGCGCTGCGGCCGATCAGCGCCATGTGCTCGACGATGGCCGCCTGCAGCCGGTCGGCGGCATCTTCGGCGGCAATGGCCTCGAGGTCGGCCCGTGACCCGGTCAGCGCGGCGCGCATCCCGCGCGCCGCCATCGCGTGCGCGAGACCGCCCAGCCGCCCGATCTCCAGGCGGACCCGCTCCAGCGCGAGGGCGGGATTCGTCAGGAGGGCGCGATCCAGGTACTGCGGCCGCCCCGGGTCCGCGTCGGCGACGCGGACCGGGGCCAGGCGCGAGACGAGCCAGGCGAAGGGCGTCGTGAACCAGATGAGGACGGCCGCATTGAGGACATTGAAGAGCGTGTGTGCGTTCGCGATCTGCCGCGGGAGCATCCGGGCCGCGTCCGCGGGATCCGCGGAGGCGGGGGAGAGTGCGCGGGCGAACCCGGCCAGGTGGTCGATGAGGAAGGCCCACACCGCCACGCCGAGCACGTTGAAGAGGACGTGGGCCAGCGCCACCTGCCGGGCGGGCCGTCCGCGGCCGATGGACGCCAGCAGCGCGGTGACGCACGTGCCGATGTTCGCGCCCAGGGCGCACGCGATCGCCGCTTCCAGCGATACGAGGCCCTGCCCGGCCAGCACGATGAGCAGGCCGGTCGTCGCGGCCGAGGACTGCACGATCGCGGTGAACAGCGCGCCCGCGAGGATCGCGAGCCAGCGGTCATCCAGCCGTGCCATCGCGTCGACGAACGGCCCGAAGGTCTGCAGCGGCCGGGTCGCGTCCGACATGATCGCCATGCCGAGGAAGACGAGCCCGATCGCGACGAGTCCCTCGCCCCACCGCGGCAGGTGCTCGCCGCGGCGGACGAGCGTCATGACCGCGCCGACCGCGATGAGGGCGAGCGCATAGTGCTCGATATGGAACGCGATGAGCTGCGCGGTGATCGTGCTCCCGATGTTGGCGCCCATGATGACGCCGATCGACTGCGCGAGGCCGATCAGCCCCGCCGCGACGAAGCCGACGAGGAGGACGGTGGTGACGGAGGAGGACTGCGTGACCGCCGTGAGCGCCACGCCGCTCACCAGCGCGGCGAAGCGGTTGGCGGTCAGCCGGTGCAGGACCGTCCGCAGCCGGTCGCCGGCGAGCACGGTGAGCGCCTGCGTGAACCGGTTCATGCCGAACAGGAAGAGTCCGAGTCCGCCGGCAAGACCGAGCGCGAGGGCAATCGCGTCAGGAGCGGACGGTCCGTCAGGCATGCCCCGGATCGTACTTCCCCGGCTGCAGAAGCGCCGCATCGCGCGTTCGCGGCCCGGAGCACCGGTACCGTGCCCGTTGATGGAGCCCGGGACGTTCCGACGATCGCTGCATCCAGCCCGCGGTGTCCGGATCGCCGTCCTCATCGCGAGCGCCGGCGTGGCGGCCGGCCTGTGGCTGCCGCGTGCGCCGGTACGTGCGTGGCAGCCGCTCGAGCGAGCCCCGGCGCCGGGGCACGACGGGCGCGGCGGATCGGGTGAACACCCGCGCGGCGCGCCCGCGCCGCGCCCGCACGTCCCGGCGCTGATCGCCCTCGTCGGGCTGGCCGGCCTGCTGCGATGGGTCGTCGTGTCGACCGTGCCGGACGGATGCGATGGGTGCGGAACACGCCTCGAGGTCCCCGGGGCGGACTGTCCTGCGTGCGGGCGCCGTGATGACCGCCCGCGCCTGCGCGCGCTGCGCCGGCGCCCCTCCGCGCTCCGTCGCGCCGGTCGGTGGTGGCGGCGACGGCGCGCCGTGCGGCCTGCCGTGACCGCGATTCCGGCGGTCGCACTGCTCGTCGTCGTGCTGTCGGGCCCGGTGACCGCATCGAGTCCATGGACCCGGGTCTGCGGCGCCCCGCGCTTCGTCCTGGCCATGTTCGCCGTGGGCGTCCTCTGGATGATCACGTCCGCATGTGAGCGGCACGAGGCGCGGCGGCGGGCCTGCCCGTTCTGCGGCCTGGTTCCGGATGAGCCCGCCCCGCCCCGGTGCGAGGTGTGCCACGAACCGCGCGCGGTCAGCCCCCCCGGGCGGCGCCGCGTCCCATGAACGTGACGATCACCGCGATGACGATCAGCACGAACGCGATCGCCTCGTTCGCGCGCGGTCGCTCGCGCAGGATGAGCGCGGAGAAGACCAGGAACACCGAGATGGAGATGACTTCCTGCAGGATCTTCAGCTGCGGCGCGCTGAACGGCCCGCCGAGGCCGGCATGACCGAGGCGGTTGGCCGGCACCTGCGCACAGTACTCCGGCAGGGCGATCATCCAGGACACGGCGATCGCCATCGGAATCGTCCAGGTTGCCTTGCGCAGGTGACCGTACCAGGCCCAGGTCATGAAGACGTTGGAGACGAGCAGGAGCAGGATGGTGGAGAGTTCCCGTGGCATGGCGGCGGAACCATACCAGCGCGCATGCGCCGTACCGCCGGTCACGCCGCGCGGGCGGGGGACCGCGGTGCGCCGCGCCGCTGCGGGTCCGGCCGGGCGGGCACCGCGCGTGGTCAGCGGGATCGGCGCCGGCGGCCCGTCGGCCCGGCGCCGTGCGTCAGGGTTCGACAACCAGGGCCGCCGTCATGCCCTCGGCGGAGAGTTCGAGGCGGTCGCCGGGCCGGACCGCGATCGCGCCGCCGGGCTCGACGCGGATCGCCGGCGAGACGAAGAGTGATGGGTCCGCGGGACTGGCCGCCAGGTCGATGGTGTACACGGTCACGCGGCCGTCGGCGCCGCGATGTCTGAGCAGCGCGGACCGTCCCGCGCCGGGCGGTGCGGTGTACTTCACCAGGGCGCGCAGCGTCGCGGACCGTGGCATGGTCTCGACCGCGCGGACCTGGCCGGCGGCATCGAGCGTCACGAGTCCGACGTGCTGCACGTGCGACGGCACCGCGCGCTCCGCGGCCTCGGCGCCGATCGGCGTCATCAGCGGCATCGCGTCGACGATGGCCGCGATCCGGGCATCGACGGCACCGAGCATCGCGGCGTACCGGTCGGCATGGTCCGACTGGCCGGCGGCGCGTCGATCCAGTTCCCGCGCGATCGCGGCCTGCAGTTCGACGCGTTCATGCAGCAGTCCGGCGACGGCGTGATGCAGCTGACGGAAGGCGTGCATGCCGGACTCGATCCGGTGACGATCACCGTCGGTGACGGCGGCCCCGAGGCGCACGGCGCGCGCCGACCGGCCGAGCGCGGCGGACGTGGTGCGATGCAGGATCGCGGCGCAGGCGGACGTCAGGTGCCAGGCGGATGCGGTGTGCCCGTGCCATGCCTCCAGGTACCGTCGCGCCCCGGCGACACCCGCGCGATCGAACGCCGCCGCCAGGGTGGCGCGTGAGCCACCGTCGCCGCTGCTGTCGTAGCCGTACAGTTCATGCAGTTCCTGCTGCGCGTCGAGCACCTCCGCGCGCAGCATCTCCAGCCAGTCCGCATCCGGTGCCGCGTGCGTCCTCGGCGTATCGGGCAGGGGGCCGCTCCGCCCGGGCAGGCACTCGAAGCCCTCGGCCTCCATCTGTGCCAGGATCCGCCGCGCATCGCGCTGGACCTGGTCACCGAACGCGGGGACCGTCATGGTGCCGCCGCCGGTGCCGATCGGCTCGCCCTTGGCGCACGCCTCGCGGACGCACGCGCGCACGCAGCCCTCGTACTCGATGGTCGCGCGGCGCGCGAGGTCGTGGTGCAGGTCGGCGGCGCGCCGAAGCGACTCGAACTCCCGGGCGGCGCTGCGGTGCCGGCGCACGATCGGGTCGGCGCTGCGTCGCAGGGCATCCAGTTCACCGCGGCGGACGCGCTCCACCACGGCGGTCGCCTCGACCAGCCTCCGGCGGTCCTGCTCCGACGGTGACCCGGTCACCGGCGTGCGCAGCGCCGCCTCCGCCTCGGCGAGCCGGTCTTCCAGCGCCATGACGCGATCCGTCGCGTCGGCGGCGGACGCGGCCAGCGCGGCGAGGGTTCCCTGGATCGCGGCGGCGCGGCGCTCGCGGTCGAGCGCGAGGGCGCGATGGTCCTCGCGCCGGGCGAGGACCTGCCAGCACATGTCGGTGCAGCGCAGATCGGCGGTCGTGAACGCGTCGCTGGGCAGGAACGGCACGGGTGCGGTGACCGGGTCTCCGGCGACTTCGGGAGGCGCGGTGCAGTCGCTGGAGGCGATCACCCACCAGGCACCGGGACCGGCGACGTCGAAGCGGATCGACGCCTGCCGGTCCGAGCCGACGATCTCGCCGCGGAGCGGCAGGACGCCGTAGACGCTGAACCGGCCGAGGCGCACCGGCGATCCTTCCGGCACCGCGCACCCGCAGTTGCCCGAGACGTGCATGCGGAACTCCAGTCCGCCGCGCGACGCCCGCGCCACGTGGAACGCGATGTGGATGTCCCCGCACGCCGGATGGGGATGGACCTGCTCCAGGAGGGCCTCCTCCGGCCTGGCGAGCGCCCATCCATAGATCGCGCCGGCGCCGTTGTCCAGCGCCTTGGCGGCCATCGCATCGGTGAGCGTGGCGAGCTGCGCCTCCATCGTGGCCTGGCCGCCGCCGCCGAGACCCAGGCGCTCGGCGCCGAGCGCCGTCAGCTTCCTGACCGCGGTCGAACCGAGGCCCTTCACGAAGTCCTCCGGCGACGCCGCATCGACCGCGTGCATGATCAGTTCCATGAGGTCGGCGGCCTTGTCGAGTCCGACGACACTCAGCACGTCGGTCGCGACGTCGACGGTCATCCGGAAGGAACGCCACGCACCGGCGCGGATGCCTGCCGCATGCACGGCCGTACGCGCCTGCCTGAGCGCGAACCCGGCGCAGAGCGGGTCCGTGTGCTCCAGCAGGTGGACCCGCGCGGCATCGCCGTCCATGGGCAGGTCGGCCATCGCCTGGTCCACGCTTCGCCGCAGCGAGGCGTCGATGCCGCTGCCTGCCGGTGCGGCGGCGACCGGCAGGCCGACCAGCAGCATGGTCACGATGAGATGCGTCCGCATAACAGGTCTCCGGGCCGGACCTCACGCCGGGCTGTCCACGCGCATGGCCGGCGGGTCCGGCCGCGCCGTGCGACGGATGTCCGGCTCCCTTCGTCGGCCAGCCGGCCGCGCGGGGTGAGCGCGATGCGGACCCCGGCGGACGCGGGCGCCGTCGGACTCCCGTCCGAACGATCGGCGGGTAGACTCGGGGGCGATGAGCGACGCGCCTGCGCGTGATGAGCCCGACGATGCGGCGTTCCTGAGGGCATGGCTGGCCGCACGCGATGAGCGCTGCCCGAACTGCCGGTATGTCCTCCGTGGGCTCACCGCAACCCACTGTCCGGAGTGCGGCCTCGCGCTGGTCCTTCGGGTGGGACTGGAGAAGCCGCGCCAGGCGCTGCTCGTCCTCGGCGTCACCGGCCTGGCCTCGGGGCTCGGCTTCCATGCGCTCGTCCTCCTGTGGGGCGTGAGCCAGGGCGCTCCGGGGTCCGACCTGGTCCCGCTGGTGCTCGGCGTGATCACATGCGGCGCGCTGCTGCCCGTCTGGACGTGTTCCGCACGTCATCTTCGCCGGGTGCAGTCGGGCATCCGCTGGCTCTGGGCACTGCTCTGCTTCGTCCCGGGCATCGTGTTCTTCCTGGTCTTCATCGCGCATGTGTGAGGCGCGGGGCCGGGGCGGATGCGACGCACCGGCGCCGCACCCGGTACGCTGGCCGCCCATGCACGCGCTCCTGGCTCGAATCACCGCCGCCGTGGTCATGACGGCCTTCGTACGGCCTGCGACGTCCTGTACCGGGTTCCATGTCTTCCAGGACGGACTGGCCATCGCCGGCAATAACGCGGACTTCTGGAATCCGGATACGCGGGTCTGGTTCGTCCCGGCGGAGGGCGGCCGGCATGGCCGGATCTACTTCGGCTTCGCGAATCTCTCCCCGAGCGCAGCGCTGGTGGAGAGTTCGCGTTCGAGGCAGGCGAATGCGTCGCGGGGTAGGACGAGCGTGCCGCGCTTCGCCAGCGGTTCGATGTCGATGCGTTCGACGTAGGCGTGGACGAGCCGCCGCGTCTCGGCCGTCACCGCATCGCAGTCGTAGAGGTCCGCGAAGTGCTCGAAGCGCGCGCCCGCCCAGCCGCGGAGTTCCTTCTCTGTCATCGTCGGCGCGCGACGTGGGCGGCGGCGCTTGAGCTGCGCCTGCAGGCCGTCGCGGCGCTTCTTCAAGTCCGCCAACGGCGCCTTCAGTTCGTCGAGGCCGTCGAACGCCGGGTCCGCCAGCATGGCGACCGTCTGCTTGATGCGGCGGTTGACGGCATCCAGTTCCTTCTCCACGCTCGCGCTGGCGTCGCCGCCGCCGTTCGACCAGCGCGCCATCACCTTGTCAACGAACGCGTCGATCGCCTTGGCCGCATCACCGTCGCGGCCGAGCAGCACGTCGCGCAGCCGACCGACGACGAAGCCGTCGAGCGCGTCGGCGGGAATGTTGCTCAGCACGCAGACGCCCTTGCCGCCGCGGTTGTAGCCGCCATCGGTGTAGTAGCGATACCGGACGCGCTTCCCGGCGCACGTCGAGTTCACATGCTTCTGCAGGAACCGGTGGCCGCAGTTCGTGCAGGTGATCAGGCCCGACAGCAGGGATCGGTTGACCTTCTTCGCCAAGCCGCTCTGATCCCGCCGACGTTCGACGGCGCGCCGGGCGCGCTTGAATGTCGCGGGCGACACGAGCGGCTCATGGGCATCCTCGACCACGAACCAGTCGCCCTCATCGTTGTTGCGCTGCCCGCCGCCGCGTTTCGGGCGCAGCGTCCCGTCGCCCGCCACGCCGTTGAGTTTGCCAAGCGTCCGCCGGTTCCACGCGATCGCGCCGCGGTAGACCGGGTTCTCCAGCAGCCGCTTGATCTGGCTGTTGTTCCACTTCGCGCCATCAACGCTGGGTACGCCCTCCTCGTTCAGCCGGGCCGCGATGTAGTGGTAGCCGAAGCCGTCGATGCACCAGTCGAACATGCGCTGCACGACCTCCACGCGGTCTGGCGCGCCGGGCACGTAGCGTACCACGTCGCTCTTGGCCTTCTTCACGGATTCGCCGGGCTCGAGCACGCGGATCAGCGCGCCGTCGGGACCGAACTCCTGCTTGCGGCCGTCCGGCAGCCAGCGGAACGTGCGAAGCACCTGGCCCGCCGCGGTGCAGTGCTGCTTGTCGCAGCCATAGGGCGGCTTGCCGCCGGGCGCGCACTTCTTCTGCATGATGTGCGAGGTCGTTCCCCTCGTCGTCGCGCTGCGTCAGCATCGCGGTGATCGCCGCGGCGAGCGAGTCGATGCTCAGGACCGTGTCGATGCCTTCGAGCAGGTTCCCGTTGGCCAGCGAGAAGAAGCCGCCCGCGTTGTCGAGCAGTACCTGGCACACGAGGTCGTTGAGCCGGCGCATCGCCGCGCGCCCGAACGCGCGCGCTGTGTCGTCGAACACGCCAAGATCGTCGTTGACGAGATCGCGCCGGTCGATCGACAAGATGCGGCCGAAGGTGTCCACGCGGTACGACGCCGTCCACTCGCTCACGCCGCCGTGCTTCAACTCGCCGCCGGGCGCGACGGGCTGAAGGCTACCGGTGAACGATGGGCGAATCGCCGTCTGGTCCTTGAAGTCGCCAGCCGACCGGATCGCTGCGAACGAGCGCCACGTCGCGGGCGCATCGGTGTACGCTTCGAGCAGCACCTTGTTGGCGACGTTGCCGAGCGCGACCGGCAGGCTGTACGTACTCAGCGCCGCCTTGACCATCTCCTCCCGGCCATGCGGCTCGTCCACGCCGTCGAGGCGAAGCGCCGCTCGGCAGAGGTCCAGCGCGTGACTGATCCGCAGGCCTTCGCCGTGCTCCATCGCCAGCGCGCCCAGCGACTTCTCGCCGAGTTCGGCCAGGCCCATGCGTCCCAGCAGCGCGGCCTCGAGCGTGGTCACGCCGCCGACCGACGTTTGATGGCGGATGCCGGTGATGTTCGGCCGCGACTCGCGCAGGATGTTCAGCACCTGCGCCGAAAGATCGGCGACCTCCATCTCGCCTGAGATGGCCGACGCCTTCAACTCGTCCACTCTCTTCTGGTTTGCGCCCCAGCCGCCGCCCGGCCCGCGGCAGATGCTTTCGATCTGGTTCAGGCGTTCGCGCTCGTCGGCGCGGATCGTCTGTTCGTCAACTTCATGAACGTCCATGTTCCCTCGCTTTCTGTCCTTCCGTGACGCCGTGATGGCGACGGACGTGTTGGCGTCCGCGCCGAGCGGCGTCACGCTCACCTCACGCAGCTTGCCCTTCCGCACGAGCGTGAACCCGCCTGCGGCCGACAGCATTCGCCCATTGACCTCGACCCTCTCATTCGGGCGCACCCGCTCGTGCTCGGTGGGTGTCACGCCAACGCTCGCCTGGAACTGAAATCCGCCGCGCGTCATCACGGCGATCTGCTTCGCGGCTTCGCCAGCGCCGGACAGAACGCCGTTGACGAGCAGCTTCCCGTCGCGGGCTTCGGCCGTGCCATGACCGACCACGCCCGACACGCGGGCGTCATGATCTGCGAGCAACGCGATCTGGCCCGACGCATCAAGGCCGTCGAGATCGAGCGCGACGTCGCCCCAGGCGGGCACGCGCATGAGGCCTCCGGAGTACGCGAGAATCGAGATGCGCGGCCGGTTCGGCTCGCTGCCTGCCTCGATCCCGACTTCGGATGCCGTCAATAAGAGGTCGTCCGTGACCGTGACTGCCATCACTCCGTCCCCTTCGCCTCGACCTTCGTCCCGGTCGGGTAGAACCGAATCCGCGCGTAGTCGTCCGGGTCCGTCGCCGGCTCGATGACCGTGACGAGCCCGAGCACGTCGAAGCTGAGGTTGAAGCCAAGCCCGTACCGCGCACACGCGACGCGGTGCGCCTTCACCGCCTGCCCGAAGCGCACGTTGCTCGCCCAGCAGAAGTGCGTCCACGAATCCCAGTGCTCGTTGTCGTAGAGCCAATCCGCGGCCGCGTCGATGTCGGCACGGTCCCACAGGAGAATCTGCTCCGACCCGGCCATGGGCTTCGGGTTGACGACGCCGTCCTCGGCCAGCTTGGTCAGCAGCGCGCCGTCGCACCGAAGGCCGCGCAGTTTCAGTTCTGCCACCGCGCCCTTCGTGTCCTTCGGGTACACCAGCGAGGACGACGAGTTCGCGTCGTTGGGCATGGGGAAGTCCGCGCCGGGAATCACGCGGATCAGTTCCTCGAAGTCGTCCCGCAGCCAGTAGTGCCGCTTCGTCTGGTGTTCCATCGGTGACATCACTTCGTTTGGCATGATTTGAGTTCCTTCTCAAGCGTGTCGACCTCGCGATCGACAGTGCGTTCGCCGATGCCCAGTTCCTGGGCAATCTCCTTGTTCGTCATCGCCGCCAAGCGCAGTTGCGCGATCTTCCTTCGGCGCTCGGGCAGGCGTTGGAGAAACTCCTGCACCTGCAACACGTTGTCGGGTTCCGGTGTGCGCATCCGGGTGCCGGACGACCGCACCGGAACGACCTGGCCGCCGTCCATTGCTTCTCTTTGCTCTTCATCATTCTGGAAGCTCTGACTTTCGGGCTGCGGCTTGTTCAGTTCGGCGTGCACGTCACGGAGCAGGTTCTTCTTCCGGTCCCGCATCCGGTGCTTCGCCAGGCCGACATCGCCCTTGTCCCGCCAGACCTGCCACCCGGCCAGGAACAGCGTGTCGGCCCAGTCACCGATGTGTTGCCGAGCCCAGTTGTCGTCGAGGGCATCCCTCCTGTCGCCGAAGGTCTCCGCGACCTCCCGGGCGAGTGCCTTGCCTGTGCGATACAGGTCATCCGTGACTTCTGGGCGGTCCGTCATCCGTTCTCCTGCCGGGCCCGCTGGCCCTCTATCTCTCTAATCCACTCGCGGCGGGGAAGTCCGCCACGGAAGTTGGCGAAGCCCCGATCAACTCCCAGCCCTGAACTATGCATCGTTTATCCACATGGGGGGGGGGGCAGGTGCGTGCGGGGTTGACAACGCGGCGATATAGTGCTCACAACATCGCAACGCCGATCCCAAGCTCCGGAGATCAACCATGATGCACAGGCAATATGTCATCGCGTTCGCCGCTGTTTTCCTGACTGTACTGGGGATGGGAAGCGTCGCTCACGCCGACGAACGCGATGTCTCCTCGCTTCAGTTCTCGACCGATGGCTGGATGTGGGTTCCCACAACTCTGAATGGCAAGGTTGAGTCGTTTGTCGGGCTTCGGACTGATCCGGCGGCTGGCGAGAACATTACGACAGTCTGGTATCGCCAGACACCCGAAGCGACGTGGGAGTCTTGGGCGTGGGGCGAGCAAGATCAGTCCAAGGGGATAGCCAGTGTCAAGTCTGTCCTAGGGCTTCCCGATTCAACGGACTCCAAGTGGCCTTTGGCTCCGAGCACGCAGCCCGCTGAAGAACCGGAAAGACTGACAGAAGGTGTGCTGGAATCCGACCCTATCGCGCCAGTCGTGGAGAGTCTGGAAGATCCGTCGGCGCTTGTCGCATCATTAGAGTCAGCCGGATGGCGTGCAGCATGGATTGACATTTGGGAGTACGAGTGCGAGGACATTGTGGTGCTTGGCACTTGGGTCATGGCTGTCGATGGAACACAGTTTCTGATCAATGAAAACGGGGCATCAACTCCAGGGACTGACGCAATCTTTGCCAACACACTTGCTGATCCTTGTCAGGTTAAGACCTGCAATCGCATTATCGATTCAGGTGGAGCGCTGACCCTGATCGCAGAGGGTGATCCGGGCTCAGTCATCGCCATGGGTGTCATGCTAGATGCGGCAGGCGATGCATACCTGTTTGACGAAGGTGCGATGAGCGCCGGCCAGGCGTTGGTCCAGGGCACAATCGAGAATACCGGCACCATTCCCGTTGTGTTCATGTCCCACGACGGTGAATTGCAAACGGTCGATTCGGGCGAAGAGGTGGTGGTTGTATACGAGCCAACAGCCCTCCTCTGTCACACCCTCTGCGCGACAAGCTGTACGAGCATTACTTATGGTGATGAGTTCGGAGAAATCGAGATTTGCCTTGATCCGGATTGCTACGCGTCGTGTTACTGCAGTTGTTGGGCTGATCACCAACCTGATCCAGGATGGCTTGACGATCTCCCAGACTGTCCGTGCGAGTTGCAATTCGATAACGATGGTGATCCAATCAATCCGGACCCCGACGTCTGGCGTAACTTGGGCTCTGGGAGCCAGACGTATCATCCGGGCTCAGCGTGGTGCATGAGATCCGTCTGTACGGGTGTTGAGAACGAGCCGGGACAACAATGCTGTTACGACGCCGATGGACAGTTGATCACCGCTGGTGAAGGAGGAGGGACTCCCGACATTGTCGCCCCTTGTGGCGGCTGGTGGCCGTTTCACAATCTTGATCCCCAGCACGTCCAAGAGGACGTGGACTCCTACACGCAATGCAAGAAAGCCGGGATGCTGGACTGCTATCTCTTTCACCGCCCGCCAGACGGGCGTGCCGAGTGTGGCTGTAATCCACCGGATCATCCTCATTGCACCGATCCACCTAGCGCTGATGACTGCGAGTCAGAGTGAGGGTCGTTGTGCGGCCGCTAAGTCGCATTGCAGTGCGTCTCAGGAGCCCATGGATTTCGGTCACGGGTGCAATCGGTCTTGTTGGCGTTGTCGTTCATGTAATCTTGGTGCGCACCGATCGGTCATCGGGCGGCTCGGCCATATTTGTGATCGTGCCAGTGTTGGTTGGCTTGGCCCTTGGTGTCAGCGGCATCTTGTGGCTCCGTTTCAAGGAGAGATACGCCGATTCCCGCTCGTGTGCGGCATGCGGCTATGACTTGAGCGGGTTGCCATGGCGCGGGGATGCCGTTCGCTGCCCTGAGTGTGGGCAGATGTGCGCCCAAGAGGCAGAGGCGCCGCACAGACGAGGCTTGAGTGCCTGGATCGCAGCAAGTCTGGTCCGTCTTCCTGGTCTGATCTTCGTGCTGGGTTCAGGACTTTTCTTGCTCATCGCCTTCGTCTATGCGGTCGCTTGGCAATCGGGATGGCTTGGGGACCTATAGGATCCTCGAGCTACGCCATCACCTCACCGCGGTGCCAGGCGAACGGCACGACCTCCACTCGAGTAGCGCGCGGCTCCCCGCAGGGTGGCATGAACACGGCGGGGCTCTTCTTCGACGGCTTCGCGACCGAGCGCCTGCCGATCAGCGGCATGGCCGGTCGCGAGACGTTCGCCGGCAACCTGGTCGACGAGGCGATGGCGACCTGCGGATCGGTGCAGGAGGTCATGGCACTGTTCGCGCGCTACGACCTCTCATTCCTCGAGACCGCGATGCTGATGTTCGGCGACCGGCACGGCGGATCGATCATCGTGGAGGGCGAGCGCATCCTGGAGAAGTCCGGCCGGTACCAGGTCGTCACGAACTTCTACCAGTCAGAGTCGCCGCGCGATCGCTGGACGTGCCCTCGGTACGCCACCGTGGATCGGATGCTCAGCGCGTCGACGACGGTCACCGTGGCACGCGCGGCGTCGTGTACATCTACCACTTTCTCGATGATGACCATGCCGTGCGGATCGACCGGGCGGAGGCGCCGGCACAGGGTGCTCGCGTGCTCGAACTGCCGTCGCTCTTCCCGGAGAAGCCGGCCTTCACGCAGTTCCGTGCCGATCGCCTGGCGGAGATCGACGCGCAGCGCCGCGCCCGCCTTGCCGCGGACGTCGATCGATCCGGCTTCGCTGCCTTTGCCGGGACGTACGGGGTCAACGTGGGCGCCCGTACCGTCGATGTCGACGTCACGCACATCAGCGGTCGGCTGTTCATCCACGTCCGGGGCAAGGGCGACGGATCGCGGATCGAACTCCTGCCGGAGTCGGCCGACCGGTTCTTCCACGTCGACTTCGAGGGGACGACCGGGGTCCGGTTCCTTCGCGATGCCTCGGGCGCCGTCACCGGGCTGGAGTACACGAGCGTCCTCGGGCATCGGTACACCGGCGTGAGGGCGACCCCGGCGGCAGGGGATCCGTGATCGCGGCACGCGCATGCGCTCGGGCGCGCGCGTGCTCGATCGCTCGATGCTTCTCGAATGACCTGGGTTGACGCCAGGTCCTGATGATCATGCGTCTTCCGTTGCAGTGCGCGAGCGCAGGGGGGGGGGCTTCAGCCCCCCTGCGCATGCGCGTCCGGAAAGCGCGGGCGTGCACGGCGGAGTGTCCTGGTGCATCATCAAGGTCACTGACTCGTCCATGCATGGACGCGCGCGCGCGCCTGCCCGATGTCTTCCAGGGACCCGGGTGGACCTCGGGTCTCCCCGGTCACGAGATTCTCCGTCCGTGTGCGCGAGCGCAGGGATGGCTGGAGATCCGCGATGTGGCCGGGCGTCCGTTCGCCGGCTCCTCGATTGGCTCTCCCGGAACCCGGATCGTGACCAGTGTCCCGACACCGGGCTCGCTCTCGATCTCCAGCAGCCCGCCGTGCTCGCTGATCGTGCGCTGCGCCCGCGGCAGGCCGAAGCCCGTGCCGTTCCGCTTCTTGGACTTCCGTCCGGGCAAGAACTGCCGAAGCTCGGCGAGGTCGTCTCCGTCGAGCCCGGCTCCATTGTCGCGGACCGTGATCCGCACCTCGTCCGCGTCGAGGACCGCTGTCAGCTCAACGCGGGCTTCCGTGTCTGCATGCCCGAGCGCCGCCTCCATCGCGTTCTTGACGACGTTGACGAGCGCCATCAGGAAAGACTCCCGGGCGACGGGCATTGTCGCCGATGGCGGCGCCTGGAGCTCGACCAGCAGCTTGTCCACGTCGAGGTCGGTGTTCTCGAGCGCGTCGGTCGCGAGGCCGACCGCCTCCTCCATCAGCCGCTGCACCCGCTCGGAGCGGCGATCCGCAGTGACCGGCGAGGCGTATTCGCGCATCGCGCTGATCAACCGGTCGAGCAGGACGACTCGCTCGCGGATCCGTCGGAGGATCTGCCGCGCCCGACCGGACGTGATCGTCCCGGCATCGACCTGCTCGCCCAGCTTGGCCACCTGCGACGGCAGCGGGGCGAGGATGTTGCGGACGTCGTGCGCCGTCGCGCCGACGAGCTCGTCGTAGTACGCCGTGCCGATCTGCCGGGCGAGCCGGGCTGCCTCGGGGCCGAATCGACGCTCGATTTCGGCCAGGCGCTCGCCGATTGCCGGACGAGGCCGGCGTCGCCCGCTGGTCACCGACCCCTTGCTTCGCCGCTCGATCGCGGTCTCTGCCGCCAGGCGCACGAACGCCGTCTCGTCGCTCGTCAGCCGCGCGAGCACGGGCGCGAACGACTCGTCCGGCACGCTGCGCAGGGCGTCGGCAACCGCCTTGCGCATCTCCCACTTGGGATCGCCCGCAAGGAGCGCGATGATCTCTCCCGCGACGGCGACCTGCGCCGCGGACGGCTTCGCCTCGATGATGCTCGCAACCACCGCCGGAAGTTGCCGGCGTTCGGTCCAGGGCACGTTCGTGGCCCCGGTAGATCCCGGGGCGTGGCCGTTCTGAAGACGCGCGAGCGTCTCTCGCGGCTTCTTCAGGCTTCCCGCCGGCATCAGTACCCGTATCGCTCCTTCCGCTCCATGAACGCGTCGCGACCGCCCTCGAGCAGCGTCACGATATCTTCTCGGCAATCGTCCACCGTGCCAACCCGGGCGATCCGGCCCTGGCGCCCGTCGGACGCCAGCACGAACACCCGGTCAGCCTGGCTGAGCACCGGGATGTTGGGGTTGTGGGTGACGAAGATGAGCTGGCGCCGGGACTTGACCTTCCGGATGCTGTTCACGATCGTCGTGACCATGAACCGGTTGTCCAGGTTGTCCTCCGGCTGGTCGATCAGGAGCGGATTCGCGCTGTCGAGCATGATGATCGGGAGGATCGCCGTGCACTTCTGGCCGGTCGAGAGCGACAGGGAGTCCTTGTAGACCTCGCCATCGAGGAGTTCGATCGACGGCCGGTCCGTCAGCTCGACCGTCTCCAGCTCGCATTGCCGCATGCGATCGGCGTACGCCTCGATGACGGCGATCGCCTGGTTGGGGTTGATGCCCGCCTTGTCGATGAGTTCCTGCTCATCGCGGCGCCGGACGATGTCCGCAAACTCGGCCGGGGCGACCTGGTCCGCGATCCGGTTCGCGACGACCTTGCGGTTGATGCTCGCTCCGGAGAGCTGCTCCTCGAGCGCCGCTCGGTAGACGTCGCGGTTCCCGAACTGCTCGACGCGCACGCGGATGTCCGGGTCGAGCCGCTCGGTGATCTCGGCCGCCTTCTCTGATCGCAGCCGGAACCGCCGGTCCCGCAACTCGGAGAGGTGCCGGAGCATCTCGGCTCGCTCGGTGCGCCTGGCCGTCACCTTCGCTTCGAGATCGGACGCCGACCGTCCCGCGGCCTTGAGGGCATTCCGCTTCTTCTCGAGCTTCGCTCGCTCGGCAGACTGCTGCTGCGCCTCCTTGTGCTTCTCGATCAGCTTGCGGAACTCCGTCTCCTGCTTGGCATGCTCGGTCTTGAGTTGATCCTCCACCTCCCGCACCGCCCACCCCGCGGCGATGACGGCATCGGCTGCCTGCGCGATCGCGAGGTCGAAGCTCTCGGCGTGCGACTTCAGCTTCTCGATAGCATCGCAAAGGAGCGCCGCATTCGGCCCGGCGAGCAGCTCGTCATCGAAGGTACGCGAGACATGGGCCGTGACTGCACCGCTCACTCGCGTCACGTCCGCATGGAGCTCGCGCAGGAACTCAAGTGTCTCATCGATCGCCGATCGCTCGCGATCACGCAGCGCCTTTGCGGCGTGCGCCTTGTCGATCGCATCACCGGACTCGCCACTCGATGCTCCGAGCTTCCGCAACGCCTCCTCGACCGCCGGAAGCTCACTCAGTTTCTCGGATGCACCCGACTTCTGCCGCTCGATCTCGATCAGTCCCGTGGCAGCGGTCGCGAGCGCCGCCTGCGCTTCGGCAATCTGGCGTTCGATGTCGAGCAGCCCGTCGCCAAGCAGTGAATCGAGCAGTTCGAGCTGCGATCGAGGGTCGCTCGCGATGGACTCCACTTCATTCTGGCTGAAGATCTCGGCGCGGAAGATCCCGCCCGCACCGATCGACACCGTCGTCGGCTCGCCTTCCGCGGTGTAAACGATCGGCGCGTCACCGGCCGTGCGGGAGATCGTGTACTGGATGCCGTCGGCCGTCTCGATCTCCAGCTCGGCCCGCCCGCCGCCGAGGTTCTGCAGCACGAGCGCCTCGACGCGCCGCCGCTGCTTGGGGTCGTTGCCAAGGTCGTCGAGGGCGTAACGAACGAGTTCGAGTGCCGTGGTCTTGCCCGTGCCGCGGTTGCCGATGATGCAGTTGAGGCCGGTCGAGAGGTCGAAGCGGGCGCCGTCGAAGAAGCCGCCTACCATGAACATCGCGTGGATGCCGGCCAAGCACACTGCGGCAGTATCCTGATGCCTCGAACACGACTGCGAGTTAGGCCGACTGGCAGTAGGCACGGCGGATGCACCCAGTGATACGGATGAGGTCGCCAAAGAGGTCCGGACGACTCTCGCTCTCGGCTGCGATTCCATCGTTCAACTCGTCTCGCATGATCAACAGCAATGCGAGCAGGTCCCTCACGCAGGTATCAGTAGCGGCGTCGAATACACCGATCAGAGAGAGCGGATGCAACTGGTGTAGCCGGATCGCATCTCCATAGGTAATCCGACCCGAGGCGACGATTCGCGAGAGCTCTAGTAGGACGATCGTTGATCGAGCCTCCGCCAATGGAACGTGACTGCGCAAGATGTCACATACGCGACGAAGAACTGAGGCGCCATCCACTCCCCAATGGCCACTGCGCAGGTTGCTTGCCACGGTGACCACATCATCCACTCTTGGATCAGCCAGTTGCAGTTCAGTTACCCCGAGGACATCGATGGAGATTCGCTCCGCCAGTCCAGTGTCAGTCACGCCATCAACATCCTCGCTGCACACGAGGATGCGAACGAGTGATAAGAAGCAAGGTAAGATCGCCAGGGGCTCGCTCATCGATCGACCGTCGGAAACCCGCGCCACGGCTCTGGGAAGCAGCGCTCTCCGCCATACCGGCCGATGTGCGTCTGGTGCTGGTGCAAGATCAGACCGGAGTGGGGGTCGATCACTTGGTGAGTTACGGAGATGACTTCTCCGTTCTCCCGCTCAATGATGTGCCGAGACGTGGCACCATCCTTGCCAGGCTTGGGTCTCCTCCGTATCTCGTAAGTGATGCACGTGTTGTTGTGAACTCCCAAGCCCGCCAGCCCAACCGAGTAGGTGTGTTCTCCCTCGACGAGCAGATTGTGGACTTTCTCCCGCTCCAGTCGAATTGTGAGCCCGACGACCGTCGCTGAGTAGCCGGTCTTGGTCTTGAAGCGATCTCCAATACGAAGCCAGCGAGCCTCGGTCCAGCGTCCTACCTTCGCCGCGCCCCGCTCGTCGGCGGTGAGTTCCCGGGCCTCGGGCCTTGACTCAAGATCGTCGCCCTCGCTGACGAGGAACGGGTGCCCGGCGGTGCACGCTACCGTCTCGTAGTCGACGTTTCCCTCCAGGTCGATCATCTCGAGTTCGATTGTGACCATCGCCCCCGAATAGAGTCGTTCGCTCGTGCCGAGAACGGTCGCGAGAGACCACTCGCCGGTCTCGGCATCGACAGCCCACACCTGATCGCCGGCATCAATCTGCTCGATCGGAACCGGCCCGGCTGCCGTCAACACGCATGTGCCCGCAACGAAGCACGCTCCGGCTCCGGGCGGGCGTCGCACCGTCACCCAATGGCCGCGTCGAGCATTCCAGAATTGCTTGACGCCGTTGACGATTCGGTATTGGAGGTTCTGGAATCCCCGAAGCGCTCGACCCACCCGGCCTGGGCGTCCGCGAAGCGCTCCAACGGCTCGACCCCCGGCGTATCCACCAATCGCGCCGCCGACAACGTTGCCCCCCAACCGCGACCATTCTTCCTCTGTGTAGCCGTCTCCGAAGACATGTTCGCCGATGATGTCGCCGACCGTATACGCGACAGCCGCTACTGCGACGACAGCAACCACTGCCGCACCGATTGGTCCGGTGGCCGCAATCGCACCAAGGAGCAGGCCGCCTGCTGCGCCCTCGACAACGCCTCCCCAGAAGTCGCCCCAACCAAGCCCGTAGGGATCTGCGCCGCCCAAAGGCTGACCCCACCCATACCCATACAGGCTCATCGAATCCACGTACCCCGCCGGATCGCGCTCGAGCCAGCGGCCAAGCGCGGGGTCGTAGTGCCGGAAGCGCACGGTGTAGATTCCCGACCCGCCGATCTCCGGGTTGAAGACGTAGCCGCAGAAGCCGATCGTGTTCCCGACGCCCGGCGCGCTCAGGACGCCCGGCGCCAGCGCTGCCATGTACGAGTTCGCCCCGATCTGCTGCGTGTCCGTGCGATCCACGTCGCCGTCGCGGTCGAGATCGGCATCGACGTTGTATACGCTCTGCCAGATGCTCCCCGTTCCGGCGCTCGCCGCGGTCTGGTCTGCCGAGTCCACGTCGCCGTCGCCGTCCACGTCCTTGCGCCACTGGTGCCGCGCTTCGCCGTACGGTGTATACGTGACGCGTTCAAGGAGCGTACCCGTGTCCGAGATGAGTGCGATCACGGTAGACTGGTGATCGGTCAGCGCGTAGCGCGTCGAGTCAGCGGTGGTGCCCAGGGAATCCTCGTAATCGCCATCGGCATTCGCGTCCTCGCGCGAGAGCACGAGATCGTCGATGAAGCGCAGGCCCCAGACGTGCTGGACGATCCGGTCGGTCGCGTGCGAGCCGCCGCTGAAGCCGTCGTCGATGTGCTCCGCGACGATCTGCCACTGGCCCGAGTAATAGAGCAGCCGCTGCTCGTCGATTCCGCTCGTCGGATCGTTCGGATCGTCGAGGCGCTTCACGCAGCGCATCGAGAGTCCGTTGTATTCGTACTCGCCCTTCGTGGCCCAGGTGCTGCCCGAGCCGGTCTCGACCTTGACCAGTCGGCCCCAGGCATCGTGCGTGAACCGTCGGCTCAGGCTCGTCGTCAACGGCTGCTCGCGCAGGTTCCCCGCGTTGTCGTAGACGAGGTCGAGCGTCGTCGGGCTGGCCGGGAACAGCGTCTCGTCCAGGCTGTCGAGCTCGTTGGCGGCCGTGAAGGTACCCTCGTACCGCGTGTCACCGTTGTCGCCATACGAGCCGAGCGTGACGAGATCGAGATCGTGCTGATCCCAGTTGCCGATGACGTCGAGCGCCCACTGCTGCGACCCGGCCACAGTCGGATAGGTGCTGCCGTGCTGGCCCTTCTTCGCCTCGGCGAGACGGTCGAGGTCATCGAGCTCGTACTCCCAGTCGTCGGACCGCTTGGCGCCGGGCCGAGCGTCCCACTTCTCGAGGATGTTCCCGTTCTTGTCGTAGGAGAAGCCGAGCGAGACGATCGGCGGGATCGTCGGATAGCCCGCGCCGGCGCCGCTACCGGGGGCGATCGCGCCGTCGGCCCACGTATGGCGAACGACGCGTCCAAAGCGATCGAGCCCAGGATAGGAGCCCGTCGTCGTGGAGCCGTCGAACGCGAGCGAGCGGTCGAGGCGGACGTCGGGAACCGGATAGTCCACGACGGCCGGCGCCCCGAGCCCGAGGTACTCGTAACCCACGACCTGCGCGCCGTCTAGCTTGAGCCCGATCGCGCGGCTGATGCGGTAATCGGGCGTGTGCGATCCGACGAAGTCCGGCTCGAACACGACATCGACGACGGAGCCATCGGGATACGTGACGCTCGAAACGCGGTCGAAGTTCCCGTGCGTCTGGCCCGCGTGGCTCGTGGCGTATCCGTAGGTGACGCGCGGTGTGCCCTGCTGGATGTCGCCCTGGACCGCCTGGATGACGTCCTCGATCTGCCAGGTGTCGGTGTAGGTGATCTGCACCGCGTTCTTGACGGTGGAACCGTCCTTCGAGCGGATGGTGCTGGGGCGGCCGAAGCTGTCGTAGGTCGCCGCGATCTGGTCGATCGTCTGGTCGATGTCAGTGCCGAAGGCCGCGACCTCGTCCAGCGTGACCCGGCCGGCCACGTCGCGCGTCAGCTCGTGCTGCGTGCCGTTCTGATCCTGCGTCCACCGGGCCTCGCCGAGGCGGTTGTACGCGAAGACGATCGAGTAATCGTCCAGCGTGGACTCGGTATCGGGATAGACAATCCGGCGGACGAGACCGCTCGGCGCGGCCAGGTCCTCGGAGCTCTCGCCGTCAGACGCGGCCATCCGGTACTCGGTGACCTGGGGTGTGTCGGCGCCGGTTCCGTCGAGCTCGTGCGCGACCTGTTTGACCTTGTTCTGCGTGATCAGGTACGCGACGCTCGTCACGCGGTCCTCATCGGTGGCTCCGGGATTCGTGGCGTCCGTGACCTGCCACTGCGAGTTGGCCGTGCTCCAGGAGACGACCGCGTTCTGGTAGTTCTCGATCGTTGCGACCTGGCGTCCCATTGCGTCGTGGATGAGCTTCGTCACGCGCGTGAGGGGATCGGTCATCGTCTCCACGTGACCGCTGCCGTCGTACGTCATCGTCACGCGGATGTCATCGGAGCTCGTGTTCCACTGTGGCGGCGTGGCGGAGTTCAACGTCGGCGCGGAGCCGCCCGAGGCAAAGCCGCTCTGGTTCGTGCCAAAGTCGACGACGCCGACGACGCGATCGGCTGTGTCGTACTCGGCGCCGGTGAAGCTCGTGATGACGTAGTCGGCGTCACCACCCGTGAATGCCGAGAGCGCGCCCGTCTTCGTCTCCGGCGTATCGTGCGCGCGGATGCGCGTCGTGACGAGGTCGAGCAGCCCCTCGCCCGTCCGGTAGTCGTACTCAGTTTCCTCGAAGACGACATCGTCCGTCAGGTTCGCGGCGTAGGAGGCGTAGACGTGGGCGTGGCTGCCCGAGCCGGCGAGACCGTCGCCGCCGCGGTCCGTGACGTAGGCGTTCGTGATTTGCCCGAGCGCGTTGTAGGTGACCTTGGTTCCGGGCGCGTTGGGGCCCCAGGCCGCGACGACACGGCCGATCGGGTCGTACCACGTGTGGGTCTCGAGGAAGTTGCTCGACGTACTTGACGGATCGAGCGCGATGCGCTGCACGTAGGGGAGACCGCGCTGGCTGTAGCCGGTCTCGGCGTAGATGCCGCGCGACGAGAGGTTCGTGTCGATGTCGGAGGGCGTGCTGCCCGTGGGCAACGAGCTGAAGAGCGCCGCCTTCGTGACGCGGTTCAGGTTGTCGTAGACGAAGAACGCATGCGGCGCCGCGGCGTTCTCGAACTTGACCAGGCGACTGCGGTAGTCGTACGTGAACTTGGTGTCGCGGTACGGATTGGCCGTCTCGCCAGTGTGCTGGCGGACGAGCGTGACGACGCCATCGCCGACCCCGGGCGTCGTCGTCCCGCCACTGTCGTAGAAGTACTCGGTGACCGTCTGGAGCGTGCCGCCATCGACGCCCACCTGGATCTCGGCCACTCGGCTGCGGGCGTCGTAGAGGTACTTCGTGACGTTGTCGTTCGGTTCCGTGACCGTCTCGAGCCGGCCGAGGTCGTCGTACGAGTACTCCGTCGTGTAGCGCCCGCCGCCGTCGCCCTGCTCGGCCAGGTCGTGCCAGATCGTGCTTGCGTTGACGAGACCGGTGAGGGAGTGCTCCACGGTCGCGCGCGCGATCTCGGTATCGAGATCGAAGTCGTAGCCGGAGAAGATCGAGCCGTAGGCGCCGGTGGCCGAAGTGAGTGTGTGATCGGTGGCCCGAACGACCTTGCTTCCGGCGGAGATGAGGTGAACGGCCGCCGGTCCGGTGAACGCCGTCGGGCTCGCGCCCGGCACCTGGAACGGCAACGTCGTCTGCGCGAAGTAGAGGATCCCGGGGCGGCCATCGGGGACGGATCCGCTCTTGTCTGGGAACGCCTTGAGCTCGCGGGCGTAGCGCTGCACGACTCCGGACGGCGTCGTCATCGACAGGATGCGCCCGAGGCGGTCGTAGGTGTAGCTGGTCGTCAGCGAGCCGCCGCTTGCGTTTCGTCCCGACCAGCTTCCGCCGGTGGTGCCGGAGTGGCTGGGAAGGCCGGTGGTCCCGACGTTCGCCTCGATCGACACCACCGCGCCGGTGTCGTCGTCGTAGGTTCGCTTGATGAGGACGTCGTCACCCTGGCGCGTCCAGTGGTTGCGGCCACGCGTATCGAAGAACGAGTGTGCGAAATGGGAGCCGCCCGGGCCATTCTCGCCCGCGGCCTCGGCTTCGTACTCGGTCTCGATCCAGGCGATCTGGTCGCCGGAGTGGAAGCCGTAGCGGAGGATGGTCGTCTGCCGGTCGGTGGAGGACGTGTTCCCGCCGGTGGTGAACAACTCCGCCCGGTACATGTCGAGCTTCGTCGGGAGCCAGGGGCGGGACGAGTCGCCGTAGGTCGTCTCGGTGATGACGTTCGGCTCGCCGGACGTTCCCTTGCGCAGCGTCGTCTTCGTCAGGCGGAAGTCGCTTGTGTAGTCGTACTCGATGACGAGGCCGTCGGTGGTCCGCTTCGTGACGACCGGCTCGCCGCTGACGATCTGGTAGTTCGAGACGGCCGACGGCGAGATCATGCGGATCCGCGCGTGCGTCGTACCGTCGTACTCGGCGCGCACGACCCAGCGCGCGCCGGCATCCTTCTCCACCACCATGTTCTGGAGGTAGTAGCTGGGCGCTTCCGTGTCGCCCTGCGCGATGTCGTACTGGATCAGGTCGTAGACGTACGTCAGGAACGGAGAGGCGTCGCCGTCCTTCCAGTACTCGACCCTGGTCGTGCTCGCGTAGTCACTGTCGGGGCTCGAGGCCTCGGAGTAGCTGTAGGCGAGTTCCAGCCCCTGGGCGGAGCCGCTGCTGCATCCGCACGCGGACTGGAGGTGCTGCGTGAGCACACGGCCCTCCTCGCCGCCGGTCGAGGCCTCGTAGGTCTCGACGACCTTGGCGGCCATGTCCATGACCTTGAAGTTCTCGGAATCGACCGTGAATGCCGTGGCGCCATCGGCGAGATCGAGCAGGTCGTCCGCCCAGTCGCGCACCGCGGTGTCGATCGGCGAGCCGGAGCCGGCGAGGTCCTTCTGCGCGCCGAACTCGATCTGCTCCGGCATGAGGACGAGCTTGAGCTGATGATCCGAACCGGATTCGTAGGCAAAGCCGTCGCTGTCGGTGTCCGTTCCCGACTCATTCGTCGTGCCGCCGTGATAGCGGTACTGCGTGACGACGGCGTGCCACGGCTGGGAGCCGCTCGGCGCCCGATCGACGAGCACCGACTTCACGACCTGGATCAGATCGCCTTCGGTGCCGACCGACGCGTGATGCCCGTCGCCCGTCGTCTTGTAGGTGTACTCGACCTTCTGGGTCTCGGTCGGCGTGCCGCCGAGGTCGCGCTTGACGACCACACTCTCGAGCCGCCCGAGGTTCTCGTCCGGGAGTTCATGCCAGGTGAAGTACACGCCGGCTGCGGCGTTCGACGCGCTGTCACCGTTGAGCCAGATCGTCTCAACGCGGGCGACGTAGCTTCCGGGGTCGCCGTTGCCATCGTTGGGGACGTAGTAGGTGAAGGTCTTCTTGTTGGTCTCGTAGACGTCGCGGATCTGGAGCACGAGGCCGTGGAGGTAGTCATCGGGGTCCGACGCGGAGCCGTCGCCCGATTCCCAGTCGCGGTAGAAGTCGACCGACCAGCGGCCGGGCTCGATGAGGCGCCAGGTGGGCCACGTCGAACTGCCGACGCTCAGGGTTGACTTGATGACGTACTGCGAGCTCGGCCCCGGCGGAAGCCAGAAGCCGCTCGTCGCGTCGTACTCGAACGTGCGGCCGCCGCCGGCGGGCGTCGCGATGCGCACTCGCGACGGCGAGCTCCCTGAGATCTCCTCGAGGAACTGGAAGATGTTCAGCGACCAGTTGGCGCCGATGAGGTTGGAGCCGCCCATGTCGGGCTTGCTCGAGTACGAGCGGCTGAGGACGAAGTCGCGCCCCGTGAGCGCCACGACGAGATCGACGGTGCTCTCATGCTTCGTGCCGTAGGCGAAGCTGACGGGATACGGCGTCGCGACCGGGCTACCGGGCCCACCCATGTAGAGGGGCGCAGGCGGCGGCGTGAAGCTCGGCGGGAACTGCGGCGGCGAAGGCGGCGAGAGCGGTGGCGTTCCCCCCGGGGGCGCCTGGCCACAGTCTTCGGGATCGATGCTCAGGCATCCGCCGCCCCCATCGCATCCGTCGCCGCCGGTGTAACCGGGCCCGTCGTCGAAGCCGGGGCACCCGATGCCGTTGCACAGCTCCCAAGGGTTCGGCCCTGGGGGCGACGGTGGGGGCGGCGGTGGATTGAAGAGGTCCGGGCAACCGACACCCATGCACAGGTCAAGCGGCGAGGGTTGGCCGTCGCCCGGGGGCGGGGCCGGCTCCGGCCATCCGCAGCCGACGCCGTCGCAGAGGATCGGACCGGGGCGATCGTTCTCTGGCGCCGGCCCCGGCTCGGGCTCCGGGTCGCACGGGAACCCCATGCAGAGCGGATCCGGCGCATCGGGTGACGGGACGGGGAGGTCGCCGCCGGGAAGCGACGGCGGATCGGTGGGCGGATCCCAGCCTGGGCCGCCGCAGTCGTCGAGCCACAGGTCGTAGAGGGCGGCCTTCTGTGCGCCGGAGTACGCAGAGCCGTTCTTGGTCTCCGAGCCAGAGAGCAGGTCGGACCAAGTCCAGGAGCACGGGTCCGGATCCGGCACCCAGACGTTCTCGCCATTGTGGAGAGTCGTTTGCCAATTTGTGAACAAGCTGATCGCCGACGTCGACAGGGCCCGGGCGACGGTTGATGATGATGATGACGCGTTTGCGGTGCCGTTCGTCGAGACCGTGTTGGCGACCGCCGCCACGAGCACGAGCGCACCAACGCCAGCCGCAGCGACGCGACGAGGGCCCGCACGCCGCGAATCTCCTGTCGTTCGAGCCGGAGATGAGCGGTTCGACTTCGAAGCGGTGGATCGTCGCATGGATCGCCTCCCGGGGCGGCATCGACGTCCCGCCCGGATTCATCGCCTGCGGATTCTGCGTCCGGGACCGGTGATCTGTCAAGCGGGAAGCGAGCTCGCCAGGAGTGACAACTGGCACACCCGACGGATCTCTTGGCGTAATGAGGCGACAACTCTTGGCGATGGTGCTCCGAAGGGACACATCGCGGCTCGAACTGGAGATCGGCCATGCGAATCAAGGGACTTGTGAAGTTGCTGGGGTTGATCATCGCGGTGGCGGCCACGCGTTACGCGAGCGCCGATTCGCTGCTTGACACCGCCGCCGACCTCGGTGTCACGCCGCACTCGATGATCGTCGCCGGCGCGACGCCGGCGCAGGCGGAGGCGATCCTCGCTGCCCTGGACAGTGCGTCCGATCTGCGCGCGCAGCTCGAAGCTCGGCGCGCCGACGCCGACCAGGCGGCGGAGGCGGCGACGCTCCTCGCGGAGGCGACTTCGATGACCGAGGATGAAGAGGTCCATGCCTCGTACGCTGCCGCGCTCGCCGAGCTGGAGGCGATCCAATCGGAGGTTTCGGCCCTGCGGACGACGCTCCGCAACCAGGTCACGAGCGGCTTGACCTCCGAGCAGCTCCAGCGCCTGGCCGCGTGGCGCGACGCGGGACCGCGGCGCGTGCCGTATGAGTTCCGCGTGGCCGTGCGCACCGTCGAGTCCTGGCAGGCGATCGAGCGTGCGCTGCGCGCCGAGGCGCGCGCGATCCGACGCGGTGAGGATCTCGAACTCGATCACGCTCAGACGCTCCTGCTCGTCCGTTCCGAGCCCGCGGTCCAGGTCGCGGCGGCGTCGCTCTCGACGCAGTGGACCGCGATGAACGCGGTGTTCGAGTCCGAGTGATGTGCGGGGGAGTTCGGAGATGCCGACGCGAGCCCGTCGACGATCATCGCGCCCGGCGCAGCCGCTGCCTCAGCGTCGATGGGACGCCGCGCGAGGATCGACGACCGCGGCTGAATCCCCCGCCTCGACTGGATACTGGCAGCGCGGCGCCGTCTTCTTCGCCCTCGGGATCGTCAGTGCGGCGTTGGTCTACCTGATCGTCACCGGGGCGGGCGATCCGTTCGTGGAGTCGGCATCTGTTGCGGTGCCCGCAACCGACTCGGCGGAAAGCGATTCGTCCGCACCGAAGTCGGAGGCGATGTCGCCGGCCGAGCTCGAGCGCTACCGCCGGTGGGCCCAGAGCGTCAACGCACGCAACCGTACGTTCGGATCGGTTCCCACCTCTCCCGTACCCGGGGCGCCGGGGCTTCCCGGTGGGGCGGGACTGCCTGGAACGGCTCCCGGGTTCGGACCAACGGTGCCGCGACCTGGTCTCGGGACCGGAGGGGTGGGGCCATGACGCCGACGCGGCCCATCTGCATTCTCGCGTGTTCGATGATCCTGTGCACTGCGCGCCCGGCGAGCGCGCAGGACGATCGGACATTCCTCTCCGGAAACGTCGAGATCGCGCGCATCGTCGATCTTGCGGCCGAGCGCCGCGGACTTGACGTGCGCTACGACCCAAGCGAGCTGCGTGGCTCGGTCACCATTCGTGTGCAGGAGGGACTGACGGCGGCCGAGCTCTGGGAACTGATGCAGCGGTCGCTCGCCGATGCTGGCTTGACGACAGTCCTCGAAGCGGGCCAGCAGGTCGTCCACGTCGTGCGAGCGCAGGACGCGCAGCAGCACGCGCGTCTGGAGATCGGCGGGTTCGCCGGCGTTTCCGCCGAGAGCGGTTACGCATCGGTGCTCTTCGCGCCGGAGCACGCAGACCCGACCGCGCTCGTCGAGGCGCTCAAACCGCTGCTCTCGAAGCCGGGCGGATCGATCGCCCGGCTCGGTAGCGGCCGACTGATCATGGTCGGCGATCTCGTCCCGCGGCTGCGCCAGATCGAGGCGGTCGTCGAACTCCTCGACGAGCCGCGCGCCGAGCCGCGACTGCTGCGGCTTCCCGTCGCGCACGTTCCGGCAGCGACGCTCGCGACGCAGGTCGTCCAGGCCCAGAAGGCCGAGGACACGATCGCGGGCCGAGAGACCGCAGGCGTCGTAATTCCCGGCGCTGACGGCTCGTCATTGCTCCTGATCGCGCCGCCGGATCAGCAGGACCGGTGGACGCGTCTCGTGGCTGCGTTCGACGTTCCGCAAGCCGCCGAGACGAGATCCTACGCCATCGAGGCGTTCACGCTGGAGGAGGTCGCGACGCTGCTCGAAGAGACCGCGAGGATCGATGGCGCGCGGGGGTCGGGGGCGAGCTGGCGTGTCGCGCGAGACGCGCTGACGAACACGCTCGTGGTCACCGCGACACCTGCCGAGCACGAGCGCATTCGCGCGGCGCTCGATCGACTTGCATCCGCCCCGGCGTCGGCGAAGCGCACGACGCGCATCCTGACCGTTCGCAATCGCGACGCGGCGGATCTCCTCGAGGTGATCCGCTCGCTGGTCGAGCAAGGCGTGCTGGAGGCTGAGCCTGCCGGGCCGAGGCCGCCGCTCGTCTCGGATCGGAGCACGGCCGGCACGACGCTGCCCTTCCCGCGCAACGAGACCGTGCTCTCGACCGACCCGGGCCGCGAGCCTGCCACGCGAAGGAGCGAGGCGCCGCAGCGAGGTGAAGGCTCGACTGGCGCCGCGTCGCGCCTGACCCCGGCAAGCCCGGGCCTCACGCTGACGATCGACCCCCGAACGAGCAGCATCATCTGTCTGGGGCCGGCGCGCGTGCTGGACCAGATCGAGTCGCTGGTCGCACAGCTCGATGTGCGGCAGCCGCAGGTCATGCTCGAGGTGCTCGTCATCGCACTCACGGAGAGCGATCTTCTGGACCTGGGCGTCGAGCTCGAGAAGATCGAGATCGCCGGCGCGGCGACGATCTCCCTCCAGTCGCTCTTCGGACTCTCGAGCGGCGGCGGGCCGACGCAACCGACCGTCGATCGCGGAACGGGCTTCACCGGCATCGTGCTGAGCCCGGGCGACTTCAGCGTGGTGATCCGGGCGCTCCAGACGATCAACGACGGACGGTCGCTGATCCGGCCGAAGATCCTCGTGAACAACAACGAGCAGGGCGTGCTCGACTCGGTCCTCCAGGAGCCCGTCCAGTCGACGAACGCCTCGAACACCGTGGCGACGACCAGCTTCGCGGGCACGCAGGACGCCGGCACACAGGTCACGCTTCGGCCGCAGATCGCCGAGGGCGATCACCTGGTCCTTCAGTATGCGGTTGCGATCAGCGAGTTCGTCGGGGAGTCCGCATCGCCGGAGCTGCCGCCCCCGCGGCAGCAGAACACGCTCCAGAGCGTCGTCACCATCCCCGACGGGCACACGATCGTCCTCGGTGGCATCGAGGTGCGCGATTCGTCGGAGGCGGTGGCGCAGATCCCGCTTCTGGGCGACATCCCGCTCGTCGGCGAGCTCTTCAAAAGCCGTTCCAAGACCGACTCGTCGTCGCGGCTGTATGCGTTCATCACCGCCACGATCCTGCGCAGCGAGGGGTTCGAGGACCTGCGATACTTGTCCCAGCGCGACCGTGTCGCCTCCGGCGCTCCGGCGGGAATCGACTGGCCCGAGCTCGCCCCCCGGATCATCGACGAATGACGCCCGCTGCCGACCGGGTCACGAAGCGCTTCATCGAGCGCATCTCGCGGGACTTCGCGCGGGCGAACCTCGTCGTCTCCGTGGGCAGCGACACCTCGAGCGGGAAGGAGCTGGTCGCCGTTGGGACGCCGCCGCCGACCTTCCTCGGCCACAATCTCGGTGTCCGGCTCGGCTCGCCCGTCCGGCTCGTCGAGGCAGATCCCGAAGCGATTGCCCTGGCCATCGACGGAGCGTACGGGCCCGCGGATGCAGCGGACGCGACATCGAGGGCCGCCTCGCACGCGCCCACGCTCGACGCCGGCGAGGTGGATCGCCTGGTCGCCATGGCCGATCGTGATCTGCTGAGCACGCAGAGCAAGGGGCCGGTGGTCAAGCTCGTCGATGCACTGCTCTTCGAAGCGCTCACGATGAGCGCGAGCGACGTGCACGTCCAGCCGCTCGCCGACCGGACGCTGGTCCGCTACCGGCTCGATGGCGTCCTGCGCACCGTGCGATCGCTGCCGCGCGGCGTGACGCTGCCCATCGTCAGCCGGATCAAGGTCATGGGGCGGATGGACATCGCCGAGCGGCGTCTTCCGCAGGATGGGCGCGACACCGTGCACATCGGCGATCGCCACATCGATCTACGGATCTCGACGATCCCGACGACGTACGGCGAGCGGGCCGTCGTCCGGCTCCTCGATCACGCGAACCAGCTCTGCGACTTCGCGGCGCTGGGGATGCCGCCGGCGGTCCACAACGCCTTCCTGCGCTGCGCCACCCGGAGCAACGGATTCCTCCTCGTGACTGGACCCACCGGCTCCGGCAGGACGACGACGCTGTACTCGACGCTCCGCCAGATCGGCTCCGAGGCGGTCAACATCATGACCATCGAAGACCCGGTCGAGTACGAGCTCTCAACGGTCGGCGTCGCGGCGAGCCAGTCGCAGACGAACCCCCGGAAGGGAGTCACGTTCGCGACGGGGCTTCGTCACATCCTCAGGCAGGATCCCGACATCGTGATGGTCGGAGAGATCCGTGACCACGAGACCGCCCGGATCGCCGTTCAGGCCGCGCTGACCGGGCACCTCGTGCTCTCGACCCTGCACACGAACGACGCGCCAAGCGCCGTCAGCCGCCTCGTCGATCTCGGGGTCGAACCCTATCTCGTGAGCGCGTCGTTGGCCGACGTCCTCGCCCAGGAGGTCCGCGATGTCGTCGCTGCGCTGTCGGCCGACGAGCGCGTGGTGTGCGCGGGGCTCGCGGCAGGCCAGTCGATCAGTCGCATCGCCCACCAACTCCAGTGCACGTGGCACACGGTGCGGCGGATCATCGACCGCCTCCGCGAGCACTTCATCGCGATCGGGCTCGAGCTCCAGCTCGACGGGTGAGCCCAGGCGCCATGCGCCGCGATGGCGACCAACCTGGATTCCTGCTCGATCCTGAGGTAGGACTGGACGCCGATCCCACCGCCCCGGGTCGGGGTCGGGTCCCCCTCTCGGCACGGTGGATCACGTCGGAGCTGCTCCACCGGACGCAGGAGATCTGGACCCGAGCGTACGGATGTCCGGTGCATCACGACGAGGCGGTTGAGATCCTGACCAATGTCCGGCATCTGGCGGAGGTGCGCCGCGACGCCGGGCGAACGGAGGACCGTGCGTCATGAACATCGTCCTATGGGCCCGGGTCTCGTCACGCGAACAGCGCGAGGGGTACTCGATCGATGCGCAGCTCCGCGCGATGCGCGATCGGGCGGCTAAATCAGGCTGGACCGTGTTGAAGGAGTCCGTCGTCGCCGAGTCAGCGAAGCGCGGCGCGGATCGCGTGGCGTTCAACGCCATGCTGAAGTGGGTGCGGTCGAACGCTCGGCGCGAGCGCATCGGGGCGATCCTCGCCCACAAGCTCGACCGCGTCTGCCGGAACATGCGCGACGCCGTGCGGCTGCAGGAACTCGAGGACGAGCACAATGTCCGCCTCCTCTTCGTGGACAACGAATTCGGGCCGGGTGCGGCCGGAGCCCTCTCGTTCAACGTGATGGCCGCCGTCGCGCAATACTACAGCGACAATCTGCGTACCGAGGTGCTCAAGGGGATGGACGAGAAGGTTCGTCAGGGCTGGCCCACTGGCGCGGCGCCGTACGGGTACATGAACACCGACGACCGGGATGAACCCGTGCAGCCGGATCCGGTGCGCAGCCGCACGATCGTGCGCATCTTCGAGCTGTACGCCACCGGCCGGCACACGTTCGCTTCGCTCACACACCAGCTCGAAGCGGAAGGCCACGTGTACCGGCCGAGCCAGCGTCGATTCACGCGCACGAGCCTTTCGTACATCCTGAACAACCGGTTCTACATCGGGGAGATATGGCGGAACGGGGCAGCTCACGAAGGGCGATACCGACGGCGTATCGATCGGCGCACATTCGACGAGTGCCAGCGAATCCTCAATGGCAGGAATCGGCGGTCCAGGCGCCGCGATCACGCGCTGGCCAGCGGGTTGTTCCGATGCTCGTGCTGCGGGCGGTCGATGACGGGCGAGCGCATCCGGCGGAGGCTCCGCGGCGGCGGTGTGCGCGAGCACGTGTACTACCGTTGTGCGAACAACAGCCGGGGCGCCGACCATCCGGTCGTGCGCTGGCGCGAGGCGGACTTGGAGGACGCGATCGTGGCTGATCTCGATCGGCTCCGGATGCCCAACGCGGAAATCGCGGACTGGTTCCGTGACGCCCTCGCGGCTGCATTCGGCGAACTGGACGAGCATCGATCGCGCCAGGCGACGTCGCTCAGGAAGCGCCAGACCGAGCTTGCCAACATGCAGGATCGTCTCTTGAACACCTACCTCGCGGGTTCCATCCCCGAGGACACGTTCCGGACGAAGCAGGAGGAACTGGCCACGGAGGCACGCGGCGTCCAGGAGTCGCTCGATCGACTCGGTGACGACCCGGGCGACCGAGGCGGTGCCGCGGTGGCTGTCTTCGACTGGTGCCAACAGGCGGGTCGAATCTGGCGCGGTTCAAACAACGCCGATCGTCGGGCGATCCTCGAAGCGGTCTGTTTGAACCGCGATGTCGGCCCCACAAGTCTCGCCCTGACAAAGAGAAAGCCCTTCGACGTGCTCGCCGAAGGGCTCGACTCGAGGGAAAGTCGGGGCGACAGGATTCGAACCTGCGGCCTCCTGGTCCCAAACCAGGCGCTCTACCAAGCTGAGCTACGCCCCGCGGGCGACCGCGGACCTGCGGCATGCGGTGATCGGCGATCGGTGGTCCATGCGCGTCAGACACGCGTTCGTGCGGCGTGCCGTCGGTCGGTCGGTCGGACGAGTATACCGGGGGGCCGGCGACGCCCGGCGCGGATGTCGGCGCGGCCGTCAGATGTCCGCCGACATCACCCACCCAGGAGCCGTCCCGCCGGCGCCGCGCCGTCGCGGCAGACCATGGGTCGATCGGCGGCCGCGGGACCGCGGCGCTCCTGCGACCGGCAAACGCCGTCGAGCATCACCCGTGCCGGTCGGCGCCGCCCGGCCCGGGACCCGCCGATTGAGGGCGTCCGTCCCGGCGTGTATCCTCCGCCCCCGTGTCATCTCCCGCAACCGCCGTCGACTCCGCCTCCATGCCCGTCGTGCTGCTGTCGCCCGTCGCGCCGGCATGGTCGGTCGATCTTGCCGGGTACGTGCCGATCCTCATCCTGATCGTGATGGCGATCGGCTTCGCCGTCGTGAACACGGTGGCGACGCATCTGCTGGGGCCGGGCCGCGGCGGACAGGCGAAGGAGAGCACGTACGAGTCCGGCATGAATCCATTCGGCAGCGCCCGACGGCGGTTCAATGTCCGGTTCTACATCCTGGCGATGACGTTCCTCGTCTTCGACGTGGAGATCATCTTCCTGTATCCGTGGGCGGTCACGTACACGAAGATGGATCCGGGCAGTGCGGAGGCAATGCTCTACCTCGGCCGGATCCTGTTCTTCATCGGCACGAGCGTGATCGCCTACATCTACGCGTGGCGCAAGGGCGTCTTCCGCTGGGACTGACGCGGACCCGCCCCGGTGCCCGCCACCGGGCATCGCGGACCGGCCCACCGGGACAGACGACGAAACCCCCGCAACGGGATCACCCGTTCCGGGGGTTTCGCATGGGCCAGAGGCGGAACGCACTCCGGCTCGGGAGCGCGGATCATCCGATGATCGGCACTCCCGCCTTCGCCGCGCAAGGACCGTGGTCAGGGGAGCGGGTCGCTTCCCTTCCGCAGGAGGACCTGCGGCAGGAGAGCGCTGAAGTCGGCCCCATCCTTGTCCGCTTCAGCCGTTGCGAGCCGGATCCTTCCGCTCGCGGACCTGGTGGCTCCCATCCGTGACCGCGTGTCCATCGGCGGCGGCCGGGATGCTGACTCTCGGAGCCGGAGTCAGCGCCCGGCACGTACCGTCCGCACCCGCATCGCGCGGGCGCGCCGGTTCGGGTGTCCATGGTGATGGCGGCGCTCAACTGCATCCGAGTGAGTTGCCGCAGTTGAGACACTTGTAGCACTGACCGCTCCGCACCGTGATCTCACCACACTGATCGCAGGCGGGCGCGTCGCTCTGCATCGACGCGGCGGCCTGGCTGATCGAGGTGTACTGGAGAAGTGTCGTCACCTCGGCCGTGACGACCGTCCCGACATCGACCGACCGGGTGGTGATCTCCGGTGTCCGCGCCGTCGACGGGGACGGCGCGGCGGTCCTCTCCGGGGTAGCCCGCGCCATGGGCGCGGAGCGTGCCGACCAGCCATCCGAGCCCGGGCCCGGCAGCATCCGGCCCATGCGATCGGACGCGGGCGGCATGTCGCCTGTGTTCCATCTGGTGAAGTCCTCCATGACCCTTCCGGACAGGCCTGATCCGGACATACCGGCCTCGGCCATGCCGTGGCCGACCGCGGATCCGCTGCCGGAGCCCGTCACGCCGGGTCCGGACCGGGGTCCCGGGGACGCAGCCGCACCGGATGCGGACCGCGACGATTCACCGCGCTGCGGCGAGTTCTGCTCCCGGTAGCCGGGGATGAACTCCATGCCGAGCCAGCGGAAGATGTAGTCGACCAGGCTCTTGGCGAACGGGATGTCGCGATTCGTCGTGAGTCCCATCGGCTCGAACCGCTGGTGGGCGAATTTGTTGACAAGATCCTCCACCGGGACGCCGTACTGGAGGGCGACGGAGATCGCCGTGCCGAGGCTGTCCATCAGGCCGCCGATCGTCGAACCCTCTTTCGACATCGTGATGAAGAGTTCGCCCGGGTGCCCGTCGTCGTACAGGCCGACGGTGAGATATCCCTCGTGCCCGGCCACATTGAAGCGGTGGGTGATGCTGGATCGGGTGTCCGGCAGCCGTCGTCGCATCGGTCGCTCGATGATGCGCTCGACCACGCGTTCGACGTACTCGACGCGCGGTTCCTCATCGTCGAGCGCCGCAGCGCCGTGCGCCTCCCGGCCGATGACGTCCGCCAGGCGCGCGACGTCATCGGAGACGTCCGCCCGCAGCGCCGCCTCGCCGTCCTCGTCCTGCTCCGCGTCATCCAGGGCGGCGTCGGTCTTCGAGCTGAGCGGCTGGCTCAGTTTCGATCCGTCTCGATAGAGCGCATTGGCCTTCAGGCCGAGCTGCCAGCTCAGCCGGTAGGCCCGCTCGACATCCTCCACCGTCGACTCGTTCGGGAAGTTGATCGTCTTCGAGATCGCACCGGAGATGAACGGCTGTGCCGCGGCCATCATCCGGATGTGGCCTTCCGGCCGGATGAACCGTCGACCGGTGGGGCCGCAGCGGTTGGCGCAGTCGAACACGACCAGGTGTTCCTCGCGAAGCCAGGGGGCGCCCTCCACCGTCTGCGTTCCGCAGATCATCCGGCCGAGGGTCTCGATGTCGCGCTCCGGAAGTCCGAGCGCGCGGAGCCCGCTGAACGAGGGATCCTTCCGCGCGTCCTCCGGGACGACGCCGACGCTGCGCAGAACCGCCTCGGGCATGCTCCACGCGTTGAACGCGAAGCGGATGTCGAACACGGTCGGCAGCGCCGCCTCGACCGCGGCGAGATCCTCCGGGCGGTACCCGGCCGCCTCGAGGAACGCGCGGAACGTGGTTCCCGGCGCGCCGCCCGGCATGGGCGCGTCCAGCGAGAGCGTGCCGAGAACCGCGCGGAGGATGTCATCGATCTGGTCGTCGGCATAGCCCAGCGTCCGCAGCGCGGGGGCAAGCGACGCGTTGGCGATCTTGAAGTACCCGCCGCCCGCCAGCTTCTTGAACTTCACGAGCGCGAAGTCGGGCTCGACCCCGGTGGTGTCGCAGTCCATCAGGAGGCCGATGGTGCCCGTCGGTGCGATGACCGTCACCTGTGCATTGCGGTAGCCGTGACGTTCACCGAGCTCCAGGGCGTCGTCCCACGCGCGGCATGCGCGGGTGAGCAGCTCTGCGGCGTTGGACAGGCCGACGGCGCCGCGGCTGAAGAGTCCGTGGTCGATGGGGACCGGTCGGATGTGCAGGTCTTCGTACTCCGCGGCGTCACGGGCGACGCCGTGCGCCGCCCGGCGATGATTGCGCACGACGCGCATCATGGCCTGGCGGTTGGCGCCGAAGCCGGCGAACGGACCATGTTCGGCCGCGAGCAGGGCACTGGCGGCGTAGGAGCGGCCGGTCATGACCGCGGTGATGGCGGCACAGACCGCCCGGCCTTCCTCGCTGTCGTACGGGATGCCCGCCTGCATCAGCATCGCGCCCAGGTTCGCATACCCGAGGCCGAGGGTGCGGTAGTCGTGGCTCAGCCGGGCGATCTCCTCCGAGGGGAACGACGCCATGAGCACGGAGATCTCCAGCACCATTGTCCAGAGTTCGACCGCGTGCTCGAAGAGGTCGAGGTCGAAGTGCCGCGCGGATGCGTCATAGAACCGCAGGAGGTTCAGCGATGCGAGATTGCACGCCGTGTCGTCGAGGAACATGTACTCGCTGCACGGATTGCTCGCGTTGATCCGTCCGCCGGAGGGGCAGGTGTGCCAGGCGTTGATCGTCGTGTCGAACTGGAGGCCCGGGTCGGCGCATCGCCATGCCGCGTAGCAGATCTGCGACCAGAGATCCCGCGCGGGGATCTCCCGGGCGACGCGGCCGTCGATGCGACGGATCAGCTGCCATGGCCTGTCCTCATCCACGGCGGCGAAGAAGGCGTCGCTCAGTCGGACGGAGTTGTTGCTGTTCTGGCCGCTGACGGTCTGGTAGGACTCGCCGTTGAAGTCGTAGTCGAGGACGAGTCCCAGCCGGTCGGCGATCTCGCGCTGCTCGGGGGTGTAGAGCCGGTAGCCCTGCACCATTGCCTGGACCTTGAGTTCCTCGCGGACCTTCCAGTTGACGAACTGCTCGATGTCGGGGTGATCCGCGTCCAGGCAGACCATCTTCGCGGCGCGGCGCGTCGTGCCGCCGCTCTTGATCGCGCCGGCGGCGCGGTCGCCGATGCGGAGGAAACTCATGAGACCGCTGGACCGGCCGCCGCCGGAGAGCGGCTCGTTCTCGCCGCGCAGCCTCGAGAAGTTGGTGCCGGTGCCGCTTCCGTATTTGAAGAGGCGCGCCTCCCGGACCCACAGGTCCATGATGCCGCCCGGGTTCACCAGGTCGTCGGTCACCGACTGGATGAAGCACGCGTGCGGCTGCGGATGCGAATACGCGTCGTCCGCGAGACAGGGGAGCCCGGTGGCGCGGTCGTTGATCCAGTGGCCCTGCGCCGGACCGGAGATGCCGTACGCCCAGTGCAGGCCGGTGTTGAACCACTGCGGGCTGTTCGGCGCCGCCATCTGGTGCACGAGCATGTACGTGAGTTCATCCGCGAACGCGTGCGCATCCTCGGCCGAGTCGAAATAGCCGTTCTGCTCGCCCCAGTGACGCCAGCACCCGACCAGTCGGTGGATGACCTGGCGTGCGGAGCGCTCCGGCCCCGTCACCACGGCGCCCGCGGCATCACGCTGCGGCGCGCCGTCCGGTCCGATCTGCGGCACGCCCGCCTTCCGGAAGTACTTGCTCACCATGATGTCGGTGGCGAGCTGGCTCCACCCGGCCGGGACCTCCGCATCCTTCATCTCGAACACGAGCGATCCGTCCGCGTTGCTGATGCGGCTGGTCCGCGTGGTCCACTCGGTCGTCTCGAAGGGGTCCTGCCCCCGCGTCGTGAATCGTCGGCTGATCTTCATGCGTCGCGTATTCCTTCCGTCATCCCGACCGTCCGCCGGACATCCGACATGATCCCCCTCAGTCGACCCTCGGGAGCGTGAGTCCGGTCTGCCCCTGGTACTTGCCCTGCTTGTCCGCGTAGGAGACCGCGCAGATCCGCTCGCCGCGGAGGAAGATGATCTGCGCGATGCCCTCGTCCGCATAGATCCGCGCGGGAAGCGGCGTCGTGTTGGAGATCTCCAGCGTCACCCGCCCGTACCACTCCGGCTCCAGCGGCGTCACGTTCACGATGATGCCGCACCGCGCGTAGGTGCTCTTGCCGACGCAGATCGCCAGGACGTCGCGCGGAATCCGGATCGTCTCGACCGTCTCGGCGAGTGCGAACGAGTTCGGCGGCACGATCACGTGGTCACGCCCGGTCGTCCGGGTGTCCACCGTGACGAACATGCCGTCACCGCCGCCCATCCCGTTCCGCGCCTCGGTGAACCGCTTGGGGTCCACGACGGAGAAGTCGCCGGACGGGTCGGCGTTCGTGAAGATCTTGAAGACCGACCCGACGCGGATGTCATAGCCGTAGCTCGAGACGCCGTAGGAGATCCTCCCCGGACGCTTGGCGGCCTCGGCGAAGGGCTCGATGCCGATCAGTTCCCGAATCTGGGTGTCGCAGAGCACCGCCATCCCGCTGTCCTCCCGAGTTCCGACCGCCACGTCCACCGTCCACCGGCCCCCGCCGATCCACCGCCCCCGACCGCGGTGGCGGCGCGCTGTCCGCGGGCCCCGTGCGGGGCGCCCTGGCCGGGCGGCCCTGCCGGAGCGCGGGGCCTGAACCGACCTGGCGCGGATCCTAGCAGAGAGATCCGCCCGGCCACCAGATGTTGTAGGCGCGGACGACCTGGACCGCAACGGATGGAGCCCGCGCGCCGGCCGTGCGGCCTAACGTTCGACCGGCGGAAAGGTTATGGCCACCTGCCCGTGCCGAGGCGACAGTGTCGGCCGTTGTGGACAACTTCCGGAGGCCCCCGGTCACCCGGATAGACTCGCCGCCATGGACGAACTGGATCCGCTCATGGACGGGCTGACCGAGCGGCAGGCGACGGCCGTGCAGCACTGCGAGGGGCCGCTGCTCGTGCTGGCCGGCCCCGGCTCCGGGAAGACCACGGTGGTCACGCGGCGCATCGCCCGACTCATCCGCCTGGGCATCCCGCCCTGGGAGATCGTCGCGCTGACGTTCACGAACAGGGCGGCGGCCGAGATGCGGAATCGCGTCCAGGCGCTGCTCGCCCGCCTGGGCCTCTCCGCGCGCGGACTGACGGTGACGACCTTCCACGCGTTCGGCGCCATCGTGCTCCGGCGGCACGCCGAGGCGCTCGGCCGGCGCGGCGACTTCACGATCTACGACGCGTCGGATCAGCGCGACGCCATCCGCCGCGCGATGAAGCGAAGCGGTGTCGATGAGCAGATGTTCACGCCGGGCGCCATGCAGTCCGCGATCAGCCGGGCCAAGAACCGCCTCGAAACGCCGGAGGAATTCGAACGGACGCAGGGCACCGACTTCCGCGGTCGCCGCGTCGCGCAGGCGTATCTGGCGTATGACGCGTTTCTCCGGGAGAACGATGCCCTGGACTTCGACGACCTGCTGCGCCTGACCGCCCGGCTGCTCACCGACCATCCCGACGTCCGGACCGAGGTGCAGTCGCGGGCCCGGTATCTCCTCATCGACGAATACCAGGACACCAACCACGCGCAGTTCGTCATCGCCCACGAGATCGCGAAGGCAACGCGCAACATCGCGGTCGTCGGCGATCCCGACCAGTCGATCTACGCGTGGCGCGGGGCGGACCTCTCGAACATCCTGGACTTCGAGTCGCGCTATCCGGAGGCGACGGTGGTACCGCTCGGGGAGAACTTCCGATCGACCGGTCACATCGTCCGCGTGGCCGACACACTCATCCGGAGCAATCGCCGGCGCCGGCACAAGGACCTCTCGACGCAGCTCGGACCGGGCGAGAAGCCGAGGATCCGCACGGTCACCGACGAGCATGCGGAGGCGGCGAGCATCGCCGGCGAGATGGCGGATCGCCACCGGCGGGACGGAACGCCGCTCGGCGCCATGGCGGTCCTCTACCGCACGAATGCCCTCAGCCGCGTGCTGGAGACGGCGTTCCGCCAGGCGGGACTGCCGTACATCGTCGCGCGCGGAACCGCGTTCTTCGAGCGGCGCGAGATCCGCGATGTCCTGGCGTACCTGAGGCTCATCCAGAACCCGATGGACGAGATCGCCTTCGAGCGCGCCATCCAGTCCCCGGCGCGCGGCGTCGGGCGGACGACGATCGAGCGGGTCCTGGCCTCCGCCCGGTCCCGGGGGGTCGGCGCGGCTGGCGCTGCGCTGCACAGCCGCGACATCGCCGGCCTGACCCGCCGCCAGGTCGACCCGCTGACGGCGTTCGGTGAACTCATCGACCGCGCGAGACGGGCGCTCACCGGGCCCGGCACGGACCTGCCCGCGCTGGTCGAAGGCGTCATCCGGGAGTCAGGCCTCGCGGCGCTCTTCGGCGCCTCCCGCGAAGAAGAGGACGTGGATCGTCTCGGCAACCTCAACGAACTGGTGAACGCCGCCTCGGAGGTCGCCTCGGAACTGGAGGACGGCACGCTCGGCGATGCACTCGGCCGGTTCCTCGAGCGCGTGGCGCTCGTAAGCGACGCGGACCGCGTGGATCCGCAGCGCGGCGCGGTCACCCTGATGACCCTGCATGCGGCGAAGGGGCTGGAGTTCGATGTCGTCGCCATCGCCGGGCTGGAGCAGGGGCTCCTCCCGCATGCCAATGCCCTTGCCGACCCCGCCGGCGAAGCGGTGGAGGAGGAGCGACGGCTCCTGTTCGTCGGCATCACGCGGGCGCGGCGCGCGCTCCTGCTGACGCGGGCGCGGCAGCGCATGGCGTGGGGCAGCGCGCAGCGCACCGCGCCGAGCGACTTCCTGCACGAACTGCCCGCGGACGACGTCGTGGTGGAGAACGTCCGTCCCGCAGACGACCCGTTCGCAGAGCCCGTGCTGTATGCCGAGCCGGACGCGGCGGCGGCCCTGCCGAAGGGCTGCCGCGTCCGGCACCCGACGTTCGGCGTGGGCCGGGTCGAGTCCGTCGCCCGGCGACCCGCCGGGACGACCGCGCGCGTCGACTTCGGCGGCGACAGGGGCGTGAAGACGCTGGTCCTCGAGTACGCGCGGCTCGTGCGGATCGACTGAGCGCAGCATCCCGCATGAGCCAGCACCCGGAGACGCCCGGCACCGATCCCGAGCCCGTTCCGGCCGAGCCCGTGCTTGCGGCGTGCCGCGAGGCCGGGTTCCTGCTGGCCGGCGTCGCGCCGGCCCGTCCGGCGGAACGCCCCGAAGCGCTGCGGGCATGGCTGGCGGACGGATGCCACGGCGAGATGGCATGGCTGGAACGGTTCGAGCCGCTGCTCCAGGACCCGGCGCGGCTCCTGCCCGGCGTCCGGTCGATCATCGCCGTCGGCGACCGGTACGCGGACGGCCGTCCGGACCCGGCGACCGACGCGCCGTTCGGGCGCATCGCGCGCTATGCGCGCGGCCGCGACTACCACCGCGGCATGCAGCGCCGGCTCGAGGCCGTGGTGCGCGCGATGCAGGCGTGGTGGCCGGACGCGGCATTCCGCGTCTGTGTCGACACCGCGCCCGTGCTGGAGCGTGAGCACGCGGCGCGCGCAGGTCTGGGCGCCATCGGACGGAACACGCTGCTCCTGGCGCCGGGCATCGGCAGCTGGTTCCTGCTCGGCGAGATTCTCACCACGCGACTGATCCGGCCCACCGAGGTTCCGCCGCGGGATCCCTGCGGGACCTGCACGCGCTGCATCGACGCATGTCCGACCGGCGCGATCGCGCCGTGGAAGGTGGACGCGACCCGCTGCATCGCGTACCTGACGATCGAGCATCGCGGCGAGATCCCGGCGCGGTTCCACGCGGCGATCGGCGACTGGATCTTCGGATGCGACATCTGCCAGGAGGTCTGCCCGCACTGCCAGCCGACGCGCCGGGCCCGGCGGGCGCCTCGGCATGCCGATACCGCGGTGCGGCGGGACGGCTTCGATCTCCTGGAGGTCCTGGGTTGGGACGAGGAGTCTCGACGGCGCGCCTTCGAGACCTCCGCGCTCAAGCGGGCGAAACTCGCGATGATCCGCCGCAACGCCGTGATCGCGCTCGGCAACCACCTGGCGCGACGGGACGATCCGGCGATCCGCGCGCGACTGCGCGCAATCGCGGATGATCCCGGCGAGGACCCGATCGTCGTCGGGGCCGCCCGGGCCGTGATCAGCCGCTGGACATGACGCGCATCACCGTCTGCGCGAACTCCTGCGCGAAGGCATCGAACGTGGTGATGGCGCCGCTCTCCAGGCGCCGTGCCAGTGCGTCCAGCCCGCGCCGGAGCCGGCCGTAGAGATCGCCGACCTCCATCGTGTTCCAGCCGGCGGGGACCACGGCCTGCAGCAGGCCGGCGGCATCGACGAACCAGCCCTCGTCCGTCGCGCGGATGGGGATCTCCATGTCGCCGCCGGCGGCCGCCATCTCTTCGGGCAGGCGGAGCCGGATGGTGCCCTCGCGCTCATCGGCGGCGATCAGTTCCACCGTCGCACCGGCGGCGACCGCGCCCTGCATCGCCGCGAGGAGCGCGGGATCGAATCCCTCGATGTGCTCGCTGGCCAGTGCCGCGACACGCTCCATGGCGGCGTTGGCGCGGATGGCTTCGGTCAGGGCGCGGCGATCGGTCTCCGCCGCGGCGCGCGCGAGTGTCAGCAGGCCGTTCGGCGATCCCGTCGCGAGGATCGCATTCGCCGCGTCCACGAGCGATTGCGGCGAATCCGCACCGCCGGCACCCTCCGTCGCAGGTGCGGCGCCGCTGCCGGCCGGGCCGCGTACCGCTGGTGCGGCCGGCGCGGGTCGACCGCCGGCGAGCGTCTGCGCCTGGTCGATCATCCGCGCGATCTCTTCCGCCTCCGGGCGGCTGACCTGGCCGATCGCCTCGCGGGCGCTGGTGAGCCGTTCCCGGGCGCTCGCCATGAGTTCGGCGCTCCGCCGCTCGGCGTCGTCCGCCGCGCGACGATGGGCCGCGGCGTCACCGAACGTGGTGCCGGCCTCCGCGAGGCGGCGGAACACCGCGGCGTCGGCGGCAAGCGACGCGGCGCGAAGCGCGGTGACCCGCGCCGCAGAGGCCTCGACGCGGATGCCGATCAGCCGTGCCGCCGCGGTCTCCCGTGCGCCGCCGCGAGCGGCGGTCTGCGCCGCACGGGCGGCAGCGTCGAACGCCGCCAGCGCCTCGGAGAGCGCGGCGTCGGCCTCTTCGCGGGTGGCGGCCATGGCCGACATGACCTCGTCGAGCCGGGTCCGCATCGCCTGCACCTGCCGGCGGGCCGCGGCCGCGATCCGCTCGCGTTCCGTTCGTGATTTCTCGATGGCACCGGAGGCGAGGTCGATGGACTCCAGTTCGTCCCTCGACGCGTCCGCCTGGGCCGCGACGTAGGTGAACTCCGGGCGAAGGACGAACGAGAGTTCCGCCTCGCGCTCCGCGATCTGCATCGCGATCCGATCCGCGTTCCGTTCGAGCGTCACCGCCTGCTGGAACGTCGGGAAGCCGGCACGCGCCCCCGCGTCCGTCGCCGTCCGGCGCAGCGTGCCCGCCTCGCCGAGGATCCCGGTCACGCGCTGTCCGTCCTCCCGGTTCCGGCGCTCGTGATCCTCGATCGGGCTCCGCAGCTGCGCCCGTTCCCGGTCCCAGGTCGTCCGGGCACGGTCGGCCTCCGACCGGGCGGCCGAAAGCGCTTCCCGCTGTCGGGCGAAGTCGACGCCCGTCGCGCCGGTCGCGAGTCCCGCGAGGCGGGTCGCGTTGTCGATGATCGTGTGGACATGGCCGCGATCCAGCGCCAGGCCGGACTCCGCGGCCGCCAGCGTGGACGACGGCAGTTCCCCGAGTGCTTCGCCGGCGGTCGCCGCGATCATGGCCGCCGCGGAGACCTGGCCGGGGGCCGCCCCCGGCAGCGACGCCAGGTCGCGGATGATCGACTGCAGGCCGGTGGTCATGCCCGCGGCCCCGTCTTCGTCCGGCACGCCGGTCAGCATGACCCGTTCGAGCGTCCGGCTCGCCTGATCGATCTTCCGCTGCGCCTCGGCGCGCCGCGCCGAATCCTGGTCCTCGCAGCCACCGCACAGCGCGACTCCGACGAAGAGCGCCAGGCAGAGCACGCGCCGCGCCGGCGCGCCGGGCCGCTGCCGTCGGACGTGGTCGTCGACAACCGAAGGCGCGCGCGAGGCATCCGTGTGGGGGATGGTGTCCGGGATCATGTCCGGTGGGGCCTCCGGCCGCGAGAGGTGTGTGGTGACAGGGAAACGGACGGGCAGTGTACCAGCGGAGCGGGCATGCGAGCGCCGTCGTCACCCGCGCCGTCCGGGCACCGGGTCAGGGCGACGGTGGCGGGTCGGCCGCCGCGGCGCGCGCGGCCCACGCCGGTGTGGGAACGGGCTGGAACTCCACCGGGTACCGACCCCGATCGGGATGCATCAGCGAGAGCCACTCGATGAAATCGGTGACCCGCGCATCGTCGGGGTGGGGAATCGCCGGTGTCCAGCCGGGCACGCGCGGATGCGGCCGACGGGCCCGCGCCGGGGGAAGCGCATGCTGGATGACGAGCGACTCCCGCGGGCGGGCGAAGTTGAGCAGCGGCCACTCCGGATCGTCCAGCGCGGTCCGCTCCAGGATCAGCAGGTTCGTGTACCGCACGCGCATCTCGCGCGCATTGCGCCCGATGAGCGCCAGGCGTCCGGCGTCGTCGCCGCCGTGGCAGTTGCTGGTGGCACAGTTCGGAATCAGCCACGCGTCATGCACGCGCTGCCGGAAGAAGTTCAGCGACGCCGGCTCGGACAGCACCTGGATCTCGCCGTAGAGGTCCCGCGCGCGGAGATCGAACATCAGTCGGACGATGTCGAGCGGATCGGCGCGGAAGAGCTGCAGCCGTTCGAGTTCCGACTCCGGCAGGAGCGGGCTGTCCGCGAACCGCGTGACGAGTTTCTGGATCGTCGGGCGGGGGACCGCGACGCGCGGCGGCCGGGCGAAATCCAGTTCGAAGACGCGGATCAGGTTGACCTCGCGATCGGAGAGCACCTGATCGTGCGACGCATCGCGGAATCCCGGCCGCTGCGTGATCTCGCCGCGTGCCCGTCGCGCTGCCCGATCCTCACTCTCCCGCTGCAGCGACAGCTGGAGTTCGACGGTGCGCAGCAGGCGCCGCGCCGGGGCCGAGTCCACCTGCTCCAGAAGCGAGGTCAGCTCCGCTGCGGCCAGGTCGAACCGCCGCTCATCCATCAGCCACTGCGCGAACCGGATGATCGCCTCCGGCGAAGCTCGATCGAGCTGCCTCCGGACGAGTTCGTATCGCTCCTCGAAACTCGGCTGCGGGCGCAGCAGGTGGACCGTGTCCCGCGGGATCGAGACCTCGACACCCTCGATGTTGATCCGGACGAAGTCGAAGGCATCCTCGAGCAGCAGGCCGGACCGCGTGGTGCCGTCGCGGAGGATCACGTGGACATCCAGCGGGGCGTCGACCTCCAGCAGCCGGACGAGCTGGAAGATCCGCCCCTTCGCAAAACTCTCCAGGCGTCCCTCGGGCGTGCGGATGACGAGGACCTCGTCGTCCTCGAGTTCGACGTACCCGGCGACCGCCTGCAGCCGGGACGGCCGGACCACCACACGGGCCCGTGCGTCGTCCGTCGTGGCGTCTCCGGTCACGGCCGCAGGGCGGTGCGTGGCCGCGGCCGGCGTGGCGCCGGGCGACGGCGCGACCGACGCAGCACCGGTCAGGACCACGACCGCGCCGGCCGTGATCGCGAACGCGGACCGGTGATGGCGCTGGACTCTGCAGATCGGCACGGAGCGGATCATATCTCACGGCGCGGCGATCGATGACCGCATGGACCGGATGGTCCGGCGCGTCCGGCCGGATCGCGGAACGCGACCGACCTGGGAACGACGCCCGGTCCATGCCCGGATGCGCGGCCCGGCGCTTCCCGTGACAATCGCCGCCGTTCGGCGCCGCGGCGCGCCGACGGTAGCATCCCGCGCCCGGCGCGCAGGCCGGCGATGATCACGGCCGGATGGCCGACGCCCCGGCGGATCCGGGGCGGACCAGGGCGTGGCAACGCGAGGAGCGCGACGCAATGAGACTCGGTGTGATGGCGGCCCTCTTCGACGGGATGCCGCTCCGCAGTGCGCTGGCCCTCTGCCGGGAGATCGGTCTCGACGCGATCGAGCTTCCGGTCGGCGGGTACCCCGGGTCACCGTTCTTCGACGCCGCCGCGCTGCTCGACTCCGAGGCGCGCTGCACCGGGATCCGGTCGATGCTCGCCGACTTCCGGATGACCTGTTCGGCGCTGGCCGTGCACGGCAATCCCGTCCACCCCGATCGGGCGCGGGCCCGGGCCGACCACGACGCCTTCGTTCGCGCCCTGCACCTGGCGCCGCGGCTCGGCACGGATGTCGTCATCACGTTCTCGGGCTGTCCCGCGGGTTCCGCCGCCGGGACCACACCCAACTGGGTGACGTGCGCCTGGCCGCCGGATTTCCTCGAGATCCTGCGATGGCAGTGGGATGAAGTTCTCGTGCCGTACTGGGCGGAACAGGCGCGGGCGGCGCGCGCCCACGGAGTCCGGATCGCCTGGGAGCCGCACCCGGGATTCTGCGTCTACAACCCGGACACGCTCATCCGTCTCGCGGAGCGCGCCGAGCACGCCGCCGGCGGCGGGGGCGCGCCGGTGCTGGGCGCGAACCTGGACCCGTCGCACTTCTTCTGGCAGGGCATCGATCCGGTCGAGGCGACGCGCGTTCTCGGGGAACGGGGACTGATCTTCGCCGTGCATGCCAAGGACTGCGGCATGGATGCGCGCGAGGGCGCGGTCAACGGCTGGCTCGACACGCGCCCGTACAGCGAGCCGGCACGGCGGTCGTGGAACTTCCGCACCTGCGGCTGGGGACACGGCGATGCCTTCTGGAAGCCGTTCGTGTCGATGCTCCGGCGCGTCGGCTACGACGGCGTCCTGTCGATCGAGCATGAAGACGCCGCGATGGGGCTCGAGGAGGGCCTGCGGAAGGCGGCCGCGTACCTGCAGAACGTGATCATCCGGCAGCCCGCGCAGACGCCGTGGTGGTGCTGACGGCGAGGCCCGCGGCCGACCAGAGCGGCTGATTGCCCAGCGAGACCGCACCCCCGGAGGGCTGCACGATGGGGCGTTTCTCCACGCGCGCGCCCTGCACGACGAGGGCACATCCACGCGGGCATCCGGGGCGAGGCGCGATGTTGAGGACGGTGGAGGACTCCGCCGACCACACGCCCGGACGCATCGGGTGGTCCGTGATGATGTACCGGGGGACCGCCTCTCCGGCCACGGCGCGCGCCGCCGCGGCGAGGCGCGCCGGAAGCGTCCGCCATGCCCAGATCCCCATCGCCGCGCGTGTCGCAGGTTCCCCGCCGGCCGATGCGGCGCGCCCGTCCGGACCGTCCTCGAGGCGCCCGAGAATCGCGGCGGTCTGTCGGCGCTCCAGCGCCGCGCGACTGGCGCGAAGCAGCGCGTCGAACTCCTCGGGCGGCGGAGGCGGACCGGCGTCGATCGCGTCGCGCGGCACCACGACCAGGGAGCGCTCGCGGATCACGAGCGAGGGGGCCTTGGTCAGAAGCGCGCCGGGACCGCCGCCGATCGCCACGAGCTGCACCGCGTCGGCATCACAGAGATCCTGGAGCCGCCGCAGCGAGCGGGCGATCATCGCCCGCCGGGCGGGATCGGAATCCGGGGAGGAGACGAGGATGACGAGGATGGAAACGCCCGGGAAGAGCGGGCGCAGGTCGTCCGCCGAGACCGGATCGCGCGAGGCGGCCGCCGTGCCGGGCACGGGCGTCCAGGGGGCGGGCATGATCAGCCAGGAGCCACTCGGAACGGCCATCGGACCATGGATCGGAAGCCGTCCGCCGACGGGTGAGAGCGGCACCGCACCACGCCGGCGCGGACGTTGCATCCGCCCGGTCATCCGGATCCGCCGGCATGGGCAGGAACCGTTTCCGGACCGCGGGCCGGCTCAGCCGTCTGCCGACAGGCCGAGACAGGGGCGATGATCGCCCTCCTGGGCGCACCGCACGATGCCGTCCTCGAGGCGCACGGCGATGGGCGGCGTGATGACCCAGTTGACCGACAGCGGCAGGGCCAGGAACTCGCGGACCTCCGTCGCCGGCATCGGCCACGCATCCGGTGAGGTCAGCACGCGACGGCTCGCCGGAATCTCGACGGCGACGACGTTCCGCGCGAGTTCCGGTCGCGTGCCGAGGTCGCGACGGAACATCTCTTCGCAGTGCTCGCAGGTCCGCGAGTAGAAGACGACGTACTGCGTGCCCTCGTCCAGCCCGGTCGGTTTCTGCGGCATGAACCGGAAGAGGTCGAGGTCGCGCCATGGTCGTCCCACCCACGACGCGAAGTCGGTCTCGTACCAGTGGGCGGGGAGCCGGATCGTCTCCGGCTGCGGCGACGCATCGGCGGGGGCGGGGGACGCCCCATCCGCCACGGTGCTCGGCGCGGGGGCCGGCTTCGTGGTCTCATCGTTCTCCCGCCCGCATCCCGGCGCCAGCATCGCGATGCCGAGGGCCGTGACGAGTGTGCACCGTGAGCGACTGGTCCGCATGGAGGAACTCCTGATCAGAGAACGTGCGTCCGGATGAGCGCGTGCCACGCCTCGATGGTTCCCGGCTCGAATGCCGCGGGTCGTCGGAAGGCAAGCCACGAGAGGATCAGCGACATCGCGAGGAATGGCAGCAGCGGCCAGCGCCGATCACGCTCCACCGGCAGCGGTCGGACCCGGCCGAACAGCACCAGCGCGAGCAGCGTCCCGTCTGCCAGGAGCATCTGCCAGGGCTTCGGAGAGAACGACCCCAGGCAGCCGCAGGAGCGCGACCCGGAGAGCATTTCTCCGATCAGCACGGCGCAGAACACCGCCAGCATCGCCACGGCCGCGGGCTTCGCGACGCGCCACAGGAAGATCATGCCGGCGGCGAAGACGAACTCCGCGGCGACGATCAGTGACAGGTACAGGTCAAGGTCGATCCCGAGCCTGGGCGCCAGCGGCAGGACGGTCTGCCGTGGAAGCAGTCCCGGATCCCACTCCAGGTACTTGAAGAACGCGCCGGCGAGAACCCACGCGGGCACCAGGACACGACATGCCGCGAAGCCGATGAGGGACCGCCAGGGTGAACTCGTTCCGGACATCGCGGGCGGAATCGTACGGGAGAGCGGCTCGAGATGAATCGTGCCGGTCGCCGCTCAGGCGGCCGGCACGAGAGGAGGAGGATGGGTCACTCTGAATCTGAAGAGGATCGGAATCGAAGCGGAGCGTTCGAAGGAGCCCCGGTGCGGGAGGCAAACGGCCCGGCCCCGCGATCATTGCACGGCGCGCATGCAGCGCCCGGACGGAATTTCCTGCGCGCCCGGACTTCAGGTCCTGTTCGTCCGGCCCGATAAGAGCGTCCGGCGCCGGCCCGCGTCGGGGCGGCACATGCAGCCAGACCTCGTCCGACAGCCGACCCGAAGCGGAGACCACCGATGAAGGGCATCATCCTTGCGACACGACCCGCCCGTCCGCTGAGCGCGATCGCGCCGCGGGGATGCCGGCACCTCGTGCCGATCTATGACCGCCCCGCGATCCACTTCGCCATCGAGGCGCTCGTGCGCGCCGGGTTCCGCGAGGTCGTCCTCATCGCCGGCGGCGAGGAAGCAGGCGCGATCGTGGAGCATGTCCGGTCCGGGCGCGCCCTGGGGCTGCGTGACTTCATGGTCGCCGTCGCCCCCGATCACGCCGGTGATGTCAGCGCCATTCTGTGCGCGCAGGCGGCCGTCGGCGGTGAACGTGCGTGCATCCTGCCGGCGGAGGTTCTCCTCGGCGGGAGCCTGCGGCACCACACGGAATGCTTCCTCTGCCGGCCGGAAGGCGCCGTCATCCTCACGGCGCCCGCCGAATCGCCGGGCGAGGCGGTCGTCGTCAGGCCGGACGATGGTCGCGTGGTCGCGATGGACATGCAGCCGGCGCGGCCCGGATTCGACACGGTGATGGTCGGACCGATCTTCGCGGACGACACGCTCTTCGCGCGATGCCGGCGCCTCGATCCGGATGCGGAGATCTCCGATCTCGCGCTGTCCTACCGCGACGATGGCCTGCTGGAGGCCGAGCGACTGGACGGATGGTGGTGCCGGCTGCGCGACGCCGAGTCGCTCGCCCGCGCGACGAACCTGGTCCGTGACACCGGCGCCAACCTGGCCATGCGGCCGGCGGAGGCCATCCGGGCGCTGCGCCTGGCGGCGTAGTCCGCGGGATCGTCGGGATTCAGGCGCGTTCCCGGTGCGCTCACGCGCCACCGATCTCCAGGAAGCCGCCGGCGACGAACGCGGCCATGACGGCACAGAGCAGAAGTCGATACCACCCGAAGATCGCCACACCGTGCGTGGAGAGGTATCCGACCAGCCACCGGACCGCGACCGTCGCGGAGATGAACGCCACGACGAGCCCCGTGATCACCGCGGGCCAGCCGAGGCTCGCGAACATGCCCGCGTCGCTCCGCAGCGCCCCCAGCAGTTCGTAGGCGCAGGCGCCGCCCAGCGTGGGCAGGCCGAGCAGGAAAGAGAACTCGGCCGCTTCGCGCGGGCGGAGCCCGATGACCATGCCGCCGATGATGGTCATCATGCTCCGGCTGGTTCCCGGCCACATCGCGACGCACTGGAGCACGCCGATGATGAGCGCCGCGCGGAATGACATCGTCGCGATCGTGACATAGCGCCGGGTCTCCGGCGCGGCCTCGAAGTGACGGCGCTGCCATGGTGTCAGGAGAATGAGCACGATGCCGCCGACGCCGAGGGCGAGCAGTACCGGCAGCACGTGGAAGAGGTGCGCGGTGATCGTGCGCTTGAGCAGGGGACCGAGGACGGCGGCCGGCAGGAACGCGATGAACAGCAGCAGCGCGAGCCGCAGCCCGGCGGAATCGCGCCCCAGCACGCCGCGGAGCATGGCGATCACCTGCCGGCGGTACAGGCCGGCGACGGCCAGGATCGCACCGCCCTGGATGACGATGGTGAACGTGTCGACGGCATCGCGCATCGCTGCCTGCGCTGCGGGATCCGCGTCCTGACCGAGTCCCAGGAGGCGGGCGGTCAGGATGAGATGTCCCGTCGAGCTGATCGGGAGGTACTCGGTGACGCCCTCGACGAGTCCGAGGATCGCTGCATGTCCGATGTGCATCGCGGTGGGAGTCCATCGCCCGCCGGGTCGGTCTCGGGCAGGGGGTGTGAATCGGTCCCGCGCCGGCGCGGGCCGGGGTCAGGTCCATCCGGTCATGGGGGATCGATGTCCGCCGCGGCGCCGGGCCCGCGATCGGTTCCCGGGAACCACGATCGGACGAGCGCGGATGCGGACTCCAGTGACGAGGCGCGGAGGGCGGCGCGCGCGGCCTGCGGGGCCGGTGCCCCGGCAGCGCCGTCGGCGAGAAAGCGGCCGGTGAATCGGCCGTCGCGGATCTCCTCCAGGAGCGCCCGGAACGTCGAGCGCAGTGCGGGCGTGTCGATCCGGTCCGCCGCCGCGAACCCGCCGTACGCGGCGGTGCTGCTCACGGCCTCCATCATGCCGGAGGGTCCCCGTGCGTACAGGAGGTCGGCGACCTGACGCAGTTCCTGCGCGCACTCGATGTAGGCCACCGCCGGATCGGTCCCGGCGTCGACGAGCACGTCGAACGCCGCACGGATGAGGGCCAGGACCCCGCCGACGAGGACCGCCTGCTCCCCGAAGAGGTCGGTCTCGGTCTCCGCTTCGAACGTCGAGGGGATGAGCGCCGCCCGCATGGCGCCGATGCCCGCCGCCCACGCGCGCGCGGCGCGCCGGCCGCGCTCCTGCGGATCATCCTGCCGCACGCACCACAGCGCCGGCAGTCCGCCGCCCTCGCAGTACCTGGCACGGAGCGCCGCCCCTGGCCCCTTGGGTGCCACCAGCACGAGCGGCTGGGCGGGCGCGGGCCGCAGAGTGCCGGCACAGACCGAGAAACCGTGCAGGAATCCGAGCACGGCATCCTGTCGGACCACTGCATGGATGTCCGCCCAGACCTCGGCGTGGCGCTCGTCCGGGATGGCGAAGACGATCAGGTCGCCACGCGCGGCGGCCTCGACGGGATCGAGGACCTCGAAGCCCCGGGCGCGCGCGGCGTGGTCGCCACGGCCGGGGCGCGCCCCGATCAGGACGGCCATCCCCGAGTCGCGCAGATTGAGCGCATTCGCCGCGCCCTGGCTTCCGAAGCCGAGCACGACGATCGTGGCGCCGCGGTACGCCTCGATCGCCGCGCGCGCGGCGCTGCCGTCAGGCGGCTCGATCACCGTCCCGGCAGAGGTTGACCCGTCGTGCGCCCGCATGCGTCGCGGCGATCCTACCAGCCCGCGTGCGCTCCCCAGGTCGGACGTCCGGGCACCGGGCCGCGCGGTGAACTGTCAAGTCCCGCCGGCGATGCGTCGATGAGTTCCCGGACCGGGTGCCCGGGGCGGCGCCGGACCCGCCCGCATCCGTCGGAGTTCTGCCCATGACGACCTCTCCGGAACGACGTCGACATCCTCGCTATCGACTCGAGCCCGCACTCACCGGCGTGGTGGCGCAGGTCGAGCGCGACGGCCGGCTGGTGCTCTTCGACGGCCACGCGTACGACATCGCCGAGGGCGGCGCACGCATCGAACTCGACGAGCCGCTCCCGGACGGAGAGCAGGTCGCCCTCTGCCTGACGCTTCCGGGCGAATCGCGTCCGATCCTCGTGTCGGCGCGCGTGGCCCGGGTCTTCGACGTGGAGGACGATCCCGGGCCGCGGCGGATGGGGGTCGCGTTCGGCCGCTTCACCCACAGCGACGATCGCCGCCGGCTGCATCGATTCCTCGCCGACGGCGGAGGACGGCTCGCGGCATGACGTCGCGCGGGCGGCGCACCTCCGCATGCTTCCGTGCCATGTCTTCCTGATCGGGCTCCGCGGCAGCGGGAAGTCCCGGCTCGCACCACTGCTGGCGGCGCACTTCGGCGTCGGCGCCATCGACCTTGATGCACGGGCGCTCGCCCTGACCGGCGCCGCCGCGGTCGCTGACGTGTGGGAGCACGGCGGCGAGGCGGCGTGGCGCCGCGCTGAACGGACGGCGTGCGATGCGATCCTGGGCGGTGAAGCGCCGGCGGTCATCGCGATGGGCGGCGGTGCTCCGACCGATCCGGGGATCCGGCGCGCGCTCCGGGACGCCGAGGCCGCGCGCCGCGCCATCATCCTGCTGCTGGATGTCCCCCTCCCGGACCTCGTGGCGCGCCGCCGGGAGGACGCGGGCGCGGTCGAGCACCGGAACCGCCCGGCCCTGCGGCCGGGGGAATCGCTCGACAACGAAGTGATCCGGACCGCACACGAGCGCCTGCCGGCGTATCGCGCCCTGGCGACGGCGGTGGTGTCGGTCCCGGCGGGCGAGCCGCCCGCGGTGACGGCGCAACGGATGGCCGGGCAGATCGCCGCACTGGCGGGCAGCGACCGATCGAAGACGCCGCCCGGGGCGTAACGCCCGGGCCCTCGATTCCGGCGGACACCGGGCCGGCCGGACCCGGTCCGCGAGGCGGTTCAGCCGATGGCGGAGAGGCGGCGCCCCATCCGTCGCTTGCGGTTGATCATCTTCCGGCCGAGCGTGGTCTTCATCCGGGCGCGGAATCCGAACTTGCGCCGCCGCTTCACGTTGCTCTGTCGTCTCGGGTAATGCATGGCGGTGCCTCTGGCAGGGGAGCCCTGCAGTCTATCAGAGCGTCCCGGATACCGCCAGCGGCGCGCGCCCGCACAGGCAGGTTCGACGGACTCCGCCACATTGATCCGGTCGCTGACGCGCCCCACGCCGAAGAAGGCGCCAAGATATGCCGACAGGATCTGCGAGGGCGCGACGAAGTCTGTCGCCCGCCCGGACCTTCCGCCGCTCGGGGGCGTGCCCGCCATGGCCGGGTGCTTCCCCGGGTCGCGGAATGCTCGTGCGGCACCGGCGCTGCGGCGCACGCCCCCTGGGATCGGACCGTGCCCTGGTCGGCCGGCGGGAGCGCCGGCGGGGGGCCGGAGGGTTGTCGGGGCGGCGACGATCCTTCGCAATGAGGGCATCCGCCCGGACAGCCGTGGGCGCCGACGTGTCGGCGGCCCGGACGACCTGGAACGCCGCATTCATGACGCCGGACGAACTTCAGCACGCAGAGACACGCCTCGGTCACGCCTTCGGAGATCGCGCCCTGCTCCAGCAGGCGCTGACGCATGCGTCGCTCGTGGATCAGCGCGTCGAGAGCAATGAGCGGCTCGAGTTCCTCGGCGATGCCATCCTCGGGATGGTGGTCTGCGAAGCGCTCTTCCGCGCCTACCCCGATCTCTTCGAAGGGGAGATGACCAAGATCAAGTCGCTCGTCGTCAGCCGCTCCACCTGCGCTGACTGCGCCGAGGAGATCGGACTGCGACCGCTCATCCGGCTCGGAAAGGGCATGAGCAACCGCGCCCACCTGCCGCGGAGCGTCCTGGCCGCGGCGTTCGAAGCGGTGGTCGGCGCGATCTACATCGACGGTGGTCTCGAAGCGGCGCGCCGATTCATCATGACACGACTCGAACCGCGCATCGAGGCGTGCTGGGCATCCGGACACCAGTCGAACTTCAAATCCGTGCTCCAGCAGGCGGCACAGCAGCTCTTCGACCAGTCTCCGCAGTACGTGGTCCTGGATGAGAAGGGGCCCGATCACGCCAAATGCTTCGAGATCCGCGTGGAACTCGGCGGAAAGCGGTATCCCGCGTGCTGGGGCGCGTCGAAGAAGCGGGCGGAACAGGACGCGGCCCTGGAGGCGCTGATCGATCTCGGACTTGCCGAGCGCCTGAGCGACGGCGCGGTCCGGATACTCGACGCGGAGCCGCAGGCGGTCGCGGTGAGCGGTCCCGCGTCCCCGGGAACGCGCGATGGAAGCCCGGAGGGCGGCGCGCCCGTCGCGCGCGGGCCGCGCGTGCTGGATTTCGATGATCTCGATGCACCGGACCGCCTCGAAGAAGTGCCCTGACCGGTCAGCCGGCAACGATCCAGCGCGCCATGAGCGCCGCGCCGATCACGCCGACGACCGCCGCGCCCAGGAACGGGATCGAGGATGCGGACAGCCGGAAGCGCGCCGGCGACGCGTGCCGCGGCGGGCGCGGCTCCGTGCCCGGCGTGCACGCCTCGAGCAACGGCCAGACGGCGATCGGCCCTTCGCCTCGGCGGGCGCGATCCTGCACGAGGGCGATGATCACGCTGGCATCGAACGGACGGATGCCCAGGGCGCGGGCGGTCCGCAGGACACGCTCCCTCGACTCGGGCGTGAGCCGGGCGCCTTCGAGGAGCGCATACACCCGCGCGGCAAGCACCCAGCGCGCATCGATCCCCGCGACCGCCGCGGACGCGTTCTCCTGCGCAACGTCACCTGGCACGCAGCGCGCCGGGATGCCCCCCGGCGCGGCCGATGCGAACGGATGCGCCATCGCCGGGTCCGCGTCGCGGCCGACAATCCGGAGCGGCGCCTCGCCACGCGCATGCATCGAGCCATCCGACGGGTTCAGCGGGTCGCATCCGGCCCGGGTCTGCCTCAGGTCAGGGTTCTGGTTTCGCACGGAAGGTCTCCACGGAGAACCTACCCCACGTGCGGCGCCGGTCACCGGCGATGACAGGTTGTGCAGGTGCGGGGCGCGCGGTCCGTACCGGTCCGGCGGAATGGGCATGATCCCGGGGCGCCGCCGCGCGGCGCGGCATCGCCGTGCCGGTGTGTTTCCGGACCGTTCCGCCCGACGGGGCACGCGCCAGGGCGTGTGCCGATGACCCCGTGTCCGATCAGCAGCCTGCTACGGCATGGGGCGGACGGCGCGCGTCCGCTCGCCATCCGCATCGCTCACCCGGACGACGCCGGTCTCATCGCCGGCGGCGGTGATCTCCGCGACCGCGAGCCCGCGCCCGTTGCGCACCACCGCGCCGCCGCCGAGTCCATCCGGCGCGTACCCGGCCACCAGGACCGCAATGTCCTGCCGGTTGAAGAGGTTGACGATGCCGCCCTCCGCGCGGGCACCGGCGATCAGTCCGCGCCGTCCGCGCGGACCGAGCAGCGCCAGCGTGGTTCCGGCCCCATCCACGCACTCGACCGCGAATCCCTCGACCGGCCCGGGCGCGGAGAGCGAGAGGCGGCCGCCGCCCCCGGCATTCGCGCCGAGTCGCGCGATGCGCTCGCCCTGGCTGTTGTGCAGATCCATGACGGCGCCACCCTCCACCGGGCCGGCCGCGAACGCGGGAACGCCGCCCGGACGGTCGAGCAGCAGCACGCCGCCCTCCGCCAGTCCCGCGATTGCTGCGACGCGGGCGCCGTCGGGCTGGTGCACCGAGACCGACCCCATGCCGCCCGGCTGGACCTCGGCGCGCACGACCACGCGCCCCGCTTCGTCACCGATGCCCACCCGCCCGGTTCCGGCCGGGGTCCGGCCGATCGCCACCGCCGCCGTTCCGGGTTCGCCGGCCGCGACGGTGATGGCCTGTTCGGGCCGGCCCGCATCCACCCGCACGACCGGATGATCCGCGGCGAAGACCGACAGGGCGCCGCCCTCTGCGCCGGCGGACATGACGCCCTGCCGCTGGCCGAAGGCGTTCCACACGCCCAGTTCGCCGCCCTGCGCGGTGGTGAATGCGGCGAGCACCGATCGACCGGCGGTGTTCCAGAGATTGAAGTCGCCACCCTGATCGTTGACGCTCGCCCGCAGCGCATTCCGCCCTGCGGCCGACCAGAGATCCAGTCGCCCGCCCCGTTCGTCCGCACCCAGCACGGCAACGAGCTGTCCGTCGGCGCCCAGGATCTCGAGCCGGTTCGTCTGCAGCACCGGCACCGCCCGCTCCGCGGCGCCGAGGACCAGGCAGAGCAGCGTGGCGGCACCCGCGCCGATGCCGATGTCCTTCCAGCGCGCCGGGCGACGCCTGCCGCCATCGCCGGCCTTCAGCGCCTGGAACTCGGCATGCAGCGATTCGAAGCGGGCGGCAAGGTCTGCGGGTCCGTCGTGGTGATTCGGGACTGGTGCGGTCATGCCGGCCATCGTCGCCGTTCGTCGCGTCGCGTGCAACCGCGGCGGCGGCACGGGCAACGGCGGCGTTGCGACGCACCCGCCTTCGCAGTACGGTGCCCGCTTCCCCCGAGCCACGGAGCACGCCGACGATGCCTTCGACACCCACGACTTCCGCCGCGCCCGCGGCGACCCGCACGAAGACCGCCGAGCACATCGAACTGGTCGATCGGCACAGCGCCCGCAACTACGCACCGCTCCCGGTGGTCATCGCGCGCGGGGAAGGGTCCTGGGTGCACGACGTCGACGGCGCCCGGTACCTGGACATGCTCAGCGCGTACTCCGCGCTCAACTTCGGCCACCGGCATCCGCGCATCACGGAGGTGTTCGTCCGTCAGGCGCAGACCCTGACCCTCACCAGCCGCGCGTTCCACAACGACCGTTTCGGTCCGTTCTGCCGACTCATCACGGAGACGTTCGGACAGGACCTGGTGCTGCCGATGAACACCGGCGCCGAAGCGGTGGAGACCGCGCTCAAGACGGCGCGCAAGTGGGGCTACCACGTCAAGGGCGTCGCCCGCGACACCGCGGAGATCATCGTCTGCGGAGACAACTTCCACGGCCGGACCATCTCGATCGTGAGTTTCTCGCCGGACTCGTTCAACCAGGAGGACTTCGGCCCGGTGACGCCCGGATTCCGGTCGGTGCCCTACGGCGATGCCGCCGCGCTCGCCGCCGCGATCACGGACCGGACGGTCGCATTCCTCGTCGAGCCGATCCAGGGCGAGGGGGGGATCAACGTTCCCCCGCCGGGCTACCTGGCGCGCTGCCGGGACATCTGCCGCGAACGGAACGTGCTCTTCATGGCCGACGAGATCCAGACCGGGCTCGGGCGCACCGGCCGTCGCCTGTGCTGCGATCACGAGAACGTCATTCCGGATGTGCTCATCCTCGGCAAGGCGCTGGGCGGCGGGATGATGCCCGTGTCCGCGGTGCTCGCCCGGCGCGAAGTGCTGGGCGTGTTCCAGCCGGGCGATCACGGCAGCACCTTCGGCGGCAATCCGCTCGCGTGCGCCGTCGCGACGGCGGCCCTGGAGACGCTGCGCGACGAGCGGCTTGCCGAGCGCGCGGACCGGCTCGGCACCGCGTTCATGGCGCAGCTCCGGCAGATCCGCTCGCCGCACATCCGCGAGGTCCGCGGACGCGGCCTGCTCATCGGCGTCGAACTCCACCCGGAAGCGGGCGGCGGCAAGCCGTGGTGCAAGGCGCTCATGAAGGAGGGCATCCTCTGCAAGGAGACCAGCGAGCACGTCATCCGCATCGCGCCGCCGCTGACCATCGAGGAGTCGGACCTGGACTGGGCCGCCGAGCGGTTCGAACGGGTCCTGGCGCGCGCGACGCCCACCGGCTGATCGCGCATCGGCGGGGCGTGCCCGGGATGTCCTCCCGCTGACAGACCGTCCGCCAGCGGCACCGGCGCCGTCACCGGCGGGCGCAGCGTCAGGACAGGTCTGTCGTGTCCTTCCCGAACATGTGCAGCAGCAGCGCCATGCGCAGGAACCGGCCGCGATGCACCGCTTCCCAGTGGCGTGTGCGCGGATCCCGGTCGAGTTCGATCGGGAGTTCCTCGCGGCGCGGCAGGGGATGCAGGACGCACGCGTGCGGCCGGAGCCGCGCGGCCCGCTCACTCGAGAGGCGATAGTTGCCGAAGAGCGCGCGGACGGTCTCGCTCGTCTCGCCGTACTCGTCCTGCATGCGCGTCAGGTACACGGCATCGAGTTCCTCGATCACCGCATCGAACTCGGTGGTCTCCACCAGGGTGACGCCGCGCTCCTCCAGAGCGGTCACGAGGTCGCGACCCATCGCAAGGTCCGGCGGTGCGATGAACACCTGGCGGACCGTCGGGTACAGCGCCAGGAGGTAGGAGAGCGAGCGGGCGGTCCGCGCGCGGCGCAGGTCGCCGACGATTCCCACGGTGAGCGGCGGATCCGTCCGCGACAGGTCGAAGCGGCTGATCAGCGTGGCGATGTCGAGCAGCGCCTGCGTCGGGTGCTGATCCGCGCCGCTGCCGGCATTGACGAGGCGCGTCGGCAGCCCGCGATCATGGATCTCCCACGCGAACCGCTCGATCGCCTCCGGATCATCGTGCCGCAGGATCACGCAGTCCGAGAGTTCGGCCAGGGTCAGCAGGGTGTCGAGCGTCGTCTCACCCTTGACCAGCGACGCCCGCTCGGGGGAGCGGATCTCCTCGGTCACCATGCCGATGCCCTGCGCCGCCAGGGAGAAGGAGACGAACGTCCGCGTCGAGGGCTGCTGGAAGTAGAGCGCGGCGGCGCGACCGCGCAGCGCCCGGCTCAACGCGGCCCGGAAGGCGCCTTCCGGCTCGGCGCTGCGGATGCGCTCGGCAAGGGCGACGAGCTGTTCGAGGAGCGCCCGGTCGAACTGCTGCGCGTACAGCAGGGCGCGGAGCCGGCCGTCCGGGCCCCGCAGGATGCCGGAGCGCTGCCGCGGCGACCACGATCGGAACTCCTCGTAGGACTCGGGCATGGCTTCGTCCGACCGGCGCACGGTCGGGGCCCCGGACGCACGTATCGCGGTCGTCATGGCGCGGATCGTACCACCGCCATTCCGGGCGGGCGTGGCGGACAGCGCGCGGGAGGTGTGCTTCCCGCGGTGCGATGATCGGGATCCGTTCGGGTACACTCGGGTCCGTGGAGTCGGACGTTCATCGCGCGCTCAAACGACTTGCGGTCGCCTTTCTGCGCGAGCACGGGTGCCGGGTGGTCGCGACCGAGGTGCGGTGCCCGATCGCGCGCTTCCGGCTGGACGTGGCGGGGTACGCCGACACCACGGGCAGCCGTCACGAGGCGATGGATGTCCGCCCGACGACCGCAGGATCCCGGCGCTGCGACCCGAGGACGATCATCGTCGAATGCAAGGCGAGCCGGACCGACTTCCTCCGGGACGCCCGGGATGCCGCGCGCCTGCTGCGCGAGCGCGATCACCTGGAGGCGCTCAGGACGCACCTGCTGGAGCGCTCCCTGGCCCGGGGCGCACCGCTGCGACCGGGCGCGGCGGCGTCGCTCTTCGTCGACGTCGAGTCGGTCGATGAATCGGCGATCACCTCGCCCTCCTATCGGGCGGTCGTCCGGCGTCTCAACCGGCTCGAGCGGACGCTCTACGGGGAGACCAAATTCGCGACGCTGCGCCGCTACCGCCTGGCCGATCGCCTCTACATCTGCGCGCCGACCGGAACCATCCGTCCGCGCGAACTTCCCACGGGGTGGGGACTGCTGGAGGCGGGACGCGCCGCGCTCGCGGCGCCGGACCCCGATCGAGATCTCTTCGGAATCCCGCGGCTGCAGGTGCGGTGCCTCGCCGCCGACCTGCAGTCCTCCGGGCGCCACCGCGACCGGATCCTGCGGAACGTCGCCGTCGCCGCGTCCACCGCCGGCGCACGGGCAATGGGCGTGCTTGCCTGACCCGCGGCCCCGCGGGTCACATGGCGCCCTGGTCGCCCAGGCGCAGCGTCCGCACGAGGTCGCGCGCCCGCTCGCTTCGATACGCGAGCGTCACCTCGGTGCCGGCGGGCGCCTCCACGTACACGCGGACGAGGGCGGTTCCGCGGGATGGAACACCGTCCGGGAGCAGCAGGCGCTCCGGCTCGAAGCGCGACTCACGGATGGCCGGGGACCACCAGGTGTCCGGTCGTCCGCCGGTCACCACGCGGCCGGCCGCCGGCGTGGTCTCCAACCGGTCGTGCGCGCCGATGCCGCGGCTCTGCATGAGCGCACTCCGCGTCGGAATCATGCGCAGGTTGCGGATCTCCGCGGTGACCTGCCACAGGTCGCCCCCCAGATCCTGCACGTCCAGCCGGCCCCACTCGAGCCGTGGGAGCTGGTCGGCGTGATACATGGAGAACGCGAAGTTCCGATGGCACTCCTCCTCCAGCATGAACGTCGGCGTGGCGCGGCTGGACCACCTGTTCGCGCCGCCGACGAGCACCTCGCCGTGCCCGGGATGATCGACCGCCGAGTAGTCCGTCCAGGTCTGTCCGAACTCCAGGTGGTCACGGAAGAACCGCATCATGTCCTCGTCGGGTCGTTCCGCGGCGTTCTGGAAGTACTTGGCGACCGTCCAGAGTTCATTCGTGAACCCGAAGATCCCGAGACTCTCCGACAGCCACGTCACGAAGCCGCCGTGCACGCGGTAGAGGTCCTTCCAGATCACGAGCGCGCGGTAGTACGGGAGCATCTTCTCGCCGTCCTTCGCGATCTGGTCATAGACGGTGCGATCCGGACCCGGATAGAAGCTCTCGCGTGCTTCCGCGCCGGGCCCGCGCAGGATCATGCCGCCGGTGTTGTGATACGCCTGCGCGGCCCCGATCTCCGGACGCGCCATGATGAACGCGGCGATCGCGCGCGTCTCCGGCGAGGAAAGCGGAAAGTACCCGGCGCCGCCCTGCACGTAGTCCGGCTGCCAGTCGCCGGGCCAGTTCCGATTCATGTCATAGCCGCCGGGCCCGTCCTCTCCGCTGCGTCCGTCGCCGTCCCGGTCGATGCCCTCCGCGCCGAGCGACGTCCAGTCGCCCCGCTCACCGGGCGGGACACGGCGGAAGATCCGGTCGTCGAACCGGTCGCGTATCCACTCGCCGCCGGGATCCTGCTTCCACAGGCGCGTGATGGACCCGTCTCCGTCCAGGTCGTGCGGCGCATCCTCGTCGACCAGGCCGTCCCGATCCGAGTCGATCGGCCGCTGGTTGTGCCGGAATGCATGCGGCGTCGCCGGGCGCTCGAACCACGCCACGCGGCTGTCGGGGTTCACCACCGGGCAGAAGTGGAACGTCACGTTGTCCAGCAGCGCGGTGAGCCGCGGATTGACGCCGTACATCTTCGTGAGGTACCAGATGGAATACAGGACCACCTCCGTCGCCTGGATCTCGTTCGCGTGGATGCTGCCGTCGATCCACATCGCAGGCCGCGGATCGTCCGGATCGTCATCGCCCGGCGCCGCGACGGTCGCGACGTGGATGTCACGCCCTTCCCATGAGGTCCCGATCGAGCGCAGGGTCACGAGTCCGGGGTACGCGTCGGCGATGTCGCGCAGGATGCGCTCGCACTGCTCGAACGTGTAGTACCGGTTCCAGGCCACGTCCACGCGCGCCGGAACGTGCGGCTGGGCGGTGGCGACCCGGGGTACGGTGACCAGCGGTGCGATCGTCGCGCACACGGACAGCAGGCGGAGAACACGGATGACGGTGTCGTGCAGCGGCGTGCTCACGGACGTGATTCCTCGAGACGGATGGTGCGGGTCTGGTCGCCGGACACGACAGACCGGAGCGTGATGTCGATCGAGGCGCCGTCCTCGGCGCGGATGAGCCACGTCCCGGTCACCGATTCGCCCGGCGCCAGGGTGCTCCACCGGATCAGCGGAGTCCCGGCCACGATGCGATCCGGCGGCACGCCGATCGACGCGACGAGCGGGGGAAGGCGGCGCGTCTTCTCGAGCATGGCGGTCGCGGTCGCCATGCGCCCCGCGTTCTCCAGCCGGACATGGATGCGCCAGAGCCCCGAGGCCTCCCGCGTGACGGCGCGGACGTCAAACACGAGGCGCGGGAGGTCCCGGAGCAGGTCGATGATCGTCTGCTCCAGGTGGTCCGTCAGGCTGGCCTGTTCGTCCGCGCTGAGTGCATACCGGAAGCCGGGCGTGAATCCGCCGATCTCGACCGCGCCGAGCCTGGGATGCTGGAACGCGCGCCACGGAATGAACCCGGCGCCGCCGCGCTCGTCGCTCATTCGAAGCCACGCCGCGTCGTCGCCTTCGGCGGCCGGCGCTGTCCGCGCCGCTCCGGCCGGTGCGGCGCCGCCGCGCCCGCGCCGTGCCGGCGGACCGCCGGTGCGCGGTGGACCGCTGTCGGCGGCCGGCGCGGGCGGATCGCCGGTCGCGGGACCGGGGCCGGGCGCCTCGGTGCGCCCGTCCGCGGCCGCAGTCGGCTGCGGGGCCGTGCGCACCGCGAAGGTCGGCAGTCCGAGGTGCGCATACGACCAGCGCGCCAGCGATCCCGCGTCATCCGGCGCCTCCGACGACGTGCGGCCGGTCAGGTCGCGGAACCGGCGGCTCACGCGCTCGTACAGGGCGCGGTCTCCCTCCTCGATGCCGAGCGGCACGCGCCCGGTCGCGTCGAACCGGCCTGGCACCGGCACGTTCACGATCGAGTCGTGCCGGCCGAGCACCACCAGGGCGACGATTTCCGGCCGCGTGAGCAGCCACTCCGCGAGACCGCGCGTCTCCGGGCGAGAGAGCGGCGCCGGCCCGGCACCGTCGATGAACTCCGGCCACAGCGCCGGGAAGTTGAGATCGAGGTCGATTCCCCCGCCGGCCGCGCCCGCGATGCCGTCCTCCGCGAAGCGCCCGTCGCCGTCCTGATCCGTGCTCTCGATGAGCAGCGCGTGTGTTCCGGTCTCGCCACGGGCCGGATCCGCGCGGCGCATGCGCCGCGCGTCATCCGGATCGATGACCCAGCCCGTGTCGAGTCCGTACCGGGGATCCGGATCGCGCACGCGCATCTGCGTGATGAACCCGTCCCCGTCCAGGTCCGCGCCGCCGTCCTCGCCCGTACGGCCGTCACGGTCCGCGTCATCCACGCCGGGCGCGCGACCCCAGTCCACGCCCGGTGTGCCGGGTGCCGTGCGCCACGCCGTGTGATCGGGATTGAGAACGGCCAGGATGTACACCGCGGTCCCCTCCGGAATCCTCCGGGATGCGGTGTCGGCGGCGTCCTCGCGTGCCGCCTCGGCGAACCGTGCGCCCAGCGCCCGGGCGATCTCGACCGCGCTGCGGAAACGACCGTCTGCGCCGGCCACGACGAGTACCGCCGGTGTCCCGGCCGTCGCGGCCGGACCGTACCGATGCACGAGGACGGGCCGGCCATCCGGTGTCCTGGCGATCTCGATGGCCTGCGGATACTGAGCGCTCGCCGGTGTCGCACCCGGGGCGCCCGGAAGGAACGATGCGACACAGACGACGAGCGGAGCAGGTGCGATGTACGGCATGCAGGGTGTCCGGGATCGGGGCCGGTTCTACCGCGCCGCGCGGACGCGGTGGCACGCCGGAACCATCGGCATCCGGAGGCTCCTCGCGGTATAGTCGGGACGTCGAACATCGAGCAGGAGCACCGCATGTCCATCACGACCGGATCGAGGATCGAGGCACTCCTTGGCAACGAGGCCGAGTCGCTGCTGACGTGGAAGGCGAAGGTCGACCGTTCCTCGCTGCATCTCCCGGGTCCGGACTTCGTCGATCGCGTCTATGCACTGAGCGATCGATCGCCCCAGGTGCTCCGGTCGATCCAGGCACTCTTCGATCACGGCCGGCTCGGCGGCACCGGGTACCTCTCGATCCTCCCGGTCGACCAGGGCATCGAGCACGCCGCCGGCGCGTCCTTCGCGCGAAACCCGATCTATTTCGACGGCGGGAACATCGTGAAGCTCGCCGTCGAGGGCGGGTGCAATGCCGTGGCGACGACGTTCGGCGTCCTCGGTTCGGTCGCGCGGAAGTATGCCCACCGGATCCCGTTCATCGTGAAGGTCAATCACAACGAACTGCTGACCCATCCCAATCAGTTCGACCAGGTCCTGTTCGGGACGGTCGAGGAAGCGTGGAACCTGGGTGCGGTGGCCGTCGGTGCGACCATCTACTTCGGCAGTGAGCATTCGGGGCGCCAGATCGTGGAGATCGCCCACGCATTCCAGCACGCGCATGAACTGGGTATGGCCACGATTCTCTGGTGCTACCTCAGGAACCCGGCGTTCAGGAAGGCCGACACCGATTACCACGTGTCCGCCGACCTCACCGGCCAGGCGAACCACCTTGGTGTCACGATCCAGGCGGACATCATCAAGCAGAAGCAGCCGGAGAACAACGGCGGATACGCCGCGCTCAACATGGGCGGTTCGTCGTACGGAAAGTTCGACAAGCGGATCTACACCGAACTCGCCTCCGATCATCCGATCGACCTGACGCGCTACCAGGTCATGAACTGCTACATGGGACGCGCCGGCCTGATCAATTCGGGCGGCGGCTCCGGGGAGAACGATCTCGAGCAGGCCGTCCGGACCGCGGTCATCAACAAGCGGGCGGGGGGCATGGGGCTGATCTCCGGGCGCAAGGCATTCCAGCGGCCCATGAGCGAAGGGATCCGCCTGCTCAATGCGATCCAGGACGTCTACCTGGACGAGTCGATCACGGTCGCGTAGACCATGTGAGGCCCGTCCTGACATCATCGATCGGCACCGCCGTCCGCGGACGGTCGACGGCTCCGATCATCGGAGGGCAACCGCATGTCAGTCCGTCGCGTCAGCGTCGCTCCGGGATATGCCCCTCGTGCCGCACGCGGCTGCGCCGCCGTGGCCTGGGTGGCGACCGTCTTCCCGCTGGTCTCGGCGCCGGCGGCGCACGCGGCGTTCACCGGGGCGTACGCGCAGAGCCTGGGCACGATCCAGCCGGGATCGACGACGTATCGCGTGATCGCGACGTTCAATTCACCGCTGGACCAGGTGGCCACCATCTACGGCGCGGTGAATCCGCTGGTCCTCTCCGTGACCGGCGGATCGATCGTCAACGGCGAACTGCTGCCGGCGTATCCGGAGATGGACTTCTACCAGGGTGGCCTCGGGCCATGGGGACCGTTTCAGCAGGCGCACGACTCGTGGCTTTCGCTTGGCCTCGACCCGGTCCTCGCGGACGTCGCAACCTCGCCGGGCTGGCCGGTGGGGCAGGTCGTTGCCGGAACCGGCTTCAGTCTCTCGGGCGCAGGGTATTTCGACGCGAACCCGGGACCCGGATCCGAGGTCTACGCCGGGGCCTCCGGCGAAGTCGTCATCGCGCAGTTCACCGTGACCACGGGGGCCGGGTTCACCTATTCCGGGATGCTGCACTACTGGCCGTTCACCGTGCTGACGACCGAGGACGTGCCGTTCCACGTGCAGGTGGTGCCCGCACCGGGCGCGGCGGCGGTCATCGCGACCGCGCTGCCGCCGCTCAGCCGCAGGCGGCGCCGTCCGGACCGAAGGTAAGGCAGTTCTTCCCGCGCGACTTGGATTCCAGCAGGCGCGCGTCGGCGATCCGCAGCAGTTCCTCCGGCTCGTGCGAGTCCCACGGGAATGTCGCCAGCCCGGCCGAGATGGTGACGGTGCCCGGCGCATCGCAGCCCAGTTTCGGAAAGCGGGCGCGGCGGATCTGATCGCGGAACCGTTCGGCGAGCTGCTCGACCGAGTCCGGGTGCGATGAGCCCGCGGTGCGCGGCTGCTCCAGGTCCGCGAAGACGACGGCGAACTCATCGCCGCCGATCCGGCAGACGCGGTCGCCCGCGCGCACCGTCGACAGCAGCAGCCGGACGGTCTCGCGCAGGATCTCGTCGCCGGCTTCGTGTCCGAACGCGTCGTTGTATCGCTTGAAGTCGTCGATGTCGAAGAGCATGATCGTGACCGGGCGCCGGACCCGGCGCGCCTCGGTGATCGATCGATCCAGGAAGAGCCGGAAGTACCGTCGGTTCCAGATGCCGGTGAGGTCGTCGCGGTACGCGAGTTCCCGGCTCGCGTGCACGCGATCGCGCGCGGCGATCCACGCGGCGGACCAGGCCGCCCAGGCGCGTCGCTGATCCTCGCCGAGCGACGGTGCGACCAGTGTCCCCAGGTCGATCCCGTCGCCGGCAATCGGGCAGGCGCCCAGCACGTCCGCGCGCGGCGCGCCGACCGGGAGAATGCAGAGATCCGGGCACCCGCTGAGCGCCCGGGCTCGTTCCGTCAGCAGGTGCTCCAGGCGCTCGTCGCCCATGGCGACGGCGTGCAGCAGCGACGGCTCCGGATCCGGCGGTCCGGGCGGGTCGGGGCGTCGGTCCGGGTGACCGGCGGACAGGGGCCCCGGGACCGGCGCGGCCTCAATCGGCGGCGCGGACGCCGTCCCATGGACCACCTGGTCGTCGTGCGCGTCCGGCGGTGCATGGCCGCCGCTGTCCGCGTCCGCGCGGTCGGCATCACCCTGCCGCATGACGACGTGCAGGGATGGGTCCGCCAGCGCCATTGCGCGGCGGGCCTGACGACGCGACTCCGCGTCCGCGGGGAGTCGGGACGGATCCAGGAGCAGGTGGCTGTATCGCACCCCGTGTGCCGGACATGCGATGCGGAGGATGGCCGTCAGCAGGCAGTCCGTGCGATCCGCGCACCCGGCGATGCGGGCGTCGCGCGGAACGCACGCCAGGAACCGATCGGTGCTGCGGCGGTCCTGCCCGGCATGCGAGATCGGCGCGCCGGTCACGGGGCGCGCTCCGGCGCCATCGGCGCGGGCGACCCGAGGAGCATCGCGATCTCCTCGGCCGAAAGCGATGGATCCCGGGCGGCGCCCGCACCGGCCCGGCGCGGGGATCCGGTCCGCGGTCCGGGTTCGCACGTGTCCGGCGGCACGGCGGGCACCCCGTCCTGCGTCCGGATCGGCCGCGGACCGGGGAACGCGCCGTCACCATCGATGGCGCACGCCGGCGCCGACGCGGAGATCGCATCGTCCAGGACGACTTCACCAGGGAAGAGCCCGGCGACGCACGTCGCCAGCCGGAGGAACATCGCCCGGTCGTCCGCGCCGACATCGGCCTCGACCCGGAGTTCGATCGGCCGGGGCTCCAGGCCCCAGGCGGCGCGATCGCGCTTCTGTCGCAGCAGGACTCCCAGGAGCGCCGCCGCCATCCAGGGATCGGTGGCGCGGGACCAGTGCGGATCGTCGTCGCGCGCCCGGGCCGCGTCCGGCGCGGGCGACGGGACATCCATCCGGTCACCCGGGACCAGCAGGACACCTCGAATTCCTGAGCCGTCGGCCGCCATCGCTTCTCCCACCGACGATTCTACAGAGACGATCATCGATGCGCGGACGAATCCTGGGACGCCTCCGACGGGAGCCGCCGGTCACCGCGATCCGCCCGCCCGGAGCAGGCCGAGCAGGATGTCCGCCACGTGCGTGGCCGCGTCGGCCGGCGCCGACCGCGCCAGCCGATCCACCATCGCGCGTCGGGCCTCAGGGTCTCCCATCAATGCCCCGAGCACCGCGCCGGCCTCGCCGAGCATCAGGGCGGGGTCGACGCGATCTTCCGCCACGGCCGCGGCGCCCGCGGCGACGAGCGGCTGCACGTTGAACGCCTGGTGCCGGTCGCGGTGCCAGGGGTAGGGGAGGAAGAGCGTCGGCACGCGATTCGCCGCGGCCTCGGCCACGGAGTTCGCGCCCGCGCGACTGACCGCAAGCGATGCCGCGCCCCACGCGCGCCCGATCTCGTGCATGAACGGAGCGACGTGCGCGCGGATGCCCGCCGCCGCCCACGCGGCCTCGGCGCCGGCACACGCCGACGCGCCGGCGAGGTGGATCACCTGCCACCCGCGGAAGAGAGACGGATCGGCGCGGGCCAGGGCGGTGACGAAGGCGTTGATGGAGCTCGAGCCCTGCGAGGCGCCGGTGATGAAGAGCGTGTCGGTCCCCGGATCGAGGCCGAGCGCCGCGCGACACGTCGCCGCATCGCCCGGCGCACGGGCGGCACGCCGGATCGGCATGCCGACGACCTCGGCGGTCGTCCGCCCCAGCCGGACGACCGGCACCGCGGACAGCACAAGCGTGGAGCGCGCCGCGACGAACCGGTTCGCGCGCCCGGCGACCGCGTCCAGGTTCAGCAGGACACGCGGGACACCGAGCGACCGCGCTGCGGTGACGATCGGTGCGGACACGAAGCCGCCCAGCGCCAGCACCGCCGAACGCCCCGTCTCTGCCCGGAGCATGTCGACGGCAGCGCGGCGCGCGGCGCGGAATCCCCGGGCGAATTGCACCAGGCGATCGGGACGAAGCGACGGCGGGCGCGCCGGCACCGGCCGGAAGGTGGCGCCGGCCGCGGTCAGCATCACGCGATCGATCTCTCGCTCGCTGCATGCGAAGACGATGCGCACCGCATCGCCCACCCGGGCCTCGACCGCCTCGCGGACAGCGAGCCCCGGACTGAGATGGCCGCCGGACCCACCGCCCGCCATGACGATCAGCCCGGACGCGTTCATGCCGGGACCGCGTGATCCAGTGGCGTCCTCGAACCCGGTCCCTCGCCCGCCGGTTCCTCGGCGTCCCATGGCGCCTCGGCGTCCTGCGGCGTCGGCAGATGGGTCTCCCGGTCCACGGCGATGACCAGACCGAGGAAGAACGAGGTCACGATCCAGCCGGTGCCGCCCAGCGACACCAGGGGCAGCGCGATCCCCTTCGTCGGCGCGAGGCCGGTGACGACGAGCAGGTTGATCACCGCCTGGAACCCGATCGTCAGCATGACGCCGGTCGTGAGCAGGCGGCCGAACGCGGTCCGGGCGCGGGCGATGATCGCGATGCCGCACCCGATGATGGCGATGAACAGGCTGCAGACGATGGCCGCGCCGACCAATCCCTGTTCCTCGCAGATGATCGCGAAGATGAAGTCGGAGGTGTCCTCCGGCAGGTAGCCGAACTTCTGGATGCCGTTGCCCAGCCCTCGTCCCGCCGGACCGCCGCCCGAGACGGCGGCCATCGACTGAAGCGCCTGGTAGCCGGCGTTCGCCGGGTCGGCGAATGGATCCCGGAAGGTCTCGAGTCGCTCCAGGCGATAGCGGTAGCGCGGATGCAGGATCGCCGCGGCCACGCCGGCGAGAACGAGCGGGATGAACGGCAGCGGGTGCATCGGGCGGACGCCGGCCGCCATGAGCAGGATGCCGGCCACGGCCGCGATGAGGACCGCCGTCCCGAGGTCCGTGATCGCGATCGCCGCGACGAGGACCAGGACGGCGACCGAGGGCAGAAGAAACCCGGCGAAGAACGACTCCATGCGCTGCGGCCGGCGTGACGCATACCACGCCAGGAGAAGCACGCAGAGGTACTTCGCGATCTCGCTCGGCTGGAACGAGAGCCCGCCGAACTCAAGCCAGCGACTCGCTCCCTTGACGCTGCGACCCACGCCGGGCACCAGCGGCAGCAGCACGAGGATGAGCGCGAGCGTGCCGAGCAGCCACGCCGCGGTGCGGGCCCGCGGCGCATCGGCGAGCCGGCCGATCGGCAGGTGCGCGGCGATGAGCAGGACCGCGACCGCGATGGCCGCGAGCATGCTCGTCCGCGAGGTGAGGACGCCTGCGACGGTGAGCGGCGCCTCCGCATCAATGCGCAGCGAGGCGCTCGTGACCATGAGCACGCCGAGGATCAGCAGCGAGATCGCCGCGCAGAAGAGACCGTGTCCCGGCCGAAGCATCCGCGGTCGGTTATCGGTTCACATCCGGATGCAGGGTCAAAATCGCGTGCGCTCCGGCGCCGGACGGGATTTCCCCGTGTCGCCGATGGCGCCGTCGACATCCGCCGCCGTCCGGAGCGGTCCGACGGTGCCCAGCGCAGACCAGCGACGAGCCGCGACGTCCTCGTCGACGCTCGGCGACAGCGATGGCGACATCTGCGCCCAGTCGGTCGCGCTCTGCGACACACATCCGGTCGAGCACGCCGTGGCCGCCATGACCGCCGTCACCAGTCCGACCCGCACCATCACGCCCGCGTTTCGAGTGCGTCGGGCAGGGGGGGGCAGGTGGTGTGGTGGCACGTGGGGTCGCATGCGGAGATCGATGACCATCAGGATATCGGATCAGGCCCGGGTCCGGTAGCCCCGACCTGCAACGCCCGGCCCGCGAGTTTCTGTCGGCCTGGCCGCGGGGCCGGCATGAACGAACATCGCAACCCACAGGACCCCGCGGGTACGATCGGCCTGCCCGCAGGACCCGCCCCGCCCTCCGATGCCCGCCGACGCGCCGCTTCCCATCCTCGCACCGGTCGAACCCGGTGGCTCCCTCCGCGAACCGGGCCCGGATCACGGGGCGCCTGGACTCTCCGTCTGCATCCATACATGGGGATGCCAGATGAATGAACTGGACAGCGAACTGGTGCGTGGATCCCTCGCGGCGCTCGGGTACCGGATCACCGCCGACGACGCCGGGGCGGATGTGATCCTGCTGAACACATGCTCCGTCCGCGAGCAGGCGGAGAACAAGGCGCTCAGCGAGGTCGGCATCCTCGGTCGGCGGAAGGCCGCCGGGCGGCGGCTCGTGCTCGGGCTGATCGGCTGCCTGGCGGAGCGGGAGGGGGCGCGACTTCTGAGCCGGTTCCCGCAGATCGACTTTCTCTGCGGCCCGGGCGAACTCGATCGGCTGCCGCACCTCCTGGACAACGTCCTTCGTGCCGAGGCGCTGGAGCGAGCCGAACGCGTGGCGCTCCAGGGATCCTCGTCGCGCCGTTCGAAGACGCTGGAGGCCGCCGCCGATTCGCTGGAACTGCTCGATCTCAGCCGCGCGTTCGATCCGGAGCAGCGGGCGGACGGCGCTGGTCGATCGGCGTACGTCCGGATCACGCGCGGGTGCAACAAGTTCTGCACCTACTGCGTGGTCCCGAGGACGCGCGGGCCGGAGATCCATCGGCCGCCGGACGCCATCGTCGACGAGTGCCGGCGACTCGCCAACGCGGGCGTCCACGAGATCACGCTGCTCGGGCAGACGGTGAACCACTACCTGTATGTCCACGGCGCCGCGGTCGGCGCGGACGGGCGGGAACTGGCGCAGGTCGGTCCGCCCGGCGCGGCGTTCCGGGATGAGGCCGCCATGCGGGCGCTGGCGCGGCACGGATCCGGTCGCGCGGGGCAGCGGGTGACGACGTTCGCAGACCTGCTCCACCGCATCCACGAGGAGGTGCCGCACCTCGCGCGGCTCCGATTCGTCACGAGTTATCCGCGCGATTTCGGCGACGACATCCTGGACGTGATGGCGGCCTCACCGCGCCTCTGCCGCTACCTGCACCTGCCGGCGCAGAGCGGATCGAACACGGTCCTGGCCAGGATGAACCGGGGGTACACGCGCGAGATCTACCTTGACCTGATCGATCGCGTGCGAGATCGGTTGCCGGACGTGTGCATCGCGGGCGACATCATCGTCGGATTCTGCGGCGAAACCGACGCGGAGTACGACGAGACACGTTCGCTCCTGGAGCGCGTCCGATACAAGAACACCTTCATCTTCAAGTACTCCCCGCGGCCGGGAACCACGGCGTTCGACCGGCAGCTCGATGATGTGCCCGAGGCCGTCAAGCGGCGACGGAACAACGATCTGCTCGCCCTGCAGGCGGTGATCTCGAGGGAGGTGCATGCCGGCTGGGTCGGGCGGACCGAGACCGTGCTCGTCGAGCGGGTGACCGGACACAGGTCGCGCGGGCAGGCACCGCATCGCCCCGGCACGTCCAGGGCCGTCGAACTCCGGTGGACGGCGGGATCCGGGCCCGGTTCCGGAAACCTGGCCGGAAGCCCGGGCACGCCACCGGCGGCGACCGGGAGTGACCTGGTCCAGGTGTCCGGACGGACGAGGGGAGATCTCATCACGGTGTTCGACGTGCCGGCCGCGGCCGACCCGTCCTCGCTCGTCGGTTCGCTGGTCGAGGTCCGGATCGTGGGAAGCGGGCCCCTCCTCCTCCATGGAGAGGTCCAGGCGCCGGCATGGGCAGCGCCGGGGGTGGGCGCGTGAAGCGGGGAAGATCCGGCGGTTCATCCGGGGTCCGGGCCGCCCGGAGAAAAAAAGGCGGGCATCCCGGCGGGTCGACGTCTTGACACCGGGGGTGGACGAGGTATCTTCGTACCCGGAAGTAAGGGACAACACGGCGGCTCCGGAGCGAGCGGTCGTGTCGATGGTTCAAGTTCTCCGTCTGGTCCATTCAAGAAGAAAGGTTCCCCCGCTATGAAGATCAAGGCTCTCGCACTGGCCGGCCTCGCCGCCACCGGTTTCGCCGGTGCTGCGAACGCCGCCCTCACCGGCGCGTCGATCCAGAACATGGGCTCGCTGCTCGCCGGCACCACGACCTACCGTGTCGTCCTTCACTACGACAACCCGCTCGACAAGCAGCTCGCCGTCTCCGGCGCGCAGGGCGAAGTCCCCGGCGGCGTCGCGCTGAGCTTCAGCGCGACCAGCCCGCTCGTTCAGGGCGAGGCGTTCCCGCTGTACCCGCTGCTCGACATCTACCAGGGTGCCGGCAGCCCCGTGCAGTTCGCCTACGACTCGTGGGTGACCCTCGGCCTCAACGCCGCCAATTCGAACGTCGCGTTCTCCCCGGGCTTCGCCGGCGGCAACGGCACGAACTCGGTCATCCAGGGCGCTTCCTGGGGCCAGGTCAACAACGGCGGCTACTTCGACCAGAACCCCGGCGTCGGCTCCGAGGTCTTCGGACCGGACATCGTCATCGCCCAGTTCACCCTGGCTGACGACGCCCGCTTCGAGTTCGGCGGCATGTCGGACTACCTGGCCGGCAACGTCACCGGTGCCCTCGTCCGCGAGTCGTTCTTCGTGACGTCGAATCCCGTCCCGGCCCCCGGCGCGCTGGCCCTCCTCGGCCTCGCCGCCCTCGCCGGCCGTCGGCGTCGCGCGTGATCCACTGCGGATCGCGGGCCACCGTCCTCGACGGGACCCCGGATCTCGGTCGACACGACCTCAGTGATTCATGCACACCACCCCGGCCTCGGCCGGGGTGGTGTCTTTCTCTGGTGTCCGGGCGCTTCCCGGGGGTTCGATGGACCGGATGACGAGGCGGATCGGGTGTCTCGGGCGCGTCGCGTGGCACGCATCATGCTCCTGTCGCGATCACGTCGCGCAGACATGGCCGTGGCGTGCCCTGCGTGGCGCCTGGCGTTCTGGTCCGGCGTTCTGGTCCGACGTTCTGGTCCGGCGTTCTGATGTCTCTCGATTCGGGGGCGCGAGCGCAGGGGGGGCTGAGGCCCCCCCTGCAACCCCCTTGCGCGCATGGGGGTGGTTGGGGGTCAGCCGGCGCGCGAGTGGTCGGATGGGCGCGCATCGGGTCCAGGGTCGCGCGCCAGGGCGGTCCCTGAACCGTTCATCCGCGAGGGGGGTTGCAGGGGGGCGCTTCAGCCCCCCTGCGCATGCGCGTGCAGAGGGCGACGGCGTGCACGGCGGCGTGCTCGAGCGCGTCGTCAGATCACTGACTCGTTCCGCGTGCGTGCGCACGCTCGATTGCTCGATGTCTGTCAAGGACCGCGGTTGACGATTGGTCCTGTTGATCACGCGGATTTCCGTCCGGGGCGCGAGCGCAGGGGGGGCTGAGGCCCCCCCTGCAACCCCCTTGCGCGCATGGGGGTGGTTGGGGGTCAGCCGGCGCGCGAGTGGTGGTGGCTGCGCGCATTGCGGTCAGCGTCGAGCGATGAGGACGCCTGCCGACGATGGCGCATCCGCGACCGATGATTCGCGAGCCAGGGCGTTCCCGCGGTCGTCCATCCGCCGGGGGTTGCAGGGGGGCGCTTCAGCCCCCCTGCGCATGCGCGTGCAGAGGGCGATGGCGTGCACGGCGGCGTGCTCGAGCGCGTCGTCAGATCACTGACTCGTTCCGCGTGCGTGCGCACGCTCGCTCGCCCGATGTCTTTCAAGGATCGGGTTGCCCTCGGGGCTCCCAGGCCACGAGATTCTCCGTACGGGTGCGCGTGCCTCCGGAGATCATGGAATGACACGCGCGGGATCAGGCGGAATGCGTTCGGCGCCGGAATCGGACCGTCCACTCACGCGCGGCCCAGCAGCCGCAGGACCACGGCGGTGGCATCTTCCGCGCGGACTGCGACGGCGTCGGCACCGAGGCGCTGGGCGAGGTCCGGGTCCGAGGAAAACGCTCCGCCGCCCACGATGATGGGCAGCGTGGACGGCGTGCTGGCGCGCACTACGGAGACAGTGTTGCGCACCGCCGTCAGGTGACACAGCAGCGCGGCGGAGATCAGCACGCAGTCCGCCTCGAACAGGATCGCGGCCCGTGCGACCTCGGTCGCCGGGACATCCGCGCCGAGCGGGATGACCTTGAATCCATCCAGTTCCAGGAGATCCGACACGATCCGGATGCCCACGTCATGCGCGTTCTCTGCCACCGCCGCCGTCACGGCGGTAATGGACCTCGGGCGCGCCACGGGAGCGCGATACGAGACGACCGCGAGGACGGTGCGCATCGCCTCGGTACACAGGTGCTCCTCCGCGATCGAGACGTCACCAGCGTGCCACAGTCGCCCGATCTCGACCAGCGCCGGACCGATCACGCGCAGGTAGGCGTCGCGAACGCTGAGCCCCGCATCCAGCGCGCGCTCCATGTGCTGCGTCGCGGTCCGACGATCACCCTCCAGGACCGCCTGCAGCAGTTCCAGGGCGAGCCGGTCCGTGGCATCCCGCGGGTCCAGTGCGATGGCCGCGCGCGTCGCGGGAACCGGCTCAAGCGTGGCGGCCTCGGTCAGGAGCCGGACGGCACCCAGGTGGCCGGGACCGGGAAGGCGCTCGCCGACGACCGCCGCAAGTGCGCGGAAGGCGCGGCGGAGCCGGGCGACCTCTGCCGGGGCATCGCCGACCGCGGCGAGCTGCCAGCCGGCCATGCCATGGAATGATCGCGCCGACCCGAATCGGATCGACGCGGCCAGGTCGAGCGCCGTTCTCGCGAGGAAACCCTGCCATCGTGTGAGATCCGCACCGGACAGACCATCCTCCTCCGCCAGGGTCGCGGCGGCAATGCCGGCCAGTGACCGCGCGCCGGTCTCCAGCGCCGCGGCGGTGAACTCGTCAGGAGCGATCGGCTCGTACAACGCGTGTGGTCCGTTGGAAGGCCTCCCCGTGGACGCGGATGCTACCGCAGCACGGTCGCAGGGGGTCTCCGCGATCCCGGGAAAGGAGGCGGGCCCGTCGCGGCCGGGGCGGGTGGCCCCGGGCCGCGACGGTCGGCAGACCTGTCCTGGCGCGAAATCTCCCGCGGGATCAGAACGTGAACGTGAGATCGAATCGGACCCGCCAGTCATCGCTCCGGGATCCGCCGGCGGCGGGATCATCGGCGCGCGAGACCAGCGCAAAGAGGTGCGCGTCCGCCCACGGGGTGAACCGGTACTTCCCGCCGAAGACGTGGCCGCGGAAGTTCGTCGCGAGCAGGAAGTCGTCCTGGGCGAACGGCGTGAAGATCGCGTCCTGTTCGATCACCTGCCACTGGTAATAGAGCTGCCAGTCGCCGGGCGCGCGCGTGGATCCGATCGCCGCGCCGAGCGCCCATCCGAAGTCGCGAGAGCCTTCCGCCTGCGTGTTCCAGAAGACCTCGCCGGCGAAGGTCACCGGCCGCTCCCAGCCGGACATCGTGACCGCCAGGATCGGGTTGAGCAGTCCGAAGTCCGACATGTACGCGTCCGCGGTCCCGTCACTGTTCGTGTCGACCGTCGCGTTGCCGCGATTGTCCCCCAGGATCCGCGTCGCCCCGCCAGGCGTCGGATTGGTGAAGTGCAGGTATCCGAGCGACGCGGTCATCGAGACATCGTCCGCCAGCTTCGCCGAGGCGGATCCCTGCACGACCAGCGCGAACGCATCGGTCCCCGCCCCGCGCTCGAGCACGTTGTACGCGCCGCCGACGAAGCGGAGGTCCGAGAGCATGCCCACGTCCTTGCCGCTCCATCCCATCGCGACACCCTCCGGCTGGAGGTCTGCATCCCAGAGAAGTTCGCCGTAGATCGGGTTGCTTCGGAACGGGTGACCGAACTTCCCGGCGGTCGCCCAGGCGCCGCGTCCCCACGCCGGCGTCCAGGTCGCGAAGGCCCGATCCAGGTTCAGGTCGAACTTCCGACCCCCGTCACCCCAGGTCTGGTAGGGCGAACGGGCGTCCTGCGGATCACCGGTGGTGACCCGCGCGCCGATGCGCACCTCCTCGGAAAGGTCCAGGTCCGCGCCCACCCGCAGGCGCAGCCGCTGGCGGTGGCGGTCGGTTCCCGCGTCGAGGAACGATGACTCGTGCCGCAGGCGCAGGTCACCGCTCACCTTGACGCGCTCCAGCAGGGTCCGGGCCGAGGGCAACTCGGCGACGGGCGGGACCGGGCTCTGCTGCATTGCCCGGACGGGCTCGGCGGTGTCCCCCCGCTCCGCGCGGAGCGTGGTCACGAGGTCACGCAGCGCGTCGCGTGTTTCCGGCGCAAGTGCCGGATCATCCGCGAGCGCGCGGGAGACCCGCTCGAGTGCATCATCGACCCGGTCGACGGCCGGCCCGGCGCCGTCGGCCAACGGTACCGCCAGGACAATCGGCGCCAGCGCCGAGAGCCGGCGGAGAGGAACGAATCGAAGCATCGGGAAAGACTCCTTTCAGTCGAACAATGGCAGCAGGGGGCGAAGCCTCGCAACAGTGCGTGGCTCCGCCCCCTGCCGGGGTGAGACATGAAGCAGCGCGGCACGTGCCTGCGATCGCGGCCGTGCTCACCGCGCGGCCTGCGCCCGTGCGGTCGTCGATCGATCCAGCGTCCGGAACGAGACCGTCCGCGCAAACGCATCGTGCGGAACACCGTCCACCTCGACCCACGCGGCGCGGGTCACGATGTTGACACGGGGACCGTCCTTGCCGAGCTGCAGATCGCGGCCCCGGACGAAGCACAGACGGTTCGCATCCAGCCCGGCGAAGTAGGTGTCCCGACCACCCTCCACGGTGTCGCCCGCAGCCACATCGCACGGGAGCCATCCCAGGCCGGGGCAGAAGAAGGTGGCCCAGCAGCGATAGCCCGGATCGTGCTCCGCGCCCTCGTTCTTCGGCTGGAGCCGCGACCCGAAGCAGATGCGGGCCGGAATGCCACGTGCCCGGCAGAGGGCGATGAAGAGGCTGTGCATGTCGGTGCAGGATCCGCCGCCATGGGCACGACAGTGCTCATGGCAGCCCGACGAGGAGGCGGGGGCGGTCTTCCTGGAGTAGTGATCGGTCGTATCGATGACGTGGTCGTACAGCGCACGCGCCTGCAGCAGGACATTGGACTCGGTCCCGCAGATGCGATCGGCCAGCGCCCGGATGTCGGCGGTCACCTGCATGTACGGAACGTCCCCGCGCAGGTCTTCGGCGAATGCCTTGCGGTGGACCTCGGTGATCGGACCCGCCAGCGAGGGGTCGGCGACGGATCGAACCTCGGACCGCCGGACGAGCGCCGCGGTCGAGATCCGCAGGTCGCCCGCGCGACCGCCGGGAACCTCGACCACAACCGCCCGGTCACCGGACCCTGTGGGGTCGATCACCCGGAATCCGGCCGGCGCTCCGTCGACGCGGAGATCGAGCACGCTCTGTCCCTCGTCGTTCGGAAGCCACAGCCAGACCCGGACGGTCGTTGCGGACGCGGGCACGTCCCGGACCTCGATCGACTGCCGGAACTGGTATGTCAACTCCGCGAGATTCGCGTCGGGCATCGCCGCAGTCCTGACGGACGCGCCAGCATCCGGCTGGAGTGCCACCCCGGTGGACGCCGATTGGCAGCCAGCCAGGGCGAGTACCGAGAAGACGAGCGCGGCGAGTCCGGAACCGGTTCGAGCCGAGGTATGCATCGGGAACTCCATAGCTGCTGTGGGTGCCTCGCGGCGGAGAATACATCGATGCTGCACACATTCAACCGGAGACATCGCAGTTCTGACGAAAGTTGCAAGTGATATACGCTTCGCTGATCCGGCATACGACTGTTATGCACCACTCCGGCCCGATACGCCGGTGGCCCGCGGCCTGGTCAAGCCGGGGGACCAATGGATACCCACCTCCGTGGAGGGTGCACCGGACCTGGCGACGGCGCCCGGATCCGCCCCGGCCACGGACCCGGACGCCCCCGGCCGTCAAGCGCCGGCATGCGCTCCCCGCAGCCGTCGCGGCGCCGCGGCAGGTCCCGGGTTTCGCTTCACGCACCGTCTGATCCGGCCGATGCACTGCTTCGGTCCGCGTCCCGGAATCCGGGGGCGCGCCGTGGCCCGATCCGCCACTTTCCGAGGAGCGCTCTTTTGGACGACGTGACGACTCCGGCCGGCCCACGGTCGCATCCCGCGCCGCTCGCGCCCGCGGACCCGATGCCCGAGCCTCCGCCGCGCACGCGCCGGACAATGGCCCTCGCCACGGGGGGTGCGGGCCTGATCGCACTGGTCGCTTCCCTTGCATTCCTGCTCGGGACGGCGCGGGATGGCTCGCTTCTCGCGGTGGCGGACGACGCGGGCCGTCTGCGCTACCTGGCCGAGCGGATCGCCGTGCATCTTGCGAACCGCCGAGAGTCCCTCGCGCCGGACGCCCCGGCGGAGCGTGATCTCATCCGCGCGGTCGCCGAATACGGCGCCGCGGTCGATCGCCTCGAGACACGACTCGCGGCACACGGCATCGACGGCCCCGGGGACACCGCGCTTCCCGCGGCCATGGAGCGCGCCATTGCGGCCGCCGATCGGCTGCGGTATCTCGCGGCGCGGATGATCCGCCGCGAACCGGTCACCGGTGAAGAGGACACGGCGACCGCATTCGCCGCCGCCCGGCTGGAGGCCGTCCGATCCATCGACGCGCTCAACGCCGCGCTCCGGTCCGACGCCGCCGAGGCGGGGAAAACGCGCTCGCTGTATGCCTTCGCCGCGGCGGGCGCAGGCGTCGGGCTCATCGCGGTTGCGTGCATGCTCATCGCGCTGTCCTGCCTGCAGCGGGACCGGACGTCCGCGGCGATGCGGTCCGATCGTGCCCGCCGGCTGGCGGCCGTCCTGCGGGAGCGACAGGCCGAGGTGCTGCACATGGTGGCGGTCCAGCGTCCGCTGGACAGCATCCTCGAGGCGATCTGCCGCATGGTCGAGGAGCAGGAACCGCAGATGCGGACGAGCGTCCTGCACGTCCGCGGCGGTCGACTCTTCCATGGTGCGGCGCCAAGTCTCCCCGCAGCGTACTGCGCCGCCGTGGACGGCCTGGAGATCGGGCCCGCGGCAGGCTCGTGCGGAACGGCGGCCTTCACCGGTCAGCGCATCATCGCCGAGGACACGTCCACCGATCCTCGATGGGCGCCCGCCCGCGAACCCGCGGCGCGGTATGGCCTGCGCGCGTGCTGGTCCGAGCCGGTCCTCGATTCACGCCGCGTCGTGGTCGGCACGTTCGCGATGTATCACCGGCAGGTCGGCGCACCGACGGAGTCCCAGGTCGGACTCATCCACATGGCCGCGCAACTTGCGGCCGTGGCGATCGAGCGTGCGAATGATGACGCCCGGCTCCGCGCCCTTGCGGCGGCGGTGAACGCCGCCGACGACGCGATCATGCTCATGGATCGCGACCTCCGCATCACTGCGGTGAACCCCGCGTTCGAGCGCATGACCGGGGTCGCAGCAGACCTGCTCCGCGGCCGGACTCCGGACGCGCTGCGAACCGCGGAGATACCGGCGCCGGACGAGGAGTACATGCGCGCCGCCGTCCAGGCCGGGAATCGATGGAGCGGTCGCCTGCTCTATCGGCGCCCCGCGCCCGCACCGTCCGGCGATGTGCTGAGCGGGACCGCGACGCACGACGCATTCTGGGTGGAACGTCTCGTCACACCGATCCGCAGCGACACCGGCGCCGTCACCGGATTCGTCGCCGTGGAGCGCGACATCACCGCGGTGGTGACGCGGGAACAGGTGGAGCGCCGGGCACGCGACCTGGCCGAGGTTCGCGCCGCCGCCGCACGCATCCTGGCCGGCGATGGGCCGCTGGCGTCCCGCCTCTCCGAGGCGGTTTCGGCGGTCCTCCGGATCGACCCGGCACGGTCGGACATCGAGTCGACGGTCTTCCTCCGCGATGATGCGGATCGGGCATGGTGCCCGCTGCACGCAGTCGACGCCGCCCATCCGCCCCTGCCAGGCGGCATCCCGCTGACGGCGTGGACGACCGTGGTGCGCCGGGCCGTGGAGCGCGGCACCCTCGCGGAGTCACCCGGTGTCGCACCGGCGGTTCCATACGTGGTCGTGCCGCTGCGTCACGCCCGGACGCATGAGGGCGGGCTCCTGCTGGTCGGCATCGAGGAGCGCGACATCGACCCGGCCTGGCGGCAGGCGCTCGATCACGTCGGCGAACTCATTGCGATCGAGATTCTCCGGGACCGCACGACCCGCCTGCTGCGGTCGGCGCGGGAGGGCGCGGAGGCCGCCGCCCGGGCGAAATCAGAGTTCCTGGCCAACATGAGCCACGAGATCCGGACACCGCTCACGGCGATCCTCGGATTCACGGACCTGCTGCATGAGATGGAGACCGGGCACGTGGATCCCGGCGAGCGGGCGTCCATGATCGAGACCATCCGGCAGGCAGGCGCGCATCTCCTGGCGATCATCAACGATGTCCTGGATCTCTCGAAGATCGAAGCAGGCGCGATGCCCGTCGATGCAGTCCCGTTCTCCCCGCGGGAGATCATGGCCGAGGTCGATCGACTCATGTCGCCGCGGGCGACCGGCCGGGGGCTGGCGTTCTCGTCGCACCTGGAGACATCGGTCCCGGCGCGGGTCATGGGAGATCCCGTGCGCCTCCGGCAGATCCTTCTCAATCTCGTCGGCAATGCGACCAAATTCACGGAACAGGGCAGCGTCGAGGTGCGCGCCGGATGGGTCGAGCGATCGGCGCGGGAGTGGCTCATCATCCATGTCCGCGATACCGGCCCCGGCATGGATGCGGAACTGGTCGGCCGGCTCTTCGAACCGTTCCGCCAGGCGGACACCGGCGTGACCCGTCGCCATGGCGGGACCGGGCTCGGACTCGCGATCAGCCGGCGCTTCGCGCGTCTCATGGGCGGCGATGTCGTGCTGGAGTCGTGCACACCCGGCCATGGCACCTGCTTCCGCGTCGAACTGCCGCTTGCCGCGGTGACCGGCGAGGCGAGCGACGACGCGCCCGGCCAGGCGGTGCGCCCCCTGCCCGGATCCGCCGAGGGCCATCTGCGCGGCGTCCGTGTTCTGGTCGCGGAGGACGGTCCGGACAACCGCCGGCTCATCGCGTACACCCTCCGCGCGGCCGGCGCCGAGGTCACGCTGGCAGAGAACGGCCGGCTTGCGCTCGCTGTGCTCGACGACTCGGCGGCCGACGGTCGCCCGTTCGATCTCATCGTGACGGACGTGCAGATGCCGGAGATGGACGGACACGCACTTGCGCGTGCCATCCGCGCTCGCGGCATGACGGTGGGCATCATCGCGTTGACCGCCCACGCCAGGGCGGAGGATCGCGCGGCGAGCCTCGCCGCGGGCTGCAGTGATCACCTCAACAAGCCGATCGACCGGGCACGCTTCATCGCAGCCTGCGCGACGTGCCTCACCGGGTACCGCGCTGGGACAGTCGCCGGATCCGGCGCGGAAACGGCCGCCTGAGACACGCGGCATGCCGGTCAGACCGCGTGCCGGCAGTCGGCGCAGCGCCCTTCGAGCACGATGGAGTGATCCTCCAGGACGAAGCCGCGGGGCAGCATCCGCTGCAGCCCGCCCGGACAGCCGCGCACGTCGAACACCTTGTCGCACGCCCGGCAGTGGAAGTGATGGTGGTGGGCGCCGGCGACCCCGGCGCGCTCGTACCGGGGCGGTTCGCCCGGGAGTTGAACCGCGACGATCACGCCGGCGTCCTCCATGGCGCGAAGCGTGCGATACACCGTGCTGAGCCCCAGCGCCGGTACGGCCCGCACGGCGATCGTCAGGATCTCCGCCGGCGAGAGGGGCCGCGCGGCCTGGGCGAATGCCTCCTCGATCGCGCGGCGCTGGCGCGTCATCCGCTCCATCGGGTCCTCCGCGGACAGGGGCGCACCCGCCGGACGGCGGCCGGTTGACATTGGGAATCCATTCCCATTAGCATACCGCCGCGGCGGCGCCGACGGGCGCGGGCGCCGGGCGACGAAAGGACGACGTCTTCATGCGATCTCTCGGGCGGTGCACGGTCGTGCTCGGCGGACTTCTTCTGATCATCGCGACGTCGGTGCCGCTGTCGCCCCGCGCCCTGGCCGCGCCTCAGATCGAGGGAGCGCGGCCGCTCGTCGTTGCGTCGTTCAGCATCATCGGTGACCTCGTGGCCCGGATCGGCGGCGATGATGTTCGCCTCACGACGCTCGTCGGCGCCGGCAGCGATGCGCACGCCTTCGAGCCGACCTCCGCCGATGCGCGCGCGCTGGTCCACGCCTCGATCATCATCGAGATCGGCCTCGGCTTCGAGTCGTGGCTCGATCCGCTCGTGTCGGCAAGCGGATCGACCGCACGGCGCATCCGGCTCGGCGAGGGACTGCCCGTCCGGCACGGCGCCGGGACGTGCTGCCCGGGGCACGGACACGACCACGGTGACGCCCCGCCCGCAGACCCGAGTGCCGGGCCTCCCGCCGGTTCCGTGGCGGGCGTCGATCCGCATGTCTGGCACAACGTCGGTCACGTCCGGACGATGGCGGCGCGGATCCGTGACGTGCTGGTCGAGGCGCTTCCGTCACGCGCCGTGGACATCCGCGCCCGCGCGGCGCGATTCGACGGCGAACTGGCGGCGCTGGACGCGTGGATCCGCGCCACCGTCGCCGACCTGCCGGCCGATCGGCGTCGCCTCGTGACCGCGCACGAGAGCCTCGGGTACTTCGCCGAGGCCTACGGCTTCGACGTCGTCGGCATGGTGATTCCGTCGGTCTCCACCACGTCGGTCGATCCCTCTCCGGCGGAACTCGGCGCGCTCGCGCGGCGCATCCGGGTACTCGACGTTCCCGTGATCTTCGCGGACGCGTCCCATGACCCCCGGCTTGCCCGCGCCGTCGCGCGGGAGGCGCGCGTGCGCATCGTCGAGACGCTGTATACGGACGGTCTCGGCCGGACCGAGGCCACCTCGACGTACGCCGGGCTGATGCGATCGAACACCCTGGCGATCGTGTCGGCCCTCATGCCGGCCGCCGACTCGACGGCGAGGCGCCCCTGATCACGCGCGTGTTCCACTACGGAGGCCGGCACCATCATGCGAAGGCGGATGCGTCGGTCGCACTGCACGTGCAGGATCTTGTCGTGTCCTATCCCGACCGCGAGGAGCGGGCGCTGGACGGCGTCAGCCTCGACGTTTCCGCCGGCTCATGCCTCGCGCTCATCGGCCCGAACGGCTCGGGCAAGAGCACGCTGTGCAAGTCGGTCGCGGGACTGCTGCGGCCGAGATCGGGTGTGATCCGCATCTTCGGACTGCCGGTGGGCGGCTGCCATCACCGGACCGCGTACCTGCCGCAGCGCACGGAGATCGAATGGCCGTTCCCGGTCGACGTCCGGCGGTTCGTGCTGGCGGGACGCTACGTGCATCGCGGGTGGCTCAGACGCGTGACCGACGCCGATCGCGCGTTCGTCTCCGGCGCCCTCTCCGACCTCGGCCTCACCTCGATCGCGGATCGCCCGATCGGCGACCTCTCCGGCGGGCAGCAGCAGCGCGTGATGCTGGCGCGGGCGCTGGTGCAGCAGGCGGAACTGCTCCTGCTGGACGAGCCGCTCAACGCCGTCGATGCGGAAACGCGCGACGTGATTCTCCGGGTTCTGTCCCGCCTGCGCCGCGAGGGCCGGTCCGTGGTCATCGTCACTCACGATCCGGACTGGGGCGAGGATCTCTTCGACGCCGTGGTCTGCCTCCAGGCCGGCCGGCAGGTGGACGTGAACGCCTGCGGCCACGGACACGCCGGGCATCACGGGGGCCATCGCCATCACTGACATCATCCATCACTGGCTGATCGAACCCTTCGCGTACGAGTTCTTCCGGCGGGGGATCGCCGCGGGCATGCTCGCCGCGGTCTCCTGTTCACTGCTCGGCGTGTACGTCGTCTTCCGGCGGATGGCCTTCGTCGGCGATGCGATGGCCCACACCGCGCTGCCGGGGCTCGTCATCGCCCATGCCCAGGGGTGGAGTCTCTTCGCCGGCGCGCTCGCGAGCAACGCCGTCACGGCGGGCGGCATCGCCGCGCTCTCGGGCGGTCCGCTCCGGCGCCGCGGGCTCCGCGAGGACACCGCGATCGGGGTCGTCTTCACCGCGATGCTGGCACTCGGCATCCTGCTCATGTCCCTGCGCCGGTCATTTCTCGATTTCACGCACCTGCTCTTCGGCAGCATTCTCGGTGTCGGCACCATCGATCTCGTCCTGCTCGGCGCGGTGTCGATCATCGTCATCCTCTGTCTGGCGCTCCTGCACAAGGAACTGGAACTCTCCTCGTACGATCCCGTGTACGCGGAGCAGATCGGGATCCGGACACGGCTTCTCCGCCTGCTTCTCCTCGGGCTCCTCGCGCTCGCGGTCGTCTCCGGCATCCGTGTCGTCGGGGTCATCCTGACGAGCGCCCTGCTCGTCACCCCCGCCGCCACGGCGGCACTGCTCGCCCGCCGACTCCTGCCGCTCATGGTGATCGCCACCGCCATCGGGACGGGATCGATGTTTCTCGGGCTGCTTCTCTCGTTTCCGCTCGCCCTCGCACCCGGCGCCTGCGTCGTTCTCCTCTGCGCGGCGACGTTCATCGTCGCATGGGCGTGGCGGCGCTTCCGCTGACGGCGCGCATCGCGCCGCGGTATTCTGCAGCCCGGTCCCGGCGGGCAGGGGAGCCCCGGCCCGGACGCGACGCCCATGACCGCACCGGCAACGAAGCAGAACGCAGTGGTGACCGGGGGTGCGACACCGTCGCGCGGCGGCGTATTCGTCCTGGTCTACCTGGCCGGCGCGATCCTACCGCTCGTCATTGCCGCCGCGGCGCCGGCGCCGCCGCCCCGGGCGGTGTGGGTGGAGATCGGCATCGGGCTCGGTTTCGTCGGGCTCGCGATGATGGGACTGCAGTTCGTGCTCTCGGCCCGCGCGCCGTGGCTCTCCCGCCGGATCGGCCAGGACACGCTGCTGCAGTTCCACAGGCACGCAGGCATCATCGCCGCCGGCTTCATCGTGGCGCATCCCGTGCTGCTGATCCTTGCCGACCCGGCGTACGCCGCGTTCTTCGATCCGCGCGCCAATCTTCCCCGGGCCTTCGCCCTCAGCGCGGTGAATCTCGCGCTGCTGCTGCTCATCGGATCATCGATGCTCCGCGCCCGGCTCTCGCTCCAGTACGAGTGGTGGCGCCTGCTTCACGGTCTCCTCGCGGGTTTCATCATGGTCGTCGCGGTCGCCCATGTCCTCATGGTCGGCCGGTACGCCGGGCCGCCGTACAAGGCGGTGCTCTTGGTCCTCCTCATCCTCGGGCCGGTCGGGTTTCTCGCGTCCGGACGCGTCGTCCGACCCCTGCTGCGGCGCCATCGCGCCTGGCGCGTGGCGGAAGTCCGCACGGAGCGCCCGCAGGTCTGGACGGTCGTCCTCGAACCGGACGGGGCGCCGCCGCTGCGCTTCGAGCCGGGTCAGTTCGCGTGGCTCACGTTCGCGGCCTCGCCGCTCGCGCTCCGCCAGCACCCCTTCACGATCGCGTCCAGCGCGGCGCATCCGCATCGCCTCGCGTTCACGATCAAGGCGCTCGGCGACTTCACGGCCACGGTCGCCCGGATCCCGCCGGGGACACCGGTCCACGTCGAGGGGCCGGCCGGCGGCTTCGGACTTCCGGCGTCCGCGCCCGGCGCCGTGCTGATCGCCGGCGGGATCGGGATCACGCCGATGATGAGCATCCTCCGGACCATGCGGGATCGCGGCGACCGGCGACCGGTCACGCTGATCTACGGGAACGCGACGCTGGAGAAGGCGGTGTTCCGCGACGAACTCGTGACGCTGTCCGGACCGCTGCGGCTGCGGATCGTCCACGTGCCCGAGACGCCGCCGCCGGGATGGCAGGGACCGCATGGGTACATCACGCGTGACCTGCTGGCGGCGGAACTCGCCGTGGCCGGGACGGCGCCGTCCTGCGTCCTGATCTGCGGGCCGGATGTCATGATGGACGCGTGCGAACACGCGCTCCTGTCGCTCGGCGTCGATCACGCCCGGATCCGCTCCGAGCGGTTCAACGTGGTGTGACGTTCCAGCGCCCGCAGCGGACCTGTCCGGTACCCTGCGCGCCGGGGGGCGCGCGCACCCCGTTGCCCGCCGGGGCAGGAGAGACGCACCCGTGAAGGCCATACTGCAGCACATCCGCGTCCGTCGCCTGGCCTGGCTCTGCGGCGCGCTGCTGCTGGGCGCCGTGATCGTGTTCGCCGTCCTGCGCGCCTGACGGCTGCGGGCGGCCCGGCGTGTCCGGACCTCAGGGGGCCCGGTCGTCACGGGGCGCCTCGCGCCCGTCGTGCACGTGGATTCCGGTCGCCTTGACGATCAGCGCGCCGCGCTCGGACGTGACCACGGTTCCCACGACGGTCACCTCCGAGAGTTCCCGGATGCCGCGCCGTCCGCGGATGTCGGTGCGGATCGGTACGTTCGCGGCATCGACCACCTGGATCGTCGCGGCGTTCGCCAGGATCTCCGGGCGCGGCACGCAGCAGTAATCCCATGGCGTCCGGCACGCGTCGCCCGGGATGTCGGAGCACGCCTTCGGTCCCTGGCCGACGATCGTGAACACGGCGCGACCGTCCACGAACGGCTTCATCGAGCCGCCGACCCGGCCGCGGATCACGACCGCCGCGCCGGGCGTCGCCGCCGCCTTCGCATCGGCGACGTCCAGCGCGTTCTCCGGCGCGCGGTCCAGCATCAGTCCGAAGGGCACGTCCGCCTCCGGCACGTGGAGGCCGGTCGCGGTCACGATCAGCACCTTGTCATTGTCAGCCTGGTGGACCTTCCCGACGACGAAGACCTCGCGGCCCACGGTGAGTCCGTGGCGGCCCTGCAGCCCGGTGCCGATGAGTCGTCCGCGGGCATCGAGGAACTGGATGGTGGCACGCTTCTCCGCGGGAACACTGCAGGCGGCGGCGCCGGTCGCCGGGGCAGGGCCGTGCGACGCGCAGCACGCGGGAACGGCGCTCTCGTCCGCCAGCCGGAACATCGCGCGACTGGAGACGAAGACATCGGTCCCGTCGGTGATGCGGCCGCGCAGGATGATCTCCTCACCGACCTTCGCCCGCTTCATCGCCTCGCCGACCTCCAGCGCACCGGCCGGCAGCCGCTCCAGGACCATGGACCCGGGCAGGACATCCGGTGGCGCGGCGGCAGCGTGCGCGGCACTGGCGAGGACCGTGGTGACTGCGGTCGCACGCCCGAGGCGGCGGGACTTCGTTCGGATGGACATGCTCGACTCCTTGCACGCGAGGGTGAACGGATCGTGAAGAACGGCGGGTCAGATCGCCTTGAGCGCGATCGGGATGGGCAGTCGGAGACACCGCAGGGCCGGCGGGATCGCCCCGAGCAGGCCGAGCGCGAATCCCGTGATCAGCGCGAACGCGAGAACCGGTGGATCCACCACCAGACCGAACGCGCCCATCGAGAACCGGACCGCGAGTCCGTCGACCAGGAACACGCCGACGGCGCAGGCGAGCAGCGTGCCCGCCGCCGTCGCAACCATCGACTCCTGCACGAGACTCAGCGCGATCGCCCGGCGCCGGAATCCGATCGCCTGGAGCGTTCCGAACTCGCGGACGCGGCTGACGAAGGCCGCATACATGGTGTTCAGACCACCGAGGAATCCGCCGAGGGCGATCAGCGCCGCGGTGATCCAGACGACGGCGCGGATGGGCGAGAAGAACGCCGCGAGCGCGCCGTAGTACGCCGTCTCCCGGAGGGCGACGAGCTCGAGGTCCGGCCGCATCATCGTGAAAACAGCGACATCATCGAACGCACCGGCGGCAGGATCGAGCGTGATGACCACGCACGAGAGACTCTCGCGCCGCGCCAGGGCCAGGAGATCGCCCAGGCCGGTCCAGAGTTCGGACTCCGTCATCGTGCCCCCGGCGCCGAACCGGCCGACCACCCGCCAGGTCCGGCCGCCGATTTCCAGGTCGCGGCCGACGGCCAGCGCCGCGTCGGGCACACCGAGTCGGGTGGCCGCCGTCGAACCCGCGAGGACCTCGTCCCGTCCCGGCTCGGGAAAGCGACCCTCCGTGACCGTGATGCCGGCGTGGACGAGCAGGGCTTCCGGGGTCACGCCGCGGATCGTCGCCAGCGTGCCGTGCGGCGCATCGAGGCGATCGGCCGTGCGGACGGGGAGCATGACGTGCACTTCCGGTGACACGAATGCAACCCCGCCGAGTTCGCGGATACCGGGAACGGACGCCGCCGCGACGCCCGCCACGCCCGGGTCGAGTTCGCTCCGTTCGACGGACTCCTCGCTGCCGGCCCCCAGCAGGATGACGTTGTCCGCGCCGCCGGTGGCGCGGAGCGCCTGGTCCATGCCGCGCACGAACGCCGCCGCGGAGAGCATGATCAGCACGAGCAGCGCGCTGCCGCCGGTGATCAGCACCAGGCGGGTCGCGGAGCGGCCGAGATTGCGGACGGCGTATTCGAACGGCAGGCGTCTCATCGGTCCTCCATCACACGGCGCGGAAGCATGCCGCGATCTCTCTCCGCCCCGCCTGCCACGCGGGAACCAGGCCGGCGAGCACACCCACGCCCGCGGCGACCGCGAGTCCGAGCCCCGCCGTCCCGCCGTCCATGTCCACCAGGATGTGCAGTCCCTCGTTCGACAGCGTGAACCGACCGAAGTGCACCAGCGCGGCGGCACCCGCCGTGCCTGCGAGCCCGCCGACGAGACCGAGGACCACGCCCTCGCACAGGATCAGCCGCGCGATCAGTCCGCGGCGGAAGCCGAGCGTCTGCAGGATCGCGTGCTCCCGGATGCGGTCCTGGACGCCGAGCACGATGGCATTGGCGATCAGCGCCAGGACGGCGACGAGCGAGCCCCAGCCGAGCGAGCGGGTGAAGCCCACCAGCGTCACCACGTCGGCACCTGCCTGCGCGATGAACGACTTCTCCGGCGAGGTCTGCGTCGGCTCGACATCATGCCTGAACGCGTCGTCGATCGCGGCGGCGATCGCCTCCAGGCGCGCCGGATCCTCGACCCGGACCGCGAACCCGGTGACGACGCCGGGAGATCCCTGCGGCGCTGCCTGCTGGAGGAAGGGCAACTGCACGCAGGCGACGTTCTGATCCTGCGCTTCGGAGGACCGGATGATGGCGGCTACCGTGACCGTCACGCCCGCGGCGGTGAACGAGTCCCCCACCCGGAAGCCGCGCCGCAGGGCAAGCCGCTCACCCAGGATCGCCGCGTCGGACCGTGCGCTCCACGCGCGGGGATCGCCGTCGACCGTCGTCCAGGTGCGGCTGAGCGTCTCGAGGTGGTCCGACGGGATGCCTCGGAACGTGATGACATCCAGGGCCGCTCCGCAGTTGTTGACCGTGATCATGAACGGGATGACGCTGCGGACGCCGTCCATCCGGCCGATCCGGTCGCCGTAGTGTTCCGGAAGCCGGCTCGTGGCCGGACAGTACCGGTTGGCCCGGTACACGATCAGCGTGGTGTCGCCCGCCGCGACACTGGTCGCGGCATGGACGCTCCGCTGGAGGGTCTGCACGGTGATGAACAGGAACATCGCGATGGCGACGCCCGCCACCGTGAGCGCACTGCGCGTGCCATGCCGGAGCACCTGTTTCAGGACGACGGGGATGTACCGCGGACGGATCATGAACGGGGTGTCTCTGCGATGCCGGACTCGACCAGGCGTCCCTTCTCCAGATGCAGTGTGCGCGAGGCGAAGCGCGTGGAGCCCGGATCGTGGGTGACCATGACGAGCGTCTTCCCGAGTTCACTCGAGAGCCGCGTCAGCAGTCCAAGGATCAGGGCGGCCGAGTCACGATCGAGATCGCCGGTCGGTTCATCGGCCACGATGAGGGCGGGATCCGTCACCAGTGCACGGGCGATCGCCACGCGCTGCTCCTGGCCGCCGCTGAGCTGACGGGGATAGTGATCATGCCGGTCCGGGATGCCCGCCAGGTCCAGCGCCGCGGCAACGCGCCGGTGCCGTTCGCGGCGCGGCATCGCGTGCAGCAGCAGCGGCAGTTCCACGTTCTCGTACGCCGTCAGTACCGGGACAAGGTGATAGAGCTGGAAGACGTATCCGACGTTCGCGGCGCGCCAGTCTGCCAGGCGACCCCGGGACAGCGCCGCGATGTCCACGCCGCCGATGTGCAGTGATCCGTCCGTCGGACGGTCGATCCCGGCGATCAGGTTCAGCAGCGTCGTCTTCCCGCTGCCCGACGGGCCCATCAGCGCAAGGAACTCGCCGCGCGCGACGTCCAGGTCCAGCCGCTCCAGCGGCGTGATCAGGACGTCGCCCTTGCGGTAGGTCTTCGTCAGTTCTCGGCACCTGATGAACGTCATGTCACGGCTCTCCGGTCCCGCGGTCGCTCCCGTCATGCGCCGGGCGGATGCGCACGCGCGCACCCTCCCTCAGTCCGGCGGGCGGATCCACGATGAGGCGGTCGCCGGGGCGCAGCCCCCCGTGCACGCGCACGAGGTCGCCATCGACGGCCCCGATGGTGATCTCCCGGCGGCTGGCGCGCCGTCCCCGTCCGTCATCCGTCGGCGCCGCCACCCAGACCGCGGCGAGATCGCCCGATCGATCCCGGACGGCGCGCAGGGTCGCGTAAAGCCGCCGCGAACCATCCGGGCCTCCGGCACCGTCGTTCACCGCCTCGCCGGCCGCGCCATCGACGCGCTCTGCTCCATCGCTCCCCAGGAACCGGACGCGCGCCAGCATGTCCGGCCGGAGCAGCGGCGATGGCTCGTCGATCCGCACCTTGACCTGCATGGTGTTCCGCTGGATGTCCGCGAGGTGCATGATCCGCGTCACCTCGCCATGGAACACGTGATCGGGCAGGATGTCGGTCGTGATGCGCGCGTGCGTACCGACACCGACCTTCGCCGCGTCGCCGAGGGGCACCTCGGTGCGGACCTGGAGTCGCGCCGGGTCATAGAGACGGACCACGCCGGGGACCTGTCCGTCCCCGGCGCCGTCGCTCCCCATCGCCGTGAGCCGTGTGCCCGGCACCACCCAGCGCGACAGCACGACGCCGTCCACCGGAGCGCGCACGATCGTGCGCTCCAGCGCCAGCGAGGCCTCCCGGATGACGACGTGCTGTCGATCGATGCGGGCCGTGGCCTCCCGGTGCGAGGCCCGCGCCGCCTCCGCCTCCGCCTGCGCACGCTGCGCCCGGAGACCCAGCCGCGCGAACGTGCCGGGGGACACGGCGCCGATGTCGACCAGCGCCCGCGAGCGTTCGACTTCATCCCGGGTCTCTGCCAGGCGCGCCTCCGCCGCCGTGACCTCGGCCGCCGCGCGGGCCGCCGCCGCCTCCAGTCCGGCCAGTTCCGCCTGCGCACGGAGCAGCCCCAGTTCCGCGTCCACCGAGACCAGGCGCGCGATCCCGTCTCCCGCGGACACACGTTCGCCCTCCAGCACCAGCACCGCCTCGACGACGCCGGGGACGAGTGACTGCACGGTGATCGCGAACGGATCCGGCTCGATCCACCCCGGCGCCTGCGCGACGACAGACGATCCGGCGCGCGGTGCCGCGCCCGGGCGCGGATCGGCGCCGCCGACCGCGGCGGAGGCCTCCGCGCCGATGGCCGGACGTGTCACGACCGGTTCGACCTCGACCTCGATCGCCGGCACCCACGCCTCCCACCCCGCACGGACCAGGAGCAGCGCCGCGGCAGCGACGATCGCGATCGGGAGCACGTATCGAAGCACCCAGCGGGAGCGCGGCATCGGCACCGCGGCGCCGGCGCCGCCGGGACGATCCGCCGGGCGTCGAAGCGTGTGCAGGCCGGCCGATGCATCATTCATGGTCCGCTCCCTCGACGGCGTCGATCTCCGGCGGACCGAGCAGTTCCGCCATGCGGATGGCCTCGTGCGATCGCCGCGCCTCCAGGTCGACCAGGTCCAGCCTGGCGTCCAGGGACCGGCTGAGCGTGTCGAGCAGCAGCAGCGTGTCCACCTCGCCCAGTTCAGCGCTGCGACGGGCATCCATGGACTGGCGCTCGACCAGCGGAAGGATCGTCTCGATCACGCGCGCGCGCTGCGCATCGACGGACGCAAGGCGGATCCCGGCCAGTGCATGATCGTGAAGGAGCGCCTCGTACGTCGTCTCCACCAGGACGGCCGCCTCCGCGCGAGCCGCGAGCGCCTCGGCGATCTGCTGCCGATTGCGGTGGAAGATCGGGATCGGCAGCGAGAGGCCGAGCATGACGTGGTCCGCGCCGTCGTCACGGCTGTAGCCGGGACCGATCACGAGGTCCGGATACTGTCCCCGGACCGCGAGTTCCAGCGTGCGCTCCGCCGCCGAATGCGCGGCGAGCAGCGTCCGGAGACGAGGGTGGTGCGCCCGGATGCGCGCCGCCGCATCCAGAGCGCCGGGCGTGACCACGGTGAAGGCAACCTCGGGGACGGCCGCGAGCGGCGCCGATGGGGCCAGGCCGAGCACACGGCGGAGCGCCAGGGCCCGCTCCTCCACCACCGCCTCCAGCGCCAGGAGCGCGTTGCGGCGCCGGGCGTGCTCGATCCGGAACGGTCGACCGAGCATCGGCGCCAGTTCGCCCACGTCCTCCATGCGGGCAACCAGCCGGGTGATCTCCTCGAAGCGATCCAGGAAGTCCCGCGTCTCGTGCAGCGCGATCGCGGCTGCGGACCACGCGATCCAGGCCCGGCGGACATCCATCCGGATCTGCCACTCCAGTTCGACGACGGCGAGGAGCGTCGCCAGATGGGCCGCATCGGCGCGCCGTCGCTCGATCGCGAGCCGTCCGGAGACCGGCAGGGTGAGACCGATCGACGCGGCGACCGACCACGGATGCGGTCCACCGGAAAGCAGTCGCTCCGGAATCACGCTCAGAACGGGGTCGCTCCACCGGCCCGCATGGTCGCGCGTGGCCCGTGTCACGCCAGCGCGCGCGCGGGCCGCCCGGAGGTCCGCGTTGAACACCAGGGCGACCACTTCCGCGTCCGACGCGGTCAGGCGTCCGGCGGGATCGGACGCCGCCGGCGGCGCGGGGGCCCGCCGAAGGGTCTCCGCGAACGCCAGCACCTCGCCGCTGGTCGGGCTGCGCTCCAGCCAGGCGGCATGATGCGCCTCGAGATCCGGCGGCTCCGGCGCGTACGACCGGCAGCCCGCGCTCGCGAGCGGGAGCAGCGCGGTCATCAGAGCCGCGGTGAGTCGTGAGTGATGCAGAGAATGCACGCGAAACCGCTCCGGCGCCATGTCCGGGGGTGGGACACCGTCGCACGGGTCCGTGCGTGCCGATGCAGCGCGCCCGCGCCGCACGACACGCCCGTCACCGCGGACGGGAACGTCTCATGGACGCGGAAACGGCTAGAGAAGGAGTCGCGTCGATCGCAGGACCGCACGGTGCGGACAGCCCGCCCGGCGCGGCGGGCCGGTGGCCGGTGGCCACGCCGACGGTCCCGGCGGCAGGCCCGGCGCGTCGAGTTGCGGCAGCGCACGGCTGCACGGATCGGGGACCGGCGTGTCCGGCGCCGCGCGCGACGCGCCGAGCATGTCAAGGTCAGGCAGCCTGATATCGACGCAGCCCGGGCACCCGGCATCGCAGGGCACGCTGAGCGCGATGGACTGCGGCGCCTCGCCGGTCGATGCATCCGCAGTGCAGCAGGCGTGCTGTCCGCAGCCGCCCGCCGGCATCCCACCGCCCGGAGGACCGCCGGTGCGGGCGTGGCTGACGCAGATCACCGCCGCCGGCGACACCGTCCCGAGGACGGCGTGCACCAGCAGGATGAGCAGGGCGGGCAGATGGGCGAGGGGATGCCGCACGATCTCATTACACCAGACCGGAGGGCTCCGGGCAAGTCCCGGCCCACCGGTTCATCGGATCGATCGGCCAGGGCGCCCAGCGCACCGGCACCGCGCGCCACGGTCCGATAGCCGGGCGGCGGCCCACCCGCGTCCGCGGCCGGGCCGCCTCACTCCGCCAGGGACGCCATGTCGATCACGAACCGGTACCGGACGTCGCTGCGCAGAAGCCGTTCGTAGGCGTCGTTGATCTGGTCCATGCGGATCAGTTCCACGTCGCACGTGATGCGATGCGCCCCGCAGAAGTCGAGCATCTCCTGCGTCTCGGCGATGCCGCCGATGAGCGATCCGACGACCTGCCGCCTTGGAAAGAGGACGCTGAATGCGGAGAGGGCCAGCGGCGCGGGCGGCGCCCCGACCAGCACCAGCGTGCCGTCCAGCCGCAGCAGCGAGAGATACGCGTTGATGTCGTGGTCCGCCGACACGGTATCCAGGATCACGTCGAAACTGCCGGCGTGTCGGGCCATCGCGTCCGCGTCGCGGGACATCACCACCTCGTCGGCGCCGAGTCGCCGGCCATCCTCGGCCTTGCCGGGCGACGTGGTGAAGAGAACGGTGTGCGCGCCGAACGCGTGCGCGAACCGAACGCCCATGTGTCCGAGTCCGCCGAGGCCGACCACGCCCACCTTCCGTCCCTTCCCGGCATTCCACCGGCGCAGCGGAGAGTAGGTGGTGATCCCCGCGCAGAGCAGGGGCGCGGCGCCGGCGGGATCCAGGCCGGCCGGCACGCGGAGCGTGAATGCCTCGTCCACCACGATGCGCTGCGAGTAGCCGCCGTAGGTCAGTCCACCGGAGTGCCGGTCCTCGCCGTTGTAGGTGAAGATGGCCCCGTTCAGGCAGAACTGCTCCAGCCCGCGCTGACACGGTTCGCAGGTCCGGCAGGCATCCACCATGCAGCCCACGGCGGCAAGATCGCCCGGGCGCACTTTCGTCACGGATCCGCCGACGCGCGTCACGCGTCCCAGGATCTCGTGACCGGGGACGACGGGAAAGGTCGTCATGCCCCATTCATTGCGTGCGAAGTGCAGATCGCTGTGACAGACGCCGCAGTAGAGGATCTCGATGTCGACATCCGTCGGACGCGGTTCGCGCCGGCTGATCGCGAACGGGACAAGCGGCGTGGTGGGGGCGTGCGCGGCGTAGGCTCGGATCGACACGGACCGGTCTCCATGCAGGCGCGTGACGGCATGCCGCGCGCCGGGCGCGCATCCTATCGCATCGCCGGCGAGCCGCGCCGATCGCGCGGCGCCGGGTGGCCGTCCGGTCATGGCGCCGCCGCATCCCCCGGCGTGCCGGCTGGCACCGTCTCCGCCGGCTCGAAGAGCAGAACCTCGACCTCGGCGTCACAGACCGGGCGATGTTCGACGCCGCGGGGCACGACGAAGAGCGATCCCGGCGGGAGCCGGACGGTCCGGTCGCGGAACTGGATCTCGAGCGTGCCGCGGCGCACCAGGAAGAGTTCGTCCTCGTCGTGATGACGATGCCAGTGATACGCGCCGAGCAGGCGCGCGATCCGGACGTGCTGGCCGTTGAGCGCGGCGACGACGCGCGGCGACCAGTGCGCGTCGACGGAGCGGAACGCGGCCTCGAGATCGATCGGCGCCGCCGATGCGGGAAGCGCCTCTGGCGCCGGACGCACCGCCGGCGCCGCGAAGGCCAGCAGGTGTCCGTCGGGATCCAGGCAGTAGCCGGCGCGATCACCCCAGGTGCGATCGGTCACCGGCGCCACCGGCGTGGCGCCGGCGTCGATCGCGATCCGCAGCCGCGCCTCCGGATCGGGGACGAGCAGGTAGATCTCCGCCCTCGGTCCGCTGCCTGCCGCCGGCGCGGCCGGAAGTGCGTCGCCGAGCAGCCTGCGGATGCCGCTGTCCGGCATGAGGCCGAGGCAGGCGCCGCCGGGCAGATCGAACTCCGTCATGCCGGGCACATGCAGGCGCGGCGCCGACCCGAGCGCGGCGCGCCAGAAGGCGCAGGCGCCGGCCTGGTCGCGGACGAAGAGGATCGTGCGGGCGCCGGCCATGGCTCGTCCCGTGGCGTGGATCCCGCGATCCACGGCACGCGCGGTGGGCGTGATCCCGGGCGCGGGCCACGGTAGATCGGGCACGGGGGTGACGCAACCGGCGGGCCCGGCGGCGGTGCCGGCCGGCCGGCGCGCGTCCCCCTCGTCGCCGCTCTGCGCCAGGCGTGACCGGCCGGCGGACTGCAGGCCGGATCGTGCGGCACCCTCAGCCTTCCGGACGGAGCCGGGGGCGCCGCGACGGAGGCGCCCCCGGCGTCATCGATGCACGCCCGGCTGCCTGCCGTCCTCTCCACGACGGGCCTCGAGACGGCGATCGCAGCGCCACTGACGCATGCCATGCGTGCGGAGGCCACCGCCCGCCGCGCGCTTCATGCGTCGATCGCCGGCCACCTGGACCGCGACGCGGCCTCACGGTGGCTGGATGCCGTCCGGACGTGGTACTTCCCCGAAGGTGACGCGGCGCGCCGGACCGCTCGACGCCGCCCTCTCGGCGGTGCGGCGCGATGACTGCGCCGACCCGGCGCGGCGCGGCGCGATCCGCGATGTCGTCGAGGTCTGCCGCGGCGCGGATGGGCAGGCGCGGCGGGAACGTCTGGAGATCCTGGACGCCCCGCTGGAGCAGGCGGGGGAGGCCGGCGTTCCATCGCCGGATCCCGTCCAGAACGACGCCCGACGGGAACTGCTGACCCACCGCCTGGAACGCGAACGGCGGACGGCCGACCGCCTGCGGGAGATTCTCACGGCGCAGGAGACGCGGAGCACGGGGCGCGCGCCTGGACGCTGTATGATCGCGCCCCGGTCACGCGCTCCGACACATCCGGACCCGAGAGGACCCCGATGCCGTCCATCACCGAGATCGCGCCCTCTGTCCATCGCATCTCCGTGTACATGCCGGAGATCAACCTCCAGTTCAACCACTTCCTGGTCCTCGACGAGGAACCGCTTCTCTATCACACCGGGATGCGCCGCATGTTTCCCGCGGTGCTGGACGCGGTCCGGAAGGTCATCGATCCGGCGCGCCTGCGCTGGATCGGCTTCAGCCACTTCGAAGTGGACGAGTGCGGCTCGCTCAACGACTGGCTCAAGGTGGCGCCCGGGGCGCAGGCGGTCTCCGGCGTCGTCGGCGCGCTGGTCAATCTCACGGACTTTGCCGACCGCCCGCCGCGGGCCCTCAACGCCGATGAGACGTTCAGCACCGGGCGCCTTCGATTCCGCTACCGTCCCACGCCGCACCTGCCGCACGGCTGGGATGCGGGCGTGCTGTTCGAGGAGACGCAGCAGGTGCTGTTCTGCTCGGACCTCTTCACGCACAACGGCGATGTCGAGGCGATCACGGCGTCCGACATCGTGGGGCGCACGCGCCAGTCGATGATCGACTTCCAGGCCGGCCCCCTCATGGATTACATGCCGTACACGCCGCGGACGCGTCCGCTGCTGGAGGGACTGGCGGCCCTCCGGCCGAAGACGCTCGCCACCATGCACGGCAGTTCCTTCACCGGCGACGGCGCCCGGGCCCTCCTGGATCTGGACACGGTCATGAAGGAGACCCTGTCCGGCTCGCCGGCGCGGTTGGAGTGACGCGCGCGGATCGGGGCATTCTCCCGGTTTCGAGGCCGGATGCACGATGTAGGATCCGGACGGCACCAGTCGACCGGCAGGGCCCCGCATGCTTCGAACATCCGCATCCGCACCCGCCATGACCCGGACCGAGCGCGCGCCGCTCATGCTGAAGCGCCCCGTTCCGTCGGACCTGGAGATCGCACAGGCCGCCACGCCGCTTCCGATCACCGGGATCGCAGACGACCTCGGACTGCGCCGTGACGAGATCGAGCCATACGGCCACACCAAGGCGAAGGTCCACCTCTCCGTGTGCGATCGGCTGGCCCAGGGACCGCAGGGGAAGTACGTGGTCGTGACCGCCATCACGCCGACGCCTCTGGGAGAGGGGAAGACCACGGTCACCGTCGGGCTGGCGCAGGCGCTCGGGGCCCACCTCGGGCGGCGGGCGTTCACATGCATCCGGCAGCCCTCCATGGGACCGACGTTCGGCATCAAGGGCGGCGCCGCGGGAGGGGGCTACAGCCAGGTCATCCCGATGGAGGACTTCAACCTCCACCTGACCGGCGACACGCACGCGGTCACCGCGGCGAACAACCTGCTCGCGGCGGCGCTGGACACGCGGATGCTCTACGAGGCAACGCATCCCGACGACCGCCAGCTGATGCTCGCCCAGTGCCGCCGGGGTCGCGACGGCCGACCGGTTCCCGCGGCGTGCCACCTGCGGCGCATGACCCGCCTCGGCCTTCCGGCCGGCGCGCCGGACACGCTCACCGATGACCATGTCCGGTCCGTCTTCCGCCTCGACGTGGATCCGGACACGATCACGTGGAACCGCGTGCTGGACGTCAATGACCGGATGCTCCGGCAGATCCGGATCGGTCTCGGCCCCGAGGAGAACCACCCGCGCACCACCGGCTTCGACATCGCCGTCGCCAGCGAGGTCATGGCCGTGCTCGCACTCAGCACGGGACTCGAAGACATGCGGGACCGGTTGCGCCGCATGGTCGTCGGGTTCGATCGCAGTGGACGGCCGGTCACCGCGGACGACCTCGGCGCCGCCGGCGCCATGACCGTGCTCCTCAGGGACGCGATCATGCCCAACCTCATGCAGACGCTGGAGGGGACCCCGGTCTTCGTGCACGCCGGGCCCTTCGCCAACATCGCGCACGGGAACTCATCGGTCATCGCGGACCGGATCGCGCTGCGGCTGGCGGACTACGTGGTGACGGAGGCGGGCTTCGGATCCGACATCGGCTTCGAGAAGTTCGCCAACCTGAAGTGCCGGACGAGCGGCCTCGCGCCGGACTGCGCGGTCATCGTCGCCACCATCCGCGCCCTCAAGATGCACGGCGGCGGACCGAAGGTCGTTGCCGGCCGGCCGATCGACGCCGCGTACACGACCGGCAACACCGCGCTCGTGGAAGCAGGGCTGCCGAACCTGCTCCGGCACATCCGGAACGTGCGCCAGTACGGCGTGCCCGTCGTGGTGGCGGTCAACGCCTTCACGACCGACACGGATGAGGAGATCGACCTGGTCCGGCGGGCCTCGATCGAGGCCGGCGCGCTGAGCGCGGTGAAGACCTCGGTGTGGGCCGACGGGGGGCTCGGCGCCTGTGACCTGGCAGAGGCGGTGATCCACGCCTGCGACCAGCCCGGCGCATTCCGCATGCTGTATGCCGACGAGGATTCCATCGAGCAGAAGATCGGATCGATCGCGAGAAGCTATGGGGCCGCCGGGGTGTCGTATGCACCGGAGGCATCCGAGCGGATCCGGCTCTACACGGACCTGGGATACGGCCGGCTCCCTGTCTGCATGGCGAAGACGCACCTGTCGTTCTCCGAGGATCCGGATCTCAAGGGCGCGCCGGAGGGCTTCCGGATCACGATCCGTGATGTGCGGGCGTCCGTCGGCGCGGGCTTCATCTATCCGCTCGTCGGCTCGATGCGGACGATGCCGGGGCTGCCGCCGCGGGCGGCCTTCATGGACGTGGACCTCGATCCCGTGTCCGGTCGCATCGAGGGACTCTTCTGACGGGTCCCGGGACGGACGGACCTTCCGCACGCCGCGAGTGTCGACATGACCGGACGAGCCAGCACCTACCGCGCCGCCCACGACCGGGAAAATGCGATGACGCCCGCGCTGCCGCAGTTTCACGCCGCGGTCGCGGAGGAACCGCGCATGGATGCACCGGCGATGGACCGGCTGGCGCAGTCGGTCCATCTGCCGATCGCCGCCGTGCGCGGCGCCCTGTCGACCTTCGAGGACGCCGTCTCTGACCCGCGCGCCGTCCGGGTGTGCGCGGGACTGTCCTGCGCGCTCGCCGGCGGCGCGGACATCGCCCGGACGATCGGCGCGGAACACCCGTGCCGTCCCGTGTACTGTCTCGGCTACTGCGATCGTTCGCCGGTGGCGATGACGGCCCGGGACCATGTCATCCCGCGGCTCGATGCCGCCTCGACCGCGCTCTGCGGCGCCGGCGCCGAGCCTCCGCACCCGGAACCGCCGTCCATCCGGTGCACCGCGCGCCACGCCGTCATCACCGCGCGCCTCGGCCGGACGACCGCGCCGGTCGATCCCGCGCCCGATTACGCCGGGCTCCGGGCCGCGCTCGCACGGCCGCCCGCCGCCGTCCGGCACGCGGTCAGCGCGGCCGGACTGCGCGGCCGGGGCGGCGCCGCGTTTCCGACGGGACGGAAGTGGGATCTCGCGGCCGCGGCACCCGGACCACTGCGGTTCATCGTGGCCAACGGCGACGAGGGCGACCCGGGGTCGTTCATCGACCGGGAACTCATGGAGCGCGACGCGCACGCCATCCTCGAGGGCATGGCCATCGCGGCGCACGCGGTCGGCGCCGCGCGCGGCATCGTCTTCATCCGTTCCGAGTACCCGGTCGCGGCGCGGGTGATGACCGGCGCGATCGACAGCGCCGTCCGCGCCGGTCGGCTCGGGACCGACTGCCTGGGACCGCAGCGGTCCTTCACCGTGGAGGTCGTCCGCGGCATGGGTTCGTACGTGTGCGGAGAGGAGACCGCGCTGCTCGCGGCCATCGAAGGCCGGCGCGGCGAGGTCTCGCCGCGGCCGCCCTACCCGGTCGAGGCGGGCCTGTTCGGGCGGCCGACGGTGGTGGACAACGTGGAGACGCTGGCGAACGTGCCCTGGATCCTGGTGCACGGCGCCGCCGCGTTCGCGGCGCTGGGGACCGCGGAGAGTCGCGGCACCAAGGCGCTCTGCTTCAATCACGGCTTCGCGCGTCCGGGCATCGTGGAAGTGGAGTTCGGCGTGACGCTGCGCGATGCGATCGAGACCCTGGCGGGCGGGGGTCGGGACGGGACGGAACTCGAGGCGGTTCTCCTCGGCGGCCCCATGGGCAGCCTCGTGACACCGGATCTCTGGGATGCCCCCATCTGCTTCGCCGCGATGTCACGCCTCGGCATCAACCTGGGGCACGGCGGCATGGTCGCGATTCCGAAGGGCACCGACCGGGCCATGATTCTGCGCCACCTGGTGACCTTCATGCGCGATGAATCCTGCGGCCGGTGCGTGCCGTGCCGCCTGGGCTCCCGGCGCGCGCATGAACTGGTACACGGTGGACTCGCCGGCGCGTCGCTCGCCGAACTGGGGCACATCATGGCGCTCATGAAGGATGCGAGTCTCTGCGCCTTCGGGCGGGAGACGCCGGGACCGATCCGGACCATCCTGGAGATGTCCGCGGCGCAGTCGCTTCCGGAGGCATCCGCATGAGCGATCCTCCGCCCCCCACGGCGACGATCGACGGACGCGTGGTCCCCGTCCGGGCGGGCGCGACGATCCTGTCCGTCGCCGCGCAGCACGGGATCGACATCCCGACGCTCTGCCACGCCGATGCACTCGCGCCGGAGGGCGGCTGCCGGCTCTGCCTGGTCGAGATCGATGGCCAGCGACCGCAGGCGGCGTGCCACACGCCGATCGCGCCCGGCATGATCGTGCGCACCACCGGCGATCGACTGCGACACACACGACGGAGCCTCCTGTCGCTCATGCGCGCCGCGCTGCCCGCCGATGCCGTCCGGCCGGACCCGGCGGGCACCCGGTTCGAGCGCCTGCTCGCGGCGTACGACGTTCCCGCGGAGGTCGCCTCCAGCGCGCCGCGCCCGGCGATGGACGAGAGCCATCCCTACATGCGGTTCGACCGGTCGAAGTGCATCACCTGCCGGCTCTGTCTCAATGCCTGCGAGCAGGTCCAGGGACAGTTCGTGTACGGCATCGAGGGACGCGGCGGCGCGGCGCGGCTCATCTACGGCCCGACCGACCGCTTCGCCGACAGCGCGTGCGTCGCCTGCGGCGCATGCGTGGATGTCTGCCCGACCGGCGCGATCACCGATCGGGACCGGGTCCCGTCGGGCGGCGCGCGGTCCGATCGCGCGGTCGACTCCGTGTGCGGATACTGCGGCGTCGGCTGCCGCGGACACGTCGAGTCCGCGGACGGCATCGTCCTCCGGGTGACGGGCGTCCGTGATGCCGCGGTGAACCGCGGCCATCTCTGCGTCAAGGGTCGCTACGCGCACGCGTTCCACCACTCGGCCGACCGGCTCACGACGCCGCTGCTCCGCGACCGCGGCGGCGGATTCAGGCCGGCAACCTGGTCCGAGGCGATCGCGTTCGCCGCCCGTCGACTGCTCGAGATCCGGGACCGGGACGGGGCGGACGCGCTGGGAACGATGACCTCCTCGCGATCGACCAACGAGGCGGCGTACCTGCTGCAGAGACTCTTCCGGAGCGTCATCGGCACGAACAACACCGACTGCTGCGCGCGCGTCTGCCACTCCTCGACGGCGGTCGCCCTGGGCCTCGTGACGGGCACCGGCGCGGCGACGGCGTCCTACGCGGACCTGGAGGAGGCCGGGCTTCTCGTCGTCGCCGGGGCGAATCCCACCGAGGCCCACCCGGTCGTCGGGGCCCGCATCCGGCAGGCGGCGCTCCGCGGCGCAGCGCTCATCGTGATCGATCCGCGGCGGATCGAACTCGCGGCGTACGCGGATGTCCACCTGCCCGCGTGGCCGGGTTCGAACGTCGTGCTGTTCAATGCGCTCGCGAAGGTGCTCATCGAGGAGGGGCTCTGCGCCGAGTCCTACGTCGCCGGGCGCTGTGAAGGCTTCGACGAGCTGCGCGCGTTCCTGCGCCGGCAGTCGCTGGACGGGATGGCGACCGTCACGCGCGTCCCGCCGGACCTGGTCCGGAAGGCCGCACGGATCATCGGCTCGCGCGGTCCGGGCCTCTTCATCAGCGGCCTCGGGCTGTCCGAGCAGACGCAGGGCGTGGCCGGCGTCATGGCGTACTGCAACCTCGGGCTGCTCACCGGCTCACTGGGACGGCGCGGCGCGGGCATGCTGCCGCTGCGGGGACAGAACAACGTGCAGGGCAACGCCGACATGGGCGCGCAGCCCTACGCGCTCACGGGCTACCTGAAGCCGGATGATCCGCAGGTGCAGGCGCGCCTCCGCGCGGCCTGGGGCGCGGCACCACCGGCGGAGCCGGGGATGACGATCCCGGAGATGTACGACGCCGCCGTCGCCGGACGCCTCCGGGCCCTGTGGATCCAGGGCGAGGACGTGGCGCAGAGCGATCCGAATACCACGCACGTCCTGCGCGCCCTGGAGAGCCTGGACCTGCTGATCGTGCAGGAGCTCTTCCTGACGGAAACCGCCAGGCGGGCCCACGTCGTCTTCCCGGCGGCGTCGGTCTTCGAGCAGGACGGCACGTTCACGAACGGGGAGCGGCGCATCCAGCGCGTCCGCGCGGCGGTGCCGCCGCCGGGCGAGGCGCGCCCGGACTGGGAGGTCATCCGCGACGTCGCGCGGGCGATGTCCGGACGCGACGGACGCTGGGCGTTCACCCGGCCGTCGGAGGTGATGGACGAACTGGCGCAGGTGGCACCGCACCTCTTCGGCGGCGTGTCGTATGCGCGACTGGGCGCGGACGGCCTGCAGTGGCCCTGTCCTGATGCGGACCATCCCGGCACGCGGACCGTGCACGCCGACGGCTTCGTCCGCGGCCGGGCGCTGCTCATGTGCGTCGAGTATGCGCCGCCGCAGGACGCGACGGACGGGAGCCATCCGTACGTGCTGATCACCGGGCGGGTGCTCGATCACTACAACGTGGGCACGATGACGCGCCGGACACCCAGCGCCGCGCTCGTCGGGCAGGACGACCTTGAACTGCACCCGGAGGATGCCGCCAGGCTCCGCATCCACGACGGCGCGCGCGTCCGCATCACGAGCCGCTGGGGACAGGCCGTCGCACCGGCCAGGCTCTCCCGCCGGATGATCCCGGGCACCGTGTTCCTCTCGTTCCACTTCCCGCAGACGCAGACCAATCGCGTCGTCGGCCCGTACACGGACCCGACCAGCCGCTGCCCGGACTACAAGGTCGTGGCGGTGGCGCTGTCGCCGGCGGAGGAAGCAGCGACGTGATCACGGGCCCCGGCGCCTCGTCCCCGGTCGTCACCCCGGCGGACGATCCGCGTGCGCGGCGGGATCCGTGATCCCCGCCGCGCGCCCCTGGGATGCGCGGAGCCGCTCCGCGCCGGCGTAGACGGTGAACCGTCCGTCGCGGAGGAATCCGATGAGCGTCATGTTCAGGTCGCGCGCCAGGTCGATCGCCAGCGACGACGGCGCCGACACCGCCGCCACGACGGGGATCCCCGCGCAGGCGGCCTTCTGCACGATCTCGAACGATGCCCGGCCGCTCACCAGGAGGATGTGCCGGACGAGCGGCAGCATCTCCGACCAGAGGGCATGACCCACGACCTTGTCCACAGCGTTGTGACGCCCGATGTCCTCCCGCACCACCAGGCGACGACTGTCCGCATCGAACAGCGCGGCCGCGTGCAGACCGCCCGTACGGTCGAACGTCGGCTGCGCCGAGCGCAGCGAGCCGGGCAGGGCATGGATGACGGCCGGGTCCAGGCGCGGCCCGTCTCCCGCCCTCGAAACGCGCGCCCGAAGGCGCTCGATGCTGACCGAGCCGCAGATGCCGCAACTCGACGACGCGAACACGTGCCGGCTGAGCCGCGCGAAGTCCACCGGAACGCCCGGCGCCAGCGTCACGTCCAGGCAGTCACCCGCGGCCGCATCGCACGGGTGGATGGCCCGGACATCGGCGCGCCGCGCGATGACGCCTTCACCGAAGAGAAAACCCGGGATGAGTTCCGCGTCATGGCCCGGCGTCCGCATCGTCACGCCCACATCGCGCCCGGCCAGCCGGATGATGAGCGGCGCCTCCCGGGCAACCTCCTCGTGCGCAGGCTCGGCCGGCCGGTCGTCGCGGTATCGCAGCACCCTGTACGGAGTCGCCTCCTCTGACATCGCGCCGCAGGATACCCGCGGGACGGCGTGACCCGGCCACCTCCCGGGGCGGGCCGGTACGCTGCAGCGCACCAGTCGATCGCGGTGCTGGTCGTGGAGGGCGGTGTCAACCAGTTCACCGCCGCCGCCGGATCCACGCAGGGCGAGGGCGGCACCAACGAGTATCACCACGCGCGGACCGGCCTCTTCTCCTTCAGCGCGCTGCTCGACCGGGGCGGCGAACGCCGCTTCTCCTCGCCCCGCACGGGGCGCCGGATGGTCCTCGGGACCGTGCACGGGTCGGATCCGGCGCGGTCGCGCGCCTACGGACTCTTTCTCCGGGAGTAGCGCCGGGCCGATCCCGTACCATCCGCGGCCATGTCGGATCGCATGCATTCGATCACCGTGGACGCAGCGCGTGACCTGCTGCACACCTGGGTCGCCGGCGAGGCACTGCGGACCCACTGCGAGGGGGTCGCCGCGTGCATGGCGGCGTACGCCCGCCGGCTGGCCCCCGACGAGGTCGATCGATGGACGGTGGCCGGGCTCCTGCACGACCTGGATTACGAGCGCCATCCGACGCCCGCGGAACACCCGATGACCGCCGTCGCACACCTGCGCTCGCGCGGCGACGTCGACGCGGAGATCCTCGACGCCATCATGGGACACGCCGGGTACACCGGGACACCGCGGACCACGCCGATGGCCACGATGCTCTTCGCCGTGGACGAACTCAGCGGATTCATCACGGCGTGCGCCCGCGTCCGGCCGGGCCGCTTCGACGGGCTGGAGCCGGCGAGCGTCCGGAAGAAACTCCGGGACAGGGCGTTCGCGGCAGGCGTGAGCCGCGCCGACGTGGCCGCGGGCTGCGCCGAGGTGGCGCAGGCGTTCGGGATCGACGAGGAGAGCCACCTGCGCGCCTGCATTGTCGCGCTGCGGGAGGCCGCGCCGCGATTGTTCATGCCAGCCGGCGCACCCGCGGCACAGGCATCGACGCAGGACACCGGACGGTGATCCGCGGGCCGGTCTGATCCGACGGACCGACCGGTGGCCGTCGGGGCGGCGCCGGCACGCTCGGATCGACAGACGCGAATCGGCACGCCGTCAGACCGCGCGTCTGCCCACCTGTCGTCTGGCGGCACGTCACGCGGACGAATAGAATGACCGCCCTCCGCCGCCGTCCGCGACGGCTTTCCTGTCGCGCCAGCGGCGGTGCCGCTATCCGGGCGGTGGTATCCGCGCCGTGGCAGCCGGGCGGTGACGCCACCGCGCCAGGGCCGGCGAGACAGGATGTCCAGACCGCGCACGCCCCCCCGGGCCCCGGGGGATCCGCTCCGACCAGGAATCAGCATGCAGACGACCCAATCCCCGAGGCCGATCTCCGCCCCCGGCCTCAAGTACACCGCCGGTGACCGCTTCATCCAGGAACTCAGACAGCGCGCAGACGCCTACTTCGAGCGCACGGGCAGGCGCCGGCGGGACTGTCCGGCGATGTACGTGAAGACGGCCACGATTCTCGCCTGGTTCCTCTCGGCCTACCTGGCCCTGCTTTTCGTCGCGACCGCATGGTGGACCGTCGTTCCGCTCGCGATCGTGCTGGGCGTCTCGGTCGCAGCCATCGGGTTCAACATCCAGCACGACGGCGGGCACAAGGCATATTCCGACCGGCGCTGGGTGAACCGGCTCATGGCGCTCACGCTGGACATGATGGGCGGCAGTTCCTATCTGTGGAACTGGAAGCACAACTCGTTTCACCACACGTATCCGAACATCGACGGCCACGACGACGACATCAACGTGGGCGCGCTCGGTCGGCTGTCGCCGCAGCAGAAGCGCTACTGGTTCCACCGGTTCCAGGGCATCTACCTCTGGCTGCTCTACGGCTTCCTGGCCATCAAGTGGCACTTCGTGGACGACTTCTACAACGTGATCGTCGGCCGGATCGGCGAGCATGCGATCCCGCGCCCCAGGGGCTGGGACCTGGTGATCTTCATCGCCGGCAAGGCGGTGTTCTTCTCCATCGCGTTCGTGATCCCCATGCTGCTGCACCCCGCGTGGGCGGTGGTGTCGGTCTACGCGATCGCCGCCTTCGTGAGCGGCGTCGTTCTCAGCGTCGTCTTTCAGCTTGCGCACTGCGTTGCCGAAGCCGAGTTCCCGGTGCCGGTCGACGACGAGAAGGGCGGGCAGCGCATGCAGACCGGGTGGGCGGTGCACCAGGTCCAGACCACGGTGGACTTCGCCCGCGGCAGTCGCGTGCTCTGCTGGTTCCTGGGCGGTCTGAACTTCCAGGTCGAGCACCATCTTTTTCCCCGGATCTGTCACGTGCACTACCCGGCGCTCTCGAGACTCGTCGAGGACACGTGCCGCGAGTTCGGCATCCGCTATTCAGCGCACCGGACCATCTGGTCCGCGATCGCGTCGCACCAGCGATGGCTGGTCCGCATGGGCCGCGCGGCGTAACCGGTCCCACACCCCGGTCAGGCCGCCAGTGCCGGCGCGGGGATCGGCCGGATGACGGGCGCACCGCGCCGGGCGGGTCACGTCGGGATCCGCACGAAGAGCGGCACGGTGCCGACGTCGACGAACCCCAGGCGGCGATAGACGGCGTGACCGGCCGGCGATGACTGGAGCACGCCGACGCGATATCCGAGCGCCCGGGCGCGCCGCAGCGGCGCCGCGGTCGAGTACGCCCCGAGTCCCTTGCCGCGCTCATCCGGAACGGTCGACACGCAGTAGATCCCGGCGACGCCGTCGGCGAGATACATCATCGACGTCGAGACGATGCGGTCATCGCGGAGGACCGCGTAGAACCGGATCGCGTCCGCCGCGTTCGAACCGGCCGGGATCGCGGCGGGCGAGAAGCGCTCGCCGACGCCGCGCGGCAGTTCGTAGCCGATGGAGAACGCGTCGGTCCACGCGTCGGCGTCGGCATCGGGACCGAATCGCGCCCACGTGTATCCGTCCGGCAGGTCGAGGGCGGTCAGGGCATCGATGTCGACCGCCATCGCGGGCATCGCGCCGTGCGGCTCGAACCCGGCGCCGTGCAGCACGCCTTCCGCGGCCGCGGAGGCGGGCTCGGTGAAGAGGACCGCCGACGGCGCCCCGCACGCCAGCAGGGGCTCGATCGCCGCCTGCAGGCCCGGCGCATCCGCCGGGGTGCGGACCAGCGCGAAGTTCCCGAAGGGATGCGGTTCGCCGGTGATCAGGCGCAGGAAGCGCGACTCGCTGACCACGCCCGGGCCGGCGAGGACCGACCTGAAGACCCGGTCGATGTGCTGTGCGGATACCCGGCCGATCTCCGCGCCGAGGGAGCGGAGGGATGGGTGCGGCATGGCGGTCGTCATCGTGATGCGCCTCCGACGGTCCGGTCGGGCAGGACCGGTCGTCCGCTCCGGGCCGGCGCCGGGCCGGCCACGGTCCGAGTGTACCGGGCCTGCTTCGGCGCGGCGGCGCCGCAGGCATGCGGCCGCCCGAGCGTGGATACTCACGGCCCCATGTGTTTCTTCATCACCATGGCCGTCCCCGCGGAGGTCGCCGATGCGGTGGCGCGGCGGCATGCGGAACCCGGGCTCCGCATCGATCGGACCGGCAACCCGTCCGCGGTCGAGGCCGCCGGACCGGCGCGCACGCCGCTGCTCGTGACTGGCGGCGGGTGCTCCTGCGCGTGGTACCAGCGCCCCGGCACCGGTCCGCCCAACGATCGCGCGCGGGCGGAGGCGAAGTACCGGCGGCTGGGCTGGAGCGAGGCGAAGATCGAGCGGGCCATCGCGTCGATGCGGACAGCGCCCCGTCCCGGCGACGGCCTGCACGCGGTGGTCACGGACCTGCTGACCGCGGTTGTCCATGACTGTGGCGAGGTGTCCGTGTGGGTGCATGACTTCACCGGACGGGTCGAGCGCGAGCCTTATGCGATCACGCGGCGGATCCGGTGCGCCTGCACGGACCTGCCGGCGCACGCGCGGGTCCTGGACACCGATGTCGCCCTGACCGTCGTCCGCGGCCCGTGAGCACCGGCCGGGGGCCGACGTGGCAGCGGCGTTCTTCAGCGCGGCGGGCACCGGTGCCTCCCGGCGCGCTGCACCGCCGCACCCGGTGCGGCGGTACGCTGCCGGCATCCCCCGGACCCGATCGGAGCCGACCATGAAGGTTTCCCTGCATCCCATACAGCATCGCGGGAGATATCCCCTGAGACATCCGGCCGCGACGCTTCTTCTGTGTGTGACCGCCGGCTGCGCCGCGACCGGCGCCACGGAGTCTCGCGCCGCCCGGCAGGCGCCCGAACCGGCGATGCAGCTCGGGAACTTCTCGGTCAGTCTTGCGACCGCGGATCTCGCGGCCTCGCGTTCGTTCTATGAAGCGCTCGGCTTCCGCATGATCGGCGGAGATCCGGCGCAGCACTGGGTGATCCTGCGGAGCGGACACGCCACGATCGGGCTGTTCCAGGGCATGTTCGAGCGGAACATCCTCACCTTCAACCCAGGCTGGGATGCAGACGGGCACCCGCTCGCCGAGTTCGATGACGTGCGCGACATCCAGCGGGCGCTCGCCAGCCGCGGCATCCCCCTGACCGCGACCGCCGATGCATCATCGACGGGCCCCGCGCACATCATGCTCGTCGATCCCGACGGCAATCCGATCCTGATCGATCAGCACGTGCCGAAGCCGCCGAAGTAGCGCATGGCCCCGCGGCGTCCGGGCGCCGCCGGCGGTGGCCGCGCCCCTCCGCCTAACGCGCTCCGTCCGCCATCGCGACGAGTCGTTGCCGCAGTCGGTTCCGCACCGACCGCGCCACGAACGGCTGCACGATCGGGAGCGCGAGGGCGGTCGCCGGCGAGAAGGACGCCAGGAGCGTCTCGACGGGCAGGTCCATGTTCAGCGTCCCGGTGAGCACCGTGCGTGAGCGTTCGACCGCGATGGACCAGGTCAGCAGCGCGACGGTTTCCGGCGCGTCATCCCGCCAGATGACATACGACACCGTCACCGGCTCGACGCACTCGTCGATCCGCGCGTGATAGAGACCACCGCCGATCCCGGTGGAACGGAACGTGTGGCCGCGGGCGGCGGGTTCATCGGGATCCGCATAGTCGCGGACGTCCGACGTGGTGCCACCGAGAAGCCCGATCACGGCGCCGGGCTCCAGCACGCGCCGCCAGAGCGTGCCGGCGTCGGTGCCGGCCGCGACGGATTCGGTGAGATCGATCTTCATCGGTCGGGCGAAGCGTACCCGCACCGCCGTACCGGGGTGAGTCCGCGGACCGGTCACCATGCCGGGTCGGTCCCGGGCGTCGGCGACCCGCGCGGGGCCCGATCATCGGGGAAGCATCGCACGCGCCCTGGGCAGCAGGACCTGGTTCTCCAGGTGCACGTGCGCCATGGTCTGTCGCTCCAGATGGTCGAGATCGCGAAGCACGCCGCGGTACAGCGCGCAGGCGCGGGTCGGGGGCGCATAGCCGTTCGTGAGACGATGCAGGGTCTGCAGTGCCGCGGCCACCTCGTCGTGATCATCGTACAGCGCCTGGATCATCGGCTCCATGGCATCGACCGGCCTGCCCGCGGCCAGGTGGGCGATCGCCGGGAAGACACGCGCTTCCTCGACCTGCAGATGCTGCTCCATGCCGGCACGCAGCGCCCGGAACGTCACCTGGACCTCCGGCAGTTCCGGATGTCCGTCACCGTGGACACGGACAACGGTGGCGATGCGGTCCTCCAGGTCCGGCAGGTCACGGCGCAGCGGGGCGTGGTAGACATCGATGATGTGCGTCATCAGGTCGTCGACCGTCGCGTGCGGCAGGACCTGCGTCGCCCCGTCGACCGGGCCTCCGCGGACCGCGGCGAGTGCGTTGAGCAACCGGTGCACGTTGACCTGTTTCGCGGCCGCTGCCTCTCCCAGGGACGCGTCGCCGCCGCAGCAGTAGTCGATCTCGACGAGGGCGAAGATCCGCGCCGTCTCCGGCTGGTCGCGCACGATCCGACCGACGGGCGTCTGCTCGTTCCAGGCAGCCGCCGCCGCTTCCGGAGCCGGGAGGGCGCCGGTGCGCTGATCCGGTGCGGCGGTGCAGGCGGCGAGGACGGCGGTGACTGTGGAGAGAACGGCGAGGGTTCGGGGGTTCCGCATGGCGATGGGCGTCCGGGGGTGGGTGTGTGCCGGCGGAGGCAGGGAGTGGGGGGGACGGCCGGCACAACGGACCCCCGGAGTGCCAGCCCGCCATCGGGCCGGCCGTGCCGGCGACGTGTCGAGGGTCGTTGCGACGGACGGTCGATTCTAGACATTGATCTCCAGATCTGGCCACCGCGATCGCCCGCGGTTCCCCGGCCCGGGTGCCGGAACCGCGGGCGCCCCGTCGACCGCCGGCCTCGGCCGACTCCGACCCCCGGGGAACCACCACCGGACGCCGGTCCGGAAACCGGGTGAGCGCGCGGGCCGATGGACCCGCGGCGGCCCGGGTGTCATGACGGCAGCGCCTCCGGCCCCGCGCACCCCGTACGATCAATCTGTCGATCACGGCGCCGGATGAAGCCGATCACCATCGGCCGCCCTCCGATCCGAGTCCGGCGTCCATTGTCTTCGCGGTACCGCGCGGTACGCTGGTACCCGCCCGCGTTTCGCGCCAGGTCCGACCGCGTCCGGCGGCCCTCGCCACCCGCGACCACCACCCCACTCCCCCGGGAGCCCCGTCCATGATTCAGAAGCAGGGTTATGTCCCCACCGAACGGGAACAGGCGTTCCTCGGCGGTATCGAGGATCCGAAGTACGTGCGCGAGATCATCAACGGGCTCGCGCCGTTCTTCGACGAGCGCGCCCCGGCGGACATGCTCAACTTCTACAGCCCGGACGAGATCGTTCAGCTGCGTGTACTCAAGGGCAGCGAGCGCGACGTGGAGTCGCGCATGCCGGTCAAGATCACCCGGCACTACTACGAACTGGCCAGACACAGCGCCGCCATCCAGCGCATCGTCAAGGCCAGCCCGGACGAGACGAGGGACCTCGCCGGGTCCGAGGACCCCGGCTTCCAGATGGACTACAGCCCCGTCGAAGGCCTGCTGCACAAGTACGAGATGGGCCTGATGTACGTGGTGTCCACGTGCTCGGCGCACTGCCGCTTCTGCTACCGCGAGGAACTGATCGCCCGGAAGGAGATCAAGCGGCAGGACGGCACGGTCGCGAAGAAGGGCCTGGCGCAGATCCCGGAGATCACCGCGTACATCCGGGCACACAACGAGGCCGTCGCCCGGAACGGCGGCGTGCATCCGGAGAGCGGCCGCGAGAAACTGCGCGAAATCCTGCTGTCCGGCGGTGACCCGATGGTGCTCAACAACGCGAAGCTCGGTGCCTGGCTCGCGGCGCTGGCCGAGTCCGACGTCGAGTCGATCCGCATCGGCACGAAGGAAATGGCGTTCTACCCGCAGCGGTTCGACGCGCCCTTCCTCGCCATGCTGGACCGGTTCCACGAGACCTATCCGCAGGTCGGTCTCCACATGATGGTGCACTTCGAGCATCCCGATGAGTTCCTCGCCAAGGATCCCGACGGCCACTACATCGAGGACGCCCAGGGCTTCAAGCAGTGGGTCCCGGCCACCGGGAAGGCGATGCGCGATCTCGTCTCGCGCGGCTGGCTGACCGTCGAGAACCAGGCGCCCATCATCAAGGGCATCAACGACGATCCGGACGCGCTGCGCATCCTGCAGCGGGAGATCAAGCGGGCGGGCGCGGAGAATCACTACTTCTTCTGCGGCCGGGACATCGTCGCGTACCGGGCCTTCAACGTCCCGATCGAGACCGCGTGGAACGTGCTCAACGAGTCCCAGAAGGGACTCTCCGGCGTCGAGACCCACGCCCGGCTCTCGATCACGCACTACAAGGGCAAGACCGAGGTCAACGCCGTGACCAGCAGGCCGATCCCGGGGCTGGCCGGCAGCGAGAACGGCGTCGTCATCTTCAAGATCCTGCGGAACGCGGGCCGCGCCTCCGACCGCGGCAAGGTCTGCATCGTCGGCCGCAACCCGGAGGCGCTCTGGTTCGACGGCTACGACGATCGCGTCCTCTTCGACGAGGCGGGCCTCTACGACTACACGCGCGTCAGGAAGCCGGGCCTGGCCCCGGTGAGCACGGGCGGGTGCGCCGCCGCGGGCATCCCTGCATGATCGACAAGCGGGTGGCGAGCCCGGCCGCGGCGGTCGCGGACATCCACGACGGCGCGACCGTCATGATCGGCGGCTTCGGCGAAGCCGGCAGTCCGATCGAACTCATCCACGCGCTCATCGACCAGGAGGCGCGCGACCTCACCGTGATCAGCAACAACTGCGGCAGCGGCGAGGTCGGACTGGCGGCGCTGCTCAAGGCGCGTCGCGTCGCGAAGATGATCTGCTCGTTCCCGCGCACCGCGAACTCCACCGTCTTCCCCGGACTCTATCGAAGCGGGTACACGCGGCTGGAACTCGTTCCCCAGGGCACGCTGGCCGAGCGCATCCGGGCGGGCGGCGCGGGCATCCCGGCCTTCTACACGCCGACCGCGGTCGGGACGCCGCTCGGCGAAGGCAAGGAACACCGCCGCTTCGGCGATCGCGAGTACCTGATGGAGCACGGACTGACGGCGGACTTCGCGCTGATCAAGGCGCGGCGGGCCGACAGCCACGGCAACCTGGTCTACAACCGGACCGCGCGGAACTTCGGACCGCTCATGGCGATGGCGGGCAGGATCACGATCGTGCAGGCGTCAGACGTGGTGCCGCCGGGTGACATCGACCCGGAGGCCGTCGTCACGCCGGGCATCTTCGTGGATCGGGTCGTCCACGTTCCGAGTCCCGCGCACGAGTCGGAACTGGTCGCGGCAGGGGCGTCCTACCCATGACACGGGCGGCCTCGGAGACCGGACAGGTCCTCGGCTGGACGCGTGACGAGATGGCGGCGCGCGTCGCGCAGGACATCCCGGACGGCTCGTACGTCAACCTCGGCATCGGGATCCCGGAACTGGTCGCCCGCTTCGTGCCCGAGGGCCGTGAACTCATCTACCACACCGAGAACGGCCTCCTCGGCATGGGCCCGTCGCCCGCACCGGGCCGGGGCGATCCCGAACTCATCAACGCGGGCAAGCGGCAGGTGACGGCGATCCCGGGCGCCTCGTTCTTTCACCAGTCCGACAGCTTCGCCATGATCCGCGGCGGCCACCTCGACCTGTGCGTGCTGGGCGCGATGCAGGTGTCGCAGCAGGGGGACCTGGCGAACTGGTCCACGGGCGCGGACGACGACATTCCCGCGGTCGGCGGCGCAATGGACCTCGTCGCCGGCGTCAAGCGGATCTTCGTCGTCACGCAGCACTGCACGCGGACCGGCGAACCGAAGCTGGTCGAGCGCTGCACCTATCCGCTCACCGGCCTTCGCGTCGTCGACCGCGTGTACACGGACCTTGCGGTGATCGACATCACGCCCGCGGGATTCAGGCTCGTCGAACCCGCCCCCGGCGTCGATCTCGACCTGATCCGCGCGCGCACCGGCGCACCGGTCCTTCCTGTCGCGCCCATTCCGCCCATCGCGCTCATCGCGGAACGTTCAACCGATGCCTGAACTGACACACGCCCCGGCCGCCACCTCCCGCAGCGCCGCGCTCTACGAACGCGCCCTCCGCGTGCTTCCCGGCGGCGTCAGCCGCAACACCGTGCTCCGCGATCCGCATCCGCTCTACGCCGATCACGCCGCGGGCTGCCGCGTGACGGATGTCGACGGCGTGGAGCGGATCGACTTCGCGAACAACATGGCCTCGCTCATTCACGGGCACGCCTGCCCCGGGATCGTCACGGCCGTCACCGCGCAACTGGCGCGCGGAACGGCGTTCACGATGGCCACCGAGGTGGAGGTGCGCTACGCCGAGCACCTGTGCGGGCGCGCCCCGTCGTTCGAGAAGATCCGCTTCGTGAACTCCGGCACCGAGGCGCTCATGGTGGCCCTGAAGGCGGCCCGCGCCTTCACGGGCCGGCCGAAACTGGCGAAGGTCGAAGGCGCGTACCACGGCGCGTACGACTACGTGGAGATCAGCCAGGAGTCCGACCCGTCGACCTGGGGCGACGTGGAACGACCGCGCCGCGTCCCGCTGGTCCACGGCACGCCCGAGTCCGCGATGCAGGAGGTGGTCATCATCCCGTTCAACGATCCGGAGCGGGCGATCGCCATCCTCGACGGGCACGCCGCTGACCTGGCGTGCGTGGTCCTCGACCTCATGCCGCATCGCGTCGGCGTCGTCCCGGCCGACCCCGGGTTCGTCCGCGCGATCCGGGACTGGACGGACCGGAACGGGGCGCTCCTGGTGCTGGATGAAGTCATCACGTTCCGCACGGAAGTCGGCGGACTGCAGTCGCGCTTCGACGTGCGGCCCGACCTGACCGCGCTGGGCAAGATGATCGGCGGGGGATTCCCCGTGGGCGCGGTCGCCGGCCGGGCGGAGGTCATGGATGTCATGAACCCGCGGCGCGCGGGCCGACTGCTCTTCCCGCACTCGGGGACCTTCTCCGCCAATCCGATCACGCTCACGGCGGGACTGGCCGCGATGGAGAAGTACGATGCGCCGGCGGTGGCGCGCCTCAACACGCTCGCCGATCGCGCCATCAAGGGGATCGAGCGGGCCATCCGCGACTCGGGCATCCCCGCCTGCGTGACCGGCACCGGCTCGATGTTCCGGGTGCACATGAAGTCCACGCCGCCGCGCAATTACCGCGAAGCGTTCCCCACGCCCGACGAGAAGCGCCGGACGACCCTGCTGCTGGATCACCTCTTCGCGTCCGGCATCATGATGATCAACAGCTGCTCCGCCACGCTCTCCACGCCGATGACTGAGGCGGAGATCGACGCGCTGGTCGCGGCGATGGCATCCGGGTTCGAGCGGATCGCAGCGACGGCGGGATGACGAAGGCACGCCGGACGCCTCGTCGTCGGCAGGCGTCCTCATCGCTCGACGCTGACCGCAATGCGCGCAGCCACCACCATTCGCGCGCCGGCTGACCACACCCACCCCCATGCGCGCAAGGGGGTTGCAGGGGGGGCCTCAGCCCCCCCTGCGCTCGCGCCCCCGGACGGAAATCCGCGTGATCAACAGGACCAATCGTCAACCGCGGTCCTTGACAGACATCGAGCAATCGAGCGCGCGCTCGCACGCGGAACGAGTCAGTGATCTGACGACGCGCTCGAGCACGTCGCCGTGCACGCCGTCGCCCTCTGCACGCGCATGCGCAGGGGGGCTGAAGCGCCCCCCTGCAACCCCCCCGACGGATGGACGACCGCGGGAGCGCCCTGGCGCGCGAATCATCGGTCGCGGACGCGCCGTCCTCGCCGGACGTCCCCGGCGCGCGACCCTGGACCCGATGCGCGCCCATCCGACCACTCGCGCGCCGGCTGACCCCCAACCACCCCCATGCGCGCAAGGGGGTTGCAGGGGGGGCCTCAGCCCCCCCTGCGCTCGCGCCCCCGGACGGAAATCCGAGTGATCAGGGGGGACCGAGGTCAACCCGAGGTCAACCCGAGGTCAACCCGAGGTCAACCCGAGGTCATCGAACGACATCGAGCCACCAATCGCGCGTGCGCATGACGCCGGCACCGCCGCGCGACTGCCCGGCTCCGCCCCCATGCCGGCGGAAGATCACCGGCCCGCGGTGCGATGCCGCGCCAGTGGCGCGCCCCGCCGACGACCGGGTATCGTCACGACCCGTGCTGTGGATCGAAGCCGATGACCCCGTCCGCGCGGACGACGCCCGGCGCCTCGCCGCGCGCCTGGGCGGCACCCTGGTGACGCCGGGCACGCGGCTGGCGCACGGCCGCGTGCGCGGCGCCACGACGCCGCCCGTGCAGGAAACGCACGACGGCGACGTCATCCTGCGCCTGACCGCCAGCGGTCCCGTTCTGCGCAGCGGCGCGCAGCCCGAGCGCGGCGGCTACCGGCCGGACCACGCCGCCCTGGCCGCGCGCCCGCCGGGCCGGCGCTCCGCGCTCGGCCGCGCGCTGGGCGATCACCGGGACCTGGTCGTGGATGCAACCGCGGGCCTGGGCGAGGACACCGTGCTCCTGGCGGCGCTCGCCCCGCTCGTCATCGCGATCGAACGTTCGCCCCTCGGCGCGTACATGATCGAGTGCGCACTCGCGGCGCTCGCCGCCGGCACCGACCGAGCCCGGGCCATCGCGCGGCGCATCGACCTCCGCACGGGCGACGCGCGCACCATCCTGCCCACCCTCGACCCCGCGCCCGACGTCATCTACCTGGATCCCATGTTCGAACCGCGCCGACGCGCCTCCGCGCTCGCGCCGCTGCCCCTGCGCCTCCTCCGCGCGGTCGTCGGTGACGACCCCGACGCCGCGGACCTCCTCGCCATCGCGCGGCGGACCGCCCGCCGACGGGTCGTCGTGAAGAGACGAGGCAGGTCACCAGTGATCGATGCCGGCGGGCATGGTGATGGAACCGGCACGGATGCAAGCAGTCGTGGCACACCGGGCGATTCCGCGGGCGCATGCGCCGGTGACACCGCCGCCGGCGGCGCTTCCCGGGTCGACGCCAGGTCAACGGTGCTGCCGGATCACGTGATCCGGGGGACTCTGCTGCGGTATGACGTGTATCTCATCCGGCACTGAGCGCAGACCGTCCCGCGACGCGTCCGTCCTCCCTTATGCACGCGGACACGCGCCGCCGACGCCGTCGATCGTGCTGAGACCGGCGGCGGATCCAGGGCAAGCCGGGCCTGATCGTGCCGGACGCGCGTGTGCCGATGCACGGCGCGGGCGCGGACCGGTCGGACGCCGGTTCCCGATCGATGTGTGCCGGTACACTGCGCCTCAGTCCTGATCGCCCCGATGTCCGGCCACGCGGCTCGCGTGGCTCGCACACACGGATACAGATGACCGCCGAGTCACACCTCCTCCTTGCCCTGCTCGCTCCTGTCGTCATGCTCGTCGCGGGCGGCTGCGCCGCGGCGCCGGAACGCGCCCCCGGCGAGGACGCACCGGGCGCGCCCGCAGCGCAGGCCGCGTGGGACGCGTGGCACGCGCAGCGGCTCACGGCCCTGGCCGCGCCCGACGGATGGCTCACGCTGGTCGGGCTCGTCTTCCTGGAGGATGGTGATCACCCGGCGGGGCAGGGGGGCGGCGATGCACACGTCTCCCTCCGGTACGACGGCTGCGCGGCGCCGGTGATCGGCTCGTTCGAGGTCGACGGGGACCTGGTCCGCTTTCATCCGCGACCGGGCGCGGCGGTCGAGGTCGCGCGCGGCGCGCCCGGGCAGCCGCTCACGGCGGATGACGCGGGGGCGCCCTCGGTGGTGCGCAGCGGGCGCGTCTCGTTCACGCTGGTCCGGCGGAACGGGCGGCTCGCGCTGCGCGTGCGCGACGCGGAGAGCCCCGTGCGCCGCGCGTTCCGCGGGATCGATCGGTTCCCCTTCGATCGCGACGCGCTGTGTGATGCCCGCGTGGTCCCGCCCGCACCCGGGGAGACGATCGAGATCATGAACGTGACCGGGTTCCTGGATGTGCCCGCGCCGGTCGGTGGCCGGACGGTGATCGACTTCAACCGCGCCACGAACCCGCCCTGCGCGTTCACGCCGTACGCGACGTGTCCGCTGCCGCCGGCGGAGAACCGGCTGGCGGTGGAGATCACGGCAGGTGAGCGAGCGCCGGAGACGGTGCTTCCGCGCTGAGCCGCCCCTGGTCCGCCGTGAGGATCGTCGCCTCGATGCGCACACCGCCAGGGGATCGTCGGCGTCGTGCTGTGGTGCCGCGGCTCGCAGGCCGGCTGCGTGGGCGTTGCCGGCGGGGCGCGCGATGGTCGCGGGCGTCCGCCCGGCCCACCTTTGCACGCCTGGCATCAGCGCGATCCTCCGTCGACCTCAGTCGCCGATCGCGCCGCCCCGGCGGGCGGCGTCGTCGTGGAAATGCTGGAATCTCTCCCGGTCGGGGCAATGGGGTGCCTGCCGCGGCGTTGCCCGCGGAAGCACTCCAGCGGCACGCGGGGCTGGAACCGGACGTCGGGCAGGCCTCGTCACTCCGCACACGCGTTCGAACGACCCATGCACGATCGTCCGGAGTCCGACGACATGCCCGAACGGAGATCCCCCGGAATGAACACCTCAGCACTGTTCCTCTGCGCCCTCGCACTCGCGACCACGGCCGGCTGCACCTCGACCGGCGGGACGGCGCCGCACCAGGCCGACGCGAAGGTCCGGATCACCGGCGACCGCATCGTCCGTATCACGGATGTCCGGACGGGTGATGTCTCGGCCGGCACCGCGCGGTTCGTCGATCTGCATCACACCTTCACCCTGCACAACGAAGGCGCGGCCCCGGCGACATTCGTTGACTCGGCACACACGGTCAACACGGTCTGGAGCCTTCCCGAGTATCGTCGGCTCCCGATCACGCTCGAGCCCGGCGAGTCGGTCGCGGTCGCGATGCGAGGCCGCCTCTATCCGCGCCGCACCGACGGCGCCCGTTTCTACACGGACCTCACGCTCGACAGCGGCGAGACTGTGCGGATGGAGATGATCGTGGAGCCGTGACCGCATCGGCCCGCGCGGGTGCGCCTCGACCGACGACGTCATGAACGACACCGCCCGGTCGCGCTCGCGCGCGCGCGCC